>SUXI01000024.1 GCA_015060975.1 Bacteroidales bacterium
CTCCTCACGAAAGTGGTTACAGAATCATTGTTGATAACAGTAAACACGGTGTTCTTGATTCAAGAGGCAATGTTATTTATTCGGCAGAATATGGTTATGTAGATGTGTTGTCTGATGGCTTTATCCTATCCAAAGGCGGCAAGAAGTGGCAGGTGGATTTTGACGGTAATACCATACAGCCATTTATGTTTGATGGTACATACGACCTCAAATATCCTAATGGCTATGATAGCTGTGGAGACCTCTCTTATGAGTTCGCCGACTTTGTGAAGTACGAGGTAATGAATAGCTACGGTATTATGAACCGTATCACGGGTGAGCCTATTACACCTGCAATCTACTCGGATATAAATATGCTCTCTAAGAATCTGTTCGAGGTGCATGAATACGATAGTTATGATTGGTATTTGGTTGATACGAATGGTAATGTCGTACATTAAAAGTCGTCAATGAAACTATAAAATATTTGTTGCACTTTTTTCGTATTTTGCTGTACAAATACAGCAAATAGAAAATTCTGGAACTTTTAATGGGGTTGTTCAACTTTTGTTGTTAGACAGCCTCTTATTTATTTTACTTTTCCTTACAAATAGTAACGGCTTTAAAATGTTAATTTGCTCAATTCGAGTAAATTAAAGAGGTTGTTAAGGGATTTCCTTTAACCACTCTCCGTGAGGAGCCCCGACAGCCCTCGTTAGTTTACTAAAAAAATCAAAATCCGTAGCGGAATATGCGCGGTGAGTGAGCCACAGAGCCAAATCTATTTGAGCTATGTCGAGCGTAGCACATTTGGGCGTGGCCAATAAAGGTCTCATTTTTTCGACAAAATCATCGAGTTCGCCAATCACTCTGATCGTGATGCTGTAGTCGCTTTCCTCTCTTGCTATGGCATTGACCAGCTCGACAAGTTCAACGAAGTTTATCAAGGTAAATTTGACAGTGAAGAGGATTTGGCAATGCCTTCAATCGGCTGCACTCGGCATAATTGAAGTAAACTTCATTTTGCTCTCATTTGCACGATTGTTCGCTCGACATATCGTTGACGAATGTTATGACCTTGACAAGATGTTGGGTAGTCTTTCATATTACTTCGACTACGATGCTTTCGCTCGCGATTTATTTATGTGCGATTACCACTTTGATAATGGTCACGTTTTCCAAAGATAAATCTTTCGCAAACAACACTCAAAAAGGTCTCTTCGGAGGCCTTTTTTGCTGTTTGTTGGAACTCTTTTGTTTGAAAATTTGTTTGTGTGATATAAATGTTATACATTTGCACTACAAATATAATACATTATATAACTGTTAACTATGGCTATAGTAATCGAAAGAAAACAAACTGCTTTTAGACTAAGCACAAGTTTACTAAATAAGTTAAGAGAGGCTGCTGAAAGAGAAAATCGCAGTTTGAACAACTATGTCGAAAGTGTTTTGATGGACGCTGTAAACAGCAATTCAAATAAATTAACTTTGGCTGCTATGAAAGAGGCTCGTGAAAATCGCGACTTGGAAACTTTGGATGCCGACAATCTTGAATCAGTGATTGCATCATTGTAGGAGTATGTTTACACTGAAAATGACTGGGCAGTTTAAGAAAGACCTTAAACGCATTCAAAACAATCCTAAAAAGATAGAGCATCTTAAAGCTGTTCTTACTTCTCTACAAGAAACAGGCGTGGTACCTGAAAATTATAATCCACATAAATTGACAGGCAATTATAATGGATTTATGGAATGCCATGTCGAAAATGACTTGTTGCTGATTTGGCTCGACGAGGAAGAAAACATCATCAAACTCGTTCGCCTTGGTAGCCATTCTGAATTATTCTGATAATAAAATCGTCAATTATATTTGAAGCCTATCTTTGGATAGGCTTTTTTGTCTTTTATTCCCTTATAATAAGGTGCTAACTTTGATATAGAAATAAATTTAATACTATGTCAAACGCAACTTATAATCTTCATCTCAAAGGCTTCGTCGGTGGTGCTGACTTCGACCGCAATTATGTGGACTTCATGTCGCTTAAAACAGCGAATGAATGCTGTGTTTACGCTGAATTTTCTACCGAAAGATGCTAACTTAATCGTGTTCGGCTATTTCGTTATTATCGGGCTCGCACTTGTCTTGATGAGAAGACTACTCGAAGAGCATGGCAAAAACCTTGAGTTCTTTACAGGCATAAACAACAAGTTTTAATCACCAATAAAGCCAAAACTCGTTAAATATATCGCTTTCACATTCTTCAAATTCACAATTCAATTCTGAATAAGTGAATATTTCAAACCCTTCATCTGTGGCGGTATTATGTCTTGCTTTAATAAAGTTTGGATCATCTCTTTCTATACATGTTATTAAAGCGTAGTGGGGTATCCAATTAAAAGTCTTATCAGACATTAAATAATGCTCTTCAAAGAGTTTTTTATATGTACTTAATTGATGCTCTTTTAGTTTAAAATAATATTTATCTTCAATTAACAAAGCATGATTTTCAAGAGTGCCATTGTTGTTAACAGTAATTTCTGCGACCAAGTCAGTATTTTTCCATTGCTTCCATGTTTTAACACTTAAAAAAATTACATTATTGGTGTTAGAAATGTTTAGCAACTTACATAACAGACCTTTACAGTTCCTATATAATATAGGCTTGGTTACGGACACTTCTTTTATTGCACAACGAAGACTCCATGAAATGACATAATTCATTACACATTCGGCATGACCATCTTTTTCTGATTCGTCAGACATCAATCTTGGTATATAATCACACATAGTAACATTGTTTGTCTTTTATAACGCAAAGTTAATCAAATATTTTTGCAAATTTTGGCACATTTTTGTGTTTCGTGGACCAAAGTTACAACACTATTTCAATACTACCAAATGCTAAATTTCTCTATCAAAATTTAGCACAATGATTGCTAAATCATTCTAATACAGTTTGTTAGAAATTGTTAAACGCTGAGTGTCAAAAAGATGGGAATAAAAAAGCCACCCGTTTAGGTGGCTAAGTTCTGATTTTTTAGTGATCCAGGCGGGATTCGAACCCACGACCCACAGCTTAGAAGGCTGTTGCTCTATCCAGCTGAGCTACTGGACCTACCTTGTTGTTGCCTTTTGAGGCTATGCAAATTTTAAGTTGCGAGTGCAAAGGTAATGATTTCTTTTGATTTTGCCAAGTTTAGGTTGATATTTGAATTCCATTAAAATGAAAATAAGCTACTTTTTAGCTTGTTTTGAACATTGATGGCTAAATATATGTTTAAATGATAACCGACAAAACGATTAAATGATGAAACAATTTGAAGAAATAATCAGTGAATCACGTCCAACTGTTGTAGATTTCTATGCAACTTGGTGTGGTCCTTGTCGTCGCCAAATTCCTATTATCGATAATTTTAAGGAGAAGATGGGCGATGAAGTGAATGTTGTAAAGGTTGATATCGACCAAGAAAAAGAATTGGCAGAGCGTTATCGCATACAATCGGTGCCAACTATTATGATTTTCAAAAATGGTGAAGTTGTGTGGCGTGCGAGTGGTATTCAATCGCACACCGACCTTATGGTTGCTCTAAAAGGGATAGAATGGCGATAGCTACATTACATGAAGCATAACACGAGTGCTTGTGCAGCTACTACTCGCAAGAACATTGTGAGTGGATAGACAGTAGAGTAGGCTACTGCTGGAGCGTCATTGCCTGTTGAGTTGTTGGCGTAGGCAAGGGCGGGGGGATCGGTACAACCTCCCGACATAAGTCCCATGATTGTAAGGAAGTTAATTTTGTAATATCCACGAGCTATAGAGCCTACAATAATCAAAGGGATGAGTGTAATCATAAAGCCCCATATCACCCACCACATACCGGTAGTGTTGAATACAGTCTCGGCAAAACCTTGTCCCGATGAAATTCCAACCGAGGCTAAGAATAGACAGATGCCGAGTTCACGCATCAATAGTGAAGATGATGAGGATGTGTAGGTGATGAGTTTGAATTTATAGCCAAATTGGCTCAATAGAATTGCAACTACAAGTGGACCACCGGCGAGCCCGAGTTTCATTCCCCAGCCTACGTCAATAGAGCCGAGTATGATACCAAACATGATGCCGATGAATATTGTGATGAGGTTTGGCTCGTTGAGGCGTTTCATTGAGTTGCCAAGCTTGCTTGCAAGGCGTTCGATGTCTTCGGGATTCCCTACCACGGTGAGACGGTCACCTATTTGAAGACGAAGGTTGGGTGCGGCGAGAAGATCAACGCCGGCACGATTCACGCGAGTGGCATTGAGTTTATATCCCATGCGAAGACGAAGCGACCCGAGAGCAACTCCGTTATAGTTGCCTTTTGTGATTAGTATGCGACGTGATACTACTTGCGAGGGTGTTGCATTCCAATCTATTTCGACTTCGGGGCCGATAACGGCTTTCATGCGGTCTTCATCTTGAGCCGACATCACGATATAAAGTTTGTCACCAGTGTGGATTTCTGTTGTAGCTTTGGGTATTACAACTGTATCATCGGGACGCATCAACCGAGATACAACAAAGTTGCATTGTATAATGTCGTGAAGTTCTACAAGATTTTTGCCATCAATTAGTTTATTTGCCACCTCAAATGTGCGAATATGAGGTTTTAATTGGCTGTTTTCTTGTTCGTCTTCAATCTCTTTTACTTCATTTTTTACATTTATGCGAAAGATTGCTTTGATGATAAACATTGCAAGGATAATACCTACCACACCGAGGGGATAGGCGGCGGCATATCCCATCGCCATAGTGTCGGCTTGAGCCGAGGTGACCGATTGTTGGGCAGCGGCAAGCCCCGGAGTGTTAGTTACGGCACCTGACATGACTCCCACAAGTGCTTCTATTGATGTTTTGCCATTTTCAAAGTAATAGATGCCTAATACTATCGCTACGTTAAGAACTATTCCAAGCACGGCGAGCCCGTTGAGTTTCATCCCACCTTTCTTGAATGAAGAGAAGAACCCGGGACCAACTTGTAAACCAATAGAGAAGATGAAAAGAATAAGACCAAATTCACGAATAAAATGAAGCACTTCATGGTCAACAATATAACCGAAGTGTCCCATTATGATGCCAACAAATAATACGAATGTCACACCGAGAGAAACACCACAAATCTTTAGTTTACCCAAGTAAACCCCCAATGCAATTACAAAGGAGTATAGCACAATAGTGCTTGGTAATGTTTCATTTCCGGGAAATAGCAAATTCTGAATCCAGTCCATTGGAATATATAGTTTCGTAGTTGTAAAATTTATTGTAATCTTTATAGATACAAAGAGGTTGCAAAGGTACGTCTTTTTATTGAGAAAAGGGCTAATTTTTTTGCTTTATTTTTGCTTTATTCTTGCCAATTCTGTTAAAAAGTTGAGTTGTTTAAATTTTTTGAAAAACGGACGTTTATTTATGATTGAAAAACGGACAACTGTTCGATAATGGACAGTTGCGAGAATGCTAAATTGCTGATATTTAGTGATTGAGGCTTTTGGCATAGGCTTTGATAATAATTGTAACGAAATTTTTATTGAAAATTATTATGGATAGAGAAATATCAAAGAAAGAAAAATTGCGAGAGAGAAGGAAGAGTATTTTGAGATACTCGATGATGCTTGTTGGTGTATGTGTGTTTCTTTCAGTCGTCATATCATTTATGAAAGATGATGTATCCCTTGATTGTTTGGAGTTTTGCACTATAGATAAAGGGAATGTTGATGTAAGCGTGAGTGCTTCAGGTGTGTTGTCTCCGGTTTATGAACAAATAGTAACAGCCCCTATCAATACTAAAATTATTGAGGTATATGCCAAAACCGGTGATTTTGTAAAAGAAGGATCTCCATTATTGATGCTTGATTTACAATCGGCACAAACCGATTATAACAATATGGTTGATAAGGTAAAAATGAAAGGATATGAATTAGAACAGCAACGATTAAGTAATAATACCTTTTTGTCGGACCTTAAGATGAAAATTAAAGTTGCCGACATGGAATACAATCGCATGTTGGTAGAGGCCGGAAATGAAAAATTCTTAGATAGTATAGGTAGTGGCACAACAGATAAAGTAAAAGAGGTACAATTTATGTGTAAATCTAAAGAATTAGGTTTACAACAATTGCGAACTCAATATGAAAATGAAAGTAAAGAACGAGCTGCCGGATACAAAATTAAGGAGTTGGAGTTATCAATATTAAAAAAGGAATTGAATGAGATGAAACGAACTCTTAATGATGCACAAATAAGAGCACCGCGCTCGGCATCACTCATATTTATCAGTAATCAAATTGGGGCACAGGTGGCACAAGGTAGTCAAGTGGCGGTTATTGCCGATTTGAAGCATTTTAAGATAATTGGAGAGGTGGCAGAATCTTACGCTAATCGTGTAAAAGTAGGAAATAATGTAAGGGCGCGAATAAATGGAACTGACTATGAAGGAGTAGTTAGTAATATTGAACCAACAGCCAAAAATGGTGTTACCGGATTCTCGGTGCAACTTGATAATGACTCATTGACACTATTTCGACCCGGATTGAAAACCGATGTTTATATTTCAGATGGAGTAAAAGAAAATGCAATGCGAATAAAAAACGCTTCGTTTTATAAAGAGCCCGGAACTTATATGCTATATGTGCGAAATGGCGATGAGTTGGAATTGCGACAAGTAGAACTTGGTGTGAGCAATTATGATTATGTTGAGGTTGTTAGAGGTTTACATGTTGGCGAACAGGTGGTCTTAAATGATATGAGTCGTTATAATGCTCCTAAATTGAAAATTAAGTATTAATCAAATAATAAAACAATCATATTATGCTAAAAATTTATTTTAAACAAGCGATTGAATTGTTGAAGCAACACAAGTTGTTCTCCGGGATATATATCTTTGGGACAGCACTTGCGATTGCTTCGACAACAATCATGGTAGTGGTGGCGTATTTGGATATCGCACCACTTTATCCCGATGTAAATCGAGAGAATGTGTATTATGTAAAACATTTGTGTGTTAAAAGGACTAATGAAAGAGGAATGAGTGTGTCAAGCTATTCTTACAAGGCTGTTGAAGAATGGTTTTATAAATTAAAAAACAAGAAAGAAGTTTCGGCCGAATATGGCTTTATTGGTCGTACTCCTGTGAAAACGGCAAAAACAAAGACTGAGTTATATGGTAGATATACCGACCCGGCGTTTTTTCGTATTTATCAATTTAATTTTATCAAGGGACGACCTTTCTCCCAATCTGAGTTTGATGGAAAACTAAAACGAGCAGTGATATCCGATGAAGCAGCAAAAGCACTATTTGGCTCAGTAGATGGTGCAATGGAGAAACCAATTACAGTAAGAAATAAAGAGTATATTGTATGTGGCGTTTATGAAGAACCAAGTATGATTATGTCAGAATCATTTGCCGGAGTGATATTGCCATATACAACAGCCGATGGATATAATGAATGTGATGCTATTTATCAATATTTGGGCAGATATAGTTTCCGAATTTTGGTTGAAAGTGAGACTCAGGCAGATGCGTTGAGACGTGAGATTGCTGAACTTATGCGTCAATATAATTCAGTTAATACGGAGTTTGAAATAGGTCCGGAATATACTGATTTAGTGTCGGTCGTGAGAGAGTCAAATGGTTTTAAAGGTTGGTCCTCGTTTTATAGTTCAACCGGTTATAAAATTTTATTTGCTGTGATTTTTATATTGTTGTTGGTCCCTGCATTGAATTTAAGTGGAATGATATCGGGGCGTATGAGTATGCGAAGTCTCGAACTTGGAGTGCGTAAATCATTTGGAGCAACTCGAGGTAAATTGTTGAGGCAGGTAATGTGGGAAAACTTGTTTCTAACGCTAATGGGAGGTGTTGTTGGCTTTATCTTATCGTGGGTGTTCATATATTGTTGTAAAGACTGGTTGTTTATGGTGATTAGACCCGAATTGGGAGAGATGTCGGGAACCTCAAATGTTAAACTTACAATTGAAATGATATTTTCTCCGATTGTTTTTCTTTTTTCATTTCTCGCTTGTGTGGTTTTGAATGTGATGAGTGCTTATATTCCGGCTCGCAATGCATTGAAACGCCCTATTGTAGAATCATTAAACGCTAAAAATAATTGATTTATGTTGAAAATGATAGTAAAAAACTTGTGGACTCATCGCAAGGATAATGGATGGATTTTTATCGAACTAATTATAGTTTCAATAATATTATGGGTGCTACTTGATGTGTCGGCAGTGTATTTATATAATGATACAATGTCGTTGGGGTATGATAACAATCAACTTTGTAAAATAGACTTAGTGTCATATACACCTGCCGATGTTAAGTATAATTCTGATTATGACAGCCTTGATTCACGAAAAGAACATGTGGATAGAATTATGCGAAAACTAAAAGCACAAAAAGGAGTAGAAAATGTAACATATCAGTTTACATCATGGAATTACATTAATTCAGAATCAAATATGTCTTATCATTATGTGTCGGGAAATCAGTCGATTGATTCACTGGTGAAACAAGTTGATGTGATTAGATTTATTCCTGGTAATAATTTTTTTGAAACATACGGAATGGGAAGCGTGGTAGGAAGCCCATCGGCTGAAGAATTATCAAAGATGGATTATGGTTATAGTGATATTATAGTAACAGAGGATTATGCCCGCAGATTTTTTGGTGATGAAAATGCAGTAGGAAAGAAGTTGTATTTTATTAATTCTAACAATGATACAATATGGAGCCCAATAAAAGGGGTGCTTAAAGATGTTCGACATCAACAATTCCGTCCGGTCAATAGTTTGGCTTTTCGTCCTCAATATGACTCAAAAGAACCTGAAGTTACAATGACTGTGAGATTGTTGCCAAATGTCGATGTTGAGGAGTTTGTGAAAATGCTTGAGAGTTCCGAAGATGATTTCTCATCGGGAAATTATTATGTCTTTGATGTGTGCACGTATAATGATTTAATTCGTAAAGTAGGTGGTGAATATGAGATATTTAACCGATTGGTGTTTGTCCTCACGATATTCTTTTTAATTAATGTTGGACTAGGTATTATAGGTACATTTTGGTTGCAAACACGCAATCGCACACGCGATGCCGGAGTTATGCGTTCATTTGGTGCTACGCGATGGAATATACGAAAAATGTTAATTGGAGAAGGGGTAGTATTGTCAACGATAGCAGTCGCAATAGGTTGTTTCATTTATTACTATATCGCATTAGAATTCCCGTTTTTGAGTAAAGCTTTTGCAATAAGATATGATGAAGGTTTTAATATTATAGATTATTGGGTAACAAACTTTGGCAAGCATTTTATGATAATATCATTATTGTGTTATGTTGTGGTGGTATTAACTGTGTCAATAGGAATATATATCCCTGCTCGAAAAATAAGTAATGTCAAACCGATTGATGCATTGCGTGATGAATAAAAATGAATGGTTTAATAATTAAAAGAAATAAGATTATGGATACAATAATAAAACTTACAGAAGTAAATAAAATTTATCGCACAAAAGAAATTGAAACACAAGCATTGGATAATGTTAATGTTGAAATTGAAAAAGGTTGTTTTGTGAGTATAATGGGTCCTTCGGGCTGTGGGAAATCGACACTGCTTAATATTATTGGGCTTTTGGATAATCCCACCAGTGGTCAAGTTGAAATCGCCGGAGTTATGGCAAATAATATGAATGAAAAAGCACTCGCATCGTTCCGAAATTCAACACTTGGTTTTGTGTTTCAAAGTTTTCATTTGATAAACTCACTATCGGTAACCGATAATGTGATGTTGCCATTGCTTTATCGTAATATGAAAGGAAAAGAACGCAATAGGTTAGTGACAGAGGCATTGGAAAAAGTGGGATTGAGTCATCGTATCAACCATCGTCCATCGCAACTATCGGGAGGACAATGTCAACGAGTTGCAATTGCAAGAGCAATAGTTGGAAGCCCTGAAATAATTCTTGCCGATGAACCATGTGGTAATCTTGATTCTAAAATGAGTGCCGATATTATGGATTTGTTACAACGATTAAATAAAGAATACGGTAAAACGGTTGTTATGGTTACTCATAATGAGGAACAAGCACGACAAACCGATCGTATAATAAGATTTTTTGACGGACGTCAAGTTGTCTGATAAATCAATAAAAAGAACAAAATGAGAAAAGCAGTATTATTATTGGTACAGGTATTTTGTTTTCAATTGAGTGTTGCTACAACATGCAATCTCACATTGGAAGAAACAATATTGCGAGCACGTTCTCATAGCGTGGAGGCTGCTGTGGCATTAAATGAATTGCGTGTGGCATATTGGGAATATCGCACATATCAAGCCAATTTATTACCTGAAATAAATTTTAATGCTACATTGCCAAGTTATAATAAAACTTATAGTGCGTATCAACAAGAAGATGGAAGTTATACATTTGTGCGAAATAATAATTTGAGCATGATGGGAAATGTGTCGA
>SUXI01000005.1 GCA_015060975.1 Bacteroidales bacterium
GGTACAACAAATTTTTATTCCGTGAAAATTTTGTCAAAAAAAATTAACAGGTTTTAACCTGCCCCACCCTTTGCCACCGCCACTGCGGTTCGTTCTCAAAAGCGAGTGCAAAGGTAGAAACTTTTTATCACTCTACCAAACTTTTTTACATTTATTTTTTGCCATTTTTCAACACTTTTTCACCATTCCTCCTATTAATCAATATTTTAACCATCAAAATTTTTTATGTTGTAAAACATATTTTTGATTCCTTTCACTTAAAATACACTGATTTTGCTCATATTCAAATACATTTTCCGAGAACTTTCTTTTTTATCTCGAATTTACATCCTATAATAACACATTAGCATAAAAACGCTCCTAAAAATATATTTATCATAAATTATAGGTGAGTTGTGATTTTTTTAATAACTTTGCCAAATTATTACGAATATAATTCAATCAATCATATTTCACGATGAACAAAATAGTTGAAAAGGAGCATTTTTCTGAAAAAGTTGTAAAACTCGTTGTGGAAGCTCCGCTTATTGCTCGTTCACGCCGTCCCGGGCACTTCGTAATCGTGCGCACAGGAGATCATGGCGAACGTATTCCTTTGACCATCGCAGATGCCGATATCGAAAAAGGAACAATCACTCTTGTGGTTCAAGCCGTGGGTGATTCATCTTCAAAAATTTGTACACTTAATGTAGGCGAGTACCTCACCGATGTTGTAGGACCACTTGGACAAGCCACTCACATTGCCAATGTTGGCACCGTGGTGTGCTGTGGTGGTGGCGTGGGAGTTGCACCCCTACTTCCTATCATCAAAGCGATGAAACAAGTCGGCAACAGAGTAATCTCTGTTCTTGCCGCTCGCACAAAAGACCTCATCATCCTTGAAGACCAAGTGCGCGAATATTCCGATGAAGTTATTATCATGACCGATGATGGTTCTTATGGCACAAAAGGTCTTGTTACTAATGGTATCGAAAGTGTGATCCAACGCGAAACAGTGAACCAAGTGGTTACAATCGGTCCGGCTATAATGATGAAATTCGTGGCATTGCTCACTAAAAAATACGAAATCCCCACAGTGTGCTCTCTTAACACGATCATGGTTGACGGCACCGGTATGTGTGGTGCTTGCCGCATAACTGTTGATGGCAAAACTAAGTTTGTGTGCATCGACGGTCCTGAATTTGACGCTCACAAAGTTAACTTTGACGAAATGCTAATGCGTCTTCGTTCTTATAATTAATCTTCAAAGAAATTAATCACTATGAGTGAACAAATAACATCAGCTCCTCGTGATGCCCAATGGCGCGAAGAGCTACGCAAAAAACATACTGCAAAGGAACGCGCTGCTATTGCTCGCGTGAAAATGCCTGAACTCGACCCGGCTTATCGCATTACTTGCAATGAAGAAGTAAACCAAGGTCTTAATGCCGAGCAAGCTGTTATCGAAGCTACTCGCTGCATGGACTGTCCCGATCCTCAATGTATCAAAGGCTGTCCGGTAAATATCAATATCCCCGGATTTATCAAAAATATCGAACGTGGCGACTTCCATGCCGCTGCTGTGGTGTTAAAAGAAACAAGCGCATTGCCTGCGGTGTGTGGTCGTGTGTGCCCTCAAGAAAAACAATGCGAATCAAAGTGTCTTTACCATAAAATGAAGAAAGAACCGGTGGCTATCGGTTATCTCGAACGTTTTGCAGCCGACACTGAGCGCGAAAGTGGCAACACTGCCGTTCCTGCTATGGCTGAACCTAAAAACGTGAAAGTGGCGGTAGTTGGTTCAGGTCCTGCCGGACTGTCATTTGCCGGCGACATGGCAAAGCGTGGTTACGATGTGACTGTGTTTGAGGCACTCCACGAGATTGGTGGCGTGTTGAAATATGGTATTCCCGAATTCCGTCTTCCCAACGCTGTTGTTGAGGTTGAAATCGACGGATTGCGTAATATGGGTGTGAAATTTGAAAAAGACTGCATCGTAGGTAAAACCCTCAGCTACGACAACCTCCACGAAATGGGATTCAAAGGTGTGTTTGTGGCATCGGGTGCTGGTCTTCCTCGCTTCATGAATATCCCCGGCGAGAACCTCAATGGTGTGATGTCGAGCAACGAATACCTCACTCGCGTTAACCTCATGGGCGCAGGTCGCCCCGATTGGGACACTCCTGTGTTGCGTGGCAAGCGTGTGGCTGTGATAGGAGGTGGTAACACTGCTATGGACTCGGTGCGCACAGCTCGTCGCATGGGTGCTGAAGTGGCTATGATTGTGTATCGTCGTAGCGAAGACGAAATGCCTGCTCGTGTTGAAGAGGTGAAGCATGCCAAAGAAGAAGGTGTGGAATTTATGACACTCCATAATCCTATCGAATATCGTGCCGACGAAAACGGCCGTGTAAATATGATGGTAGTGCAACAAATGGAGCTTGGCGAACCAGATGAATCGGGACGTCGCTCTCCTGTGGCTATCGAAGGGGCTATCAAAGAAATTCCGGTTGACTTGGTAATCGTGAGCGTTGGTGTATCGCCCAACCCACTTATTCCTAACGCCATCCCCGAACTCGAAGTGTCACGTCGTGGCACTATCGTAGTCAACGAAGAAACAATGAAATCATCACTCGGCGACCTCTATGCCGGTGGCGACATTGTGCGTGGCGGCGCTACCGTAATCCTCGCCATGGGCGACGGACGCCGTGCGGCTGCAGCTATGGCTGAAGCCCTCGAAAAATAAACAAACCTAAATTTCATAAATAACAACGACCATGACTTTCATCATGGTCGTTGTTATTTACTATAACGTTCAAAATTTAATATTATAACCAATTCCTATAATATGCGTGCTTTCACCTTCATCGCTTCCTGAGAAATCTTGATAGCGATAATACAAACCAATCGCATGTTTCTTCGCAATTTTGTAGTCGCCACCTATTGTATATCGAGTTTTTTTCAAACCACCATCATCGTGATACATTTCACATGATGCGTATGGTTCAAATGGAGCATTTTTTATATCATAAGCGACTTGCAGACGCGAGCGTAGCACATTTGAGCCTTTACCTCGTTTAGTATCCTTCTTTGCCTCTCCTTCTTCATTCACTTTCCACAGATAGCCATCGTGTTCAACCAAGCCCATCATTTCTTGCGCCCAACCCCAATCCTCAATATTATATCTAATCACATCGTATTCAACTTTATCATACAACGCTTCTGGTTGATAGGTATATTGCCAACGTTCACGAAGAGAGATTTTGAAGCGACCTATTTTTACACTTCCAGTCAATGACACATTGACACGATGGCGAGTACGCCAAAAATCGGCATTGTCATCAAGTTCATACTCAGACCATGAATATTCATCATCGTCATACACATCTTTTTTCCATTGCAATGAAGTGGAGCCTCTTGTATAATCTCTTAACAAAGTGTAACCCACATCGGCTTTCAACCAAGATGTCAATTTATAATCGGTAGAAATTCCTAATGAATAGCGTGAAACTTCATTTAAAGCATCTTGAGAGCGAAATTCGCCCTCTAATTCCACTCCCCATTTTTTATTTATCTTTTTTTCAATCCCCACCGATGTCCAAACACCGAAATCGCTTATCTCATCGTCGATTTGCGCCATCGATGGCAATGAAATTGCAATACCTAATATACTTGCTATTAAGAATCTTTTTGTGCCCATTGTTCCTTATTTAATTTTATAATATTATCACTTGTATTTACCTCATCATTAATTGGCTTATAATACACTTTTAGCACTGCCATATCTCGTAGAAAATCGACCGCACCAACCTCAACTCTCACAATACTCAAACCTAATCGTTTATTCAAATCTGAAATCAAATCATCATATTTTTCGGGGGTTATTAGATCAATCTTATCATATTGCACTAATTTACACGCAGTGTGTTTAATCTTCTTATTCCATTCACACAACCATATTACAAATGCAAAAATTATGTTAGTCGCCACTAATTCCAAAAAACTAACCGGTCCGGCAAGTGCATTAATCACCGAAATGGCGATAATTACAAACAAATAGGTCATTTCGCGTACCGGCATTGACTCTGTGCGATAACGAATAATACCAAATATAGCAAATAACCCAAGAGCAAACCCGATTTTTATTTTCACACTACCAAGCAAGTATATCAAAAAGAAGATACTTAAACTTATAAGCATAAACGTAAAATAATAGTCCTTTCGTTGGCTTTTTTTATAATACAAAAAATGAGTTATCAACCACACTATCGCCATGTTAAACACACAACGAATAATTAAAAGCCAAAAGTCGGTAAAATTAACCAATGGCGTGCCCATTACCATAATGCTTTCGATTGTCGATTGTACAACCGTAAGCGAATCTCCTGCCAACATTGCTTCCAGTTCTTCCATTTAAATAAATTATTATGTTATTAAATTATTTTCATTTTTTCCAAAAGCATCAACCGCTCTTTAAACCTATTCCGCTTCAATGATTCATTTGTTAAAGCCATCCCCATACAATATTTACTAAATCCCTGAGGATGAATATGCAAATCACGCATAATATCACGAATAGGAGAATAAGCGTTTCCATCACGTTTAAGCTCAATTATCACCAACCGATTTAAGCTCATTTCTTTACCTGTTATAAGATTGTTAAACCTCAAACCGGTATCTATGGTTAGTCGCTCTGTCTTTTGCTTATTAACAAGTGTTATACGATTAAAATTATTCTCTATTTGTTCAATCAAAATCGACGGGTCATAGCTTAAATATTGAGACAAAAATTCATCATATAATTCTCGTTCCACATCCTTATCTTCAATGGATATGCGTTTTTTCTTTGTCCGTCCATGATTATTTTTATTTTTAACCTCAATAAATGCCAATCCGGAGTTCACATAACTACGCACACGAACTTTTTGGCGTGTTTTCTTACCATTTTGATGAGAAATATACATTTGACATTCAGGAGTGTCAAAATAACGTGTAAAATAAGGCATATTTCGCATTCCGTCAATATCTTGCATCCAATATTGCGACTTGGCTTTTTTTAAAAGTTCTTCAAGGCGATCTTTGGTTGTGATAAACTTGGTATCAGTGCGGTTCATTAGTCTTATTCCACTCATATCATCCAATGATATAGAATCAAAACTACTTATAATTTCATTCATTATTAATATATTAATTATTCAAAATTAATGAAATAGGGCCAATTTTAACAACACACATATACCAATGTCCTAATTTAACATACTAATTCACATTTTATCATCAAATCACATTAATATGCAAAAACATAATCTATTTGTTACCAAACACATCAAACAGTCATAGTTATCAACATTTATCATCAGTTATCAACAATAACTTGATTTTACAATAACTTGATTATGCCCTTGTGAAAAATTTACAATTACTTTGCATTGCAAAACTATATTCTTTTTACATTATGGGTAAAATCATAGCAATAGCAAACCAAAAAGGAGGGGTTGGAAAAACCACCACCACAATAAATTTATCTGCATCTTTGGCCAATGAAGGAAAACGAGTATTAATTATTGATGCAGACCCACAAGCTAATGCCACCTCAGGTTATGGCATAGATCCAAAAACTATGTCATCGTCAATATATGAATGTCTTGTCGATGACTATCCATTAAACGGCTCTCAAATTCCGACATGTGTAAATGGGCTTGAATTAATTGGGTCACGCATAGATCTTGCCGGGGCAGAATTGGAATTAGTAAACAAAAACAACCGCGAAAAAATACTTGCACAACTACTTGATTCGGTAAAAAATGACTATGATTATATAATCATTGATTGCTCACCCTCTTTAGGTCTCATTACCGTGAACGCATTAACAGCAGCCGACTCAGTTATTATACCTGTTCAAGCTGAGTATTTTGCGCTTGAGGGCATAAGCAAATTACTAAATACTATACGCATAATAAAATCAAAACTTAATCCATCGCTTGAAATCGAGGGATTTTTATTGACCATGTATGATGCTCGCCTGCGTTTGGCTAACCAAATTTACGAAGAGCTAAAAGGTCATTTTGGCGATATGGTATTTAATACTGTCATCCCCCGCAACATACGTCTTAGTGAAGCTCCAAGCCACGGCTTGCCTGCTCTATTATATGATGCGACAAGTCGAGGTGCAACAAGCCACATAATGCTTGCAAAAGAAATTATATCAAAGCACAAACGCAAAATTTAATTTTTAGATTTTCACAACACTAACACAATTCTAAATAATGGCAATAAAACGCAACGCCCTCGGCAGAGGTCTCGACTCTTTAATTTCAATGGACGATGTTCCGGCAAGAGGATCTTCGGCTATCAACGACATACTTTTATCACAAATAAGTCCGAACCCCGACCAACCACGCACTACATTTGACGAAGACGCTCTTGACGAGTTAGCATCTTCAATAAAAGAACTTGGCATAATCCAGCCATTATCGCTACGTAAAACAGGTGCAGACTCTTATCAAATTATCGCTGGAGAACGCCGTTACAGAGCAGCCCTTCGTGCCGGTTTAACGTCAGTTCCCGCATACATCAGAATAGCCAACGATACAGAACTGACTGAAATGGCATTAATTGAGAATATTCAACGTGAAGATCTTAATGCTATTGAAATTGCTCTTACGTTCAAGAAACTAATAGACCAATATAATCTCACTCAAGAAAGATTAAGTGAAAGAATTGGCAAAAAACGTACAACAATTGCTAATTTCCTAAGGCTTTTAAAACTTCCCGCAGAGGTTCAACTCGGACTTCGAGACAAACGTGTGGATATGGGACATGCCCGTGCATTATTATCAATCGAAAAGCCATCGTTACAATTAAAACTATATAACGAAATTATAAGCAAAGGTTTATCAGTACGCAAAGTTGAAGAATTAGCTAAAAATTACAATCAAAACGGGAAAAATTGCAGCCCTGAAAAGGAACAACATTCTTCAAAAAAATATGACAACAATTCTTTTGATATCCTTAAAAAACATCTATCTTCAACATTTAAAACTCAAGTTCAATTCTCTTGCGATAACAATGGTAAAGGAAAAATAACATTTCCTTTCAAAAATGAAGATGAACTTGAGAGATTAATTACTATCTTTGATGCATTAAAATTTCAAGACAACTAAAATGTTCGACAAATAGGGTTGATAGCACAACATAATTCGCTATCAATCACAGCAATAACAAATGACACTAACGTTTATTACACTACACAATAACAATAAGCATATATTATATAAAGTGATTTGCAGCACAGTTATTTTTGTGTTGTTGTCAACTTTTAACGTTTTTTCCAATTCTCCCCGTCTGCCGGTTCTGAAGAATTCACCACAACGTTTTAAATATGAAGAATCCAGTGACTCACTTTCTATATCTCAAAGTTTTTTATATGACGATTATGAACTTAAATCACATGATTCCATAACTACAACCGTTGTAGATTCAGCAAATTTAATAAATACAAAACTACATATCCCCTCTCCCGACTCAATAATTGAAGAATGGGTTGAGCGAGAAGTTACATTCAACCCAAACCCCACTCGAGCAGTATGGCTGTCTGCCCTTTTTCCCGGCTTGGGACAAATATATAATCGTCGCTATTGGAAACTACCCATATTAGTAGGAGGATTTATGGGACTTGGATACGCTACAACATGGAATAATGGAATGCTCAAAGATTATACCCAAGCATATCGGGATATAATGGATAGCGATCCTTCAACCAATAGTTATATGGATTTTTTCCCTAATAACACACAGGAATCAAGTCTTGATAAAACCTGGCTTACTAATGTTTTGAAATCAAGAAAAGACTATTATCGCCGTAATCGTGACTTATGTGTTATTTGCATGGTTGGCGTATATTTAATAGCGATGGTAGATGCGTATGTTGATGCATCTCTATCGCACTTTGATGTAACCCCCGATTTATCGGTAGATGTAGCTCCTGCAATTTTTCAAGACTCCCACAATCGCCTCCCATCATTAGGCGTACAATGGGCTATAAATTTTTAAACTCTCTCTAAAACAATAATTATGATAAAAAAAATTCTAATAAGCCATATTATTTTATGTTTAGCATTAACAGTTTCGGCATTACCATCTATTAATGATTTACGAGACTCTATCAATGATAACGATATAGTTCCTCCATATAGTTTTGAATTGGACTATGAAGGATTGCAAAAAAATTGGTATCTACAAAACTATACCGACCTTATTGAATCAAAAGATAGCAAATCCGACATCACAGAAATTTCCGATAAAGTTTATATAGAACGATTACAACGATTACAGAACGAAATGGGTTTTGTAATCGAAATGCCATTTAATAGCATAGTAAGAGCGCACATTGAAATGTACACAAGCCCTCGACGACGCACATTGGTAGAAAGAATACTTGGCATGTGGCTTTATTATGAACCTATATTTGAAACTGCACTTGAAAAAGAAGGAATGCCTCTTGAGCTAAAATATCTCCCAATTATTGAATCAGCACTTAATCCCAACGCCGTTTCACCGGCAGGAGCGGCAGGATTGTGGCAATTTATAATTCCAACAGGGAGAGGAATGGGGCTTGAAATAAATTCATTAATAGACGAACGCCGCGACACCTATAAAGCATCACAAAAAGCTGCTGAATTTCTTAAAAGTCTATATAAAACATACGGAGATTGGTCACTTGCCATTGCGGCATACAACTGTGGTCCCGGGAATGTAAATAAAGCAATTCGACGCTCAGGTGGAGGGCAGAAAGATTATTGGGAAATATATAATTATCTGCCAAAAGAAACTCGCGGATATGTTCCAGCTTTTATTGCTGCAGCATACGTTATGAATTATCATAACGAACATGGGATAAATGCTACTCTTGCAAAAAAACCGTTATTGACAGATACTGTACATGTGAGCCGACGTTTACACTTCGACCAAATTTCTGAAGTAATCGACCTTGAAGTTGAAGCATTAGAGATATTAAATCCTCAATACCGCAAACAAATTATCCCAGGTAGTTTAAACAAACCTTATGTTCTAATTCTCCCGTCTAAACAGGTATATAGCTATCTTATGAGTGAAAACACCATTGGCAATCATAATCAAGAAGAATATGCATTAAGAGAAATAGCCGAACCCGGTGTAATCAGAAATGGAGAAAATGATATTTCATTAGCTAATACTGATAATCAAACCTCAACTGACAACCTACAATCTGAGACAAACAATAATGAGAAAATTACCTCTAAAGAAGAAATCATCACTCATGAAGTGCGTCGTGGAGAAACCTTAAAATCCATTGCCAATAAATATGGGACAAACACATCTCGCATAAAAAAAGAAAATGGGTTAACATCAAACACTATCAATCGCGGTCAAATATTAAAAATTACCCTTTATAAAAAAGTTCTTTCTGAAGAATTAACAAATAGTAGCAATCAGTCTAATAATTCGACAAAGAAAACCTCTGAATCAAGATACTCAACAACTAAAAACAAGAAACAAGAAAGCAAAACCGATAAACGCAGAGAGCGTTCAAAAAAGGAATTATCAAAGAATAAAAAGCACACCGTAAAAAGCGGAGAAAGCCTTGATCGCATTGCTAAAAAATATGGTGTTACAGTAACCGAGTTAAAACGCGCCAACAACATAAAGAAAAACAATAATACAATTCATCCGGGAGATAAACTAAAAATTCCTACAAAGAAAAAGTCAAAATCTAAAAGGAGATAAAACAAATGCCTTCAAATTATGATTGAAGGCATTTGTTTTATCATTAATCACTATATATCTATGTATTTGTTGGACGAGAAAGAATATCGAATTGGTCAACCAAAATCTCAGTTATGTTGCGTTTAATCGTATTACGATCTTCCCACACGCGTGTGCGAAGTTTTCCTTCGACATAAAGTTTTGTACCTTTGCGTATATATTTTTCGGCAATCTCTGCAGCTTTATCCCACATCACAACATTATGCCATTCTGTGCGTTCGGGGACCAAAGCTCCCGATGCAGTAGTATATGCTCTCTCTGTTGTAGCCAACGAAAACGATGCAACCGGACGCGTTTCTACATAACGGATTTCGGGGTCGCGCCCTACATTTCCAACTAATATTACTTTATTCACCGACATCTTTCAATCTCCAATTCAACGCATTTTCTTCTTTTATTTGCTTGCTTTCAATCCCTCTATAACTGCAGTTGTAAAGCCATGAGCTTCCATTGCATTGAGTCCCTTGATTGTAATTCCACCAGGTGTAGTTACTTTATCAATTTCCACCTCCGGATTATTTCCGGTTGCTTCTAATAATTCAACAGCACCACGAAGAGTTTGCAACACATATTGTTTTGCATCATTAGGATAAATGCCAAGCTCCACCCCTCCTTCTGTAGCGGCACGCACATAACGCATTGCAAATGCTATACCACATGAACAAAGCGAAGTTGCCGCTCCCATCAATCGTTCTTCTATTACTGCAACTTTACCAAGTGCATTGAAAATTGCTTCCACTTGTGCCACTTGTGCAGTTGTCACATTGGCATTATGACTCACAAAGGTCATACTTTGATGAATCGAGATTGCAGTATTAGGAATTGCCCTAAACACAACTGCATTGTCATCACCAAGCCATGAAGTTATTGTTGCAACATCTACTCCGGCAGCTATAGAAAGAATGATTTGACGTGATAAATTAAGTGAAGGCAACATCCCTTTCAACACAGGCTCAACTAGCCATGGTTTCACTGCCACCAACACGACATCGGCATCAACAACAATAGCCTTGCTATCGGTTGAAACTTCAATTTCATCATGTTCAGCCTTCAATTCTGCAAGCTTATCTTGTGCAAGATCTGCTACCGCAATCTTAATATTTAAATCACTCTGAGCAAGACCCCGAGCTATTGCTCCACCCATATTTCCTGCTCCAATTATTGCAATTTTCATAACTATTATGTTTTTATGCTTGTTTTGCAAGTGCATTCTTTAATCTTGCAATAAAATCTTTTGCTTGCTCTATAGTCAACACAAGCGGTGGCAATAAGCGAATCATGTGAGTTCCTGTTGCTCCGGTAAACACTTTTTCTTCTTTGATGAGACGAGTACGAAGTTCTTTAACCGGATAATCAAACTCCATACCAATCATCAAACCACGACCACGCACCTCTTTGATACCAGGAATTTGCTTCAATTCATTCATGAGGAATTCTCCCACATTGCGAGCATTTTCCACAAGATTTTCTTGCTCAAAAATGTCAAGTACAGCAATAGCAGCAGCACAAGCAAGATGATTACCTCCAAACGTCGTTCCGAGTTGACCATAGATAGGCGTAAACTTCGGACTAATCAATACTCCTCCCATAGGAAATCCATTTGCAATACCTTTTGCCATTGTAATAATATCGGGACGAACACCGGCATACTGATGTGCGAAGAATTTACCCGAACGACCATATCCCGATTGAATCTCATCAACGATAAGCACAACATTATATTTATCACATTCCACTCGTAATGCTCGCATGAAATCAGTATCAGGAATGCGAATACCCCCTACTCCTTGAATTCCTTCAATAATAACAGCACTCACATCTCCCTTTGCCAATTCTGATTTCACGACCTCTATATCATTAAGAGGAACGAATGTAATATGTCCGTTAGCATTGATTGGTGCTACAATTTTCGGATTATCTGTTGCTTCTACCGCTAACGATGTTCGACCATGGAAGGCTTTATCAAAAGCGATTACACGTTTTTTACCATTATAAAACGATGCCAGTTTCAACGCATTTTCATTAGCTTCAGCTCCCGAATTTATCAAGAATAATTGATAATCATCATAACCCGATATTTTGCCAAGTTTATCGGCAAGCTTTTGTTGCAATGAATTAATTACCGAGTTTGAATAAAATACCAATTTTGAAGCTTGTTCATTAAGTGCCTTCAGATAATGAGGGTGAGAATGTCCCACCGAAATAACAGCATGACCACCATAAAGGTCAAGATATTTAGTACCTTCAGAGTCATAAGTGTTACACCCCTCACCTTTTACAATTTCAATATCAAATAATGGATAGACGTCAAATAGTTTCATCTTTTAGATTCTAATTTGTAATATTATGCAAATTTACGCATATTATTTGATTACTCAAATAAATTTTAATTCATAGTAACTAATAGTAACTAATCTATATATTCATTTTTTTATGTACCTTTGCACTATATAACCAAATAATATAAATAATTATGACAAACAAAAAGAACGAAATTGCATATAGCGGTTTCAAAATGAATGGTTTTGTAGCACTGATTCTCTTTTTAGCATTAATGGTCGCTTCAATCTACACCATTGTTGTAGGTGGCATTGATGAATGTGGATTGCTAATTGGCGGAGGTATCGTTCTATTTATTATATGTTTTATTGCATTGATAGGACTATTTACTCTTGAACCAAATGAGGCTGCTGTAATGATTTTTTTCGGAAAATACAAAGGCACTTTCAATCAACATGGTTTTTATTGGGTCAATCCTTTTATGTCACGCAAACGTCTCACAATGCGTGCCCGCAACCTTGACGCAGAACCAATTAAAGTGAATGACAAAGAAGGCAATCCTATTCTCATCGGCATGGTTATAGTGTGGAAACTTAAAAACACATATAAAGCCATGTTTGAGATTGACGCTCAAAGCATTGCCAATGGTGCCACCGGAGCCAATGCTACGACACGCATGAATGCATTTGAGAAATATGTGCGCATTCAAGGCGATGCAGCACTTCGTGAAGTTGCCGGATTATATGCATACGATGACAACAAAGAAACTTCAGAAGATGATGACGAACTTACTCTCCGTTCGGGTGGCGCAGAAATCAACGACATTCTTGTTGAAAAATTAAACGAGCGTTTGGCTTTTGCAGGCATTGAGGTACAAGAAGCACGCATCAATTATCTCACATACGCACCCGAAATCGCAGCTGTTATGCTGCGTCGTCAACAAGCCACTGCTGTTATTGCTGCTCGTGAAAAAATTGTAGAAGGGGCTGTATCAATGGTAAAACTCGCTCTCGACAAACTTGGAACCGAGGGCATTGAGTTGAGTGAAGAAAAGAGAGCGTCAATGGTAAGCAACCTTCTTGTTGTACTCTGCGCCGACGAATCGGCTCAACCAGTAATCAATACAGATGCATCTAAATAAAAATTATTTTTATAACAAAAAAGCAAGCCCAGATGTCTCACATCTGGGCTTGCTTTTTCTTACTATTTATTAAATTAATTTTTCTAAATCTTTCGTATTTTTCAATAACTCTTCCTCTGGTATTTCATAATTAGTCAAGTCGCCTGCAAAATAACGGTCATATGATGCCATATCAATCAACCCGTGTCCTGAAAGGTTAAAGAGGATTGTTTTTTGAATGCCCTCCTCTTTTGCCTTCAATGCTTCGCGAATTGCTACCGAAATAGCATGAGAACTTTCGGGAGCAGGAATAATACCTTCGCTTTGAGCAAACATTGTAGCCGCCTTGAAAGTTTCAAGTTGCGGAATATCAACAGCCTCAATCAAACCATCTTCAATCAGTTGACTTGGCACCGAACCTGCACCATGATAACGAAGACCGCCTGCATGAATGTTTGCCGGAGAGAAGTTATGTCCGAGAGTGCGCATAGGAATCATTGGAGTATATCCGGCCTCATCACCAAAGTCATATTGGAAAACGCCTCGAGTCAATTTAGGACAAGATGCAGGCTCTGCCGCAATAAATCGTGTATTCCGTTCTCCCGAAAAATTATGACGAATAAATGGATATGTAATACCTGAGAAGTTACTACCTCCACCAAAACATCCAATTACGATATCGGGATACTCACCAGCCATCTCCATTTGTTTTTCAGCCTCAAGACCGATAACTGTTTGGTGCAATGACACATGATTAAGCACTGAACCTAAAGTATATTTACAATTAGGTGTTGACATAGCCAACTCAACTGCTTCTGATATAGCCATACCAAGCGATCCTTGATAATTCGGATTATCCGTAAGCATTTTACGTCCGGCACGAGTTGACATGCTTGGCGATGCTATCACTTGCGCACCATAAGTTTGCATTATTGAGCGACGATAAGGCTTTTGATGATATGACACTTTCACCATATATACCGCCAACTCCAATCCAAAATGTTTTGATGCAAGCGAAAGAGCCGCACCCCATTGTCCAGCACCGGTTTCGGTTGTGATATTTGTAACACCCTCTTTTTTACAATAATAAGCTTGAGGAATTGCCGAATTAAGTTTATGAGATCCTACCGGACTCACACTTTCATTCTTAAAATATATATGTGCAGGGGTATCCAACAATTTTTCCAAACCCCGGGCACGCACCAATGGAGTAGGACGCCAAATTTTATACATATCGCGAACCTCTTCGGGAATCTCAATCCAACGATCGGTTGTATTTAATTCTTGCTTTACCACTTCTTTAGCAAAGATTGGGTATAATTCCTCTTCAGTGAAAGGTTTTTTGGTTTTCGGATTAAGGATAGGACGTGGTTGTGTGGGCATATCGGGCAACACATTATACCATGCCGTAGGGATATCCTTCTCTGTCAAAATAAACTTTTTTGATTCCATATTCGTATATTTATTGAATATTTATTCCGTTTTTCTTCGTTTTTATAAATATTTAATGCAAAGGAATAAAAAAATATTCATTTTTCAAAATAAAATCATGAAAAAATATACATTTTGAATATATATCATTAAATTTGCACAAAAAGCCAACAGATATACACATATTAGACATGGCACAACACAATGATACAGGACACTGGGGAGAAGAACTTGCTTGTGAAAAATTAATCACACTTGGATGTGCCATTTGTGAACGCAATTTTCGTATAGGTCACTACGAACTTGACATTATCGCCATGAAAGGCAATCGCATCATATTTGTTGAAGTCAAAACTCGTACAAACCCCAACAGCGACCCGCTTGACGCTATTGACAATAAAAAAATCTCACGCATGGTAAAAGCGGCAAACGCATACATTGTGGCATATAACATTCCTCACGAGGCTCAATTTGACATCATCACTATATGTGGCACACCAAATAATTATACTATAGAACATTTTCCCGATGCATTCACTCCCCCCTTAACCACTCGCTAATAATTTTCACAAAAAACATGTAATAAAACATTGTGATTGCCGTTTAATTTTATGAATCATTAAAAATCTAAGATGAAACGCGTCACCACCATAATTGTCAACTATAGGCTTAAATATTTTTTAGAGCAAACACTACTCTCGGTAGAAGAAGCATACACTGAAGTAGAAGGACACACTATTGTCATAGACAACAATTCCGGTGATGACAGCATCGAATTTCTTGAAGAACGATTTCCATCTGTAACATTCATTCGTAATAAAGAAAATGTAGGTTTTGCCAAAGCTAACAACCAAGGTTTTGCGATGAGCGACACCGATTTCATTCTCGTACTTAACCCCGACACGATTATAGGTAGCGACACCCTTAAAGATGCAGTAAAATGGATGGATGAGCATCCTGAATGTGGTGCAATAGGAGTAAAAATGGTCGATGGAAATGGGCATTTTCTACCTGAATCAAAACGGTCATTTCCATCAACATGGAATTCATTTTGTAAATTATTCGGATTATCATCAATTTTTCCAATGTCACGGATATTTGCAAGATACCATTTACGATATCTTGACAAAGACAAACCTCATAAAGTTCCCGTTCTTGCTGGTGCATTTATGTTTCTGCGCACAGAATTAACAAAAAAGGTGGGAGGTTTTGATGAAAACTTCTTTATGTATGGAGAAGATATGGATTTATCATATCGCATGATTACCGATGGCATGGAAAATTTTTACTTACCCATCCCCATCATTCACTACAAAGGTGAATGCACCAAAACAGAGTCAATCAATTATGTCAAAATTTTCTATGAAGCAATGCATATTTTTTATCGCAAGCACTACCCTCGCAGTTCTTGGATAAACAAAATCGTAGTTAAAGTGGCAATCATACTTAGAATGTGCATCAGTGCTTTTTCCGCCAAACTAATAAAACCCATCACACTACAGTTCAAGCGCAAAGCCAAAGCATGTGATACATATATCGTAAGCCATCGTCCAAATGAGATTATCAATATAACAGAAACCGAAGGCTTTTCAAGCAAAATTTTTAAAATCAAAAATATTGACGAAATCAACTCTTTAAAAAAGAGTGCCAATATCATACTTGACGATCGTGAAATGAACTATCAATCTATCATCAACACAATTATATCTCATAAACACCGCAATCGCTTCTTTCATATCTATTCAAGTAGGAATAATCTCATTATATCTCCAAAAAGACAAAGGTGAAATTTAATCAACAATATCAATACATCATTCCTAACAACCTTTTTACGTTTT
The DNA here is from genome assembly GCA_015060975.1 of Bacteroidales bacterium. Taxonomy (GTDB): domain Bacteria; phylum Bacteroidota; class Bacteroidia; order Bacteroidales; family Muribaculaceae; genus RGIG4079. The sequence continues at coordinate 16,453 of SUXI01000005.1, forward strand.
TCATTTGTTTTTTTCATTTAGGATAAACAAAAACATCTCGATTTTGTTATATAGTAATAATTATTATCAAAATTATAAATTATGAAATCTGTAAAAGATACATTGTTAGAACGCCGAAGTACCCGACGCTATGAACGCCAAAGCATTTCTCAAAGTAACCTTAATTTAATATATGCCGCCATTCGCAATACCCCGACGAGCTATAACGGACAACAGTTTTCGGTTATAGACGTTTCCGACCAAGAAACAAAAATAAAATTATACGAACTAACAAATCAAAAACAAATAAAGACTTGCAATAGATTTTTATTGTTTTGCGCCGACTATAATAAAATTGCAACGATTGCCAAAGCAAAAGAGATTGAAATGCCACCCTTTTCTCATACTGCCGATGGCGTTATGGTTGGCATCATTGACGCATCACTTGCCATGATGAGTGCCGTTGTTGCAGCCGAATCGTGTGGACTCGGTACTTGCTGCATTGGTTATGCACGCACTGCCGCGCCAAAAAAAATCGCAGAACTGCTCAAACTACCAAAAGGAGTGTTTGCTGTATGTGGACTTGCCATTGGTGTACCTCGTGAGATTAACGACCTTAAGCCCAAACAAAGCAAAGAACTCATTATTCACAGCAATTACTATCGCACCGACGATATGACTTCAGATTTACTTGAATATGACAATCGCATCACACAATATAATATAACCCGCAGTGGCACCACAAGCGACAATGATTGGGCGTCACACATCATCGACTATTATCGTGAAGCGATGAATTACCAAATGCTTGATGCGCTACGCTCTCAAGGATATGATGTCATTAAATAATTTAACCAAATTTTCAAATCTTTTTTTCTTGCACGAATAATGCTTTTTAAGTAACTTCGCATAGCTATTATAAAGTATTATTTAACCAATAAAAAACAATATGAAAAAGAAATTTATTTGCGTAGTATGTGGTTACGTACACGAAGGTGACGAAGCTCCCGAACAATGTCCATTGTGCAAAGTTGGCAAAGACAAATTCAAAGAACTCGTTGAAGACGAAGACTTGAAATTCGTCACAGAACACGAAATAGGTATCGCTAAAGGTTGCGACGAAGAAATGATTAAAGACCTCACCACTCATTTCAACGGTGAATGTTCTGAAGTGGGCATGTATCTCGCAATGTCTCGTCAAGCCGACCGCGAAGGTTATCCCGAAATCGCCGAAGCATTCAAACGCTATGCCTGGGAAGAAGCCGAACATGCGGCTAAGTTTGCCGAACTTCTTGGCGAATGTGTGTGGGACACTAAAACCAACCTCGAAAAACGTATGGCAGCCGAAGCAGGTGCTAATGCCGACAAAATGCGTATTGCCGCTCGCGCTAAACAACTCAACCTTGATGCAATCCACGACACCGTTCACGAAATGGCAAAAGACGAAGCGCGTCATGGTCAAGGATTTCAAGGTCTTTACAAACGCTTTTTCAAAAAATAATATCTAACCAAAATCTTTATTCTCATGGCAGACTTAAAAGGCTCTAAAACCGAAAAAAACCTACTTGAAGCATTTGCCGGTGAATCTATGGCTCGCAATAAATACACCTACTATGCTTCACAAGCTCGCAAAGATGGATATGAACAAATAGCAAAAATCTTTGAAGAAACCGCTAACAATGAAAAAGAGCATGCTAAAATATGGTTCAAACTACTTCACGATGATTGCATCCCATCTACAGCCGAAAATCTTCTCGATGCCGCTCAAGGCGAAAATTATGAGTGGACCGACATGTATGCACGCTTCGCTCAGGATGCTCGTGAAGAGGGATTCAACAAAATTGCAGCGCTTTTTGATATGGTAGGTAAAATCGAGAAAGAACACGAAGAACGCTACCGCAAATTGCTCGCAAACGTGGAAGGGCAATTGGTATTCTCTCGCGAAGGCGACTGTATTTGGGAATGTGCCAACTGTGGACACATCGTTATAGGTAAAAAAGCTCCCGAAATGTGTCCAGTGTGCAAACATCCAAAAGCATTCTTCCAAATCAAAGCCGAAAACTATTAATAATTAGTTCTCTTAAAAGTGCTTATAAAATGGGCTGTCCAGCAAAAAAGTTGGGCAGTCTCTTTTATACTATTATATACCTGTTTCGGATTATTTGATGAATAAGGACTATGATGGGTAGTTTTTTTAAAATTCTTGATAGGACTTATTTACATTTGAATGCAAATTGCGAGGGTATTTCGCCGGTTGTTTGTGTCCATTTCAGAATCCCATCGGGGGAATAGCAATGTATGCGACCCGATGACACATAGTTGCGAGCATCAGTGATATATATTTCACCGGTAATAGGATGAACAGCAATGCCATGAGGCATTTTAATATTAGCATCAGTGCCGTCCTTTATAATTTTATCATTAACCACCCTCAATGTATTCAAATCGAGGATAGAATAACTTATAGTAGTGGTATGCATGGCCTCATTTCGAACCGAAGCATAAATATATGCCGAATCGCCATGAATCCACATGTCACTAATGGGAGTATTTACTTCAGCCACAACCTTGTCGATTGATGGGTCAATCACATATAAACAAGACGGCACCAAAGCGTTATCGCCACGCGACGACACATATATCATACCATTTTTATGACGTTTCACACGATGAAGGTTTATTGCCACATCAATATCTTTTATCACCTCAAAAGTTTTTAAGTCAACTACCGATACCGTGCGATCATAATTAGGAGCACGATAACCTCCCGAGTTGGCAATATATATCTTACCATTAGAGATAACCATCTCTTCGGGCTGATACCCCACATCTACCCTATCCACTATCTTCATCGATGCAGTATCAACCTTAAAAACCGCTCCCAATGGAGCCTTTGGATCATCTTGCACCGGTGACACATAGCTACTCACATATACATGAGGACCATATCCTATCACATAGCGGCAGTTTGGAATGTCGATACGTGCCACACTCACCGCATCAGTGGCTCGCATCACCTCAACTTTATGCGAACAGTTGATTACCGCATAAAGCTTTGAGCCATATATCTCCACATCATTACCCACATCGCCCAACTCCTTGACCACTTTTGGGTTGCGCTCGGCATAGATATTACGATGATATACACCTTGTGTCTCATCAAAATAATCGAGTGTGGCCTTATTCGACCCCATATTCCCCTCGTTTATGAGATAGAAACCGTCAACACCGGTGATGCGCGGAGACTCCACCTCGGTCGATGTTGATGGGTGTATATAAATATCCTCACGACAACCGGTGAGAACCGCCAACGAGATTATAGATAATATTAAAACTGAGGCTCGCATTATTTATATGTAATTTGCTCAATGGCTGCTACTTCGGTAGAACATTCACCCAATGGGCCATTGGCTTGCAATACTCCGGTGTAAACTTTTATGAAATCAATCGATGCAAGCGACACCTTTACCCCGGCTGAATTTACCGCATTGTCGATATCGAGACACGAAGCCTCTACATTATTGGGGTGTGAATCGGCATAGCCATCATAACATGAAAGGTCAAACTTATTAGTCTCGGTGTTAAACACGCCATTATCGGGTAAACGGCGACCGGTGAAAGTCATCGTTTCCACTTCGTCGAGCCACATAGGGAAATAATCTTGTTGATGCTCGATTGTGCGATTGATATATCCATTATCGCCATTTGTGGCACTCCATGCGATATATTGATTATCAGTAGCATCGGCTGTAGGGCGATGATATGTCACTTGATAGTTTGCCAAAGCATTTACATGTTGGTTCCCACGAAGCTCATACCATGTATCATCGGGCAATCCGTTTCCATTTTCATCACGCATCACCATCACTATTCCGGGTTCGGGCGAACCGATGCGAATAGCATTTGAAGCGTCATTGGCATACACGGCATTTCCCACCACTCTGAAATCGGCTTTACTCTCTACGTTAGGAAGCGATTGAGGCAATTTGATTGTAACGCTACCGCCCCAAGCTCCGAGCGAAATCATATCACCATTACATAGTGACTCAGTGGCTTTGCGATTCATCGACTCATATGTATCACCTGCCTCATATTCGGGAATTTCGTTAACAAACTGCCCCGGAGCAGGCGAATAATCCAACACCGTAACGTTCAATCGAGAGCTTGTCATTGTCGGTTCAAAGGGTGGAACCGGTGCCGGTTCATCTTTATCGCTATCGCCACACGACACCATTGTCAAGGCCAATGCCATCATTGCCACATATTTGCTTCTTGATTTCATAATTTTATATGTTTATTTTTAATGTCACTTTATAATTGCGACCGGACATGGGGTAATTGAGTATCACCTCATAGTCTTGGTCAAATATATTGTTCACCTCTAATCCCACACGGCATCTAACCTTGTTCAATGGGAAATTCCACACAAGCGAGGCATCGTGGGTGTACCATGGTTGCTCATGATTTTGTGGAATATTTTCTTGTGCGTTATATCGCTCACCGGTGTAGATGAAGCTATAATTAAAATCCCAACCCCGCCATGACAAATGCCCGGCAACCGACCCCGAGTGTAATGGGATATATGGGATTTGGTCGCCATAATATGAGTCGGCGCGGTCGGTAAAGTCGCGAGCCTTCTGATAAGTGTAGTTCAAGCGCAACGCACCATCTACTTTACCAAATTTCATCGCCGTCTCAGCACCTAATTCCACTCCGAGAATTTCAACCATTCCAAGATTGAGCATCGTCCAACGGAACTGCTGTCCTGATGGGTATGCTACAATTTTATTTGTCACCTTATTATAATAAGCATCACCTTTAACCGAGAACGATTTAAACACTGGGTGATTTGTGGGTTTATTATAACTACTACCTATGCTATATTGCCATGTGTATTCAGGCTCAAGGTCTTTATTACCCACTTCGGTGTAATAAAGGTCATTGAATGTGGGCATGCGGAATGCTTTTTTCACAAAGCCGTTTATATGCCAATCAGCCGATGATAGCGGTTGCCACGAAAGGAACAAAGCAGGAGTAAACTCATCGCGGCAAGTCGTGCGACGACCACCTACATACTCATTTCCAATGCGATCTTGAACAAATGTGCCCAACACACTCGCTTGCGCACTCAATCCTCCATATTTAAATGCCGATGCCACCGATACATATTGAGTCCAGCGCGTTGGATACATAAAATTCGACATATTGGCATTCATCGTGTTCCATTGTGCATCGACACTTGCCGAGAGATCCCACCACGATGTCATTCTAAAAATATTTGCCACCGAGAGATAAGCCTCTTGTTGGTAATAACTATTATCGATATAAAGCTCTTTGGGGTCATTGCGAAGGAAACGCATATAATCCCAAGCCCACTTTGCGCTACCTTTTATCTGATAACGAGGTGAGAACGAATATTCAAAACTACCCTGAACGAAAAGGTTGCGATCCCATTGCCGCTCTCCGTTTCGGAACACATTATTTACAATAGCTCCCGGAATTCCCCGCTCCGAATCGTAGTAATACACCTTTCCACACCATTGTCCATGTTCGAGATATCCGAAGGTCGATACTTCGGCACGAAATGCCTCTATGTCGCTATTATGGCGAGTGGCAGTAGTATCGTAAGCCACAGTCCCATCTAGATTTAGACGCCGATAGCGAAAATCATACTCCCCATCGGCATTGGTATATGAAGCACTTGCAGAAAGACTTATGCGATCGCCCAATCGTTGTTCCCACACCACTTCTGGATTCACTAGCCCAAAACTTCCGGTCTTAATTTGACCCATAAGGCGCCAATTTTCATCATCTTGCCATCGAGGACGACGAGTGCGTATATAAATCGTCCCAGACGAACCGAAGTCTTTTGCTCCTTGAAAGATGTTGCTTTTCTGTCCGTTATATAGATTTATCTCTTCTATATTATCGAGTGAATAACGTCCTAAATCAATCTGCCCATTTTGGGCATTACCAAGCTGAATACCATCATAAAACACTCCAACATGATGCGACCCCATTGAACGTATATTTATTGTCTTTATTCCTCCTACTCCGCCAAAGTCTTTCACTTGAATGCCTGAAAAATAACGCAAAGCATCTGCTACCGACTGAGAGTTGAGGCTTTGCAGTTGAACTTCGTCGAGTCGTTGCGATTTAATTATCTCTTTATGACGACCCACTGCTATCACCACTTCATCAAGCATTGCCGAGTCTTCCACCTCAACATCGACTTCTGTGGCATAGGAAGATATGGGCGACAACCCCACCCATAATAAAATTAATATGTATAGCCTTAGTTTCAAAAAACACCCGGTTAAGTTGTCAAAATAATCATTTTTTGTTTGCTTTGCCAAAAAGAGCAACCAACAATTACCGAGCAATACCTGAACGAATTTCAGAAACGGAATGTGATTTAGCCACACTTTTCGAGCGAAAGCGACCAAACTACCGCATTTCAGCGGCTCGGTTCCTGACTTCGTGAAAACTCAACGAGTTAACAGCTACACAGTTGCGCGACAGTACATGAATCTCACACGTTTCCCGATAAATACACTACAAAGATAATGCAATTCCTTAAAAATCACAACAAAAATCATTTTTATTATACATAATACATAAAACCAGACTATTTAAAAGTGCACCTTTGTTGAGATATTAAGAGTTAATGATTGTATAGTTTTTTCGATATTTATCGGTTGAATTATACCATATTGAGCATTTGGGGTTAATTTATATTCCGCATTACTTATTTCGTAACCAAATGTGGCACCAACGCTCATATTATCGTTTAATCGGTAGGTTGTACCGGCAGCTATGCGAGCCGACACAAAATCATCATTTGTTTCTATCGCTCTGTCTATTGATTTGAGCGAGAAATTACGATAATAACCACAAGCCGCTTCGGCGTTAAAAGAAAAACGACTGCTCAACTGCTTGCGATAATATGGAGACAACTCTACCCCAACTGCATTTTCGGGTGCTACAAAAGTGCGCTCACACATTGCCGACTCATAGAAAATGGAGGTCGAACGCATAATCGCTCCAACCGATGCGCCCCAATGGTCACCAAGTGGCATACCAAAACGCAATCCCACATTGAGCGACGGCTCTCGCGAAATCTTATATCTTTGCGATTTGAAACTTCCGAGATTAAAACTCATTCCGGTTTCAAGCGACAAAAAGGATTGGTTTTCATCATCAACCGACAGTTGATTGTATCGATTTTGTAGTTGTTTATCCCCAAAAATCTTGTCACCGATAAAATATCCCAAATGACCGGTTACAACACCTATCACAGCCCCACCGGCAACATCAACCGGAAAATGTCGGCAATCGACCACCCTCTGCATCGCCATTGCCGAGGCAAAGGTGTAACCGCCAAATGTGTACCATGGCGAGCGCCAACCAAGTTCTCGTTCTATCATCGTCGCTCCGAGGAAGCTCCAAGCAGTGTGCCCCGAGGGGAAAGAGCGGTCATTTGTGGCATTGGGACGAGTCTCCCCTACCACATGTTTCAATCCTTCAACACAACCAGCCATCATCACCACACCAAGACCTTGCGACACCGCCATACGTCCCCACCCCGACCGGGTAGGTTGCCCCACAGCTTTCATAGCCCATGGCAACACTATTGGTGCATATTGCGCTCCATCTACAAGCAATCCATTATCCTCGTTTTGCGCCACCCATGTAGGAGTCCAATCGGCTCGCAATGACAATGGCTCGACCTCACTATGGGCATATCCACCAAAGGTTGAGCATAACAACGTAATTATTACAACAAATTTCTTCATAGTGCAAATATACCTATTTTAGAGTAGATAAAAAACAATGAGGACCGGACAAATCGCCGATCCTCACATATATTTGAATTATTTGTCTATATTAGATGATACCTTGAGCCATCATTGCGCGAGCCACTTTCATGAAACCGGCAACGTTTGCACCCTTAACATAGTTAATATATCCATCTTCCTCTTTACCATAGATAGAGCATTGTTTGTGGATTTCAGCCATGATACCTTTGAGTTTAGCGTCAACTTCTTCAGCGCTCCAGTTGAGTTTTTGTGAGTTTTGAGCCATTTCAAGACCTGATACTGACACACCACCTGCGTTTGCAGCCTTACCGGGAGCGTAAAGAATCTTAGCATTGAGGAATTCTTTGATTGCATCGGGAGTTGAAGGCATATTGGCACCTTCCGACACTGCGAAACAGCCGTTAGCAAGGAGTGCACGTGCATCATCGCCATCAAGTTCGTTTTGAGTAGCCGATGGCATTGCGATATCACAAACAGCGTGCTGCCATGGACGTTCACCTTCGAAATATTGACAATCATATTCTTCGGCAAACTCTTTGATGCGACCACGATAAACGTTTTTGAGTTTGAAGATATAGTCGAGTTGTTCTTGTGAGATACCTTCGGGCACATAGATTGAACCGTTAGAATCGCTCATTGACACAACTTTCGCACCAAGTTCGAGAAGTTTTTTAGCTGTATATGTAGCCACATTACCTGAACCTGAGATAGCAACTTTCTTATCTTTGATGTCAATACCTTTTGTTGCAAGCATGTTCAACAAGAAGTAAACGTTACCATAACCTGTTGCTTCGGGACGCACGAGTGAACCGCCAAAGTCAAGACCTTTACCGGTGAATGTACCTGTGAATTCGCGAGCCATCTTTTTGTACATACCATACATATAACCCACTTCGCGAGCACCTACACCTATATCACCTGCAGGAACGTCGGTATCGGGACCGATGTGACGCCACAATTCAGCGATGAACGCTTGGCAGAAACGCATCACTTCCATGTCGCTCTTACCGCGTGGAGAGAAGTCAGAGCCACCTTTACCGCCACCCATTGCGAGGGTGGTGAGTGAGTTTTTGAATGTTTGCTCAAATGCGAGGAACTTCAAGATTGACAGGTTAACCGATGAGTGGAAACGGATACCACCTTTGTATGGACCAATCGCATTGTTATGTTGCACACGGTAACCCATGTTGTTTTGTACATTTCCTTTATCATCTATCCACGAAATGCGGAATGTGAACACGCGATCGGGAATGCAAAGGCGTTCAATCAAGTTGTAGCGTTCAAATTCGGGGTGTTCGTTGTAAACATCTTCGATTGTAGATAAAACTTCTTCTACTGCCTGAATATACTCAGGTTCATTTGGAAAACGACATTTCAATTTGTCGATTACTTCAACTGCTTTCATAAATTTCTTTCTTTAATGAAGTATTATGTGTATATTTTTTCTAAAACAATCACGATGCACCTTGCATCAATTACGACTACAAAGATATAACCTTTTATTGTATTATCATAACATTTTGCAATTTTTTTCTCGAAAAATATAAACTTTTTCTATTTTTCTTCACTTTGTAAAGATTTTTGCAACCTCCACCAACACAAAAAATAGCAAAAAGAAAACAATGCACATATATTTATGGCTCACTCAAAAACCGCCATTAATATCAATATGAATTATTTTTATCACACGAAATTTAATCAAAAAATTATATTATTCTTTCAATGATGAAGATATTGTAGTATATGATTCCTCCATTACCGTTTTTATCCTAAATCCTCCTTCGGGAACTTCTATCGGTTTGTGGATTGTTATTTTGATATGCCCCCACATTGGAAGTTTTTTAAATCGAGGCATCACATCAAATGCGCCATCAATCGTAATAGGCACAATAGGCAAGTTAAATTGCACAGCTAATAAATATGCACCTTTTTTAAATGGAGTCATCTTGCCGTCCCAAGAACGAGAGCCTTCGGGGAAAACAACTATCGACATATCTTTTTGCAATTGCTGACGTGCTGTTGCCATAGTCTGTCTCACTGCGGCAGGAGATGAATTATCCACGAAAATATGACCTGCTCGCTTGCAACCCCACCCTAAAAATGGAATTTTTTCAAGGCTTTTTTTCATCATCCATCTAAAGCTATGTCCCAAATAACCATATACTGAAAATATATCGTATGCACTTTGATGATTGGCAACAAAAACGTATGGAGTTTTAGAATCGATGTTCTCTCGACCGGTAACAGTCACTTTTACAAATGAAATCCAACAAATCAATCTACCCCACATTACTGCCGGATAATATCCCCACCATTTGCCTCCTCCTAACATTGAGCCAATACCGGTTGACAATCCTGCAAGAATTGTCAGAACCACAATCATTGGCACCATAAATATATATTGATATATACGATATAAAATCTTCATAGCCTTGTTTTTTACAATAATGCAAAGTTACGAGTAAAATCGCAAACTCACAAAATTTGACTTTCATTTCTAAAAACAAAAGGTTGCACTCTCTAAAGAACGCAACCTTTATAATATTAATAGTAGTTATCTATATTAATATGCAAACATTGGGTAGTCAACCATGATTGAGTTAACTTTTTCGCGTACTGAAGCGATGATTTTTTCATCTTCAGGGTTAGAAAGAACAGTATCAATCATTTCTACGATTTCACCCATGAGGTCTTCTTTAGCACCACGAGTAGTGATAGCAGGAGTACCAAGACGGATACCTGATGTTTGGAATGGAGAACGGCTATCGAATGGCACCATGTTTTTGTTTGCAGTGATGTCGGCTTCAACAAGCACTTTTTCTGCAACTTTACCTGTCAATTCAGGGAATTTAGTGCGAAGGTCAACGAGCATACAGTGGTTGTCGGTTCCACCTGAAATGATTTTATAACCTTTGTCAACAAGTGCTTGAGCCATAACAGCTGCATTCTTTTTCACTTGTGCTTGATATTCTTTATAAGAAGGTTGTAGTGCTTCACCAAATGCTACTGCTTTAGCTGCAATAACATGTTCAAGCGGACCACCTTGCACCCCTGGGAACACTGCAGAATCGAGCAATGATGACATCATGCGAGTTACACCCTTTGGAGTCTTTTTGCCCCAAGGATTTTCAAAGTCTTCACCAAGAAGAATGATACCACCACGAGGGCCACGAAGAGTTTTATGAGTTGTGGATGTTACAATGTGAGCATATTTCACAGGGTTGTCAAGCAAACCGGCTGCGATAAGACCTGCTGGGTGAGCCATGTCAACCATGAAGATTGCACCGATTTCATCGGCAAGACGACGCATGCGAGCATAATCCCATTCGCGAGAATAAGCACTTGCACCACCAATGATCAATTTAGGACGTTCGCGACGTGCCACTTCTTCCATTTGTTCGTAGTCAACCAACCCGGTATCTTCTTTCACGTTATATTCAAGGGCTTGGAACATAAGACCCGAGAAGTTCACAGGGCTACCATGTGAAAGGTGTCCACCATGAGCAAGGTTCAAACCGAGGAATTTATCACCGGGTTGCATGCAGGCCATAAATACAGCCATATTAGCTTGTGCACCAGAGTGAGGTTGCACATTTGCATAACTTGCACCGAAGATTTGTTTCAAACGTTCGATTGCAAGTGATTCAGCTTCATCTACCACTTGGCAACCACCATAGTAACGGTGTCCGGGATAACCTTCGGCATACTTGTTAGTGAGGCATGAGCCCATTGCTTGCATCACTTGTTCGCTCACAAAGTTTTCCGATGCAATTAATTCGATACCTTTCTTTTGGCGTTGATGTTCACGCTCAATAATGTCAAAAATTTGGTTGTCTCTTTCCATAAATTTTGATAATATATTTAATTATTATTTTTATTTCTTTTTCTTTACAGTCCACCCAAAGCCACCTATTTTTTCGCCTTGAGTGAAATAACCTCCATGACTGTAACTAATAGGCGAAGCTTTTGATAAGTCAAAAGCTCCTGTTTCGGGGTCAAAATATTTTTCGTCGGCAAGCACATTTAGCACTTCGGCTATAAACATATCATGGCTGCCAAGTTTTATTATCTCTTTCACACGACACTCTATCGACAATGGAGCCTCATCTATATATGGGCAACTCACCTTTTCTCCCGGCATAGGGGTAAAACCGGTTTCTTTCCATTTGTCGTAGTCGCGTCCCGAACGCACCCCACACCAATCGGTGGCTCGTGCCATTTCTTCGGTTGTGACGTTTATTGTAAACTCCATCTCCTCCTTGATGATGCCATAGCTATGACGCTCAGGACGAATGGAGATATAACACATTGCAGGATTTGTGCAGATGGTGCCGGTCCAAGCCACGGTGATGAGATTGCGACGCTCGGGTGTGTTGCCACAGCTCACAAGCGCTGCAGGCAGTGGATAAATCATTGTTCCGGGCTTCCAACTCTGCTTCATCGGCAATCGTTTAATCTATTTGAGCATCTTTATTGCTTACCGAATGACCGCAATAATGACAACGAATAGTTACGTTTTCACGATCCACGACCTCAAATCGGGTTTTCATTGGTTCGTTATTGGTGATACACTTAGGATTGCCACACTTCACAATCCCCACAATAGTATCGGGCAACTGCACAGGGTGTTTCTCTACCACCTCAAAATCGCGAATAATATTTACCACTGCCGTAGGAGCAATCAGAGCAATACGATTAAGTATCGCTTCGGGAAACTCAACATCAGCAACTTTGATTATACCTTTTGTGCCGAGTTTTTTACTATTGAGATTATTTCCTATCGTTACATGAGTATCAAGTTCTTCAATCCCCAAAATTTTCACAGCCTTAAACAATGCCGAAGAGGGAATGTGGTCGATAACTGTACCATTTTGCAATGCAGCTACAGCGAGTTCTTTTTTACCTTTCATGATTTTTGCACCTCCTTAATATCTATGTTTAACGCTCTACAAATTATAGCCTGACGGGCATATAATCCGTTTTGTGCTTGTTGGAAATAATATGCTTTTGGGTTATCATCTACATCTTGGTCAATCTCATTCACACGTGGTAGCGGATGCAAAATGCGAAGATTATCTTTTGAATTATCGAGCATTGCATTATGAAGATTGTAAAGGTTTTTCACCTTCTCATATTCCATAATGTCGGTAAATCGTTCGCGTTGCACGCGAGTCATATAAATAATATCTGACGAGTTAATAACCTCTTCCGAGAAATCTTTATGTTCGGTATATTTTATGCCTTTTTGGTCGCAAAATTCTTTATATTCAGCAGGCATTTTCAATTCATCACACGCCACAAAATTAAATGTGGGGTTGAAATATTGCATTGCCATCAACAACGAATGCACTGTGCGGCCATATTTGAGGTCGCCCACCATTGTTATTGTGAGATTTTCGAGAGTGCCTTGTGTTTTGTAAATTGAGTAGAGATCGAGCATAGTTTGTGATGGATGTTGATGAGCTCCATCACCGGCATTGATAATTGGAGTATCTGTCACCTCGGTTGCATAACGTGCCGCACCTTCAAGATAGTGACGCATCACAATGAGGTCAACATAATTGCTCACCATCTTAATTGTGTCTTTGAGCGTCTCCCCTTTTGATGAGCTTGTGGTACTTGCATCAGAAAAACCGATGACACGCCCACCCAAACGGTTTACAGCTGTTTCAAAACTCAATCTCGTGCGGGTTGATGGCTCGAAAAACAATGTTGCCACCACTTTTCCGTCAAGAATTTTGTGATTAGGATTCTCCTCGAAATAACGAGCATTTTCAAGGAGTCGCAATATCTCCTCTTTTGAGATATCGGAGATTGACACGAGGCTATTGCTATTCATTGCACAATGTAGTTTTTGAGTTATAACTTATATAACTACAAAGTTAATGCAATATCCCGCCACTCGCAAATTATTCCCTCACATTTTTTACATAAGTTTTAACATATATCTTATTAACAGCATAGAGAGTCAAGCCAACGAGCTCCGAAGTCGCTAAGGTTCAAACCACCTAATGTCACCAATTCTTTCCCTCCATAACGATAGGGCTGCGATGAGGTGTTCAGCACCTCGCCCATCAACGAGCCGTAGGGGTAATAATGGTTAACCTGTTGCACCGCCCCGGTTTGATTCAACACTACTCGATTATTCCCCTGATTATCCCTCAAGTAATAATATCGCATATTTCCCGAGATATATCCTGAAGGTGTGAGGAACATGCTTATTCGCCCATCCTGATAAACATAATTGCCACAATATTCCCTCAGATAAAAACGGTGGGTAGGGGCAACCGTTGCAACAGCAACAAATGGCAAAATGGTAACCCACATTGCCAATATAAACAAAATGATATGTTTAACACGTTGGTTCATGTGTATTATAAATAATTATTCAAAAAAACCAGAACCTATATATTCAATAGATTTATTACAGATTTTAAAATAAAATTCAGGTCCATCGTAAATATATGGACAATAATCATATTCTTTAATAAATATGCTTTGGTATTTGACTTTATTTAATACTGAATTAGGAATTAATTGATAAGCATACAATAAAAATTTGTAACCATTAATAATGCAATAACCAATAAGATTATTATCACGATTTGAAAATAAATCAAATGGAATAAAAGAAACGGTTAGTCTTATACAATCTGATTTATTGTGAGAATATAATACAATAGTTGGATAAATTTTGTTTTTTTGAGAATTATATAATAAATCTTTGGGGATATGATTTGATACTGATATGGGAATCATTTTGTCTTTAAATTCCCAACAATTAAGAATATGTTCTTTAACTACTTTATTTTTAGCAAATGAACAAGACGAAGCGCAAATAATGGATAGTATTATAATAAAAGTTTTCATGGCAAAATATTTAAAAATCAGCCCAAGTAGAGCGTGGGTTATATTTTATATATGAATTTAAATTAGGTAGGTAAATGGAAAATTTGGGGGATTGTTTTGTTTGAGATTCAACATATTTAGAAAAACCAATGTCTCCACTGATACGGTTATCAAGACCTGATGGATATGGAGTGTTTTGTGGATGATTATGAGTATGACTTCTTATAGTATAGTTGTGGCGAAGTTGTTGTTGAAATAGATCTATACCAGGTTCTGAATTAGGAGAATGTCCTGTTGTGATGTAATTAAGACCAGATTTTCCTGAAATTCCCAATGCAAACTTAGACCATTCTACCTTCGTATTTTTGGCAAAAAACTCAAAAAGCTTAGTCGCATTTTCATCTCCTCTGATTCGATATACATCATATAATTTGTCTTTTTTCGACATTTGGGAACTAGATCTTTCAACTATAGTATTTTCAAATATAAGAGATTTGTTTTTAATTCTATTGCCATCATTATCTACTATATAAAATTGATCATTATCAGTTGTTTTAACGTGAGATTTAATCTCTCCTCGTTCATCAATTTCCCATATATCCTTCCCGTCTCTATCCACAAATCTCAGCGGATTGTTAGCGCAGTGGTTGTATGGTGATAGCCAAGGGTATTTCTCGGCGAGGGGGTCTTGAGTGGTGAATCGGGCGAGGATGCAGTCGTAGTAGCGGGCATTGTTGTCGTACCAAGCCAAGCCGTTGAAGCCTTGGAACTCCTTGCCGGTGTGCTTGTGCGCGTCGGCGTTTCCGAGGTGACGGCTTGAGGGAATACCTGTAACATTATAATCATTGGTTTGCTCAAGATTGCCATATAGGTCAAACACAGCCCTCACACTACCTAAATAATCGCGCTCAAAGAAATGATAACTCACACTATCACCATGAAGAGCGATATATCCCTCTTCGTTGTAAATCTTGTCGGGCATACCTGTCTCCGTCACATAATCACCATACCGTCTTCTGCTTCGGGTGTCGTAAGCCTTTCTCTCGATATAGGAAGTGTCGCCCGACGCGCTCACCTTCATAACCAGCTTTGTGTATTGGTGGGTCGATTGCTCATGCATCTTCACCCCATCGGAACGATAGGTGTAATTGTAATATGTTGAACGTGGCGTGGTCATTTCTTATGTTTTTATCGGCTCGCTCCTTGTGAGAGTCAAACCAAGTGGTCTTATTGTTGAAGAAAAGTTCTTTTAAAATTAAATTAGGATCATAAAAAAACTATATGCTATAATTGATATAAGGCATAATCCGATAATTATTTTATATTTTATTTTTTTTGACGCTCCTTCATCTTTTCAAGGATGTTTTTTTCCTTTTTGGTATAATATTTCATCAAAAAATAATCTAAAATTAAATATATCGTTACAGTGAATATTAAATATAAATCTGAACTAAAAATATCATAGTTAAAGACATTTTCAAAAAACTTCAGCTATATGACTAATTGTAAATGTTAAAATAAGTGATACTATTCCAGATATACTGATTACTGTTGGCCATGAATTACTTGTTTTAAATAATCCATTATATTCTAGACTTACATATAGGGAATAATATATATACGCAAGAATATTTTCAATAAACATAGATATCTTTTTCATCATATTCTTGTAGTGTTTGTTCTATTGGAGTAAAGTCTCCAGTATAAGGGTTGATCCTTATTCTCTCGAATTCTAATAATCCAAAACATTAATATTGCAGTAAAGTTGAATATAATCGAATAATCTCATTGTCGTATTAAATAAATGGGTGAACATATATTCAGAATCAGAATTAAACAAAACAAGATAATAATATATGAGGAGAGAGAACCAAAGCCTAATAAGAGCAGAATTCCTATATTAATTAAAATTGATAGTCCCAAGAGAATCCAGCCAATAACATGGTAATCTTTCAATATAAAAGATAAAAATATAATCAATAGGATAATATATCCTATTGATGAAAAATAATTCCCATCTCCAGAAATCCCATAAATATAAAATAAACTCATGGCAATCCAATACAATTGAATTAAATGTATAATTAGATTATTTTTTATATTCCGTTCCATATGGATTATTTTTTTTTATTGTATTATAAATATCATTTGGAAAAAAAGGAGTAACTTTATTACGTTTGCCTATTGAAGTCCCATTTGATGGAATTGTCCTTTCCGAGATTACTTTAATCCCAGCTTTTTGCAAACTTCGTTGGACCGCTGTTCCACAATGATTAGGTGCCAATGGATTAATACTATAATCTTCAGTTTTACTAATTTTAATGAATTCAGTTCTAATAATATTGTCTTGTTCTGTAGTTGTTGGAATTAAATACGCAGATTCATAATCATAGTTTGCGTAATTTTTGTCATTTTTAGAATTTTCTGTTTTTTGATTATAAGAACTATTTAGAAAGTCTGTAGGACTATCAAATTCTCCAACGCCTAAATCATCAAATTCTCGGCCTCCTTTGTGCGTCCCCATTATATATAAATTGTCTCCGTTTACAGAGTAATAATCCCATTTATGGTTTTCATTTTGGATTAATAATGCAGAATGACCAATAATCCCACCAAGATTTAGAACCGCAATACTATCTCCGTTTTGGTCAATGTATCTCAGCGGATTGTTCGCGCAGTGGTTGTAGGGCGATAGCCAAGGGTATTTCTCGGCGAGGGGGTCTTGAGTGGTGAATCGGGCGAGGATGCAGTCGTAGTAGCGGGCATTGTTGTCGTACCAAGCCAAGCCGTTGAAGCCTTGGAACTCCTTGCCGGTGTGCTTGTGCGCGTCGGCGTTTCCGAGGTGACGGCTTGAGGGAATACCTGTAACATTATAATCATTGGTTTGCTCAAGATTGCCATATAGGTCAAACACAGCCCTCACACTACCTAAATAATCGCGCTCAAAGAAATGATAACTCACACTATCACCATGAAGAGCGATATATCCCTCTTCGTTGTAAATCTTGTCGGGCATACCTGTCTCCGTCACATAATCACCATACCGTCTTCTGCTTCGGGTGTCGTAAGCCTTTCTCTCGATATAGGAAGTGTCGCCCGACGCGCTCACCTTCATAACCAGCTTTGTGTATTGGTGGGTCGATTGCTCATGCATCTTCACCCCGTCGGCACGGTAGGTGTAGTTTATGCGGTCCTTTGTGCCCATCCTCACCGCCGACGGCAGTCCAAGAGGATTATAAGTGATTTGGGTAACGCCACGACTGTAATCCGATGTCATTCTCCCCGAGGCGTCATACCCTACAGTGTCGGCGGGCGAAAGAGTCAGAGCCGCCGGTATCTGCGGAATCACCCCCAACAGATTGTCATTGCCGGAATTATCGACAACCCTGTTTATCCTGTTCCCCAAATAAGAAACCGAAATGTCGTCAAACCGTGTATTCGGCAACCCGCCTCGTTGTATATGTGTGATGTTCCCGTTCAAATCGTAAGAGTAAGACTCCGAGAATCTCTCAGGCTCAGAGTCGTTCACCGTGGTGATTCTGCCGAGATTGTCGTAAGAGACCACCCTGTATCCGGTTACAGTCCCCTGGGGAGTCCATCTCGACTCGTTCCACCCGGCGATATTTCCGTTGTGGAATATATTCTGCACCGAAGGTCTCACCCCCGGCAGCGAGTCCATCCTCGTGTTGTAGAACAGATTCTGCGAGAACACCGGCGAGGATTGCGAGGTCAACCATCCGCGGATGTTGTAATCATAATATGTTTTCAGCCCGATATTGTTGTATTTCCCTCTGGCTTTGCTCAGAATCCTCCCGTCGATGTCATATCCGGTCAAGGAGAGGTTCACCCATTCCCCGTTTCCGTATCGGTGTCTTGATTGGTACAGCTGCCCCCATATCCCGAAATAATTGTCCCACTCCTCCGAGTGTTCCGCCGTCACCATCTGTTCCGCCAGGAAAGATGTCACCCTTTTCCGTTTCACGGGATTTCCCGGAAAATCATACTTGAAGAAATTCACCACTTGATGGCTTTGCCCGTAAATATCCCTTTCCGCCTCAAGCACAACATTCCCCTTGCGGTCATAAACCGCCAACGTCACATAACAATTCCCCGAGAAATCGGTCAGAGCCGTCCCGGTCAACAACCCGTCGGCCGACACCGCCGTTGCCGATTCAAACGCGTCGTCATGCGGAAACGCCGCCACAGCGCTCCAGTGCGAGTAATTGTCATAGAAATACGCCTTGTGCGCCACAAACCCCGGGATGTCGAAATTGGAGGTGTATTGCAGGAGACTCTCGGTCATAATGGAAGGATCATGGGATTCAATCAACAGGGTGTCTCCCCATTGATTCTGCAACGATTCACGGGTGGACCCCGGGATTGTCGCCACCCCCTCCACCGCTATTCTGTGCCTGTTGTCATACTTGGTCACCGACCATGTAGAGGAGGAGCGTTGCGCCCCGTCCTGGGAGAAAACCACACGGTTCAGCTTGTCATATACGAAATACACCGGCTCAGCCCCGGGCAACCGTTTCACGACGCATCTGTTTCTTGAGTCGTATTCATAGCTGAAGCAATAAAGCCTGATAGTCTCACTGTCACAAATCCCCTCATCCCCCAGCAATTTGGCGCCCTCGGGCGAAATCATGTATCTCAGCCGACCGTATCGGTCATACACGAAATATGTGTCAACAAGAATTGAAGGCGCGGCAAACCGTTCCAAAAAACGTCTCACCAACAGTTTTCTTCCGGCTTTGTCATGGAATGTCGCCATTCGGTTGCTGTCCTCGTCGCAAGAGAACGTCACCCTCAGAGAGCCCTGAGAGTAAATCCCCGCATTTACCAGCTCCCCCTTGTCATTCACATCATATCTTCGGCACGCCGTTTCCCCGGTCACCCCGTTGAAATCATACGAATTGCGTGCATGTTTATTGTCATTGTGCCATTTCTCGCCGGGAAGTCGGGCCTCCACGATGCGGTTGTCCGATGCGTTGTCGTATATATATTCGGTAAAAGGACGGCTGTCGTTGTGGAACGTCTTTGCGTTATAGTCGAAATTGGACGGATAAAAGCCGTTGACATCAGGCAACTCAATTGGCAGATATTCCATTTTGACTCTTCCGCAGTTGTCATAAACAGTGAAGTCGGCGATATCAAACACCGCTTCCGAAGCACCCGCCTTCACCGTTGACACTTTCCTTCCCAATCCGTCGAAATAAGTCACCGACATTTTCGAGAGGTCGGAATAAGGATACGGCTCCTGCGTTGACGGTTCGATGGCCTCGAGCACTCGCACATAATTGCGGTTAGAACTTTGCGCCGTCGCCATCTGCGCCACGAGTGCTATCCACCCGGCGATAATCAACAAAATGATATGTTTAACACGTTGGTTCAATTAAAAAGGGTAATTTAAATATCGAATGAATAGATTTACTCCTCAAAATAAAGATTTGTGGCCTCTGTAAATGTAAGACCTGTAATATTCTCCCTTTCAAGATGATCCTTGAGCCGTTGGCTGATATATGTTCTAGAAATTAAATCTATGTCTGGCATGTCAAATATGTCCAGATAGTTACTAAACGATTTTTTGAAGAAAATTTTATACGAATCTAAAAAAAAACAAGTTTCACTGGGATTATGGTATAGTTTATCTCTTAGATTGTCTAATTCTTTGATTGAGGGAATATCAGTATATGTTTCATATTTGTTCCAAGCATCTTCTTTTATAAAAACTGATTTTTGTAAATCGATGTGATTTAAAACATTTTCTTTCAGATATAGGTAATAATAATCATAATAAATTTTATTTCTTAATACTTTTGATTGAAATATCTGGTGATTACCAATATTATATTGAGAAATAATATCTATTGTTTTTTTGTCAAAAAATGGATTAAGACACACCGTGCTAAGGGCGTTAGTCACTTTTGACCTTAATGAAAGGATATAACAATCAATAGATGGAGTTATCAATACATCCTTTTTTTCTTCTACTTGATCATCTAACCAATATAGCCCACCCACCATATCCTTATCATATCCGTTTATAAACTTGTTGCATTGAGGGTATATAGAACCAATGACCCTGCTTTCACAAGAGGCTTTTATAATGTAGTACATAATTAATAATTTATTTAGTTAGTGTTAATAATTATAATATCATTTGGCGATTTAATAAAAGTATTATCTACAGGTGTTATGTTTAGATTTTTGTTAAATAAATCGTTTATTTTTGTGTCAGGGTTATTCTCTATTTCTTGTTTGAGCTCTTTTATCGTTTTTTTAACAGCATTTAATGGAGAATTTTTTGTCGCATTTTTTTCTAAAAGTTGTCTTACTCCTTCTGTGTATTTAGGATGATTTCCATGCCTACCGGTATTGGTCTGTCGATAAAATTTTTCAATGCCAATATTATTCTCTTTCCCGTTTAATTTGAACCCATCTTTAATCGCTTGTTCTACAATTTTGTGTCCTTTTAGACTCTTAGGAATAATGTGATGTAATTCTGTCGGATTAGGTATTTTGGGAGTGGATGGAGATATTCTGTTAACCGTTGTGATTGGGTGGTTATTTGATATCAACAATGGATTTGATGCGCCCAATAAAGGATTAGGTGTTAGGAATATCTGTTTCCCGTCTCTATCCACAAATCTCAGCGGATTATTTGCGCAGTGGTTGTATGGTGATAGCCAAGGGTATTTCTCGGCGAGGGGGTCTTGAGTGGTGAATCGGGCGAGGATAGGGTCGTAGTAGCGAGCCCGGTTGTCATACCATCCGGCGTCCTGCAGCCCGAAATAGTCCTTTCCGGTGTGCAGCTTGATTGTTTGCGGCGCGAGATTGTTGGGTGTCAAGGGCAATCCCGAGGGGAAATAAACCGTGCTTTGCAACACATCGCCGTTCTCATCTATCACCGCCGCGGTGCTTCCGAGATAATCCCTCAGATAAAAACGGTGGGTAGGGGCAACCGTTGCAACTGCAACAAATGGCAAAATGGTAATCCACATTGCCAATATAAACAAAATGATATGTTTGACACGTTGTTTCATGGCAATTGTAAAATTAAATGATTGGCAATTAGAATCAAACTATTTTTTGATAAATTTGAAAGTGTATTGAGATTTTTTAAGTAAAACAGATAATAATAGTTTGGTAGTTTTCATGGCGCTTTTGGTTTAAGTGATTATTACATTTAATAATACAAATATCCCTAATTTATTTATCATTTACAACCGGCGTCCTACATTTTTGTCATTTTTTAACAATTCAATTTTATTCACTGTCTTCATCTAATTCTTTGTCAAGCGTTTGGCGAAGTTCCCGGATAAGACGACGTGTTTTGCGGTCGAATATATATCCACAAATACCACCTACGATAAGCCCAAAATATGCTCCATATATCACTTCGGGATGTCCCATTTCTGAAAACACTCTAAACAAAATTATCACTAATGGCACAGCCAAAATCCACCCTAAAAGTTTCCCTTTACTACGAGTCTCTTCCACTTTTGTCACAGCAGTTAAAGCCTCTTTAGTTGTCATAACCGAGCAATCAATACCATCTATGAGTTTATAGATATACCAATTAACCAATCCCATAACCAAGAAGAAGAATGTATATATAATCAACACATCCACATCAACTCTATAGTGTTCATTAAACAACAAAATCCACGCCGGACTTATCACGCATAATGCCACTAATGCCAGATAACGAGTCAGCAACTTTTTTCTCACTCCTTTTACTCGGTCATTGCTAATGCGCGCCAATAGTCGTTTATTATCTTTTTCAATTTGTTCGATGCGCAATTCCATTGATTGCCATTGTTTTTTAAGTTTGTCAATATCCATAGTATATAGTTTTATTCTTCGCTAAATTGTTGTAATTTAATTTTTATTCTACGCAATCGCGATGCAACGTTGTTTCGACTCAATCCGGTAATCTCTGATATTTCATCATAAGATTTCTCATCGAGCCACAAGAGGATAATCGCCTTTTCGAGTCGGTCAAGGCGATTTATAAGTCGATATAATTCTTTTAGCTGTTGAAGTCGGGTACCATCATCGTTATCCATAACCGAAACATTTTCAATCGACTCCATTTCATCGTATTTGTGATTCTTGCGATAATAAGTTACACAAGTGTTGATGCTGGTGCGATAGATCCATGTTGACAATTGTGCTTCGCCACGAAAGCGGTCGATTCCACGCCATAGATTTATCAATACTTCTTGATATAAATCCTTAAAATGCTCATCATCGGAAGCATACATATAGCACACTTTGTATATTAGTTGACGATTATTCTCAACTATCAATACAAAACGTTCCTCTTTCTCTGATTTATTCTCCATTGAATTCATCTAATTATGCACATTAGACGCACAAACCGTTTTTTAGTTGCATATCTATCAAAGAAAAATTATAATTTTGCGACAAATTTAATGCATTTTTTAATGGAACAGATAAAAGCATTGTTAAATAATTGCCACACAATTGATGAAATGATTGACCGTGGCGAGGTGGAAGATGCCGTGAGGCTTTCGGGCGAACTGCTTGCTAAAGCCGACTCGCTATGGGCTGTGGCTAAAAATAATAACAGTTCATCACTCGATGAAATCTCGGTACTTGCAATACTTGCCGCTTATCATTGTGAAGCATTAGCTTTGATGAGTAACGTAACTGACGCATACGCCACGGCCGTTACAGTACTTTTTCAAATGGCAATTGATGGCAACGAATCGCTCTCGCTCGACCAATCGGCCATGCAACTATATATCACTGCTATTTCTACATTGATGCAAATCATCAATCAACAGTTTGCCAACGCCGACAATGTCGCTCGCAATCATATTAATGAAATAATGCGTTATTTGGCATCAATGCTTTATTACTATTATAACAAAGTGGGTAAATCGCGTCACGATTTCCCCCATTTACATGTTGCCTATCAAATTTTGTCTCAATTACGCAACGATGTAGATATACAATCCCCCACAATCAAAGTTCTTGACGAAGAGGTCAACCCCTCTACTCCACTCCCACTCTTCAGCGACTTGGTGGGTCGTTCTCATGCAATGGGATTGATGGCCGATTAATTATACCCTATATAGAAAAAGCCTGCCACATTATTGCGACAGACTTATTTTTTTACGATTTAAATCAACTTATTAGAATAAGTAAGCAGCAGTGATAGTCCAGCAATTTCTTTTACCGTCGATATCTGTCCAATTACCATCAACACCGGCAATTTCCAATGTATTGTTCAAACCAAAACCATAACCTGCGCTGATTTGCAATTTTCTCAATAGTTGAACACCTACACCGACATTCCAAGAAACATCAACTTTCTTTTCTTTTAGCGCTTCTTCTATTTCAGCTTTACCTGCAAGAAATGAAAAGCAAGGACCGGTAAATATGTATGGAGATACAATATTACCCGCAATTGGCAAACCAATTTTCCATTTCAAATTAACAGGCACTTCAATGTAGCTACGAGCTTTATCGACTCCTCCTTCAAAACCATCAACGCCTACATTTACTTTATTGTGAACATACATAAGTGATGCATCAACTCCAAGGTTCAACACCGGAAGCATAAATTCAGCCATTACACCACCGGTAAAACCGGCTTGATTATCTGAAGCAAGTGCTTTTTCATCAAAACTTATTTTGTTTACCTTAAGACCGGCTTTTACACCAAAAGAGAGTTGAGCCGAAGCGGTTGCAGATATTGCCAATACAGCAATCATCGCTACAAAAATTCTTTTAACTGATTTCATAATCTACAAATTTTAATTAATATTAATATATTCTTTATGCAAAGTTAATACTTTTACTGTCATTTCATACAAACGAATGAAAAAAATTCTCACATTCAATCATTTTATGTTTAATGTTTGAATATTCATCATTAAATTTGCCAAATAAAACAATACCACAACATGGCCGCTAATTCTATTTCAATTTCAATATCAGTTACCGACGTTGCTCGTGCCGACATATTAATAATAACAAACAGAATATACTATAGGTTTGCGACAACCGATACCGCCGAAGAAGGTGAATTGCCTTATAATAACACAACTCCAATCATCGAGCAATTGGAATTATCACTATTATCACCAACAACAAATCCTCTACCTGATGATGTAAAATTTCATGCAGTAATAAAGTATCAATCGACCAATGATGATATTATCATTAAAAACAATATGATTTCCACTGCCACATTCAACAGCATAATAAAACAACTGTCAAATATATGTGATGGATTTATTTTTTTAAAAGGATTTTATTGAAGATTCCTTAATTAGATTATTTTCTCCAAAAATCACGAGAAAACAATATTAACACTGTAAACAATTCCAAACGACCTATCACCATCAATAACGCCAATACCCATTTCCCAAAATCGGGGATAATATCGTATGATCCTCCATACCCTGTCACTCCAGCTCCCAGTCCGGTATTGCCTATACATGAAAACGCCGAGAAAAACGCATCAACAAGCGGAATCCCTATCGTTGTCAATACAATACCACCAACCATTATCAACATCACATATAAACACAAGAATGCAATCACCTTATTGACCAATTCGGGTGATAACACTTTACCATTGACCCTCACTGAATGAATAGCATTAGGATGGATACATCGGTGAATCTCATTTCGCACATTTTTAACTAAAAACAACATGCGATCCATTTTTGCGCCTCCACTAGTTGAACCTGCACATGCTCCAATAAACATCAATACAAACATTAATGCTATTACAAATGCACCCCATTTTTCAAAATTACTAACCGTCAATCCTGTAGATGTTATTGTTGAGATAATTAAAAACAATGGGTCAACTATTGTATCTTCGAATGTGTGCGCTTCTTTATTCGCGAATATCGCAACAACAAATAACACCAACATCACGCCTATCACATAAATGTATGTTCTAAACACCTCGCTTCTCCACAGCTCGCGCACATGACCTGTTGACGCCCGAAACAATAACGCAAAATTCACACCACCCAAAAACATAAACAATGTCACTATGATTTTCACATACATCGAGTTCCATGCGCCCACACTTGCATCACGGGTCGAAAATCCGCCTGTTGACATTGTGCTAAAGGCATGACACAACGCATCAAAAAAATTCATTGGTCCCAACCATAACAAAAATGTCAATAATGCGGTTAATATAACATAAACAAGCCACAACCCTTTTGCGGTTTGGCTCACGCGAGGGCGCAATTTTTCATGTGTGATACCGGTAACTTCAGCATTAAACATCTGCATCCCTCCCGAATGGTTAAGCATAGGTATTACCGCTAATGTAAACAGAATAATCCCCATTCCCCCAATCCATTGCATCAAACATCTCCACATCAACATTCCATGCGATAAATGTTCAATTGAGGTCATTACGGTGGCTCCGGTTGTTGTAAATCCCGACATGGTTTCAAAAAATGCATCACTGATTTTCAATTCCAAATCACCAATCATAAAAGGCAACATTCCAAATATTGAGAAGAATATCCATGTCATAGCAGTTAGTAAGAATCCCTCTCGTTTTCCCATCTCAGTGCGTTCGGGTTTAATGCAATAAGCCATCAACACGCCCGACAAAGCTGTAATTCCTGCGGTAACAGCAAAAGCTTGCGCATCGGCTTCATCATAAATGATACATGTAATCAATGGCAACAGCATAAAAACCGCTTCTACCATCAAAAGCCAACCAACAACCCGTGAAAGCATCAAAAAATTAATTTGCGAGCGCTGCCTAAACATATATTATCAATTAAATAATTTTTCCACTTTATGTAATGCTCCGGCAAGACAAAATACCACGACATGGTCTCCTGCTTGAATTTGAGTATTACCTGTAACCAACATCCCAACCCCATTTCTTATCAATCCTGCGATAGTCATATCCTTTGACAATGACAAGTCTTTTACTTGAGCTCGCGTTATTTTTGATTTTGGCTTCACTTCTATCTCTGCCACCTCGGCATCTGTTAATGCATGACATTTAGGTGTAGAAGAATCCACATCAAGCAACAACTGAAATATTGTACTTGATGCCAATAGTTTCTTGTTTATAGTAGTTCCAATATTCAATCCTTCGGCCTCTGATATAAATTGTAGATTCTCCACTTCAGCTATAGTTTTGGCGACACCAAATTCCTTTGCCATAAGACATGCTAGAATATTTGCTTCAGAACTATCGGTCAATGCGATAAATGCATCTACATCTCCAAT
Organism: Bacteroidales bacterium; assembly: GCA_015060975.1. Lineage (GTDB taxonomy): Bacteria > Bacteroidota > Bacteroidia > Bacteroidales > Muribaculaceae > RGIG4079. The sequence goes on from SUXI01000005.1 coordinate 43,359, forward strand.
TCCTTCTTCCCTAAGCACATCCATATCACGGGCGTCACCATGAATTATCTCACAATCAGGACATGATTCAGCCAACGACCTACACACATTCATGTCATGATCTATAATTTTAAATTTATATTCATTTGCTCCAAGTTCAACAGTGCTTACCGCTATCCTTGAGCCTCCCATTATCAATACTTTTTTTACTTTAAAATCGGTTTTCCCGCATATTTCAAGTAAATCATCGACATGATCACGTGTAGTGGTAAAATATAATATATCGTCTTCCTTAACATAGTCATCACCTCGGGGTATTATAGTTTGATGCCGGCGTTTGATTGCCGAGATGTGAAATGACGGACGCATTGCAGAAAGATCTTTAAGTTGCATACCTATGAGTGTTGCGTTTTCTCTCAACTTCACTCCCACCAAAATTATTTCACCATCATGCAATTCAAACCAATGGCGCACCCACGGACGTTCTAATGCTGTAACAATCTCTTGCGCCGCAAGAAATTCGGGATATATCAACGAATCGACACCAATTGCCGAGAAATACTCTTTGTTCTCTTTTTTCATAAACTCGTAATTATCAATACGAGCCACTGTTTTTTCAGCGCCAAGGCGTTTGGCAATAGAACAAGATATAACATTTGTTGTTTCGTAGGGACTTACAGCAATAAACAAATCACAATTTTCAACTCCGGCATCTTTCAATGTTTGAAACGATGTAATTCGACCTTGTAACGTCATTAAATTGTAATTAGCATCAATATTTGCCAATTTTGCCATATCTTGATCAATAAGAACTATGTCTTGATTTTCATACGAAAGCAATTTTGCCAAATGTGAGCCCACTTCTCCTGCTCCGGCTATTACTATCCTCATTTGTTATCGTTTTTAGCCTTAATTATAATATTGTATATCGATTCACTATCCATTCCACAATAACGATATAAATTTGACATATCGCCTTGCGCAATAAATTTATCGGGAATTCCTATTGAATATACTTTAGACACATATCCATGTTGATTAAACCACTCTAAAACTGCCGATGCCAATCCCCCCTTTACAGTGCCGTCTTCAATTGTAATTACCGGACAATTTATCTTTGCAACTTTTGAAAGGATTTCTTCATCAATCGGTTTTAAGAAAACCATATCAAAATGCGCTACACTTATCGAATTTTCTTTGCTCGCTTTTTCGATTGCTTGCATCGCATCAAATGCAATAGGTCCAATACTTAATACAGCAACATCGGTTCCGTTTGATAACATTTCACCTTTCCCAATTTCAACCTTATGCATTTTATTTTTCCAATCAGGGTTTCGTCCCGTTCCTCGTGGGTATCTAATAGCAAAAGGACCGAAATCTTCGCATTGTGCAGTATATAACAAATTACGCAACCAATGTTCATCACGCGGTGATGATATAATCATATTGGGGATTGTGCGTAAGTATGCCATATCAAAAGCTCCATGGTGAGTCGCGCCATCTTCTCCAACCAATCCTGCCCGGTCTATGCAAAATGTCACAGGCAGACGTTGCAATGCGACATCATGAATGATATGGTCGTATGCTCGTTGCAAAAAAGATGAATATATTGCACAATATGGGCGCATTCCATCTTTTGCCAACCCTCCAGAAAACGTCACCGCATGCCCTTCAGAAATTCCCACATCAAAAACTCTGTGAGGCATAGCCTCTTGCATCACACTCATTGATGTCCCCGATGGCATTGCGGCTGTAACACCTACTATACGTTCATTTTGTTTTGCGAGTTCCAACAATGTATTTCCAAATACATCTTGAAATTTCAATGGTTTTCCTTCTTTGTCAATTAGCTCTCGTTCTCCGGTTTCAGCATTAAATTTGCCTGGGGCATGCCATGTTGCCGGATCTCGTTCTGCCGGTTCATAACCTTTTCCCTTAATTGTACAGAGATGCAAAATGCGAGGTCCCTCCATCTCTTTTATTTTGCGAAGCACTTTTACTATGCCGTTTATATCATGACCATCAAACGGTCCGAAATATCTTACATTAAGCCCCTCAAAAATATTTTGCTGACTTGATAAAAGAGATTTTACACTGTTATTAAATCGTAGAACCTTTCCCCGTAATGATTCTGAGATTAAATTATGGCGTTTGAGTGATTTATATGCTTTATGACGCAATGTGTTATAGCCCCGTGAAGTTGTTATGCGGGCTAAATATGAATTTAACGAACCCACATTGCGATCGATAGACATATTGTTATCATTCAAAATTATTAACAGATTATTCTTGTTGTTCGCCGCATTATTTATCCCTTCAAACGCCAACCCTCCACCAATTGACGCATCTCCAATCACTGCTACAACATTTCGACGGGGAAATTCTTTTTTCATATCTGACGCAACCGCCATTCCTAATGCAGCAGAAATTGAATTTGACGCATGTCCCGCTACAAATGTGTCATATTCGCTTTCATCGGGATTAGGGAATCCACTTAATCCTCCAAATTTGCGATTTGTGTTAAATTTTTCACGACGTCCGGTTAACAATTTATGTCCATATGCTTGATGACCAACATCCCACACAATGCGGTCGTATGGGGTGTTAAACACATAATGCAACGCCACTGTCAATTCAACCGCACCCATGCTCGATGCAAAATGACCCGGATTTTTTGAAAGTGAATCTATAAGAAATTTGCGAATATCATCACACACCTGTGGTAATTGCTCTTGGTTTAGCTTTCGCAAATCATCAGGTGAATTTATATCATCCAACAATGGGGTTTCGACCATAACTATTATTATTTTCGATTATTTTTAATATATTTCTTATACATTGGCACAAAAATTATCACAAATGATGCTAATAGCCAAAACCAATCAAGAAGGGTCATTGTTGTTTTAGCCGCTACATGCATATAGCATAGCAACGCCCATAATACACCAAGTATAATAAATCTTAAGATAATAGAAAACCTCATTCAACAAATCAATTTGACTTTTTGTATATACAATATGCAAATATAGGAAATTTCATTTGAAAACAATTAAATAAACACAATAAAAAAGTGGCAATCTTTACTTGACTGCCACTCTTTATAATTTAAGAATTATTATCTCGAAGATTATTGTTGTAGTTTAAACATGATTGGAAGTGTAAACCAACAACGAACATTTTGACCGTTATTCTTACCGGGGATGAACTTAGGAAGAGATTTAACAAGACGTTTAGCTTCTTTATCAAGTTCGGGGTGGCGTCCACGGGCAATCTTAACTTGACCGATAGTACCATCACGCTCAACAACGAATTGTACAACCACACGACCTTGTGCTCCTTCTTCTTGAGCCATCACAGGATATTGAATGTGATCACCAAGCCATTTCATCAAAGCTGCCTCTCCACCGGGGAATTGAGGTTTTTGCTCTACAGCGGTAAAGATTTTTTCGGGTTCCGGTTCTTTGATTTCTTCTACGATAACCTTTTCTTTTACCTGTTCTTTATTCAAGTCATTAGTACCTTCTGTTACATCTTGAGCACCTAATTGTGCTTCGTTTTCTTGAACTTCAGACAAATCTTTCACCTCTTTCTTTTCGTCAAATTGATTATCTTCAACGATGTCGATTTTGGTAACTTGTTGTTCATTAGCAACGTCTTTCTTTTCGATTTGTTCTTCGGGTTCAGGAAGATCTATAACTTCGGGTTCTTCTATCTCCTCTTCTTCAGGAATCTCATCAAAGTTAACCACAGCTTGTTCAACTCCTGCATCAGCTACTTCTTCACTTTCAAAACTGATTGTTCCTGAAGCAACCAAAATTACAATTGTCAAAACTACAGCCAAAGCCGCAAGCACGATTAACATAGCTTTATTATGACGACCTTCTGAGTCTTTACGCATTTGATATGCGCCAAACTCCTTATTTTTGCCTTCAAATATCAGGTCGCGCCAACCTTGTGATGAAAGATCTACATCTTTTGCCATTTTACTTTCTTTTTAATAGGTTAATATATAGTTCATTCACACAAAATTACTTAGAAGAATTCCTACGATTATACTCATTAATGAGAAGAGTGTCGGTGTGGGTTGGCAATTCGATACTATAACGAGAGATTTGGTTAATTTGCATTTCATCAAGTGCATTTACCAATCCTTCGTATGTAGTATTTGGACCCGGCTTAATCACAACTACAGGGCGAGTCTTAGTTGAGTCGGCAGCGTTTACTTTTGCAAGAGAGTCAAATTGCTCTTTCGTAATTTCTTCGTTTTGCCAACGTTTTTTAAGCTCCAAGTATTCTTTCATTACAGCCTCATTGCGTTTTACAAGAATAGCTCGAATACCTTGTGGTTGGTTGTTTTGGTTACCAACAAATTCTTCTAATTTCAAGAAATCGGGAGTAGAGAATGTGGTATCGGCAATACCGGTATAATAATAAACAAGGTGTTTGGTTTTACCGTTTTCGTCAACCACAGGAGTACCTGATTGCGCATTATACTCTGTATCAAGAATCAATGTCACAGCCTCTGATTTCTTTGCTTGGTTTTGGTTTTCCTTTTTAACATCTTCGTTAGTAGGAAGAATCAATTGCAAAGTTTGAGACTTAATCATTGTAGTACAAAGCATAAAGAACGTAATCAAAAGCATGTTCATGTCAACCATAGGGGTAAAATCGACATGAATAGCGATCTTCTTTTGGGCGCCTTTTTTCTTTTTGCCGCCGTTGTCTGATTGTTCTATTTGTGCCATAATTTACCTTTATTAATTGGTTGGTTCATCTTCTGATTTAAGCGCAGTCAATAGACTGAACTTATTAAGTTTCATTGTTTGAAGATTGTCGAATATGATTTGCACTGTTGAGAATGGAGTATTTTTATCGGCTTTCACCGCAATACCTTCACCTTTTCGCATAAGAGCGGTATAAAGGTTTTCCAATTTCTTAACATCTGCAGGATCGGTCAACATCTCCTTTTGATCATTGTGAATTCTTTGTGCTACGTTATAAACAGCTTTCATCCACACTTGGAAATCATTGAGGCGACCGTTACGGTCTTTGTTTCCGTCAATGGGTATTCCGACATTAGGATCCTCCATATTACCTTGGAACTCATCTCGTTTAGATTGTTCTAAGCTGAGATATTGTGGCATGCCACGGAAAGGCAATCCAAACATATTGAGTTTTTTGAACTCAGCGATTTGAGCAGGAGTAAGATCCACTTTTGCTGAGGGGTGCTGTTCATTGTAAATTTTTAATGCCTCCAAAAGCATCATTTCTCGAATGTGCTCGCTTGAGAGGGTTGAGTCTTTATCACCGGTGAAAGAGATAAAGATTTTACCTTCTGTTTCAGGATTACCTGCATTACCCGGTTTATCTTTGCCTGATACAAGAATAGTAACCAAGTTGTTCATAGGCACCTTTTCTTCAGAAACCGACGATGGAGTCATAACCACTGTGGGTTCTTTAGCCAAGAAGGTAGAAGTCAACATAAAAAAAGTAAGCAAAAGAACAGTCACGTCACTCATCGCGGTCATGTCGATGAGCGTACTTTTTCTTTTAATTTTTACTTTTCCCATATTTACCTTTTATTATTTGATTAAAAAATCTTGTTAATTGGTTGAAATATGGAATTAGTGAGTTGCAGCAAATGTTTGCACGATAGAGAAACCGATTTCGTCGATTGCGTAAGTGAGGTGGTCGATTTTGTTAGTATAGAAGTTGTAACCAATTACAGCGAACGCACCTGTTGCGATACCAAACGCAGTGTTGATAAGCGCTTCAGAGATACCGGCTGAAAGTTCGGTTGAGTCAGGAGCACCAGAAGCAGAAAGAGCTTGGAATGATTTGATCATACCGATTACAGTACCGAGAAGACCAACGAGAGTACCAAGAGTTGTCATTGTTGCAACGATAGGAAGGTTTTGTTGCAATGATGGCATTTCAAGAGCGGTAGCTTCTTCAAGTTCTTTTTGGATAGTAGTGATTTTTTGTTCTTTTGAAAGAGCTGTATTCTTATCCATTTCATCGTAACGAACAAGAGCGGCAGCAACTACTGCAGCAACCGAACCACCTTGTTTTTTACAAAGTTGTTGAGCACCTGCGATGTCATTTTTAAGAAGAGCAGCTTTGATATTAGCAACAAATTTTGTGATGTCACCTTTACCTTTTGCCGATTTAAGAGCGAAGAAACGTTCAACGCAAAGAACGATAACTGTCAAGAACAAACCTTGAAGAATAGGCACGATGATACCACCTTTGTAGATTGTACCCCAAATATCAATTGGGTGTCCATCTGGATTTGCATCTTGGAAGTGAGAAGGATCTCCAAACCAGAAGAAGAATAAACAAAATGTTACTACCATACACGCGAGAATTACCAAAGAGGCATTCTTAATACCGGGTGCATTTGATTTTTGAGCCTTTGCAGGCTTTGTTGCGGGCTTTTTAGCTTCCATAAATTTAAAAATTACAAATTAATTAATGATTAGTTATAACTTAGTTAAAAAATTTATTATCTCAATTTCCTCAACATCGCTTTAGTTTATACCCTATTAGGCATTTTATATAAAAACGAATATGCAAAAGTAATATTATATTTTCAACTTTCAAATTTTTTTACTCATCATTTTTCCCCTTTATATCCCATTTAATTATTTTTAGAAACACCTATTCACAAACTAAGGGCAGTCATAAAGACCGTCCTTAGCGCTTTTAGAGTATTTTATAATCGAAAAAAGTTATTACTTAATCATCTTTTCCCTTCCCACGATATAAACACCTTTTGGCAGATCGTTTAATGCCTCATAACGTTTAACCGACCGTTTCACAAGTAAACCAAATATAGTATAAACATCAACAATATCATCGGCATTTTCAATTTGTTCTACGCCAGTGGCATCGCCTCCGCTTCCCGATTCATCCAAACGGAAGAGTGGCATTATTGTCATTGGCTCTTCTACCGTGATAGTTATGCTGCTTGAAGTATCGGCATATTGTTCCCCGTTGATAAGCCAACCATCAAACAGGTAGCCATTATAAGTCACCGCGTTTAACTTAAGCGATGTGCCGTATTCATACGCTCCGCTATATGCTCCGGTAACAATGCCTCCTTCTGCGTCCGACAATGACACATCATATATATTGGTTGCAAATTGGGCTACAATCACCGATGGTTTATACAAATTATAATTTAATATTGCCGATTTTGACAATATCTTTCCATCCTCACTCCAACCTATAAAGCTATATCCATCAGAAGCAACAGCTTTTATTGTCACAATTCCATAGTTCATTTCACCCGAAACCGGACTTACCTCACCGGCATCTTTAGGAGTGATTTCAATAGTGAGCATTGCTTTTCCTCCAATTGCTTGCGACCATTCGGCTGAGAACGATTCTTTTCCCGGGTTACCATCGAGGTCAGTTATTCCAGAGGTAAACAAAGTAAAGATATGGTAACCATACATTGGCGTTGCTGCATTCCAATCCACTTGATATTCTGTATCACTCACCTTGGTAATCGTTGCAGAACTGAGATCAACCATCGCCGATTGACACACAAGTGTCATATCTTCGGCAGTAAATGATGAAGCGTCTATTGCACGGTTAAACGTTAACTTTAAGCTTGTGACAGCTTCGGTTGTTTCAGTGGTTGGCACTCCTTCTACACCTACCACCTTCAACGCCTCTTGTGGTTTCGGCTCGAAAGTCAAAGTGTAAGAAACGCTCGCATCGGGCAAATAATCGGCAAAATACAATTCATTGGCATTAATCACCGATTTATCTTCAAGTGTTTTATAACTCGATAGCCAGAAGTTGTTGCTACCCATATCCACACCGTCATTTCGCAACACATTGGTTAATTGCATAGTGCCATTTGTGGGGTCTTGTATCACACCATATACCCAGCCGGCTCGCGTTGCCAACACTTCAAGGGTACAAATATATTGTGTTTCCACATCACCACTTGCATTCACAATTTTAGATGTTTTGCTCACAATTTCCAAATCATCGGTTCCGGTTCCATCGGCAAGCATCACATAATCGGGCAAACATTCAGCGTCTTCAATGTCGTCAAGGAGGAAGATGTCTGAGTTCATCCTATTGCCAAGTATTTCATCTGAAACACTATAAGTATTCAACGCTCTAAATCTTGCATCGGGAGTCAATGACATCAAACGCATTTCCCTCACTGCGCTCTCCGGCACACTCATTAATTTGATAGAGCGAGTCAAGTCTCTTACCCCATCTACAGTAATGAGATTGAATTCCTCGCCATAAATAGAGCTTTTGGTTAATTGAGCGTTATAATCGGCCACATATCCCGACAGATTTGATTTAAAGAACCAACGGGCAAGTTTACTGCTACCTGCCGAAATTTTTCCTACCGGTAACTCTTCAAATGGGTAGCATCCCTCAACCCCATCGAGTGAAGAATATAATGTTTCAAATTTCACAGGCAAATTATTCTTGTTTTCGATAATTTCGGGCTCGCTTGTTTCTATAACAAGATTTAGTGCGTCACCTTCACCTTCATTCTTTATCAGCAAGGCAAATTCTACCGGTTCCGATGGTTCAACTATTTCTTCCGTAAACAAGTTGTCACCTTTTATCTCACGTTGAACAAAATATGTCAAATGTAAATCGGGCGACGGATTAACGGTTAATACCGTTGGCACAAGTTCCACTGTGGCCTCAGTTTCTGTTGCCACGTCATAGTATGTTACAGTTCCGCCAAATTTATATTGGGTAGGCTCGGTAGGTGCAACCTCTTTCGATGGCACATACACCACATACACCTTTCCGGTTTCACCTCCATTTATATCCCAACCGGCATCGCCTTCAATCATATTTTCAGGTTTTTCGCTATAATCGAGAGCAAAGTATTCGGTTACGTCAGTACCGTCCATTGTATATACTCTGGCATCTAAAACCACATCTTCAAGACCTGTGTTTTGAGCGTTTTCCAAAGTCATTGTGCCTCGGAACGCTTGTCGGGTCAAGAAAAATGTCTGCACAAATTGCAACACTACCTTTGAATCCTTAGCACCTTTAAGTGGAGTATATGCAGGAGTTGAGATGAATCCCTCTTCATCATCTTCACCATTTCCTGAAAGTGATGGCAATATTGGCTGATTTTCTTCAGTTGAGCCTCCGGCATTATTGTCCTTAAAGCCCGATCCACCCATATACAAAGGCAAATCCACACATCCCACATTCAGTTTGTAGCTATCGGTATGGGTATATGTCTCACCTTGAATGGTAAACGCATATTTAATATTGTAGCTATACATCTTATTCGGCATTCCTTCAGGAGCAATAACTCTAATCTTCATTTCATAGCTTTCACCGGGGTATATTTTTTGAGGATAAGCATTAAGCACCTCCATTGTCACTCCATCTACATTGGGCAATACCAAGTATGGATTTAAAGCGACAAGTTTCCCGTGGTTAGTGAGACGCACTGAATATGTGTTATCCCCGCAAGAAGCATTGCTCCAATTAGTAGTAACCACAGCTTGTGGCACATCGGGCACGACAACCATTTCGAGTGTTACCTCATATTCATCTACCACCGTGGTTTCTTCCACCACATAGCTCACATTCACAGCGGCAAACGGCAAGAAGATTTCTTGAGTAACATTCTCTTCGGGACCCACCACAACCGTAGCTTGCGATTGATAATGTTTATCGGCTGAGGCGTAAATATTATATACACCTTCATTCAAGTCCATGGCAAATATGCCGTCCTCGCCGGTGGTTCCTATTGCGGCGACTTCACCATTCACAGCATTGACAATTTTAACCGTAGCACCGCTCACATGAGGTCCGTTGCCATCGGTTGCCGCTTTGGTATAAACGTCAACAATATCTACCGACAAATGCCCTTTTTCTGTTGCAACAACAGTAAGATTCACATCAATGATTTTAGCCGAACCGTTTTCACTATTTACTTTTATATATGACTTATAGGTTCCGCCTACCAGCATTTCCGGGTTATAAATGAATTGTAGCGATAAAGTATGACTTTCACCTTGTGCCAACGACGGTAATTTCACGGGAGTTGTACAACCAAGCCAATCGGTGGAAGCCGGAATTTCCAATGTGATTTCTCCGGTTTCTTTCAACCCTATATTTGTTATTACAACATCGTAATCTCTCACCGAACCGGTTCGTAATGTTGTGTTCAACGTTGGCTTGTCGATAACGATATTCGACAATGTCGCATGACAATAATAATAAGTAGAAAGCGATGCGCTCACCCCTTCATTGCACGAAACCGTCAATTCGCTTTGGGTGAAACCGTTTTCCGTACTTGGAATAGTAGCTACCAATCGGTAATCGATATATCCGGTAGCTCCGGCTTGAAGTTGAGCTATTGTCCCAAAGTAAGCCTCACAGCCATCAGGGATTTCGTTCCACGAAGCGGTAACATTTGTAATTGCATTGCCCGACAAATTTGTCACCTCTATGCGACCTTCGGCTGTTACATTCTCTGTCAATTCCCATTCCACATAATTTTGTTTAAACCCAATGTTATAAACATCAATTTCAGCAAAAGCTTCATAAACTGTATTTTTGGGATACTTTGCACCAACATTATATGTTCCGCCCATATTCTCGTCCAATTTGAGGGCGTAAGTAAAATTGCCGTTCATATCCACCGATGCCGGTTTCTCAATCTTTGTTCCGGTATTTTGATTTACAAAATACACATCTACCGTCACATTCTCATTATCGAGATTCCCTTCAATCTTGCCATTAACCACAACGGTTTCCCCTTTGGAATATACTTTGCGGTCGGTTGTCACCTCTATAACCTTATATGGTGCATTGATTTTGATGTTATTCAAAAATTGCGAACAATTGTTGAATAAATTAGCTTCCTCAATATCCATTTTGAAGTTCGGCCATGTGAAAAAATTATACGTCCCTAAACGCCCATTCCATGGAACTTTTTGAGTCGATGACACAGTGATTGTTTTTCCTGCCGCTATTTCTTTGTCGGTAGTAAAGCTAAACAATGTTTCATATTCAATGTTATTATGCCAATATGACGAATAGGAATACATCACCGGAATCGACACACCTGCCGGTAATGTTGTTAGTCCGCTATTGGTCAATGTCACTTCAATTGTCGCATCACTTCCTCGAGTTATTTCTTTAGGGATATTCAATGACACCACTTCCACATCGGGCAATGTGGCATCATTGATGGTAAACATAATTGAAGTTCCCGAGAAACCGGCAGCGGCAGCCACGATGTTGCAGTAGTGTGTATTCCCTACAACCGCATCTTTCGCCGCTTTAACGGTAAATGAAGTGGAAGTGCTATTAGCCGGAATAGTCACTGTGGCAGGCAATGTGAGCATGCTATCGTTACATGAGAGGCTCACCACGAGTTCACTCGACAAATTATTCAACGTGTTGCGACTCACTGTCACATTAGCCGAGCCTCCCTCTACAATCATTCCCGAGGGGCTTTGCATTTGCAGTTTTGCCTCGGTGTCATCATCGATAACCGTAAAAGTGGTTTTAACCAATTTGTCATCTGCCACACATTTGCACTCGGGCAAATATACCGAAGCAGTGACTTCATAAACTCTATTGCCATCGGTTGTTGAATTATCAGCCACACTTATTGGGAATGTCACAGAATTTTTTCCCGATGGTATAACAACACGGTCGGAGTCAAAAAACACACTGCCATCTGAGTTGTTATCAATGAAAATTGACACCGAATGAGTTAAATCGCCGTTACGGGTCACTGTCCCCATCATACACGCATAACCATCGGCTTCCGACACCATATCCGACGAAAGTTTTAACGTGATGTCGGGGCGGTCATTATCATATAATCTAAACGACACTTTTGCCATCGCATATTCATTGGCAGTCGCCGTTTCGGTAACATGCACATCGGCTTGTGCCACCGAATTATCCTTAGCCTGTAGTGTGAACGTGGCACTTCTCTCTCCGGCAGGGATTGTTATGCTACGGTCGATTGTGAAACGTGATACATAGTCATTAGTCAGCGACACTTCCAATGGAGCATCTACACTGCCGTTTACCCGTGTTACAGTAAAGACCACATTTTCACCTTCGGTATATTCTATCTTGTCGGTTGTTATCGATAAAATATAATCATCATCATCTATAACCTTGATAGGCACAACCAAATCGGTATAGCCACCCATTTTATCCGAAATGGTGAGGTGAGTGCGTTCATTCTCGCTCACCACGTTATTGTCGGGCGCATATACATAAAATGACACTCCCGAGCTTTTTGCGGGAATCGTCACTTCGGCGGGAAAGCTGAGAACACTATCCACATCGAGCGATAATGCGAATGTTTCGTCCATACTCCAATCGCCCGAGCGTGTCAACGTGATTTTTGTCTTTTTGTTTGCGCCTTCGGTTATCTCATAGCTTGTGCTATTGAGAAACAACAATTTCTCTACATTCACAGCTCCCTCAAAAGTCGCCACATTGTTTGCCATATCGGCAATCAGCTCCCCGGTGGTCGATGTCTTGGTTTCAAGCTCAATCTGCACAGTCACATCTCCATCCACACGCACTACTTGCGGCAGGTTAAATGCCACTTGGCGGTCTATCGATGCGCCGTTTACCAATTCATTGTCATAATTTGTGCTTCCCACATGCAATCTGCCGCCATCTGAACGCACAAAATACACTTTTTCAGTCCAGCTCCCTTTGGTTGGAGCGTTACCGTTGTTGGCTACGGTATATGTGAGGTTGATAGCCTCTCCGGGAGTCACCACACTGTTTCCGCACACAAGGTCGGTTACCACGAGGTCGGGGGTTGGCACTCGTTGCACCATAAATGTTGATGTAGCACTTGTTTCTGAAGCCACTTGCTCTCCATTTTCATCACTTATCACAATATCGTTCAACACGATACTGCAAGTGTCGCCGGCTTGAGCCTCAGCGTCTATCGCAATGGGGAAATACATCAATACCCCCGAGTTTCCCAATAACGGTTTGTTGTCATAAGACATTACAAACACTCGATATATATATTCCGAGCCATTAATGGTTCTCACCGATACGCTATGTCCGTCAGAGCGATTGCTCATCACCGGAGCCACATTTTTTGACATAGGATAGGGTAAATCTATATCAAATTGCAATGCGGTTACAGCTCCCGAATTGACAAGAGAGATTGGCACGCTCACATCTTTTCCAGCCGCGCCTTCCACATCGGTGAGCAAGAGCTTGTAATTGTCAATTTGCGCAAAAGAGGTGGCGGTGCACAGCATCGCTGCGCACACAATCCATAACCTCAAATTTGTTATCATATTTTTCATAATGAAATTCTGTTATTTTTTTAATTTACCGATGAAACAATCCTCTTCGGCTATAACTTTCACAATATATACTTCATCGGTGAGATTTGTGGCAAATGTGTTTAATCCTTGTTTAAATTCCACTTCGCCACTGTTAAATACCAAGCTGCCCGATGTCGAGTAAACTTCCACATATCCGGTACCTATCGGCTCGGCACATTTCACGATAAGCTTGCCATCGTTCACACTTGCCGTTATCGACCGGTTATCTTTCAATAATGAAGATACCGACGATAAATCATTCGACACTTTTGCTGTGATTTCGTTGGCATTGGCATCGGCACATTTTATCGATGTAGGCACACCATAATTCGACATAGTGAATAACACCGTTTCCCCGGCAGGGATAACCTCACCGGTGGGCGAGAATATCACTATGCGCACACCTCCATTGACGTCACGAGTCGATATTTGGAAATCGGTCTTGCTCAATTTTTGACGTATTTGAGTTGATGTCACTCCACTCAATGTCACATCTATCGCGGCTACATCTTCGAGAGCGTTAAGCACTATCATATTTCCATCGGCAAAGACTGTCGCTCCCGCCAATTTTGCGCCCAACGACATGGGTGTGTTTGTCGCTTTGCTCGAAACGTTTTGGCTTTCAAGCACAATATTCACGGTTTTCACCACATCCAAGATATTATATATATCATCGTCGTTCAAGTCGGCGGCGGCGTAGTTAAAGCCGTAATTATAATAATCGCGACTGCCAAGAAGCTCATTAAGCGTGTGTTGCACATCGAGAACATCGGCAATGGCATCCATGTTGGAGTCACCAGGTTTCCAGCTTATGATAACCGGATATGCCGACTCGCTTGCCCAAGGATTATTATTAGTGAGCATAAGAAGCTTGTCTTGCTCAAAATCATAATCTCTATAATTTAATCCACCTGCATTGTAACGATAATTATCTGTTACATTTGAGTAGTTTATGCTTCCATGCCAAGTGACTCTGCCTGCAGCATCAACATTATAAACATTATAATTTGGATTATAGCCAAAATCGGCATTGTTGTGGTCATAAAGCTCAATGGCATGACAAGTGCCAACCATTCGGTCATTAAACTCATTGGCAATTTCGCCTATCATCACTTTCACCGGAGTGAAGCTGTCCATCGATGCAAATAATCCTTTTGATGTTCTGAATTGGTTGGTGAGATTGAGCGAGGTTATAGAGCGTGGAAGCGCTCCCGAAACACCTGTGAGACGGTTATAACCGAGGTTCAACGTTGTGAGCGACGGCAATGAGTTGGCCATTGCTGTCACATCGCCACTCAACAGGTTATTGCTCAAGTTGAGAGTTGAAAGCAAAGGAAGATTGATCGTGACATTGGTCACATCACCACTCAATCCGTTATTGGCAAGTTCTATCGCAGTGGGCACACCATCAGCATTAAAAGTCACGCCGGGATAATTTTCGGGGGTGATATTATCACTTGCGATATTCCACTTTTTGCTCCAATTGTCACCTCCAAGGGCATTGTAGAACGCCGCGAGGGCGGTGTGAGCTTGGGCGTCCATAATAAACGGCTCACAATCTATTGCCGATGAAACCGTGTTGTTATTATCGTTGTCGGCTTCCATTACACGTTGAGCCTCATCGGTTGCGACAAACAGATATATAATACCTTCATCAACAGCCGGCATCTTGGCGTTGAATGTCACAGTGTAGCTTTCGCCGGGAGCGATATTGCCGTTATGGCTCATTGTCGCCAACTTGGTGGCGGTTGTGATGTCGGTGGAAGTGAGGCTGTAATATAGCGCGTCGGTCCACGACGACTCGGTTGTCGCCCCTACCCCATTGTTTGCCACTACTGCAGTAACGGTGAATGGTGCACCGGCATAGGCATATTCGGGAACTTGTGTGAAAATCACATTCAAATCGGGCAACAGACGTCCGGCGAATGTGTTCACACCGCTTTGCAGACTGTCACAACGTCCATAGGCTGTTACATACCAGTTATATGTATATCCGCTCTCTACATCTATGGCGTGATTTGTGGTGGTGACATCTACAACGGTTGTCACCGGAGCTGTGTCTATACCCGAATCCACATCGGCAGTCAATCGTTTCGCTACATATAATCGATAGCTGTTAGCGCCTAATATGTTGTTCCACGACAATGTTTGAGTAATAGGATCGACCGACGCGCCGTTTTGCGGTGTCATCGATGTGAAACTCTTCTCACTCACCCGGGTATATACATATATCTTATGATTCTTCACCGTAACGGTGTCGCCACCATTGAGCAATGCCAAGTCATATTCCACATAGTCAACCACCTTGTTATGGTTGGTCAAGGTCATCGATGGCAACATATCTGTTCCGCTTTCAGTATATCCGTTCACCACCATGCCGTTGTGAGGTTTCACTTTCCATGCCACCTTCACGGCGTTATCGGTAGTGATGCCCGAGAAGTCGAGCTGTTCGCTTGTGTCGCCCGAACAGATCTCCTCATCGGTATTGTTTAGTGACGTAAAGTCATATTCCACACCATTGAGGGTGATTGTGACATTTTCGCCCATCAACGATGACAACAATCCGAGCATCACGTTTTTGTCGGTGGCGGTTGATGTGAATGCGAGTGCTGTATTGGTATTTTCCGAGGCTTTGAACAATATATGTTTGTTATATTGTTCAAGACGTGCCCGCACGTCATTGACAAGTGTCAACGCAGTAGAATCTATTGCGTCAAACACAAACTCTGCACTGTCGCGCACCGCCACTTCCACATCACCTCTCACTTCGTCGGTAACGAGGGTTTCAAACAGTTCGGTGAGCGAAATGAAATTGCGGTCGGTGCCTTCGGGCAATGTTTCATTGAGAGTGAAAAGCCCCTCGATGCCCACATTTACGGTATCGGCGCAAACCGGGCTCCAATGCCCCGAAGAACTTTGCGCGCGAATCACGAGCAAATGCTCTCCCGAAAGTGAATCGGCAGGGATTATGTCGGTATCTACATTTACACCCTCCTCACCCTGGGTGAACGATAGCGGTGTGGCGTTGCCGTAACCCGGATCGGTGTCCCAGAAGTATTCCACTCGGGTGATATTGTTTCTCACACTGCGTTTAACGGCGACCATACGCTCTACTACCGGCGACCAGCCGTGAACGGTCTTAGCTCGCACAAACAGGCGGTGCGTGCCGTTTGCCATCGTGTCGGGAACAGCAATGTCGGTATTTATATCCACCTCCTCGCCTTGGGTGAACGATAGTGGTGTTGCGTTGCCGTAACCCGGATCGGTGTCCCAGAAGTATTCCACTCGGGTGATGTTGTTTCTAACACTGCGTTTAACGGCGACCAGCCGCTCTACTACCGGCGACCAGCCGTGAGCGGTCTTAGCTCGCACAAACAGGCGGTGCGTGCCGTTTGCCATCGTGTCGGGAACAGCAATGTCGGTATTTATATCCACCTCCTCGCCTTGGGTGAACGATAGCGGTGTGGCGTTGCCGTAACCCGGATCGGAGTCCCAGAAGTATTCCACTCGGGTGATGTCGTTTTCCACCTGCGCCTCTTGCGCTATGGTTAAAAACGGAATACTCAACATGAGGCAAACAACAATCCGGTGAACGATGGATTGATATTGCTTGCGATTATTCATTTTGAGTTTTGATATTAAGTTTGATATTTAATTTTCCGTCGGTTGTAACAGCGGGAATGACTGCATTTGAGAAATAAGGATAATACAATGGCAATCCCGATGGCACGTATGAGTCGCCGGCGTATGCTCCACAGTCAATGCCGCCCACTCCCGCTCCTTTGGCGGGACTGCCCTCACACAAACGATAATAGCGGTCATCTTCTGTCGCCCCCTCATTTGCCTCAAACACTAATGTTAAATCGGAGCTGTTCAAGAATGTATTGTTTTGGAAATTTACCATATTGGCATTATCGGCACTTGTGTTAAATAGATTATTCTCAACAATACAGTCATTATCCGGCAAATAGCAATTGCCGGAATCCGAATTCCTGTGATTCAAGATTATGTTATTTTTAATAGTCGAACAATATACGTTATATATACAACAATTACCACTGTCATAATTAATAATGACGTTATTGGTAATTGTGGCGCTTCGCAAATCTCGCACAGAAATTCCTGAACGACCTACATTATAATCACTGGAAATGGCATTCATTCCGCTTTTAATGATATTATTTGTTATAACCCAGTTTTTTGTATAGTTGATGTCACTACTGCCACGAAGCGCCTCACAACTTGTTTCAAAAAAATTGGCGTGGAATGTAACATTGTCAACTTGCTTGTATTTCCCAATTCCCATGGAACTAAATTGTTTAAAATGGTTGCGCTCAAAGGTGACATTACCGACGTTAAGCGTTCCTCCATCATAAAATGTGCAACCTTCGATTTTTATGCCATACGCATATATATCCACGGGATCTTTAAACGCAGCACAGATGAATGGCACATCCACATGTAAATAACCGGGTCCCACGATGGTGACACGCTTTGTGATATTCTGCGTACCTGTAATATATGCACCCGGGTCGAGATAAAGGGTGTCACCCTCTGCCACTCGCTCATCGTTCATAGCGGCATTCACATCAACAAAATCGGCACCCGAAGCGGTGTTGTTGTTAACTCTCCACGATGCGGCATTGAGGTGCAAGCCGCATGTCATAAACACTGTCGCAAGCAGCGACAAAACAAAAAGCTTTTTCATAAATTTATAGTTTTAATTAAATTTTTGATAATACAATTCACGATAGGGATTCTATCTTTTATATAATGAAAAATTAAGGTTGGCCGAAAACAAAGTCAGGCCCCCGAAGACAGGGTCGCAAAATATGTCACCCGGCTCCGGCAGAAACAGTATATGTGATAATGAACGAGAAAACGGCGCACAACGACACGATTGCGCCTTTAAGATTAAAGGTTTTATTTAATAAAACATCACTAATTACCCCCCCCACAAGCTTTTACGCACACTTGAACAGGGTGTAAATACTGAATTCATGGTCATTTTCAATGCATTTTATATTATAATCACAATGCAAAGTTAGTGATTCATAACTAAAAACACCAAAATTTTATATTAAATTTTACATAAAGCAATCTGTTTTTCTAAAAAATCTTGATTCCTGCCCATTATCTCTCTTTCCGACATAAACTTTTTGGCTTTCACTTTGCAAATGTAATAAATGCATTACATTTGCAACATGAGAACTATAATAAGGAGTTCAGAATTTGATGAGTTTTACAACTCGCTACCTGCAAATGTTCAGAACAAGGTCAAACATCTTCCTACCACAGAGGACATGTTTGTCGATGAGTACGGAGCAAAAGGTACTGCTTCGCGTGATGAGTTCGATGCGAAGTCTCGTGCCTGGTACTATGCCGAGGTGTTGAAGAATGCCCGCAAATCAGCCGGGATTACCCAGCAACAGCTTGCCGACAAGATTGGCAAGAAACGTGAGTATGTGGCTATGCTCGAAAAGGGTGAAACCGATATGCAGTTATCTACATTTATTATGATTTCAGAAGCTGTCAGCTTGAAATTCGCCTTGACTTACTAAACAACCCCTTTGGGGTTGCATTTGCTCTTGAAAATTTTTATCTGACACCTATATTATTTACCCTACTTTCAAGCAAAAAACAACTCATAATTTGCCAAATCGCATAAAAAACACGGCATTTGGCAAATTATATAAATTTTTCTTATTAAATTTGCGCTAAACAAAACATCAACAACCATGATAATCGGAAGAGAAGAGGAACAGAAGATATTACGTTCAGCAGTGCAGTCAGAGTATTCAGAATTTATTGCTGTGTATGGTCGCAGACGTGTGGGTAAGACATATCTTATCCGCGAAACATTTGGCTATAAGTTCACATTCCAACATACCGGTTTAGCTAAAGGTAACACCAAAGAGCAACTCTTTAGTTTTGCTATTTCACTACGAGATGCCGGTTATGATGATTGTCCTATTCCTAAATCGTGGTTGGAAGCATTTAGCCTGCTCTCTAATTTTTTGAAAAATTCAACCGATGAAAAGAAAGTTATATTCCTCGATGAATTGCCATGGATGGACACATCTCGCTCCAACTTTATTTCTGCATTTGAACACTTTTGGAATGGGTGGGCATCGGCACGAAAGGATATTGTGTTGATAATTTGTGGCTCGGCTACATCATGGATTATCAATAAAGTGATTAACGACCATGGCGGCTTGCATAATCGTGTCACTCAGCAAATAGCCTTGCAACCATTTTCTTTGCGGGAGTGCGAAATATTCGCACAAAGTAAAGGACTTGAAATGAGTCGATATCAGATAGCAGAGTGCTACATGGTGCTTGGTGGAATCCCATTTTATTGGAGCCTGTTGGAAAAAGGATTGAGTCTCGCTCAAAACATTGACAAAATTTTCTTTTCAAAAAATGGCAAACTTTCCAACGAGTTTAATCAACTATATGCCTCGCTATTCAAATCACCCGAACAATATATAAATATTGTAACCGCATTAGGTAGAAAAAAGGCTGGTATAACACGCGAAGAGATTATGACTGCAACCAATCAGCAAAGCAACGGTGCATTGAGCAAGGTGCTCGACGAACTGGAGTATTGTGGATTCATACGCAAATATAATGGTTATGGCAAGAAGTGCAAACAGGCAATTTACCAGCTAATCGACAATTATACGCTTTTCTACTTTAAGTTTATTCAGCAAAACCAAAATAACGACGAGCATTTTTGGTCGGTATCTATCGACTCATCTATGCATCGTGCATGGAGTGGATTGGCTTTCGAGCGTCTATGTATGGCTCATACGCAACAAATCAAAGCCGGATTAGGCATTGCCGGCGTTCTAAGCAACGTTTATTCCTGGAGAAAAGAAGCTGATGAATATAGCAGTGGTGCACAGATAGATATGCTTATTGATCGTAACGACCAGATTATCAATCTATGCGAAATGAAATACTCATTAACTGAGTATGCTATAGATGCCGACTATGAAAAGAGCCTTCGCAATAAGAAAGCCATATTCATTGACACAACGAAAACTCGTAAAGCTGTTCACTTAACAATGGTAACAACATACGGTGTGCGACGCAACACTCACTCAGGTATCGTTCAAAGCGAAGTCACTTTAGACGATTTATTCTTATAGTTTCGTCCCTCATAAAAATTATATTACTGCCCGATAAAACTTTTTTATTAGCTCTCCCCTTGATTGCAAAGCAATTAGGGGGGAGTACCACGAAGTGGGGAGGTGGTTATTATTGCTGTGTATGGTCGCAGACGTGTGGGTAAGACAATACTATAACAATAAGGGCAACCCGTGAGAGTTGCCCTTTATCATTTATGTTCTTATATCAAATGAGATTATGCTTGTTCGGCGCGGTAGGCGTCGCAGGCGCGTTTTACTTCGCCGTGGAGGAGTAGAAGGCGTTTTGCTTCTTCATATTCCAAGCCAAGTTCTTCAACAACCATGCGAGTGCCACGGTCAACGAGCTTAGCGTTAGAAAGTTGCATATTCACCATCTTATTACCTTTCACACGACCCATTTGAATCATAACGGCTGTAGTAATCATGTTACAAATCATTTTTTGACCTGTACCCGATTTCATACGTGAGCTACCTGTAACGTATTCAGGACCTACAATCATTTCGATAGCGATGTCGGCTGCTTGTGAGATAGGAGCATCGGGGTTAGAAGTGATAGCAGCAGTCAAAATACCTCGTTCGCGGCAAGCGTTGAGCGCACCAATCACGTATGGAGTAGTACCTGATGCAGCGATACCGATAACGGTGTCTTTTTCGTTGATGTTGAATGCTTCGAGGTCTTTCCAACCTTGATTAGTGTCATCTTCAGCATTTTCTACCGGATTGCGGAGTGCAACGTCGCCTCCGGCGATAAGACCGATAACCCAAGATGGATCCATTCCGTATGTAGGAGGAATTTCAGATGCATCAAGCACACCAAGACGACCTGAAGTACCTGCACCCATATAGAAGATGCGACCACCTTTTTTCATGCGGCTAACGATACCTGTTACGAGTTTTTCGATTTGAGGAATTGCTTTTTCTACTGCAAAAGCAACTTTTTTATCCTCATTGTTAATATCGGTGAGGAGTTCCAATACCGACTTTTTTTCCAAGTCATTGTAAAGTGAAGGTTGTTCACTGATTTTTACAAATGCCATTTTATCTGAATTTTAAATTATTAATTTTTAATTGTGCATTAATTAAGCGTGGTAAGCGATGAGGCCTTCCATTGGAGCTTGAAGGATTTTACCGATTTTGCAGTCAACTGCATCGGCTGCCTCTTCAAGAACTTCGCGATAGTAGTGAGCGATAGAACCAACGAAGTTGATGCTATAATCTTTATAGTTATCGTAGTTAGCGATGTTGCGCACGAAGAATGCTTTGAATGCATTCAATACTAAGCGGTGAACAGCAGGCTCTTCGATGTTTTGAATGAGGAATGGAGTGATTGAAGCGAGGAAGCGGTTAGCCGGGTGTTCGCGATACACTTTTTGAATAATTTTCATACGATCGAGGTCGTATTGAGCGAGGAATTTTTCGCAAAGAGGTTCGGGAAGCTGTTTTTTCAACACGTCGCCAACGAGCAATTTACCGAGCACAGCACCACTACCTTCGTCACCGAGGATATAACCGAGTGGAGACACATTGTCAACGATTTTTTCGCCATCATAGTAGCAAGAGTTAGAACCGGTACCCAAGATACAAGCAATACCTGCTTCGTGACCAAAGAGAGCACGAGCAGCAGCGAGAAGGTCGGTATAAACTTCGATTACAGGAGCCGGAACGTGAGCAGCGATAGCGCGACACACATTGCCACACACATCTTCGTTGATACAACCTGCACCATAGAAATAGATGCTTTCGAATGTCATACCCTCTACCTCGGGTTTCAACTCGTTTCCCATACGCTCAGCCATTTCCTCTTCGGTGAGCATGATAGCGTTCATACCCGGAGTGAAGAACTCCTTAACTACTTTTCCATCTTCAACGGCACACCATTGGATTTTGGTAGAGCCACAATCTGCAATTAATTTCATGTCTTATATTTGTTATTATATTTTTATATAGATTTTCTTTTTGTAAAGGTAATACCCTATTGACCAGCAAAGAGCGATAAACATAATCGCATAGATGCACGATGCAAGTGTTTTGTCGCCAAGCATCGACACAAGAAATTCATTATATACATATCCTTTTATAGACAATTCGGCAGTTCCAAACTTAAATGAGCCAAAGATAATGCCTAACACACCACCAAGCACATACAAGAACAAGGGATTGATGCCAAACGCTTCAAAGAAACGACACCATTTCTTATATCCTTTTATATCAATAATCCAAATAAGCAATGCAAGGAATGTAGAAGCCAATCCACATGTAGCAAGCGCGAATGTTGGAGTCCAAAGCTTTTTATTGATGGGAATAGCATAATCAAAAAGGAAACCGAGAGTCATCAATATGGCTCCGATAATAAACAAGCGATTTACTCGCATATTTATATCCTTTACTTCCATCATTTTCATACCTGCCCAAAAGCCAATTAAGACATGAGCAATTGAGGGAATAGTACTTAACAACCCTTCGGGATCGAATGCAAGTTTTACTCCATCAATAGTATCTTTATACATGTGATCAATACCAAGAACTGCTTGATCGATTACCGACACAATGTTTTGTTCTGAAAACACAAGACCATATTCATCGACCAACAATATCACGCCATAGCCCACCAAAAGAGTTGCAACAGCCCATAATATGTGTTTGCAACGAAGCAATAACACAATTATTGATGCGGCACCATAGCATAACGCCAAACGTGGCATAACTCCTAGAATGCGAATTGTGTCGAATGAGTTGGCGGCTTCAAAGAATGATTTACCTCCGGCAATACCATAACACAATTTGCTAAACCATGCTATTCCGAGCCCAATGGCAAATATAACAATTGTGCGTTTGATGATTTTGTATAATAACGACCCTGACATTTTAAACTCAAACTTGCGCATTGAGATAAATGTAGAGATACCCATTATAAACATAAAGAATGGGAAAATAAGATCGGTAGGAGTTAAACCATTCCAAGGTGCGTGACCAAGCGGACGATACATATTACTCCATGAACCGGGATTGTTTACAAGTAACATGCCTGCGATGGTAATACCGCGAAGGATATCAAGAGCAAGCATGCGTTGACTTTGTTTTTTTATAACTTCTGCCATCAGATAAATTTATTTTTTTGATTTAGTACAACTATCAACCAAGTAAGCGATTGACTTATATGGAATACCACTATTAGTGGTCAACCCTATTTCACAAGTGCGGCTATTAGAATAACCATGAGTAGCACCCGATGCTTCGATTTGTGGACGAAGCTTACGCAATCCATATTTATTCAATTCGGGCATCATGAAACCTTTGTCGCCGGCAAATCCACAACAACCTATTTCGGTAGGAATCACTACGTTGCGAGAACACATGCGAGCGAGAGCGATGATTTTATCGGCAAGTCCCATGCGTCGCAATGAACAAGTAACGTGAACGGCAATTGTTTCGTCGGTTTGTGTAAACGCTAAATTAGGTGCAAGGAATTCATAAATAAATTCGGCTGGCTCGTAAAGATGCATTGATTTAATATGATCTCGCATGCGGTGTAAACATGGGCTTTGGTCACAAAGCACAGGATATTTACCATTTTCCGACGCTTCAAGTAATGCTTTTTCTAGTTCAGCAGTCTTGCGATCGGCAATATCGGGCATACCTTTACTTTCCCAAATCATACCGCAACAAAGTTTCTTCATGTTTTTAGGGAAGATAACTTCATATCCGGCTTTATTACATAGTGCAATAATAGTATCAACCAATGTTTCCACTTTTTTGCCTTTTTCACGCGATTGTCCTAATGTTTGGTTAATACAACTTGGGAAATACACAACTTTGCGTTCGCTTGCTTGCGCTGCAACCTTAGGAGAATAGAATGCGCCGGGGAGTGAAGGAGTCCACAATGGCACCCCCACTTTGTGCAAAGCACCACCAATTGCATTCACACCACCATCGCCAAGGATTTTTCCGGCAAAGTTGGCCATTGAAAGCACCGGACGAAATACTCCGGTGATATTGTGGAGATTTTTAGCCGCAAAATCACCAATCTTATACCCCATGCTACCTTTTGGCAATGATGCTTGACGCAAATCATGAATCATCTCACCTGTGTTATTACCCATCGGACATGACATGCTACACAAGCCATCGCCTGCACATGTGGCGTTACCATAAGTTTCGAATTGTTTTTCAAGACGAGCCAAACGAGCTGAATCTTCGCCTGTTGTTCTCAATCGTGTAATCTCACGTTGAGCCACAATGCGTTGACGAGCTGAGAGCGAGCCTGAATAACCACATGACACACAATTCACCTCACAGAATCCACATTCGATACATTTATCGACGTGAGGATTAGTCAATGGCATTGGTTTCAAGCCTTTGATATAACATTCGGGATCGTCATTGAAAATTACACCGGGGTTAAGTATATTTTGTGGGTCAAAAAGTTCTTTGACGCGTTTCATCATCGTCCAAGCTTTTGTGCCCCATTCTTTTTCTACGAAAGGAGCCATGTTGCGACCTGTACCATGTTCGGCTTTCAATGAGCCATCATAGCGATCAACAACAAGACGTTCGACAGCCAACATCAACTCTTTGTAACGATTAATTTCTTCTTGAGAGTCGAATGACTGTGATATGATAAAGTGATAGTTTCCTTCAAGTGCGTGACCATAGATACAAGCATCGTTGTAGCCATTATCTTGAAGTAATTGTTGCAATTCCACAGTAGCCTTTGGAAGGTCCTCGATGTGGAATGCCACGTCCTCAATCAACACTGTTGAGCCAAGAGGACGAGTACCGCCAACCGATGGGAAGATACCTGAACGGATTTTCCAATATTCAGAGTATTCTTCAGGTTTGTCGGTAAAGTAAGCCGGTTTGAAGAGGTTAAACGGCTTGAGAATTTCGAGAATTTCGTTGATATTCTTTTGCAACTCTTCGGGAGTGTCGGCCTTTGTTTCGGTGAGCACAGCAGTGAGCCCTTCGCCTGTTGGGTCGTTTACTGCCGAGAGTGATTTTTTGTCGAGAAGTTCGGCTCCGAATACCGGACCTTTCTTCATAGCCACCACAGCTTTACAAGCTTCTTCCAAGTCGCTGAAATAAAGCATAGCACTTGCTGAGCAAGGATAAAGATGAGCAGTGTTTACTGTGATTTCAGAGAGGAATGCCAATGTACCTTCCGAGCCAACGATGCTATGAGCGATAATATCGAATGGATCGTCAAATTCGATAAATGGCAATAGATTAAGTCCTGTAACGTTTTTAATGCTATATTTATATTTAATACGCTCTGCAAGTTCTTTATCGGCTCTGATTTCGTTGCGTATATTCATGATTTCCTCCATGAATTGAGGTTTGTTCATTGCAAAAAGTTTGCGAGAACGGTCATCGCCGGTGTCAAGCACAGTACCATCGGCAAAAACCAAACGTACTGACTTCAAAATCTTGTCACTATTAGCGTGAGTGCCACAGTTCATACCCGAAGCATTGTTCACTACAATACCACCCACCATAGCCGAGTTTTTAGAGGCGGGGTCGGGAGAGAACATACGACCATAGGGTTTTAGGTAGTCATTTACACGACTACCTATAATCCCGGGTTGTAGTTTTATTGTTTCGGCACCGGGACCAATTTCATAGCCTTCCCAGTGCTTACCTGCCACAATCAAAATTGAGTCACTAATGGCTTGCCCCGAAAGGCTTGTTCCTGCCGCACGGAATGTCACGGGTAAATTATGTTTAGATGCAATCGAAAGCAGTTTCGACACCTCTTCTTCATTATTTGAACGAATCACAATTTGAGGTATCATGCGGTAAAAACCGGCATCGGTACCCCATGCGAGGAGACGAAGATCATCGGTATAAATACGATCTTTTGATACTATACCTTTTATGTCTTTTAAAAACTCTTTATAAGCAAGTTCCATAGTGATTATATAATTATGTCTTTTTAATTGTAGAGATAATATTTAGCCGATTTGGCTTTAAAAGCTTCAACATCTTTGTTCCAATAGTCAATGATGTCGGCTACTTTATAATTCTTAGAGAATTTGACGCGAATTTGGTCGGTACCACAAACTTTGTCAAACATGTTCCAACGGTTGCCCAATGTGCCTTGACCATCTTCGTCGAGGAGGCGTTTGTCGGGGTACATTTCGGCCAAAATTTCCATTGCATGGAATTGAACCATAGTCAATTCACAATCAAGCACATCGGTCACATAAAGTTGAACGCCTTGAAGGTTCTCTCCTTTACCCACGCTATAATAAGGTTTGATGTGAATTGGACGGAAGTCAATACCTTTAAGATTCAACGCATTCAATCGTTTGCAGAATTCATTTGCATCAATCCATGAAGCACAAATCAATTGGAATGGCATTGTATAACCTACACCAATTGAAACGAAATACAATTCACCGATAATACCTGTTGTGGGGTAATAAATAGCCGATTGTGGATATGGTTGATGTGGCGATGGGAGAATCCAAGGCATACCTGTTTGATCGAATGTCATATAACGATGCCAGCCGGTCATAGGCACAACTGTCAATTTCGTTTTCTTTCCATCTTTCAACATGCCATCATTGAGCATCAAAGCAAGCTCACCGGGAGTCAAACCATAAAGATAAGGTATCTTGAATTGGCTCACCAATGAGTAAAAACCATCTTCAACAAGGTTACCTTCAACCTTCAATCCAGAAAGAGGATTGGGGCGATCGAGTACCATAAACTCCTTGCCGTTTTCGGCACACGCTTCCATACACAATCCCATTGTGCTGATGAATGTGAATGAACGACAGCCATTGTCTTGAATGTCATAAACAAGCACATCAACATCTTTAAGCATTTCGGCCGATGGTTTCTTGTTTTTACCATATAAAGAATATACGGTAACACCTGTTGCCGCATCGGTGTAAGTATCAACCTTTTCACCTGCGGGGATATCGCCACGCACACCATGTTCGGGGCTATAAAGAGCTTTAAGCTCTACACCCGGAGCATTGGCAATAATGTCGATTGTTGACACAAGATTATTGTCAACACCACTGGGATTGGTAATCAACCCCACACGTTTGCCTTTCAACTGCTCAAAACCACCATCACGAAGTGTTTCCACTCCGGGTTTTACTTGAGCAGAAGCTGCCATTGCCACAAAAGCGGCAATGGCGAGCACTGATATTTTTTTCAACAATGAAATCATGTTATTTCTTTTCTTCTACTTGTTTTGCTCCATATTTAGGGTCGATGTGCTTGCGCACAAGAGCTGTTACAGCCCATGTGGCAAAGTTACAAGCAAGTACCCACCAGAAGAAGTTGATATATGAGTTACCCAACATTTCCTCTTTGATATAACCGGCTGCCATACCCGGAAGCATCATACCAAGAGCCATGAATGCTGTACAAATTGCATAGTGTGATGTTTTGTAAGGACCATCAGCAAAATACATCATATAAAGCATAAATGCGGTGAAACCGAATCCGTAGGCAAATTGTTCAAGAACGATAGCGCTAAAGATTATAGCTTTACCACCAATTTCAGCGTATGAAGGTTGCACGTTAGATAGGATGATATATGCCACACAGTTGAGTGAAGTAGCAAGAGCCATTGGCCAGATCCATTTTTTAAGACCACCTTTAGATGCAACAATACCTCCGATGATACCACCGACAGTAAGACCAATGATAGCAAGCGTACCATATGCAAAACCTACTTCGGTTTGAGTCATGCCAAGACCTCCTGCTTCACGAGCTGCAAGAAGGAATGGTTGACAAAGTTTAACTACTTGAGCTTCAGGGAGACGATAAAGAAGCATGAATAACATTGCAAGAACAACGTGTTTCTTTTGGAAGAAAGTAACAAATGAACCTGAGAACTCTTTAACAATGTCACCAACACTTTTCTTCTTAGAATCTTCTCCACCAACTGCCTTATCAGCTGCAGGAGCCGGAAGAATGAACGCATGGTAAAGTGATACAACCGCAAAGAATGCAGCACAAATTATTACTGTGTATTTCCAACCAAGAGCTACATCTCCGGTTTGAGTTTGGAGAAGTCCGGCAAGGATAACAAGACCACCTTGACCAAACACATTGGCACAACGATAGAATGTAGAACGAATACCTACGAACATACTTTGCTCTGATGTGTTAAGTGCAATCATATAGAAGCCGTCAGAAGCGATGTCGTGAGTTGCAGAACAGAATGCAGTAATAAAATAGAAAAATAAGCATAACATAAATGCACTTACAGGAAGCCCATTTGCAATTTCTTCCTTATTAGGTAATGGTAGAGTAAATGCAATTGCGGCAAGACCAATAGCCACACATATTTGCATTGTCACAGTCCACCAACGTTTTGTGCGAATAATATCAACAATTGGTCCCCAGAATGGTTTAATTACCCAAGGTAAGTACAACCAACCGGTGTAAAGAGTGGCGTCGGTTTCCGACATGCCAAGTTGAGTAAAGAGAACCATTGTCACCATATTGATGAAAATAAATGGAATCCCTTGTGCAAAGTAGAGCGTAGGAATCCACGCCCAAGGGTTGCGTTTTGTTGCTTTAGCCATTTTCTTATTTTTTTATTTAGTTATTAATATAATTCTTTAATTTCAGCATCAACAAAGTAGTGCAGAAGGATTTCTTTGTAGTCATAACCTTTAGCTCCCATTACGGCAGCACCGATTTGGCAAAGCCCCACACCATGTCCCCACCCTGCACCTTTGAGGGTGAAAGTCGAGGGAAATCCGTTTGCATCATTTTCACCTTTTTCCACCACGAAAGCCGAGCTGTAGAGATGAGAAGGAGAAAGTGTGCGACGAATTTCAAGTTCTTTACCAATAGTAAGAGTTTTGTTTGTACCTACAATTTTGAGTTTATAAAGTCGGCCTGAAGTACCACGAGCGATGGGCACAAGGTCAACGATATTTCCATAATCCATACCTGAGCGTTCTTTCACCAATTTAGAAATTTCTTCTTGAGTGTAAGTAACTTCCCAGCGATAGAAGTCGGTAGTTTCTTGGTCGTAGTTATTTAGAACTTGTGAAAGGATTTCTGCATCAGAGGTATTACAATGAGCTTCGGGACGAGTCAAAATCCATTCACGAGCATTTTCTTCAATAGTCAAGTCGGGGAAATCTGTTTCATTTTCACCATCACGACGTGCTGCAAGGTAATCATAGTGAATAGGTTCCCAGCAGTTTTCAAATTCTTCATAAACGCCACCACAGCATTTAGAGAAACGAGCGTCGCAAAGATTTTCACCGTCCATCAACACTTGTCCGCGAGTTGCTTCGATAGCTTTGGCTACTTGAGGAGTAGATGCACGGGTGATTCCTTGATAACGTTGACAGTGGTCGTCGGCACACACATCGAAATTGATGTGATCTTCGCGGTCATACCACTTAATCATTTCATCATCAGATGTTTTTTCAACAGCCGAGTATTGTTCACCTGCGTCAACGATACGTTTATTTTTGTCGATTTGAGCCAATAACCAGCTACGCGAAATCACGGCATGAGCCTTAAGCAATTCAAGTGAAGCGGTTGCACTCATTTCTGAAGAAATAACGCTCAACAAATAATCTTCAACACCTAATATATTAACAGGTGTGATTTTACCGTTTTCGACGATAAGTTTGAGCGCGCCTTTGAAACGTTGGTTTTCTTTACGTTCCCAGTGGAAGTTTACCCCAATGGTCACATCTTCAAGCCAAAAGGAAACTTCATCGTTTGCTGGTTCAAAAAACAGTTCGGTATATTCTTTATTGTTCCAAATAATAGATTTACCATCGGTGGTAGCCACTTGGCTACCACTGACAGTATTATCTGAAACATGGAAATCACCGTCGAGGATAAATTTAACCTCTGCGGCACTCATGATGCCGACCTTAATTTTGGGTTCTTCCATTAGTTTGTGTTATTACTTAATGTTGTTAACAATTTCTTCAACGTCTTCTTTTGCAAGACAAAGTTCGTTGAATACTACTTTAACTAATTCAGCATCAAGCTTATTGAAGTCTTTTTCAAGAGGAGTGATAAACACGCCACCCATATCAACAGAAGCAGGGCTGAGAAGCATTTTGTCGTCACCTTCAGTGCCATAGAACGATGGACGGTGTTGTTTGCGAGGAATAACCACAAGACGCACACCGGCAGGAGTTGCATAGCAAAGAAGATTCATCATTGGTTCTTTTTCACCTTCGGGAACAGGGATTGCATCGTAAAGACGAGCAAACAAGCGTTCACCTGCTTGAGGATCGTTAGAATCAATTACAAACACATTGAGTGGGAGTGAATCGCACACTGCAAGCACTGCATCACCATCGGTAGCAACAGTTTTAAGTTCTGCTCCGTCAAGAGCATCACCTATTGTGAGGAAGTCGCTATTACCTGCTTGGAAGTGCATATGGTCGGGAGCCGAAGCACCACATTTAGGACCATTGTAGAACACAGTGTAACCGTCAAGATCCTTCGCAAGGCTCATCATGTCGGCAATGCGACCTTTGATGAGTTGGTCAACGTGTCCCATATCGGGGATAGTCAAGTGACGAGGGAAGATAGGGAATGGGTTGATAAGGATAATATAACCATTGCCCCACTCTATGCCACGTTGCACAGAAGGACGATTTTCGGCACAAAGGAAACATTTTCGTTCTTTGAGCGATTTAGCATCAACCTTAGCCGATGATGAAACGATGCGTGCAGGGTTGAATTGCACTTTGATTTTCATTCCATCAACGTCGAGTTCTTTTACCTTAACGCCTTTGAGCGCTGCAAAGTTATCAGCGGCAGTTTGCCATTCGGCAAGCTGCTCGCCAATAAATTTGTTTACCATTTCAGTATTAACCACGGTCGTAGGAATTATTTGTTTTTGTTTAATTCTACACGAGCTTGAAGTTCCCAAGTACGGATGCGGTCCTTGTAAAGGTTGTTAGCATTAGTCTTGTTGATATCCAAAGCGTGGTCAGAGTTATCTTCCCAACGACGGCAGTAATAAACTACGTCATAAACACGGCCTATTTGATAATGACGAGAGAATGCAAGACCGAGTGCATAGTCTTCACCATAACTTGTGTTAGGCACATTGATTTCACGAAGCATTGGAGTATAGAATGCACGTGGAGCACCAAGACCATTGATACGAAGTGCATTATTGCGACCATTTTCAGGAGTCCATTCTTTGTGGTCGATTACACCGGGAGGAATCATTTGCATATTGATGTCGGTAAGCATATAAGTACCTACTACCATTGAGCAATTTTGTTCGTAGAATGCTGCAACCATCTTAGCAAGAGTATTTTCATCAGAGTAAACGTCGTCTGAGTCAAGTTGAACAGCGAATTTACCACATTTAGGGTGATTTACACCTGCGTTCCAGCAACCACCGATACCGAGGTCATCACGTTCTGGAATGATGTGGATAAGACGTTCGTCATCTTTGAATTCATCGATTGCTTCAGTTGTACCATCTGTACTACCATTGTCGATAATGATGAGGTTGAATTTGAAATCAGTTTTTTGAGTAAGAACACTCTTGATAGCATCACGAACTGTGCGAACACGGTTACGAACAGGAATGATAACTGATGCTTCATATTCAAAGTCACCTTGGTTGAAGTTAATTTCTTCAAATTTTGGTTCAAGATAACCGCCGATTTTTTTGAGGTGGTCGGTACAAGCTTGTTCCATTTCAATTTGCACACCACGATTTTTGGGGTCTACATAGCTAAAGTGAGATTCACCTTCAGTAGCTACAGGAAGAGCAATTTCAGTGTAAAGATATTCATTAATATGAACAAGGTCGCCTTGACGAGACACTTTCAAACGAAGGTCATAAAGACCGGCTGCAGTATATTCAGCATCAATTTCGGCTGCAGCAGCTTTCAATGCTTTAGTGCAGAAGAATAGAACTGAACCAAAGTTGAAATCATCGCGAAGTGAACCGAATTGATAGTCAATTACAGGAGCGTTAGATTTTTTACCTTCAACAACTTGATAGTTGTCAGCATAAACCATAGCTGCTTTAGAGTCACCGGCAAGACGAACCATGCGTTCGAGAGCCAAATAACCCATTACAAGATTGTTATACTTGGTATAAAGAAGTGTGTAATCGCCTTCAGCTGCAGCAGCGATTTTTTTCATGGTAGCTGAGCTGTTAAGAGCATCGATGTTGATAACTTCACAACCTTCTACGGCAGCGGCGTTAGCATCTGTGGCAAGAAGGAAGATTTTTGTCACTAAAGCATTTTGACGAAGGCCGTCAACAGTTGCTTGCACTTGCTGAGCGTCAGCATAAGGGATAAAACAGTTGATAGTTTTCATTGTAAATGTATTAATAAAATGATTTGTAATTATTTAATATTAATTATTTCGCTTATTTTTTCTTTGACTGCTTGTTTGATTTGACTTTTACGACTCCCGACTCATGATTTTTGAAGAAATCGAGTGTTGCTTTCATCAAATGATTGCGTTGTGATTGGTCGGTAATTGTTTCGAATGGGAAACCGATTACTACTGTTTGATACATTCCGTTATCGCAAGCCACGCCTCCAATGAGGTTATTTTCGGTATAA
Organism: Bacteroidales bacterium; assembly: GCA_015060975.1. GTDB lineage: Bacteria > Bacteroidota > Bacteroidia > Bacteroidales > Muribaculaceae > RGIG4079. The sequence goes on from SUXI01000005.1 coordinate 76,389, forward strand.
CGCATTATTGTTGCACCTTTTTTATCATCGGCAGGATAGAATGAATCGGGCGATTCAACCACATAACATGTATCGTTTAATTCATTATTGAATTTATATTCTCCATTATTAAACTCGCTAAAACGTGATTGCACGTGATATGCTTCACCTGTGATGCTTGCTTGGCCTGTGCGCCATTTATATCCAAGCACTTCGGCTGCAAATTTTTGATCGGCTTCGAGTGTCGCTTTATCGGCCAATGAGTTATCCCAAAGGTCGGTTGCCACATATGCGCCTGATACAAACATGTCAGTACCTTCTTTTGCCAATGAACGAATGCGATTTTGCAATGCCACAGGGAATGTTTTGTATTTTGTTCCATACGCACCTGTTCCCACTTTTATTTCTTTTTGTTTACCAAGAATAAGGTCAACAATTTCAGGCTTATCGTTGGCACCGGCAAATGCTTCGGCACTTGACGACACAAATGAATAACCTGCATCGGCAATCGATACCCCATGACAATATACAAAGTCGAAAGTGTTACCGGCAATCACCTTTGTTTCATAGTTGGCACGACTTGCTCCAAATCCGGCAGCGTCATCGTCCATCCAAGGAATATTGCGACGGAATTCTGTTTGCTCTCCAATATAGCTTATGTCGTATAGATATGGCACACCATGATCTTTGCGGTCATTAAATCCGGCAATATCACCAGCTTCAAACCAATCGGGAGCTGACACACGGGTAAAACCATTTACGATTGTTACTGATTTTGTAGCTTTACCTTTATCGCAGAGAGCAAGCACTTCTGATGGAAAACTTACTCCACCTGCATTTGCGGCAATAATGCGATAAGAGTGGATTTTATCATCGCTAACGTTTGCGATGTATTCATTTTTGTCAACTTTTGCAATTTCACGGAATTCGCCATCGCCAATTCGCTCTTCAACGATATAGAATGATGGCATTGCAGTTGCTTCTTGATTGTCTTCGGTTGCTTGCCATGACAAGAGATACTCGCCCTCTCCTTTTTTGTTTATGGCAAATGCTTTGATTGGTAATGGTTGCACCACATATGAACGATTGTCGCGATTTGCGATAAATTCAAGCATACCCTTATATATCGAACGGCTAACGGTGAAACGGAATGACGGGTCAAGACCATATTTCATATCAGCAAAATTTTGGTGAGAAAGCAACTCAAGCAACAATGCCGGCACTTGAGGCACACGAGCCTCATAATATGTCTTATCCCACATTGCACGGCGAGTCCAACGTGGTTCATAATTTGCACGGATATCACCTACTATATTTGTGACAATGCTATCGGTCAACATGCGTGAAGCATATCGAGGAGTGCCATTGGCATATTTGCCTCCATTATCGCTATAATAAATGCTCAATGTGCCAATGATTGAATCATTCATTGTCGTACCTGCATCGGTGTGGAACGCAAGCGACAAATCTATAGGGATATTCAATCCTTTGTGATTTGGCAACATTGACGAGCCGCCGGTCAAATAATTCACCCATGCCCCACGAGCTTTATAGTCGTCGGTATAGTCATTTACATTGTCCGACGGAGTATAGATTGAATCGGGGACACCAGCCCATTGCATCCAATAGCGAGCTGCTTCAGTAAATCGTGGATATTCACTTTTCACATACTCATAGTTAATTCTGGGTTCGCCACCCTCTTTAACTTTACGAGCCACATTTCCCATACCTCCACCAATTTTTACGGCATCGGCAGTTACTACCGATCCTTCTACCACTGAGGTATTGACAAGTTCTATTACCGGAGCGCCTTCACCCTTTGCTTCAAAGTTGAAGTGTCCGAGATAAATCCATGTGCCACCACCCATTTGTTGATTCACTTTAAACTCCTTCACTCCGCTGCGAGAATAAATGCGATAAGTGGCATCGGGTGCGCTGTTGAGCAATGTTGCATACGATACATAGACAGCATATCTACCGGCTTTTGGCAAATTCGCAGTCCATGTTGCAGTAGATGCTTTTTCGCCCGGCTTCACAGTTGAGGCCACTCTCACCTTACCTTCAGCAAACGGATTATCACCATTTTCAAGAACAGCCTTATTATAGGCAAATCCTTTCGCGTCGGCATCGGTCCATGATTGTGAACCAACATATTCCGCATAAGATGCTTGAGCATATCCACCATCACGGTCAACAATTACCTCGTTGATATTGATGTCGCGTTCACGTGGGCTCATCACATATGCACCAGCATTTTCAAGCATTGGCATTAAGAAAGGCATAACGTAACTTTGTGTGTAAAGGTCTTCAACTGTTTCAAAAATACGTGCACGCTGCCATTCCCAACGGTTTAGTTTTGGCTCGAAATACCACCCATGGCTTTGCCACATAGCGATATTATTACCATCTAATCCCGAAGGTGCTTCCACGCCCTCAACGGGTGTGATAAAGCGATTTTCCTCGGTAGGTGCATTAACTTGTTCATAAGAGACTGTTAAATAATCCTCGAGATTGTGTTTTCCAGCATATATAGTTACATCATAGTCCTTACATTTATCGCCAACTGTAGCCAATACAGCGCTTTTCATATTTTTGAGAGCTACCGAATCAATCGAATGATAGCCTACCATTTCATTGCATTTAACTGTTACAACCTTTTTGTTATTATTAATCAAAACCGATACCACCTTAAATGGACCCACATTTGATTGAGCGGGTTGCAATGCATTAAATGCATCAAACACATTCATTTCCATGGTATTTGCCCATGAAAAAGACGAAACTCCCATTGCAAGCAATAGGATTATATTTCTAAATTTAATACGATTCACATTCGGTTTATCAGATTGTTAACAGTCCTTACTATGATACTTTACAAAGATAATACAAAGATTAAATTAAATCAACATAATTAAGAAAAAAAGGGGTTAAATAAGCATTTTATTAATACTTAGCTATTATTATTCACATAATTTCACACTTCACAAATCATATTAAATTTACATAAAAGAAGCGCCATTCCTATAGGAACAGCGCTTCTTAAATTATTCGACTTTATTTACTATCGAGAGATTGATATTCGGCGAGAGATTGTTGTGTCATCAGCGATAACTTTTATCACATACACACCTTGAGGCACATCTTCAACATTTATTTTTGACAAGCCATTTACCTCCATTATCTTTGCGCCTCTAATATTGTACAATTCAATTGCATTGATAGCAAAAGGAGCTTCAACATTTACAATATCATTTGCAGGAACAGGATAGATATTAACCGCATTTTTCGCATCAGCAATTACTCCTTCAACACCATCAGCTTTACGTTGAACATATAGGTCATCAATAAAGATTTCACCTTTTTGGGTTATCGGACTTGTCACTTGTACAATTTTAATATGACTAAAGTTATAGTCATAACCTTCTTCGAGTTCGGTTAATACCACTTCATGGTATTCCCATCCACGGAAGTTAAGATCACACAATTTAACATATTTTGTATCTGTACCTTGAGTTACACCTACCCACAATTCATGGTTATTAAAGTCACCATAAACATGGAGGCCAAGCTTATCACCTTTGGCAAAAGTACGAGCAATAGTATCAGGAGCAACATAATTCCATACAACAACTCCGTTGCGATTATCAGAGAAGCTATATCCTAATTTATTTGATTTTTTATCAAACAAATATTTTGCAGAAGAAATTGCATTTGATGGTTTTGATGCCACATTGACTGTTGCATCAACATCATAAGCAAATAAGCCCGAAACATTAAATCCTTCCAACATTTCACCTTCTTTAATCCCTGCTTCATTTTTAGCTGTGAAATTTATTTTTTGGTCAACATTCATTGGTAGATTTTCCTTATCACGCAATTCACCAGAAATTGACACTGTATAATTTTCTCCAATAGTCAGATCATCATTCAATACAACAATAGCGTTACCAAATCCATTTGACAATCGATTAAATTTAGTACTGCGTGTATTTATTGATAATGACTTATTTTTAGAGTCATATACTTTAATTAAATCAGCAAAGTTTGAATAATCAATCAAATTATCAAAACGGAATTCAAATGTTGGAGCTTCAAAATGCACTGCGCCACCCTCTGCCGGATAGTTATCAATCATTTCAAGACGGTTTCGACTTTGTGTCAAAAATTTAAATTGCAATTGTTCTTGCATATTTGGAGACGCATAATAAGTATCAGTCGTCTTAGCTTCGGTTGATACTGTCACAGTATATTCTGTACCAATTTCAAGAGAAAGAGTTGGAATAAATTTCACTTTGTGATAAGAGTTACTATATTCAAAATACCCCTCTACTGCAGGAGAAATTGAGAATGCCTTTTCAAATGCTTCTTGGTCAACATCAAAATTAAATTCAAAATTAATAGTAGAAGCACAGCTTACGGCTGAATCTGGTTTTTCTGTTGTATTTGGTCCAAATGATAAGATTTTCAATGGTTCCTCACGCTTAAGCGTAACAGGAGCATCTTTATATGTAACTTTATCAGCTACAACCGACACTTTATATTCTTCGGTATAATAATTATCGTGAGAAACTTTCACTGTATATACACCTGGAGTAATATTACGGAATACATAAACCCCATTATAATCATTATCGGTTACACGATGTTGTACCACATTACCACTTGCATCAAGCAATTCCACTTTCGCACCATTTATTGCAGCGAATGCATCACGACCAAAATAATGGTAATTTGTTTCGTATGTAAACTCACGAAGATTATGATTATCATAAACTACACCTGCAATGTTACCGGTCACAAAACGGTCTTCTGTATCAAAATGAATCATAAGCGATTTTGCAAAATACCATGCTTCAAGCCAATTGTAGTCATCATTCATTAAACGGTGTGCTTGTGGACGGTGTTCATGCATACCACCTTCTGAAAGCATACCTACACCATGAAGATTGCGCAATACCCCAAGGCTATAACCAAGCAAATCAACGTCAGCTGTTACACGTCCTGCCGATACGGTATCAACTTGACCTCTATAATTAATCCAATTTGAATAAACGCTTGTATTGAACACGCTATTAACCACTTCACTAAGCGCCTTGTTTTCGGGTTTATATGTAGTCAATTGACCTGTTCTGTCATCATACTTACCACCTTTATGATAAATCATTAATGGATAGTTAACTCCTTCGCCGGCATTTGAGTGAATAGAGAAGAAGCAATCAGCACCTAAATTGTTAGCCATATAAGCGCGTGTTGTCAAACTTGGCTCATCGGGAATACCATCACCATCAATCTCATTATAAGTATTATGAGTACGAGTTATATGTGCATCTACTCCTAGAGAATCAAGTATTGCTTTCAGATAAAGACCTTTTACAAGATTACTCTTTGACTCCCAATATCCTGCCTCTGAATTTTGCTCGTATGGATAAATATGAATAGGACGGTCGTCACCATCATAGCCACCATGACCAGGGTCAATCACAACGGTCAAATCACTCATTTTCTTTGCTTCAACAGCAGTTGTCGCCACTAAAGCCGCTAATATGATAAATAATATACGTTTCATAATTATTCGTTGATTAGAATGTTCATAATGTACATTTCTCCATCTTCGGTTGTATAGACAATCTTATCTGCTATTGCAGTAAGACCATCAACACGCACGCTATCGTCAGTGAGCGTAGTCACTTTACCTGTAGCGACCTCGATTGCTATAATTTTAGCACTTGTTATTACATAACCATCATCTTTAGTGCTTAATGCAACCACAAATTTATCTCCTACCCAACATGGGAAATCGCCACGACTCGCAAGATTTTTTGCTTGTGTTCCATCTACATTAGATACAAACAATCCCGAATAAACCTCACTAAACACAAGTTTTGTCGCAGACGGAGAAACTGATGGCCACAAATAACGATAACCATATTCAATAGGATTAATTTCCTTTTTAACACCATTTATAGAGATTTCCATTGCTTGCTTCTTTGCGAAAGCATAAGCGTATGTATCTCCTACAAGAGATGGTGTATTAACCATATCTTTTGAATGTTTCATCAATTGAGTTTTGGCTTTTGACGCAAAGCTATAACGCTTTACATCATTTTGCGAAATCCCGTCTTCTTTAATCGCCGTTCTATAAACGACCTCATTTCCATCGGCTGTAAATCGGGGATTAAAACCGGCTTTGGGAGTTTCGTCGATCACACTCACCTCATTAGTTAACAAGTTTAAAGACTTCAATCCGGTATAATCCTCTGATGTAAAGAGAACAACCTTTCCATTAGGACTCAATGTTGGGTGATGAGCATCGCATCCAACATCAACTTTTTTTGTGTAAACGGCAGTAATATCAGCTGCACTCATTGAAGCGCAAACGCCTAAAGCCGCCGCCAAAATAAAAGTTCTTGTTTTCATTTTCATTTATTATTTAGTTATTAATGTTTTACAACCACTTTCTTCAATTCTGAAGTTCCACCTACATAAATGCGAGCAAAGTAAACGCCATCGGCAATTTCACTTACATTTATCACATTTCCATTAGCTTTTGCTATAATAGTACCATTCATAGAGACAAGCTCAACACAATCTATGAGTCCATCAGCATTAGCGATAAGATACTCCGAAGCCGGATTAGGATAAACAGTAACGCTGGTCATTGACTCTATATTTTCAATTCCCGCCGCACCATCTTTAATATAGTTAATATTATCTAACTTAAATTCGCCAATACGACTCATCAAACTTGGAGTTTGCACAACTTTCACACCGGCTAATTGATATTCTTTTTCACCTTCAAGCATAGTCAAAGGCACTTCAATATAACGCCATCCAAGAAAATCCATTTGCCCCAATGGTATATATTTAACATCCTCAGGGGCTATAACTTCAAGATATGCTTCATTTGCGGTAAGATCCCCAAATACATGTACACCTACAGCATCATTACATGTTAATTTTGTTTCAGCAAGAGCTGAGCTTGACAACAACATTTCGCTACCCTCTGTTGCAGGGAATTCGTATGCAATATTCATACATGATACACCAAACAATTTATTTGTTTTGTCTGCACTGATTGTCGCAGATGTCACATCTACCGAACCTTGCTCATTAAGAGTATAGATAGTAACATCTTCCATACCTTCAATTAGGCTATCTGTTTTTTCTACACCGGCATCAACCGCAGTAAATTTCACCACCACACTATCTTGCAAAGGAATACCATCTTTATCAGAGATTTCTTTTGAAAGTGTCATTTTATATTCACTGCCTACAGTCAAATCTTTAGTAAAAGGAATGCGGAAAAATCCATATTCACCACCATTTTTACTATAAGTCATTTTGCGTGTATTCAATTTCACTGCCACTCCCTCTGAATCAACAATTTCTATTTGCTTCAAAATAGGAGTCACATTTGGCAACTTATCAAAACGCACCTCTATTGCCGGATTGTCGAAATGCACTTCTTCTCCATCTTTAGGGAATTGACCAAGAATAGACATATAATTGCGGTCGGCAGTAAAGAATGACATTTCAAACGGAGCTGTCATCGCCATGCCGCCGGCATGTTTTGCATCTGTAGATATGCCAACTGTATATATTGTACTTGTTTGATAAGTTTGTGATGGAGTGAACACCATGCGAAGATTATTTTTTTCCCAAGTGATTTCTCCGGGTATCTCGGGGGTAATTGAAAATGCCGCTTCAACACTTGCTGTATCCATATCCCAGTTAAAATCCAAAACTATAGGAATATTACAAAGCACCCCTGCTTCACCTTCTTTCCATTGCGGAGTATATGCTTCAACAACAGGTGGAGTATTGCGTATTTTATTCATTTTGAAGTTCATGAATGAAATCTCGTCAGCAACGACCTCAACCATAGCTGTTGATTCGTAATGGCGATTTCCATTCACCTTCAACATATATTTACCTGGTTCGACCTTGCGGAATGCATATATTCCATTAAATACCATATCACTTATAGTTTCTTGCAATTTTGTCGTACCGGTTTCATCCCACAAAGAAACATACGCTGTATCAACAGTTTCCAATTGGTCATCTCCAATCATTTTAAAATCTCCTATACGAGGAAAGCGAGAATCATTCAATCGACCGGCAATTGCTCCGTATGGAACACCTGGAAGACCAAATTGATCATCAATAGCTTTACGGAAGTTCCAAGCCTCAATCCATTTATAATCAAGACTCATCAAACGATAAGTTTCCGGAATATAATCATGGAAGGAACCTTCTGAAAGAGCCCCCGGAATAGTGAGTTTACGCAATACACCATATCCTTGGGTACCCCAAGTAGGCTGAAACGACCAGTCTCCACGCACATTAGGATTTGTTGAGGTCCATATAGTTGCGTCATTCTTCAATAAATTTACCGCTATATTATTTGACCACACCTTAGCATCGGGATAAACCGGAGCATTATCATATCCCCTAAAGAATATTATCGGGAAGTTTACGCGATTTGATGTCCCTGTCGCATTTGAGTGTATCGAAAGGAACAAATCAGAACCGGCGGCATTAGCCAATTTCCCAATGGTTTCCAAGCCAAGGTCATCGGCACTTGTATTAGTCACACGCGACATTACAACTTTCACGCCGAGGTCTTGCAACATATCACGCAAGAAGAAACCTTTGTGCATATTAGAGTTTGACTCCCAAAAGCCCGAAGTATCACCCAACTCGTATGGATAAATCACCACATTACGGTCATTTGATTGGTCATGACCACCATGACCGGGATTTATATATATAATGAGGTCACTATAATCTGTTGCAAAGGCTGAAACAGATGTCATTGCCGCAACTATTAAAGTTTTAAATATCTTTTTCATATCTTGTGTCCTCCTTATTATTTAAGTTTGATATTCATTTGATATAGACGTCCATCTATTGTAGCATAAACGATTTTACCCGCTCCAAACGATGCTGTTGGATTCATTGTCATAGATTCGGGTTTTGTCAACGCTTGCAATTGAGAACCATCGGCATTTAAAAGCACAATTTGCGATGAACGATAATTATGCCCGTCATTTGTCGCATTCATTGCCACTATATGATTATTTCCAAACCACACCGGAGCTTCATAATTTCCGGGAGTTGAAATAACGTTTCCATTGAGGTCGGTAATTACAATTCCGAAACCTGCGGCGAAAAACATCACCTTTGTTCCATCGGGAGATAGTGAAGACCATATATAACCGGCACTATTTTCAATTGGAGTATATGATTTTTCCACACCGTTTTTAGCGATAATCAAAGATGTTCCTTCCGTTCTCACACGAGTAGCCTTATTATCGGTCACGAGCAGTTTCCCATCAACGATAGTAGCAAATCCTTTAGCTGTAGCTACCGGACTGCTCACTATTCTACCTTGCTTGGATACATCCATTGTTTTGCGTGATGCTATGTCATATTTCTTAACTTGACGCATATTACGATTATTTTGCAATGTTTGAGTCACAAAATAAATTTCCTTGCCATCGGGAGAAAATGACGCATCAAGACCGGCTCTTTTTTCAGAGCTCACTTTCACTACAACATTGTCATTAAAATCATACAACCGTAAACCGGTATAATCACATTCTGTGAATAACAATTGCGAGCCATCGGCACTAAGCACCGGATTGTGCATTTCACTCTCTACACCTTTTAGCAGAGGTACCACCGACTCCACATCTGCGATTTGCGCATTCATCGTTGCGATGCCTGCAAATGCAATAACAGAGAGAAAAAGTTTTTTCATATCAAACTGGTATTATTAAGTTATTTTATGTTAGTATATAATTAATCCAATTAAAACATTATCGTACAAAGATAGTAATAATATTTAATATGATAGTTTCTAAATATAGAAATTTTGAATATAAAAAAATACCGGGTGACACTATTTTGTCATCACCCGGACTAAAATATTAAAATTATATATTACTTATTTCACGATTAATTTTGATGTTGCTGCGCCCGCATCAGTTTCCACATTTACCATATAAATACCAGCCGGCAAAGCTGTAACATCGACAGTCACACTATTGTCATTACATTCTTTTGACACAACAATGGCACCCGACACCGAATAAACATCAACTTTATTGATTAACTGAGACGATGTAACGGTGAATGAGCCGCCGGCAACAGGATTAGGATAAATCTTCACTCCACTACCCTCGCCTATTGCAATATTTTCAACCGAAGCATAATTACTATATTCGGCACTAAATTCACTCACTTTGATTGATTGTTCTCCTTTGTTTGCCGCATTCGCGTCTATTACAAAACGAATATATTGCAAAGTAATGGGGTAAAGAATTAAATCGTTAGGATTGCCAAGTGCCGAAATAGGGAGTTCAACACGGTGAGTTGTGCCGGCTGCAAATACATCGCCTGTTGTTGGCAACACTTCTACCGTATTCACCTTTACATGCTTAGGCGTACGCAAATCAACCAACAAACTCTTTATATTTATTGATGGAGTAAATTCCACCCACAACTTTTCGGGAAGCGAATAGTATTGAACTTCTTTCGCCATTTGAATATAAGGAGAACGAGGAGAACCGTATGTAAATGAAATCGTTCCATCTTCGGCAAGTGCGCCCTTGGTGATGCCCGAAGAGCCTTTGATTGTCCATCCTGTCATATCACTTGCCGATATAATTGGAGCTTTGGCTATCTCGACTGTCACTGTTGTCGTATCGACAAAATCACCTACAAGTCCCGAAATTTTTGTTTTACCCTCTTTATAACCACGCAACACTCCGTTTTCATCAATATCAGCCACTGCCGGGTCTTCAACGGTCCATATAATTGATGCGGGATTATAATTATATACAATCTCACCTATTTGAGCGGGAACCTCCATTGTATATTCGCGAGTCGCATCAATGAGTATCGGTTTCACTCGCATAGAGATTTCGGCATCCACTACATCTATTTTTTTCGTAACACTAACTCCATTATATGTAGCTGTCAATTCGCTTTCACAAGCTTTTCCACCTGCTATAAATCGCATTCCATCGCATTTGCCAAGCGAATCGGGACATGATAACGTAAAACCTTGTAAATTTTTATCTATCAAATCACCATATTTATTATACGCAAGAACCACCGGTTGGAAATCGGCATATATAGGAGCTTTCAACTCATATTCTTCAAATTCAAGACGAGTAATCTCATTATCTTGAGGTGCAATTGAGTAAAAAAACCAACCATTAGCAACCGCACGAGGGGTACCCTCAGTAGTTTTATTAATTACCTGTCCCTCTACCATCATTTGAGCCGAACCACCTGCATCCATATTCATAATATTGGTACACCCAAAATATTTCATAATATCGCACATTACGAGTGTATTACACCCTGCCGACTTTCCATAAACCGGGTCGCCTGACATATCAATAACCACATTTACAAGTGTTTTGCGATCTGCAGTTGTTCCGTATGCAGTGCGCGAATATGTTTTTGAATTATAATCATCAATTGAGTTAAGGCTTGTCAAAACACCATCGACCATAACAACGCCATTGCCACCTATAAGTTGCTCAATTTCGGGGACTGATCCATCAGGCAATTCCCAATACAAGTCTATTGTAACGACATCGCCAGCTGTCAATTTAGCCAAAGCATCTTTATTCACTCCACGTCCCATAAGACACAAATCATAATCGCCAAGCGTTCCGGCTCCGGCATCGATTTTCACCTCTTGAACCGTACATTGCATAGGGCGACCAACCATCCAAGTATTACCATCGTTTATTTTAAGATAAACTTCGGTTGACACATTTTCAACACGCTGCATTCGTTGTTGTCCATTAGACGAGGTATATTGATCAGCAGGAATAAAACTTTTATCACGCCCAAAGAAATGGTTATATAACCCCACCTCATTATCTCGCACAAGTTTATTGGTTTGTTGAATAACCAATGAACCGATTTTTTCATTAGTAACCGAACCTTTATAATACATGAAATCAATCACCATTTCTTTTGTCGGAGTTATTGCAACACAACCCGGAGAACCGTTGTTATGCCCCCACCAGTCGGCATGAGCATTTGTTTCGGTTATAATTTCTCCATTACGCACATTCCCATTAAATGTCGCTCCGACAAGGAATTCAGCCCATGGGTATTGTGACGACACGCACCAAAAGTTACCATTGGCACCTGCCAACGGGCGCTTTTCATCACTCATATAACGGTTATATGCATTCGCCAATTTTTCCGTTTTGCCCAACTGTTCACCACCTTGAAACGTTTCCACTCTGTTATATGGATTAGTCAAATCCATCGTAATCATATTCACATTGAGAGGAAAATCGGGAATGCGCAATCTTTTATAATTAACGCCCGGTCCCAAATCCCGATCAATCAACACATCAGTGCGATAATTTGTCCCTTGAATAGGAATTGAGCCAGCTGTCGCCGAAGATGTGACAAGCATTGCCGCCACATAAATAAAAAACTTTCTCATGATATTATTATATATTATTTTACAATTAATTTCATTGTTTTAATTCCGCAATCAGTTTCTACCGTTGCAATATATACCCCCGAATTTAATGCAGAGGCATCAACCCACATTTGTTTTCCGCATCCGGCTTGCGACAAAACCTGCATACCACTAATAGTGAAAACCGAGAAGCGGGTTATATTCATTAATGATGACACATTAAATTGCCCGTTGGCAATCGTATTTTGATTTATACTAACATCGGCATCTCCATTCACTACGATCCTTTCTATTGAAGAATAATCATTATATTCAGCCGAAATTTCACTCACCTTTATTGTTTGTTCTCCTTTATAAGCGGCATTAGCTTCAATCATAAAACGGATATAGTGCAATGAAATGGGATAGAGTATCAAATCTTCAGGTTCACCAAGCGCTGAAATAGGCAATTCTATGCGAGATGTCACACCCGCAGCAAACACATCTCCCTCGGCAGGTTCCACTTCTACCGTATTAATTTTGGTGTGTTGCGCACTTCGCATATCAAAAATAACGCTCTTCACATTAAAAGACGGAGTAAATTCAAGCCACAATTTATCGGGAAGCGAATAATATTGAATATCCTTAGCCATTTGTATATATGGCGCGCGAGGAGACCCGTATGTAAATGACAACATTCCATCTTCAGCCAACGCTCCCTTGGTAATTCCCGAAGATCCTTTTATTGTCCATCCTGTCATATCGCTTGCAGCCATAAATGCGGCGTTTGCTATTTCAACTGTCACTGTTGTCGTATCAACAAAATCGCCAATTTTACCTATCACCATTGAGCTGCCCTCTTTCATACCACGAAGCACCCCATGTTCATCTATCGACACGACATCGGTGTTTTCTATTGTCCATTCGATAGATGCCGGATTATAAACATAAACCTCGTCACCTATTGTGGCTGTCACCTCCATCGCATACTCGCGAAAGGCATCAATAAGAATTGGCTTAATGCGAATAGCAAGTTCCGATGCCACCACATTCATTGCTTTTGACACACTCACACCATTAAACGATGCTGTCAACAACCCTTCACCGGCAATGCCTCCGGCTGTAAACTCAGTACCATCACATGCCCCTAACGATGCGTCACAACTCAATGTATAACCTTTAAAATCATTATCCACCACATCACCATATTGATTATAAGCAACGATTGTGGGTGAATAAGATGCGTAGGTAGGAGCTTGAAGATACAAGTCTTTAAATTCCAATCTTGTAATCGTTTCATCTTTTGGGGCTATCGAATAAAGGAACCACCCATTAGCCACCGAGCGGGGAGTTGCTTCGGTTGTTTTGTTTATTACCTCTCCGCCAATCATCATTTGAGCCGAGCCGCCGGCATCAACATTACAAAGGTTGGCGCAACCATAATGGCGTGCTATTTGACACATCACTCGAGTATTACAGCCTGCCGATGTTCCATATTTCGGGTCACCCGATTTATCAATAACAATTATATACAACGTTTTACCATCGGCGCTTGAGCCGTAGGCACAACGTGAATACACTTGCGAATTATATGTTTCATCGTCGTTTCGTCCGGTCATTTCGCCATTTGTCATCACAATAGCATTACCACCTATAAGCTGCTCAATTACAGGAGTTTTTCCATCTACCGTACTCCACCCGTAATTGATTGTCACTTGATCTCCTATAGCGAGATTTGCCAATGCGTCTTTATTTGCACCACGACCCACCACGCAAAGGTCGTAATCGCCAAGCGTGCCGGTTCCGGCATCGGTTTTCACATCACCTACAGTGCAAGTCATTGGCTCCCCCGCCATCCACTTTTGCCCTTCGTTAATAGTGAGATAAACCTCGGTCGCCACCCCCTCAACAAGTTGGAAATGACGTGTCCCGTTAGCGTCTTTATAACCATCGGCACACATAAACGTCTTTGAACGACCGTAATAGCTATTATATAACCCTATCTCATTGTCACGAACAATTTTATTAACTTGAATAATCTCCGGTTGACCTATTTTCTCATTTATAACATAACCCTTATAATTCATTGATTCGATATAAAGGTTCTTCGACACATCAACGGCAATAACCCCGGTACGAGCCGGACCGCCATCCCATTGGTCGGAATATGCGTTTGTTTCGGTGATGATTTGCCCGTTGCGAAGATTTCCATTATAAGTAGCGCCAATCAACAAATCACTGTGAGGTTGTTGCGACGACACGCACCAAAAATTACCATTCGCACCGGCGATAGGACGTTTTTCATCGCTCATATATCGGTTATATGCCGATGCCAGTTTTTCGGTTTTATATAATGTTTCAGAAGCTTGAAATGTTTCTATACGGTTATACGGATTATTCATATCCATCTGCAAGATATTCACATTTAACGGATAATCGGGAATACGCAATCGATAATGATGAATACCCGGACCTAAATCCAGACTTTCTATTACATCAACATGATAATTATTATCATTTATCAAAATCGTGTCAACTTGTGCCAATGCATTGAATCCCATTGCAAGAAGCATCATTGAAAGTAGTCTTTTTCTCATAATGGTAATTTTTTAGGTTATTTTACAAAGGTAACAAAATAATCGAAATGAAATATTGATTATTGCGTTTTTTCAACTTTTGCTATCAATTAAAGGAGTTCAGATTAAAGGAGTTCTTATTGTCACTGCTTAATTCAATACTTAAAAAATCTGAATAAATCATTTGGTAAGAGAGTGGCAATTTTCACAAAGATAGTGAAAATCAATGAAATAACGAGCTCTTTCTGTTAACAAGATGCAATATAATGACTTTTACTTGCAACAAAAATCATCAACGATATTCCATAAAACACTGTCAATCAACATTATACAGAATGAATGCCACTCTCTTACCAAAAGAAGATAGCTAAATCTTAACATAATATATTAAATATCAATCACTTACAAACTAATACGTCATGTAGAATTATGAAAAAACTATTTTTATCATTATTTGTGTCGGCTGTTGCCACAACTGCCATGGCAACCTATGATTACTCCGACATGAGGTCGCGAAGCTCATATATAAATATAGGCTTCGGTTATAACACGTTTGAGATGGGAGACTTCCCCGAAATCAAAAGCAACTACGGCGGTACTTTCACTGTAGGAAACAGCTATTACTTCCACAAGAAACCTATTGGCGGGCACTTCTTGATAGGGTTGGATGCCACTTGGTGCGACTTGAACTTTGCCGAATATGATTTGATTTACATAGGCAAACAAGAGAATTTCAACTACGAGCTTTATCAAGCTACTGCCGCTATGCAAGTGGGTCCCTCGATCACCTATCAGGCTAATCCAAATTTCAAGATTCATGGATATTTCCGATATGCACCGGGATATTCCGTTATGATGCTCGACGACGATTATTATGGAGGATTCTCATCGGCATTTGTGGGAGGCGGTGCCATCGCATTCAAAGCCATAGGAGTGGGTATTGAAGCCCGATTTGGCGAATGTGAATATTCGGCATTTGATGGCGGAATGAAAAACTTACCCTCCGCCTCATCAAATGGCTATAGGGCATATATTTCTTTTAGATTCTAACCTTTATAAACATTATTATATATGAAAAAAATACTTGTTGCGATAGCAGTGATAACAGCTATTGTATGTTTCAATAGTTGTGAAGAGAACTATTTTGAATTACCCACAACCCATACTAACTTCATTGACAGTACTAAATCACAACGTGAATGGCTTATTGAATTTTACAACTTTTATAATGGTGACGAATGGATCAACAATGAAAACTGGTGTTCACCCTACCCTTTAAACACATGGTATGGCATTGAAACCGACTCAAACGGCTATGTTACAGCCATCCGCCTCCCAAATAATAACTTAAACAGAAATGATTACAAACAGTTCAACTTTAATCAGGTTCCATATCTTCGCATTCTTGATTTAAGCAATAATGGCTTAGTGTTTACTTCCCTTCCTAATAATCTTGAATATTTAGACATTAGTGGAAATAAATGTACTTACATAAATCTCGGTGGTACAAGATTAACAAATCTCAAATATTTCGATAATTGATTTATTGTTTATCCACGATTTACCAAATCTTGAAACGCTTAAATTAGACAATATAAAATACAATGGTATTTCCCTTCACGGTCACACTTGCCCCAAACTAAAATTAAAACATTTAGATATAAGCCACAACAATGGAGATGGCTCCGGCTCAATTTTCATTACCGGTTGGGATAGCCTCCAATCTTTAGATGTAAGCAATGTAACTGCCGATAATATCGGCAGTTATGCAGCAAGGAATCTAAAAAAGCTCAAGTGCAATAATATAATAGTATCAAATCTCATACTTGCAGGAAATGAAAATCTTAATTTTTGTAATATCGTAGATACTATAGACATCAGCAACTCAAAAATTAGTTCTGCTTCAATAAGACGAGCTCCTATAACATCTTACATTAATGCAAATAATACATCTCTGCGTTATATACAGATATATGCTTGTTCTAATTTGCGCAGAATTAGTCTTAAAAACAGCCATATAAAAGGAGAATCAAGCGCAGTTAATTGTTCTAACAGCCCATTGTTAGAAACTATAGATATGCGTAATGCCAAATCTGATGGAACATCATTTGATATAGATGACATTTGTCATCTCAAGAATATATATTGTGAAAATGCAATTGGTTTTAGATTTGTTTTTAGAGGGAATATGAAACAAATGAATATTACCGAAGATTTAAAAAATTGCAATGTAACATTTTACGGAAAATGTGATACATTAAACATATCCAATTACAATGAAAACACTTTGTTAATCAATGACTGTAATTATTTAGATGTTTATAATAGCAAAATTGGATTTAATAAATTGAATACGGTTAATAAGAAAGCTAATTTTGCGAACAGCGTCTGCGACAACTTGGTGTATAACAACTTTGCAAATGGTTGTTACCTGAATTTTGAAAACACTATACTAAATCAAATAAACGGTAATGCCGATGCCGAGCCAGTCAACGCCAATTGCTCGTTCTATCAAAGTTATACTGAATGGTATAACCACTTCCCCCGATAATAACATCACAAAACCACAAAAAACAGATGCTGTGCAGATTTTCAATTTGCACAGCATCTGTTTTTTGTTTGATTTATGCTATAAAAATGTTATTGCCCTATAAAATTGGAAACGCAATAAATAGTAGGCAATTGCCGATGGTAATTAAAACAAATATGCCAATCTAATATTCCACGAACGGTTTTTTGCGCTGAAATCGTCAAGTTTGGCGGTTTTAACACTATATGTCACTCCCCAATTGTGGCTTGCCGAGAGTTGCCATTTCTTAAATAGCTCAACCCCTATTCCGGCTTGTAATCCCACTTCACCACCGGCATATTCAAGGGCGTCAATATTTCCATGACCGGCAAGGAGCGTAAAAGATGGACCGCCAAATACAAATGGTGCGCAATATTCTTCAAAGCCATTAAGACGCGTGAATTTGAATCGCAAATTTACAGGTATTTCAACACAATGCAAATAGGCTCGTTCTGTGCCATACCCATCAGATGCCCATACCTCTTTTTCGCCAAGATGCAATGTCGCACCTCGCTGTGAATACATCAGTCCAAAGTCAAGACCAAAACCAACACCGGGGAACATCAATTCAGAGAATCCGCCTACCGAATATCCCATCTCACTATCCACCGTAATTAAATCTTGAGAGAATTTGAGGTCATTCATACTTGCTCCGGCAATTACCCCATAGCGAAGTTGTGCATGTGTAATAGTTGCCCCCCAAAAGGCACTCATCACAATTATTGCTGTCAAAAACTTTCTCATCGCAATATTTTGATTTTATTTCTTTATGATTTCTATTGCTTCTTCAACACTCACAAGCGACTGCTCACCTGTAACCATATTTTTAAGCATCATTTTATTTTGAGTCATTTCGGTCTCTCCCACTATTGCCACAAAAGGAATTGCCAATGCGTCGGCATAACCCATTTGTTTTTTCATTTTAGCGGCATCGGGATAAATTTCGGCGGCAATTCCGGCATTGCGCAACTCCTTGAGCATCTTCATTGAAGTCCCTGCCTCGGCTACGCCAAAATTCACAAACATCACCCGGGTTGAGTCTTTTGCTTCATCAGGATATAAATCAAGAGCATTAAGCACGTCATAAATGCGGTCGGCACCAAATGAGATACCCACGCCCGATACTCCAGAAAGCCCAAACACACCTGTCAAGTTATCATAACGACCTCCACCTGTGATGCTGCCTATAACAACATCTTGCGCTTTAACCTCAATGATTGTTCCGGTGTAGTAGTTTAATCCGCGCGCCAACGACACATCTAGATCGAGCGTTGCACGCAATCCTAACACCTCGACACCCGAAACCACTTCACGCAATTCTTTCACTCCAAGTGCTCCGATCTCAGATGTGGCAAGTAATGATTCGAGTTGCTCCAAACGCTCGCTGATAGAGCCGTCAATAGCAAGTATAGGTTGTAATGTGACAATTGCCTCATCACTCAATCCTCGTTCACGCAATTCGGCATTTACGTTGTCGATACCTATTTTATCGATTTTGTCTATTGCCACCGTGATGTCGATAATCTTTTCGGGAGCGCCAATCAACTCGGCAATACCGGCAAGCACCTTGCGATTATTGAGCTTGATTGTGATATTGATTTTCAATCGGCTGAACACTTCATCAACCAATTGCAACAATTCTATCTCATTAACCAACGAATCACTGCCAACAATATCGGCATCGCATTGATAAAACTCGCGATAACGACCTTTTTGGGGACGATCGGCACGCCACACTGGTTGAATTTGGAATCGTTTAAAGGGGAATTGCAACTCATTACGATGCTGCACCACATAGCGTGCAAAAGGCACTGTCAAGTCATAACGCAACCCCTTTTCGCATATCTGAGATGTTAGATGCACATAATCATCATTTTCAACAAGCGCTTTATCAGCTCCTCTTAAAAAATCACCCGAATTAAGTATTTTGAACAACAATTTATCACCTTCTTCGCCATATTTACCCATCAAGGTTGACAGATTCTCCATGGCAGGAGTTTCTATTTGTTTAAAACCATAAAGTTTAAACACTTCACGAATCGTGTCAAAAATATAGTTACGACGAGCCATTTCTATAGGCGAAAAGTCGCGTGTTCCCTTTGGAATTGACGGTTTTTGTGCCATTATTATTTTCTACAATTAAATTTTATCGTGCAAAGATACGAAAATAATTGAGGTTAAT
Source organism: Bacteroidales bacterium (assembly GCA_015060975.1). Classification (GTDB taxonomy): domain Bacteria; phylum Bacteroidota; class Bacteroidia; order Bacteroidales; family Muribaculaceae; genus RGIG4079. The sequence continues at coordinate 96,137 of SUXI01000005.1, forward strand.
CACGTCGTCCCATAAATATTAGCACATAATATATTAATGTAGCAAGAGAGCCAAGAGCGGCTACAACGTAGGTATATGCCGCACTTTTAAGCGCATCTTTTGCATATTCATGTGTTGCTCCGTTTGTGATATTGGCTGAATTGAGCCAAGCCAAAGCACGGCGAGAGGCGTCGATTTCAACCGGCAGTGTCACAAAACTAAACAAAGTAGTTATTGCAAACAACACAATTCCGGCAAGCAAAAGTCCGGGGAACGAATTTACCATTATAATACCTCCAAGCAACAACCACGGAGTTATTTTTGATGCAAAACTAACCGCCGGCACCATTTTCGACCTCATTGTGAGCCAAGCGTATGCTCGGGCATCTTGCACTGCGTGACCACATTCGTGGGCCGCCACTGCCGCCGCGGCAATACTATTACTTCCATACACAGCTTCACTTAAATTCACTGTTTTATCCAATGGATTATAATGGTCGGTCAATCGTCCATTAACCTGCGTCACCTTCACATCATACAGTCCACTTTGCGAAAGCATTTGTTGAGCTACATCGCAACCTCGCATGCCATTTGGCAACGGTATTTGTGAATATTTTTCAAATTTACTATTCAATCGAGCTTGAACTATATAGCTCGCAAGGGCGATAAGCCCAAAAATCACATAAATTGACATAATCTAAAAATTTATAGTTATTAATTAACCTATATAATTACAAAGATAATGCCAACCATATTTATATGGAAATTATGTAATACTTTTTTGGAACTTTTGGCAATTGTTGAATCCAAATAGAATATACGATAGAACATAAAAACCAATTAGACCTACGCATTTTTGGGCGATTTGATTGTAAATACAAGAATTGTTGCTAACTTTACATTTTCAAAAAACACAAAGAAAAATGATATTAGGAGAAATAACCGATTTAGCTAAAATTACCACTGGAAATGAATTACTCAATGAAGCAATTCGTTGGGTCGCCAACCATTACAAAGACAAATTTGAAAAAGGCACTCTCCTTCTTAACGACGAAGGTTCACTCAAAGTAAACCGCGAGGAAGTAGCTATGCTTCCCCAAGGGAAACAAATGCTTGAAGTTCACCGTAAATTCATCGACATTCATGTGCCATTATCAGAAGAAGAAACAATAGGATGGGCTTCTACCCAACGTTTAAGAAACATCACCAAAGAATACGATGACGAAAATGATATAATGTTTTTTGGAGATGAGCCACAAAGCTATATTACAGTAAAGCCCGGACAATGTGTAATCTTTTTTCCCGAAGACGCTCATGCGCCAAATATAGGGGTGGGATTGCATCGAAAATATTGCGTCAAAATTGTCATTGATTAAACCTATGACTTTTTATCGGGTCTATATTGCATTATGAAATCATTTTTTTTATCAATAGTAATTTTAGTTTCAATTATAGGGCAGAGTGCCACAGCCACAACGTTTAATGACGAGCAACTCCATTACAAAATCATGTATAAATGGGGGCTGATTAACAAAAAGGCCGGTACTGCCGCATTAACACTAAAAAATAAAGGGCTAAACTATAAGACTCAGCTTGTGGCAAAATCAGAACCTTGGGCTGATAGGTTTTATATGGTGCGCGACACCCTTAACGGTCTAATCATAAAAGACGGTTTTATACCCACTTTCTACGAAAAAATAGCACATGAGGGTGGTGATTTCAAACACGATATTGTAAAATACTCCCGAAATGGCAACAATGTCATAGGCTATTGTACCCGCATCAAACAAAAAGAAGACGATGTAAAAGCATCTAAAAAAGAACATATTATTTCAGCCACAGGAACTACCGTTGACATGCTAAGTGTATTTTATTACATGAGGTCGCTCAACTACGATAAGATGAAAAGTGGTGATGTAATAAAATTAAACATATTCTCGGGTAAACGCAAGGAGTTACTCACAATTAAATATCGTGGGACAAAGAATGTTTCATACGACAAAAAGTCTTACAATTGTTATCATATAAGTTTCACATTCACGTCTGATGGCAATAAAAAAACATCTGATGACATGGACGCATGGATTTCATCTGACATTCGGCGCATTCCGGTAAAACTTGAAGGCTCATTGCCTGTAGGAAAAGTTCAATGCTTCTATACAGGGGGATAACCCATTAATAAATTAAACATGACCAATAGATTTATAACATTTTTTTGCTGCATCAATTGTCTGCTATTAATCTCTTGCGACTTCAGAAAATCAACCGATAATAACAGCGAAAGCATACCCGATTCAGCAATAGTCACTAAATCAAAAACGATTGAACATCATCCCGACACCGTTTTTTCATCGGTTAAGAAGTTAAAAACAATCAAAGTTGACACTTTTCTAAGAGATGTCAATGGGAAAATTGAAGACTTTAACAACAAATATGCCTCGGTCGATGGCATTCTCACTTTTCGTGGGGATCCGTCTCGTGAAACCTCATTCACAGGCAAAGTAAAAGGGAAACCATCAAAAGTAATTGTCGATTGGGTTTTCCACACCGGAGAAGGAGTAACACCTCGATGGGGAGGGGGCTCGGGATGGACAGGTCAACCATTATATGTAAATTGGACCGACAAACAGGTTAAACGCATAAAAGCGTCGGCTTCAAAACACTTATATCCCGAATTCTCAAATCAAGAAATAATTATAGGGTCTCTTGCCGGTAAAGTTTTTTTCATTGATTTCAATACAGGAAAGGCTTCTCGCAAGCCCTACAATGTCAAGAATCCGATAAAAGGTACAGCGTCAATAGATCCATCGATGAACGGCAATATTTTTGTGGGACAAGGCATTCCCGACTCCCGTCCATTTGGCGCAATCGTATTTAATCTATATAACCACAAAGAGATTTCATTTTTTAAAGAAGACCGCAATGCATGGCGAGCATGGGGCGCATACGATTCTTCTCCAATCGCCGTTGGTCAATTTATTTTCCGTCCCGGAGAAAATGGCACAATATATAAACTATACAGCGATGGAGATAGTATTATAACACATTCAACACTTCGCTATAGAAACGGCAAAGGTGGTGGTGGCATTGAATCATCAATGGCTATTCATCGCAATTATGGATATTTCGCCGATAATGAAGGCTTTATAATTTGCATCAACCTCAACAATCTAAAACCAGTGTGGGTACATCATAATTATGACGATACCGACGCAACAATTGTTGCAACCGAAGAAAACGGCGTTCCATTTATTTACACCGGATGTGAAATAGATTCACAAGGACCCAATGGATTCTGCTGGTTTACCAAACTAAACGGTTTGACAGGAGAAGTTGTGTGGAGTACAAAAATTGAAGGAAAATGCCTTAACGTTGGGGAGAAGAAAATTGAAGGAGGAATGTTTTCCACCCCCCTTATTGGTCATGGAGACTGCGAAGGTTTGATTTTTTCTAACTTCTGCGTTCATAAACCAGGTTATCTTGGCGAGTTTATCGCCTTTGACCGTAACAATGGAGAAATCATATACCGCAACAAATTAAAACAATATTCATGGACATCTCCCATTGCATTATATAACGAACAAAACGAAATGTTTGTGTTTACAGGCGACACTTCGGGCAATGTATATCTGTTCCAAGGAAAAACCGGTGATTTGCTTCACACCTCGCATATAGGAAACAATTTTGAATCCTCCCCTATAGTAATTGGCAATAAAGTAATATGCGGTTCACGTGGAACACAAATATATAAAATGTCGGTAGAATAAATTATAAAAACCATATACATGAAACGACTAATATTTACAATATTTTTGGCACTGGCTATTGCTATTCCTTATTCCCATGCAAAGCTAAATGCCATTAACGGAAAAGTTAAAGATGGGTATAATTTTTGGTTATATGAACCTGAAACAAAACATGAACCCGAGTTAAATGCCACCATCGACAGTACTGCAATCAACGACAGCACCGGTTTGATTATTGACACCATATCTCACAAAAAACCGCTTGTGATATTTTTGCATGGTCGAAGCCTTTGTGGCAATAACTTGAATAAGGTTCTCAGATATGGCACAATTGCAGCCGTGAAAGGAGGTCGAAAGATAGATGCATATATCGTTGCGCCACAAAACCCGGGCTCATTTTGGAAACCCGAAAAGATAATGAATGTAGTGGATTGGGTATCGGAAAGACACCCTATTGATTCCACTCGCATTTATGTATTAGGCATGAGCTTAGGCGGATATGGAACAATCGACCTCGTTGCTACATATCCCCACCGCATTGCAGCCGCAATGGCTCTTTGTGGAGGTGGCTCACGCAAAGATTTAAGCGGACTTAATGAAGTGCCTTTATGGATTATCCATGGCACTGCCGACCGTGCTGTTTCTGTCAATGAATCACGCAAAGTAAAAAACAAAATGAAAGAAGCCGGCGAAACGCCATTACTTCGTTACGATGAATGGACCGGAGTCAATCATGGAGCTTTAGCTCGACTTTTTTACCTCGATAAAACATACCAATGGCTATTTAAGCACACTCTCAATAATCGCACTGTTGACAAATCAATTACAATAACACAAAGCGACACCAAGAATGCATATAAAGGGTTCAAACATCGTTCATCGTCAAAAAACAAATCAAAAGCAAAAAAGAAATCAAAAAGAAGCACTAAGAAGAAGTAGTAGGAATAATTAATAAAACACAAAGGCTTGATTGAAAAATAATCAATCAAGCCTTTATCATTGCTATAGTGAGTGTGCGGCCTGAATTTATTCCTAATCTCCGAGCCGAGAAAAATTTTGCAGGATTACAACGTGAACAATCGGTTGGCATTGCAATATTTTCATCAAGAACTCCAAATTCAACAAGTGCTTGACGGCATGCTTGTGGCAAATCAATATGACAACGCTCACCATACCCATGTAATATTACTTGAGAATTGTTAAATCCATTCTTCACAAACTGCTCAACAACCTCATTTCCCACCTCAAAACAATCGCCACATATACATGGTCCCATTGCAACTTTTATTCGTTTTACATCAGCGCCACAATCAATCATTTTTTCGATAGTTTTAGAAGCTATACGCCCCACAGTTCCCTTCCAACCCGAATGTGCAACTGCAACCACATGAGCCTCATCATCAACAAAAACAAGTGGCACACAATCGGCCGTGTTGATTGCTATCGCAACGCCGGAAAGTGTTGTTACAAGGGCATCTATATCCTCTAATCGTTCGGCACTAAAAGGGATTGAGTCAACGACTGCAACATTAAGCGAATGTGTTTGGCGAGGAATAATAAGTGCCTCTCGACCAATGCCAAGTTCATCACATAACAACGACCGAGACGCTTCAACATGCATCATATCGTCGCCCGTGTAATGACAAGCATTGAATCCACTATAATTATCATTCTCAATAATACAACCCCGGCATGTGCTCACCGCCACCATGCCGGGGATAGTCATTAAATAGATATGAGATATATTATTTCTGGGGTTCATCTTCTTCGTATTCAACCCAATCAAACTCTACATCCTCATCCCAATCATCTCCCTCATAGAAAAATTCTTCTTCATCTTCTTCAATAGCCATAGGCTCATTCTCAAAGATAAATTCATCTTCTTCACGCACACGATGATGACCATCAAGGGGACGATGAGTGATTGTAGCCGGCTCTATTCGATTATTTTCATCGGTTATTGCATCCCAAAGTAAATCTTTCAATTCGGTAACACCCGTTCCCGTAACCGAAGAAAGGAACACATGTGGAATATCTTGTGGCAAATCCTTTTCCATTTCTGCCATAAGTTCATCATCAAGCATATCACTTTTTGAGATTGCAAGCACACGATGTTTATCTTCCAGCTCAGGATTAAATTTAATCAACTCGTCAAGAAGAATTTCATATTCCCGTTTAATATCATCGGCATCGGCAGGAATCATGAACAGCAACACAGCATTGCGTTCGATATGACGAAGGAACCGCAAACCTAACCCTCTACCCTCACTTGCACCTTCAATAATTCCCGGAATATCTGCCATCACAAACGAACGATTATCGCGATATGACACAATTCCAAGTTGTGGTTCCATTGTAGTAAATGGATAATCAGCAATTTTTGGTCGTGCGGCCGACAATGATGATAACAATGTTGACTTTCCCGCATTAGGAAAACCAACCAAACCGACATCACCCAATAATTTAAGCTCCATAATCACTGTTTTTTCTATCGCAGGCTCTCCCGGTTGGGCATAACGAGGAGTGCGATTTGTCGCACTCTTGAAATGCCAGTTCCCGAGACCTCCTCTACCTCCACGAAGCAATTTTATTTCTTCGTCATGGTCAACAACCTCACAAAGATATTCACCTGTTTCGGCATCAAATACCACGGTACCGCATGGCACTTCGAGTATCACATCATCACCATCTTTACCAAAACTGCGTCCCCCTGATCCACTCTGACCATTACCGGCAAAGACATGGCGACGATAACGCAAAGGCAACAATGTCCACATATTTTTATTCCCCTTTAAAATGATATGACCGCCTCGGCCTCCATCACCTCCATCGGGTCCCCCTTTAGGCACATATTTTGCACGATAGAAGTGTCGAGAGCCTGCTCCACCTTTACCGGAGCGACAAAGTATTTTAACGTAATCAATAAAATTAGAATCTGCCATAAAATGTTGTTTTTCGTTATTTGATTAAATCATTATGGTGGCGCATGAGATCTTGGGCCTGTTTGAAGTCGTTTGGCGAGCCCACATCAATCCATGTGCCATTAATAGGATAATAAACAACCTTCAATCCCTTATCAATAGCCTGCTCTATTAAATCGGTTGCATCAGTGCGACTGTCACTTGGCACCGTGTCGAGCAACTTATTAGAGAAGATATAGATGCCGGCATTAGCATAATAAGAGTATGATGGTTTTTCTTCAATACCTTTTACCGTTACACTGTCGGTAGTCAATATAGCATAAGGAACCGACACGACATAAGGAATTGCCGCAATCGTCACATCGGCTTGTTCTTCAATATGTCGCATATACATTTCCTCAAACGAAATTGTTGTCAATAAATCAGAGTTCATTACAAGAGTGTTACCCTCTTTGTCGCGAGGCACAAGCGAAGCAGCCCCTATCGTGCCTAATGGTTGCGTTTCGGTCACACACTTCACTTTAACTCCTGCGATAGGTGTTGCAAAATGTTTATGAATTTGTTCGGCAAGATATCGAGTGGTAACAGTTATATCATTTATGCCTACCAAAGATAAAGCCTCTATATTGTAATCAATGATTGCTTTCCCACCTATCTCAAGTAACGGTTTTGGGGTGTTAAGAGTTAATGGACGAAGTCTCTCACCTTTTCCTCCTGCCATAAGTATTGCACTTAATGGCAACACCGACTTTGTTTTGGTGAGATCATAAATATGTTTAATCGTACCATCTTCATTGAGATGAGGCAAAATTCCAATACCTGTCATGCGACACTTGCGCATCAAATTGACATCAACATTTTTTGTTTTAATGGCCTTAAAATTGCGATGCATAGCCTCTTTAACGGCCGCCGAAAGCGAAACTCCGGCGAGCAATGCACGACGCACATCACCGTCGGTCAATGTCCCGGTCATCACACCACATTCATTTGTAACGAGCAACACCATTTGCTTACCCGACAAGGCATTTAACTGTCGAAGAGCTTCTAAAATCGTAGCATTTTCGGTTATTATATATTTATTCATAACCATTATTTATTTTTTGACAATTCAGTCATTACCAATTCCGCAATCATCCAATCCATAGGAGTGTCAAGATCTATACTCCTTTCTCGCGGCATTACACATGGAACTTTGCGAGAAAATTCGCCCATTGTCATTGACCGAATCGATTGTGGATTTATCACATATACCGCCCCATTATATTCCCACACTTTGGGAGCATCTTGACGTCGTGTAATCTTTCCATCTCCTTTACTCACATGAAGAAACCCGGTGGCAGAATCAATCTCAAAACAATTATAATAAGGATTTGTTGCAGTTTCTACTACACTAACCACCATATCAATTTCAGGAGAATACAATCCCAATGCTCGCTTCACATCATCTGTGTTTCTCATTGGCGATGTAGGTTGCAATAAAACCACATTATCATACTGAATACCAACGTCATCGGCATAATCCATAGCATCAATAATAACTTCACGAGAGCCGGCGGTGTCAGTTGCTAAACTTGCCGGACGCATATATGGAACAGTCAAACCTGTTTGGTTTACAACTTGTGCGATTTCCTCATCATCGGTTGATACTATAATATGGCTATCGTCGGTCAATGCACGCGCAACAGCGATTGAATAATGAATCAATGGCACCCCTGCAAGTTCTTTGATATTCTTGCGAGGTATGCCCTTGCTTCCTCCTCGTGCCGGGATTATATATAACGATTTATTCTCTTTCATCAATCGATTAACCCATTTAATCATCTCTACGACAATACAAAAATACTACAAATAATCATTATTTGCACACTCTCACTAATGTTTTTTGTCCTAAAATCACAATTTATTTTTTACATTGTTACCTTATAACACCTATAAATTTACATTTGTGCTGTTTTATAATTATCTTTTTCACAATCACAGTTTTTAAAATCGCACAGAACAAAGCTAATAAAGCGTTTATTTATCAAAAAAAATAAATATATTGATTTATATTTCATACCACTTTACACCATACAAATTTACTAATTTTCAACAAATTACATTTCTGAAATCAGTAACTATATTTATATTTCACATAGATATACATAACTTTCTCGTTCAGATATAGTACTTTTGCATAGTAAAAAAGCAATTGGTCTAAAACAAGACAGACATTGTTTATAGGTTATATTTTTAAGGTTAGTATTTAATGTTGTATAGTGCATTTCTTGTATTTGCCACAACAAAAAAAAGATTTTAAATTGTGTTTTATATTTAGGTTTGTTTTACTTGGTTATCCAAGTGATAAAAATAGCCACCCTGTGAAGGATGGCTATTTTTTTATATCTTCATCGACAATTATATCTCGCACAAATTTTTACGAGGAAATGCGTCAATAAAACTGCCGGGAGTTGAGTTATAAATATTCACACCTTTTGCTTCGGCATATCTTTGTATGCTATGATATGCTTTAAATGCCAAATAAAAGCTATATATTATTTGATGCAAAGGATATTTCAAATAATCCACTTTTATGCGTTTCTCCTCTTTTTCATCTTCTTTATAGAAATGTGGCTGAATTGAAACTACCTCATTTCGTTCATTTACAGATAATGTTTTTGTCCAAGAATGGTCGGCTCCAGTTATATACACGTTTCCATAGCCCATTTTAATCGCAATCATTATAGAAGGGATAAGCACATTTCGTGGACGTGGCATTCCCCTGCCCGAAGAGTATGCCCAATCTTTGAGCCAATCAAATCCTTCAACTGCCAAGAAATTAAAATACTCTATTTTAACATGAGGATTCTCTATATCAAAACCGTGTTCTTTTGCCTCAAATGGCACAAACAATGTCATTTGCCAACAAATTTTTGTAAAATTCTCACGCAATCTCATCACATTCACGTCATTTACCGCCACAAAGAAATGAGGGTCGGCAAGGACATAATATCGTGGCTTCAGTTTCCAAAATTGAGGTGCGTTAGCCGCAAAATTCACCGACAAAGTGGGCATTGCATTTAATATAACAGCACTTTCTTCAATAGTTTCATTGAGCGAGGGACCATTCCCCATTATTATAATTGATTCATTACTATTGGCTACTTTTTTGATTGTTGATTTATGCGACTTCAATAATAGCTTTGCTATACTTTTCAATGAATCGCATGCGTTTGTTGCCATGCTGCCAAGATTATTAAAGGCTGTTTTCGTCATAATTATGAGTTAACAAATATTCTACAACACTATTTGGTGTCCAATCAATAATCCGGTTTATTGCATCAGAATTAAAAGTCAATGTCTGTGTCAAATGTAACATTTTTTGAGTTGTAATTGGTGCCGAATAGCCAATTTTATCCCCTATTCTTGCTGCAAATCTAACTAACGACATTGGTATTGTGTAAATTCGCTTATTTCCCATGCGATAAGCCAATGCCTCAGCAAAATCGTAAACTGATGGGTTTACACCGTCGGTTATATTATATATGCCACCAAATGATGATATTTTCCTGACCACAATAGATACATCAGTTGCATGAATCATGCTTCGATGAGACTCATTGTCTTTTATATGAAAATAATATCCACGATATATGCCATTGACCATCGACCGCAACAATCCTTTCATTCGAGATCCCACAATCAATGGAGGACGAAGTATCGTCAATGTAACAGAGTGAGACTCACACCACTTTTTTAAAAACTGCTCAGCATTGTATTTTGATTTACCATACTCGGTCTTGGGGTTAACAGACGTTGATTCATCATAATTCTCTCCACATTCCTTTCCATATACTTGCACCGAAGAGATAAAGACCAATTCACGTGGTGGGTTATGTTCCAATCCTCTACATAAATTAACTGTTCCTTGATGATTTACCGACTCGGCTTTTTCAGGACGTTGGTCACCTGCAGCATGAACTACCAAATCAAATTTGCGAGTAAACTCAGGCACACACATCGACAAATCACACACAATTTCATTGCGTGTATTCAGCCCTAATGTGGTCACATCACAATCTTCAAATTCTCGACAAAGATACCGTCCGAGGAATCCGCATGACCCGGTAATTAATACTATTTGTTTTTTGCGTTCCGTAATTGTGTTTTTTTTCTAAAACTTTTCAAAGTACAAAGATACCGTTTTAATAGCAAAAACACATTAACATTACATGAATTTTCTTTTAATGCCCGATATTTTTCACGATTATTTGTGAAAATGCGGTGATACAATCTTGTTGACAGCCCCCCTACCGACATTGTCACCATATCAAGTGGCAAATACTCTCCACACAAGTCATTAACCACCATAAGCCGCAGAAACATATCAAAATCGGCTCCTATCAAATAGTCCTCTTTATAAAATCCATACCTATAAAACAAATCTCGGCGCATATACAACGACGGATGAGGCGGCGCTATACCTTGAAGCAGTTTTTCTTTTGCAAAATCATCTGACGAATAATATCTAACTATTTTTCCATCTAACGTGCGATATTTAACATCTCCATATAAAAAAGGAGCGTTGGTAGAACCAAATTTAGCTACAACCTGCTCCACCACATCACACGACGAAAACACATCATTTCCATGAAGCAATCCCACTACATCACCCGTAGCCATAGCAATGCCTTTGTTAATTGCGCTATAAACTCCGGAATCTGGATCGCTCATATACTTAATGATATGCGGATATTGATGAGTGTATCTTTTTATAATATCAATAGACCCATCGCTACTTGCTCCATCGATTATTATATATTCTATATTTTTATATGATTGCCACAACACACTCTTTATCGTAGTTTCAAGCGTTGAAGCATTATTGCGTGTAGCTGTTATTATCGAAACTTTCATGCTCCACTCCATTTTTGAAATATACAAACCATTACCAATGCAACCACAAGCATCATGCCATAACAAATCATCCATTGTTTAAACCTCAAATGATTGCGCCATGAAGCCAAAACATATACCGCGCATGGAATAAGAACCGATAGGATTGGCAAAGTATAACGAGAAACCGTTCCGGCAAACAAATATGCGGGCAACAACCACACCAAAGCACCCCACACCGCAAACCGACGTAACAAAACAGGAGATTGTCGCATCAAAAACAAAAAATAATATAATATTAATCCTCCAACCACATACCAAGGATATGACACATGAGCATAAGCTAATGTATATCCAAAATGGATATCATCGCCAAAGCCCCACGGTAATGGAATAAGATATTGCACTGCTCCCGATAATGGCAATAACAACACTTTTTGCCACCAAGGATAATCAAAATATCCTTTTATCAACTCGGTATATATCACATGGTCGCTATCCAGGAAAAAGGAATTATTCATACCATAACCACTCATAATTTTGCCAGTGGTTTCACTCATTTCTACTTGCATAGAATGAAACACGACCGACACTGCTATCAAACACGCTATGCATATCAATATCATTGCAATACCCAACATTAACTGCCGGCGACGCCATTTCACCATCAGCATCACACCCATAATGAGCAAAAACAACATATTGTATCGTGTAAAAGACAATAGAACAACTCCCATACTCCACAATATGAGCATGAGCAATTGCCGGGAACCCGTTTCGGGAAGTTTTGCTAAAGAAGTAAGAGAAAACGCTGTTATCGAAAAAGAAAATATTATTATCGACTCTTTCAACAATAATGTACCTGAATTAAGAAAATAACACACCGAAGCAATCAAAATCATCGCACACGACGCAACCCATTGTCCCGAACGACACGTTTCACCTCTCAGCACTCGCCACGATATTCCTCCACTCATAATTACCGAAAACAACATCAACAACATGTTAACGACAAGTGGTGATACAATCGTTATACCAGTCATCCTCCACAGCCACGAAACCAACAATCCATATCCATGATTTTTTATATCTGTTGCCCCTCCAATCGATGAATCCATAGCATAGAGGGCATCATTAAAAAAACGAGCAGCATCTGAGTTTAATAATATTGGATTAACGGTGGTACCTCCACTAATAGTTGTATATAAATGCACATTTGAAATAATTCCCAACGCAAGAATCATTGTTGCAATTAACAAAGTCCATTTCCCTGCTTCGCTATACCATGGAACTACCCGATACACAAAAAAAACTACAACCCATACCCCTATCAGAGCCGTCAACGTGAGAAAAAAATCAGCACCGGGCATTAATATCAATGCCAATGACACTAGTAATATATATCCTATTTGAGCGCACTCAAATGTATTTATTTTAATAGACATGATGCAAACTTAGTTATTTTTAGCCAATTTAGCCAAATTATACACACAATTTTCTTAATTTTGCATTATGAATCAGTCATCGGTTATAAAAATTAATATTGATGAAGTGTTGAGGCAACGGCTTCCTCACCATTATCGTTTTATCCCACGTTTTTTAATCAGATGGCTTGAAATAATAATCTGCCAAGAACAATTAAACGAGTTGCTGAGCAATAATTATGGGAAGAAAGATGCCGATTTTTGTCGTGGAGTAATTAATGATTTAAATATATCCCTCAAAATAAATGGAGAAAACAATCTACCTCCTCGAGAAAAACGTCGGGTAGTAATTGTTTCCAATCATCCATTGGGTGGGCTTGATGGCATCGCACTCATCGATTTCATCAACCAACAATATGGAGGCAAACTTCACTTTGTGGTCAACGACCTGCTTATGGCAGTAAAACCACTTAACGGAGTGTTTCTTCCCATTAACAAACATGGCAAACAAAGTCGTCTTTCCATGCAAGCCATCGAAGATGCTTTTGCCGGCGATGATCCCATATTGATTTTCCCCGCAGGATTGGTATCTCGTCAAGGTGAAAATGGTGTTATCGCCGACCTGAAGTGGCAAAAAATGTTTGTTGCCAAAAGCATCAAATATCATCGTGATATAATTCCTTTATATTTTGATGGTGAAAATTCACCATTTTTTTATAATTTTGCAAAATTAAGGGCAAAATTAAATATCAAGTTCAATATTGAAATGATACTTTTGCCCCGTGAGATCTTCCGATGCAAAAATTCAACATTGACAATTTCAATCGGAGCTCCCATCTCTTGGCAATCTCTCGTTTGTAAGGAAAATCATGACTTACAGCTAATTGCCAATGATATTAAGCGATTTGTTTATAACTTGAACCAAATTTAAATGACATCACAATCTACAATAAAACATAAAATCATTGACGCCATTCCCTCCCACATCATTGAAGCGGAATTGACAAAAGACAGATTTCTTCGTCACACAAACAAAGGTGGCAATGATATATACATCGTTGATGCTTTCAATGCGCCAAACACATTGAAAGAAATTGGTCGATTGAGAGAAATAGCCTTTCGCTCTGCCGGGGGGGGCACAGGTAAAGATTGTGATATTGATGAGTTTGACACAATGAATCCACCTTGTCAACAACTCATAGTGTGGGATCCAGATGCCCGATTGATATTAGGGGGGTATCGATTTATAATTGGTCGCAACATAAATTTTGAGAATGGAATACCGCACATAGCGACTTCACACATGTTTAAGTTTTCCCCCCGATTTATTGAGGAATATCTACCCTATACCCTTGAACTTGGTCGATCTTTTGTAAGACTCGAATATCAATCATCTCGAGAAGGGGCTAAAGCTCTTTACGCACTTGACAACCTATGGGACGGACTTGGAGCTTTAACAGTTGTTTATCCCGAGTTAAAATATCTATTTGGGAAAGTTACGATGTATCCCAACTATTCGGTGAATTGCCGCAACATGATTTTATATTTCCTCAATAAGCATTTTCCCGACAATGAGGCACTGGTTACACCAATAAAGCCTCTCAACACTCACACCGATAGCGACGCCATGAAAACTCTTTTCACAGGTAGCTGTTTCAAAGAAGATTACAAGATTCTAAACAAAGCCATTCGTGACTGCGGTTATAATATTCCACCTCTTGTCAATGCCTATATGAGTTTATCTCCAACGATGAAAATGTTTGGCACTGCCATCAACGATGAATTTGGTGATGTTGAAGAAAGTGGCATATTCTTTGCGATAGATGAGATTTTTGAAGAAAAGAAACAACGCCACATTGGAACCTATAAAAATTAAGTCCCCAAATTCACAACACACAAATTTGTTGTTGATAAACAAATAATTTGATTATATTTGTGATATCAAAAGTTTTCAATATTGAAAAGTGAGAAAGTTTAAACCATTTTCATTAAACATAAAAGGGAGATTAGTGGAGTTTAAGCGTCCCCAAGTAATGGGGATTCTAAATATTACACCCGATTCGTTTTACAGCGATTCACGTTCTTTTGATATCGACACAATTAATCATCGCATTGACACAATGCTTGCCGAGGGAGTGGATATTATCGACATTGGAGCTTATTCTTCCCGTCCTGGAGCCAATGAGGTTACATCGCAAGAGGAAATGGACCGATTGGAAAAAGGTATGAATCTGTTGCGAAAAAAAAATGTTTCAGTTCCCATTTCGGTTGACACGTTTCGTGCCGATGTCGCTCAATTTGCCATTGAAACACTTGGAGCCAATATTATCAACGACATTTCGGCTGGACGTCTTGACGATAAAATGATTCCCACCATAAGCAGTCTCAAAGTGCCATATATAGCAATGCACACACGCGGCACTCCCTCAACAATGAGCAATCTAACGAATTACAACAATATAACCGCCGATGTGATTTTAGAGTTATCACAACAAATAAATCGTCTCACTCTTGCCGGTGTTAATGACATAATCATCGATCCGGGATTTGGCTTTGCCAAAACACTTGAGCAAAACTTTGAATTGCTTCAAAATCTTGAATCGCTTCACGAATTAGGTTATCCATTGCTTGTGGGAATTTCTCGCAAATCAATGATATATAAAGCACTCGAGACGTCTGCCGACAACGCACTAAACGGCACCACTGTCGCAAATACCATAGCCCTACAAGCCGGAGCTGCAATATTGCGAGTACATGACGTGAAAGAAGCAACCGAAGCAATTAAAATAGTTGAAATGACAAACAATTAACCCACATACAACATAAATATGGAAATTTTTGGAATAAAAGACGCTCTCGACATTATATTAGTTGCCATGATGCTGTATTATCTTTTCCGACTTATGAAAGAATCGGGAACCATTAATATCTTTTATGGTGTAATGGCTTTTATTGTAGTGTGGGCTATCGCCTCGCAAATGCTTGAAATGAAGCTCACAGGCACAATATTGGATAAGTTTATGAATATAGGATTATTGGTATTGGTAATTTTATTTCAAGATCAAATAAAACGTTTTCTCGTTGAATTAGGGTCACAAAAACGTTGGCGATTTCTGCGTAACATATTTCAGCATAAAACAAATGTCAACAATAACGATGTGCAACAATGGATTATGGCAGTTGTATATGCGTGTATGAACTTCTCCAAAAGCAAAACCGGTGCGCTCATTGTGATTCAACAAGATATTCCACTTGAGAATTATGAAAACACCGGCGACATAATTGATGCACAAATAAATTCCCGCCTAATCGAAAATATTTTTTTCAAGAACTCGCCATTACACGACGGCGCAATGATTATTGCTAATGGTCGCATCAAAGCTGCCGGATGTATTTTGCCTGTAAGCCACGACACGTCCATTCCTCGATCTCTCGGACTGCGTCACCGCTCGGCATTAGGCATCTCACAAGCCACCGATGCCATAGCCATTATTGTGTCGGAAGAATCAGGCAACATATCAATTGCCTATAAAGGAAAATTCAACATGAAACTATCATCTACCGACCTCGAACAACGCTTAACACGATTGGTTGCAAACAACAACTAACACACATATTGTATCTTATATGTCATTCACAACAAATATTTTTGACAAAAAAGCAATCGCACTCATTATTGTGTGTATCGCCACTCTATTTTTATTTCTTGGGATAAAACATTTCCACACCAAAGGTGAACCTCGCGAAGCACTTGTAGCTCAAGCTATGATTAATGACCAAAATTGGATTCTTCCTATAACAAACGGTGTTGACATTGCATATAAACCGCCATTGTTTCATTGGTCGATAGCGTGCATATCGTCGGTTGTAGGCGAGGTTAACGAATATACCTCTCGAATGCCTTCGGCTATAGCCACAACCATCATGGTGTTAATGGGATATTATTTCTTTCGCAAGCGACGCGGCTCTCAAATTGCATTTTTGGCAATGCTTATAACTCTTACTAATTTTGAAGTGCATCGTGCGGCAACCAATTGCCGTGTTGACATGCTGTTAGCCGCAATGATGGTAATGGCGTTGTTTTTTCTTTATCGGTGGTATGAAAAAAAACTCCGAGGTGCGCCATGGCTGGCAATACTTTGTTTAAGTGGAGCATTTTTAACCAAAGGTCCTGTGGGAGTATTGCTCCCATGCACTGTCATTGGAGCATTAGCTTGGATTAGAGGCATAGGATTTATTCGTTCACTCTTGTCTATGGTTGCGGTAGTTCTTTGTGCATGTATCATTCCTTCAGTATGGTATTATGCGGCATGGCTACAAGGGGGCAATAAATTCTCTCAACTTGTATATGAAGAAAACGTATTGCGACTTTTAGGAAAAATGACATATTCTTCTCATGAAAATCCATGGACTTATAATGTCACAACACTAATTGCCGGATTTGTCCCATATACCCTACTTGCTTTGCTATCTATTTTCACTCTTAAATATACTCGAATAAGCAACAAGCCTCGTCAATGGTGGACCCGATTTGTGAACTACATTAAAACAATGGACGACACTCGCTTATTCTCCTTACTGTGCATTATAATAATGTTTGTTTTTTATTGCATTCCCAAAAGCAAACGAAGCGTATATCTATTACCCATATACCCATTTATCGCTTATTATCTGGCCGAATACATTTTATATTTAGTAAACAATCGTCCAAAATCGGTAAAATGGTTTAATGGCACACTTGCTG
Source organism: Bacteroidales bacterium (assembly GCA_015060975.1). Classification (GTDB taxonomy): domain Bacteria; phylum Bacteroidota; class Bacteroidia; order Bacteroidales; family Muribaculaceae; genus RGIG4079. Next base: position 113,826 of record SUXI01000005.1, read on the forward strand.
TTTTGAGCATATTTTTAACCTTCGTTATTTTCATTATTGCATCAGGAGTTATACCCGATTCCATTTTTAATGGCAAACGTGCCGATGAAAATACAGCAATGCTCAACGCCATTGAAAACATGCCGTTATGGAGCTATATCATTATAATACTACCACTAATTTCCGGAATAATTTATTTTTCTTATAAGAAAAAATTTTGCGACTATCAATTGGCTTGTTGCGGTGGCATTATGACTGCTATCATATATATAACCCTTAATGGCGCCATATTACCTGCCGTATTAAACATTAAATCCGACAAGCCACAGGCCGAAAAGATTGCCCAACTGGCTCCCGAAGGAACAGTTTATTCATTCTTTGCGAAAAACGTTGAAGGGAACTTGCTCCACCCTTTTACAATAAATTTCTATATAGGCAATCGAATGGTGCCATTTGAAAGCAAAATGCCCTCTAATGGTTATGTTGTCATTGGTGAAGATGATTTCAACTCATTTGTAACCAAATTCGGACAAACATACTGTATTTCTCAACTTGCCGACTCTCGTTATCGCAGTTGCGACTCTCGCAAATATACCCATATATATTTCTTTGCCAAGAAATAGTGCGATATTAATAACAAAATGCGAGCACCAACCTTAGTCGATGCTCGCATTTATCTCATATTATTCATTTTGATTATACTTTATTAGCGCGTTTACGCTCGATTTCATCGAGGATTATTTTGCGTAAGCGAATGTGGTGAGGTGTTACCTCTACATATTCATCTTCCTTGATATATTCGAGTGCTTCTTCAAGACTAAACACTACCGGAGGAATGATACGCGCCTTGTCGTCGGCTCCCGATGCACGCATATTGGTCAATTTCTTCGACTTGGTCACGTTCACCACTATATCATTATCCTTGGCGTTCTCCCCTACCACTTGTCCGGCATAAACCTCCTCTTGTGGGAAGATGAAGAAACGGCCGCGATCTTGCAACTTATCGATAGCGTAGGCATATGCTGTGCCGGCTTCCATAGCGATGAGCGAACCATTTGTGCGACGCTCGATATCACCTTTCCATGGTTGATATTCGTGGAAACGGTGAGCCATAATAGCCTCTCCTGCCGATGCGGTCAATACATTATTACGCAAACCGATGATACCTCGCGATGGAATGTGGAATTCCATGTGTACACGGTCGTTTTGTGCTGTCATCGACACCATTTCACCCTTGCGACGAGTCACCATATCGATGATTTTGCTTGAGTACTCCTCTGTGACGTTGATTGTGAGCAATTCAACAGGCTCACACTTCTTGCCGTCTATTTCTTTAACAATAACTTGTGGTTGTCCCACTTGCAATTCATATCCTTCGCGACGCATTGTCTCAATCAACACCGAGAGGTGAAGCACTCCACGCCCAAACACGGTCCACACATCTTCGTGGTCGGCTTTTGACACACGCAATGCCAAGTTGCGGTCGAGTTCCTTTTCAAGACGGTCGGCAATGTGACGCGAGGTCACAAACTTACCATCTTTGCCAAAGAACGGACTATCGTTGATTGTGAAAGTCATTGACATCGTAGGCTCATCGATTGCGATGCGTGGAAGTGGTTCGGGATTGTTAAAGTCGGCCACCGTGTCGCCAATTTCAAACCCTTCAATACCCACAAGCGCACAAATATCGCCACTCTTCACACTCTCCACCTTCTTGCGAGCCATACCCTCGAATGTGTGGAGCTCTTTGATACGTTGACGCACCACCGTGCCATCTTTCTTGCAGAGAGCGATATCCATATTCTCACGCAATTCGCCACGATGCACACGACCTATGGCAATGCGTCCCACATAGTTAGAGAAATCGAGCGAAGTGATAAGCATTTGCGCATCACCCTCAATCACCTCAGGTTCGGGAATGTGTTCAATGATAGCATCAAGCAATGGAAGGATATTTTCGGTAGGCTTGTTCCAATCAGTACTCATCCAACCTTGCTTTGCCGAACCATAGATTGTTGGGAAATCGAGTTGTTCCTCAGTCGCATCAAGATTAAACATGAGGTCAAACACCATCTCTTGCACCTCATCGGGGCGGCAGTTAGGCTTGTCAACCTTATTGATAACCACCACAGGTTTCAACCCCATTTGAATCGCCTTTTGAAGCACAAAACGTGTTTGAGGCATTGGACCCTCAAAAGCGTCAACCAATAGCAGACAGCCATCGGCCATATTCAACACACGTTCCACCTCGCCACCAAAGTCGGCGTGTCCCGGAGTATCAATAATATTTATCTTATAACCTTTGTAATCGATCGACACGTTTTTAGACAGGATAGTAATTCCACGTTCACGCTCAAGGTCATTATTATCAAGAATCAATTCACCTGCATTTTGATTTTCGCGGAACAGGTTACCCGCAAGCAACATCTTATCAACCACAGTAGTTTTCCCGTGGTCAACGTGCGCAATAATAGCAATATTTCTAATCTTCTGCATAAACCGGCAGTTAAAATTCATTTCAATCTGCAAAGTTACACAAATCTCCCCACAACTCCCCTATTTACCTCAAAGAAAGTTACAAATAATATTTCAATAAATCAACTTCGTTCGTTGCTGTGCTGGGTTCTTAAAAAATATTTATTAGGTGGGGTGATGTGGGGATTTTAGTTAAATTATTTGTAATCCTTCCAAATAAATTAAACCCATATAAACTTATATAGTCAAAGGTTTGTAATATTTAATTATTAACCACTAAATGATTATTGAAATGAAGAAATTTTTAGGTATTTTTTTAGCGATAGCATTGATTTCGACTATCGGCTTTGTGGCGTTTGCCGACAGAAATATTTCGTCAAATGAACTCCCCAACGAGGCTAAGGCGTTTATCAACAAGCATTATGCAGGTACTACAATCTATGAATGTGAGATTGATGACATGGAGTATAATGTGGAGTTGAGTAATGGCGTTGACCTTGAGTTTAATCGCAATGGCAAGTTGGTAAAAATCGAGGCCGACCATGGTGCAATTGCTCAATCGGTATTAAAAGCTATTCTTCCCGCCAAAGCAATGCAACATCTCACATCGCAGGGTCTTGCCGACCGTGTTGATGATGTGGAATTCCGTCGCAACAGTATCGTTGTAGATATCAACAACTCTCGCGACCACGAAATACGTTTCAATCTCGATGGTTCATTAAAAGGTCGCCGTTAAGACTATAAACGAAACTAAGCAGTAAAACAATATATTACCCACGAAGTTGTGTCATAATACCGGTATTATGGCATAACTTCTTTTTTGCATCTAACACCCAATCCCTTGCAAACTCATTAACGAATTATTAATTTTGCATCAAAGACAACTCTATAACACTTTTTTTAAAGCAACCATGAGAAGATATTTTGTTTATCTGTTTTTAGTATTGCTATTCCGCATCCCTGCCACAGCGCAAAACGGATTTGTGGGAAAATGCGGAGCCGAATTAAAAAAGCACCTCCATGAGAATTTCCAACCCAAAACAATCGTCCCGACAGACAATATATGGAGCGTTTTTCGTCAATGCGACATAAATGCCGATGGCACTGTTCTTGACCGCTATTCATCGCAACTCGTTCCATTCCCCACCGACAGCATTTCTTCTCCCGACAACACAACCATCGACTATGTCACCGACCTTTCTTGGTGGGGAACCCGCATCAACGAATCAATAAAGACCGATTTATACAACATTTTGCCGTGCAATATCGATGTTCCCATGCACAAATGCGACTATATGCCGGGAGAAATAACCGACACTATTTATTCTAATGGTATATGGGCTACAGGATGGGGGTATATCGATGAATATCGAATCAACTTATATGTACCGCCAAAAGGTTATGAGGGGGACTTTGCACGCATTATAATGTATATGGCAACCATTCATCACGCCGAACACTGGAGCGGCCAAGGGGTCAACTTCTTTCTCGATGGAGCCTACCCCACCCTCAATGGTTATTCAAAAAGCCTGCTACTGAAATGGCACAATCAAGACACTGTGAGCGATATTGAGATTTTGCGTAATAACATTATAGAAACAGTTCAAGGCAACAGGAATCCGTTTGTGGATTATCCCTATCTCGCCGATTACATTTGGGGCGAGAAATCCACTCAACCATACATTCCCGAAACGCCTCGCGAAAAAATTCCGTTACGCTCCACCTACTCAATTTCAACCGACAAAAACATCGACCTATATTCACCATATATCCCCGATGATGTGAATTGGACAATTAACGGCACTATCGTTGAAACAGAGAGCATACCCACCCGGCAGCTTGGCGTGGGTACTCATGAATTAAGATATGAATCAACAAAAGTTAAAGGTAAACTTAAAATAAATATAACCGAATAATCATGAAATCTATATATCGCATATTAACGGGAATAATCACATTTCTATATTTCATATCACTGCAATCTTGCAACGACAACGACGAGCCTATTTCGTCGGGATTAAGGCCTTCGCTCAGCAATGATTCCACCGAGATTATCGTAGGAGAGTGCGACACTTTACATGTTTTAGACGCAAAAGCGATAATATCGGCTACGGCTCACGATACAACAATTATAGATATCAAGACCGCAGGATTGAATATTTTTATAACAGCTCTCAAAGAAGGAAAAACAATCGTTGACATTCTTGCCGACGGTACCCGATTGCAATGTGCGGTTAAAGTGAGTGAACGTCCTATCCCTCCCTACGATTTTTCTAAGGAACTGAGCGATAATCGATGTCGTTTCTCTTCTCAATCTCTAACGTTATACTACGACACTCCCGGTAATATTTTTTCGATATGGGATAATCGTAAAATAGAGATTATCAACTTAGATTCATTGCATCATATACTTTTCGATGCTAAAGAAAATATCACAACCAACGGGCAACAGCTATCCCCGACATTAACAATAAACAACATTGAAATTCCAATTTCCGAAGCCACCGTTGAAGAACATTCAACTCGTGGCACTTGGTTTAACATTTTGACAAAATCACACGAAAGAATAGTTATCGCTATAACCAATTTATAACCACCTATAAATAAACATGAGGGTGAGCTTTCGCAAGCCCCACCCTCATGTTTTAGCTCAATTACTTTATTTTTTTATCAAAATATTTGATTTGCCTAATGCATTGATGATATACAATCCCTTAGGAATATCGTCAATATTAATGGTGGCAGTGGATGAATTTACATCTACCGTCTTCACCTCATATCCATCTATCGCAAAAACTTTTACAGTTCCTATTACTTGAGGTGCGACAATAGTAAAATATGTTTCAGCCGGATTAGGATATATATTAAATATTGATTGACTCACAACATTTTCTATTCCGGTAAACACCCCGACAAAATTAGTTTCTCCACCCGAAGTAGTATAATTTATTAATGGGTTGGTATCGGCATAATTTGCATTTACTATAAAATTCCATTTCACCAATTCGCCATCAATTGGGGCATTATCACCATCATCATCATTTACATCAACATTATCACGTTCTTTCCATTTTACTATTTGCTGTGAAATCGTATTGGTGTTTGTTTTATCTGAAATGATTTTATCAATTAATGCATCTCTCGCCGCACCAAAATCGTATGTACCCGGAATTGTTGCAGGAGTAACAATTTCTCCATCTTCATTGTATGTAGCTTCAATAAGCACATAGCCATCCTTATCGGGAGTCAAACCGGTACAATTTTCACCTGTATTTTCATCAATAGGATCATATAGATAAAAACTATCCACCGTTTTCACCTCACCCTTGCCTTTATCAACTGTGATTGTATAATTTGTCACAGGGTCAACACTTGCCGGTTTCTCAACATCCATATAAATATAATAATATTGGAAATCGGTATCAGGCTTATTATCTCCATCAGTGTCTTTTTTAACAACGTATGTTTCTTTATAAATCTGAGTCGTTGCCTGCGGATTTTTAGGAATATACGCATTTGCCGCCACATATTCGGTTTGAGCACTGTTGAATAGTGTGCCTTCGGTCGATTCACCCGGAACTCCTTCGTAGTTTACTGTAACGTATGCAATAAAATCACGTTTTTCGCAGTTATCATCAACCGCATCAACATTTTTCACTTTATAACTGAATGTATGATATTCTTTCAACTCGCCATTCTCGATAACGGTATAAGTGGTATATGTCAAACCATCTATAATATTGCCCGATGCATCTGAGATTGTTCCATCAGCATTTAATATCACAGCATTCTCACCGGTCAAGTCAAATGTGATTTCTGCAACTTTACCATCATTTCCATCTTCTGCACCATTATTCTTTTCTTCAACATCATAAATCGACATTGTATAGCCTTGAATTTGATAGAAATTACCTCCCGATGTACCATAATTTTCCACCTCACTCCACGACGCTGTCGCATCATACCGAAGAATGTCGATATTCTTTTCATTTTCAGTTGCATATTGAGGCTCAATCGACAATTCCACTTGTGTAGGCGGGAACATTGTATTAGGAGTTAAGATATATTTACCAAACATCACACCGGGGCGATATGTATAGATATAAGCATAGTCGGTCATACCATCTTTGTTTTCATCGATAATATTTCCATTGTCATCTTTGGCTTGCTCTGCATATATCCATAGACCGTTTGTTTCGGTTGCATCGGTATTTGCTTTACCTGTGTACCATTGAGCAGTAGGAATAATATCGGTCATATCGGCGTTTGCGGCACCATTATTAGTCCAAGAGCCGTCATTATTTTCTGTAAAGCGGTTAGCCATACCCACAAGGAACGAACCGGTGTTACCTGGATATTGACCTTGGGGAACAACCAAAAATAACTCGTTATTAAACTCAAACGTAGTACCACCGATAGTGTTTACAAATGTGCTTGACTCATAAATTGCACGTTCTTTTGCCGATTGCTTTTGAGTTGTTCCATCACCCGAAAGCAATGAATACACATTTGTCAATTGTTCATACACATACTCTTCTCCGGCACGACCTTCACAGTTCACAGGGAATGCGTAGTTTTCTGTTGCGTATGTAAAGTTAGGATTTGTTCCATCTTCGGTGAATTTAATCCAACTTTCCACTTCAACATAGGGATCGTATTCAACCTTTTTAAGTTTTACACGGAACACTGTTTTTGACACCATCGGAGCCATATAAAGATAGCACTCATCGTCATTATATAAATCGCCTTGAGCAGAGAAATAATCTACACGACCGGGCAATGTGGGATCACCGGCACGCAATGATTCATCTACCGCCGACGCTTCTAAATCAGCAACAAGAGATGCCGGCAAATCAAATGAGCCATGCCAATTTTCGTCAAAATTATGAAACTCTATTGAAGAACAAACAAGTGCATAATTGTTATTATCTTCCCATGAGTTTTCATTCCAACTCCATCCGGTTCTCAAACCACGAGTTAAGAATGTCCCGCTTTCATCTACAGCAATACACTGATTTTCACGGTGATAACTTACAAGTGGACGACGTTCAATTGGATTCGCAACCACAACATTATTTTCTTGAGGATATGCCGAAGGATATTTTTCTTTATCATCGGGAATTTCTTTACGTGGGTCATCACCCAAGAATCGCAAAATTCCACCTTTCAATGTTGTTGATGTTGATTGCGGATTATGTTGAAATTTATCAGCTGTATTATCATTTGTATATTGAGCAATATACCAACATCCATTATAAAATACCCCTTGACGATAACAGTCGGGCTCACTGTAAAAGTTAGGGAACTCAGTAGCATCAGGAACTACATATCCATCATAACCGGCATAATCATCTCCCTCTTTACCCACAATTTTATATTCATATACTTTTGATATACTATATCGAGGTTTCGACCAATCGCGAGTTGCAATTGTCACATCTTTATCTTCATTTTGAGCATAATTTGAATATTTTGAAGGAATTGTCACTCCCGGATATGCCGCCTCAATATGATATTTATAAGTAGCACCCGACACACATGTAGTATCTACATAATTTGACCCACCTATCTCCAACAACTCGCCATCACGAAGATTTATCACATTGCCATCTCTTATTACATTGTAATGATGTGGTTGACAGCCATATCCATGCCATTCATTCCACAATAATGACACTATACAATAACCTTCGTTATCTTTCACCGGATCGACATCTACCCATATAGGTGTAGATGGCATAAAATCAGGTGTAAATACCGAAGAGGTCGCTTCATTTCCAAGTACGCCATTGTCATATACGGGAATCACCTTATAGGTATATGAACGTGAGTAATATTTACGTTCATCATTTTCAAGAACAGTAGCCCAGCACACATCATCGTGAGTGATTGATGTGCTTGTAGTTTCTCCAATCTTAGCCCAATCGCTTGAAACAGTTGTACCCGCACCATTTATATAAGACGATTTATAGTAAACAATATAACTTTTGGCATTTGCAGGCGCAGTCCATGATATTGTCGCATCTTGGCGCCCGATATAGTTCAAATTATTATTGCATTTTACCGATATATTTGAAACCGGAGTTTTATCGGGTGTTGCAACTATCGGATAACTATACACCCCTACACCGGGAATAAAACCATATACACATGCATTATATTCATCAACAACCACCGCATTAAGGCTATGATGAATGTGATTATTTTTTGATGGCACATAAATAGTCTCATTAGTTGAAATCACTGATTTTGCAGTCATATCATAAAATGTAATTTCTCGATATGGGCTATAATCATACGCCTCATCAAGGCTATTGTAAACCAAAATTTCATGACCACTTAACGTAAATACAGCAACTTGAGGGCTATAGCTATCAGTTACCACCGGAGTTGAATCCCAATTAATTGATTTACCATCGGCACTCAAAGTACCTCGATATATTGATTGTGGAGTAGTCGTTCCTGTAGATTCATCGTAGGCCGAAGTAGAATAAATAATTTTATTACCTCCATATTGCTTTACAAAAGTATAGCAACTTGCAGGATTTATTCCATTTGCCAATGGAGATGTATATAAATCTTTTGCAGTCACAACTCCATTTACGATTGTATAACGAGCTATTTTTGTCGATTCAGCGGCAATCCATATATAACCGGTTCCATTTACACCATCTCCACACGCACTCATTAAATATGCCTTGTTTTGCATCCATTTTTCCAAAGGATCAAGATTTATAGTTTTCTTTACCCCGGGAACGCCTAATGCAGGGCGTTCGGTATAGTATGCAAATGTGTGAATACCAACTTCCCAGTCTAAAGTGGTTGTTGGGTCAGAGCCTCGCATAGTATGAGTCCAAAGAGTTCCAGCATCATCGGACGCAATAGCCGGGCCCATGTAAAAATATTCAGCAGTAGAGCCATAGCGAGATACCGGATATATCGTTGGTGAATTTCCGCCCGAAAATGTTTCAGCAACAACATTTGAACCCGATTTATAAATCTTATAGCCTTTGGTGCAATACTGTAAATCGGGGTGCATATCAGAAATTGTAGTAGGAGCAGGGAGAGTGAATATCGCACCATCTGTTACTGCTGTTTGCGAATATTTTGCACCTACTGTATATGATGTTTCTGAAAATACAAGCCAATCTCTTGATTCAACTGTAAACGTTTGTGCAGATGCATTTGTCGCAAATGCCAATATGCTCAAAAATAAAAGATAGTGATTAAACAATTTTGTAATTTTCATAATATATGTATTATAACTAAAATTTTACCTACTAATCACAAGGGTTGCCCCTCTATTAAATTTTGTTAACTATATATGTTAAACTTTAGCGGAGCATCTTAAAATACTCCGCTAAATATATTGAAGCCTATTAGCTTATGAGATTTTTACCTGTCATCTCGGCAGGTTGTTCAATGCCCATGATGTGAAGAATAGTAGGCGCCACATCGGCAAGAATACCATCGGCAACCTTAGCATCATTATTAGCAGTCACATACACACAAGGCACGGGGTTGAGTGAGTGTGCGGTGTTTGGTGTGCCGTCGGCATTGACTGCGTTATCGGCATTACCATGGTCGGCAATGATGATAACTTCATAGTCGGCATCCTTAGCAGCTTCAACAGTTTCTTTGACACATTCGTCAACTGCTTTCACCGCTTTTTCGATTGCTTCATAGATACCTGTGTGACCCACCATATCACCATTAGCATAGTTCACAACGATGAAATCAAATTTTTCTGACTTGATAGCCTCAACCAATTTATCTTTCACTTCGTAAGCACTCATCTCGGGCTTAAGGTCGTAGGTAGCAACTTTAGGAGAAGCCACAAGGATACGTTCTTCACCTTCGTAAGGAGTTTCACGACCACCATTGAAGAAGAATGTAACGTGAGCATATTTTTCAGTCTCAGCGATGTGAAGTTGTGATTTGTTGAGCAAAGAGAGATATTCGCCAAGAGTGTTTGACACATTTTCTTTGTCGAAAAGAATGTGAACACCTTTGAATGATGCATCGTATGGAGTCATACAATAGTATTGCAATCCGGGGATTGTCATCATACCTTCTTCGGGCATATCTTGTTGAGTCAACACGATAGTCAATTCTTTAGCACGGTCGTTGCGGTAGTTATAGAAAATCACCACATCGCCTTCTTTTATGCGACCATCAACATTGGCGTTAACGATAGGTTTCACAAATTCATCGGTAACATCAGCGTCGTAAGATGCTTGCATAGCGGCAACCATATCGGTAGCTTTTTCGCCAACACCGTTAACCAACAAGTCGTAGGCTTCTTTTACACGTTCCCAACGTTTGTCACGGTCCATTGCGTAGTAACGGCCGATGATTGAAGCAACCACACCTGCCGATTCCGCGCAGTGGTTTTGAAGTTGTTCGATAAAGCCTTTACCGCTACGAGGGTCGGTGTCGCGACCGTCCATAAAGCAGTGGATAAATACTTTGTCGAGTTCATAATGCTTAGCGATATCGCAAAGCGCATATACATGTTCGAGTGAAGAGTGCACACCACCATCAGAGGTCAAGCCCATGAAGTGGATTGATTTGCCATTTTCTTTTGCATAAGAGAATGCACTCTTAATTTCAGGATTTTCAAGAATTGAACCATCTTTGCATGCTTTGTTGATTTTCACAAGGTCTTGATAAAGCACGCGACCGGCACCAATGTTAAGGTGACCTACTTCAGAGTTACCCATTTGTCCGTCGGGCAAACCTACGTTTTCACCACTCGCTTGAAGTTGCGAATTGGGATATGTTTTAATCAAATAATCCCAATAAGGAGTGGGAGTAGAATAAATCACATCTCCTTTTGATTTATTACCGATTCCCCAACCATCGAGAATCATCAATAACGCTTTTTTTGCCATAGTTTTTATATCTATATTTATTGTTTTTTATTTCATAAAAATTTCAGAGTGCAAAGGTACAAAAAATCCGCCACATAATAAACCATTTCCTCCAACAAAAAGATTATCGTTTTACTATAAATCTACTATAAATCAGCCATATTGAAGTTTTTTAAGAAAATTACACATTTTATCATTTTTAATCAATATATTTGCATTAAATATCATAAAAACATAACATTTCATATATAAATGCTCCTATTATGAAAAAATTATTCACTTTTTTATTGGCATTGTTGTTATGTGCGTTCTACAGCAAAGCCGAAATTTATCTCATCAGTAGCAATGCCACCGAACCAGGCAAACCTATTGCCCATAACGAGCGATGGTTTACTGTTGGAGAAAATGCATTCGCCGATTTTAACTCTTTACTGGCAAATGCCGAAGAAAACTCCACTGTTTATGTTGCCGACGGCTCTTACTCTGACGATATCACAATAGAAATCAATGGTTTAATTTTCTTAGGAAACAACGCATTTAATGACTGGACCGGGACTCGCAAAGAAGAATCAACAATCACCGGTACGATATATATAAAAGCCTCGAATGTAACAATCAACGGCTTTAAATTTACCGAGGGAGGACGCATAGAATCAACTGCCGGCACAAATGCAGCGCCTTTAAGTGGCATCAAAGTATTATACAATTATTTTACCGGCTCAACAGTGAAACGCTCTACTTCAACGCCACTCGTTGAGATAGGCAATATTATTGCTGATGCCAATGCAAATGCCGTCTCATCACAATGCCGTTATAAGAACTGCGAAGCGTCACACAACCATTTTGTGGGCGACGCCTCTCACTATGCCAACTGCATTAGTTTCGGCGGAGCATTCGGCACGACTAAAGTAATTGACAACTATTTCTACGATGGAGGCACAAGCGTGTATTTCGCTAACGCACAAGGCACACTCAACATCAATAACAATGTATTCAAGAATGTAGGCAAAACCACCTATTCCGCTCCCGACGGAGGCAGCAAAGGTGACTTCTGCATCGGTCTTTACCGCAGCGGATATGCCAACTCCACAACTGCAAATATCGTAGCTAATGAGTTTGACAATTGTTATGGTCAAACATCTTTATTCCCATTAATCCGTGTTTACCAAGGCAATTCGGGGGGAACCGACCAAGTGAAAGCTGTGGGGTATAAAATCAACATCAATGAGAATACATTTAAAAACAAAACTACCGTTCTACCCTCCTCAAGTCACAATCAAGCAGGAGAAAAATTGTTGTTATACAACGACAAAGGTACCGGTGGAGGTATCATCTTCAACCTCGCAAACAACCACTACGATAATCGTTTCTACAAATTTGCATGGGTCACTCTCAATGACGGTCAAGGCATTCGCGAAATATACGCCAATCAATTCACACGATTTGACATAGGAGGGAAGATGTCAACTTTCGGCACCAGCACATTAACCGGCACCGATGTAACAAATCACGCCACCGCCGTATCATTGGGTGCGGTTACCGTTATCCAGAGTTTCGACATCGACCCCGTTACCGGCGACATGTATTTTATTCAGAAGATGAACTCTTCGCGCAATACATCATACAACTCTCTATATGGTCTTGACTCTAATCATGACGGATTGACCGTTACACGCGTGCCATGTACTAATATCAACGGATATGCTTATACCTATAGCACTGCCATTCAATCAATGGAGATAGGTTATGGCGGACACGGCACAAACATGTGCTTTGTTCGCGACAAAAATGGTCAAGGTTGGCTATGGAGTGGCGGTAAAGCAACAATTAAAAGTGGTGATGATACATCGGGGGCTACAGCCCGATGGAAATTTGCCAGCGGAAAAGACATAAACCTCGATGGCACCGGCAACACCGATAGCGGAGTGGAATACTTCAACGTATCAGGCTCGAATGACTACCCCGCTTGCGACGAAAACTCTCGCTACCTATGTGTACGCACAAGCGGTTCGGGCATCAACACTTATCGCATATACGATTTGGACGATGCTCTTGATGGGACAAAGACACTACACAAAACAGTTCAACTAACAAAGGGAGAATTTGCACAATCTGATATCTCAGGCGATGACGGATATAACACTTGGGACTTCCAAAGTTTCGACATCAACGGAGACTACATATATGTGCTTGAAGGTTGTAGCGAAGAAAACAGCAACACAATCACATCGGGAGACCCTACTCTTGTCATAACCTGCTTCAACTGGCGCACAAACGAATATTGCTATCGCAAACGTCTCAACTATGGCCGCATCAACAATCTGTTTGGCGAGCCTGAGGGTATGGTTCTCCGCTTCGACCAATATGGCCATGCCAACCTGTTTGTTGCAGTAGTAAATGGCCCATCGGGCTCACGTAAAGCTAATGTATATAAATATATAATCGACTATCACACCGGATATGACGATGCAAATGCAAAAGCAACTAACCAAGGTGACGACACCAATACTACCGCTCATTTCGGCAACGACTATCCTGCAATATCATACTCATGCGACACTCAGGAGTTGGATTTTAATGTGACATCATTGAGCGAAAATCCTTCTCAATCAATAACTATTACAAATGGCGAATATAATTACGGTCAATGGTATGGAGTCATTACCGGCGAAGACGGCGATGCGTTTACAGTGAACACAGCATCTAACAATACATTCTCAACTTCTGCAACCGCAACTGTCACATTCACCCCAAAAGCAAATAAATCGACTTATAGTGCTTACATTCGACTTTTCTCGCCTCTTGCTTCCTCCAGTGTAGAATCAAATGACATTGTAATACCTATAACAGCGACTTACTCGGGAGGAAATACTCCTGCCATTCCTGTTATCAAAACAAGCACTACCATAGTGTCATTATCAACCATTGTAGGGACTGAGGCATCTAAAAGCATCACACTTCAAGGATACGATCTTACAAACGACATCATTCTATCGATAAGTGGCGAAGACTCCAACCAATTCAGCCTAAGTAGCAACTCGCTATCGAGCTCCGGCGGAAGCGTTACGATATATTACAACCCAACGTCAAATGGAACTCACAGCGCAACCCTCACCGCATCGTCAATCGATGCCGATGATGTTGAAATCACAATATCGGGCACTGCAAAAGATGCACCCACTGTAGTTACCGGCTACACTCTTACACAAGATTGGGCTCATACATCAGGACACCTCACCGCCGGAACAAATACACGTTGGGCAACCGGCTTCGACGGCAAAATATACATCAACGACCACGCTAATTCAATGCTCTATTATTGGAGTGCCAACGGATTAACCAATACTAATATCGCATCTGCAGCCGGCACCGCTATCACTAGCGACGATGCCGGAAACATCATCGTTTCAACATCAATGTATGCAGCAGGAAACACAGCAATGAAAGTGCTACCGGCAAATGGAACGGCTTTCCAAGAGTTGACAATCACATTGCCCGAAGGCATAACTGCCAATCAAATGCAATATATCGGCAAAGCGATCGGCAATATTATGAGTGCCGAAGGAGGTGCTATATTTATCTTCCCAAAAGATGCTACTGCTGTGGCTAAAATTATCATCGAAAATGGAGTACAAACATCATCCACAAAAATCGATGTGACATCCATCACTGCCGATGCGCAATCTATTGCCATTCCGTTAACTAACGACATTACCAGCAACGACATTGTAGCCCGCGTGCGTGGTTCTAAGCACTTCTATTTTAACAATGGCTCCGGATTTGTGGCATATCCCGACAACGGCATCAACACCACTCAAGGTGGCACTGTATTCACTCTTAACGGCACATTATATAATGTGCAACCAATAGGGAGCATAGCCTACGTTGACGGATTCCAAATTGTTGACATCGCAAACAACTCAATCGTTGCAACTCACGACGCCCAATTCACAACTGCAGCAACCGCCCCTAACCCCAATTGCATTTCCGTTGAAGTTTTAGGAGCGACAGAGGCTCGCATTTATCAATATGTGCCCGGTCAACTTGCTGCTCAATACACTTTAAAGTTTACAACCACAGACATTGAAAATGTAGTAATGGAGAATAATGACAGAATGAATATTATAAACAGAGACAACACCTTATATATCACCAATATTGATGTCGCCACAGTTGCCATATACTCTATCAACGGCTCAATGGTTGCATACGATAACGACAACAATATAGATATTTCAAGATTGAATGGCGCATATATTGTTATCGCAAAAACTATCGATGGAAACACTCTCGCCTCAAAAGTAATCATCAAATAACATTTTTTCACTACACATTCCAAACCACCCTAAACCTTAGGCTAAGGGTGGTTTTATTTTAAAGATAAATTCATCAAAAATAAAAACATTTTTATATGATAATTGGTTTTTAATTAAGATTTAATTATATCTTTGTGATACGATTTTAGTTTTAATTAAAAAATATAAATTATGAGCAAACCTTATGTTATAGGTATCGATATAGGCGGTACCAATACTGTTTTTGGAATTGTGGACGCGAGAGGAATGGTAGTCGCAAGTTCTTCAATCAAGACTCAAAAGCACAACAACATCAACGATTATATCGATGAGTTATATACCGAGACCATGCGCCTTGTTGATGCTTGTGATGCCGAAGGTAAAATACATGGCATAGGAATAGGCGCACCCAACGCCAATTATTTCACCGGAGTCATTGAAGATGGCGTGAACTTGCCTTGGGCCACGCCCATACCATTGGCCAAACTCGTATCTGACAAATTTGGCATCCCCGTTGCAATCACAAACGACGCAAACGCCGCCGCTATCGGCGAAATGACATACGGAGCAGCCCGAGGTATGAAAGACTTTATAATGATCACACTTGGCACAGGCGTGGGTAGCGGTATCGTCATCAATGGGCAAATGGTATATGGGCACGATGGTTTCGCAGGCGAATTGGGACACGTTATCATGAAACGAAACAACGGACGTCTTTGTGGCTGCGGTCGCACCGGTTGCCTTGAGGCTTACTGCTCAGCTACCGGGGTTGCTCGCACCGCTCGTGAGTTTCTCGAAAGTCGTAACGAGCCCTCTAAATTACGAGACATCCCAACCGAAGACATCACCTCTAAGGATGTTTACGATGCTGCGATAGCTGGTGACAAATTGGCTAAAGATGTATTTGAGTTTACCGGTAAAATTTTAGGCGAAGCTCTTGCCGATTTCACCGTATTCTCATCACCTCAAGCGTTCATCTTATTTGGCGGATTGGCAAAATCAGGCGACTTGCTTTTGAAACCCCTACGCAACTCTTTAGATAAAAACATGATGGGTATCTTCAAAAACAAAGTCAAGATTCTTGTATCGGAACTTAAAGAAGCCGACGCCGCAGTATTAGGTGCATCTGCACTTGGCTGGGAAGCAAAATAACCCACTCCACACTTTATACTGTTTAATTCATTTTTAACAACAAAAAAACATAGCTCTCCTAACTTATTAGGGGAGCTATTCGTTTATAATCTGTGAAAAAATAAAAGCGCACCATTTACGATGCGCTTTAGTGACTCCGACAGGATTCAAACCTGTAACCTTCTGATCCGTAGTCAGATGCTCTATTCAGTTGAGCTACGGAGCCCTCGCAAACAATTTATTTTTAGTGACTCCGACAGGATTCAAACCTGTAACCTTCTGATCCGTAGTCAGATGCTCTATTCAGTTGAGCTACGGAGCCAATCTCCTTTCGTTTGCGACTGCAAAGTTACAACAAAATTTTATAATCACAAAGAAAACCCCAAAAAACTTTTTTCGATTTTAATATTTCTGAAATCAAAATCACCCCATCACCTTAAAACAAAATCAAAGCGTACAAAAAAAATCGCAACAAGCCGATAAATTGCTCATTGCGATATAGCCCCATTTTGTAGCGGGAACGAGAATTGAACTCGTGACCTCCGGGTTATGAATCCGACGCTCTAACCAACTGAGCTATCCCGCCATTTCTATTTTGCGAGTGCAAAGTTACAATATTTTTTTATATTGACCAAAGTTTTTCAAAAATATTTTTCTTCACAAATCACAAACCCACAGAACAAAGCAACAGCGTTCATGCTAACAACAGACACAACTCTCCACATTTAAATTGTTTATCGCACCCACTCTTCATATTTATTTTAATCTTAAAAATTTCTATCTTTATGAAATCTTATGTCTTTCTATGATAGCTATTCAGCTCTTTTAAATGTCTAGGATGGGACAAAAGACGCACACGCAAATGCCTATGAATGGTGCAATTTCACCAATATGCAAGAGATTGCCGGGGTTAATGGCATTGAAATAGAAAAAAGCCATCGAGGGGGCTCGCTATGATATTTACGGGAGATTGCTCACTAAACCCACCGAGGGCATAAACATCGTGAAGATGAGCGACGGAACCACTCGCAAAGTGATAGTGAAATAGCAAATCTTAATCTTCAAAATAGTCATGAGGAGATGTGCCATAATTCAAAAGTGGCACATCTTCTTTTTTGTCGCTACAAGGCAAAGGCTTTTAATTTTTCATTGTGAATTTTTAATTATTAATTATTATGCGTAATTTTGTAGCGTAAATAAGCTTATTACAATAACAGCAATGGAAATCATACGAAAAGTTGAACTTCTCCGCCGTCGTGTTGAGGAGGAAAAACAATGTGGACGCTCAGTGGGCTTGGTGCCTACGATGGGGGCGCTTCATGCCGGTCATGTGTCGTTGATTGACCGTGCCCGCAAAGAAAACGACATTGTGGTGGTGAGCGTGTTTGTCAACCCCACTCAATTCAACAATCCCGAAGACCTTCGCACATATCCTCGCACCGAAGAAGCCGACTGCGAGAAACTGACCAATGCCGGTGTGGATATCGCATTTATTCCATCGGTTGACGAGGTATATCCCGAGCCCGACACACGAGTGTTTGACCTTGGTCCCGTCGCCAAAGTGATGGAAGGAGCCATGCGCCCGGGACATTTCAACGGCGTGGCGCAAATAGTGAGCAAACTGTTTGACATGGTACGACCTCACCGCGCTTATTTCGGCGAAAAAGACTTTCAACAAATAGCTGTGATACGTCGCATGACCGAGCTCGAAGGATTTAACATCGAAATTATTGATTGCCCTATAAAACGCGAAGCCGACGGCTTGGCGATGAGCAGCCGCAACGTACGTTTGACAGCCTATCAACGAGCCATTGCACCCAACATATATCGCACACTGCAAGAGAGTCTTGAAATCGCAAAATTCAAAACCGTGGAGCAAACCCGCCAATATGTAATAAACACTATCGATGACATAGATGAACTTGAAGTGGAATATTACGAAATTGTTGACGCAAAAACAATGCAACCCATAAAAAACTGGACCGATTGCGAAACCGCCGTGGGTTGCGTGACAGTATATTGCGGCGATGTGCGCCTTATCGACAACATTAAATATCAATAGCAATGATGCAGATAGAAGTTGTAAAATCAAAGATACATCGTGTTACCGTAACCGAAGCCTGCCTCGATTATATTGGTAGCATAACCATTGATGAAGATTTAATGGACGCCGCAAATATTATTGCCGGCGAACGTGTGTATATTGTCAACAACAATAACGGTGAACGTTTTGACACGTATGTAATTAAAGGCAAACGCGGTTCGGGTGTTATTTGCCTCAATGGCGCAGCGGCTCGCAAGGTTCAAAAAGGCGACATAGTGATAATAATGAGTTACGCCCTAATGCCTTTTGAAGAAGCAAAAAACTTCAAGCCATGGGTTATTTTCCCCGATACAGCCACAAACAAACTCATCTAAATTCCTGAATAATAAAAAGTAAAAATATATGTTTGAAAATCTAAGCGAGAAACTTGAGCGCAGTTTTAAGTTGCTCAAAGGTCAAGGCAAAATCACTGAAATAAATGTTGCCGAAACCCTGAAAGATGTGCGTCGCGCCCTACTTGACGCCGACGTAAACTATAAAGTCGCAAAACAATTTACCGATACCGTAAAAGCGAAAGCTCTCGGTCAAAATGTGATAAATGCCATCAAACCAAGCGAATTGATGGTGAAAATAGTACACGATGAGCTAACCCAACTCATGGGTGGAGAAACATCACCAATCAATCTTTCGGGCAATCCCACCATTATATTAATGTCGGGGCTTCAAGGGTCGGGTAAAACAACATTCTCGGGCAAACTTGCACGAAAATTAAAAAGCGAAAAAGGGAAACGTCCATTATTGGTGGCTTGCGACGTGTATCGTCCTGCGGCCATCGAACAATTAAAAGTGCTCGCTTCGCAAATTGATGTTCCGGTTTATACCGAAGAAGGCAACAACAATCCTGTTGAAATCGCTAAAAACGCCATTCAACACGCCAAAGCCAATCACCTTGATTTGGTTATTGTCGATACAGCCGGTCGCCTTGCTGTTGACGAGCAGATGATGAACGAGATTGAAGCAATCAAAAAAGCCATCAATCCTCAAGAAACATTATTTGTGGTCGATTCAATGACCGGGCAAGATGCCGTTAATACAGCAAAAGAATTTAACGATCGTCTTGACTTCGATGGTGTGGTATTGACCAAACTCGATGGTGACACCCGCGGTGGTGCCGCTCTTTCTATTCGCACTGTTGTAGCTAAACCGATTAAGTTTGTTGGTACCGGTGAAAAACTCGACGCCATCGACCCATTCCACCCATCGCGTATGGCCGACCGTATTCTCGGCATGGGCGACATCGTGTCACTCGTTGAAAAAGCGCAACAACAATATGACGAAAAAGAGGCTCGCGAGCTACAACGCAAAATCGCTAAAAACCAATTCAATTTCAATGATTTCTTGAATCAAATACAACAAATCAAGAAGATGGGTAACCTCAAAGATTTGGCATCAATGATTCCGGGCGTGGGCAAAGCGATTAAAGATATCGACATCGACGATGACGCATTTAAAGGCATTGAGGCAATAATCCAATCTATGACCGAAAAAGAGCGTCAAAACCCCGAAATCATCAATGGCAGCCGTCGCCAACGCATAGCAAAAGGCTCGGGTTCGACATTGCAAGATGTAAACCGCTTGCTAAAACAATTTGAAGACACCCGCAAAATGATGAAAGCTGCCACTGCGATGAAGAATAACCCTATGAAAATGATGCGTCAAATGCGTCAAATGCGTCAGATGCGCCGCCGATAAAAGTATAATTTTTCAACGTTAAATCAATATGGAATTAATAGATGGCAAGAAAATTGCCGACGATATAAAAAAAGAGATTGCAGTCGAAGTAGAAAAGATGGTTGCCGTGGGTAAAAAACGCCCACACCTTGCTGCAGTTCTTGTGGGACATGACGGCGGAAGCGAAACATACGTAGCTCATAAAGTGAAAGCGTGTGAACAATGTGGCTTCACCTCTACCCTCATTCGTTTTGAAGATGATGTTACCGAGGAAAAACTTCTTGGAACAATCGATGAGCTTAACAACAATGCCGATGTTGATGGCTTCATCGTGCAACTCCCTCTGCCAAAACATATATCGGAACAAAAAATAATCGAAGCTATAGATTATCGCAAAGATGTTGACGGGTTCCACCCTATCAACGTGGGACGAATGTCGATAGGTCTCCCCTGCTTCCTTTCGGCTACTCCTGCCGGAATAATTGAATTGCTTCGCCGCTATAATATACCCACTAAGGGTGCAAATTGTGTGGTGCTTGGTCGCAGCAACATCGTGGGCAAACCTGTAGCAACACTGATGATGCAAAAAGGCTATCCTGGCGATGCAACCGTAACAGTGTGCCATAGTGCGACAAAAAATCTTAAAGAAATTTGCGCACAAGCCGATATTATAATTGCAGCTCTTGGCTCTCCCGGCTTCGTAACTGAAGACATGGTAAAACCCGGCGCCGTGATTATCGACGTAGGTACCACCCGTGTTCCTGATGCTACCCGCAAAAGCGGATTCCGTCTTAGTGGCGACGTCGATTTTGAAAATGTTGCGCCAAAATGCTCATTTATCACACCTGTTCCCGGAGGCGTTGGTCCAATGACTATTGTGTCATTGATGAAAAACACATTGTTGGCAGGTCAACATGTGATTTATTAAAGATATCGGCTACATTTCAATGACTACATTATTTGTATCACTTTTCATATCACTATCATCGCTCCTCTTTGGGGAGCAAGATAGTGTGGAATTGGTATTTGCCGGTGATGCAATGCAGCATAAAGCACAAATCAACGCCGCAAAGCAAGCCGATGGCTCTTACTCGTTTAATGAATGTTTTGCGGCAATTGCCCCATACGTTTCTGAAGCCGACTATGCTGTAGTAAATCTTGAGACACCAATCGGAGGTGCGCCCTATTCGGGCTATCCCATGTTTTGCGCTCCCGACAGCTATTCCATAGCATTAAAAAATGCAGGATTCGACCTTATGCTCACTGCCAATAACCATGCTCTTGACAGGCGGGATAAAGGAGTAAAACGCACTCTCGATGTGCTTGATGCGCAAGGTCTTGACCATGTGGGAACATACCGTAATCAAGCGGATAGAGAAAAGTCATTACCTCTTATCAAGAATATTAACGGATTTAAGATAGCATTCCTCAATTACACATACGGCACAAATGGCATAAAAGTGCAAAATGATGTTGTGGTTGACTATATCGACAAAGCAAAAATCAAAAAAGATATTGCTGAGACTCGTGCAGCCGGGGCTGAAGTTCTTTGCGTGTGTATGCACTGGGGTGTTGAATATGTATTGCTTCCCAATGCCTCTCAAAAGAGTTGGCAAACTTCTTAACCGAAGAAGGTGTTGATTTAATCATCGGTGGTCACCCTCACGTTATCCAACCAATGGAAATGCGTTGGAGCAAGGCTCACAACAAGAAAGTATTCTTGATTTACTCACTTGGCAACCTCATCTCAAATATGACCACCAAAAACACCCGTGGTGGAGCTTTGGCTAAAGTGAAGCTTACTCGTGATGCAAATGGCAACCCTGTTGTCGATAGCGCATCATATCGCCTTGTATTTACTCTTCAACCCGGTGGAGGTTCTAAAAACTTCCGACTAATTCCTGTTGAAAACTATACATCAGGTTCATTAAAGAACCATTGCAATCTGTTTGTCAACAATGCCGAAAAGATTTTCAACAAACACAACATCGATGTCCCTCGCGACACAACTTCTATAAAGAAAAAAACATCATTAAATTTATTTTAAACCTGAAAAATATCGCAAAGATATTGCCTAATCAAAAAAATAGTTGTAACTTTGCACCGTTGAAAAAACATGGTGGACGTAGCTCAGCTGGTTAGAGCGTCGGATTGTGGTTCCGAAGGTCGTGGGTTCGAGCCCCATCTTCCACCCTGCCAAAGAGAGTGTATCGGTGATACACTCTCTTTTTTATTTTCTGACAGAATGAATATAAACTTTCAGACAAGAGTACAGAAAGGCTGACGCTTATTTAATGCAGTACTTCATTAAATCGAAAATTAGAGTGTTAAATTTATTGATATTAAGATAGTATGAGTTGGAGTGATATTAAGGAGTTGCTTGATGGAGAGGCGAGGAGGATTAATCATGTGGCTTTTATTGCTGATGATCCGGTGCAGTTTCCTCGTCGTTTTGAGCGTTTGCAAGATATAGAGATTGCGTCGTTATTGTCAGCCACTATCGCATGGGGCAATCGCAAGATGATATGCAATAATTGCAATAAGATGCTTGCTCTAATGGATAACCAACCTTATGATTATGTTATGGATAAGGGCTACGAGGAGTTGCCCGACATGAATATCCACCGCACTTTTTTCAGTAAAAATCTGCGTTATTATCTTTGCGGATTAAACTCTATCTACTCAAAATATGGTTCGTTGCACAACTTTGCAAAGAATATGGCGATATCCGCTTCAGAATTTCCATCTTGGAAACTTGTAGAGGAGATGAACAAGGTATTTGCCGAAGCAAATAATGGCGAAAGTGACAACAGATGCCTTCCCGGCAACCTACAAAACACGGCATTAAAACGTATTAATATGGCTCTACGATGGCTTGTACGTGATGATGGCATTGTGGATATGGGTGTGTGGAATGTAATAAAGCCCTCTCAATTGTTCATCCCTCTTGATGTGCATGTGGGGAACGTGTCGCGTGAACTTGGGTTGCTCACTCGTAATGCTAATGACCGCAAAGCAACGATAGAGCTAACCGAGATGCTTCGCAGGATGAGACCTGAAGACCCGGTGTGGTATGACTATGCACTATTTGGGATAGGCATAAACAACAAAATTACCCGCTAATAAATCTTATTAACCTATTTAAATCAAAATATTTTTAAATAAATCGCAGTAACGCAAATAATACGAAAGGGATTTTGTATCTTTGCATTTTGGAATTAAATATAACCTAATATAAATTTTATGGCAACAACAGCTGATTTTAAAAACGGAATGTGCCTTGACATTGATGGCAACTATTTCTTTATTGTAGAATTTCTTCATGTAAAACCAGGTAAAGGTCCCGCTTTTGTGCGCACCAAACTCAAAAACGTAAAAACCGGTCGTGTACTTGACAAAACATGGAACTCAGGAGTGAAAGTTGAAGAAGTGCGCATTGAGCGTCGTCCTTATCAATACCTCTACAAAGACGATATGGGATATAACTTCATGCACACCGAAACTTTTGAACAAGTAGCGCTTCCCGGAGAAAGCATCGAAGGTGTACAATTCCTTAAAGAAGGTGATATTTGCGAAGCTATGGTACATGCAGCATCTGAGACTATACTCACATGTGAAATGCCTATCAACGTAATTCTTGAAATTACTTATACCGAACCAGGCATAAAGGGAGATACCGCAACAAACACTCTTAAACCTGCTACAGTAGAAACCGGAGCCGAAGTTCGTGTTCCTCTATTCTGCAACATCGGTGATAAAGTGAAAATTGACACTCGCGACGGTTCATACGTTGAACGCATCAAAGCTTAATAGCATATTCAATGTTATCTAATAATAAAAGCCTTGAATCAAGGCTTTTATTATTAGATATTGTTTAAAATACATGTAATTTTTATTTTGAACATTTCTCACAACCGCCTACTAGTTTCCATACAACAGCCGCCATAGCAGCTCCAACGATTGGATTAACAATAAACACCCAAAGTTGCTTAAGAGCCTCGCCACCTTCGTATATAGCCGGACCGATTGAACGAGCTGGATTTACAGATGTTCCTGTGTATTTAATTCCTACCAAATGAATGAGAATCAAGCATAATCCAATCGCTAATCCGGCAAAGGTACCAGCACCTTTTTTCTCATCGGTAGTTCCTAATACTACCAACACAAATATAAATGTAAGGATAATCTCAACGAATGAGCCTCCCGATACACTGCCACTACATACATTTGCGCCGGTTGTAGTGCCTTCAAATACAATACCTGAGTTTTGAACGATAACAAACAACAATGTTGAGCCGATTATCGCACCTAAAACTTGAAACACAACATACAACATAGCATCTTTCCCCGATATGCGACCTGATGCCCAAACGCCAAATGTGATTGCTGGATTGATATGACAACCCGAGACACCACCAATGGTATAAGCCATTGCTACTACAGCCAAGCCAAACGCAATTGCCGTTCCAACCACAGATGCAGTATCAACGCCACAATTCAAACTAACTGCAGTGCCACAACCCATCAACACGAGAACCATTGTTCCCACCATTTCTGCTAAATACTTTTTCATGAGAGAGATAATTTAACGGTTAATACTTATTTTATTTAACATCATAAATCAAAGTTGAATAATAAAGCGATTCATCGGGCTTTTTAATCGCAATTTTCAATACACCGGGTTCTTTAGGAACCACAGATATTGACATCGTGCCATCTTCATTTGTTTTCCAATCACGATAAAATGTTTCATTATTTATTATTACCCATTCACCTTCAACTAACGGCTTTATCACAAATTCATATCTACTATTTTGCATCAACGTTCTGTCTAATGGAACATTTTTAACCTTCAATCTATCTATTTGAGCATAAAACTTAGGCAGCTGGTTAACCTCCCCCCGCCTATACATCGACAGAAATTTATGTCCATCCACACCAAGTTCTTTTAAAGTCTTAGCATTATATTCTTCTATGTTTTTCAATTCAGGCATTGAGAATGGCGCCACAGCCTCAACACGGGCCCAATCATCGGTAGTAGGTGGATTTATTTTATATGCAAACAAATGATAATATTGATTATTTTCTCCTTTCATCATAAATACTACATCATTTTCATCTGTAGGCATAAAACGAATCGACCTTATATTCCCATTTTTACTCCACTCATCTTCTCCTACAAACCGGGCGTTATTTAGAGCAATCTCGCATGACCCGGTCTTTAATATCATAAATTCATATATTCGACCAATATTCAACTCCTTCAACATTGGCATTTTTAATATTTTGATATCTGCAGTTGGAAAATCATAAAAAATAGGTATGCTGAGATTTCCGGCTACCGCCGCATTAAAAAAAGCCTGAGCATCAAGCCCTAAATTCGTCAACATAGGTTTCAATCCTCCGGGAAATGCTTTAAACAACTCAAAATCTATAGGATTCTCCAACATTTGGTGGTTTATATCCTTAGGATAATGAGTAAAAATCATCCAATGCGGATCGACATGAAACCACGACATATCATTTTCACTTCGGGTAAAAACGCCACCATTCACACTGCCAGCCCCCCATGTTGGGTCAATAAAAATATGACCTCCTTCAACCTCAACAATTAACCAAGCATGCCCATATTCAGACACAGAGCCATCACGCAACTTAGAGTCACCCTTAACTATCGTCGAAACCAAGCCAAGTGGCTCACCTAAGCGATAAAACAATTCACAATATGCTTGACACACACCCTTCTTTTGCTCAAAGCATTCGTCAGCAGTAAATATTGAATAATCTGTATCGTAAGCTATATTATTACACAACCACTTATATATAGCTTTTGCTTGATCATATTTTGTGGAACAGCCCTCCACTATTTTAGTTGCGACATTAGAATAATCATATTTTGTAGGCGATATTGCCCACAAGTCTATTGCAACAAATAATAGTAATATAATTAAGACTATTCTACATCTTTTCATAGTTAAATATTATTTTTCTCTAAAAAATAAAACAGTTATCTATTTCAATTAGACATAGATAACTGTTAGAACACATACTATCGCTTGGTATTGCGCCTCCATAATTTTCTTATTCGAGATAAGAAATCAGGTGTTTCCGAACCGCCATATCCATATCCATATCCTTTCTTCTTATAATAACCATAGTAACCATACCTACGGTATATATATGAACCGGATCGGACATTCACTCCATTTAGAATCAAATAACAATTAGGCAATCTACCAGATTCTATTGCCTGATGCATAACTTTTATGCATCTTTTTGTTGAGTAACTTGCACGCACTACAAATAACTCCAAATCTACATGAGGAGCTATCAAATAAGAATCTGAAACTACCCCAATAGGTGCCGAGTCAACTATAATATAATCATACTCCGCTCGTAATTGCTCAAACATTACCTTCATTCGTTCTCCCAATAGCAACTCATTGGGATTGGGTGGAACCGGTCCACCTGGCAATACATCCAAATTCACATCCAAGCCGGAATTGCTTATAATTTCATTTACATTTTCAACTTGTCCCGACAAAAAAGAAGTTACTCCTAAGTCATTCGAAAGTTTATACAAGTGAGTCAACACCGGACGACGGATATCCATACCCACAACTATTGTTCTTTTACCGGTCAACGCAAATGATAACGCAATATTTGAGGCAATAAACGTTTTTCCTTCTCCAGACAACGAAGATGTTACTAATATAACTTTCTTCTCGTTATTGGTTGAAGCAAATTGTATATTATTTCTGATAAGCCTAAACATTTCGGCTATAGGAGTCGCATTATTTTCCCCCACAACCATATTTGACGATTTTTTATCGGCAATACACACTTCACCTAAAATGGGAACAGATGTAACTCTCTCCAAATCATCTTTATCTTTAAATATTGGAAAAATCAATCTGCGAAGGAATATCAACAACGCCGGAATTAAAAATCCTATCAGCATTGAAATTCCGTAAATTGACAATTTCCGCGGAGCAACAGGCCCGGTTCCCGATGGATTATCTATCAATCGAGCAGTTGGAGTTGCTAAAGTTTTTTGCAATGCTATCTCTTCTCGTTTTTGGAGCAAGAACGTATATATGTTCACCTTCACTTGTTGCTCCCTGAAAATTTCTTGCAAACCTTTATCTATTGGGGGTAAGTTAGCTAATTGTCCGGCACTTTGACTCCCGATTGAGGCAATACTACTATACTTCACCGCCAAATTTGATTTAGCTGACTGTATATTTTGGAATATGCGATTTTTCTCTCTTGCCAAATCCTCTTGCATTTTAATCACAATTGGATTGTTATCGGTACTTGTCTCTTTTTGTCTTTCTAATTGAGATACTTTTTTATTATATCCATCAATAATTGCGTTTAATTGAGCATCCTCCACAACTTGAGGGATATGTGTATAATCATCTTGTTTTGAAATCAAATTTTCCACCGATGATATTATCTTTTGCTGGGCGACAACCCCTGCAATCTGGTCTTCTGAACTGCTTTTTTTACTTAAATTAAGTTGCGCTTGCGCACTAAGGTCTGTAATATTATTGG
Source organism: Bacteroidales bacterium (assembly GCA_015060975.1). Classification (GTDB taxonomy): domain Bacteria; phylum Bacteroidota; class Bacteroidia; order Bacteroidales; family Muribaculaceae; genus RGIG4079. Next base: position 141,911 of record SUXI01000005.1, read on the forward strand.
CTTTGCGATATTTTTCCAATCTGTCCTCAACTTCTTGCAATTCACCAGCAATAAGCACTAAACGATCTAATATAAACGCCTCGGTTTGCATTGCCGAACGGTTTTTATCTTCAATAATATCTTGATTATAGAACGTTATTAAAGTATTTACAATGTCAATACCTTCTCTGATTATTGGAGTTGAACAGGTGATCCGAAGAATTGTAGATGAGTTTCGTGCAAATGAGATATTGATTCTTCCCGACAAACCTGCCGCAACCCAACTAGGATTCTTTATATTAATGCGTTGTGTGCCATCTATCTTACTTGTAAATTTTGAAGGATGTAATGTCAAAGTCCCTTGACTAAGTTCGATTTTTATAGGCAACTTATCTGTTTTTATTTTTTTATTCTCCTTATTTCCTCCATAATGTGTAGTTATATCAAAAACATATTCTGAATTTTCTTTTGCCACCAAAATATCAATAGGAGATGTTAGATTTTTCAAGCTGACCGAATCCAATTCTGCCCTAACTACATTTGTTCCATATATTGGATAATCTCTCAATTTATGTACATCATAATATGAATATGCCAATCCTAAACTATCTACAATTTTAATAAGATTGTTTTTGGATTTGAGTATTTCAATCTCGGTTTCATCAATAAAACTCTTTGTGTCAATAAGAGGCGAATTTGCATTCAATGATACCGCACTACTTTTTGCCGACTCATCATCACTAAGGAATATCGAAGCTGACACTTCGTATGACGGCACTATTGTCGCAATTATATAATATGCTATACTAAGAGCAAGAATAATACATATTGCGAACCATTTCCATTGCGCAAGATATTCCAATAATAGTCCAACAAGGTCAAATGCCTCTTCTTGTTTTTCGTTATTGTTTTTATTTAATTCCACCATTATATTATCTTTATTTACTCAAATTTACTATTCCTATAATCAACGACGCCACTGATGATAAACCACCAACAATTGTTATTGTTGCGCCAACTGCCGGATTTAATTGCCATGCGGCTTGCGCAGCCGATTTGTTTGGTTGCACATAAATTATATCATTTTGCTTCAAATTAAAATATGGAGACAAAAGAATATTCTTATCGTTCAAATTCAATCGATGTATCTCTCGTTGACCATTTCCATTTAAACGAATAAGCATAACATTGTCTCGCTCCCCTCTTATATCCAAGTCTCCGGCTTCAGCTATAGCTTCAAGCAAATTTAATGATTCCGTTTTAGACTCGATTATTCCAGGTGATCTCACCGCACCAAGCACAGTAATTCTAAAGTTCATCAATCTCACATCTACAGTAGGTCTTTCCTTTATATATTTCGGATATATCGCATCTTGAACAACCTCCACAATCTGCTCTTTGGTCAATCCGCCAACATGCAATTTTCCAATTATAGGGAAATCTATATCTCCATCTTTATCAACCAAATAGTATTGTGTTGATTTTTCATAGTTGCCATTCATAGAGTTATTAGTTCCCTGCGTAATTGTTCCCTCAGGAGTCACATATTTACCTTTGTTGAATAATGACACCGCTACCATATCAGTTCCTGTCACTTCAATATTCAACAAATCGCCTGTTCCTATTATTGGATTTGCCGAAGAATTCACTTGCGACAGCACTTCCACCGGAATCGTTTCAGCATCAACCATATATGGCACTTTCTTGTATGCCGTTGAACAACTTGTAGATATAACCAACCCTACTAATGATAAAACTTTAATTAACTTTCTCATTCCTATTCATAAAATTAATTATATGCAAAGTTAGCCACTTTATTTTATATATCCACATTATTTTTAATAATTTTTATTCCACTTGTCACAATTAACAAACCGACAATATTTGTATTTTTGCACTAAATTTTATGAGTAATCAATATCACATAGAACGCCATCCTTGGCAACCGTTTATCCCTGAAAATTCCAAAATTCTATTTTTAGGGACATTCCCTCCCAAATCCGACAAATGGGGAATGGAATTCTATTATCCCAATAAAATAAATGATTTTTGGAGGATTATGGGAATGATTCTTCATAATGATTACATTTTTTTTTACGACAGTTCCAACAACTGCTTCGATAAGGAATTAATTATAAAATCAATGACTGACAACGGGATCGCTTTAGGAGATGTGGGAATGGAAATTATACGTTTAAAAAACAATGCATCAGATAAATTCCTGAAAATAGTAACACCAATAAACCTACTTGACCACCTTAAAAAAGCGCCTAAATGCAATATTATCGTTTCTACCGGACAGAAAGCGGCCGAAATAATATCAAGTTTAACACAAACCAACATTCCTCCTATGGGTAATTTCACAACCTTTAGTTATTCAACCGAGAGGCTTATTAAAATCTATCGCATGCCATCAACTTCCAGAGCCTACCCATTATCGTTGGATAAAAAAACTGAATTTTATCACAACTTATTTATATCTATTGGAATTTTATAAGTATCTTTGTGAAAAATATATAAATTCACATTTATGATTAACATGATTCTTCTTGATGCCGGTGGCTGGGCTACTGATTTTTTCACATGGTTCTGTGAAAATGCCAACTATTTATTTGTATTTATTTTTATGGCCATCGAAAGTTCTTTCATTCCATTCCCGTCTGAATTAGTCGTTCCTCCTGCTGCATATTTAGCGTTGCAAGATGGCGCATCAATGAATATTTATCTCGTTATTTTATTTGCGACTTTTGGAGCCCTAATTGGAGCATTCATAAATTATTACTTGGCAATATGGCTTGGCAGACCTTTAGTTTACAAGTTTGCCAACAGCCGATTCGGAAATATATGCTTATTAGACCAATCTAAAGTTGAAAAAGCCGAAGCTTATTTTGATAAGCACGGTGTAATTTCAACATTTATCGGCCGACTCATTCCAGGCATACGCCAATTGATATCCATCCCTGCCGGATTAGCTCGAATGAGCATCATTAAATTCTCAATATTCACAACATTAGGAGCTTTAGTGTGGAATATTGCACTTGCTGCAATAGGATATATCTTAACAACCATACCCGGCATTGAGACCACCAAGGATTTACTTTTAAAAGTTGAAGAATATAACCACTATCTCACCTATGCCGGATTCGCAATAGGTGGAATTTGTGTAGTATTTATCCTTTGGAATATTTTCAAGCCAAAGAAATAAGCGAATCATGCAACTCCATTCATAAATCTAATAACACCCTTTTTGATATGAAAATTTCTCCGTCCTTGCTTTCTGCCGATTTTGGCAACCTCAATCGTGATGTAATTATGCTTAATGAAAGCGTTGCGGACATGATACATCTTGACATTATGGATGGTGTATTTGTTCCAAACATTTCATTTGGTTTTCCTGTAATAAAATCAGTACAAAAAATTGCAACAAAACCATTAGATGTGCATTTGATGATTGTAAATCCTCAAAATTATATCAACCAAGTAAGGGATTGTGGAGCCGAGATAATGAATATACATCAAGAAGCTTGCATTCATTTACATCGCACCATTCAAGCGATAAAAAATGCCGGAATGAAAGCCGCCGTGACATTAAATCCATCTACACCGGTATCAACACTTGAAGACATTATAACAGAACTTGATATGGTTTTATTGATGTCGGTTAATCCCGGATTTGGGGGTCAATCATTCATTCCAAATTCTGTAAAAAAAGTTAAACAACTAAAATCTTTAATAGAATCATCATCGTCAAACGCTCTTATCGAAGTGGATGGCGGTGTCAATTTAGAAACAGGGAAACTTCTTGCTCAAGCAGGTGCCGACATCCTTGTTGCCGGGAACGCAGTTTTCGCCGCACCAAATCCTAAGGAAATGATTGAAGCATTGCACAACCTTTAATAATATTTCTATACCTTTTTTACAATGGATAATTTTAATTTTTCGCCTGACGGATATAATCCTGAAAACATCTATAATCCTGAAACTAAAAAAACATCTGAATTAAAAAAAGGAACAAAATCTAATTCAGATAGTAATAGGGGCAATTCTCGAAAAAAAAATACAGCAATAAATGATGCCGAAAAAAAAGAATTATCTATTATCCGATTTTTTTTAGACCGTCGTACTCACATCTTTTTTGGAATATTATTTATTTGCCTTGCGACGTATTTAGCTATAACATCAATCTCTCATATAAAAAATGGCATTGAAGACCAAAGTATAATTACAAACGTCTCAATCTCCGATGCGACAGCAAATGGCTATGACATAGAAAACATTGGAGGTCCGGTTGGAGCATACGCCTCTCAAGTAGCGTTATCTCATTGGATTGGCATTGGAGCATTCATATTAATGTTTTACATTGGAATGATTGGATTATCATTTTTAAAACAAAAAAAGATTCATTTTTGGCATTTTACATTCCGATGCCTCATCTCAACCGTTGCCACATCTATAATTATCGGATTTATAACATACGGCTCAACTACACCTCTTTATTGGGGAGGTCTTCATGGATTTTACATCAATGATATAATGATTAAATCCATCGGTTTCTTTGGTGCTGTGATAGTGAACATTCTTATCCTCTCTCTAATTATATGCCTATTTTTTAACGATTTGCGCAAAATATATCAAATTTATAAAACTCAAATATCCTCTAAAATTCCTCACTATAATTCTAAAAAAAACACAGCGGATATTAATAATACAAATAGCGACACATCAAAAACCGAAACGACAAAAATTGTCAATGAATTTGAACAAAAAAATAACAATTCCGATTCTTCAATCACTACATCAACTACAATTAATCCCCCCCACGAATCCACATCTTCCCAAATCAATATCGACTTAACAAACGACAATTTAAACAACGATAATAGCGGAGAAACATCCGATGAAATTTCTATAAATATCAATGCGCCTACCATAGAATTGGCCGATGAGATAAAAACCGATGTCTATGACCCCACTGCCGAATTGTCCCGATATCGGTTCCCGACTCTTGACTTGCTTATTGAACGCGTCATGAAAGCAAACAGTGTTGACCAGCAAGAACAAGAGGAAAACAAAGAACGCATAACCAAAACTCTTAGAGATTACGACATCGCTATTTCTCATATTGAAGCTACAGTTGGACCCACTGTTACTCTTTATGAGATAATTCCTGCCGAAGGGGTAAGAATCGCAAAAATCAAACGTCTTGAAGACGATATTGCATTAAGCCTTGCCGCACTCGGAATACGCATCATTGCTCCCATCCCGGGAAAAGGCACAATAGGTATTGAGGTTCCCAATAAAGATCCTCAAACAGTATCTTTTAGATCTATTATATCTTCAAAGAAATTTCAGGAATGCAAATACGATCTTCCCATGGCAATGGGAACAACCATTTCTAACGAAGTATTTATCGCCGACCTCACAAAAATGCCACACTTGCTTGTCGCAGGAGCAACAGGTCAAGGTAAATCGGTGGGACTTAACGCCATAATCGCTTCGCTTCTGTACAAAAAACACCCTGCCGAATTAAAATTTGTGCTCATTGACCCTAAAATGGTTGAATTCAGTTTATATAGCAAACTCGAGCGTCATTATCTCGCTAAATTACCCGATGAAGACGACGCTATTATCACCGACCCATCTAAAGTTGTAACCACCCTCAACTCATTATGCGTTGAGATGGACAACAGATATGGCTTGCTGAGAGACGCAAATGTACGTTCATTAGCCGAATATAACGCAAAATTCATTGCAAAACGTCTCAATCCCGAAAAAGGACATCGCTATTTGCCTTATATAGTTATGATTGTCGATGAGTTTGCCGACTTGATTATGACAGCAGGAAAAGAAGTGGAAACCCCTATCGCACGCATTGCGCAAAAAGCCCGTGCTGTGGGTATGCACATGATTATAGCCACACAAAGACCGTCAACAAATGTGATTACCGGTATTATTAAGGCCAATTTCCCGGGTCGTATCGCATTCCGTGTATCGCAAATGGTTGACAGTAAAACCATCCTCGACCGCACAGGCGCGAACCAATTGATAGGACGAGGAGATATGCTTTTCTATCATAATGGAGATATGCAACGCGTGCAATGTGCATTTATTGACACACCCGAAGTTGAAGCAATTTGTGATTGCATCGACGAGCAAATAGGATATGAACATGCCTACTATCTGCCCGAATACTTCCCCGAAGTAGGTGATGGAGCAACTCCCGGTGGCGGAGGTAGCGGGTTTGACCGTGACCCATTGTTTGAAGAAGCAGCTCGATTTATTATCACTTCGCAAACCGCCTCAACTTCATCGCTTCAACGTCGATACTCTATAGGGTACAACCGAGCCGGGAAGATTATGGATCAAATGGAAGCAGCGGGCATTGTAGGACCGGCTCATGGGGGCAAACCTCGTCAGGTTTTGATGGACTCTATTCAACTCGAGCGCATTTTGGAAGCTAACATTTAAACCTTTTTTCATTGAATCACTCAAATTCATATATGAGACATTCAATAACATATATTTCATGTCTGCTAATATGCTTATTGTCGGTATGCCAAGCTACAGCACAGAGCGCATCAAAGATCTTGGATAGCGCATCAAAGATGTTTTCCAACAGCAAATCCATCTCTGCGACTTTTGCACTAATTGATAACGGACACTCACAAAACGGTTCGATAATCATTGCCGGCAACAAATTTGTGATAAACACCCCTCAACTCTCAACATGGTTTGACGGCAAAACCCAGTGGAGCTACTCTCCTCAAGCCAATGAAGTAAATATCATTAACCCAACAGCTGAAGAGGTGCGACAAATAAACCCATTTGCCATAATTAGCGATTTTCGTTCCAATTTTAATGAAAAAAAACTAAACTCGACAAAAGGGACACATAAAATTCTGCTCACCTCTAAAAACAATCAACCGATTAGAAACGTAGAATTGACTTTGGATGCGTCAACTCATCTTCCTTTGTTGATTGTTATAACCGCCAAAAACAATACAAAGGCGACCATTAAAATAAATACAATAAAAGCGGGTGACGCTGTAAACAACTCAACATTCATTTTTAATGAAAAAAAATATCCCGGTGTAGAAATCGTGGATTTAAGATAATTACAATAAATATTATATAGATATGAGTACCAATCACACTAAATGTCTTATCATAGGCTCGGGACCGGCAGGTTATACCGCTGCCATATATGCTTCACGAGCCAACCTCTCCCCTATCCTATATGAGGGGAACCAACCCGGTGGTCAACTAACAATTACTACTGAAGTGGAAAACTTCCCGGGGTATCCCGAAGGAGTTACAGGTCCGCAACTAATGACCGACCTCAGAAAACAAGCCGAACGATTCGGAGCCGAATTGCGTTCGGGATTGGTGACAACCATAAATTTCGATGTACGCCCATTTGAATTGACTATCGACAACAACGATACAATCACCGCCGACACAATCATCATTGCCACAGGCGCATCTGCCAAATATCTTGGACTTGACGACGAGAAAAAATATAACGGGCTTGGTGTTTCGGCATGTGCTACTTGTGATGGTTTTTTCTATCGCAAACGCACAGTTGCAGTTGTTGGTGGAGGTGATACCGCTTGCGAAGAAGCTATATACCTTAGCAATCTCGCCAAGAAAGTTTATATGATTGTTCGCAAAGACCATCTTCGCGCCTCCGATGTAATGCAACGCCGTGTATTTGAAAAAGAAAATATTGAAGTGCTTTTCAACTCCAATACCGTAGGTCTTTTTGGAGAGGAATTTGTTGAAGGTGCTCACCTTGTAGAACATAAAGGCACCCCGCAAGAACGGTTTTTTGATATAAATATTGATGGGTTCTTCCTTGCAATAGGACACAAACCTAATACAGATATATTCAAAGGGTATATAACACTTGACGAAACAGGATATATCAAACTCGAAGGTCCCACATCGGCAACAAACATCGAAGGGATATTTGCGGCCGGTGATGTTGCCGACCCCCGTTACCGACAAGCAATTTCGGCGGCAGGCATGGGATGTCGCGCCGCTCTCGACGCCGAAAAATACATCGTCGAACACTTTTAAACACATCTTTTGCAATGAAATCAAGTAATGAATTTGAACTAATCTTGATAAATATATCGGGTTATGACCGCCCGGGGGTAACAACGGCCTTAACTAGCATATTAGCTAAATACAACGCAGGTATTTTAGATATCGGGCAAGCCGATATTCACCATTACATGTCGTTGGGAATATTATTTAAAACCGACAGCTCTGTATCGGGTGATATTATGAAAGAGTTATTATTCAAGGCGTCTGAATTAAATATGCAAATTCATTTCACTCCGGTATCGGTTGAGGAATATACCGATTGGGTGGGACGTCAAGGGAAACAACGTTGGATTATCACTACTCTTGGGCGCAACCTCACATCAAGTCACATTGCGTTGGTGTCAAACGTCATTTTGCAACAAAACCTAAACATTGACAGCATACGTCGCCTTACCGGACGTATGCCCCTTGCCGATGAAGAAAATCCGCAATCTAAAGCGTGTGTGGAATTTTCGGTACGAGGCACACCTCGTGACAGAGCCGAAATGCAATCGCAATTCATGAAAATGTCGGCGCAAGAAGGATTCGACATTTCCTTACAAGAGGATACGATGTATCGTCGGTCACGCCGATTGATATGTTTTGATATGGACTCCACTCTCATTGAAACAGAAGTTATTGATGAGCTTGCCATTAGAGCCGGCGTAGGCGACCAAGTGAAAGCGATTACAGAACGTGCCATGCGTGGCGAAATTGATTTCTGCGAAAGCTTCCGTGAACGTGTAGCCCTACTCAAAGGGCTTGATGAAAGCGTAATGATTGATATTGCCGAAAATCTGCCTATTACCGAAGGGCTCGACCGATTGATGCAAGTATTAAAACGCGTAGGATATAAGACTGCGATTCTTTCGGGTGGGTTCACCTACTTTGGCAACTACCTAAAACAACGCTACGGCTTTGACTATGTTTATGCCAATGAACTGGAAATAGAAAATGGCAAACTCACCGGTCGTTACCTTGGCGACATTGTAGATGGGAAACGCAAAGCAGAATTATTGAGACTTATTGCACAAGTGGAAAATGTGAACATCGCCCAAACTATAGCAGTGGGTGATGGAGCTAACGATCTGCCTATGCTTGCAACCGCCGGATTGGGTATCGCATTTCATGCCAAACCAAAGGTTAAAGAAAATGCTTCCCAGTCTATTTCCACTATCGGACTCGACGGCATTCTTTACTTCCTTGGATTTAAAGATTCTTTTATATAAAAGCATAAGTGGTGCTCAATCGAGTGTCACTTATGTTTTATTTATCATATTGCATTTGCAATTTGAATCTACGATACAAGTTGGTTCGCCAATTAAATTATAACACTACTCCATTCTTTTTTTATTATTGTCGTTTCTTTGTTGTATATTTGCAACCTATAACAATATAAATTAAAGCCAGAATGAAAAAAGCGATATTATTTTTTACGATTTTAGCCTCGGCAATTTGCTTGACATCGTGCAATAACACAGCAAAAGAAAACAATGTCACAACTACCGACACATCCACAAGCATAGATACTACAGCAACCGCAGCAAGAGATAAAAATCTTGAACAAAGCGGGCAAAACATGATTAAAGAAATTGTTAAAGGAGAACAAGACAAGCCCATAACCATAGAAACAAAACGAGGGAAAATGCACGGACAAATCGAGATGCCCGGAACAATTACTTTGACCGACCCTCAATCAGCAAAAAATATTATAAGCCGGCTCACTCCCGCTCAAGGTTATAACACATATAATTGTGCTGTTATATTTACCGGAACAACAAAAAAAGGTAAAATTTGGAATTTCACGCCTAACACTATTACCATCAATGTGGAATGGAAATATGAAAACGGGTCAACATCAACCGACCAAGTTGTCGTTGAATCACAAAAATTTGGTTTCACTCATGCCGATACTTCCAAAGGTAACACCAAAACTATAACTTATACTGTTAATTAACTTCTACTTTACTAAGCAAATAGCAACGGAGACTGTGTCTATATTAAAAAATCTTGATATAGCCTCTATTATTGTTTGATTTAGTTTATATTAACTATAAACTTGCACTTTGCACAGGGGATGAGTTAACTTTTTCTGCATTTGCGTGGAAAAACAACTATTGATATATATCGTAATTTTTAATACTTAATATTTATCAAAGCCTCTCTATTATCAAAAAAAATGTTACTCTATCTTGACTATCATTCTAACTATTAATACTTTAATTTAATTATTTATAAAACTAAAATGAAAGGGTATCAACCTCAAAATTTGAGGTATCATAATCATATTCATCATAATAACCTTCTGAATTTGACGAGTTATGCCAGTTATCATAAAAATAGCTCGATTTATTAGCGTCTTCTACCAATAAATACGTCACTGCAACATTAGCTGCAACAGTGAGAGCAAATGCGGTCCAATATTGAAACGTTGTCAATTCCACTTTAATATACTTAAAATCAGAAAACTCTTTGCGTTTCCATTCATAAAGATGCTCTCGCAGCCAATCAAGCATTTTCCTCATATCAAGAACCTGATTTGAGTGAAAATAGCTCTCTATTTTCACACTCAACACAGGCTCGTCCATCCAACTAAATGCATGACACCACCCCACTTTACCTTTGCTTATGCCAAGACATATCACAAACTCGTTTTTATTTCCTCCTTTCCAATATGCACGTTGCTTCTCAGCAACATCAATACCTTGTGTTGCCGAGTCGAAAAATATGACAAACAATCTAATTTGATGTATAGCTCCATAATATGCATTAAACAATCTAAATTGTTTTTCAATCACATTATCGACATCCAAGCCTAAAATTGGCGACATGTCACTATCTTCCACATTTGGATAATCCCACAATCCCAAATCTTCGGCTTGTTTCTCGCTTATATCCTCAAAACGGAAAATCGAATTTGAGTTTTTAATTTTATTGACATATCTATGTGTTTCGGTTATAGGAATCATGGTTCGATACACCTCAATGTTTTCAAATGGGTCGGTTGAAAACATCCCATCTAAAAAGTCGCTATATTCATAGGTTTGGTAATGACGCACCCCTCCCACAATATTTGTGCCATAAATTTGATGACGATGTACAGGAGTCCCCCACAGCGACCTTATTCGATCATAGTCATAGCTATCAAGCCAATAAGACGAACCGATACTTGTATAATATTCATATTGCTCAGGGTGATAAATCTCACGAACCCGTCTAACCCTTTTATATCCGCCCTTGCCATCACTCACTTGTTCATAATATACTTGAAGTTCAACCCATGCATCATAATGATATATCGAATAGATGAAACTACCAAGGTATTCCGTTGAGCGAGTGCGGTGACGATACATGAGCCAATGTATCAGCCCGGTAAACGCCATCGATCCTCCCACAACCGATGCATAAACATGCCATTCGTAATAACCGCCGGTTATTGCAAACAGTACCCCGCACGACAGCAATGGCAAAAGATATAAAAACGCTATCATTTATGCGTTTTATTTATCATTTTGAAAACATCTCAATATCATCATCAAGACCGGTTTCCATTACTGTCTTAGTGCGAGTTGAAGAAACAACCTCATATTCAATTTCTGATTTATTTGAGATAAACCATCGGGAAGGATAGGACTCAATCAATGCTTCGCGTTCACGAATAACATCAAGCATACGAGTTTGAGCCGCATTAAGGTGTTCACGTTGAATCTCTATCGCCTGCATCAAATCTTTATAAACCGAAGCATCAATTTCGGGATTAGCCTCTTGAATCCATTTCATGGCTGTCGCACCCTCACCCGAATAGCGCCCAGCAATAATATCGGGATATACTTTTTCAAACATATCGCGATATTGTTCAGTAACGTTCGCTTTTTGTTTGATTACCTTCCACATTTTGTCGTGAACGCTCTCGATTTTTCCACGTTGGGCATCTGCTTCCTTGCGTAATGCAATTTCCTTATTGTTATAAGAAAAATACATTGCAACGAGAACAACAACTATTACTATAACAGCAATGATAATAATACCGGTTAATGACATATAACTTTAATTTATTAATTTATAAAACGAATGCTCCCCATAATCACGAGGGGAGCATTTCATATTAGTTCTTGATTCTTATTTTCTAATTATTCCCACTCGATAGTTGCCGATGGCTTTGGCGACATATCGTAACATACACGATTCACACAAGGAACTTCTTTGAGAATGCGGTCAGTGATTTTTTTCAAGATTGCCCAATCGATTTCTTCGATAGTTGCAGTCATTGCGTCAACAGTATTTACGGCACGAATAATCACAGGCCAATCGTATGAACGGGCATTGTTGCGCACGCCTACCGATTTAAAGTCGGGCACTACTGTAAAGTATTGCCAAACTGTTTTATCAAGGCCTGCATTTGCAAACTCTTCACGAAGGATAGCATCTGATTCACGTACCGCTTCAAGTCGATCGCGTGTGATAGCTCCAAGGCAACGCACACCAAGACCGGGACCCGGGAATGGTTGACGATATACCATTTCGTATGGCAAACCTAATTCCACTCCACAAGCACGCACTTCATCTTTGAATAGTTGCTTCAATGGTTCAACAAGTTCAAATTGCATATCTTCGGGAAGACCACCCACATTGTGGTGTGATTTTACCATCTTAGCAGTTTTTGTACCACTTTCTACAATATCGGGATAAATAGTACCTTGACCAAGGAAGTCAATACCTTCAAGCTTGCGTGCCTCTTCTTCAAATACTCGTATAAACTCACCACCGATGATTTTGCGTTTTTCTTCAGGATCTTCCACCCCTTCAAGTTTGCCAAGGAAACGATCGGTTGCATCAACATATACAAGATTTGCACAAAGTTGGTTGCGGAACACTTCAACCACGTTTTCAGATTCGCCTTTACGCATCAAACCGTGGTTAACGTGCACACACACAAGTTTGTCGCCAATGGCTTTCAACAACAATGCAGCCACTACCGAGCTGTCAACCCCACCCGAAAGAGCAAGCAACACTTTGCGGTCACCAACCTGACGGCGAACAAGCTCAACTTGGTCGTTGACAAAGTTTGTCATATTCCAATTTGCTTCGGCTTTGCAAACATCAAACACGAATGATTTAACGGCATACTTTACTGCTTCAACATCATCGTTGAATTGAACAAGTTTCACTTCACACAAAGCTTTGTCGTGTCCGGCAGCAATTACAGGAATACCTATGTTGTAAATTTCGGGATTAACGTCGATTTCAACCCCATCAATAACATTGTTAGGACCTCCATTAATAACAATCCCCTTAACATTTGGCAAACTTTTTAGTTCTTCAGCCGTAATGTCATGGGGATAAATTTCGCTGTAAACTCCAAGCGCACGAATTGCGCGAGCAACTACCGTATTTTCGTGACTACCTAAATCAAGGATCACAATCATATCCTGTTTCATATAAATAAAAATATTTTGTTATAATTTTATTGGCACAAAATTACAATAATTTCGTTCCACTGCAAAAAAAAATTATCATTATAACAACTTTTTTTATTCCCACACATTACTTTTTATAACATCGGTTAATTGAGGTTATGCATTCCTTGTTTTTGGGAGTCCAATCATTGGCTACCAAATACCAATAACACCAATCCTATCAACAAAATAAACAAGTCAATAATTTTCATCTTCACATTCTTTTCTTGAAGTATAATCACACCAAATATAAACGAGACAATAACACTGCCACGACGTATCATTGACACTACTGCAATAAGCGAATCTTCGAGCGATAAAGAATAGAAATATGCTATATCGGCAATAGTGAGAAACAATGATATGCAAAGGATAGTCCATCGCCATTGAAACGGTGTAGTATCGCATTTTACTCGTTTGATAATCGCAATAGTAATACCCATAATCACAAACTGATAAAACGAGTACCACGCTTGCACCTCAAGTGGATCGTATTGACGCAGAAGATATTTATCATACAATCCACTCACAGCACCCATCACCATTGCACCAAAACTGAGCCATAGCCATCGGTTATGTTTTATCGAAATCCCCTCTTTGCTTCCTATGCGACTTATCAGGTATAACGAGGAGATACCAAGTATCACCCCTCCCCATTGCAACAAATTTAATCGCTCGCCAAAAATCAACATCGCACCAATCAATACCATCACCGGCCGGGTGGCATTGATAGGTCCGGCAATCGTCAATGGCAAATGTTTCAACCCAAAATATCCGCAAAGCCACGATGAAAGCACGATAAACGATTTGATGACAATATGAAAATGCCCAATTGTCGTCTCGCCCAATCCCATTCTTCCATTTATCAATCCATCAACAATTACAGGAGACATCAATAATGCACCAAACAAAGTATTGAAAAACAACACCGTGAGTACATTATTGCCATTCAACGATAATTTCTTGAAAATATCATATACACCAAGGCACAAAGCCGAAACAACGGCAAGAAAAATCCACATAAATTAAAAAATTTGCGACTGCAAAATTACATAATTTTCAACAATTTTGGTGACTTTTGTGCTATTCTCGATTATTATCACTAATTTTGTGTATATAATTATTTGATTAAGATATGTCGCCCTTATTCAGCATTATAACCGTTACATATAACGCTGCCGAAACATTGCCTGCAACTCTTGCGAGCGTAAAAGAACAGTCGTGTAAGTTGTATGAATACATCGTAATGGACGGTGTATCAAAAGATAATACTGTGGAATTAGCCAATAACGCAAATATTCCTCACGCGCGCATCATCTCAAGTCCCGACAAAGGCTTATATGATGCAATGAATAAAGCTATTGACATTGCTACCGGCGAGTATCTGATTTTTCTAAATGCCGGCGACGCTTTTCATTCACCCGACACTCTTCAAATGATTGCCGATGTGATTATGAACCACGATTTTCCCGGCATCGTATATGGACAAACTCAACTTGTAAATGCCAATCGCCAACGCATAGGCGAGCGACATCTCACCGCACCCGAGGAATTGACCCTTAAAAGCTTTGCCGAAGGGATGTTGGTGTGTCATCAAGCATTTATCGCATTACGTCGCATTACCAGTCATTATGATTTGCAATATCGTTTTTCGGCCGACTATGAATGGTGCATTCGTTGTTTACAACATTCTCGTAATAACGTATATATACCAAACACTATAATTGACTACCTTAGCGAAGGTTTAACCACTGCCAATCGCAAAGCATCGCTTAAAGAGAGATTCAAAATAATGTGTTACTATTACGGAACAATACCTACAATACTACGTCACATCAAATTTATTCCTCGTTTTTTAAAACAACGACGCATCGACCGTCGTGCTTCACAAATTAAATAGCCTATGAACTACTACATTATCGAAAACGGACAACAAGTCGGTCCCCTTTCTATCGACCAACTTAGCTCTCGTAATATAACCAGCGAAACTCCGGTGTGGCATGAAGGAATGGCTCAATGGGGCAAATCTAAAGATATTCCCGAATTAAATTCAATCGCAAATGGTACAACACCCCCTCCTTTTACGCCCAACTCACAACAAGCCCCATCGACACCTCCACCTCCTAAATACGAACATAAAAAGACTCAGCCCTCACAACCTTGCCCCGACAACCATTTAGCAATCTCTATAATTGCAACAATTGCGACATTGACCTGTTGCTCTCCATTTCCTATTGGCATCGTTGCATTAGTCTATTCTTTGAATGTTGAAAATAAATGGAAAGGCGGTGATTATGACAAAGCTATCCAATATGCGAAAAATGCAAAAAACTGGGCAATTGGTAGCATCATTGTGGCTCTTGCCGTTTCCATGATATGCATCTTGCTATATATTATTTTTGGTGTTGTGTTTTTTGAATCACTCTACGACATATACTATACACGTCTATGACTCTACTAAATACTACCTTTCATGTTCACACATCGGTCAATGACCTATTCATCAGATGGGTCAAGGAAATATACGTCCCCAAGGCTGTGGAAAGTGAGCAAATTAGCAACCCCATTTTTACTCGCATCATGACCCAAGTCGATCCCGAAGCCACAAGTTATGCAGTGCAGTTGCAAGTCTCATCACATAGTGAAGCCGAAGCATGGCACGACTCTATTGCAGCTCAACTCAAAGATGCTCTCGCTCGCGAAGTTGGAGAACGAGTATTGCACTTCACCACATACATGGAAATTATTAAATAAAAGGAAATAAGAAAGAGAAATAAAGAATGATTTCGCATTATGAATTATTCTCTCACTCAGTTTTAAAGAAGTTTCGCATTATTTCAAATTATGAATTCAAGCAAGTCACTTCGCGAATGGGACCGTATAATAATCGGCATTGACCCCGGCACAAATATAATGGGGTATGGGATTCTTGGCATCAAAGGCAAAACGCCATCAATGATTGCCCTCGGAGTGATTGAATTAAGTAAATTTGAAAGCCATTACCTGCGTCTATCTCGCATTTTTGAAAGAGTTACAATGCTTGTCGAGCAATATCTTCCTGATGAAATGGCAATCGAAGCACCCTTCTTTGGCAAAAACGTGCAATCAATGCTCAAACTTGGTCGAGCTCAAGGAGTAGCAATGGCTGCAGCTTTGGCTCGAGATGTACCAATTACAGAATATGAACCACGTAAGATTAAAATGGCTATTACTGGCAATGGTGCAGCAAGCAAAGAGCAAGTGCAAGAAATGTTGCGACGCATTCTCGATATTCCTCGAGAAAACCTGCTACCTCAACTTGATGCCACCGACGCACTCGCAGCAGCCTTATGCCATTTCTACGAATCATCTCGCCCCCAAATCGACAAAGGATGTCGTTCTTGGAAAGAATTCATCGCCAAGAACCCCGATAAGGTTAAGAAATAACTACATTAGCAATGAGGCGTCACCGTAGCTGAGGAAGCGGAAGTTATGGGCGAGGGCGAAGTCGTACATTGCTCGCCAGTCGCCGCCAACAAAGGCTGAAACGAGTAGTAGAAGTGTTGATTGTGGTTGGTGGAAATTGGTGATAATTCCTTTTACAATCATATATTTATATCCGGGGGCGATGATTACTCGCGTAGAGGCGATAAGTGTGTCGCTACCCGATGCGTTGAGATATTCCACAATAGCATTTAGCGAGTCGACCACTGATAGATGTGGGTGTGTTTCACTATAAGGATACCATTGTGGCAATTCACCGTTCCACTCGTTTTGAGCAATGAGGCAACCTATATGATAAAGGCTTTCGAGTGTGCGAACCGAGGTTGTTCCAACTGCAAACACACGTCGAGAGTTTGATGCAAGCTCCTCGATTAACGATTTAGGCACGGCGATGAACTCACTATGCATCTCATGTTCGCCAATACTATCGCTCTTCACCGGTTGAAACGTACCGGCTCCCACATGTAGAGTGAGCTCACGGCGAGGTATTCTGCGCTTTGACACTTCCTCAAACACTTCGGGTGTGAAATGCAACCCGGCAGTAGGAGCAGCCACCGAACCGTCGATATGGGAGTACACCGTTTGGTAATCTTCACTATCGCTTGCTTCGGTTGAGCGGTTGAGATAAGGGGGAATGGGAATCTCCCCGGCTGCAGCAATGATTTGAGCGAAAGTGAAGTCGTGATTGTCCCATGAGAAACGCACCACCGAAGCATTTCCCTCTTTATTGATGCGAGTGGCACTCAACGTCACATCTACCCCATCGATATTGATTATGACCGAGAGGTCGCCTTGTTTCCAACGCTTTGAATTTCCCACAAAGCATAGCCACGAACATTCGTCGGTCATGGCAAAATTTACTGCATAATCAGCAGGAGTGACCGGCTCGAGGCAGAATATTTCGATTAATGCCCCACCCTCACTCTTGCGAAAGCGCAATCGTGCGTTAATCACACGGGTGTTGTTATAAATGAGCATTGCATCATCGGGAAGCAACAAAGGTAGTTCTTTGAAAATGTGTTCCGATATAACTCCATCAGCTTTACGTACCAACAATTTACATTCATCACGTTGTTCAAGAGGGTGCTTCGCTATTCGTTCATCGGGCAAAGGATAATTATACTCCTCAATGCGTATATCTTTTATCTCGCTCATTTATTCTTTGTTTTTATTGCGCAAAGATACAGAAAAAAGCAGTAATTTTGCGTTAAATATATAAAGATAAGATAAATTATGGCACAAGTAGGAGATACAGTGCGTTACCTCAATGCTGTAGGTGGCGGAACAATAGTGAGAATCGACGGAAATATGGCGTATGTTGACGATGAAGGGTTTGAAACACCGGTATTGTTACGTGAATGTGTTGTGGTTGCATCGGCATCAGCACCAAAACCTCAAGTTGAAAAGAAAGCGATGGCACCAACATTCGTTCCCGAACAGCCAAAAGCACCCAAACCCGAAGAAATTGAGGAAACCGAAACCGGAGATATCCTTAACATAGTTCTTGCATACGAGCCTATAGAAATTAAGCACCTCAACACCACGACCTACGATGCTTATCTCGTAAATGACTCAAACTATTATCTCTATTTCACATACCTCACTCGTGCCGACAACGAAGGATGGATTACTCGTCATGCCGGAATCATTGAGCCTAACACTCAATTATTACTTTGCGAAGTAACTCATCAAGACCTACCGTCAATGGATCGTGTAGCAATTCAATATGTAGCATTCAAACGCGACAAAGAGTTTACACTCAAGGCTCCTGTTGCGGTTGAATATCGTCTTGACACTACAAAGTTTTTCAAACTCCATTGTTTCCACAGTAGTGTTTATTTCGACACTCCGGTTATAGCTATCTACATTGTAAAGAATGACATTCCATTACGTTCTATGGTTATCGACAGCCGAGGTCTCGAAGATGCAATGAACGCAAAGAAAAACTACAAAGCCGACAAACCAAAAGCAAAAAGCGCCCCAGCCTTGCGTCCTGAAACGATTGTGGTCGATCTTCATATTCATGAATTACTCGACACAACTGCCGGATTGTCAAACACCGATATGCTCAATGTGCAGTTGCGAGAGTTTAACCGAGTGATGACCGATAATATCAAATTAAAAGGGCAAAAGATTGTGTTTATACATGGTAAAGGCGAAGGGGTATTGCGACAAGCTGTGTTGCAAGAATTGAAGAAGAAATATCCTCATTGCCAAGCGCAAGATGCCTCTTTCCGTGAATATGGGTTTGGAGCCACACAAGTAACCATTCACTAATAAGATGATCCTTTGTTTCTCAGGCACCGGCAACAGCCGCTATGTGGCTCACGAGCTTGCTAAAATACTCAACGAAAAGGTCGTTGAGCTTCAAGGCGAGTCGCTCATTTCGCCCTCCTCATTCAATTGCGACATGAGCAAGGACAAACGTTTCATTTGGGTATTCCCAATCTACTCATGGGGAGTGCCTCCTGTTGTTGTAGAGTTTATCAAATCGGCACCTCTTAACATCGCTGTCAACAACTGCCATTTTATGGTATGCACCTGCGGCGATGACATAGGAAATGCGCACAAACAATGGCGCAGACTCATCAGCCGTCGCAACTGGTATGCACAAAGTGCCTATTCGGTGACGATGCCCAACACCTACACGTTGATGAAAGGGTTTGATGTTGATAACAAAGAATTGGAGCAACAAAAACTCACCAATGCACACACTCGCATCAACGAGATTGCACTCAAAATAAATTCGGGCTATGCTATAGACGATGTCGTGCGAGGCAGTTGGGCTTGGGTAAAAACCGCAATCATCTACCCCTATTTCAACCGTTTTTGCATGTCGCCCCGTCCATTCCATGCTACTGACAAATGCATCAGTTGTGGCAAATGTGCCAAAGCATGCCCCCTCAACAACATCACTATGGAACAAAAACGCCCTCAATGGAGCAACCACTGCGCCCTCTGCCTCCGATGCTACCACCTATGCCCCACCCAAGCCATAGCCTACGCCAAAGCCACCCAAGGGAAAGGACAATATAATACACTAATTCATAATTCACGATGATTAGGAATGTAAAGGCGAGTGATGCGAGTGCGATTGTTGAGATATATAATGAGTATATTCTCAATACTACTATTTCGTTTGAAATGGAGCCGTTAAGTGTGGAGCAGATGCGCCAGCGCATTGAGGATATTTCGGCACATTGTCCCTATCTTGTGTGGGAAGAAGATGACGAAATTGCAGGATATTGCTATGCTCACCCTTGGAAAGAACGCGCGGCTTATCACAATACTCTCGAAACAACCATCTACCTCTCTCCTCGCCACTTTCTCAAAGGTATTGGCACAAAACTAATGAAGCAACTTATCGAAGATTGCCGTCAAGCGGGGTTTAAAGTGTTAATTGCCTGCATCACTGCCAATAATGAGGTGAGCATCGAAATGCACCGTCGTTTAGGCTTCAAAAAGGTGTCGCACTTTGAGCAAGTGGGCGAAAAATTAGACCAGTTGCTCGATGTTATCGACATGCAACTAATACTATAGAGAATTTATAAATCTCCCTTTAGATTTATACCATAAAGTAAAAAAGTAGAGGCTATATTATTTTTTTTAATACAACCTTTTTTCTTATTTCATTTAGAAAGTTTTTTACTTTTCGCCTAATTGTTCTAATTTGTAAATAGCCCCTCCGTGTCCTTGCTCCGCGGCTTTGCGAAACCACTTCACCGCCTCTGTATAGTTCTTAGTCACACCCTCGCCTTTGTGATAGCAGTCTCCAAGGGCATATTGCGCCATTGCATGTCCTCGCTCAGCGGCTTTTCGATACCATTTCACGGCCATGGTGTAGTTTTTAGGCACAAAACCGCCATAGTGATAGTTCAGCGCAAGTTCATATTGCGCCTTTGCATGTCCTCGCTCAGCGGCTTTCTTATACCATTTTGCCGCCTCGCACCAGTCTTTACGCACACCTCTGCCATAGTCATAGCACTCTCCAAGGTAATATTGTGCATCTGCGTGTCCTTGCTCCGCAGCTTTTTGAAACCATTTCGCCGCCTCTGTATAGTTCTTAGTCACTCCATTGCCTTTGTAATAGCACACTCCAAGGTTATTTTGCGCCTCTGTGTATCCTTCCTCGGCGGCTTTTTGAAAACATTCTGCAGCTTTTGTGTAATCGCTAATAACTAAGTAATCCAGTCCTTTTGTATTTAGCTCCTCAGCGGTTTGAGCCGAGGCTGAGAGGCTGAGGAATAATAATGAGAGAAATAATAAAGATTTTAATTTCATAAGTTTAATTTCTTATATTTACAGGTGAGTAATATGTAAAGTTAGTGAAACATTTTTGAATTTTCACACAAATTGAAAGGAATTTATAGAAATTACCTTTAGGTTTATACCCTAAAGTAAAAAAGTATAGGCTATATTATTTTTTTCGATTTTAATACAGCCTCTTGTTCTTATTTAAATAATTTGTTTATTGGAAACTTCTATAAATTGCTTTGTGAAGATTTATGAATTTTATTTGAGCAGATTTTTGTTTTTTTGTTGAATGAGCAATGTAGGGACACGGCGTGCCGTGTCAGTTGAAACAAAAGCAAAAAGATGCCAAATAAAAACATAAAGCACACAAAAGAACCATTCCCAATAACTATTGTTTAACTAATTTCGTAGAATTTATAGAAATTCCCTATTCTTTTTATTTAATGCGTCAATTGCATCATCTAATTTGTTTATTCTTTTTAATGCGTCAATTGCATCATCGTCTCCTTCCTCAGCGGCTTTGCGATACCATTCTGCCGCCTCGCTCCAGTCTTTACGCACACCTCTGCCATATTCATAGCACACTCCAAGGCGATATTCCGCAGTGACGTCTCCTTCCTCAGCGGCTTTGCGATACCATTTCACCGCCTCGGTGTAGTTTACATGCACACCTCTGCCATATTCATAGCACAATCCAAGGTAACATTGTGCATCTACTTGTTCTTGCTCGGCGGCTTTTTGAAACCATTTCACCGCCTCGGTGTAGTCTTTAGTCACTCCATTGCCTTTGTAATAGCACTCTCCAAGGTTATTTTGCGCCTCTGCGTATCCTTGCTCTGCAGCTTTTTGAAACCATTTCGCCGCCTCGGTGTAGTTTTTAGGCACACCTATGCCATCGTAATAGCACTCTCCAAGGTAAAATTGCGCTTCGCCATCTCCTTGCTCGGCGGCTTTTTGATAACATTCTACAGCTTTTATGTGATTTCGGAGATACATGTAATTTTGTCCTTTAGCAATTAAATCCTCAGAACCGACATACTCATCAGAAGATTTCGTTGAAACACAAACAAAAGACACTGTGACATTGTTATTACCCACAAGCTTAAAGGTATTATCACTTAGTACAATCGTATTATATTCTTCACCTCCGGTTATAAGAGTCATTTTCAAATTATCATTATTCTGTTCATAGACACCTTTACTTGTTTTGCTCAAGCCGAAACCTATGATTTTGCTCTCTAATTCACCATTCTCAAAGAAATGTAATTCATATGATAAAGCTCCTGCTTTTGTGTCTGCTTGGTAAACATTGCCACACACTTGAGGGACATTTGTTGAAGCATGGGTTGATGATTGAGCAAATAAAAATAGAAAGTCCATCAACGTGCAAAATAAAATTGTTAATCTCTTCATATTGTTTATATATTTATATAATGGAGGTTTTATAAATTCAATTTACCATTAGCGAGTAGCCAGAAACTCTTTAAGGCTACCACTAATATGATTTTGTTTTTGCAAATTTAGCAATACTTTTTCTAATTTTAGCGCAAATTTCAGTCTTTTTTGGCGATGAGGGGGGGGTAATATACTGAATATCACAACATAGCACTTGAACATTTGCACAGTTATCCTCTCCTTGTGGTATCTGTAAATTTGTATTAAGCGTGCTGTGTTGTAGGTAAGGTTTGTCATTGCGACATTCGCCTTTGCCCTGACAATGCCACTCAAAGCAAAGGACAATACAATACAATACACTTATCAGCCAATAGACACCCCAAAACCACACAGCGAGTAAATATTCCAAGCTATCGTTCTGTTTCATAGCAAAGTTTTGTATCTTTGTAAAATATAACTTGAGCAAAGGTTATGAGTAAAAAACTCACATATATCCCACCATTTACGGTTAGTAGTAATGCAATTAATTTAATTGCAGAAATATCTTCATTAATCGAACGATATGTTATCCGTCTTGAACAATCAGATGGGCTGAAACTACGCAAAGCTAACAGAATTAAGACAATACATAGTTCGCTCGCTATTGAGGGAAACAATTTGTCAGAATCACAGGTTTCCGACATTATCAACGGAAAAAACGTAGTGGCTCCCCTTAGAGAAATCCAAGAGGTGAAAAATGCGATTCGCACCTACGAGTTATACCAATCGTTAAACCCTTTTGAGGTCAATGATCTATTAAAGGCTCACAGAGTAATGATGGAATCATTAATTGACGATAATGGAAAATTCAGACAAGGAGACGTAGGAGTATTCAGTGGTGACCGATGCATTCACATGGCTCCTCCGGCCCAACAAGTACCATTCCTAATTAAAGATTTATTCACTTGGCTTAAATATGCACCCGACCATCTATTAATTCGTAGCTGCGTATTTCATTATGAATTTGAGTTTATACACCCCTTTATTGATGGGAATGGCCGTATGGGACGAATGTGGCAATCCCTTATTTTAGGACAATTACACCCCATTTTTGAACATCTGCCAATCGAAAGCCTCGTTAATCACAATCAACAAATGTATTATAATGCCATAGCATTAAGTTCACAAAAGGTTGATTGCAGTCCGTTCATCGACTTTATGCTTGGCGAAATTCTTAATACGCTCAAAAAATACCAAGGAACTCCAATTGACAACGAGCTTCCCAATAAACTTCCTAAGAATTTTCCTAATAAACTCAAAATTATTCACCCTTCATTCAATAACTTAACATGGAAAGTCCTTGAATGTATTATTGAAAATCCATATACCACTTCTAAAGAAATTGGACTTTCACTAAATATTTCAGACCGCACTGCAAGAAGCCATATATCAATTCTTAAAAACGCAAATATTATTACACGTATTGGTGGCAATAAAGGCGGGCATTGGGAAGTGAATGATAATTCATAATTCAAGATGATTCGTAGAGTAAAACCAAGCGATGCAAAAGCGATTGTTGAGATATATAATGAATATATTCTCAATACTACTATTTCGTTTGAGATAGAGCCGTTGAATGTGGAGCAGATGCGCCAGCGCATTGAAGATATTTCGGCACATTGTCCCTATCTTGTTTGGGAAGAAGATGGTGAAATTGCAGGATATTGCTATGCTCACCCTTGGAAAGAACGCGCGGCTTATCACAATACCCTCGAAACGACAATATATCTCGCACCAAAATATTTTCACAAGGGGATAGGCTCAAAATTGATGAACCGCCTCATCGAAGATTGTCGCAAGATGGGATTCAGAGTGTTAATTGCATGCATCACTGCCAATAATAAGGTAAGCATCGAAATGCACCGTCGTTTAGGCTTCAAAAAAGTGTCGCACTTTGAACAAGTGGGCGAAAAACTGGGTCAAGTGCTCGATGTGGTCGATATGCAACTAACATTATAATTATTATATTTACTTC
This sequence comes from Bacteroidales bacterium, assembly GCA_015060975.1. GTDB lineage: Bacteria > Bacteroidota > Bacteroidia > Bacteroidales > Muribaculaceae > RGIG4079. Next base: position 166,580 of record SUXI01000005.1, read on the forward strand.
CTATTCAAACACACCTTTCATCTCATCTATTACATCTAATGCCGATTGGTCGGGGCGAGCCGGCACAATTGATGCGTAACCTCGGTCGAGCCAGCAATAGTCGGTATCTTCAGCTTCGGGTTCAATATTTTTGAAGTTACCGGTAAGCAGATAAAATGGTTTTCCATTAGGGTCGATATACTCGGCATATTCTTCAGTCCAAAATCCTCGGGCAGCTCTCACAACTTTTGCTCCTTTAATATCCCCTTTTGGAAAATTAATATTGAGACATATATCGGCAGGCAATCCTTGCTCAATGACTTTGCGAGTTATTGATTTCAAGAATGGCAAAGTATTTGAAAACTCGGCTTGGGGAGAATGGCTCAAATAGGAATATCCTATTGATGGAATACCGAGCATACACGTTTCAAGTGCAGCACCCATTGTTCCAGAATAGATAATATTATTACCGGCATTGCTACCATGGTTAATGCCCGAAAGCAATAAATCGGGACGACGTGGCACAATAGTGTGTAATGCTAATTTCACGCAATCGACAGGTGTACCATTTACTGAAAAAACTTTAATTCCATTATGCTCAGGGTGTGAAGTAATTCGCAACGGCTTGTTTATTGACATTGCCGACGATTGCCCCGACTGTGCGTCATCGGGAGCAACAATATACACCTCGCCCATCTCTTTCACAGCCTCAGCCAAGAAAAAAATCCCACGAGCTTTTATCCCATCATCATTCGTTATTAATATAAGTGGTTTATTTTGTGCCATAATTCAAATCTTTTCCACAAAGATAATCAATAAAGATTGTAAATTCAACTTTCCTGTCTTAAGAAAACACCACAAACAACTAATGGTCGGGAGGAGAGGAATCGTTTCCACACAATTTGGTTATTATACGCTTGTTTGCACGGTCAACAAGAACATTGTTTATTGTTGCGAGATATATTTGTGTTGTGAGCTCGCTGTCATGTCCCATACCCTGACTGATAATGGATATGGGAATATGAGCGTCACGAGCCACACTTGCCCACGAATGGCGCGCCACATACATTGTGAGCGGCGCGTCAATATTTGCAAGGAGCGCTACGCGTTTAAGATATTTGTTTACCCGCGACATTATGCATTTATATCTTGGATATGGGTCATCGGGTGATTCGGATATCGGCAACAAAAACGGTGCGACAGTGATGTATTTATATTTGTCAACAATCTCTTGCATACACCGTTCCCAACGTATTTGGAGCTGCTGTCCGGTTTTATGCCGTCGATAATATAATGTATTATATTTTATATCGTCGGTTTTGAGATTAGCCATATCAATAAACGACATTCCGCGAGTGTAAAACGAAAACATGAACATATCACGGGCAAAATCAAGCGATGGACGATTTGCCAAATTCAATGTTCTTATTCGTTGCAAGGCTTTAAGTGGCAATGCGCGTTTTACGGTCTTGGCAATGCCTGTATAAACATGTCGGAATGGGTTGCGCATAGGTATTAAATCTTTTTCAATTGCACGATTATATACAGCTCGTAGATTACGCATATAAAATGACACGGTATTTGGTGACACGCCACGATTTTCAAGATAGGCTTCATAGCGTTGCATCAAATCGGAGTCGATATCAATCAGTTCAACATCAACATTCTCTCTAAAATTCATAAAACTTTTGAGCGCTGATGAATAACTATGAGCCGTGCCATAACGATTCATCTCAGTAAGGTTATCTATAGCGTCCAACATGAAATTAAAAAATGACTTAGAACGTCGTTGTCTTAAATAAGAGTTTGCCACATTCACCATGCGAAACGGCTCTCCCGACATTACATAATCATCATAAATCGAATGAATTTTCATTATGTCGCATTTTATACTGTCGGCAATTTCTTTGAGTTGCTCTTTGCGAGGAGAGTTTTTGCGAGAGAAACGAATGGTGTTTCGATAATGATTCCATTCTTGCACATATATGCGATGTGGAGTATTGATCGACGCCACATCACCTTGGCGGTTAATAATCTGATAATTTATGCGTCCCGGGTTGTCGGGATTCTCATCAGGAAAAAACCTTACATTAATCTTCATAGTTAAAATAAATTTAGGGTTTTATAGATACTGATATATAATTTTCACGATGCAAAGATACAACATAAATAGAGGTAAAGGTTGGATAGTGCAAAACGAAACAAATACCGATAATAAATATGAAATGTGGATTATTGGTGTGTTTTTAACATAAAAAAAACTGTGCCAACCATTTTGGCACAGTTTTTATGACTTTGTGTTGTGTTATAAATTATTTGTTTTTAATCGAATTTAGCACTTTTTGCTTGATTTTGACGGGGTATTTTTGTTTGATTTCTTTAACCCAATCGGCTTCAAGTTTCGCTTGATAATCCGAAGTCACTATGCCTCTCACATCAGCGGCTTCTTCGGGAGAGGTTATTATGCGTCCCATGTATCCAAAATAATACTGCCATTTGTTCTTTTCAGGAGCAGGTTTTTCACCGTTAAACGCGATGTAGTCAACGATAGCGTTATCCCCTTTTGCAGCAATTACTCGTTCCACTCTAATATTGCGTGCAAATTCTTTGCGCAATGCCGGAGCTACAGAATCAACATCAAGAACGTTTTTGTTCAAAAATTCTTGAGCAAGATTCATTACCGAATCATTTTGTGTGAATATTACGAACCCTTTATATTTGGGCGATTTCCAATTGTCATATTTTGCTCGGTTTTCGTTGAAATATTGCTCAAGACCCACCTTATCTTTTGCGGCTTTTTCCCACACATTGCGGTTGCTGATTTCAAATAATAGTATTCCGTCGCGATATTCGTTGATGAGATGACCAAGTTCGGGATGTTTTTTGTCAATATGTTTTTTCTCATATTCAACAGCATAGTACCCCAATGCGATGTCAATAGTGCTGTTAAATTGCGCAATACTATGAACAGGAGCCATTTTTACCGACTTAGGCATGCCTTTAAGAACATCTTTCACTGGAATTGTTTCATCACCAACCTTTATGAGTGGCATATCACTATTGCCGAATTTCGCAATGACAACAGAGTCGTATCCGTCGTTTTCGTTGATGGCTTTTACTACTTTATCATAATTTTTTTTGATTATTGAAACATTGTGTTCCTTTTTAAGAGCTTCCTTTTTTGCTTTTTCGGGCATTAAAGCACGGTCATCATTGTTTATAACAGATGTGATTTCTTGTTTGCAATCTTCGAGAGTTCCAATACCTTTGCTTGCCACTCGATATATTATGTGCCATCCAAATTGCGTTTGAATCGGTTCCGACATTTGTCCGTCATTTAATGCAAATGCGGCTGTCTCAAAATCAGGGACCATTTGTCCTACGCCAAACCAACCAAGATCTCCACCTCTTTGTTTTGAGCCACAATCAGATTCGGATGAAGCCACATTGCTGAATTGAGCGTTCAACTCGGTAGCCGATGCCGATTTTAAAACATTATATAGAGAGTCGATTTGTGTTTTTGCTTTTTGAGCGTCTTCAGGCGATTTCCCATGAGTGAGTTTCAAAATGTGTTTGGCATTAATCTGTCCGCGAGCGGGACGACGGTCATTTACCTTAATGATATGAAAACCTGCAAATGTCTCAACGACATTAGACACTTGCCCTGTTTTGGTTTCAAATGCGGCTTTTTCAAAAGGGTATGGCCATTTGTTTGCAACGATAAAGCCCATTCGTCCACCTCGATTGGCTGTACTTTTATCGGTAGAATGTTTTTCTGCCATTTCTTCAAATGTGGCATTTCCGTTTAATATTTCGTTGCGAATGCTGTCGAGACGGGCTTTGCTTTGTTTATTGTAGGCGGGATCGTTTGTCAAATGGAACATTATGTGGCTCACATCAACATCTTCTTGCATGCGACTATAAGCCTCATTGATGAGACGCTCCATTACCGAATTATCTTTGAGATATGGAGCTACAAGCTCGTTGCGGTGTTGGTTGAACTCATTGCGAAAGGCGATGGTGGTATCAATACCGGCAGCTTCGGCATCGGCAACTTTAAGTTTATATGTAGTAAACATATCGATGTATTCATCGATAGATTGCTTTTGCGATTGCTGAGAATTGTTTTTGTTGTAAAGGTATTCAAATTCGCTGAGTTTGACATCTTTACCATTTACTGTCATCAATACGGGATCGTTATTCTTTGCCGATGCGCAAAAAAGCGTTGTGGCAACGAGTGCCAATGACACAAATCTTTTATTCATTGTTTATTAGTTGTTTAAGATTGCAATAATAATTATTATACAAAAATATAGAGATATAACGTTAAACACCATGGTTTTATTATATCTCTATATTATTATTGGTTGATTAAATCGATTTTGACTTTTGCGTTTTATTGATGTGATGCGCTATAATTGGGGGCTTCGCTCGTGATAGCCACATCGTGAGGGTGGCTTTCGGCCACACCGGCATTTGTAATGCGAGTGAATTTTGCAGTGTGAAGTTTGTCGATGTTTTCGGCACCGCAATATCCCATACCTGCACGTAGTCCTCCAAGAATTTGATATACCACTTCGTAAAGAGTGCCTTTATAGGGCACACGAGCTGCAATACCTTCGGGAACAAGTTTTTTAGCATCGCTTTCGTTTGCTTGGAAGTAGCGATCTTTTGAGCCTTTCTCCATTGCTTCAAGAGAACCCATACCACGATATGCCTTGAATTTGCGTCCGTTGTAGATGATTGTGCTACCGGGCGATTCTTCAACACCTGCAAGCATACCGCCAAGCATCACGGAGTAAGCACCTGCCGCAAGTGCTTTAACAATGTCGCCTGAGTAACGAATACCACCATCGGCAATCAAGGGAACACCTGTGCCGGCAAGAGCTTTTGCCACATCATATACCGCACTTAATTGAGGTACGCCAACACCGGCGATTATGCGGGTTGTGCAGATTGAACCCGGACCAATACCTACTTTTACGCCGTCGGCACCGTTTTCAACGAGGTATTTAGCTGCTTCGCCTGTCGCAATGTTACCTACAACCACGTCGATATATGGGTATTTTTCTTTGATTGCTTTCAACACGCCAACCACACCTTTTGTATGCCCGTGAGCTGTGTCGATTACGATTGCGTCAACACCTGCTTCAACAAGAGCGTCAACTCGATCCATACTGTCTCCGGTTACGCCTACTCCGGCGGCTACACGCAAACGACCAAGAGAGTCTTTACATGCGTTGGGTTTGTCTTTTGCTTTGGTGATGTCTTTATATGTAACGAGCCCTATCAAATGATTTTCACTATCAACAACAGGTAGTTTTTCAATTTTATGTTGTTGAAGGATTTCAGCGGCTTCTTCAAGATTAGTTGATTGATTTGTTGTAACGAGGTTATCTTTTGTCATCACATCATCGATGAGACGAGTGAGATCGTGTTCAAAACGCAAGTCGCGATTAGTTACAATACCCACAAGCTTGTTGTTTTCGTCAACAACAGGTATACCACCAATGTGATATTCTTTCATCATGTTGAGAGCGTCGTTTACTGTGCTGCCACATTTAATGGTGACAGGGTCATAAATCATACCGTTTTCGGCTCGTTTCACAGCATGAACTTGACGTGCCTGCTCGGCTATTGACATATTTTTATGAATAACGCCTATTCCACCTTCGCGAGCTATGGCAATTGCCAATTGCGCTTCGGTAACGGTATCCATAGCGGCCGATACAATAGGGGCATTAAGGGTTATGTTACGAGAGAATTTTGTTTTGAGGCTGACACAGCGGGGAAGAACTTCCGAATAAGCCGGAATCAAGAGGACATCATCAAATGTGAGTCCATCCATTTTTACACGATCTGCAATAAATGACATAAAAACGATGTTTAGATTTTATTGCACGCAAAGATAAAAACTTTTCGTGAAATTACACTAATTCAGATGCATTATTTTATCAATATTTTCAAGAAAAATGTGTAATAAGCGTTGGCGAAGTTGTATTGACATTATTTTATCAATTCTTATAAAATTGGTTATTGTTGTGCCGATTCGTTTTCGCATTTATTAAATTTATAAATTAATGTCACAAAGATGCCGATGAATATAAATGTTGCCATATTTTTTAATTTAATAGTTATTATTTCTGATTATGGCACAAATGTAGTCATAGATATGGGCAAATACATGACACATATAAATTAAAATAAACAAAATAGCTATTTTTTTGAACAAAAATAAGGTCAAATGTGTTGTCTAATCCACATCCACACAATTGACCTATTTATATTATTTGGCTGATGCAATCTTATTTCAATATTGCATCAGCGAGAGCTTCCATTGCCGGAATATCGGTTTGCTTCATTGTAGAGCGTAGGGTAATTGTAGGTTCAATGATTTCAAGTCCTTTCATTTTGCCCAACATTTCTTTCATCACTCGTCCTGCCGATGGCGCCCAAGAGCCGTTTTCGATTATACCCACACGGCGTTTTTGATAAGCTTTAAGACGAAGGTGATGCAAGAAATCATACATAGGGGGGAAAACGTCGCCATCATATGACGACGCAGCGACCACCATTCGCCCATAACGGAATGCGTCTTCTACGGCTTCCGCCATATCTTCACGGCTCAAATCGACGATTGCGACTTTTGCGGCACCTTTATCCTTTAAAATCTCAGCTAATTTGAGGGCCGCAGCCTTAGTGCCACCATGGATAGAAGCATAAGCAATGAATACGCCATCGGTTTCAACCTCATATTTGCTCCATGTGTCGTAAAGACCTATGTAATAATCCAAGTTCTCACTAAGAACCGGTCCGTGAAGCGGACAAATATGGCTTACATCAAGTGTGGCAAGTTTTTTCAACAGAGATTGTACAGAAATTCCATATTTACCGCAGATGTTAAAATAATATCGACGAGCTTCGCAAGCCCAATCTTCATCGTGGCGCAATGCTCCAAATTTACCAAAAGCATCGGCTGAGAATACAACTTTATCGTAATAATCGTATGTCACCATCACTTCGGGCCAATGTACCATCGGGGCCATTAGGAATTGTAATGAATGTGCTCCAAGACTTAATTTTTCATACTCATTTACGGCAATTGTGCGGTTCTTGAAATCCACACCTTCAAAAAATTGAGGGAGCATGGCAATTGCTTTGACCGATGCAACGATTTTCAATTCGGGATATTTCGCCATTGCTTTGGCTATATTTCCGGCATGGTCAGGCTCCATGTGATGCACAATGAGATAATCGGGGAGACGCCCATCAAGGGCTGTTTCAAGATTTGACCACCAGTCATCGCTCATTCGACGGTCAACAGTGTCCATAATGGCAACTTTCTCATCGAGAATCAGATATGAGTTGTAGGAAATCCCATTAGGTATAATGTATTGACTTTCAAACAAATCAAGTGTAGTGTCATCAACACCTATATATTTAATTGTTGAGGTTAAATTCTTAATCATAGAATTGTAGTTTTTTATATATAACAAATTTGATGCAAAGATAGTAATTTTTGGCAATTAATAATTTTCATAAATGTAAGATTTTTCGGCTTTTATATGATAACTCAAAGTTAATAAATGAATTTTGACAGAAAAAAAAGGTGACAAAACTGCGATTTTCTGCTTTAGATGTAGTAACTTTGCAAGAAATTTTGCAAAAATATGATCGACGGAATTAAAAAAGTATTACTACTCGGCTCCGGTGCCTTGAAAATTGGCCAAGCCGGCGAATTTGATTACTCTGGTTCTCAAGCGTTAAAAGCACTCCGTGAAGAGGGCATCGCTACCGTTCTCATTAACCCCAATATTGCTACGATTCAAACATCGGAAGGTGTTGCCGATCAAGTTTATTTTCTCCCAATTACCCCTTATTTTGTTGAGGAAGTGATTAAAAAGGAAAAACCTGATGGTATTCTCTTGGCATTTGGTGGTCAAACAGCATTGAACTGCGGTACCGAACTTTACCTCAATGGCACTCTCGAACGCCATGGTGTGAAGGTGCTCGGCACATCGGTTGAAGCCATTATGATTACTGAAGACCGCGACCTTTTCGTAAAAAAACTTGATGAGATTGAGGCTAAGACTCCAATCTCGCAAGCGGTAGAAACAATGGAAGATGCCGTTGAGGTGGCACATCGCATCGGTTTCCCGGTGATGGTACGCTCGGCCTACGCTCTCGGTGGTCTTGGCTCGGGTATCTGTGCCAATGATGAAGAATTTAATACTCTTTGCGAAAGCGCTCTCGCTCACTCAAAACAAATTCTTGTTGAAGAGTCGTTGAAAGGTTGGAAAGAAATCGAATTTGAAGTAATACGCGATAAAAACGACCACTGCTTCACTGTGGTGCCAATGGAAAACTTCGACCCGCTTGGCATTCACACCGGTGAATCAATCGTGGTGGCTCCCATCGTGTCGTTGACACAAGAGCAAATAAGCATGTTGCAAGAAATCGCTATCAAAGTGGTGCGCCACATTGGTATCGTGGGTGAATGTAACATACAATATGCTTTCAATGCCGAAACAAACGATTATCGTATCATCGAAATCAATGCCCGATTGAGCCGTAGCTCGGCTTTAGCATCTAAGGCTTCGGGGTATCCTTTGGCATTTGTGGCAGCTAAGCTCGCTCTTGGTTACACTCTCGACCAAATCGGTGAGATGGGTACACCAAACTCGGCTTACGTTGCTCCGTCGGTTGATTATATGATTGTGAAGATTCCTCGTTGGGACCTCACCAAATTTGCAGGTGTGGATCGCGAAATCGGTTCTTCAATGAAGTCGGTAGGCGAAATCATGTCGATTGGTAAGTCATTCGAAGAAATTATTCAAAAGGGTCTTCGCATGATAGGTCAAGGCATGCACGGTTTTGTAGGAAACCGCGACATCGAATTTGATGACCTCGACCATGCTCTTTCACACCCAACTGACCTTCGTATTTTTGCAATAGCTCAAGCCCTTGAACAAGGATATACTGTAGAACGTATTGAAGAATTGACAAAAATCGATCCTTGGTTCTTGTCACGCCTCAAAAATATTGTTGACTACACAAAAGTCCTCGGTGGATATGAAAAAATTGAAGATCTTCCCACCGATGTGCTTGCCGAAGCAAAACGCCTCGGATTTAGCGACTTCCAAATCGCTCGTTATGTAGAAAATCCAAGCTCAACCTACGAAGCCGATGTGTTGCGCGTGCGTGAACATCGCAAAACCCTCAATGTAACTCCTAAAGTGTGCCGCATCAACACCGTCGCTTCGGAATATCCCGAATTGACTAATTACCTCTATGTGACATACGGTGCCGATGCTCACCAAATTCCTTACGATTATAACTCAGGCAAAAATATTGTGGTACTTGGCTCGGGTGCTTATCGCATCGGTAGCTCGGTAGAGTTTGACTGGTGTTCGGTTAACGCTGTGAACACTTGTCGCAAGCTCGGTTATAAATCAATCATGATTAACTATAACCCCGAAACCGTTTCGACCGACTATGATATGTGCGACCGTCTATACTTCGACGAGTTGAGCTTCGAACGTGTGCTCGACGTTATCGACCTCGAAACACCACGCGGCGTTATAGTGTCGGTAGGTGGTCAAATTCCTAACAACCTTGCGATGAAACTTTATCGTCGCCATGTGCCTGTGCTTGGCACATCGCCCATCTGCATCGACCGTGCCGAAAACCGTCACAAATTCTCGGCTATGCTCGATAACCTCGGCATTGACCAACCACGTTGGAAAGAATTGACCAGCTTCGATGAAATCGACCAATTTGTGGCCGAAGTGGGCTTCCCTGTATTGATTCGCCCAAGTTATGTGCTTTCGGGTGCGGCAATGAACGTGTGCTACGACTACGAGTCAATGCACCAATTCCTCGGAGCTGCAGCTAAAGTGTCGAAAGAATTCCCTGTTGTGGTGACCGAATTCCTTCAAAATGCCAAAGAAATCGAATTTGACGCAGTGGCACGCAATGGCGAAGTTATCGAATATGCAATCTCTGAGCACATCGAGTTTGCCGGCGTACACTCAGGCGACGCCACTCTCGTGTTCCCTGCTCAAAAGATATATATGGAAACAGCACGTCGCATCAAACGCATCAGTAAGAAGATTGCGAAAGAACTCAACATCTCAGGTCCTTTCAATATCCAATACCTTGCTAAAAACAATGATGTGAAAGTTATCGAATGTAACTTGCGTGCATCACGCAGTTTCCCATTCGTTTCAAAAATCCTCAAACGCAACTTTATCGAGACTGCAACTCGCATCATGCTTAATGAACCTGTAGAAAAAGCCGATACTTCAACATTCGATATCGACTACATCGGCATCAAGGCATCGCAATTCTCGTTTGCTCGTCTCCACAAAGCCGACCCTGTGCTTGGCGTAGATATGTCATCAACCGGTGAAGTAGGTTGCTTGGGCGCCGACTTCGACGAAGCATTGTTGAACGCAATGATTTCAGTTGGTCATCGTGTGCCAAGCAAAGATAAAGCGGTGCTCGTGTCATCGGGCGACGTGCGTGGTAAAGTGGATATGCTCGAATGCTGTCAAATGCTCGACGAAGCAGGCTACAAACTTTATGCAACCGAAGGAACAGCCAAATTCCTCGAATCAAACGGCGTGAAAGTTTCTCCTGTTTGTTGGCCCGATGAAGAGGGTGAAAATATCCTCGACCTCATTGCCAACCACCACATCGATATGGTAATCAACATTCCTAAGAACCATAGCAAACGTGAGTTGACCAACGGCTATCGCATTCGTCGCTCGGCAATCGACCACAACATTCCATTGTTGACCAACGCCCGCCTTGCCGCCGCATATATCCGTGCCTTCATCAACAAACCAATCGAAGACATCAACATCGCCCCCTGGAGCGAATATTAATAAAACCCAAATAAAATCCCACACCCCCACCCTTGGTTAAGGATGGGGGTGTTATTTTAGGAACTCTTAGAAGTCGATTGATTTGAGGTGGGAGCGCATGTATTTTTTGTGTAGTGTTGGAAGTGCCACCATTCATAGCGGTAGGTGTGGAAGCCGGCTTTTTTCATAGCGTTGCGGAGGGTTTGTCGATGACTTTCTAAAAAAGCATGGGGGCAATATTATTATCTATCGTGTTTTAACAAGTTGCATTAAGTACAAATAAGACTCCCCTATTTTTAGTTAGCACGAGATGTGCCGGCTGGGACAATAATAGAATTTTGCCATAGACCCATTTTATTTAATGCATTTTAAACAAAAATAATATCTTTGTTGTTAATAATTCAAAAGGAATAAAAAACGTGCTTATGATAACAAAAAAGGTAATAGAGGTAATTTACAAAAAATATAGAAAACGACCGGCTTCGATTGATTGTATTGATATAGGACATTTATTTGACACCGTTTCTGAAGTACATTCGATAGAGATTATAGATGACCATATTGTGATAGGGAGCCTGGATTCCTCATCGATATTTCATAAAATCTCATTACATAGAGTGCATGGAATAGAAAATTTTGAGGAAACGGTAGCTATAATCTTGCATTCTTCAATATTGTTTTTAAATAAAAAAGAAAATAAGGTGAGTATTCATGTGAAGCCTCAGCCTAAAACATTTTTTGCGAAATTGAAAATGTGGTTTAGTCATTGATGTGTGTTGTTTAATGCTTGGCTAAAGTTTTAGTCTCGGGTTAAGTTTCCCGGATAAATATGCGTTAATTCGATGAAATGTTGTAACTTTACAAAAATTTTCATATAGATAAAACGTTTTATTATTTCAATACACAGATATGTTTAGAAGTAAAACTTGCGGTGAACTCCGCATAAGTGATGCCGGAACAGAAGTGACACTTGCCGGATGGGTGCAACGTGCACGCAAAATGGGTGGAATGACCTTTGTTGATATGCGTGATAGATATGGTGTAACCCAAGTGGTTTTTAACAATGAATCTAACGCCGCTCTTTGTGACGCCGCCAATCATCTTGGTCGCGAATTTGTGATACAAGTAAAGGGAATCGTGGCTGAGCGTTCAAGTAAAAATGCCAATCTACCTACAGGAGATATCGAAATAATCGCAACAGACTTGAAAGTTCTCAACAAATCGGAAGTGCCACCATTTACTATCGAAGATGATACCGATGGCGGTGATGATTTGAGAATGAAGTATCGTTATCTTGATTTGCGCCGTCCCGCTGTGCGTCGCAATCTTGAATTGCGCCACAAAATGGCATTTGAAATTCGCCGTTATTTAGATGAAAAAGGATTTATCGAAGTGGAAACACCGGTGTTGATTAAATCAACCCCCGAAGGCGCTCGTGACTTTGTTGTGCCTTCACGCATGAATCCTGGTGAGTTCTATGCATTACCACAATCACCACAAACATTTAAGCAATTATTGATGGTGAGTGGTTTTGACCGGTATTTCCAAATCGTGAAATGTTTTCGCGATGAAGACCTTCGTGCCGACCGTCAACCCGAGTTTACTCAAATCGACTGCGAAATGTCGTTTGTTGAGCAAGAAGATGTGCTTCAAATGTTTGAAGGTTTGGTAAAACACATCTTCAAATATGTGAAAGATATAGATTTTGTTGACCCGTTCCCACGCATGACTTGGGCCGATGCCATGAAATATTATGGTAGCGACAAGCCCGACACACGTTTCGGAATGAAGTTTGTAGAAATCAAAGATTTGACAGTGGGAAAAGGATTTGCAGTGCTTGATGACGCCGAATATGTGGGTGCTATTTGTGCTCCCGGATGCGCTTCTTACACACGCAAACAACTCGACCAATTGACCGACTTTGTGAAGCGTCCACAAATTGGAGCTAAAGGTATGATGTGGGTTAAGGTTGAGCAAGATGGTTCAATCAAAAGCTCGGTTTCTAAATTCTACACCGAAGAGGAATTGCGCACATGGACCGACCGCTGCGAAGCAAAGCCTGGTGATTTGATTTTGATTCTTGCCGGACAAACAATGAAGACTCGCAAGCAGCTTTGCGAATTGCGTCTTGAAATGGGCAGCCAACTCGGATTGCGTGATCCACAAAAATTCTCTTGCCTATGGGTAATTGATTTCCCATTGTTTGAGTGGGACGAAGAAACACAACGTTACTATGCAATGCACCACCCATTCACATCACCAAACCCCGAAGACATTGACAAACTCGATTCGGCGACAGGTGAGGTGAGAGCTACAGCCTACGACATGGTAGTTAATGGCAATGAACTTGGCGGTGGCAGTATTCGTATTCACAATGCGCAACTTCAAGATAAAATGTTCCGCCTTCTTGGTCTTACCGAAGAAGACGCTCAATATAAATTTGGGTTCTTAATGAATGCCTTTAAATATGGAGCGCCACCTCATGGAGGTTTGGCATTTGGGTTTGACCGCTTTGTGTCAATCCTTGCCGGATTGGATTCAATTCGCGACGTTATCGCATTCCCCAAAAACAACTCAGGTCGCGATATGATGATTGATGCTCCATCAACCATTGATGAGGCTCAACTTAAAGAATTGTCAATTGACGTTGTCCTTCCTAAAGAAGAAGAAAAATAAAAAACATTATGACTATAGCAGATGTAACATCAGCAATAGAAAAATTTGCTCCACTCGCATTGCAAGAGGATTATGATAATTGTGGGTTGCAAGTGGGTAATCGCGATGAGAATTGCACGGGTGCAATTTTATGTGTTGATGTTACTCCGGCTATCGTTGATGAGGCAGCGTCACGAGGTTGTAACCTCATAGTTTCTCATCATCCATTGATTTTCAAAGGTCTTAAGCGATTGACCGGGGCTTCGCAAGTGGAGCAAACAGTGATGAAAGCCATAAAAGCCGGGATTGCGATATATTCGTGTCACACCGCAATAGATAATGCGGCAAATGGCGTGTCGTGGGAAATGGCACGTCGCTTAAATGTCGTAGGGATAGAAACACTTGAGCCTCAGCTAGGAAAATTGCTAAAACTATCGGTAATGGTGCCAAACGCTTATTGTGAAGCTGTGAAAACTGCGATTTTTAATGCCGGCGCTGGAACGATTGGCGACTATGATTGCTGTAGTTTTTCGGTGCAAGGCGAAGGCTCGTTTCGGGCTTTGTCGGGTGCGAATCCGTTTGTTGGTCAAGTGGGCGAGGTGCATAATGAGCTTGAAACGAGAATTGATGTCATCATGCCTCGATGGCTTAAAAACCGTGTAGAGAGGGCATTAATCAAAGCACACCCCTACGAAGAACCGGCATACGAGTTTATAGCAATAGAAAATGAATCAAAAAATTTAGGCTCGGGCGTTGTTGGAAAATTATCAACACCATTAAAATTGTCGCAACTGATATCGCAAGTAAAAGAAGTGTTTGATGCACCTATTGTGAGATGTAATACCACAGATGTCGATCAAGAGATTTCAACTGTTGCCATGTGTGGCGGCTCAGGTGCGTTTTTGATTGGCAAAGCTATCGCAAAGGGTGCGCAAGTATATATTACATCAGATGTTAAGTATCACGATTTTGTTGACTATAAAAATGATATAATTATCATAGATATTGGTCATTTTGAAAGTGAACAATGCACAAAAAGCATTTTTTATCGTGAAATTCAAGAAAAATTTCCTACCTTTGCACTTTATTACTCAGATATAGAAAAAAATCCCATAAATTATTTGTAAGATATGGCTACAGATAAGAATAAAAGTGAATCATTGTCAGTAGAGCAACGTTTGAAATCGCTTTATCAACTTCAAACATTACTCTCAGAAATAGACCGCATTAAAATAATTCGCGGTGAGTTGCCTCTTGAAGTTAAAGACCTTGAAGATGATATTGAAGGGTTGAATACTCGCATCAATAAGTTTCAAACTGAAATCAATGAACTTCAACACAGATCAAATGTTGAAAAAGAAAAAATCAACGATGCGCACAACAAAATAGAACGTTATAAAGAGCAACTCAATAGCGTGGTAAATAATCGTGAATTTGAATTGCTTTCAAAAGAGATTGAATTCCAAACTCTTGAAATTCAACTTTGCGAGAAACACATCAATGAGTTCGCCCGAATTGTTGACGCTAAAAATAATGAGATTGCTCGCACTCAAGAACTTCTTGAAGATAAACAACACATCTTGGAAGATAAAAAGACCGAACTTGAAGAAATCGTATCGGAAACTCGTCAAGAAGAGGATGCAATCAGAGAAAAAGCCAAAGCACTTGAACCAAAAATTGACGCTCGCACCTTAGCGGCATTTAAACGCATTCGCAAAAACGCTCGTAACGGACTTGGTGTTGTGTATATCCAACGTAATGCTTGCGGTGGTTGTTTCAATCGCATCCCACCCCAAAAACAAATGGAAATTAAAATGCGCAAAAAAATCATTGTTTGCGAATATTGCGGTCGAATTATGATTGACCCTGAATTGGCTGGTGTAGGAGAATAAAAAAACAATTTAATAAAAAAACAACGAGGTTTCTTATTGAGAGGAGCCTCGTTTTGTTTTTTTTGCACAAATCGGGAACGAGTGTGTAAAATAAATGACAAAAAAAGATTTTTTTTCATTAAAAATGGCTAACTTTGTAGCCTGCAAAAATGAGATGTGTATCTATAGTTTTTGCAGATAGTTTATAACCTCATTTTCATATTAATAATAAACTATGAAGCTATTACAAGCTAAACTCGCAAAATATACTGCGCCACAAGAAGCAAAGGCAGCCGGAGTATATCCATACTTCCGTGCTATCTCTAGTGAACAAGACTGTGAAGTAATCATCAATGGCAAGAAAGTGTTGATGTTTGGTTCAAATTGCTACACAGGTCTTGTGAATGACCCACGAATTAAAGAGGCTGCCATTGAGGCTACTCGCAAATACGGAACAGGCTGTGCCGGTTCTCCATTCTTAAATGGCACACTCGATCTTCACAAAAAACTTGAAGCTCGTATCGCTGAATATATCGGCAAAGAAGATGTAATGATTTATTCAACAGGTTTTGGAGTAAACCTTGGCGTGGTTTCAGCTTTGACCGGTCGTGAAGATTATATCGTTTGGGATGAGCAAGACCATGCTTCAATCATCGAGGGTCGCCGTTTATCATTTTCACAACAATTGAAGTATAAACACAACGATATGGAGTCGCTTGAAAAGCAACTTCAAAAGTGTGCGCCCGATAAAGTTAAACTTATTGTGACCGACGGTGTGTTCTCAATGGAAGGTGATGTCGCTAATCTCCCTGAAATTGTAAGACTTGCAAAACAATATGATGCAACCGTGATGGTTGACGAGGCTCATAGTATAGGCGTATTTGGAAAAGGTGGACGCGGAACATGTGACCATTTTGGCGTGACAAAAGATGTTGACCTCATCATGGGTACATTCAGTAAATCGTTTGCTTCACTCGGTGGATTTATCGCTACCGATAAAGAGATTACAAATTTCCTCCGCCACCACTCTCGTTCATATATCTTCACTGCAAGTATCACTCCAGCGTCAACCGCAGCAGCTCTTGCCGCGATTGATATTATGGAAAAAGAGCCCGAATTGCAAGAACATCTTTGGGATATCACAAACTATGCGCTTGAGGGATTCCGCAATATGGGATGTGAAATAGGCAATACTTCAACACCTATTATTCCATTGTATATTCGCGATAATATGAAGACTTTTGCTATTACTCGCGACCTTCTCAACGAAGGCATCTTCGTGAATCCTGTTGTTTCGCCTGCAGTGGCTCCACACGACACATTGATACGTTTCAGCATGATGGCAACTCACACTAAAGAACAAGTGACATACGCACTCGAAAAAATACAAAAAGTGTTCCGTGCATATAATTTGATTCCATAATAACAAAAATATTTTATTAAGCAAAAATTAGAATATTTTGCATAACAGCCATAGGGCATATTGCTCTGTGGCTCTTTTTTATAGTGAATTTTAATGTTGACACTTGTGATAAATTGAAAATATGTGACTAAATTTGCGTATTGTCAAAAATAAAATTTAAATGGTTTAATATTTTTAAGTGTGGAAAATAAATTTGTGATAAAAATAATATTACTCTGTGCGTTGACGTGCAGTCATTTTTGTTGTGTGGCAGCAACGCAATTGCCATCGACACTTGATGACGTATTGACGACACTCGATAATGCAATAGACAATAAATCAATATATGAAACGTCTAAACAAGAAAGATTGGATTCAATGAAGCGATTGGCGTTAACATTGCCACCGCAGAAACTTTCATCGGCTTATGAAAAAATAGGCGATGATTATCAACGATGTAATATTGATTCGGCATTACACTATTATACACTTGGAATAAATGTAGCATTACATATAGGCGATAGCGCGCAAGCTCAACACTTGGAATTATCAAAAGTGGCTTTGTTGCCTGTTAGAGGTATGATAAAAGAAGCTGTTGAATTGTATGATTCGATAGGAAAAACAGTTTTACCGTCCAACAAGTTTCATAAATATGAGGTAGGAAACCGATTATTTTATTTTGCATCATCATTTTATCCGCAAGATGAGTCGAGAGGATATTATATTAAAAGGGCACGAGAGACCACCGATACATTGTTGACAATGATGGAAGATAAGGAAGGTTCCGAAGCTCGACTATACAAAGCTCAGCTATATAAAGAGGATGGCAATCCATTGATGATGGTTGCAGAAATAAGAGACGTGATTGATGATGTAGATATTGACGATTTTGTTTTTGCCCGGGCGGTAAGTCATTTGGCTGAGTATTATGAGGAACAGCCGGGGAAAGAGGATGAGATGTTATATAACTTAGGATTGGCGTCACTTTCCGACATATATTCGGCAACACTTGAGGGAACGGCATTGCAGAAACTTGGAGTGGCGTTATATGACAAAGGCGATGTAGATAGAGCATATAAATATTTGTCGTTATCGTTGGATAATGCGGTGAAATCGGGGTCACGCATCAGAGCACTACAGTCGGCTGAAGTATATCCCATAATTTCACAAACATTCAGAGCGCAAGATGAACGAAAACTCACATGGCTCACATGGCTTGTCGTAGCACTCGTATTTGCATTGATAATTATAACCGGTTCGTTGGTATTTTTGCGCAAAGAAATGCGAAAATTAAGTGAACTAAAAGTGCGTTTATCACATGCCAACATCACTAAAGACACCTACATAAGTCAGTTTCTATCGTTAAGTTCTCTTTATATCGAAAAATTGGAGGAATTTCATCGCATGGCAAAACGCAAACTCAAAGCTAACCAAGTGGCCGATTTATATGCGTTGCTTGAATCAGAGTCGATGTTAAATGAACAAAGCCAAATGTTCTATAAGATTTTTGACAATGCTTTTATTCACATATACCCCACATTTGTATCTGAGGTAAATGCGTTGTTGATGCCCGACAAACGATTTGAATTGCCACCAATGAGGTTGAATACCGAATTGCGCATTTTGGCTTTTTTACGACTTGGCATTAACGATAGCGAACAAATTGCCCGTTTTTTAGGTCTATCGTTAAATACGATATACACCTATCGCAACAAACTTAAAAACAGAGCATTTAGTCGAAATGACTTTGAGAAACGTGTGATGGGAATAGGTGCCATCACGGCATAAAATATTTTACAAAAGGTTTAAATACAAAAGACGACATTCATCACGAGTGTCGCCTTTGAGTTTCTAAAAACAATATGTATAAAACCTCATTATATTAGAAAATGCTTAATCTAGGTCAATTTCCAAGTTGTCGAGGCAGAAGTATGCCGGATTATTCATGCCCCAAGCACCCATATCACTTGATGTGATTTGGAAATATATCATGTCGATTCTATCGCCAAGGGCATCGAGGTCAACATGTTTCCATGTGGAAAGGATGTCAGTTCCATTAGCAAGCATCACGTCAACTTTGCCTGATATGCGTCCGTTTTTCACGCCATAGATATGGAGTTTACACCAATCGCCTTTTTCAAATTTTTTGTTAAACGCCGAGCCGTTCTTCATCGCATAGTAACCCCATGCACTGTTGGTAACATAAACATCTTCGGGGTCAAAGGCGCCGCCACCGTATGTTATGCAGCATGCCGGTGGTGTTGGGAGGGTGTTAATATCCTCGCTTGAGTTCCAGAAACCGAGCAAATATGGGTCTTTCGCTCCCGATAGTCCGCCACCTGTTATCGCACCCCATTGATGTGATGTCCAGTCTCCATCGCTGTAATCGTTGTTGTCGGTGCTTTTTGACGGGCAGAAACCATACCATGAGTAATAAGTATATCCCTCCCATTCGGTAGCCGACGCCTGATGACTGAATGTCACACCATCGATAGAGAAACCATCGGTTGCGGTATTATAAACATCTTCCCAATAGCCGTCGTTATTGAATGCAACTCCCGACATTTCATTAAAATCGATTTTCAAATCCACATCGTTGTCGTCGTCACTACAGGCGGTCATAGCTGCCAATGCAAGAACCATCATGGCTCCATTGCGTAAAAATCTAAATGTTTTCATCTCTAAATATTATTAATGGTTAATAAAAAAGTCAATCATTTTGTCGCTAAGCTCAAAATGGTTGACAAGCATTAATTAGATGAGAACACTTTAGTTGTGGACTATCAATTATGTTTACGCTTAGTCTCTCTTTTCAAGCGAAAGCGACTAATGGTGGATTTTCAACCACCTCGGTATCTGACTTTATTATGACCAATCAACAATAGCGATGGGCATAATGTTCACAGTTGCGCGACAGTACGTGAATTGCACACGTTTCCCGATTGTTTCACTTGCAAAGATAATTCTTTTTCATAAAAGAACAAATTATATATAGGAATTTTGATTAATTTTGTGAATAGCCTTGATTTGATATCGATAATGAAAATAATTTCATACAACATACATCACTGCTCGCAAAGTAAAGTCGATAAATTGTTATCGCTGGGGGCTGATTTATATATAGTTCCTGAATTATCAGATATAGACCATGTTACTTTGCCATCGAGCTATTCAATGTTTTGGATTGGTGATAATTCTAATAAAAAGAAAGGTTTGGGAGTGATATATAACACAATATATAATTGTAAAATAGCCGATTGGTATAATTCGGTGCATGAGTATATCCTGCCATTTTGGTGTGATGATATTTTGATATTGGCGATATGGCCTACAAAAACCAAAAAGAATAAAGAGAAATCTTATCCTCAAATTACAATTGACGCAATAGAAGATTATGTAAAACACTTTAAGAATAATAAGGTTTTTATATGTGGCGACTTTAATTGTTATGTCGGACAATCGGGTGAAAACTCTAAATATTCAATAGCTAAAGTGTTTGAGTTATTGAATATTCATAATCTTAAAAGCCTTTATCACACTACAACGAAAGAAAAATTAGGCGAAGAACTTATCCCTACATTTTATTATCGGTTTAATAAATGTTCCCCATTTTTCATTGATTATGCTTTTTCAAATTTTGAAGTTAAATCATTTGAGATTTTAAAATGGGATAGAGCCATGAGTGATCATTGCGCATTGGTCGCTCAATTTTAGCGAATAAACTAACCATTTTTATAGATAGATTAAATGCTCTGTATCTATTTAGTGCTAAGCACAAGAAGCGTAGCAATATGAGAGACCGAAAGATTAAGAGCATCAGCCCGAAACCTCCGGGTAGCGAATCAATCCGGCTTCAAGGAATAAGGTTCGGCAGAGAAACACACCCATTGATTATCTGCATGCAGCTCAATACTTAAAAATTATTAAAATCAATCTCTTAATAAGAGAGAGTCACTTTGCAAAAGTAGTTAAAAATCAAACGCTTACAAAATACAACTCATAAAAAATAGCAACAAGATAAAAAATTTCGCTGCAAGTCGTTATATTTTATTTTGTCTTACGAAGTTGGTTTACAGACATTTAAGGCATTTGCGACTCTCTCTTATTAAAAACCGAGGACACAATTTTGCAGATAATTACCTAATAATCAACCACTAACCAATAATATAATTTATTCTACAATGAAAAATTTAAACTTTCTATTAAAGGCTTTTGTCATTTTTATGGCAATGCTTTCCGGCGGGCTTTCCGCTTTCGCTTACGACTTTGAAGTCGATGATATCTATTACAACATCACAGATGAAAATACAAAAACTATAGAGGTGACATATCAAGGAAGTTCTTACGGTGAGTTTTCAAATGAATACTCCGGCTCGGTTAATATTCCTTCTACTGTGACTTATAATGGTACCACTTATTCAGTGACTTCGATTGGTGACGATGCGTTCTATTATTGCCGCAGGTTGACTGAGGTTATTATCCCTAATTCTATAATCAAAATTGGCAACAACGCCTTTTACAGTTGCACCGGGTTGACATCTGTCACCATTGGTAATTCAGTAACCTCGATGGGATACGATGCGTTCTATGATTGCTCCGACTTGAAAGAGGTTAACATCATATCTTTATCGTCTTGGTGCAAAATTGATTTTGGAGATGAACACTCAAACCCCATATTGTATGCTCACAAACTTAAACTAAATGATACTGAGATTCAGGACTTAGTCATCCCTAATGATATTACTGAAATAAAAAACAATGGTTTTTATAGTTGCAATTGCTTGACATCTGTGACTATCCCCAATTCAGTAACCTCGATTGGCTATGATGCATTCTCGGGATGCTCCGGATTAAAGAAGGTTAACATTCCTAATTCTGTAACTTCTATTGGCAGTTATGCGTTCTATGATTGCTTAGGGTTGTCAGAAGTGACTATTGGTAATTCTGTAACTTCTATTGGAGTCTCTGCGTTCTCGGGATGCTTAGGTGTAAAAGAACTAACTATCGGAAACTCAGTGACAGAAATTGGTCAGTTTGCGTTCAATATGTGTTCAGGGCTGACTTCAGTTACCATCCCTAATTCGGTTACATCTATTGGGGGATGGGCGTTCAGTAATTGCTATTTAGAGTCTGTTATATCTTATTGCGAAACTCCTCCAACGTGCGGTAATCGCGCATTCGATGGTAGCTATTCAGCTCGTTTAAGTGTGCCGGAGGGAACAAAAGATGCATACGCTAATGCCGATGAATGGGAGAAATTCACCAATATTAATGAAAATTCAGGGGTCGATGGTGTTGAAACAGAGGGCAACGCCATAGAGGTAGCTCGCCATGACATTTATGGTCGCCAGTTAAACCAACCAACTAAAGGCATAAACATTATAAAAATGAGCGACGGCACAACACGCAAGGAAATGGAGAAATAAAAGTTTGCATTCTTGAATTTGAACTTTCAGGTCAAAAAATTAATAAATCCACTTTTGCGACTTGCAAAGGTGGATTTATTTTCAGGCTGAAAAAGAAATAAGGCTGAAGGAGTTTCTACCCCTCTAATGATTCACTTCTTAAAAAACCAAAATAAAATATCGTTTAGAATAATAAATTCAAAAAGATAGGTTAACTTTGTAGGATAAAACATTTTAGACATATAAAACATCGTGAAAGTGAAACATCTTACATTAAGCATAATATTATCGGTGATAGCAACTATCACAACGACAGCACAAAACAATATCGCCGAAGAGGTGGCATGGGTTATTGGCGACCAAATTATATATAAATCGGAAATAGAAGAGATGTATCAACAAATGCAGTATGAACGCACACCCATAAACGGGAATCCATATTGTGTAATACCCGAACGCATTGCCGTTGAAAAGCTGTTTCTTCATCAAGCCGATCTCGACACTGTTGAAGTGCAAAACTCAATGATTCAACAACAAGTTGACAGTCGCATCAACTATTATATCACCAATCTTGGCTCAAAAGAAAAGGTGGAACAATACTTCCGCAAATCAATACCTCAAATGCGAGAGGAAATGATGGAACAATGGGGAAACCAATCACGCATACAACAAGTGCAATCATCGCTCACAAAAAACATGAAAATAACCCCGTCGGATGTGAGAAAATATTTCTCAGAGCTTGACAAGGACAGCATCCCATACGTTCCGTTACAGGTTGAAGTGCAGATTTTGACACAAAACCCCACTATTCCCCGCCAAGAGATTGAAGATGTGAAAGCCCGGCTTCGCGACTATACCAACCGCATAAACAGTGGTGAGAGCGATTTTTCGACATTGGCGATTCTTTATTCAGAAGACGGGAGCAGTGTGCGAGGTGGAGAAATAGGCTTTATGGGGCGCGGACACCTTGAACCCGAATATGCAGCGGTTGCGTTCAACCTCAACGACCCTAAGAAAGTGTCAAAAATCGTGGAAACACAATATGGGTTCCACATCATACAGCTTATAGAAAAACGTGGCGACCGCATTAACACCCGACACATATTGCTTAAACCAAAAGTGTCGGACAATGACCTAATGGCATCGATAAACCGTCTTGACTCGGTGCGCAACGAAATACTTGACAAAAAATTCACATTTGAGGAGGCCACAAGTGTGATATCACACGACAAAGACACACGAAACAACAAAGGGACTATGGTTAATGAAGAATCGGGAACAGTGAGATTTGAAATGTCACAACTTCCTCAAGAAATATCAAAAGAGGTTAACAATCTTAAACCGGGTGAAATATCAAAGCCTTTCATCATGAAAGACCCCAAACGCAATAGCGAAATTGTAGCCATCGTCAAACTTACAGCACGCATCGACGGGCACAAGGCCAACCTATCGGATGATTATCAACTCATAAAATCGATGTATGAAAAATCGGCCAAAGCCAAAATCATAGAGGATTGGATTGATAAAAAAATAGAAGACACCTACATACGCATTGAAGATGGTTGGCGCGATTGCGAATTTGAGCATAATTGGTTAAAAAACAAATAGCTTAGATTTTATAAATGCTCAAAAAAACATTTTCAACGGCATTTCACAAAGCGTTAAAAACGTGTTTATGCGCTATTGCGGTTATTGCGACATTCCACGCTATAGGAGTAATAGTTTCAGCCCAACAATTATCTCAAAACAAAGAGAAAAAGATTGTTGTCAAGCCATCGATTCATAAAGAAAATCGTGCCAATCGCGGTAAAGTATTTCTTGAAAAAGCCGATTCGCTCTTAAAACATTCAAGCGATAACTTTATCATACTACATGGAAAAACAGAGCAAGTCAAATTTAGGCATGGAGAAATGTTTATGACTTGCGACAGCGCATATTTTTTCGACCAAGAAAACTCATTTAACGCCTACGGCAATGTTCACATGTGGCAAGGTGACACATTGCACGTTTATGCCGACTCGGTTAATTATCTTGGAGACGAAGAACATGCCATCCTATATGCCTACGATGGAAATACCGTCAAGTTGATTAATCGTGACGTAAAACTTGAAACCGATATTTTTGAATATGACCTCAAGCAAGAGCTTGGATTCTATACCACTGGCGGTATCATGACCGACAAGCAAAACCGGCTTGAATCAATAGAAGGAGACTACTCTCCGGCAACAAAACAAGCCAACTTTTATGGCAATGTATATCTACGCAACAACTCTAATGGAAAAATAAGTGAAATATTTTCGGAATCGCTTCACTACAACACGTTTACAAAAATAGCCGAAATCGACACCCATGCAACAATCATAAGCGATGGCTCGACAATAAACACTTATAATGCCGACTATAACACAAACACGCACATTGCACGATTAAAAAGCCCGTCAACGATAACCAATAAAGATGGTACGATTTATACCGATGACGGCGATTATAATACCAATACCAAAATCGCGAATCTATATGCCCATTCCAAAGTAAAGACAAAAGACAACAAAGTTTTGGAAGGTGACACGCTATTCTATGATAGGAATAATGGTTATGGCGAGGCATACGGCAATATGATTCTAACCGATTTTGAGCGCAAGACCATGCTAAAAGGAGACTACGGCTACTATAATGAAGTCATTGACAGTGTATTCGTAACCGGAAACGCTTTAGCCATGGAATATTCCAAAGGTGACACATTATATATGCATGGCGATACGATAAGAGGATTTCGCATTATTACCGAGGTCACTCCTATGAAAACAGACACCATCCAATCCATTGCGTTTGACACGACCCACCTCATTGTCGCCAATCCACGAGTGAGAATATTCCGCAGCGACCTCCAAGGAGTGTGCGACTCTATGACATTCCGCCAGCAAGATTCATTGCTGATAATGAATAAATACCCCATCATTTGGAGTGGACAACGACAAATATTTGGAAACATAATAGAGATTCATTTCAATGACTCCACCGCAAATTGGGCTCGCCTACCCGAATTTGGGTTTGCGGCAGAAGAGATTGAAGATGGATTTTTCAACCAATTAAGCGGAAAAGAGATGTTTGCCACATTTGAAGATGAAAACCTAAAAACGCTCAATATCAATGGCAATGTGCAAGCTATATACCTTCCTCTCGAAAGTGACTCCACCTATAACAAAATAGTAAACATCGAAAGTAGTTTTCTCGAAGCCCATTTCAACAAACAAAACCTTGAGCGATGCAAAATTTGGTCTCAATCCAATGGCACTGTTACCCCATTATATCTTGCAAAAAAATCATTGTATTATCTTCCCCAATTTAAATGGTATGAATCTATTCGTCCTAAATATCCAATGGACGTATTTAACGTATCATCTGAAATGGAAGAACTGCTTCGTAGCGGCACAAATTTATCGGTGCGCCGCTCGGTTAAAAGATAACCTCAATTCTATATAACAAACTTAGATAAACATAAATACGAAACTCTATCGTTGATTTATAACAATTGTAATTTATTGGTGTATGATAAAAACGATACCGGGTTTATCCACTGCGTGGCTAAACCCGGCTACATTATAATCAACCCCTTTGGGGTTACATTTGCTCTTGAAAAAAGTTTATCGGACGCCAATAATTGTAATTTTATTTATTGGACAGACATAATTATTAAGCACAAAAAAAATGGGATGCGTTAAATTTATTGCACATCCCATTTCTGGTTCTAATTAAAAGCTTACTCAGTTGCCTCGGCAGCTTCTTTTGCAATTAATTCATTTAGATAATTAATTCTATTAATTACAGTTTCTTTTGTTGGGTCAATTGTCAAATAACGGTTATATGCAGCCAATGCTTTTTCATTTTCACCCACTTTTGTATAGTAGTCACCGATAAATGCTAATGCTTTTTTATATGTATCGGGATCTTCCTGTATGTTTTTAGGATTAACATCAAGCATTTCCACTACTTTTTCAAATGCTTGTGCAACTTCTGCAGTAATTACACCTTGGTTTTTAGAGAATAATATAATTGCTTTACGTTCTTGAGCATAAGGGTTATTTGAACGATCAACCGCAATCGTAGCTGCATCTACGGCTTTATCATATATCGCTTGCGCACCAATAGAGTCAACTTCCACTTGACGGTTGGCATAGTTAAGTATCAAACCTGCGTATGTGTGATAATCACCTGCCTTAGCCTCACCTGTCGCTACAAATTGGTCATAGTAATTAACGGCATTAGCATAGTCGTTTATATTTCTATACAAATTAGATAACGCTTTATATGCAGGGATATATTTATTATTCATATTTAAAATCTCTTTATATTGCGCTACCGCTTTATCAATATAATTTGACGCATTTGCAGTGTCAACTGTAGCAAGACCTTCAAGCACTTCACCGTATGTCAAATAGTCAATTTCCACAATTTTTGAAGTAGCCTTGGTTTTCATCAATTCTTCAGCCCACTTCACAGCTTCATTATAATCCTTAAGACTATTTTTGCTATGCATCATTACACGATACATTTGGTTAGGATTTTCGGTACGAGAAACAACTCCCTTTGCAACATTATAAGCATCTTCATATTTTTCACCCGACATAAGGAGTGTCGCATAACGTTCTTCATCTTCCACAAGATGGCTTGGGTTCTTTATGCATTCCTCGTATGCTGCAACCGCTTGAGTCCAACGACCGGCATCATATAAACGCGCAGCCAATTCCCTTTGCGCAAGCGCTGAATTTGGATTAGTCTTCAAATACTCTCTCATCTTTTGAACCGAAAAAGTAGGATTTACTTTTTCATAAAGGCTTGAATATTTCACATAAGCTACAGCACTATTTGGAGCATAAAGAATAGCATTTTCATACATCCCCGCCGCATTACCAACCTTCACATTGTCGCTACCTGCAGTCGCTGCGATAGTATCACCAATAAAGATATAATACGAAGCTTCTTCTTTATTTATCTTTAAAGCGTCTTTCATTGCTTTTTGTATATCTTTGTCGTATGCAACAGGATCGGCTTCAAAATATATTCTGGCAATATCCACAAGAAGTTGAGCATCTTTCTTTCCCAATTTCTTTGCCATCTTCACATTCTCATCAGCAGCCTTCTTATCTCCATTAGCCAAATCCAATGCCGCAAGACCGACATAATTATAAGGATTATTTGCATCGGCGGCTACCCCTTTTTCAAAATTTTCTTTTGCTTTTGCCTTATCATTATTCTTAATCGCAATTTGACCAAGATAATAATAAGACGTTGCCTTATCGGTTCCCGCATCGTTCAATGTGCGCTCCAATATTGTTTTAGCAGCATTGGTTTGATCGGCACGATAATATTCAACACCATCAAGATACCCTTGAGCCGAAAGGCTTAGAGCAGATCCCATAAATAAGGATAACAAAAATTTAATTTTCATTCTACTTAAATTTAATATTGTTAGTTTATTAGTTATTTCTTTTATTCTCCAAGTTGAACTACTTGCGGATGCATTACAGCCGGCATTACACCTGTTTTCATTATAAGTTTTTGACCGTTGAAACTTGTAACAAACGAGAAGAATCCATGCTCTAATGTACCTCCCGCACTTGCTATAATCATATATATTTGACGGAACAACGGATAACGTCCATCATATATATATTGCTGATATGGCTTGTAGGCTTCACGGGTATTCCCCATAACTTTAAGCACCTTCACCGCTTTATCAAATTCGGCTACATTCACACCCGAATTATCATTCAATTGATTGACCATTTCTTCGGTTGAAATATCAGAATTGCGCATATCCGATGTTATCCAACTCACTCCAATTATACCTATAGCCCCTTTATTTTTCTGAACAGCTTGAAACACTCCCTCAATAGAGTTTTGAGCATATATATTTTTACCAAAAGGCTGCCCGTTCATCAAAGAATCACGCATATATTGAACTGTACTTGAATTTTCATCATCAAAAACAATTTTTATTTCACCGGTCTTATTTGGCTCAACATCATTCCACATCGTTAATTTCCCGGTTAAAATATCTCCTATTTCTTTGCGAGAAATCATCTCGATTGTATTTTCGGGGTTCACGATAAGCGCCAAAGCATCAACCGCAATCATTTTTGAGCGTACAGCTCGTTTGTTTTTGCGAAGAAAATCTTTTTCAGCCTTTGTCAAGTCGCGAGCCGCAACAATTGCTCGAGTTTTGAATTGCATCAATGAATCTATAACATCATTTTGCGGTAAATATCGAGCAAGGATATGAGCTTTGGGATATTGGAATTCAAATACATCAATTTCTTGTTGCATTATATTTTCAAAACTATTATCACACATAAGCGTGATTGTTCCCGAAGTGCTTGTTGTAACCGGGGCTTTTGAGCCTTTGTTACAAGAGGTCAACAGCACGACTGCGACCAATAGCAAAAATATGTTATTTATTATAAGCTTCATCTTTACAACTTATTAATATCTGCGTGAATAATAATCACCCTTAATGTATCGGTATGCTCTGAATAATCCATATACTATTAATGCCACACCAACAACATATTTAATCCACTCAAACTCGGTTCCATCAAGTCCGAATTGAAAAGGGAAACCAAAGTCAACCCATCCGGCAAGCCACAATCCCATTCCTACATATATAGCAACCATAATCACACCAAATGCCAACTTAAATAATTTTCCCGGACCCGGCATTGTTTCTCGCACACTCGGAGTGTGATGGCGTTCAATTACCACATCGGCTTGCTTTTGTGGAATTTGTTCTATTGTTTCTTTTTGTTCCATAATAATTATTTTAACGTTAAACTTAATTTTATAGCAACCGATAATCATTAGACCGACAGCTATTGATAACGTTTAACAACACACAAGCCATATTTGTTGAATTAAGCATTATTTAAACAATAATCAAAAAGACATAACTTGCGAGTGTAAAGTTAAATAAAAAACTAATAAAACACATAATTTAATAGGCACATATTATAAACAATTAACAATGCTAATTATTTAATGATGCTTTTGCCGTGATTTTCTTGTGAATTTGTAGTGGAGTAACTAAATTTGTATTTTAATTTGAAACAATGAACGCGCCACTTGCCGAGCGACTACGTCCACGAACGCTCAATGATTACATAGGACAAACTCACCTCGTGGGTAAAGATTGCATACTGCGTCGCATGATCGACTCAGGCAACGTGTCGTCGTTTATACTTTGGGGACCTCCCGGAGTGGGGAAAACCACACTCGCTCGCATTATCGCCAACACTACAAAATCGGCATTCTACACTTTGAGTGCCGTACACTCAGGTGTTAAAGAGGTGCGTGACGTACTTGAACAATGCAAAGCCGATGCGCGTAACATGTTCTCACAAGGTCGCCCCATTTTGTTTATCGATGAAATTCATCGTTTCAATAAATCTCAACAAGATAGCCTATTAGGAGCCGTAGAAAGTGGAATTGTAACACTCATTGGTGCTACTACCGAG
>SUXI01000014.1 GCA_015060975.1 Bacteroidales bacterium
CATATGAAATGCATAAATCCATTGTAGCACCTCATTGGGCATTTTCATATGACCAAATATCACCAACGAGATACCCAACCACTTACACACATCTACATAATCCAATCGCTTCACTTTTTCCATATCTCTCGTTCTAAATCATAAGATTCAAATTCAAATTTTCCTCCAGGCTTTGGCTTAACCGCTCGCACTTGCCCGGCATCAATGCTAAATTTTCCCATCTTCAACAAATAGTCACCTTTATAATTAAACTCAATCATGAGAGGATAAAACACCTGATTCATAACATTACCCCATTCAGAAAGCCGATATAGCCCAACGATGTCCTTATCTCTTAATCTTATTCCTAATAATTTATTATCAGGATATGGCTTATCCTCATAATACTCCTCAAATGCACCTGCCGCAGGCAAAAATAACCGATTCCCATTTATACGACTGGTTATTATCAGTCCAGTTTGCCCTCTAAATATCGCCAGTGATGGATCGGCAGTCCTTTCTGGCCTTGGACCATAACTTTCCCCATAATACCAATCACCTATGCCTCCTGATTCCCTAAACAGCTCATATATATATATATATATATATATATCCAGGCGTACACCATTCTTCACCCCACTCATGCGTAGCTACATCATATTGAGTTCCTTCGATATCATAACCATCATTTATGCGACTGAAATCTTCTAAAGACCAAGGGAACGACGCTTCTCCCGATATATTTCTGGCGATAGTATCTCCATAGCAATAATAATCGCCATATTCCTCAGGGGAGGATGCTCCAATATTGTATCCTGCCCATATTGTTCCACTGGGCAATCCCATATCAACTTCCTTTTCGGTATTTACTCCATGTTTATCAAAGGTTATAACTAAATCATTTGTCAACTGTGTAACATACACCGAGTCGCCCGAATACAAATGTTGCTCATATCCTCCTTTGGCATTCATCACATATTCAATACTATCCACATCCTCATCATTAAATATCATCGGGACCTTATGGTTTACCCACACCGAATTAATTCGCCCGTACATATATGATGAAACCATAGCCAAAGCTATTAATATTGCTATCCGTTTCATTTTGTTTTCACTATTTTAGTACCTATTCCATTTACTCTCACAATATATATCCCTTTAGGATATTTTTCAAGCGACATAACATATTCCCCCTCCACTACTTCTGAGGCCAACAGCACTCCTTCAACCGAATAAAATGCTATACCACTATCTTTAGGAAGATTGCGAAATACCAGCATATTACCTTTTTGCTCCATTTCAGCACCTGAGAGCAACACAGTCCCTACTCCGTCAACATTACCGCTAAACGTAAATCGAGATACACTATCTCGTTCTAACTCCAATGTATTCATCGCCGTGGTAATTTTCAACTTTCCATCGACAATCTTCACAATAGGCATCTCTTGTAATGGAACCTCTATCGTTGTCCCATCTACCATATAAACCACTATAAACTCTCGCTCGGTCGCATTCAATGCCAACATAAACATCGACATCAAACAAATTATCAATCTCCGTTTCATATTATTCCACATCTTTAAATTCTTTAATTTCATATCCTGTGTCATATACTCTAAACAGCTGGAACGTACCTCCAATTGGACGCACATGATACACCCCGCTTTCAGTCAGTATCATCTTCTTTCCTTTTGCATTAATTAAAACAATTTTTGAGCCGGCAGAAATTTTACATACTAATTCAAAATCTAAATAAGCATTTGCCAAACTATGTTCGGTAGATATATTCAATGTTGATTTGTCATTCACTGTAATAAATGCTTTATCACTCAACACCTTTTGGTCTCCAACATTAGCAAAAAACAAATCATTAAAATTCATCTTTTGTGTGACTTCTCCTCGGGGAGATGCAGTTGAGGCACCCACATATATTTGCTTTATCTCAGCAGCACCAATATTGCTTCGCGTCAATAATTTCACATTTTCACTATTTTTGTCATTTGCGTTATTTAGCGGATTATAGGCTGGATTTTCATTTAAAATATATAGACGATCATAACCTGCAAAATATCCTAAACCATTATCAGTAAAATTGGCATGCATCTCAATGTGATTACATCTTGTAGCCTTTACCGATGAATATGGAATCTGGCTCTTGAAACTAAAGTTCAAATAGCCACATTGCGTGAGGTCAATCCATGGTTGACCAATAGGCACATACCCTTCGCTCAATCTTATATCATTAAAGTTATTGTGCCATGCATTATGTAGCGTAATAGCCTTGCATTTTATTTTTCCTTTTTCATCCATATCCCCCTCAAAACCTATACTATTAAACACATTGCCATTTATCACGCCTATTGTTTTTCTGTATTTATCATCTACCGGCGTTGAATATATGCCATATCTACATAGCAAGCGACCTCCATTAAATTGATTTTCATTTACCCATGTGCGACGACCATTATAATCTTTCAACATTCCCGACACCATGTCGATATAAATTCCATATTCACCTATAACATACTGCCACGATATTTTACAATATTGAGTACCACGATATTTTTTCTCATCACCAACCTTATGAGTTGGCACAATATCAAATGCCCTGTTAAAATACCGCACTCTATCTATATTAATATTCGCATGATACACATTTCCCGAGAACAGCACACCACTGCCCTTATATGGTGTATCTTGACCATCCCAACCCGCATTATGGCACAACTCGCATATATCCAACTCTATATGAGTATCAGTCAATTCTATCGCTGCCCCTTCGCCTCGATAAGCAATAATGCCATCACAACGCAACTTTTGATTTTCGCCAAGCACTATTGTTTCATTTGTCAAATATCGCAGATTGTCAAGCACAACCCACGATGTGCCGGCATTTTGTAAGGCTCGGTTTATTGCGTTGCAATCGTAAGTAATGCCATCTCCTTTTGCACCCCACCAATGAGCCGACACTTCGCCATTGGCGATAGCCTTTTCACCGAAATCTACATTTTCGCCGAATATCTGATATTTTGGTGCATCAATTTGCAATCGCTCTCCTTTTATGACACCGCTTCCTTCTATTTTTCCTCCTTCAAATTTCAAAATTGAGCCTGCTGCAAGTGTAACATCACCCGATAGCGAACAATTACCCTCTATAATATACATCGTCGCACCGGCACACACTTTGTTATTAAACACATCTCCTTGTAACACTCGTTGCACATTAATAGCATTAACTTGCAAAGCACATAATAAGATTACAAATAATAAAAGCTTAATGTTTTTCAGTCTCATTTTCATAACTTAGTATAATCGCTAATAAAACTTTATCATTTATTTGCACAAATATATAAATAAAATCTGAATAAGTTATATAAAATATAAAAATTAAAAAACGCTTGCTTAACACTGTTTCTATTCCCTTGAAGTATCGCACTCTGCATCATGTTGGCAATAGTCGCAAGTGCATCCTGACTCACTTCCGTATGTCCTTTCGCACTTGCTACGGTTGGATTGAACACACCTGTATCCGCTCCTATATAAGAATAAACATCCTCGGCGGTATTATCATCAAACCCTCGCATCGGAACATACCATTCAAACATACCATTCAAATGCTCATATAACTCTTTGGTCAATAGCCCGCTTGCATACGACTTTTTCAACGAAGCTCTGGTACATTCATTCACCGATTCCCAAAATCCTTTTATGTCATCTCCATGACGTGACTCAAATTCAAGAACTATTTGTTCTGCCTTTTCTCGGAAATTTTCCGCATCTTCGGTTACTCCGCTCAATCCCGAATAGTCCGCAATCGCCCGTCCTCCGGCATACCTTCTCGCTAAACTATCCGCCAATCTGTTAAATTCTTTGTAGTCAATATCCCCATCCTTAAATTGTTTGAGCAACGCATTTCTGGCGTCAACATATTCTTGACGCCATTTTTTAGCCTTGGACTTACTGATTCTGTCTTTTTCATCTTTGGCATATAAGCGCTCATTGATGGCATCTCTAACTGTGAACTCCCGGTTGCGCTCAAGTCCGCTTTTCGCAATCATGTATCGATTGATACTATCTTGAGTTTCTCCCCCTTTACGAATCCACTTGTCGCTATACGACATCAACTTTTCATAAATACCATCGACAAACGTCTTAAACTCTTGAAGGTTCATTGAACTCAATCGGTTCTCTGCATCTAACACATTCTCGTATGATGGCAATTTCTTAAGCCCATATTTTTTCTTGATAATGTCTTGCAGAATCTCCACCGACCGCAACTCATTGAAGAATGCCTCCATAAAGTTGTAACCTGTCATTGCCAATCCCGGCAACTTCTTTGTGGTCGTCCTTACCCTCCTATCATACTCCTCTCTCGTCCCATCACTCTCCCCATCACGGAACAAAATTCCCTCGTCGGTACTTTGTCCCTCGGTGGTCTTGACACTCTTGTACTCTGCAAATGCTTTGGTCTTGCGATGTGATGAGGCTATCCACTTCTCGAACTCCTCAATGGAAACGCCTGTAATGGCTCCAAGTCCCTGCCAACCCTCTTCATAGTTGCTCATATAGGCTACTTCGGCATCGTTGATGTCATTGAAGCCAAGCATAACCTTATGTTCATCGAAGCTGCCGTCAGCA
Source organism: Bacteroidales bacterium (assembly GCA_015060975.1). Classification (GTDB taxonomy): domain Bacteria; phylum Bacteroidota; class Bacteroidia; order Bacteroidales; family Muribaculaceae; genus RGIG4079. The sequence goes on from SUXI01000014.1 coordinate 4,621, forward strand.
TTACGTTGGTCCACTACGAACACTTTGTGTCCGTCCCAACCGTCAATATCATCAGACAGGAACACGTCTATATGGTCGCCATCGACACCCTCTGTGCCACGAATGTAGCCGTAGGTGTTCTGCATCTCGGTCTCCCACTTGTTGCCGTCTGCATCTACGCCACTGCGTACAGAGCCTTTCGGCTGTTCAATGGTTACGTTGAATGTGCCAATTTGAACGTGTCCTTTCTTATAGTTGCCTGCCTCCTTTTGTTTGTCTGTCGGGTTGGTGTTTACCTCCGACTCGGCTTCTGCAATTTTTTCACCTAACTCATTGGTGTTTCGCAAATTTATTGTACCTTTGTCTGCAGAAACACTTGAACTTTGTTGGGGAGCTGTGTCGTCTAACAACCCTTTTGGGGAATTATCAACGCCTGTACTACTGATAGTGGTCTCAGGTGTTTCTTTTTTCTCAAATGCTGTAAGTAGCCATGTTTTTCTTTGATTGTCCCAAGTCAATCTTACCGAGGCCTTGTGAGTATTACTTTCTAATTGAACTCTATTAGGAGAACGCTTCACTACGTTCATTCCACTTAATATCTCTTGTAGATTATCCAATACTTCAGGATGGTATTTTACCAATTTGGCAAGACCATATCCATCACTATGAGATGTTCCCTCTTTTCCCCAAACGAGGTCTATCTCACCTATTTCAGGATGCGATAAAGCCCCTATTGCTTCCCCACTTTGTTTTCTCATCAAAAAGGCTATGGCTTCTTTTGCTTTTCCTCTAAATTGGGTATAAATCGCACCAAACGCACCATTGCCTATTGGTTGAGGCTCCGCCTTCTCCCCTTCCTCTGCAACTTGGCTCATAGACTCGGCATCTGCACTATAATTACCTACTCCCAACGCATACTGTTTCGCTACATCTTCTGCCATGCCCAAGATACTGCGATGACGTCCCGGGTTCACCATATTCTCATAACTGCGCCACAACAGATAACGCAACTCATTATCGCTCAACTCCGGTCCTTTATAATCCCAACCAATGCTCTCAAGCATATCCATAAAGAGTTGCTTGATTTTCTGCCACCAACTCCAATTATGCTCCAATGCCTCAAAATTGGTCTCCTCCGCCAACCCCGCCAAATACTCCTCCGTCGCAGTCCTGAAGTCCCAACCTCGGCGTTTTGCCAACTCAATTATCTGTGCTCGCACTTCGGCATCGGCATGCAGATAAACATTATCCAAAAACGTGTCAAACTGCTTCCCAAACAACTCTCTCAATCCATAATGCGCCACTGCCTCATGCAACAACGTGCGTTCCACATCTGCCACACTCGTGTGATTGGAGATGTTGATTACAATCTTTCCAGTCTTGGTATCAAACCAACCCTTTGCCCTCGCCTTCCTACTTGAAATAGCACCGGCAGTGCTCCCCTGTTTTAGGGGAGCCGTCGCTTGCGACTGAGGGGTTAAGGGGGAGGGGGTCGATTGTGAACTCTCCACTACTTCCACATTATCAAGATGCATCTTCTCCGCAAGCTCCGCCACTCGGTTTCGCATCGCCTTGCGCTCTCGCTCGGCAAACTTCGCCTGTTGCTTCCCACTGCGTTGGCTCTTGCCCATAATCTTTGCAATTGGATCATTAGCCATACTCACCTCAGCATCACTATAACCTACTGTAGATGCCTCGGCAGTAGTCCCCAACTCTCCTCCTGAAGCAAGTGGGGAGGTGGTCACATCTCCATCTCTAAACAACAAGCCATCGTCCTCCAAACTGCCCTCCTGCTCCGATAGGGGGGCTGTCGCTCCGCGACTGAGGGGTTGAGACTCCTTAGTTGACTCATTACCCTCATCATACTCCCTTACTCGCTCCATGAACTCACCCAAAGTCCCCGATTTACTCTTTGTAATAGGATTGATGTCAACCTTCACTCCATCTATCTCAAGTTGAGTTTCTGCATCATTAAGAGCATTAAATAAGTCATCTTCACGAGCATTGCCCGAGTATTCAACCACTATATCCAAGTCCGAATCATCTCGGCCATCACCTCTGCGTCGTGATCCATAGATAGCCAAATCTACAACCTCTGCATCAAATCCACTCTCCGCAATAACATCTTCAATATATTCACGAGCAATTTCCTTTAGTTCTTCGGCACTATAATTCTCTAACCCTTGCACATCTCCAATATTATCACTACCTTTGTCGATAGAAGAGAGGCTACCACCTTTGATAGATTGCTCTGCGGACGAATTGGTAGATTGGTCGAGTGCAGTCGCTTTATAAAGCAATCTATCTCTCTTCATTTTATTTCTCAACTGGTTCTCTCTTATAATATGAGAACTTATCGAAACTTCCAATCCATCTTGTTTTACCGTTACACTCTCAAAATGAACATATTTTGAGCCATCTTCTTTTTGGAATGTCTTAATGAAAAGATATACCGAATCCCTTTCATGCGTTGGGTCTTCTTTGCTTTGCTCCTCTAATACAATATCGGGGTTACTTAATGTCTCAAGCAACATTCCGTATTGTTTTTCTCGTCCCTTGTTGAATAGTTTTGACTTTTGATGTTCCCCCATCTTAACCTCGCCAATGGGTGTTCCAATCTTATCTACCCAATTCTCTTCGGAAATTTCAACAATAGGTTCAACTGAAGCATTTGCTTTCATTTGAGAAATCAAATCATTTATTTCACCTTCAGCCATCGCACTCACACCACTATTCTCCATCAAGAATATTTGGTCTTCTCGTGCCACATCCTCTGTCTCACTCAACAGCGTCGCTCTGCGCTCGTCCGCACTCATGCCCATGCGTGCCGACGCATTTCGCGCCTCTACTTCACCTGCGGTACGGTGATATTGCTCAAAGGCTGACGGCATTTTTTCAAAATCATCAACGAGAGCATCTATATTGTCATAGCCATATTTGCGAGCTACTTTTTGCAAATTATCAATATAGCCCTCTTTAAGGGAAATATTTGTGTACGGAATTTTCTTATTCAATGCATCTCGCAGACTCTGAGAATTACTAATTGAATTACCTTTTAATAAATCTCCATTGGTCATAAAATCTATACTATCTAAAACCGCACCCCTTACATCGGCAAACTCCTTTGGTGACGACCCTCGGGCAAAACCCTCAATGAACTGTATTGCATGCTGTATCTCGTGAGTTAAAATACTCGTTGCTATATCCTTATTTTGGCCCTTAAAGCGGTGATAATCAAGCAGTGCCTCGTTCATCATCTCAATATATGTCTTCAAGGCCTCTTGTTTATCGGCTTCATTAGTAAATTTTTCTTTTGTCGTTGGATCATATCCTTGTTTGATCCGAATTATTCCTACGTCAGCTTTACCATAACGTTCAAGAGCCGATTTCGCAAAATGACTTATTATAGCAGCTTCATTTAATACAATTTGTCTGTCATAAACTGCATCATACCATTGTAGTTCTCCTTGACCTATTACACTGCTGTCTTTTTTTATGACGACTCGCATATTTCGCAATTCTGGATAAGCTGCAAACAAGCCTTGTGCATCTTCAAGTAAGTCTTTCAATATTATTGTCGCCGTATTTTTATAGTCTAATTGGTTTGTAATAAAGTCGATTTTTTCTTCTTTTATAGAATAATCCTCTATCTCATAGCGCCACTTGCCGTCAGCTCCTCGCTCCCAACCGGTAGCCATACGGATAGCCTTCGCATCTTTACCATCGGCCTCCATTTCTCGTGCCACCCCGAGATTATCCATTCTATGGGTCACCTCATCTGCTTTATCAAGAGCACTCGCTCCCTTTTCTCCAATAATCTGCTTATCGACACCTATACGCATCTGCTTCCCTCGCTTTTCTCCCATGCCTGCCATCTTTTCCCATTGACTGCGGTCAAAGTTGTTAAGCATATATTCAAGTGCCGCTTCTGCTCCTTCAAGCGCATTGCTCGGTGTTATTCCAAACAACTGCTTTATCGCATCTACAATCGTTTCCCATAGTCCTTTCTTCTTCAACTTCTCACGAAATTGAACATTCGACAATTCCGCTATCATCTCATGCACACTCACTGCACCATATTCCCCTTTGAAATCCTTATCACTTGCTATCGAAGCATAGATACGTTTCAACTGACGAATTGCAGCATGCATATCGTCCGACAATCTAAATCCGAGTTCGGTCTGCAAATATGGCTTTTCGTTTATATACAACGCATACGTCGTTACCGCATGGATCATCTCATGCAATATCGTTTCTGCCTTATTTTGCTCTGAAATTCCACCACCATATACAAAGTACCCCGGCAATTTCAACGTGCCGGTAGTTGGACTAAACCAACCTTGTGTGCTTTTCGCTCCGATAGTGTCCGAGAATACAACCTTTATCGGTAGCGTTTCAAACACTTTCGCCACCTTCTCAAACAATTGTGCTAAATCTTCGTTTGAGTTAAACTCCTCAAACATCTTTCGCACCATATCAAACGGAGTTGCAGTATTCCCTACCTTCACTCCCCATTTGTTCGACTTCTTTAATCGCTCTTTTCTTGCAAGTTCTTGCTTGGCATAGGCGAGTAAGAGTTTTGCTCGCTCTATCTTGTCTTTATTCTCCTCTTGCCACTGGTCCGAGTTTTGAGAAACATTAAAAAGAGTCGTTGCCGTGTCTTTTATCTGCCGCTTAAGCATCGGGATAGGCATATTATCTATCGCCTGCCTATCCTCCTCGCTTAACTCTGCTGTTTCCTCTTGTGCAACGTCATTCGATTCAACACCGTTGCCATCAACTCCTTCGGATTCCCCTGCAACATCTTCATTTCCTCGAGTGATATCAGGTTGTGTTCCCGGCAATACTTCAACGCCTCCTTCGCTTTCGCTATTATCTGAGCGTTGGTCATCTTCTGCATTTTCTTTATTTCTTCGTTCATGTTCTTCTTTTATTCGTTCTTCTGCTACAAAGTTATCATAATTATCCAATTCTTCAGCACTCATCTCTCGACTTTCTATGAACTCGTCCCATTGTGCCTCATTTGCCCAATATTCCTCCTCGCTCACGCCATACTTCTCTCTATACATCGCATCACGCTCAAAGGCTTCAATCTCCTCCGCCGAGTATTGTTCTTCATATCCTCCCTGCTCAGCTTCCATACGTGCATCATGTTCTCCCTTAACATAGTCCCACATCATTTGTGGAGTTGGCATACTTGTTACCACATCAAGCAACACATCAAGAGGACTCCCCTCGCTCATATCCTCACCATAACTACCGGTATATTCATTCCACAATTTATCGGCTAATGCTTCAGGAGACAACCCTCCACGATCATCTATCAACCAACCCATGGCTCGTGATTCATCATTGCGAGCTGTGACAACCTCTCCTCGGCGGTTCACGCCTCTGCGACCTGTTGTATGGCTACCCAATCCGCGTGTTGATCCATTGTCATTCCATCGCATCTTATGATTACCTACCAATAACGCTTGTGCCACATATTCATGGAAACTGCTCGGTGTATCTTCCCACTGTGCCATAGCCTTGCGGTAATCGCCACGGTTGCGTCCTCGCTCCTCGGCTCTACGAGATTGTTCGGCTCGCTCTTGTTGCTCTCGTTCTCGTTGGGCGATGTCTGCTTCCATTTGTCGCTTTGCTCGCTCCTTACGTCGCATTTCTGGAACTGCCTCTTGCACTCCTTGCCAATATGCCAACGACACTTGTTCCGCTTCCAACTGCTCACGCCATTTCGCACGCTCTGCAATATAAGCATCTTCATCCTCTCCCATCTTCGGCTTCTTCTTCTCAAGTTGAGCAATGCGCTTTGTTGCCCCATCTATTTTAGCCTGCACAAAAGCATCTGCCTCATCCTCATCGAGGTCAGGGTCATTATATATATCCGCAATAGTAGCCTCCACCGGTGCACTCTCATACATCGGCTCCCCTTTCGCATCTACCGGAATAGCCGGTGTATTGACTCCGCCCTCTTGCATATCCGATTTATTTTCACTATCTTCGCCTTCAGAAATCTCGTTTTGCAGAGTAGCCGTGCCATTCTGCTTGCCTTCGGGTTCCGTTTCAATGTCACTACTGCTGGCGGAAGCGGGATTTTTCTTTTCATATGCTGTCAATAACCAATTAGATGTTGGTTCATTCCCCAGCATTTTACTGATTACCGCTCTATGCGTACTCGATTCAAGAACTATTCTATTATCCGATTGGCTTGTTACTACCATACCATCAATAGTCCCTTGCAAATCACTTAATACTTCAGGGTGTTTTTTAGCAATATGAGCAAGACCATAACCATCATTACCATACACAACCGATATATCGCCTACCTCTCCATGATGCAATGCTCCTACGGCTTCCCCATTCTTTCGACGTAACAAGAACGCTACAGCCTCCTTTACCTTACCCTTAAACTGGTCATAAATCTCTCCAAACGTACCCACGCCCACAGGCTCCGGCTCTCCCGAGTCATTCTGAGGGGTTGATTGCGAACTATCACCATCTAATTGTGAATTATCCACAACTTCCACCTCACTCTCATCGTATGGTAAAACCTTTCCATCCTCTCTCTCAACCATCACCTTCCCATCCTCGGGGAATGACGTAGCAACACCGGCAACTCCTCCCACTCGCACTGCAATCCCCGGCGCAATCCCTTTCGGTCCTTCCGCAATAACAACTCCACCTTGCTCTTCAGATACGTCCGATTCAGGCAAAACCGCATATTCCGCACTCATCTGTTTTCAGGGCAAAAACAAAGGCGACCGAAGTCGCCTCAAAGTACACCCGTGGGGAGTCGAACCCCAATCGTTGGAACCGGAATCCAATATTCTATCCATTGAACTACGGATGCTTTTATATATAAATTTTGTGCAAAAGTAGCGGTTTTTTTGTAGTTTTGCAAATGCGAATAAAAAATGGCTAATTCGTTATGAATGTAAAAATCGAATCATCATGGCATAAACGGCTTGAAAAAGAGTGGTCGAAAGATTATTTTATAAAGCTCACCGAGTTTGTCAGGGCAGAATATCGTACTAAAACAATATTCCCTCCCGGTGGAAAAATATTTGCGGCATTTGACGCTTGTCCTTTCGATGATGTCAAAGTTGTAATTTTGGGACAAGACCCTTATCATGATACAGGACAAGCCAACGGATTGTGTTTTTCGGTAAATCCCGGAATACAAATGCCTCCTTCGTTGGTCAATATATTTAAAGAGATACAAGCCGACTTGGGCAAAGCAATCCCCGACAATGGCGATTTAAGTCGTTGGGCAAAGCAAGGTGTATTATTATTAAATGCGACATTGACGGTTGAAGCACATAGAGCCGGCTCACACCAAAATCGCGGATGGGAAGAATTTACCGATGAAGTTATTATGCGATTGGCACAAGACCGAAACGGTATTGTGTTTATGCTTTGGGGGTCATACGCCATAAAGAAGGGTGCATTCATTGACCGCAATCGACATTTAATACTTACCTCCCCTCATCCCTCACCACTATCGGCTTATAGAGGATTCTTTGGCAATAAACATTTTTCAAAAGCGAACGAATATTTGCAATCACAAGGGAAAAGCCCTATTGACTGGTAACAAAACTATATAACAAATGAAATATACACTTGAAGAAAGAATTAAACGTGCAAGGGTTTTACATAAACAAGGTTACAACTGCTCGCAATGTGTGGTAATGGTATTTGACGACATTCATGGACTAAATAATGACCTTGCGGCTCGCATGGCGGCAGGATTTGGCGGAGGTGTTGGCGGCATGCGTCAAATATGTGGAGCCGTATCGGGCATGGTCATGCTCGAAGGGCTTTTCAAATATACTCAACCAACAGATAAACCAATGTTATATGCCAACATAAAAGAAATAACCGGGCAATTCAAAAGCATAAATGGGTCATTCGTATGCGGAGATTTATTGCGTCCCGGGCGTAAACCATGTATAGAGTTGATTGAAGATGCAATTACAATTATTGATGACAAATTGCGTTAATATAATAGATGATTAAACAACGAATCATATTATCATTTTTATTTGCGACAGCAATTTTTATCGCGAAAGCAACATTAGTTGAAGATACCAATAATGGAATCTTCAACCCAAATTTCAAAACTCTGCAAGTTAAAGTTGATGGCAATGACTATGCGCCACCTGTCATTACATTAGGTACCGATGACAGAGTAATAATCTCTTTTGATGAGCTCACATACGAGCATAGCTATTTGCGATATTCGTTAGTGCATTGTGATGCGTTGTGGAGACCATCGGGACTTGTCGATGCCGAATTTGTCGATGGATTTAATTATGGCGACATCGATGAGTATGAATATTCCCAACTCACTTCGGTTCACTATGTTCATTACAACATCACATTACCCAACGAACAATTACGCTTTACAATCTCAGGCAACTACCTTCTTAGAGTATATCCCGAGAATGACCCCGACAATACCATTCTGCAAGCCCGCTTCATGGTAAGCGAAGCTAAGGCATCAATTTCGGCATCGGTTTCATCGCGCACCGATGTTGACTACAACAACGCACATCAACAATTATCGTTATCGGTCGATGCAAGCAAATTAAATGTGAGAGATATGTATGGCGATTTAACGGTTATTGTATCTCAAAATTCACGCATTGATAATGAAGTGGTATTGTCAAAACCACTAAGAGTATCAGGGAATAAAGCGTTTTACGAACATTTATCACCATTAGTGTTCAAAGCAGGGAATGAATACCGTCGCATGGAAACCGTATCGGTAACATATCCGGGAATGGGTGTGGCAGATATAGGATATAGCGAACCCTATTACCATCAGGTTTTAATTACCGACCGTTTGCGGTCAACCGAGCAATATCTATATGACCAGACTCAATTTGGTCGCTTTACAATAAGAGAATACAACTCATCTCAAAGTGATATTGAAGCCGATTATGTTTTAACACATTTCTCTTTGGATATGCCTGAACAATATGAATACGGCATATTTCTTGATGGTGATTTTACTTTCCGACGATTTGATCCTGAGTCGCGTATGATTTTTAATCGAGCCACCGGATTATATGAGAAATCTTTATTATTAAAACAAGGAGCATATAATTATCAATACCTTGCTGTTCCCATTGGTTCTATGACAGGGCAAACAAAACAAATTGAGGGTGACTTTCATGAAACTGTAAATGAATATCTTATAAAAGTATATTACCATCGTCCCGGTGAGCGTTATAACCGCTTGGTGGGAGTTGCAATGGTGTATTCAGGACGATAACTAAATATATCTTAACTTGGAAACAAACATAGAAGAAACAATAATGCTACAAATAAATGATACACTTGTGTCGCTCGATCTCGCCGAACAATACTTTTGTTGCGACCTTGACAGCTGCTTAGGCGAATGTTGCATTGAAGGAGATGCAGGTGCTCCTATAACAGAGGAAGAACGTGATAAAATTCAAGAAATACTACCCGTGATATGGGATGATTTACTACCCCAAGCCCAAGCCGAAATTAAAGCTAACGGAGTAGGATATGTTGATGAAGAAGGCGACTTGGTAACATCTATTGTTGATGGCAAAAACTGTGTATTCACTTGCTATGCTCCCGGGGGGATGTGTCAATGTGCAATAGAAAAGGCTTATCGTGCCGGAAAAATCGATTTTTACAAACCGTCATCATGCCATCTATATCCGGTGAGGCTAAAAGAATATCCAACATTCACTGCTGTGAATTATCATCGCTGGAAGATATGCAAATGTGCCGAGTTGCTTGGTCGCAAAAACGGAGTGCGACTATATCAATTCCTTAAAGAACCACTAACACGCCGATTTGGGAAAGAATGGTATGACGAGCTTGTGCTTGCTTGCGAGGCATACCTTGAAGAATATGGTGATAAAAAATAAATCTGTAGCCGGCTCTCACGAGTCGGCTACAAATCAATACATACTTACTTATGAAAAAACTTTCCTTCTGTTACTCATCCATAAAACACCCCACAGCCATATTTTGTTCTCAAGAATCTAATTATTTCACATCTGATTTTGCAAAATAATTTATATATTTGCAGGCGACAATAAAAATTGTCACACATTTGATATAAAAAAGAAGCGTTTTGCTTTTCGCTCTTAGTTGAAAACCTGAGAAATTTTCTGAATGAGATGCGAGGAAAGACAAAGCGGTTCCTGCGTGTATATGCGTGGGCTGCTATTCCTACATCTGTATCTCAAGGTTTTCTCAGGACCATCAACTAAAGACGTGGCAATGCAGTGCCACGCTTCTCGTTTTAACCAATTGTCTTGTGGCGCTGAGAGACACCTATTTATTTTATGAAAAAAACAATCTTATTATTGTTGTTGTGTTTCCTACACATTCAGCCGTTGTTGGCAACGACAACTTATGATAATGTTTCCAAAAACATTACGATGTATGAAGGTGAATCTGTGACTATTAATCCGTGTTCTACCCTTGGAATTTCTACAAATGGAGGTTACACAGGAGTTGCGACACAAGCAACACATTCTATTTCAGACAAAGATGCATTTACATTAATGGCTACAAAAAAGACAACCAAATATGCTTCAACTGGCGGTTTTTATGAAGGCTACTATTACACTTATAAATTAAATGCATTAAAGTCTGGGATATATACATTTTATGGACGAGTCGCCTATGTATCTGATTATTCGGGCATTTCTGGTTCATCCATATCCATTGCAACTGCGACATACACAATTACGGTAAAGAAAAAGCCGGTTGTTACATCAATAACTATTCCAAGCACTTTATCATTAGACTTGGGCAAGAGTTATACTTTTTCACCGGTAATTGCTGAGTCGGGAGCCGAAACAACGCTAACGTGGAATAGCAGTAACACTAAAGTCGCAACAATCAATACATCCGGCAAACTCACTACTGTTGGAGTCGGTTCAACAACAATTATGTGTACCGCATCAAATGGTGTTTCAGCCAAATGCGTTGTGACAGTAAATCCAATACTCACAACCGGCATCACACTTAACACTACTAATGCGGAACTCATGCCGGACGAGACTTTACAGCTTAAAGCTACAATTTCTCCATCAAATGCAACCAATAAAGGGGTCACTTGGAAAAGTTCAAACACCAACATTGCGATTGTGAGCAGTTCCGGTTTAGTTACTGCTGTTGCCTCGGGGACGTGTAATATAACAGCGACTGCAAAAGATGGAAGCAACACCACCGCAACTTGCAAAATCAAAGTGAACAAAATCCCTGTTGTTACATCAATAACGATTCCAAACACTTTATCATTAGACTTGGGCAAAAGTTATACTTTTTCTCCTGTAATTGCTGAGTCGGGAGCCGAAACAACGTTAACGTGGAATAGCAGTAACACTAAAGTCGCAACAGTCAATACATCCGGCAAACTCACTACTGTTGGAGTCGGTTCAACAACAATTATGTGTACCGCATCAAATGGTGTTTCAGCCAAATGCGTTGTGACAGTAAATCCAATACTCACAACCGGCATCACACTTAACACTACTAATGCGGAACTTATGCCGGACGAGACTTTACAGCTTAAAGCTACAATTTCTCCATCAAATGCAACCAATAAAGGTATTGAATGGAGCAGCAGTAATGAAAATATTGCAATCGTAGATGATGCCGGATTGGTTAAAGCCTTATCACCCGGAGAATGCGAGATTAAAGTGACCGCTGTTGATGGAAGTAAAAAGAGTGAGAGTTGCAAAATAAATGTATTGCAAGATGTTTTATTTATCGAAAATTCCAAAGGCGTACCAAGCGGGACTTTGGCATTACCTATATATCTGCAAAATAAATCAACAATCACCGGTCTTCAATTTGAATTAGCTTTGCCCGAAAGTGTGTCTGTCGCCACCGATAACACTGATAATATTATGGTAACAGTATCAGATAGAGTTACAGACCATTCCATAATGGGAGCAAAACTTTCCAATGGCAATTACCAATTTATATTGTTCTCGGGAAGTTCGTCGGCTCTTAGTGACAACGAAGGGGCAATTGCCTATGTAACATTAAATGTAGATGAAAACACAGCGATTGGAGAGTATGATATTGCAATAAAAGAAATTGAATTAACCAAGACAAATAGCGAATTGATTCATCATAAAGATATAACGACAAAACTCACATTGGTAAATGCAACAACAGGAGATACCAATGGCGACACTAAAGTAACGGTAACCGACGCTGTATCAATAGTTAATTATATTTTAGAAAAAACACCATCGGTCTTTATTCAAAAAGCGGCAGATGTTAATAACGATAGTGAGATCACTATAACTGACGCAGTAGGTATTATTAATCAAATTCTCAATAAATAAATCACAAAAACAAGTATTGAAATGAAAAATATATTTATATCTTTAATAACCATGGCTTTAATGTTTTGTTCAAATAATGCATTAGCCGATGAAGTATATGTAAAAACAGGTTCTATCCCTCAAAACGGAGAAGCTTGTATTGAAATTTGTTTGAGCAACTCTGACAAATTATACACCGCCGGACAAATGGCACTTTTATTACCCAACGGAATATCTGCCGCATTAGACTCTAATAATATTCCGGTTGTTGAAACAGGAGAAAGATTGGCCTCAACCAATCATACGATAGGAGCAAGTATTCTTAGCAATGGAATGGTTCAATTTACAGTATTTTCAATTAGCAGTGAAGCTATTAATGGAATTGACGGCACGTTATTCTCATTACGCATAATTGCAGATGAATCACTCGAAGCAGGAACCACCTTGGAATGCAAACTTATGAATATTGAATTGTCAACAACCAATGCCGAAAGAGTCCCGTTCAACGATGTCGCTTTTTCTGTTCCCGTGACCGCTCCGGTTGATCCATGGATTACTCTTGACGAAAATTCAATTGTTATACCAAATGCAAGCAATGGCAATACAGATATTAAAGTAAAAATGACAATCAATGCCGAAGAATGGAGAGCGATATGTCTTCCATTTGCAATGACTGCAACTCAGGTATATGAGGTATTTGGTAATGATGTGAAAATTGCTGAATTTATGGAATATGAGGCAAATGATGATTTGACTGGAATCGATGTTATTTTTGACTATGCTCTATTGGCTGAAGACGGATTTATGGCAAATTATCCCTATATCATAAAAACTTCTACTGACATTTCTGAATTTATGGTAAATTCTACAATTGAGCCTGTAGAAGATGATTGTATAGCAGAATTCACCAATGGCAAAACCGGTTCAAGAAAAGAGGTATATGGAACGTTCTATGGAACTCTTTACTCCGGCAAAAGTATTCCAAATAACAACTTGTACATTAATGAAAATAAATTTTGGTATTCAACAGGAGAAACTACTATGACCGGCTTTAGCGGTTACTTTGATTTTGTTGACATTTTAACATCCGATTCTGATGCATCAAACAATATTAGAATGATAATTACGGGAGAGGTCGTTTCCGGCATTGATGGAATTATACATAACACATCACAAGAGGATGAATGGTACACTTTACAAGGGGTGAAAATTTCAAAACCAACTCAAAAAGGTATTTATATAAAAAATGGAGAAAAAATATTTATCAAATGATTAACATCATAACAGTCATGATGTCAATGCCCATACATCTCAAATAAAATCTTTTTGATATAATTGTCAGTTTATATAACAATAGCCGGGAGCGGGATCTCGGCTATTGTTATTTAGTAATATTGAGTAAATTTCAAATACAATCTCTTTTATGTTCTAATTGATAATAAATAAAGATGAAATGCAAACAATACCGCAAAAAAACGGTATCAAATCAGCATTTATTTTACAGCCGAACAATTTTTATGATAAAACGTTTGAATAAAGTAACTAATTTGTTACCTTTGTGATGTCAAAATACAACTAATCGATGGAAAGAGAACTAATATTGACGACTGAATATAACAACTTCTTAAGCAAATCGTCCGCTCGTGCTAAGGTCAAAATCGGATATTTAACCAATTATCTAATGACTGAACCAGTTTTGTCTCAAAAATTTGTCAAAAAGTTAATTAACACTCCATTTTACGAACTACGAGTTTCTGTTGATAATGAAATCCGCATAATTCTTTTCTCAGTAGGCTATGATAATATCAACCAAGCAGAGCAAATAGTCCTATTAAATGGATTTGTAAAAAAAGGGACAAAAGATTATACAAAAGAAATACAAAAAGCATTAAACATTCTAAACTCTATGATATGAAAACCGAAACAATAAAATTAAGTAAGGAACAGTTACAAAAAATTCGTAATACGGATTTTACAAAAGTTCCTGGTGTAACTCTTGGATCTGATTATCTGACAAAAGAGTTTGGGGCTCCAGGCTCTCCCTCTCGTGAGGAATTTGAGAACAAAGCAAAGGCATGGTATTACGGTGAGATTCTCAGAGACCGACGTAAGGCCATCGGTATGACACAAAAAGAACTTGCCGAAAAAATCGGCAGAGAACGCACTTATATCAACCGAATAGAGAAAGGAGATACAGATATGCAGTTATCCTCTTTCTTGCGTATAGCTTCAGCTCTTGGGATAACCGTAAACCTTTCTGTTAATCTCTAAACTCACAGCATCTTTAAATGCTTTAATAACAAATCCTCGCCGAATGCTCAGCGAGGATTTTATATTGGGCATAATTATAAATTATGCATTATGAACTATGAATTGATTACATCATTCCGCCCATGCCTCCCATTCCGGGTTGCATTGGAGCTGCAGCTGGTGCTTCTTCTTTCTTTTCAGCGATAACGCATTCTGTAGTGAGGAACATACCAGCGATTGAAGCAGCATTTTCGAGGGCTACACGAGTAACCTTAGCAGGGTCGATAACACCTGCAGCGAGGAGGTTTTCGTAAACACCTTTGCGAGCGTTGTAACCATAGTCGCCTTCGCCTTCTTTTACTTTTTGAACAACTACCGCACCTTCAACACCTGCGTTAGCTACGATTTGACGAAGAGGTTCTTCTATTGCACGTTTCACGATTTGAATACCGGTTGTTTCGTCTTCGTTTTCACCCTTGAGGTCTTCAAGTTTTGCAACGCAACGGATATATGCTACCCCACCACCTGGAACGATACCTTCAGCGATAGCGGCACGAGTTGCGCTCAATGCGTCGTCAACACGGTCTTTCTTTTCTTTCATTTCCACTTCGCTTGGAGCGCCAATGTGAAGAACAGCTACACCACCGGCGAGTTTTGCAAGACGTTCTTGAAGTTTTTCGCGGTCGTAGTCGCTTGTTGTTTGTTCGATTTGAGCTTTGATTTGGACCACGCGTGATGCAATAGCATCGCCTGCTCCGTTACCGTTAACGATAGTAGTGTTTTCTTTGTTTACAGTAACTTTTTCAGCACGGCCAAGATATTCGATAGTAGCGCTTTCGAGCTTCATACCTTTTTCCTCAGAGATAACCACACCACCTGTCAACACTGCGATATCTTCGAGCATTTCTTTGCGACGGTCGCCAAAGCCAGGGGCTTTAACAGCACAAATCTTCAATGAACCGCGGAGACGGTTTACAACGAGTGTAGCCAATGCTTCTTGATCAACATCTTCAGCAACAATCAATAGAGGACGTCCGCTTTGAGCAGTTGCTTCGAGGATTGGGAGCATATCTTTGAGGTTAGAAATCTTTTTGTCGAAGATGAGGATATAAGGTGATTCCATTTCACACTCCATTTTTTCAGTGTTTGTAACGAAATATGGAGAAATGTAACCACGGTCAAATTGCATACCTTCAACGATGTCAACAGTTGTTTCAGTACCTTTAGCTTCGTCAACAGTGATAACACCTTCTTTTTTCACTTTCTTCATTGCTTCAGCGATGAGGCTACCGATTGCTTCGTCATTGTTTGCCGAAATGCGAGCAACATCTTCAATTTTCTTGAAGTCATCGCCCACTTCTTGTGCCATAGCCTTGATGTTTTCAACAACAACACCTACTGCTTTGTCAATACCACGTTTGATATCCATTGGGTTTGCACCTGCAGCAACGTTTTTAAGACCTACGTTGATGATTGATTGAGCAAGAACTGTTGCAGTTGTTGTACCATCACCTGCATCATCACCTGTTTTAGAGGCAACTTCTTTTACGAGTTGCGCACCCATATTTTGGAAAGCATCTTCAAGTTCCACTTCGCGAGCCACCGATACACCATCTTTAGTGATGTGAGGAGCACCGAATTTCTTTTCGATGATTACGTTGCGACCTTTTGGACCAAGAGTTACTTTAACGGCATCGGCAAGAGCGTCAACACCTTTTTTAAGCTCTTCGCGAGCTTTGATATCAAATTTAATTTCTTTTGCCATGATTTCTAAATTTTAATACTATTAAGTTTAGTTGATTATTCAGTAATGATTGCTAAAATGTCATTTTGACGCATGATGAGGTATTTGTTACCATCAACATCGATTTCAGTACCGGCATATTTGCCATAAAGCACAGTATCACCTTCTTTAACGACCATTTCTTCATCTTTTGTTCCGTTACCGGCTGCAAGGACAACACCTTTTAGCGGTTTTTCTTTTGCTGAATCAGGGATAATAATACCTGCTACGGTCACTTCTTCGGCAGGGCAAGGATTAACAAGCACTCTATCTGCCAATGGTTTAATGTTCATAATTATAAAATTTAAGTGTTTATTTATTTGTTATTATTTTTTCATTCTGCTATTAAATTAGCACATTCCGTGCCAAATTTTATTTCCTGACAGAGTAATTGCCATTTTGGCACACTTACCACATTTTACATAAACACCACTACACTAAAATTTGTTCATAAAAACACTCGATATAATAACGTTTCAGGAACTCCATTTTATCAAATAAAAACCGGGCATATCCACTTTGTGGCTATACCCGGCTATATAATCAACCTTTTGGATTGTTTTGCTTTACAATAGTTTTATCGGCACCAAATTACTTGATGAGTTGTTTTGAAACTTTGTTGCCTTGTTTTACGATGTAAAGACCATTTTGAGGATTGGCAACTTCAACACCTTGAAGGTTGTAGTAAACAGCAGGAGCATTTTCCACCTCAATTGATTCAATGCCTGCAGGTTCGCTTGAAACCCATAATGTCAAATTATCAAAATCAACATTTACATAATATACACCTTCTGCAGCAACCTTGAAAGCAGCTTCACCTTTGCCAAATTCCACCTTATCATTAAGATTGAACTCGACTTCACCGGCAACAGGAGCGAAACGATTAGCGTTTACTGTAGTCCAATCGCCTTTTGCACCTGCAATAGCAAAGTAAGAATAGCCATCTCCGGCACCGGTAAATGTAACTTCACCATAGAAAATATTACCTTCTTTTGTTAATTCCACTGCAGTAGCAGGATCCCATGAGCCAACTGACAAGTTGCCCATTACATAAAGTTGTTTTGGCACATTTACAGCCACTTCACCTGCTTTTTTCACTGTAACAGTCATTGCCGATAGGTTTACATAGATGTTATAAATTCCTGCAGCGGGTACTTGGATTGCACCAGCACCTTTCACAATCTTCATTGCTTGACCTTCTACAGCTTTTGCGTTGTCTTCTTCAAAGCCATAACGATTTGCATTTATTGCATCCCAATCACTTGATTGGATAGTTGCAAGTCCGAAATTACCACCGGTACCAAATTCAATATCTTCGATTGTGTAAACGCCATTGTCATTCCACATTTCGATTGATTCTTGAGGGTTCCATCCGTTGAATGAACCAAAAATGTAAAGATTTTGAGCTGATGCTCCAAATGTCACGACTGCCACCACGAGAACAGCCATCATTTTGCGTAAATTTAATTTCATAGATTTAAATTTTAAATTAATAATTTATTTAGTATCACATAATATTTTGCAAAAATCGGCAATTTTATTAAAATACACAAAATTTAAGCATATAAGTTTTGTTTTTTCTATTAAATTTGCAGAATTATAAATTAAAATTTTAGATAGAACAATATTATGAAAAAGTCTTTTTCAATAATCACAATACTCCTAGTAGCATTTATTGCATTTAACGTAACAGCACAAAGCTATGACATTATTGGCACTTGGAAAGGCAAGTCGGTAAAAGATGAAAACAATTCTAATAATCCCATGAAAGGGGAATTAAATTTCATTCAAACCTTTAATGCCGATAACTCCGGTTTTCTAAATCTCAAAGGTAATTTAAGTGGGAATATTGACCCCAATACCCAACTAAAAATTAACCTAAAAGGGAAATGTCCGTTTTCATGGACAATCAATGATTCTACGATAATAATGAATTTGGATTCTTCTAATTTTGAAGTTGAATTAACCGAAAATGACATTGAATTTATCTGCAACGATCCTCAAACTCAAGCATTGATGAATTCTTATAAACCTCAAATGGTTCAAATGTTTAACCAACAATCAAAATCAGTTATAAGTTCAAGTATAGGATCAGGTTCAGAATGGACGATTGTCAGCCTCGAAGGTGACAACATGACAATTATTGAAAAGGGCAACGAATACAACTTGACTCGAGTTAAATAAACCATCAAACTTAATTTGCATTTGCGCTCTTTCTTTTCTATCGTTGGCTGACGCCCAAGATAGGCGGCGCCTCGGCAAAGCAAATTTAAGTAAACTTAATTTGCATTTGCGCTCTTTCTTTTCTATCGTTGGCTGACGCCCAAGATAGGCGGCGCCTCGGCAAAGCAAATTTAAGTAAACTTAATTTGCATTTGCGCTCGGCTTGCACTATCTTTGCAGTAAACTAAATTAAAACAAACTTACTAACAATATTATTATGGCAAACAAACCTTTTAAATACCAGGAGATGTTTCCACATGCTAAGGACACTACTGAGTATTATCACTTGACATCTGACTATGTTAAGGTTGAAAATTGGAATGGTCACGAAATGCTCGTTGTTGACCCCGAAGCGCTAACCGTTTTGGCTCGCCAAGCAACTCACGATAACGCATTCATGCTTCGTCGCGAACACAATGCTATGGTGGCTAAAATCCTTAACGACCCCGAAGCAAGCGAAAACGACAAATTCGTTGCTCTCACAATGCTCCGCAACGCCGAAGTTGCTGCAAAAGGTCAACTTCCTTTCTGCCAAGATACAGGTACTGCTATCATTCATGGTAGCAAAGGCCAAAACGTATTTACAGGCGGTGGCGACGAAGAACGTCTCTCAAAAGGTGTATATCTCACTTACACCGAAGACAACCTTCGCTATTCACAAAACGCTCCTCTCAACATGTATGACGAAGTGAACACTGGTTGCAACCTTCCTGCTCAAATCGATCTTCATGCTTGCGACGGAAACGAATACAACTTCCTTTTCGTAGCTAAAGGTGGAGGTTCGGCCAACAAAACATATCTCTACCAAGAGACTAAAGCTCTAATCAACCCCAAAACTCTCATTCCTTTCTTGGTTGAAAAAATGGAATCATTGGGTACTGCTGCTTGTCCTCCTTATCACATCGCATTCGTTATCGGTGGTACTTCTGCCGAAATGAACCTTGCTACTGTGAAGAAAGCATCAGTTAAATATTATGATGATCTTCCCACTCAAGGCAACGAGCTCGGTCACGCTTTCCGTGATATCGAACTCGAAAAACAATTGCTCGAAGAAACTCACAAAATCGGTCTCGGCGCACAATTTGGCGGTAAATACTTCGCTCACGACATTCGCGTGATTCGTCTTCCTCGCCACGGCGCTTCTTGCCCTGTTGGTCTTGGCGTATCTTGCTCAGCCGACCGTAACGTGAAAGCAAAAATCAATAAAGACGGTCTTTGGATTGAAAAACTCGACAACAATCCAGGTGAACTCATTCCCGAATCTTACCGCAAAGCCGGCGAAGGCGAAGTAGTCAACATCGACCTCAACCGTCCTATGCCCGAAATTCTTGCCGAATTGAGCAAATATCCCGTATCTACTCGCCTTTCTTTGAAAGGTACTATCATCGTAGGTCGCGACATCGCTCACGCTAAGATTAAAGAACGCCTCGATCGTGGCGAAGAAATGCCTCAATACCTCAAAGATCACCCCATCTATTATGCCGGTCCTGCCAAAACTCCCGAAGGAATGCCTTCTGGTTCATTTGGTCCTACAACTGCCGGTCGTATGGACTCATATGTTGACCAATTCCAAGCTGCAGGTGGCTCTATGATTATGATTGCTAAAGGTAACCGTAGCAAACAAGTTACCGACGCTTGTCAAAAACATGGTGGTTTCTACCTCGGTAGCATCGGCGGTCCTGCTGCTGTGCTTGCACAAAACAGCATCAAGAAAATCGAATGTATGGAATATCCCGAACTCGGCATGGAAGCTATCTGGAAAATCGAAGTGGAAGACTTCCCCGCATTTATCCTCGTGGATAACAAAGGTAACGACTTCTTCGTTGAAATCTCAGAGAAATGCAAATCATGCGCATTGAATAAGTAATCAATCCCCCTTCTTATACGCCAACGGCTGCCGCTCCACGCGACAGCCGTTGTTTTTTATTCTTATCAGTCCTCACTTAGGTAGATGAGGCAAGATGTCGCGCACGAATATGTCGTGGCGTATTATTCGATAATGAGGGTGATAGGCAGCATTGAAACGGCGACTATGATGCATCACATATTTTCCTTGCGCCAACATTTCACTTATCGCCTGCGAATCGACTTCAAAATTATATAAATTGGGATATCGCTCTCTCACCACGCTTTCAATCACGCACCATTGAGCAACCCATTTGTCGGTTACTTGCGGAGTCACTTCGGGAGCACTTGCCATGAACGCATCAGTGAGAATATCGGCAGTAATATACCCCTCCTTTATGGCATTGAGATACACTCGACAATAATTTCCTTGCCAACCGCATGATTCGTAATATCGGCTACCCACTACATAATCGTCAGCCTCAAGTTCGCTACATATATAATTATACACCTGCTCGCGACTGCCCAACAGATTCGCCACGCCAAAATAATCTTGAAAACAACTCTTATACACATCTTGCAAGGTAGCATCGGGATAATCTCTCATCATAGCATCAACCGCCACCCTAACACGCTCCACATCAACACTATCCCCACTCGCCACATCCACCACGCTCGACTGTGCATAGCTCATCACCGCCACACACACCATCAAAATATCCAGAAAAACCACCTTCATCATATCAATTCACAATTTCAAATTTATTCTTCACAAATATAGTGAATATCCACAAATCCACCCCACCTCTCACCAAAAATCACTATATTTGTAAAAGGAATCTACATATAACATCGATAATACTTATGAAAGAATTGAAGTGCCCGAAGTGTGGGAGTTCGTTTGTGGTTGATGAGGCTGATTATGCGTCGATTTTGAGCCAGGTGAAAAATGCTGAGTTTCAGGAGGAGGTTAAGCGTCGCATTGAGGAGATTGAGAAGCAACATCGTGCTGAACAAAAGGCTGATGCGATGAAGGCTGAGCAAGATTTCCAAATGCGATTGAACGAAAAAGAACGTGAACTCGGCAAAAAAGATACTGAGATTGCTCGCCTACGTGAGCAAGCAAATAGCATTGCCCAAAATAAGCAGTTGGAATTTAATGAGGTGTTATCGAAACGTGATAGCGAGATTGCCCAACTTCGTGAGCAGACTAAAAGTGCTGTGCAGTCAAAGGAACTTGAATTTAAGGATTTCCTTGCCGATCGGGATGCTCAAATAGCAAAATTGAAAGAGCAACTCCAAAGCATTGAGGATTCAAAAAAGCTTGAAATAGCAAACGAGGTGGCGAAAAAAGAGCAAGAAATCACAACATTGAAATCAACCATTGCTCAAAACGACAACCAACGCCAACTTGCCGTAATGGAGGAAAAAAGCAAGGCTCAAGAGGCGTTGCAGGCCAAAGATGCAAAGATTGCCGAGCTCGAAAACCGCATGATTTTAGAGAAAAAGGAGGCTACAATTCGTGAAACCGGCATCAAGGAGCAACACGCGCTTATCCTTCGTCAAAAACAAGAGGAGATTGATTTCTACAAAGATATGAAATCGCGCATGTCAACCAAGATGATTGGCGAATCTCTTGAAGTTCATTGCAGCACCGAGTTTAACCGTGTGCGCTCATCAATGTATCCTAACGCATATTTTGAAAAAGATAATGATGCTAAAGATGGCACTAAGGGCGACTTCATTTTCCGCGATTTTGCCGACGGCATGGAATATATCTCAATAATGTTTGAGATGAAAAACGAGTGCGACACTACGGCGACAAAACACAAAAACGAAGATTTCTTCAAGAAACTCGACGATGACCGCAAGAAAAAAAATTGCGAGTACGCAGTGTTGGTTTCGTTGCTTGAACCCGATAGTGAATTGTATAACGAAGGCATCGTAGATGTATCATATCGCTACCCCAAGATGTATGTAGTGCGTCCGCAGTTCTTCATGCCTCTTATCTCATTGCTCACACAAGCATCACGCAAGAGTCTTGACTACCAACGTGAGTTAATCATCGCTCGTCAGCAATCAATCGATGTGACAAACTTCGAAGATAACCTCAACGACTTCAAGGAAAAATTTGGCAACAACTATCGTCTTGCAAGCGAGAGGTTCCAAAAGGCGATTGACGAAATTGACAATACCATCAAACACCTTCAGAAAGTGAGAGAAGCACTCGTTGGTTCGGAAAACAACCTCCGCCTCGCCAACAAAAAAGCCGATGAACTCACAATCAAGAAACTCACCAAAAACAACCCCACCATGCAAGCCAAATTCGAGGAAGCCCGCGTGATAAAATTACAAATCGGCTCCGGCGAAGAATAAACATATTCACAAAAGACAACCCCGACATGAGAAATTCACGTCGGGGTTGTTTTATTTTGATTTTTATTCTCATTTAGAATATATATGTTGCTGTAATTGTCCATGTGTTTTTTCGATTTTCTATATCACTCCAATCTATGTATGATTTCTCTAATGTATTGTTTAATCCCCATCCATAATTGGCTCCTACCTGTACTTTTTTAAATAGTTCAACGCCCACACCCAAATTCCAAAACGCATCAACTGCTTTCTTCCTAATTTCATAAGTTAAATATTTTCTGCCTGCAAAAATCGAGAAGCTTGGACCGGTAGTTAGATAAGGTGTTATCACTTTGCGAGCGACAGGCAAACCAATTTTCCATTTGAAGTTTACGGGCAGTTCTATAAAATCGCATCCTACATCTACCATATTAACTAAATATTCACTAAACTTTTCTGTAAACTCAGTATTAATATGAGTATATAATAGCGATGCGTCAATACCTACATTTGTTGCCGGAAACATATACTCAATCATCAATCCTCCTGTATAACCTACAGTGCCGGGAGCAGTATAAACATTATCTTCAAATTTAAGGTTTTCAATTTTTGCACCAGCTATAATCCCAAATGATAATTGAGCCGAAGCGACACCAGCAATTGTAATAAATGCAATAATAGTTGCAATAAGACGTTTAATTGTTTTCATAATCTTTTAAAATTTATAGGTATTCAGCAAATTAGAACATATATGTTGCAGAAAATGTCCAGGAATTTTTCTTGCAGTCAATATCGATCCATTTCCAGCTATCTTTAAATCCAAGACTTTCATAAGCATTAGACAATGCCAATCCATAGTTAATGCCAATTTGAACCTTTTTGAATAACTCAACCCCTAATCCAAAATTCCAATCAAATACAGTTTGTTTGCATCTTATTTGATTAACAACGATTAGCCGCTCTCCTCCTATAAATGACATCGACGGACCGGTAGTTAGATAAGGTGTTACCGCTTTGCGTGCGACAGGCAAACCAATTTTCCATTTGAAGTTTACGGGCAATTCTATGAAATGGGTAGTATATTTTACAGGTGTTGGAAGGGAACTATTTGCATCATCATCAAATGCGGTTTTAACATAGAAATACATAAGAGATGCTTCAATACCTACATTGGTTTTCGGGAACATATACTCAAACATCAATCCTCCTGTTATCCCTGTATTTGTCGCATCACCATAACGCTCTTGTTTGAAATTTAAATCATTTATTTTCGCGCCAATTTTCGCGCCAAAAGAAATTTGAGCCGATGCTGTTCCAACTATTGATACTAACGCTATAGATACAGCAATGAGTTTTTTAATTGTTTTCATATCTTTTAAATTTACAGATTATTTTCACAAATGTAAAAATTTTATTTATAGAATCAAAATTCTACCACGTTTTTTAATTTAAGCAGAAGATAAGTGCAGATTTCGATTGAAGATTTAGTTCAAAATCAAATCAAAACCAAATCAAAATCAAAATCAAATGTTTCTTAAGTCCTTTCTTGAACCCAAATATTTTTTTTAATTTTAGCTATCTTTGCAAAATAACTTTTATAAATATGCTACGCGATTTTTTATTGGTAGGGATTGGAGGTGCATTGGGGAGCATGGCACGTTATGGGTTGACATTGCTCGCCTCTTATGCCTCTATTGCTTCGGAGATGGGAACCTTTGCGGCAAATGCAATAGGTTCGTTATTGATAGGGATAATCATAACATTATCCAAAGGCGATTGGTATCTGCTCGGAGCTGTGGGATTTTGTGGTGGATTCACCACTTTTTCCACATTCTCGGCTCAGGCACTGCATTTACTTCAATCGGGTCAACGCACTATGGGTTTTCTCTATATCTTTGCTTCACTCCTTGTGTGTATATTAATGACATGGGCAGGTATGGCTCTTGCCGATAAATTTTTCAAATAAAACTCTCGCATCATGAAAATATTGATTCTTTGCACTGGGAATAGCTGCCGCAGCCAAATGGCTCACGGCTTTATACAAGCATTTAACCCTGATTTTGATGTACATTCGGCAGGAACAAGTCCTGCTCCACAAGTTAACCCCAAAGCCGTAGAAGTGATGGCTGAAGCCGGGATTGACATATCCACACATTATCCCAAGAATGTAGATATATACCTCGATGAAGAATGGGACTATGTTATAACCGTGTGTGGCGGAGCAAATGAGAGTTGCCCCAATTTCACAGGAAAGGTCGCCACTCGCCTACATATAGGCTTTGACGACCCTTCAGATGCTATAGGTAACGACGACTATGTTATGAGCGAATTCAGGCGAGTGCGCGATGAAATCAAACTCAAATTTACGTCATTTAATTATTAACGCTTGATAAACCTCACTAAAAAGACGTGGGCGAATGTTTAATTGGGAAAAAGCCGAATTGTTACGAGTAGGATTTACCCTATTACAAAGAAATATGTAAATAAGTTGCGAATCAGGATCAACCCAAAAACATGTTCCGGTAAATCCGGTATGCCCATAGGTCGCCGCCGATGCTTCACTACATGTAGGGGAATTTTTCTCATTTCGCTTATCGGGTTTGTCAAATCCCAATCCACGACGACATGTCGGGCTTTTAGAAGTAGTAAACAAATTCACAGTTTTTTCCGATAAAATTCTTTCTCCACCATATTCTCCACCATTAAGCCACATTTGACATAATTTAGCCAAATCATTAGCATTTGAAAACAACCCGGCATTTCCTTGTATTCCCCCTGAGAAATTGGCGGTTTCGTCATGCACATATCCATGCACTGTTTGACGACGCAAATAGTTGTCTTTTTCGGTTGGCGCAATATTCTTTTTGTCATACCACAGCAATGGACGATAACCAATATGTGTAGCTCCGAGTGGAGCAAAAATCATTTCATCAACCCACTCATCATGAGGACGTCCTGTTATAATTTCCTCCATATTCATCAGTAAGCAGAAATTAAGGCAACTATAATTATATCGTTTTGAATCACGAAGTTTTATATTATAGATTCGCGACATAATAGTATCGAGAGTTACTTTCCCAACAAAAATTCCGTCGGCAGCCTCAATATTAAAGCGGTCGGTTACATGTGTTGAAATAATATCATTTCGCAACTTAGCATCTTTATGTCCATAAGCTCCGTTTTCAATTTTGATTGAATAGGTGTCGGAATACTTGCGTTGAATAAGTTTGCCTGAATATGTAGTGGAATCCATCATAATGGTAAACATATTTATCGCTGCCGGCATTCCCGATTCATGATACAACAATTCTCTAACTGTTATATCTTTTTTATCCCCACCCTGCAATGGCTTGATATATTTTGAAACAGGTGAATCCAAGTCAAACAAACCTTTATCATATGCTTTCATTACACCCGGTAAAGTGCCGGTTGTTTTTGATACCGAAGCAAGGTCATAAATCGTTTCATCAGTAACCTTATTTTTTTCAACAAAATCAAGTGTACCATAACTTTTATTCAGAACAATATTTCCATCTTTAGCCACAAGAATTTGACATCCCGGAAATGCCTTTGTATCCAATCCGACATTAATCAAAGAATCAATACGATACTCCAAATTAGCATTAAACCCGGCTACAAGAGGTGAGGTATATCCTAAGCGTGATTTTTGCAATCTCACACCGTCTCCCATTTTTGCAATCCCATCAAGATTAACCGGTAAAATTCCTGAGACATCAATACCTCCAAATATTGCTTGTGCAGCATATTCCTGAGTTAATGGAGTATTGTCATAAGCTAATACTAATGTTTTCATATCTTTCAACATTGTCTCAAACTTTGCCATCTCATAGGGATTGACAAAAAATACAGGGACCACATTTGACGCCAACTTTAATTGTGAAAATTGTTGTCGAGCCGAAGCATTATGATTATATACACCCACAATAACCATGTCATACTTTTTTAGCTCTGACAATGTTGTCAACGAATATGCCCCCAGCGTTGAATAAACATCGACATCAGCATATTTTTTTATAAATCGCACAAATTCATTGTCTTTTGCGTCCCCAATATTAACCACAGCAATCGACCGTTGTGCAAGACCTCGAACTGGAAGCAAATTTGCATTATTGCGAAGCACTGTTATTAATCGTGCAGAAAGTTTGCGATTAATAGCATCGGCCGATGATGAATTTAAACGTTTTTCAATTCCGTCTCTAACTATTGGTTTTTCGTTGTCCAATCCAAGAGCATATTTATATGTCAATATTTTTTTGCAACGTTCCTCAATCATTTTCATCGTTATTTTTCCCGCTTTTATTGCTTTCATCACAGCATCTAAATCTTTCGATGGATTTGCAGGACTCAATAACACATCGGCGCCTGCCAATAATGCGGCAACACAGTTATTTGTTGAAGAGTCGGCTCCTTTCATTTCTAACGCATCTGTAAATATCAAACCTTTAAAACCCATTTCCTCACGAAGCATGTCATTTGTTATTGCCTTTGACAAAGATGCCGGTGTTCCACTATCGTCTAATGCCGGCACCGATAAATGCCCAACCATTACACCCGATAACCCGGCATTAATATAATGCTTAAAAGGCATTAAGTCAATGCTGTCAAAAGTTGATTTATCGTGCGAAACAATTGGCAGTGCTTTATGTGAATCAACCGAAGTATCGCCATGTCCTGGAAAATGCTTACAAACCGACAACACCCCTCCATCTTCAAGTCCGCGAGAATATGCAATACCCAAACGTGCCACACGTTGTGGCTCCTCTCCAAACGATCTATAACCTATCACAGGATTCTCCGGATTGGAATTTACATCAAGCACCGGAGCAAAATTCACATGAATGCCTATTTCACGACATTCACGAGCCATTTCTCGTCCATATTCATAAAGCAATTGTTCATCTGTGATAGCACCAAGACCCATATTGTAAGGAAAACGAGGAGTATCTTTCATTCGCATCGACAATCCCCATTCTCCATCAAGAGTCATCATCACAGGAACTTTTGCTATTGATTGCGCATAATTTATCAACTCCACATAGTCGTCAATACTACCCTTATAAAAGAGCAATCCGCCCATTTTCTCGGTTTTGATATATTTTTTTATTGTAGCTTTTGAGACATCACCATTGCGAGGGTTAACCGTAGGGATAAACAATTGTGCTACTCTTTCACGATTGGTCATCGAATTATATACCGAATCAACCCACTGACAATTTGTAACAACGCTTTTTTTGCATGATACAGCCGGAACTCCCACCGACATCGAAGTATGCGAAAATAAAATTATTAAAACGTAAATTATATATTTTAGATACTTAGGCAAAGGCATAATATTTCGACATTTATGATTGACTATTTCATTAACACTACAAAGTTACAAAATAGGGTGCGACTCTCCAAATCACAAAATTTTAATATTTATAATTTGTTTTGGTTTGTCATATTCGTTATTTTTGTATCATATAAAATACAATATGGATTTATTTAAACAACGCATAGACGACCTCCGCAAGGAGCTGAACCGTCATAATCATAATTATTATGTATTGAATAGCCCTCAAATCAGCGATTATGAATATGATATGCTGATGAAGGAATTGGAATCGTTGGAACGCGATTATCCTGAGTTTGACGATGATTTGTCCCCAACACATAGAGTGGGAAGCGATTTGTCGGCAGGTTTTACTCAAGTTGCACACATTCATCCTATGTTATCGCTAAGTAATACTTATTCGGTTTCTGAAGTTGATGATTTTATGACTCGCACTCGGCAACAGTTAATGGGTGAGACATTTTCCATTGTAGGTGAAATGAAATTTGACGGCACAAGTATTTCATTGATATATGAAAACGGGCGATTAGTGCGTGCCGTTACTCGAGGAGATGGAGAAAAAGGTGATGTGGTAACTGAGAATGTAAAAACAATTCGTAGCATTCCATTAGAACTCTCAGGCAAAGGATATCCAAAGATGTTTGAAATTCGCGGTGAGATTGTTTTGCCATGGAATGCCTTTGAAAAATTAAATGCTGAACGTGCATCAAATGGCGAACCAGTTTTTGCCAATCCTCGGAATGCTGCGTCAGGCACATTAAAGATGCAAAATTCAGCCGAGGTATCACGTCGCGGATTGGATGCATATTTTTACTATATGCTTGGAAATGACTTACCTTGCGACAATCACTATGATAATATGCTAAAAGCACGGGAATGGGGCTTTAAAGTGTCTGATGTTATGACTCGATTGGAATCCATCGAGCAGGTTGACGAGTTTATCTCGCATTGGGATACGGCACGAAAACTATTACCTGTCGCTACCGATGGATTAGTATTTAAAGTCAACTCACTGCGACAACAATTAAATCTTGGTTACACAGCCAAATCTCCCCGATGGGCAATCGCATATAAATTTCAAGCAGAACGAGCATTGACCCGCCTATTACATGTTTCATACGAAGTGGGACGAACCGGAGTAATTACCCCTGTAGCCAATCTTGAACCGGTTCTATTATCAGGAACAATTGTTAAGCGTGCATCACTTCATAATGAGGATATAATAAAATCGCTCGACATCCATGAAGGAGATATGGTTTATGTTGAGAAAGGTGGGGAAATTATACCTAAAATAACCGGAGTTGAAGTTGATATGCGACAATCCGAAGCTAAAAAAATAGAATTTGTTTCACATTGTCCGGCTTGTGGCTCGACTCTGCAACGAGTAGAAGGTGAAGCGGCATGGATATGTCCGCAAAAATATACTTGTAAACCACAGATGGTAGGACGCATCGAACATTTTGTTGGACGTCGCATGATGAATATTGATGGCATAGGAGAAGAAACAGCACAACTCCTTTTCGATCAAGGCATGATAAAAAATATAGCCGATTTATATGATTTAACTCTCGATGAAATTGCCATGCTCGACCGTTTTGCAAATCGAAGCGCCGAACGCATATTACAAGGACTTGAGGCTTCAAAATCGGTTCCGTTTGAGCGTGTGTTATTTGCCCTGTCAATACCATTCGTTGGAGAAACCACAGCAAAAAAAATAGCTCGCAAGGTGGGAAATATCGACCGTTTAATGGAAATGAACAATGATGAACTTATGGAAATTGACGATGTGGGTAGTCGCATTGCCGAAAGTATAATAGATTATTTTGCCGAAGATTGTAACAAAGAAATAATCGATCGATTACGAAAAGTGGGATTGCAGTTTGCACTGCCCGAAGAAAAATCGGAGAACCGCACCAACAAGCTACAAGGAAAATCGGTTGTTATAAGTGGCACATTTGCTCATCATTCTCGTGATGAATACAAAACTATAATTGAAATGAATGGAGGTAAAAATGTAGGCTCTATTTCAAAGAAAACCGATTATGTGCTTGCCGGCGAAAATATGGGACCCGCAAAATATGAGAAAGCGACTTCTCTTGGTATCGAAATCATCGACGAAGATACTTTCTTAAAATTGATAGAGTAACTTTATTTATCTATTAACCTAATTATAACATCAATTTATAATTTTCGATTAAATTATATAACTTTGCAATATGACAGTTGACGAAAAATTAAAAATAGAAGAAAAGGTCGTTGAAATGATTAAAACAGTTTACGACCCCGAAATACCCATTGACGTATATAGCCTTGGTCTTATATATAAAATAGACCTTGCCGATGATGGGTTATTAAATATCGACATGACACTCACCGCACCCAATTGTCCTGCCGCCGATTTTATTGTTGACGATATGCGCATGAAAGTTGAAAGCGTTGAAGGTGTAACAAATGTCAATATTAACATAGTCTTTGAACCTGAATGGAATAAAGACATGATGACTGAAGAAGCAAAACTTGAATTAGGTTTTTTATAGCACACAAATGCGCAACAAAACATATTTTTTATCTGATTTGCATCTTGGTGCCTCATATCTAAAAAATCCTTTAGATTATGAGCGTCGCATTGTGCGCTGGCTTAACTCAATTAAAAGCACAGCCAAAGCCATATATCTGCTTGGAGACATTCTCGACTATTGGTATGAATATCGCAATGTTGTGCCTCGAGGTTTCACCCGTTTTTTGGGGACATTAGCGTCATTATCCGACGATGGAGTCGAGATTTATTGGTATATCGGTAATCATGATATTTGGATTTTCGATTATCTCCCAAACGAAATTGGAATGACTGTTATCGACGGATATGAAATAAAGCAAATAGGCAATCACCGCTTTTTCCTATCTCATGGTGACGGATTAGGCAGTTTGAAACCGGGCTTTAAATTTATTAGAGCTATATTCCGCAATCGGTTGTGTCAATGGCTATTTTCAAGCATTCATCCCCGGTGGACTATCCCATTTGCGCACAAATGGTCATCTCATAGTCGTAATTTTACTGCCGAGATACCACAATTTGAAGGAGAAGACAAAGAACCTTTAATCTTATTTTCGCGCAGATGGTTAGTTGAACACCCTCAAGAACACATCGATTTTTTTGTGTTTGGACACCGACACGTATTTATTGATTATAATTTGACCCACAATTCCAGATTAATAATTTTAGGTGATTGGATTCATCATTTTTCTTTTGCTGTATATGATGGCAATGACCTCCAATTAGGCACATTTAATGAATAAATTACGTTCTCCAAATCAAAAAACTCAAAAACATGTTCAATAACATATAAATTTATTTGTTCACACGGTAAAAAAGATTGACCTTTGCAATACAAACCTAAAACAATCTTTTTTACCTTAGAAATTTTACCTATTGAAAATCATAGAAACGAGTTTGCTGTGTTGCAAGTTCGTTTTTGTTTTAATGGGATAACATAAAAAAACGCATTGCTTCTCATAAAAACATGGAGCAATGCGCTAACTTCATAATTTCAATAATATTGTGGAGCTGGAGGGGATTGAACCCTCGTCCAAACGCGGAACTAATGAGCTTTCTACACGCTTAGTCTTTTCTTGTTTTTCGTGTCACGACAGGCAAAAGACAACCAACCATAACCTTATCCTCTAAAAATTTCGGCAATATCTCAAGGCATTCAATCACCTATTCCCGATTTACCTGCACCACCTGTTCAATCCGTCTCGGGAAAAGGACAATTGGGTGATGTCTCGTCTCTGCAACTGTTGCGGAGATAAAGCTAATCTACTGTACTTCGATTAAGCAGCAAGAGCGTAGTTATTTTCGCCATTTAAAATTTTGATGTCCCTGATTAAAGAGAGTAGCCATCATTTCTCTGCGTGCTTACACACCACCTCTACACGCTGTCAAAGCCAGTCAGCCCCGTTTGCGTTATTTTGCAGAACTAATGTTATAGCGATGCAAAGATAGTGAATTATTTTTGTATTGACGATGCAATTCACTAATTTTGCATCTCAAATTCATAATTATAGAACAATTTAACACCTTGATTAGTTTGAAGAAATCATCTCAACCATCATTTTTGTTGTCGATAATCCCTATTATCGCATTATTAACAACACTAATTGGGATTATCATAATAAAAGGAGCCGATACAGCTCAAAGCATCAGCTATTTAATACTCCTTGGAGCTACACTTCTAACAATTTTATTATCAATTGTATTCTGTCCAAGACCAATTAAAACCATTTTTGAAGGAATAAAAAAAAGCGCATCACAAATACTCCCGGCAATACCCATTTTGATTTTCATTGCCACTGTATCAGCCACATGGATGTTGAGCGGTGTTGTCCCTACGCTAATTGACTATGGGCTCAGTATTATAAATCCCAATTTATTTTTATTCATTGCTTGTGCTGTATGTTCTGTAATTTCAGTACTATCGGGCAGTTCATGGTCAACAATCGCCACAATAGGCATAGCATTTCAGGGAATAGGCAACGTGATGGGATATAGCGATGGATGGATTGCCGGAGCAATAATCTCGGGCGCATACTTTGGCGATAAAGTATCTCCATTATCCGATACAACCATTCTCGCCTCATCTTCATGCAAAGTGGAACTTTTCACCCACATTAAATATCTTATGCTCACATCAACCCCGGCTATGGTTCTCGCATTGCTCATATATGCCACAGTGGGATTATTTTCACCAACAAACAACACTTCCCATTCGTTTGAAATTATCACGGCATTGCATTCGTCATTCAACATCACACCTTGGGTGCTTATAATACCTATAATAACCGGAATCTTAATCGCCATGCGCATAAAAACACATATCACACTTGCCACCAGTTCCATATTGGGCATTATAGGCATTTTCATTTTCCAACCTCAAATCATCGACATGCTTGGCTATTCTCATTCATGGAGTGATATATCTATAATGTGTTGTGACATTTTATTTACCGAAACAGCAATTACAACGGGCAATGAATTACTCGACTCATTAGTAAGCACCGGAGGAATTGCCGGCATGATGCCAACAATATATCTGGTTTTATGCGCCATGCTTTTTGGCGGAACTTTAATTGGGACAGGAATGTTGGGAACTATCACCCACACTTTTACCAATAAAATTCATTCGCTTCGACAAACTGTGGGAGCAACAATATGGAGCGGATTGTTTCTCAACTGCTGCACAGGCGACCAATATTTGTCTATATTATTAGGAGGCAACCTATTTCGCAATTTATATAAAAGAAACGGCTTTGAACCACGCCTGTTGAGCCGCTCGCTCGAGGATTCAATATCGGTGACATCGGTTTTAATCCCATGGAATTCATGTGGTGTAACTCAATCAACCGTCCTAGGGGTTGCCACTCTCACCTACATGCCATTTTGCGTTTTCAATATTGCCAGTCCCCTACTCTCACTTTTTTTTGCGTGGATAGGTTATAAAATAAACTACAAACATAAATAATTGCATCATCATGTCTCTTAATAATAAATGTGGAAAACTTCCACAATCACGACACAACAACAATATCTCCATTATAGTTATAGGTGATGAGATACTTATAGGTCAAGTAACCGACACGAATTCGGGTGATATAGCCCGCATGGTCGCACCTCATGGGTGGAATGTCAACGACGTGCAGGCGGTGGGCGACAATGCCTTGATGATTCTTCAAGCGATAGACCAAGCATTCGCCACAAGCGACATAGTGCTTACCACAGGTGGTCTCGGTCCCACAAAAGACGACATCACAAAATCGGTTCTTTGTCAATATTTTGGAGGTGAACTGCGTCACGATTCTTCAGTGCTTGAAACCGTGAAAGAGGTTGTAGCAAAACGACATCTTAAGCTCAATGAATTAACCGCCGCACAAGCCATTGTACCCTCATCGTGTAAAGTGATTCAAAACAAAGTGGGAACAGCCCCTATAATGTGGTTTGAAAAAGATGGCAAAGTTTTGGTATCAATGCCAGGTGTCCCATTTGAAATGCATCAAATGTTTGAACAAGCCGTATTACCAATGCTCAACAACCGTTTCCATAGCGATGTTACGATAGAGCACCGCACCCTGCTAATTACCAATTGGTCGGAATCGCAATTGGCCATGGAAATCTCAGATTGGGAAGATGCCTTGCCTCCATATATTCATCTTGCCTATCTACCGCGTCCCGGAATAATAAGACTGCGCCTCGACGGCACTCATACCGATAAAGACTTTATCAATCAAGAACTCGACCGATGCAAAAACGAGTTGATTGAAAAATTCGGGAATGACATATTGCATGATGACGACCTCACTCCACCCGAAATATTACTACATCATCTCAGGCGTTTAGGTCTAAACGTCTCCACAGCTGAAAGTTGCACCGGAGGTAATATTGCGCACCTCATCACCTCTATACCCGGCAGTTCAGCCGTGTTTAATGGAAGCATTGTGGCTTATAGCAACGATGTGAAACAATCGGTTCTAAATGTAAAATCCGAGACTCTTATAATACATGGAGCTGTGAGTATCCCCACCGTTGAAGAAATGGCAACAGGAGCATGCGACAAACTTGCCACACAATGCGCCATTGCCACTTCGGGCATTGCCGGTCCCGATGGAGGCACAGCCGACAAACCGGTAGGAACAGTGTGTATTGCAGTAAAAACACCATTGGGCATAATTTCCCAGACACGCCATTTCCCCGGCAACCGCTCAAGAGTTATCGACCAGGCGTCAACAACCGCCATCATTATGCTCATTTCCCAACTCAAAAAAATCTACTACCCTCACTGTCACTGAGCGCCACCTCAACACGGAAAAAGAAGAATGTAAATATGTTCGATTAAAGTATATAAGGGCTTTTATAGACTTAGGGAGCCCCCAAACGAACTTACGAAAATTAGATTCTATGACGCTAAAAAAGGTCGTGGCACAATAAATGCCACGACCTTTCTCCTAAGAAATTCTATTGATTAATATCAATAATTTATTTTCCAAATTTTATTTCACGATTTCTTTGCGAGTGGTGCCATCGCTCATCTTGATGATATTAATGCCACGAGCAGGTTCGCTCAATAAACGACCATGAATATCATAGCGTGCAACTTCAACGGCGTTATCATCGGTTTCGACTCCTTCAATACCACCAACACCCACTGTTACTACACATGATGCTGATGCTCCCGAACCATCGGTTGCTGTTGCAGTAACTATTGCCTCTCCATCAGCCATGCCTACTACCGTTACAGAGCCATCTGAGTTTTTCTTGAGATAAGCAACATTTTGATTGCTTGTTAACCATTCTACTGGAGTATTTGATGGAGTTACAGTATATGTTAGTGCCATAATATCATTAACTGGGAGAGACACTTCTGTGTGTGATAGTTTGATTCTTGCTCCTTTCACGGTAATATCGCATGTAGCTACTACATCAGAGCCATCTAACGCACTTACGGTAA
This sequence comes from Bacteroidales bacterium, assembly GCA_015060975.1. GTDB lineage: Bacteria > Bacteroidota > Bacteroidia > Bacteroidales > Muribaculaceae > RGIG4079. Next base: position 40,240 of record SUXI01000014.1, read on the forward strand.
TTGTCACCTTTCCAGGCTTAAGGGCAGTGATTTTGCCAGTTTGATCAACGATGGCGATGTCGGTGTTGCTACTTTCCCAACTCAAGTCAGTCAAAGTTGTGTTACTTGGGATAATTGTAGCTGAAAGAGTTATATTTTCTCCTCGAACCATTTCAACCTCTGTGTTGCTCAAATTTATCTCAGATGCAACAGTTTCTATCTTTTTTATATTTGCAAATTTACCCCAAACATCGTGAATAAAATATTTTGAAAAACTATCCTTCGGCACGTATAATGTAGTGGTTGAATAATTCCCATCGTAAAATACGTTATTGCTTTCACATGCAGGAGGCGTTATATTCAATGACACAATCTTTTCTAAGTTAGAATATGTGTAAAGTGAGCCAGTGTGTAAAGTATCAATGGAGTTCCCCAATATTATAGAATACAAACCGTTACAACCGTAAAAAGCATTTCTGTCTATTGAAATAACAGAATTTGGGATTACTACAGATTGCAAACTGTCGAAATCCATGAAAGCATATTGCTTAATTCGAGTAACGTTATTTGGTATGACAAGATTTCTAATTTTGATATTATTTAGTTTAAAAATTTTATGCTGGTCAATTGATGTTTTATGAAGGGGATTTGCTGATGCATTGGCAAATTGGATATTGCACCAAGCTGATAAATTTGAAATATTTACCTCGGTCAATTCTGGAGTATGATAAAAGGCATCTTCCCCTATCGAATTGACAGAATTTGGGATAAATATAGATGTTAAGCTTTTGCATGAGGTAAAAGCATCTTCTCCAATAGTATTTACAGAATCCCCCAATGAAACAGATGTCATAGAATAGCATTTATAGAATGCCATTTCGCCAATTTTTGTTACGGAATTAGGTATTTGAATAGAGGTTAGTTTTTCACAATTTTTAAATGTATAGTCATTAATCGCAGATATGGAATTACTTAATGTTGCTGATGTTAAACTTTGACAATAGCAAAAAGCATCTTTACCAATATAAGTCACTGAGTTAGGAATTGTTATTGAATTTAAGTCACAAGATTCAAAAGCCCTATTCCCTATTAACGTTACCGAATTTGGTATTGAAATTGAAGATAAAGATTGGCATAAAAACGCATTATCTCCGATGGCTGTTACTGTATTCGGAATTTTAGTCGCTTTACATCCTGCGACAAGTGTATTTGACGCAGTTTCAATTATTGCATTACAATTATTTCGTGAATCATAGATGCTATTCCCGCTATCAACTTTTATTTGAGACAAACCAACACACCCATAAAATACATTTTTTCCAATAGATATTACCGAATTGGGAATTGTTATTGTGGTTAAGCCTTTACAACCACTAAATGCACTTTTTCCTATAGTCTTGATGGAGTTATTATACCAAGTTATATTTGTCAAACCTTCACATAGATAGAATGCGTGGTCGCTAATTGATGTAACATATAGCGTTTCATGGTTACCCCAATAATTTGCTATAGAAGCTGGAATTCTAACATCTCCGGAATATTCATTGCTATACGAATACATATTAGCTCCTTTATATGTGACTTCTAATGTCCCATTATAGAAATCTACATTATAAAATACTCCACTTATTTCACAATCATGGGCAAATGTTGTTGTGCTGAGCAATAGTCCCACTATTGCCATCAGCGTTTGTTTAATTTTCTGTTTCATATTTTTAGGATTTGAGTTATGTATCATCGTTTTTTTTTCAGTTTCTCATCTCCCATTGAAACGGTTTAAATTGGATATAAAAAAGGTGTGGAGAATGCATGTTGTTTTATCTTGCTACCAGGTCTTGGCGTACCTATTCCACAGATAAAACAATAGCCCCACACCGATTTGCTATATATTTTGCCAATCACGGCAAAGTATAAGCCACCAATGCAGGTGCCATTGTCAATCTCATCTTCGTGGAATGTTCAAACCGCCAAGTTTGGTAACAGAAGATAAAATTTCAATAACACCTTTCGTTAAATATGTAATGGTCTCAGATCGTTGTCGCTACAACTAAATGTCGAAACCACTGCAAATATAACGAAAAATATTATATGTGAGGCTACAAAGGGAGAAAATAATAATAAAAAAGATTTGAGTTTCTGTTCATTCTGGCTAAAAAAAACAGCCACCGAGTGTTGCTCGGTGGCTGGCGTGATATATGGGTATGAAATAATTTTATTTCAAAAGACCACGATTGCGGAGTAGTGCATCGGGGTTAGGTTCTTGACCACGGAAATTGATATAAAGTTTCATTGGGTCTTCGCTACCACCCATTTCAAGTACGTTTGTACGGAATGCATCGGCAGTTGCCTTATCAAATACACCTTTTTCTTTGAATAATTCAAAACCATCGGCATCAAGCACTTCAGCCCAAAGATAAGTGTAATAGCCGGCAGCATAACCGTCGCTACCGAAGATGTGCTTGAAGTATGTGCTGCGATAACGGAATTGTACTTCTTCGGGCATATTGAGTTCTTTAGCAACTTTGGCTTCAAATTCAGCTACATCAACATCTTTGTCAAAGTTGGTAGAGTTCCAATAAAGGTCGAGTAGTGCTGCACCGGCAAGTTCGGTTGTGGCAAAACCTTGATTGTGAGTTGATGCGTCTTGAAGTTTTTTGATAAGCTCGTCGGGCATTGGCTCACCTGTCTTGTAGTGGAGAGCATACGATTTAAGCAATTCGGGTTCAAGAGCCCAGTGTTCGTGAATTTGAGAAGGAAGTTCAACGAAGTCGCGGTCAACGTTTGTGCCGGCTTGAGAACGATATTGAGCGCGGGTCAACATGCCATGAAGACCGTGACCAAATTCGTGGAATGTAGTTTCCACTTCATCAAGAGTGAGGAGTGAAGGAGTTTCGGCTGTAGGTTTGGTAAAGTTACCTACGTTATAGATGATTGGGCGAACAGAATTGCCGTTTTCGTCAATATAAGAGCCTTTGAATTCGCTCATCCATGCACCTTGACGTTTTGATTCGCGAGGGAAGTAGTCGGTCATAAATACAGCTACATGTTGGTCGGCACTGTCGAGCACTTCATAAACGGTTACTTCGGGGTGATATTTTGGAGCGTCGGGCAATTCACGGAAAGAGATGCCATAAAGACGATTTGCCATTGAGAATATGCCTTTTACCACGTTGTCAACAGCAAAATATTGACGCACTTCGTCTTCATCGAGTGCATATTTCTTTTGACGCACTTTTTCGGCATAATAATAGTAGTCCCAAGGAGCGATTTCAAAGTCGAACCCTTCTTCTTTTACAACCGATTGCATTTCGGCAACTTCTTCATCAACTTTCTTGATAGCAGGTTCCCAAATCTTCATCAAAAGATCTTTGGCTGCTTGAGGAGTTTTAGCCATAACCTTGTCGGTCATGTAAGCCGCAAAGTTGTCAAAGCCGAGAAGTGCTGCCTTTTTTGTGCGTGCTTGCATGATTTTGTTGATTACAGGACGGTTGTCGTTTTCCCCTTCAGTAGCAAGGTTGATGTAGCCTTCATACATTTTTTGACGCAATTCGCGATTTTGAGCATATTGCAATAGTGGCAAACGGCTTGGAGCATGAAGAGTGAACACCCAACCTTCTTTTCCACGATTTTTAGCTTCTTCGGCGGCAACGGCGATGCTTGAAGCTGGAAGTCCTCCAAGTTTGATTGAATCTTGAGGAGCGACAACGAGTTCAAATGCGTTTGTTGCATTCAAAAGGTTTTTATTGAATTGGAGGTAAAGATTAGCAAGTTCGGTGTTGAGTTTTTTCAATTCTTCTTTATTTTCGGCGTCAAGAAGGGCACCATTGCGAGTGAATGATTTGTAATTGTCTTCAATAAGGCGAAGTTGCGCAGTGGTGTAGTTGTGGTTGGCACGGTCGTCATAAACTTTTTTAATGCGTTCAAAAAGTTTATCGTTCATTGAAATTTCGTCGCTATGTTTTGTCAAAAGAGGAGTAAATTCTTCGTCAACTTTTTGCAATTCGGGCGATGACATTGATTCGGTAAGAGCAAAGAATACGTATGCAACTTTGTTGATAGTTTGTCCCGAATTGTCAAGAGCAAGAATAGTGTTTTCAAAAGTGGGTTCTTCTGAATTGTTCACGATTGCTTCAATCTCTTTGTTTTGTTCTTCAATTCCGGCTTTTAAGGCTGGAAGATAGTGTTCTACCTTGATTGATTCGAATGGAGGAATTTCAAACTCGGTGGTATATTCCGCCAAAAACGGATTGTCACTTTTTTCTTGCATAGAGCAGGATTGTGTTAGTGCAGCAGTCATACAAGCACATGCTGCAATGGTTAATAATTTTTTCTTCATAATTAAATATGTATTAATCGATTTAATAAAATTATATTTGTTGTTAGCAAGTCGTTTAATCATTATCCCAGTTGAATGTAGCAAACAATGGATAGTGATCACTGCTATTGATATCGCCACGCACAATAGATGTCGCATCAAAATCACCCTTATATAAAATGTGGTCAATGCGGAAATATATATTGTCGCCATGATATGTTATCATCGGACCAAATCCACATTCGGCATAAACATCGTCAAACTCACCATCGGCTATTGTATTTATTGCAAAACAGTTGGGAACATCGTTAAAATCGCCACACACAATAATATTATCATTATCTATTGCGTTGATATATTCTCTTAGTTTGATAGCTTGCTTAGCTCGTTGCTTTGCCGCACAAACAATTTTTGATGCTATACCCTTCCATGAAATGATGTTATCATTTTCCGTATCATGCATTAATTCGGCGATGGCATCGTTATATTGTTTTTTATCTTCTTTTGAAAGTCTTATCGACCTTAAATGCACATCAATTATGTCGAGCTTGTGAGATGGTAATTCCACTTCAAAATGCGAATAATATCCATCGGATGAGATTTTTTTCACCGGGAACTTAGAGAAAAGCGACTGACCATTTTCCGCACCTATTATTCTATAGGGATATTGTTTTTTTATTGAATCGACTTGAGGACTATACACATGCCAACGAGGCAATGGTGATAAATATTCACATTCTTGCAAGCATACAATGTCGGCATCGGTATCAATGATATATGACAATGTCACGTTAGTGCTGTCGGCAGGATAATAATTATTATGAGCTATAAAATTATATGCGTTATAACACAATAGCGAGAATGAATTTTTATCATTATGATTATTGTGGGACAATAATGCTATGTTTACAGGGCTATAGTTGAAAATTGGTCCAATGCAACAAATCAATGTGACAATTGGAATTAGCGCTAACCATCTCTTTACTATAATACATATAAATAACACTACCAATGTCGCAATTATACAAAACGGGAACACCATGCACATTAATGGAGCAATCGCAAAATCTTGAGGATTAATTTGCCCCGAATATGCAGCAAATATCGTAGTCGCACAAACAATGATGCATCCTATAAAAAAAATATATATTATTATTCTGTGAACTGCCGACATATATTGTTATCTTAATTATTTTATTCGACTACTCACTTCAAATAATCGTTTCTTTTCTTCGGCAGAAAGAGCTGTATATCCCGATTTTTTTATTTTATCGAGAATTTTATCAAGTTCGGCTTGGTCTTCGGGTGAAGCGGAAGCATTTCCTGCTACATTTGAGTTGTTTTGTTGCGTCTTGGTTGTTTTCCATTTATTTGCTTTTGGTCGTTTTTCTTTATTGCATTCGGGAAATTTAAAGTTTTTGAGTACCGAGAATGAGTTTGCGATGCCGTCGAGAAGGTAATTAAAAGATCGGGTAATATCTATGCCACGGCGCATCATCATTCCATATAATGCCCCGGCCAATGCTCCACCAAAATGAGCCATGTGCCCACCAGAATTCTCTCCGGATAGACCAAGGAAAAATATTACAAGAGTAATGATGGCTATCCATTTTAATGAAATTTGACCAATAAATAGTAGCCCTACTTTATAATCGGGATTGAGAATCGCTGTGGCAATAACAATAGCTATCGCTGATGCCGATGAACCGATGAGCCAACCAACGCTATATTCAAATGCCGGCAAAAAATTATAACCAAGCATAAACACTACCGCGCCTAATAAACCTCCATAAATATATAGCGCAAGCAATTGTTTTTGAGAATTAAATTCAAGGAATAACCGTCCAAAACCATATAGCCAAAGCATGTTGAATAAAATGTGCAGCACATCAAATTGAGCAAACATGTATGTAAATATAGTCCAAGGTTGTTGAATTAAAATAGAAAAAGATGAAGGGCATTCAATCCATCTTAGCCAAAAATTTGTCTCCGCCCCAATAAAAAATCCAACAACTGCTATTACTCGAAGCACCAAAAAGACAGCAATATTTATATATACTATCTTTAACAACCATGAGGCTGTTTTCCAACGATATGATATGTTGTTAAAAGTAGCTGTCATTTTTACGAATTATTCCTGTTTTTCGCCAATATAAAATTAATAAGAAACCAAAAATCATACCACCAAGATGTGCAAAATGGGCGATTCCATCACTTGTATTGCCCAACCCCAGCCATAACTCAAGTATTGCATAACCAATAATCAACCATTTAGCTTTTATTGGATAAGGAATAAACATAATGAAAATAGGGCGATTGGGAAAGAACATTCCAAATGCTAACAATATACCATATACAGCTCCCGATGCACCAACTGTCAAAAGGCTATTTATAAGATAATGATAATTAGAATCCTGAAGCAATTGAGTTAAAATAACCCCACTTGACTCACCTGTAACAGAAGATATTCTATTAATATTTTCTTGTAAAATCATTTGAATATCGGCATACCATGCTAATTGCTGCATAATGCCCGCGCCTATTCCACAGATAAGATAATAGGTGATAAAACGTTTTGCACCAAACACAGTTTCTATTACTGTTCCAAACATCAATAGTGAAAACATATTAAAAAACAAATGAGTAAAGCCGGCATGTACAAACTGATATGATACAAATTGTGTCGCTAAAAAATCATTTGCTTGAAAATAATGTAAACCACAGAAACGGTTCACCATTACACCTATCTCTTGTGGAAAAATTGCCATTGCCGCCCATACAATAACATTTACTATGATTAAATTTTTTGTCACCGGTGGCAATTGATTAAATATTGAATTTTGAATCATACTATTTATAATCAATCACAACAATAATCTTTATATATGACTACAAATTTACAACAAAATTGTTGATTTGAAGCCATCACAATAGCGATTGTAACTATTCAATGCATTTTTTTTGTGTTTTTTTTGAAAAAAATTATTGTTTTTCAGTTTTTTACATTATTTTTGTAGCCATATACCACAAATCTAATTAAATAAAATCATTATGAACAAAACTGAACTTATTAATGCCATCGCTGAAAAAGCCGGTCTTACTAAAGTTGACGCTAAAAATGCGTTAGACGCTACAATTGATGCTATTAGTGGTGCTCTTGCCCAAAATGACAAAGTTGCTCTCCTTGGATTTGGAACTTTCTCTATTACAGAAAAAGAAGCTCGTACAGGTATTAACCCTCGCACTAAAGAAAAAATCGAAATCCCGGCTCGCAAAGCTGTTAAATTTAAAGCCGGCTCAGAACTTAATGAAAAAGTAAAATAATTTTACAACTATCATTTAATAAAGAAACTGTGCTAAAATTTATATTTTAACACAGTTTCTTTTTATATCTGAATCATCTCATATACACGATATTTCAAATCTATCAATTTTGTTTCTATCATAAAAAAAAGAATAGCCTACTTTCTCAAGCAGCCTATCCAATCCTATAATTCACTTATTTATGAAAATTCTATCATTATTTTCTTATTGCAAACATACTATTATTTTTTTAATTAACATTAAATCATTTGTCCATTTTAATATAAATAATAATAACTTAACAAAATCTAACACATGTATCAACATTATTTATGAATATCACTAAAATTATATGGATTTCCGCTATATTTTTATTAATTTTGTAAGAAATAAACAAAGTATTTATCATCTAAATTTATTTATCAATGAGACTTATTATCGAACCTAACTACGAAGAAGTATCTCGCTGGGCTGCTAATTATGTAGCATCTCGCATCAATGCAGCAAATCCCACTGCTGATAAACCGTTTGTCCTTGGTTGCCCTACCGGTGGCTCTCCACTTGGAATGTACAAAAATCTCATCAAGCTGAATAAAGAAGGAAAAGTTTCATTCAAGAATGTTGTTACATTCAATATGGACGAATATTGTGGCATTCCTCGTGACCACGAGCAAAGCTACCACACTTTTATGTGGACAAATTTCTTCAACCACATTGATATTAACCCTGAAAATGTAAATATCCTTAATGGCAACGCTGAAGATCCTATTGCAGAATGTCAACGTTTTGAAGACAAAATTAAATCATACGGTGGCATTGACTTGTTTATGGGCGGTGTAGGTCCCGACGGGCATATCGCTTTCAACGAGCCGGGGTCAGCATTGACATCTAAAACTCGCATGAAAACCCTCACACAAGACACCATCATTGCAAACTCTCGTTTCTTCAACAACGATATTAATCAAGTTCCCAAGACTGCTCTCACTGTAGGAGTTGGCACTGTAATGGCTGCAAAAAGCGTAATGCTTATCGTTAACGGATATAACAAAGCTCGCGCATTGCGTCATGGTGTTGAAGGAGGTATCAGCCAAATGTGGACAATATCAGCACTTCAAATGCACCCAAAAGCAATAATCATTGCCGATGAAGACGCTTGTGCAGAATTAAAAGTTGGCACCTACAAATACTTCAAAGATATAGAAGGAGCCAATCTTGATCCTGATACACAACTTTAATAACACACATATACAGCTAAAAAATGGACTGCTTTAATCGCAGTCCATTTTTTTATGTGCAATTATTATAAAAGAAGAGACAGAATTTAATTCCGTCTCTTCTTAATATTTTATATTTATTTCTATCATCTACGCACTTTCTTAGATTTAGATTTGGATTTACTTTTTGTGCTTGCTGTAGTTTTTCTTTTTTTATTACTTTTAGATTTATTCTTTGAATATTTCTTTTTTGATTTATAAGATTTTTTTGCATAAGACTTTTTATTCGGTGAATAATCCCGGGAATTTTGATATGTGCTTTTATTAAACGTAAACACATCGGTGTGTACTGTCGCATTTTCAAAATCGATAATAGCGGCTGGATTAATAGCAACCCCCAAATATCGAGTTTCAAAATGGAGATGCGCGCCAAAACTACGACCGGTATTACCTCCCAGACCTATTGGTTCTCCGGCTTTAACGAATTGATCTCTAGTTACAAGATGTTTAGAAAAATGACCATAAACTGTTTCCAATCCATTATCGTGACGAATTACAACATATTTTCCATATCCGCGTGCTTCATAACTTACAATACGCACTTTACCGTCAAATGCCGCCCGCACAGTATCGCCTGTATTCAAATCAATATCAATTCCACGGTGCATGCGACGAAAACGCGGACGATAACCATAATGAGAAGTTACTCGTCCAGGTACTGGAAGATAGAAACCCGTTACATCAATTTTAGCCGTAGCCGGAACTTCAATTCCGCTATAACAATTTACAAGTTGACTATCCCAACCATAATTTTCATCAATATTGGAAATTTCAATGTCGTCGGCATCATTACCGAGAACACCATTTACAAATTTATTAGTCTCTTCGTTTTTAATTTTATTTGCATTGTTTTCTATTCCGGCAATATAATCTTTATGCAATAACTCATGAAGATTACTTTGAGCAGACACTGCATTTTCCGATAAAACAGCAACAATAACAATAATAGATAATTTAAATATTCTTCCTAAACTCATGTAATATATTAATTATTTTTTCATGGAAAGTTCTAAACATGTACGATAGAACCTATTAAAAAATATTTTCACGCATGCAAAGATACAATGAATCGTCTGGTTACCAAAATATTGCACAAATAAAAAATGTAAACAAATAAATAAAATACCTTAAAATAAACACAATCCATTATCAATCAGACATTTAAGAAGATACATGAATTAATCTTCCATATATCTTCTTTTTTTAAAACTGCCCACTAATTGTTAATTTGTGGTTAAAAATTGTATTCATTTACGCCTATTTTTTAACTAATCAATCGCCAATTGACATTTTTACCATACAATATATCTAATTGTTGTCGCAATATTAAATTATCGGGATGTGACAATTCAACATCAGCATCTAACACATCAGATGCAACATTCCGAGCCAACTGAATAATTTGCCCATCTGTAGCAAGATTTGCAATATGTAAATCAAAAGCCACTCCACTTTGCATTGTTCCTTCCAAATCACCAGGACCACGCATTTTAAGATCTGCTTCAGCAATAACAAATCCATCAGTTGTATTTGTCATGATTTCCAATCTACGACGAGTATCCCCGGCTATTTTATATTTTGACATCAATATACAGTAACTCTGATTATCACCACGTCCTACCCTACCTCTTAATTGATGTAATTGCGACAATCCAAAACGTTCGGCATTTTCAATAATCATAGTGGTTGCATTTGGCACATTTACTCCAACTTCTATCACTGTTGTCGCAACCAATATATGCGCCTTCCCCGTAGCAAATTGAGACATCTGAAAATCTTTTTCTGCCGGTTTCATCTTTCCATGTACAAATGCAACATTATATGATGGAAATGTCTCCTTAATAAGTTCATACCCTTCTTCCAAACTCTGCAAATCCAGTTTTTCATTTTCTTGAATAAGAGGATATACAATATAAACTTGACGCCCCATTTTTAATTGACGTCCAACCGCTTGATATACCTGAAAACGCTGTTCCTCATATCTCAATAGCGTTTGGATTGGCTTACGCCCAGGGGGCAATTCATCAATTACCGACACGTCCAAATCTCCATACACGGTCATCGCAAGCGTTCGCGGAATAGGCGTAGCTGTCATAACAAGTACATGAGGAGGAATGGTGTTTTTTTTCCATAGTTTTGCTCTCTGAGCGACTCCAAACCTATGTTGTTCATCTATAACTACAAATCCCAAATTTTTAAATGACACGTTATCCTCAATTACCGCATGCGTACCAATCAGAATATGTAATGAGCCGTCCTGAAGCTGTGTATTAATAAGGTCTCTTTGTTTTTTTCGAGTAGAACCGGTTAGCAACTTTACATTTATCCCTATAACCGACACAAGTTTGGATATAGTTTCAAAATGTTGCATAGCCAAAATCTCAGTTGGAGCCATTAAACACGCCTGAGTATTATTATCAATTGCAATAAGCATACACAATAATGCCACTAATGTTTTTCCACTACCAACATCACCTTGCAACAATCTATTCATTTGTCGTCCACTCCCGACATCAGCTCTAACTTCTTTGATTACACGCTTTTGTGCTCCCGTAAGTTGAAACGGCAATTGTTCTGAATAAAATGTATTAAAAAAATAACCGATTCGAGCAAATTTAAATCCTGGTATAATTGTTGCTCGTTTTCGAGTATAACGCAAAATATTAAGTTGCATATAAAATAACTCCTCAAATTTCAATCGCATACGCGCATTCTGCAATTGATTATTATCTCGAGGATTATGAATTGCCACAATAGCCTCTCTTATTGGCATAAGATTTAGACGTTTAATTATATCTAACGGCAATGTCTCTGACACACTTGATAATGAAGACAATATCGTACATACATAATTAAATAGGGTGCGAGATGTCACGCCCTTGTTTCGCAACGTCTCGGTAAGAGGATAAACACCTCTCAATCCTTGTTGCGCTGTTGCGATAGCGACTGAATCGACTTCGGGATGAATTATACTCCATCGCCCTTTAAATTCTCCCGGTTTTCCAAATATTATATACTCATTACCCGGCAAATATGCATCTTTTATTTGTTTTATTCTATGAAACCAAACAATCTCAATTACCCCTGTTCCATCAGCAAACAACCCAACCAACCTTGTTTTAGCCCCTTCTCCTTGCGTGGTAAAGCTAATGAATCGCCCTTTCAACTGTATTGATGGCATATCACCATTTAATTGGTTTATTTTATATATTGACGAACGATCAACATAATGATTGGGGAAATGACATAGTAAATCATAATATGATTTTATACCAAGTTGTTTTTCCAACAGCTCAGCTCTTTTGGGACCAACGCCTTTTAAATATTTTATATCAAGTGAACGCAAACGTTTCATTTGTATCTCAAATATATTGACGCGATTTCAATATCAAGCGGGTGCGTAATCTTTATATTATAAGAATCGCCATCAACTATCAATAGGTCATCATATCCGGCGGCCGACATCACCGATGCATCATCGGTAAAAGAAGAATCATAAGGAAGCGTATATGCTTCACGTAATTTTGAGGCATGAAACGCTTGTGGAGTTTGTACAGCCCTATATAATTCCCTATTCACCGGCATTGAACCCGATTTATTTAATTGACGCAATGAATCTGTGATAGGAACCACTGGTATTGCTCCAAAGCCGTTATCAAGAGCGTTAATAACTCGACACACCATTGCTTTATCTACAATAGGACGAGCACCATCATGAATGGTTATAATCTCGGCATCATGCGGAATTTGACTTATTGCATTCTTAACCGATTGCCATCGATTATTTCCTCCTGCAACAATTTTTGGAGAGTAAAAACCGTATTTTCTACAAATTTCATCCCAATATTCAAAAAAATCAGGATTTAATACAAGTATTATATGCGAACCGGGCAAAGCCTTTTGCATATTTTCAATCGTATGCATTAACACCGGACGATCTTCCAATATACAAAACTGTTTTGGTAATGATGCGCCAAACCGACTTCCACTTCCCGCCGCTACAATTACATTATATATATATTTAGGATTCATTTCATTATTGTTATTAATAATAAAGCACCGGAATTTAAATTCAACCGATGCTTACATTTATTTTGGCTTAAATCAATTCAATTGTGCCACCTCTGCATCAATAATTTGCCATTGTGAATTTTGAGATTTATATTCAGGCACAATTTTTTTCATCTCAGCAACTAAATCATGTGTATTGTTATTTTTTAACATATCCAACATATTATCAATATGCCTCAATATTGTTTCATATTCATACACCCTAACCTTGGCTATCATAATCTTTTTATGATTTGTTGCCATTGTAAGCTCTTTATCATTTAGAAGCTCTTCATATAATTTCTCTCCGGGTCGCAATCCTGTTTCCACAATTTCAATATCCTCTCCTAATCGCAACCCTGCTAATGAAATCATGCGCGATGCCAAATCATATATTTTAATTGGTTTTCCCATATCAAATATATATATTTCTCCACCGCTCCCCATGCAACCGGCTTCTAATACCAATGAACAAGCCTCGGGAATTGTCATAAAATAGCGCGTAATATCCTTATGTGTCACAGTAACCGGACCTCCCGCTTCTATCTGACTACGGAAACGAGGAATAACCGAACCATTACTACCCAATACATTTCCAAATCGGGTTGTTATATATCGCGTAAATTTACCATCTTTGATGTTTTTCTGATGGAAGAAAAGAGATTGCACATAAATTTCAGCTATACGCTTTGACGCCCCCATGATATTTGTTGGATTTACAGCCTTATCGGTTGAAATCATAACAAATTTCTCCACATCATATTTCATCGCCAAATCTGCAATATTTTTTGTCCCATATACATTAGTATATATTGCCTCAACCGGATTATTCTCCATCATGGGTACATGTTTATAGGCTGCAGCATGGAATACATAACGAGGATGATATTCCCTAAATACATGTTCCATGCGACATCTATTTGTAATATCACCAATATACAGCACTATATCTATTTCCGGATAATTAGCCTCCATTTCTAATTGCAATTCATGCATCGGCGTTTCTGCTTGATCAACAAGCACAATTTTTTTTGCTTTAAAAGCCGAAACTTGCCTTACAATTTCTGACCCTATCGACCCAGCTGCTCCAGTAATCAAAACAACTTGACCTCGTAGCTGTTGTTCTATCAATGGATTCTCATTATGTATCTCTTCTCGTCCAAGAAGATCTTCAATTTTTATATCTCTCACATGAGTAGATAAGGTTGGCATTGACTTGTCATCAACATCAAATTCTTCCACTTGATTAAGCATCAGTAGCTTTATATGGTTATCCAAAAAAACATCGGCAAAGCCATTTCTCATCAATTCTATCTGTGTTGAAAGAAACAATAATGTATCACAGCTATATTTTTCAAAGATAGACACAATATTATCATGTGAATATTTTACAATAGGTATATTATTAACTGTAGTATCTATTTTCTTTTCTGAAAGGCTCAATAACGCAACCGGTTCAAATCGACCGTCAGCCTCATTTTTCAATGCGCTGGCAAGAACAAATGAATTTATTGCAGAGCCTAATACTATCACCTGCTTCCTTTCTTTATTCACTCCGTTTAACAATGTGTATAAATACTTAACAACAAGCCTCACACACATCATTAAAGAAAATGAAAAGACCCCAATCACAAATAGGTTCCATATACTATAATACCTCGAACCTGAAAACATTTCAATGACAAATGCCCCAACCGCTAAAGCCACCGATGAAAAAAGAACCAATAACGCTACTCGATATACATCCTCAATTACTGACAATCTTACTATATATTGAAACGACTTGAGAACAAAGCTAAATGCCATATATACGCCCAAAACAATTGCAATTTTAACAATCGGAGTGTACATCAAGCCATCACCTTTAACATCGCCACTAAATATAAATGTTAATACACAGCTCAAAGCAACAATCACAATATCAGAAAACAACACCAGCCATCGAGGGGCAGGTGTTACTGCCAATACTTTCATAAATGAAAGTTGTGATAATTTAATCAATAAATTTCTTTTCACTTAATTGCGAATTAGTTTAACTAAAACTGACAAATAAATTACAATTTTACCAATTACACAAAGTTAATTTATATTTTTGAATGTAACAATAAATTTAGCAATTGTTTTGAATTTTGCTTAAATATCTTATTATAACCACATAATGCGACACTCAGATATCATAAAAAAAGAGCACCTCTATTTAAAATATGAGATGCTCTTCAATTTT
This sequence comes from Bacteroidales bacterium, assembly GCA_015060975.1. Lineage (GTDB taxonomy): Bacteria > Bacteroidota > Bacteroidia > Bacteroidales > Muribaculaceae > RGIG4079. The sequence continues at coordinate 55,385 of SUXI01000014.1, forward strand.
TACAACTAAAATATTAAGCTTTTTCTGCTATAGCCTTAAATTCATCAATCGACACATTTTTAGCATCTATTTTAGCATTTTGCTTTATGGCTTCGAACAATTTCACGTCTCCGGCTTCTTCAATAATACGAGAACGTGAATTTTTATCTTCAAGAATGCGTTTTGCATAATCGCTCAACATATCATCTTCAACATTTGTCATACCATATTGAGCAAATTGTTGACGGGCTATCGCTTTTGCATGATTTGTCACATCGGCTTCTTCTATTTTCACCTCTGTAACTGCCGCAATGCGCTCTTTGATTAGCTGCCATTTCAATGAAGGAACCATTTTTTCATATTCTTCATCGATATTCTCAGCAGTAAGGCCTTCGTTACGACGAACAAGCCATTTCTTAAGGAACTCATTTGGAAGTTCAACGTTTCCATATTGTTCTACAAGTGTTTTTTCAGCTTGCATACGGAACAGAATTTCACTATTTCCCGATATTTGTGCCGAAATCATCTCTTTTATCGCATTGAAATACTCTTCTTCATTGTTAACCTTACCTTCTCCAAAAATATTTTTATAATATTCTTCATTTAATTCGGCCGGTTTCACAACAATAATTTCCGCTATTGACATTTCAAAATCAGACTTAACATCTGCTGCTTTATCTTTTTCAATATTAAGCATTGATGCAAGGCGTGTAACATCTCCGTCACAAGCATCCCAGGGATTAAACACAACCTTATCGTTTAATTTTTTACCAATAAACTTATCACCTTCTTCTTTGCGTTTTAGATACATAGGAGCGATGATGCCCGATGTTACTTGAATAGCATCTTCAGTTTCTTTTATTGAACCATCTTCATTAAGTTCCATTATTGAACCCTTAACAAGTGCTTTTTCATCAACTTCCTCTCCCGGAACTTGATTTCCGAAACGTTCACGGAAATTTGCATCTTGCTCATCTACCATATCTTGTGACACTTCTATATTATAATATGGCAATGACACTTCACTTAAAGAAACGTTTATTTCGGGAGTCAAGCCTATCTCATATTCAAAGGTATAATCAGCATCATTTAGATTTATCTCTTTTACTTCAACCGGCAATGGCTCACCTAATACAGCAAGTTTATTATCACGAATATAATTTATTACAGCCTCATAAACTTCCTGATTTATAACCTCACTTTTCACTTGTTTACCAAAACGACGACGAAGTTGCTCTATTGAAATATGACCTTTACGGAAACCGGGAATAGTGTGAGTCTTTCCAATTCTTTTTAGATCGTTAGTTACTTTTTCTTTGTAATCGTTTTCTTCTATCGACACGGTAATTTTACCGTTAACATTATCGATTTTTTCAATTGATACGTTCATACTGAGTTTTGATTGTTTCTTATTATTTTTTAATTAAAGTGCAAAATTAATCTTTTTATTTTTGTTGAGCAAATTTAGGGAGTATTCGCATCAGATTTTTATAGACATTTGTTTCAAATTTGCATAAGTAAATAAAAATAACTACCTTTGCACCGCTTTTTAGCATCCCGTGTGATGGGAAATTAAGAAGCATCTTAATTTTTAGTAACACATTTAAATAAAAAAAACAAATGAAAGTATTTCAATTATCAGCAGAGCCTCGTGAAGGTCTTGGTAAAAAAGCTGCAAAATCATTACGTAACCAAAAAAACATTCCTGCAGTGCTCAATGGAGGTGAATGCGTAGAGCTCCCTTATTCAGGAGCATTAAAAGCCGGGGAAAAAATAGTAGAAATAGGCAACGGTAAAGGTCTTATTACTACTGATATCGTCGTTTCAAACGAAGCTGTTCGCAAACTCGTTTACACACCCGATATTTACGCTATTGAGCTTTCACTAAATGGTGAAAAGAAAATGGCAGTATTGAAAGATATTCAATTCCATCCTGTAAAAGACACTATTCTTCACATGGACTTCCTCGAAGTAAACGATAAAAAACCTGTTATCATGGATGTTCCCGTTAAGCTTGAAGGTCACGCAGAAGGTGTTAAAGCCGGTGGTAAGTTAACTCTCTCAATGAAAAAGCTCAAAGTTAAAGCTATTTATTCTTCAATTCCAGAACGTCTTGTAATTAATGTTGATTCATTAGGTTTAGGCAAGTCTCTACAAGTGGGCGAGCTTAATTTTGACGGTCTTGAATTAGTTAACGCTAAAAATGCGGTTGTTTGCGCAGTACAACTCACTCGTGCCGCCCGTGGTGCCGCCGCTGCCGCCGCCGCTGCTAAGAAGTAATCATTATCAAACTTTTTTCAGCCCTATGAAGTATTTGATTGTGGGTTTAGGCAATATTGGAGATGAATATCGCAACACCCGCCACAACATAGGATTTAAAATATTGGACGCCTTTGCCGAGGTGTCCAATATTTCTTTTACCACCGAGAGGTATGGCGATGTTGCCCGCATAAGAGTCAAAAACAAACAATTGATATTATTAAAGCCTTCTACATACATGAACTTAAGTGGTAATGCCGTACGTTATTGGAAAGAAAAAGAAAATATACCCACCGACCACATTTTCATTCTTGTTGATGACATTGCTCTTCCCTTTGGCTCAATCCGCATAAAAGGACGCGGAAGTGATGCTGGGCACAATGGGTTAAAAAATATAGCGCAGCAACTTGGCACCGATGCATATCCAAGACTAAGATTTGGCATTGGCAATGATTTCCCTCGCGGATGCCAGGTAGATTATGTTTTAGGAAATTTTACTCTTGATGAAAGACAAAAATTATTAATAAGATTAGAAACTGCCATTGAAGCGATCAAGACATTTTGCCTTGCAGGAATAAATATCGCAATGAACACCTATAATAACAAATAGTAACAAATAGTTTAAATGGCAAAATCAGAAGTCAGGATTGACAAATGGTTATGGGCAATGAGAATATTCAAGACTCGCACCATTGCAACAGAGGCCTGCAAAAAAGGACGAGTAACAGTTGGTCATGCCGATTCAAGTATCATAGCTAAGCCATCAAGAATGATTAAGGTTGACGACATAATAAATGTCAAAAAGCCACCAATAACATACTCTTTTAGAGTGAAAGGTTTAACCGAAAATCGCCTTGGTGCAAAACTTGTACCTGAATATTTAGACAACATAACTCCACAATCTCAATACGACCTACTTGAAATTGTCAAGATTTCAGGCTTTATCGACCGACGTAAAGGCTTAGGGCGCCCCACAAAACGTGAAGGTAGGGAATTAGCTCGTTTCACACATGAAGCGATGGATTATGGTTGGGATTTTGACTTTGATGATGACGACTACAATGAATATTAATCGTCATTAAAAACATCATTTCATCAAATATAGTCCAACTCATATATAAAATATGAGGGAACATCTTCAAAACTGATGTTCCCTCTATTTTTTATAATATATCATTTATTTTTTACATGATTTTTTGCACTCTTTCTTGCAATTTTTTTTCTTGTCACATTTTTTTGTGCATTTTTTGTCACAAGCCTTCTTGCAATCTTGTTTCTTATCACACTTTTTGTCACAATCTTTCTTACAATCTTTTTTAGATTCACATTGCTCTGTTTTAGGGCATTTATCTGCATTGGGACATTGTGCTACTGCCGATAAAGACATTGATGCAATAAATGCAATTGATAAACATAAAATTGATTTTTTCATAATTAAAAAATTTATATTAATTAGTAAATTATTCGTTTTAATTCTACAAATATAAATATTATGATTTACAAAACGCCTAATAACTGGCAAATTTACAATATTTTCACATTCCACCTAAAAAAGTGCCCTAGTTATGGATACTTCTAAACTGTTCTTTTTTTATGACATGTACATCCTAGTTTTGCATATCGTTTTTTATCTATATCTCGAAACATTTGCTTCTTTTGTTTCTTAGAATTACCAATCGCTATATTTTCAAGATATGTAATATATTGTTCAGAAGTTAAGATTTGCTTTATGCGTTCAAGATGCTTCTTTCGCATTTCCTTATAGCCTTCACGCTTAACCTCTAAATCGACCTTTTTATTTTGACTCATTTTTTGTCGCTCTACACGGCAATCATCAGCAATCGTTTGTAATTGCTCTTTTTGTGATTTGGATAATGTTATACCTTCAAACGGATTAAATTTTATAGATTTATATGCTTTTTTCTTTTTCATCTTATGTGTTTTACAACACTCTTGCACATCTTTTTTATCATTTAAATCAGTATTTAAATTATTTGCAACTGAAGTAGATAATATAGTCGATAATGCGATAAATGCTATACTTAATATTTTTCTATTCATATTTTTGTCTATTTAATTTATACAATTAATTTACTATTTATAAAACCGGTTTATTTTTTTGATTGCGAAACGTCTCTCCGGTTTAATTTGATCATTCATTTTTGATTCATTTAACAGATGTTTTAATTTATATTGATTATCTCTGGAAAAATCTAACGAATAAGGGAAAATAATGATGGCAGCACTGGTGTTCAATGACTTATGAGGATTTATGATGAAAGCCTCTCCGAAGCAAAAGTGCAAGGAAATGAAAGGTAATGAGGGCGGACGGTTTTCAAATCATTACCCAATAACAGGGTGGGTTTATAGTCGTTGGAGTTTATTTCTACTCTCTGCCATATTCTGCATAACAGTGTACAACTCGCTGATAACTAATTTTGTAACCAAAAAGAATTAGATTATGCGAAGTACATTTAAGGTGCTGTTCTACGTGAACGGAAGCAAGGAGAAAAACGGTATTGTCCCCATTATGGGGCGAGTTACAATCAATGGATCGGTGGCACAATTCAGTTGTAAGCTGACCATTGCAAAAACAATGTGGGATGCCAAAGGCAATCGAGCCAAAGGTAAGAGCAAAGAGGCACGAGACATCAATTTGGCTTTGGATAACATCAAGGCTCAAATCATCAAGCATTATCAACGCATTTCGGATAGAGAAGCCTATGTAACTGCCGAAATGGTACGCAATGCCTATCAAGGCATAGGAACGGAGTATGAAACATTGCTAGGTGCATTTGATAAAGACAACGAGAGTTTCAAGAAGCGTATAGGCATAGATCGTGCAGTAAGTTCCTACAAGGTGCGTGTAAGGTCTCGAAATCATTTGGCAACGTTCATCAAGAAGTGCTACAAGCGTAGTGATATTTCCATGCTTGAACTTACTCCCGACTTCATAAAGGAGTATGAAATCTATCTCTCTACCGATGCTGGACTACATAATGGCAGTGTGTGGTCGCATTGTATGTGGCTGAAAACAATAGTGTCAAAGGCTCATTATAATGGACTGACACCGAGAAATCCGTTTGCTCAGTATCGGGTTAATCAGAATATCAAGGAGCGACAATATCTTACAGAAGATGAAATCAAGGCTGTAATGACACACGAGTTTGCGGATAAGAAGTTGGCTTATATTCGAGACTTGTTCGTGTTTGCAAGTTTCACAGCATTGTCATTCGTAGATATTAAGGAACTGACTACCGATGATATTGTAGAGATTAACGGAGAGAAATGGATTCTATCTAAGAGACACAAAACAAAGGTCAATTTCCAAGTGAAGTTGCTGGATATTCCATTGCAGATAATCAAACGTTACGAGAGATTCCAAGAGGACAAATTGGTGTTCCCAAATCTCAACTATTGGAACATCTGTAAACCACTGAAGAAGATGATAAAAGAGTGCGGTATTACGAAGGATATTTCATTTCATTCAAGTCGCCATGGGTTTGCTACGCTTGCACTCAGCAAGGGTGTTCCGATTGAGAGTGTAAGCCGAGTATTGGGGCATACGAACATTACCACGACACAGAAGTATGCAAAGATTACCACCGAGAAAATCGACAAGGATTTGACAATGTTCGGTAATCGTCTTAATCAATCGTTTAGTGAAATCTCAATAGCAATGTAACTATGGAACGAGCAATTATAACAATCAGCGAAAGCGGCAAGGTGAATATTCCAAGCAATAGTGTTTGGATGTCCGAAATGGAATTAGTGGAGTTGTTCGGGGTGATAGCCCCGACACTCCGAGTTGCCATAAAAGCAATATACAAGAGTGGAACGCTTTGCCCTGTAAACACTCAACGATGCGATTTGGCAACGCCTAAAAGTTGGTCTACATTCTATAATCTCGAAATGGTCTTTGCACTTGCATTCAGATTGAATACCTATGAAGCGAGCTGGATAAGGCAAAAGGTATTGGAGGGTTTTAGCCAGCGGAAGGAGAATGGAATCAACCTACTCATATCGTTAGGACATAACGCCCCAATGAACAGAATATTATCATAATCCAATAGCTAAAAGGCATTTAAGTTTGCTTATGTTACATTCCAACCAGAAAACTTTTATACCTTTGCATAAGGTTTAAGCAATAGAGAGATAAGACTATGAAGGATTCAACCGTTTCAAGGCCATTCAACGAAGATGAGTATAACGAATTACTGCGACAGGCTGTCGCAGTAATCGAGACTTCGCGATTACAAATAGCAAAGCAGCTGAATACAGTTGCGATGTCCTCCTATTGG
>SUXI01000025.1 GCA_015060975.1 Bacteroidales bacterium
AATACCGGTAAAGTTACTATCAACACTCCCGGAACTGTAACCATAAAGGGTGGAGCTGTGCGCTCGGGGGGTACTTTAAATATTAACGCCGCAAATGTGATAATGGAGGGCAATTTCATTTCTGAACATGGAGCGGTAGTGAATATGTACGAGATAACAGATTGAAACATCATGTACAATCTAAAAAATATGGAGATACAAAGGTAGGGCTTGTTTTCTTGCCGTATTCTCCATATTTTCAATTTAACGAATTATGTCAACAGACAAGATTATCGCTTTTGACAGCCTAAGGGTCTTTGCGATTTTTTCAGTTATAATATTGCATGCATCGGCTTCACTGTTTTCTGAATTGTATCCGTCAAATGAGTGGTTGGCTGCAAACTTCTATGAGTCAATTTCAAGATGGAATGTTTCGGTGTTTTTTATGATTTCAGGAGCTTTATTTTTGAGAAAAAGTAAAAAGCTGAATCTAAAAAGACTATATTCAAAAAATATTTTTCACATCGTTATAGTATTCTTCTTTTGGTCTATTTTATATGCTATATATGAGTTTTGGGGTAAATGCAACTTCAGTGCAATATTAAATAACATACTAATAGGACCACATCATTTTTGGTTCTTAAAGGCGCTATTGGGGTTATATATTGCTATTCCTATTTTCAGACATATCGTTTCGAGCAAAAAAACAGAAATATTTTTCTTGCTGACAACTTTCATACTGGGAATTGTCATCCCTTCTTTAATTGTTACAGTGGGAGTGTTTGATAGACCTTTTGAACAACTTTTAACCGGGATTTATGACAAATTTAATGTTCAATTAATATCAACATATTCGTTTTATTTTGTAATAGGGCATTATTTTATTGAATATCCTCTTAATTATACCGGTAGGCATATATTGTACTTTCTTGGGGCTATATCACCTTTTGCTGTGATGTTATCATCTTATTATGTATCTGAACTCAATGGAGCTCCTTTTATGCCATTTCTTGAAAATTATTTTATTTGCACCGCTCTTGAAGCTTCAGCTATATATATATTATTTACTTCATGCTATAAATCAGGTAAATATGATGTGATTTTTGCTCAAATGTCAAAACGGGTTATGGGAATATATATAGTTCATGTATTTATTATGGATTGGTTTACTGACATTGGGATTAATCCTACTTCTTGCAATCTTATATTCTTTATCCCGATATACAGCTTATTGGTTTTTGTTGTCTCGTATTGTTTTGTAGTTGTTTTGCAAAAAATTCCTTTAGTGAATAAATTGATATAGTGGAAATTTTGTGACAGTGAAGCACGGAATAGCCGTGAGGGGAATTATTGCACAACAGCATTTTATAGCATATAACCAAACAACAATAGAGGCTGAGCCGAGAATTTTTCAATCCGGCACAGCCTCCTTGTTTTTATACAGCTGAGTTTTATATCGACAGACGATGCAGGGTGTTGAGCAAGTCGCGGCTGATAGGCTTGTCGTTTTTGATAGCTTTTGTAAATGGCACATACACAATCTCGTCGTTTTTGATTCCTATCATCACATTGCGTTGATCGTCGAGCAAAGCATCAATGGCAGCCGCCCCCATGCGTGAGGCGAGAATGCGGTCGCGCGCAGTGGGCGACCCACCGCGTTGCAAATGTCCGAGAGTCGATACCCGCACATCATAACCGGGATATTCGTTTTTCACACGTTCGGCAAGCGCCATGGCACCACCTGTCACCGGACTTTCAGCCACCAACACGATAGAGGAGTTCTTACTCTTGCGGAACCCGTTTTGAATCAATTGAGCCAATTGGTCAACTTCGGTTGATATCTCGGGGATAATCGCCGCTTCGGCACCCGATGCGATAGCACCGTTAAGAGCAAGGAATCCGGCATCGCGCCCCATTACTTCGATAAAGAACAAACGCTCATGAGATGTTGCAGTGTCACGAATTTTATCGACACATTCCATAATGGTGTTAAGTGCCGTATCATAACCTATCGTGAGGTCGGTGCCATAGAGGTCGTTGTCGATCGTTCCGGGAAGCCCTATTATGGGGAAATTAAACTCGTTGGCAAAAATGCGAGCGCCTGTCAACGAGCCATCGCCACCAATCACCACAAGAGCATCAATGCCATGCGAACGAAGCGTGTCGTAAGCCAATTTTCGTCCCTCGGGAGTGGTAAACTCCTTACACCGAGCGGTTTTAAGGATAGTGCCCCCCATTTGTATGATGTTTGACACGTTTTGTGTCTTAAACTCGACAATTTCATTGGTAATCATACCCTTATATCCACGATAGATACCTTTCACTTGAAATCCGGCATAAATGGCCGAACGAGTCACGGCACGGATGGCCGCATTCATCCCGGGCGCATCACCTCCCGATGTGAGGATTCCTATACATTTAATGTCTGCCATAATATATATTATTATTGAATCACAATTTACTTATGCAAAGATATGAAAAATCAATACATATTTCATAACACTAAATTCATAATTAAGATTAACAAAGCTGTGTTTATTTTTGTTCATTAAAACCTGCATAAAAATATCCACATTTGAAAAAGTTTTATGCTTTGTGAATTAAATGTGCTATCTTTGCGTCACAAAACCTAATATAAATTAAAATGTTAAAAAAGATTTTACAATATGTCATTCCCTTGGTTATAAGTATAGGGCTTTGCTATCTGTTATTCACAGGTATTGATTTCAATGAAATGATAACAACAATACGCAATGAGTGTAACTTTTGGTGGATAGGGTTGGCATTATTTGTAAGTATTTTCTCTCATGTGTTTCGCGCATTGAGATGGCGCATACAATTGCGAGCATTAAACATTGATGCTCCATTGGGGGCTTTGATTCTGAGCATATTTGGCACATACGCAGTGAATCTGGTATTCCCGCGCCTGGGCGAAGTGTGGCGCACCACCTATATAGCACAACGACAAAAAGCGTCATTCACCACGGTTTTCGGGTCGATGGTTGCCGACCGATTGGCCGACACCGTAACAGTGCTTTTTCTCTCCCTCATAACATTTATTCTCGCTACAGGCGAAATATCAAAGTATCTATCACAAAACACCGATAGTTATGAGAAAATGCTCGCTCTTGCCACCTCACCATGGTTGTGGGTTGGTGTCTTTGCTTTGATTGGCGCAACATGGTTTGTTTTCACTCGATTTAAACAAAATGCGGTTGTCGCAAAGATTATTGATTTTGCCAAAGGATTGTGGATTGGCTTTGCCGCTATAGCAAAGATGAAAGGTAAAGGACAATGGTTGATATATACCTTTGCAATATGGGGTTGCTATTTCTTTCAATTGTTTGTAGCATTTTTTGCTTTCAAGGAAACTACAGCCGTAGTTGAAAACTATGGGGTGATTGCGGTATTAGTATGTTTTGTGTTGTCAAGCATCGCAATGGGAGTACCGTCAAATGGGGGTATCGGACCGTGGCAATGGGCGGTGATGTTTGGTCTTAGCCTATATGGACTTAGCATGGAAGGTAGCATATCATTGGCTTTTGCCAATTTGGTATTAGGCGCACAAACATTGCTCTTGATTGTATTAGGTATCATAACATTCATCGCAATAGCGTTGGAAAAACGCCGAGCAACCGCATAAAAAGTAACAAATCACATCATAATATACACCAAGGGAGCCCCAATCGAGGCTCCCTTTGATATTTTTAGAGATAAAAATCTATTTGTTCAACGCCAATAACCAATCTATCACGTTAATCTTTTTAATTCCATCTATCATTGCCTCATCATAATCCATCGTTAAAAGAAATTTCGGGAATGAATCTCTAATTTTTCTTAATGACGAAATTTCTCTATTAAATGTTTTTTCGTCATTAACAGTAAAGGCTACTTGATAATATTCTACCAAACCATTGGGTTTATGAACTACGAAATCGACCTCTCCTTGTTGAGATTTTCCAGCATATACTTCTCCTCCACGTCTTAATAATTCAAAATATACAACATTCTCTAATTTATGTCCTAAGTCTGCATCATAATGACTGGAATGAAGAATATTCTTTAAACCTAAATCCACTAAATAATATTTATAATTACTTGCTAATAATCGCTTGCCTTTAATATTATATAATCTTACTGGATATATAAGATATGACTGTGTCAGAAAATCAATAATCTTTTTTACCGTATTATGGGATATGTGCTCTCCATTATATTCCGTCAACCGTTCTGCAATGTTATTAGGAGACACAACACTCCCTACACTATCATATAAAAACTGTATAATATTTTGGATATTGGCATATTTTCGTAATTTGTTATGCTGCACTATATCTTTTATTACCACTGTTTCATACAATGATTTAAGATAAGTGTTTACCATCTCAGGCACAGCCTTTGATAAATTTACAGCCTCAGGGAAACACGAATTATTAATATATTCTCTAAACAATCTATCATAATTATGCTCTTCAGGGAATGCAGCAACATATTCCGAAAAAGAAAATGGATGTAAATTAATCGCGATATATCGACCCGACAGCAATGTTGCCAACTCACTAGAAAGTAAATACGCATTAGATCCCGTAATGTACAAATCTATATTTTTTTGCACAAACAAGGCGTCTACCAATTTCTCAAATTGTGGCACCATTTGCACTTCATCTAAAAATACGTAATACATGTCGGAATTTTCAATACGCTTTGCAATAACATCATATGCCTCTTGCCACGATGCGTACTGGCTATGGTCTCTATGCTCATAACAAACTGAAACGATATGGGCTTTATCTACGTTTAACTCCACTAAAACATCTTGAAATGCCTCTAATAATGTAGATTTCCCACAACGACGAATCCCGGTAATAACCTTTATTATATGCTGGTCTTTAAGAGACTTCAACTTCTGCAAATATATACTCCGAGTAATCATACTTTTTTATTTTTGTTTTTCTTAATGACGAAAATTGATATTTTCTTTAAATTTCGTCATTAAGACTTACAAATATAGCATCTTTTAAAGAAATCTCAAAAAATCAACAAAAAATATGGCAAAATATTAGGAAACACTCCGTCGCGACATCGAAGGCAACCAAGATGAAATGCTCAAAATCGCAAGACGCTTCTTCTACTGCGGATAATCGCGTTTCACGACATTTCAATACACAGCAAAGGGAGCCCCAATCAAGGCTCCCTTTGATATTTTTTTGATTACTTGGGTTAATTTGAATATATTAGAATTAAAATTTGCAACAATCATTATATAGGACTATTTTAACATTATTTTTGCCTTTTATGGGAATAATTCCACGTCAAAATTTGCCTATATAGGAATAAAGACGTAAATTCGCCTCCAAATCAACGTCATAGCAACCTATTAATTTATTAAACAAATGACTATAGAACAATTTGTTCGCATTGTTGCAGAACAAAAAGAAGAATTATTCAGTGAAAACTATTCCCGATTCTGTTCTCGTACGGAAGAATCACAACTTTCTCTAACAAGTAATCTTGCACAAGTTGTAATCGGCGTACGTCGATGTGGGAAATCCACACTTTGCACAAAGTTTCTTATGGATAAAAAACTGAATTGTGGATATGTCAGTCTTGATGATGAACGACTTGCAGAGATTTCTGCCGAAGACTTAAACAATCTTCTTGAAGCAATGTATATCGTTTATGGTGCTGATATCGAATATCTTTTCTTTGACGAAATTCAAAATGTACATGCATGGCCATTGTTTGTAAACCGTCTGCTTCGGCAAAAGAAACACATATTTGTGACAGGAAGTAATAGTAAACTTCTTTCAAATGAACTAATGACTCATCTTACCGGTCGCCATAATGCAGTATCACTATATCCATTTTCATATAGTGAATATTGCGAAATGGAAGGCATTGATATGAATGGAGTAACAACAAAAGCAGAAGCAAAGCGTATAGAATATTTGCATAAGTATCTGAACCAAGGTGGGATGCCAGAGCTTATGAATGAGCAAAATAAACGCAAATACATATCGTCTCTTTTGAATACAATTGTTCGCAATGATATAGCAAAACGTTTTAACGTTCAAAATATAGATGCTTTACATAAGATTGCAACCTATCTTGTTGATAATTATGGTCAAGAGTTTGTATCAACAAGAGTGGGAAAATTATTTGATGTAACCAATAAAACGGCAGCAAACTATTTTCGCTATCTAAAAGAAGCATTTTTATTAATTGGTGTTCCTCGTTTCTCTTTTAAGTCTCAAGAACGCATACGGAATGAAAAATGCTATGTTATTGATCTTGCATTTCCCCAAGAACATGATAATAGTTTTTCGCTCGAGAATCTTGGGTGGAAATTGGAAAATGTTGTATGCGTAGAGTTACTTAGGCGTTACAAAAATCATCAGGCTGATGTATTTTATTACAAAGAAAAATCATTTGAGTGTGATTTTGTTGTTGCTGACGGTGTTCGCATCTTTGAACTCATTCAAGTCAGCTACGATATATCTTCCCCAAAAACTCGCCGACGTGAAATAAATGGGCTTATTAAAACCGCAAAAACTTTACACTGTAGCAACCTAACACTTATCACATTTTCCTCATCAGAAGAAATCGAAACAGACGGATTTAAAATTAAAGTGATTGGTGCTTCAGATTGGTTGAGAAAAATAAGATAAGTAGAAAACTTTAATCATAAATAAAATTACCAATGAGACCGACTAAAAAGTATTTTTGGTCGGTCTCTCCCAAATAGTCAAGCACTTGTTACTTCCCTTCCGGCAACTATTCATAAAGTATCACAAAACCGTAAGAAGCCTCTTCCACTGCGGATAATCAACATCACACAACTCTATACACAAAGGGAGCCCCAATCAAGGCTCCCTTTGATATTTTTAGAAATAAAAATCTATTAGTTTATAAATAATTTTTATCTTTGCAAAACCGAAATGTCTGACATTTGTTTAATTAGAAACATTTTTAGATATGACTTTTGAACAATTAGATTTTGCGACTTTTTGTATAGGTAATCTTGCAGTGAGGTTAAATATACCTCAACGCGAGGTTTATAATCAATTGAAGACATCGGGCATTCTATTCGATTATATCATAAAAGGATATGATGTGCTACACACTTTCAGCAAGGAATACCTTATGAATGATATTATTTCATATATGAATGAGAAAGGAGTAAAATTATGATTGTTTACCATGCGTCACCTTTTATTATTGAAAAGCCCGATGTAAATCATTCTCGAGAGAACCTTGACTTTGGCAAAGGTTTCTATTTAACAACACTTCATGACCAAGCCGTAAAATATGCCCAAAGGTTTAAACTCCGTGGCAAGGAAGCATTCGTTAACAAATATGAGTTATGCGACGATTTTAACTCCCTTGAAGTAAAACGATTTTTATCGTACGATGAAGAATGGCTTGATTTTGTATCAGCTTGTCGCCGTAATGCCGACTCGTCAACTTTTGACATTGTTATTGGAGGTATCGCTAACGACAAAGTTTTCAGAACGATTGATTTATATTTCTCCGGAGACATGAACAAAGATGAAGCTTTACAAAAACTCAAATTTGAACAGCCCAACAACCAACTTTGTATACGGTCGCAAAATGCAATAAATAAATGCTTAAAATTTTTAGACGCCGAGGGTATATGATTGACAATGCTAAACTATCAGTATTAAATGCTAAAAACGCAAGGATAATTGCTCTACTTGCCAAGCATTTCAACAACTCATTAGAAGTTGCAGCCGATGTCTTTTATCAATCAGAAACATCGCAACTCATTTTTAATGGCATTGCCGACCTCCATTGCAGGAGTGACCAATACCTCGCCGATGAAATTTACCAAGAATATTTAGAACGCAACATATAACCAAGGGAGCCCCAATCGAGGCTCCCTTTGATATTTTTAATTTAACCATCTTCAAAACTCCAACTTATTTTTTGATTCAGTACCGGTGTCGACTCCTTCGTTTTTCAACCCTTGTTTTGCTTTTTTAATTGTTTTACCAAAATTCACACGATAGGTAACACCGATTACCACCATATTTGCACCATCTTTTAAACAAAACTCATTATTTACCGGGTGTATTGTTGACAATTCATTTGTTTTATACATTACTCCTTTATCACTAAATGGGTTAAATATTCCGGTAGTAAACCAAAAATCACGCCATTTATATTGCACCATAATCACATTACATATTTCAGGTGTTTTCA
>SUXI01000006.1 GCA_015060975.1 Bacteroidales bacterium
GGTACAACAAATTTTTATTCCGTGAAAATTTTGTCAAAAAAAATTAACAGGTTTTAACCTGCCCCACCCTTTGCCACCGCCACTGCGGTTCGTTCTCAAAAGCGAGTGCAAAGGTAGAAACTTTTTAAATACCCACCAAATATTTTTATAACTTTTTTTCAAAAAAATCACCACCTCCATTTATTAATCTTAATAATCAACACCTTAGACATTCAAAAAAAACACATCTTTTTCACCTAACTTAAAAAAAGAACAATCAACACATAAAAATATTGCACATAATAGTTTTATGAGGTAACTTTGATGTGTCACAAATTAATAATCATAAAAATATTCAATGATGAGAAATTTAATTTTATTCACTTCTCTTATATTAATGTGTTTAAACATAAACGCCATCACACTTGATGAGATAAGGTTTCACAACGAGGAAAAAGACACAACCATTATATCCCGGATATTAAACGATGCGTATAGCGCAAATCTTCAAAACCCAAACGAGCGAATAGGTTATATAGCCCGGATGTTTTTAGGGAAACCATACGTTGCACACACCCTCGAATGCACTCCCGAACAATTATCAATAAATATTGATGAACTCGATTGCACAACATTTGTAGAAACTGTAATAGCAATGGCATATACAGTGGGAGAAGGGCGCACCTCTTGGCGCGATTTCGTTTCAAATCTTGAAAAAATACGTTATCGTGATGGTAATTTAGACGGATATTCATCACGCCTGCATTATATAAGCGATTGGATTGTTAACAATAGCTACCGAGGGAATCTTCAAGAAGTCACATCTGATTTCAATTGCGAAAGTTACACTATAAAAACCTTAGATTTCATGACAACCCATAGAGACAGCTACAAGGCGCTCTCGGACGAAAACGAATACACCAAACTCAAGAACCATGAAATAGGATACCGAAGACACCGCTATCCATATATCAAAACTTCAACTTTAAAAAACAAAGAAATACAAAACCTGCTAAAAGATGGCGATATTATAGCCTTAACAACAAAAACGCCAGGATTGGACGTAAGCCACATGGGACTGATAGCAATCATTGAGGGAGTTCCTCATTTAATGCACGCCTCAATGAAAGCGATGAAAGTAATCATCGACCCACTACCTTTACATAAATACCTCAACAACAGCAAATCCCTAACCGGCATACGCATTATAAGAATAAAGCAATAACGACATTTACCGCAATCTACAAAAAAAAGACAAGCTGCGCCAAGACTTTTCATCTTGACACCGCTTATCAACTAAAATATTGTTCAATTTTTCTTAAAACTAAAAGTTACTATCTAAAATAGACTGCAACCCCTCTCCGTTGAACACAATTCCGCATCAATTTACCACCTCTTTGCGAGTGGTTCCATTATTCATCTTCACGATATTAATTCCCTGAGAGGGTTTTGTAAGCAAACACCCTTGGATATCATAACGGACCACCTCAATTGCATTATCATCTATTTCTACACCATCCACCCTGCTATTTCTTGAATATTGATAAAGTTTTTCCACTCAGCAGCATTTAAATATGCATCACCCCTTCAGGCACAAATAAAGACGCTGAATATAAGCCACTAAACGCACCTAATTCGCACAATGGTGGCGCTTAGCAATAAGATGTAACAACATCTAAACAGCACCTGGCGAACGCAAACTCGCCGATAAAAGTCACAGAGTTAGGGATAGCGACAGAAGTCAACCCCGAGCAATACGCAAACGCATAGCCTCCAATAGAAGCCACATAATACATTGTGCCGTTATAATTTACCGCTGATGATATTATAATATCTCCAGAGTATTCGTTTGAATAACTACTGTAAGAATCCCCTTGATATGCCTCTTCAACAACTTTGTTAATTCCATCAGTGATATCATAATAAATTCCATCGACCTCAAAGTCGTGAGCAAGCACAGGAAGTCCCATTATGAGCGTTATCACAATGACAATGATAGGTCTTAACTGTTTGATGAGATTTTTCATAAGAAATTTATTTAGTTAAACAATGTTACTATTTATTTATCATTCTGCACATCAGCACATTAGCCATCTTCTACAAGAACACATCTTGATAAGAGAGTGTTGTATTGTTTGTATATTGTTGATTAATAACGTTTTGCAGATTTAAGTTGCACACTTTTATAGCAAGTAAAATTCATTTTAGTGCATTAAATTAACAACAATTATTTGCTATTATATTGATTTTTAACTACTTTCGCAAAGTGACACTCTCTTATCAAGAGAGTAATTTTAATAAAATTTAAGCATTAAACTCACCTAAATCAAATAAACAGCATAACACTAAAAACGACAAGGAGATGCACCACGAGGTACACCTCCTTGAGTATCATAAATTCAGGGCGGGTTATTCAAATTCTATCAGCGCTTCATCGGCATTTACGACTTGATCGGGAGCAACAAGAATGCGTTTGATCGTTACATCTTTTTCTGCAACCACATCATTTTCCATCTTCATTGCCTCATACACAAGCAACAAGCCATTTTTTTGCACCTTATCTCCCGGCTTCACATTAATAGAGATTACTCTACCACCCATAGGGGCTTTCAACACTTCGCCGGTAACGGGCGCATCGACAGCATCGGCTGATGCTTCTAATTCGCCAAATTCAACCAACGCTTCGTCGGCGTTCACTACCTGGTCGGGAGCAACAAGGACACGTTTGATTGTTACATCTTTTTCTGCAACCACATCATTTTCCATCTTCATTGCCTCATATACCAATAGCACATCGCCTTTCTTGACTCTGTCACCGGGTTTTACTTTGATTGAAATAACCCGTCCACCCATAGGCGCTCTTAACACTTCCCCGGTAATAGGAGCATTATTGGCTTGAGGAGCCGACTCTTTCACTGCTTCGGCGGCATCGGCTTTATGTTCTTCGGCACGACGACGGCGCAAGAAACCATTGGCCACGGTAGGCAACAATTCGAGCAATAACATTTCTTCGGTGTTTGAAGCCAACTTCACACCGCCCAAATCTTCCAATACTGGATTTTCGGGTTTCTTATATTTAGAAACATCATAGGGATATTCTTTTGCATCACCGGTAATTTGTTCACGGAACGCAGGGTCGATAGGCACAGGAGTGCGACCATACTCACCTTTCACAAGCGACACGAACTGATTTGAAGTAGTAGCATAATCGGGATTACCTTTTTTACGGTTAAGTGCTACCGTTACCGCTTGACTACCCACAATTTGACTTGTAGGGGTCACCAATGGCACCAAACCGGCATCACGGCGCACCTTAGGAATCAAACGCATAGCATCATCCAACAAATCTTCGGCTTGCAACGATTTGAGTTGAGCAACCATATTTGAATACATACCTCCCGGAACTTCAGCATTTTTCACCAATTCGTTTGGTTTGGGGAACCCGAAGTATTCCTCAATAGCATGACAAGCATCAAGCAAGGCTTCTTCATTATTTGCCTTAGCAGCAGCAACTGCCTTATCGAGTTGTGCTTCAATTTCGGCAGGAAGTTTATCTTTAAGTGGGTCGAAAGGTTTAGGCAACTTACCAAGATCGAAATCCTTGAGCGATTCACGAGCCGAAAGCAATTGATTGCGTATTTGTCCTACTGCCTCCATATTAACATCTATTTCTATGCCTAATTTCTTGGCAAACAAATAAACCAATTCAATTGCAGGCGCAGCAGAGCCACCACCAAACCACCAAATATTAGTATCAAGAATATCCACTCCATTGATAATAGCCATCACAGATGAAGCAAGACCGTATCCCGGTGTGCAATGAGTATGAAAATCGATGGGGACCTTAACTGCCGCTTTCAATTTCGAAATAATAGATGCTGCACGCGACGGATTCACAAGACCTGCCATATCTTTCAATGTGATGATTTTTGCGCCCAAAGCTTCCATTTCTTTTGCCTTATTCACAAAATATTCATCGGTGAAGATCTTCTTAGGTTCTTCAACTATAGTTTCAGACTTTTTACCGAACAAACGAGCAAAGAATCCTTGCTTGGGCTGTTCAACAGGAACAGATGCTTCATCTTTAGGGTCAACCGTGTAACATACCGCACCGTCAGGAATACCACCAAGCTCATTAATGAGCTTTATCGATTCCTTTACATTATCTATATCATTGAGCGCATCGAAAATACGCATCACATTCAACCCGTTTTTGATTGCTTCTTTATAAAAGCCCTCTAACACAGTATCGGGATATGGAACATAGCCAAAAAGATTTCGACCACGCGACAATGCAGTGAGCAATGATTTGCCTTTTATTACCGCATCAACACTACGCAAACGGTTCCAAGGAGATTCATCAAGATAGCGCATTACCGAATCGGGGACTGCGCCACCCCATACTTCCATCGCAAAAAAGCCGGCATTTTCATATAACGGCAATAATTTGTCAATGTTTTCTTGATTCAAACGTGTCGCAAAAAGAGATTGTTGACCATCGCGAAGCGTCAAATCTCTAATTTTTAATTTTCGTGATTCCATGATTAAAATTTTAGATTAGTGATTTTTCACTATTTAAATTAGTTAATTATTACTAAGCATGCAAAGTAATACATTTATTTTGATTTAAAGAAATTTTTCCATAATTTTTTTTCCCCATTATTATGAATTATCTTTGTAGTAATTTTACAAGACCTAATATTCGACAATGATGTTTAATTTTTTCAAGAAAAAACAAGAACCCGATAGTCTTTGTTTCAACACCGACATCCACTGCCACATCATTCCCGGAATTGATGACGGCTCCCCCGATGCGTCCACATCAATTGAGTTGATTGAGCGCATGCAAGGATGGGGCATCAAACGCATCATTGCAACACCACATGTGACACAAGCCTCATTTGAAAACACCCCCGAAACAATAGGTCAAGCATACGATACATTAATCCGGGAAATATCCAATAAAGACATTAATATAAATGTCCATCATTCTGCCGAATACCGCATTGATGAACTATTTTTATCGCATTTAGCCGATGGCATCATCACTCCCATGCCACAAAATTATCTACTTGTCGAGAACTCTTTCATCCAAGAGCCATGGAATCTCGATCAGCTATTATTCGATTTAAAAATCAAAGGATATAAGCCTATTTTAGCTCATCCCGAAAGATATATGTATTATTTCACAAAAAAAGAAAGATATAATATCATACATAACACCGGGACAAAATTTCAAATAAACCTATTAAGTTTAAGCGGATATTATGGCAAAGAAGAAAAACGCATCGCTACCGAATTGATAGAGAAAGGGCTTGTCGATTTTGTTGGCACTGATTTACACAATCACAAACAAGCCGATGCAATCGATGCATATCTATCCACCAACGAATATCGCAGAATAAAAAACCGATTACTTATATTAAACGACTCTATATAAACAACAAGCTACAACCGTCTATTTCTCAAATCCACTCCGGCTACAGAATTATAAACCGATAGCCCAAATTGTGGAGCCATTAAAACAACATGCTCCAATATTTCACTTTGCACTGCCTCAAATGCAGCCCAATCAGTTGTATTTATGTAACAATATATATTTAATGGAATACCTGAGCTATCAGGAGCATTAAGTGACACTAAAATTTGCCAGTTCTGCGAAACACCACCATGACTTTTCAAATAATCACACAAATATGCCCTAAATATGCCCAAATTAGTATCAGCACTACCGTTCACAGGGGTCACCCCTCCGTTATACACTCCATGAACATTATCCATAAAGAATGTAGCAAGTCGAGGATATCTTTCAAATAGCTGTCTCTTGGTTCCCTCATCGCACTCACCTATTGAATTTGCATCAATTAATAATGATTTTGACATTAAACGCACACCCGATTCACTCATCCCACGCCAATTTTGAAAAGAAGTGGAAACAAGTGAGTACGGCGGAAGCATAACCATTGTATTATCCCAATTCCGTACTTTTACAACAGTTAACGATACATCCTCCACCACTCCATTAGCAAGCGTAGATGGGACGATTATCCAATCACCTACCCTCAGCATGTCATTTTGCGACAGTTGCACACCTGCCACAAACCCCAATATGCTATCTTTAAAAATCAGCATCAATGCCGCCGCAAATGCACCTAAACCGGTTAAAAGCGCAATAGGCGACTTCCCGATAAGTATAGACAACGACACAATAGCTATGACAATCCATACAACCCCTTTCGATACATTCAAAACACCTCGCAACGGATGATTTTTATCATTCTTGCGATTATCATAATTTCCCCATAAAAACGAGAGAACAGCACACACCGCAACACCTATCGTTACAGCGAAATACACTTTCACCACATTGTTTATAAGAACATATATAATCGAATCAACCGAATTAAACGCAAATGGCAGAAGAATCAAAAATATCAATGGTGGAATAACGTGACTCACATGAGTAAACACTTTTTTTGACAACAATTCTTTCCCCATATCAAATTTTTGCGTCAAAACCAACCTCTTTACGACAAAAAGAGTGACAATTTTAACAATCCAGCCAATAAACAATGCGACAAATATTATCACACCAAAATAAACCGCATCATCAAGGTAAACACCATGTTTCACCCCTATCAAATCAAAAAAAGAATCAATAATATTGATTAGCCATTGCGCCACGTTATTTGATGAAATATCCATATAACCTTGCATAACATTTGTTTCCCCTATATTTATAGGCAAAACAAATGCGCACTCTCATTGTTCACATTTTGCCACACAACACAACGAGAATGCCCACTCTTTTATGACAAAATCACAACAGCGAACTTAATTGACGCAAATCGGAAATCACATTCGCTTCGCTATCATCGGCAACCCTGTCTTTATTAAAATATATTGCCCTCCACCCGGCCATCTCGGCTCCTGCAATATCAGCATCGGGGTTATCGCCTATGATTACCGATTCAGAGGCAGAGGCTCCGGCTTTTTTGAGAGCAAAATCAAATATGCGACGGTCGGGCTTATTCACACCCACATCATCACTTAACACTACCACATCAAAATAGCCGTCAATTTGCGATGATTTCAGTTTGCGATATTGTACCTCGCGAAAACCATTGCTAATTAACCCGATATTATAACCTTTTTCTCTAAGGTACTCCAACATCTCGCGAGCACCATCAATCAATCGTGTTTTAGTCCCCAATATAGAAAGGTATAATGGATCGAGAATTTTGGACTTTGCCAACAAATCACTTTGAGGATAGCCGACATCGGCAAGCACTTTGCGAAAACGCTCCACCTGCAAAAATTCTTTAGTTATCTTCCCTGCATTATAAAGAGGCCAAAGAGCGTGATTACATTTCAAATATCTTTCACGCCAATCATCAACCGACAAAAAATAAGCATCAAGCCCCTCTCGATAATATAATTCGCCAAGCGTCTCCCAAGAGTTTGCACTAAAGTCCCACACCGTGTCATCAAGGTCAACCCACACCCATTTTATCTCTTTCATCATGTCGAAAAACTAAAACGGCTACCTTCGCAACGAAGATAGCCTTGTTTTGTGGGCGTTGACGGATTCGAACCGCCGACCCTCTGCTTGTAAGGCAGATGCTCTGAACCAGCTGAGCTAAACGCCCTGATTGGGTTGCTTTCTTGAGAAGGAATTTTGTTTTGTGGGCGTTGACGGATTCGAACCGCCGACCCTCTGCTTGTAAGGCAGATGCTCTGAACCAGCTGAGCTAAACGCCCTTTCTCTGAGAAAGCGATGCAAAGGTACAACGTTTTTTTTTATCTACCAAACAAAAAAGCAAAAAAATATTATTAAAAATTTCACTTATTGTTTGTAACTTTGTAGTTCAATAGCTTTTCAAGCGCATATTATTAACTACTTATATACATTATATGGAATTATCTTCACTTACCGCAATCTCACCTGTCGACGGTCGCTATCGTGGCAAATGCGAACGTCTCGACGAATATTTTTCGGAATACGCACTTATTCGCTATCGTGTGAGGGTTGAAATAGAGTATTTTATTGCATTATGTGAGCTTGGTCTTGAACAACTCAACGGCGTAGATTCTTCAAAATTTGAACCTCTACGCAACATCTATCGCAATTTCACTATTGCCGACGCATCTCGCATCAAAGAAATTGAAAGCGTGACCAATCACGATGTGAAAGCCGTGGAATATTTCATCAAAGAAAAATTTGACATCCTCGGGCTAGAACAATATAAAGAATTTATCCACTTCGGATTGACCTCTCAAGACATCAATAACACTTCTGTACCAATGTCAATAAAAGAAGCCATTGCCGATGTATATCGTCCTGTGCTTGTAGAATTGATTGAGCACCTTGAAGCTCGTGCTAATGATTGGTACGAAATCCCTATGTTGGCTAAAACTCATGGGCAACCGGCATCCCCTACGCGCCTGGGTAAAGAAATCATGGTGTTTGCCTACCGTCTTCGCCAACAACTCAATGCACTCGACAATGTTGCTATCAGTGGCAAATTTGGCGGAGCTACAGGAAACTTCAACGCTCACCTCACAGCATTCCCCGGCATTGACTGGCGTGAATTTGGCGCAAAATTCTTGAGTGAAAGTCTTGGAATCGTACGTGAAGAATACACTACTCAAATTTCAAACTACGACAACCTCGCTGCATTGTTTGACGCTCTTCGTCGCATCAACACCATAATCATTGACCTTGACCGCGACATTTGGCAATATATCTCAATGGAATACTTCAAACAAAAAATCAAAGCCGGCGAAGTTGGTTCAAGTGCAATGCCTCACAAAGTGAACCCTATTGACTTTGAAAACTCTGAAGGCAACCTCGGTATTGCAAACGCAATCCTCGACCACCTTGCAATGAAATTGCCTATATCTCGTCTTCAACGCGACTTGACCGACTCTACAGTGCTTCGCAACGTAGGCGTCCCCTTGGCTCATGGTCTTATCGCAATGCACAGCACTCTTAAAGGCCTCAACAAACTTCTTCTCAACGAAGCCGCAATCAGTGCCGACCTTAATGCAATGTGGAACGTAGTAGCAGAAGGTATTCAAACTATTCTTCGTCGTGAAGGTTATCCAAAACCCTACGAAACCCTCAAAGAACTCACTCGCGTCAATACTACAGTGACTGCCGAAAGCATCGCCGCATTTATCGACACCCTCAACGTGAGCGACGAAGTGAAAACCGAACTCAAAAAACTATCTCCACATAGTTACACCGGTTATTAATCTTCAACCACATAATATAAAAATGAGATGCATCATTGCGATGCATCTCATTTTTTATAGTTTATTTGATTGAGTATATATGTCCACTAAGTCTTATTGCCCCTATTTGACCAATTAGACTCAGTTTACCTACTCCTATTATTTCACTATCACTTTCTTCACTGAGCCATTGCTATATTGTACAATATTAATGCCGATGTTTGGGGCACTGAGTTTGCGACCGTAGATGTCATAACGCGACACTTCTACAACCTCATCTATACCAACTTCTTCAACACCGAGTTGACCTGTAAATCCATCATATTTATATATACCATAATTTACCAATGAGAGGTCGGCTGTTTGGTTTGAGCCACCACCTTGTCCATTGTTGAAAATAACCATAGGAGTAATAAGATTGTCGGTAGTAGTAAATGAAATTTCCCACACACCTTCGGCATTTTTGGTCATTGTAGTTCCGGGCCAAGCACCAAGATATTGTTTGTTAGCATTTCCGGCATCCCACACATAAGCATATACCGTTGAGCTACCCCAATTAGTATCGTTATAGAAGAATTTCCATACATTTTCACCTCCTATAGGCTCGTCATCTTCGGGAGTTTCAGGAATTTCACCTGCACCTTCGATAGTTTTCACATATCCGTTGGCATTGTAATAGCCTCCATTTACCCAAGTTAAGTCATTGGTTTGCGAACTGCCATTATTGAATATCACGCCACCGCTAATTTTATCAGTACCGGTATAAGTCCATTTCCAAATATTGTTTCCGAGGTAAGTACATGCTTGACCGGGCCAAATGCCACCGGTGTAGTTTTTAGAGTCGCCCCATACCCATGCACGGATTGTGCCGTTCCAGTTTGCACTATTTTCAAAGAACACAGCTTGTTCGCCTTCACTCATTGAAGGAGTGATTACCTCTTCAGGCTCTTCAGTGCCACTTGATGGATCACTACCGCCATTATTTGACGACAATTCTTCTTCAGTGCCGTCATAAGATGATTGAGAGCCGGCCACCGATGATGTAGAATAGATATATTTTCCATCTTGCCCCACTTTGCCGGGAGCTTTTGTTTTATCGGTATTAAGCACATACACGCGCAAGTTACCTTTACCCGAACAAGAAACAGTAAGCGATCCGTTTGTTACTGTTTTAGTATCACCGGTAACACAATCTACATAAGTACCATTAAGAATGTTTGAGAATGTTGCGCCACCGCTAATAGATACAAGAACATACGAATCAGTATTTGCATCGGTATAACGGCGTTTGAACGCAAATGAACCCGAGCAACCATCTGTGCTATATTGACCTTTGCGAAGCGCAGGCACAGCAGCACGAATTTGATTCAAGCGTTGGATATGCTTAGCCAATGGGTGAGAGAGTGTTGCAGCGATATTGCCACTCGCTCCATTATATTGAGCAAAGTCGGTTACATTGATGTCGCCTTTGATATATCCACCGAAATAAGCACGACCTGTTTCGCGAAGTGCGATATTTGGGCCATTGTCGATAACACTACCTTTGCGGAATTCAATTTCCGAACCGTAGTAAATACAAGGAATACCACGGAAAGTGAACATCAATGAAAGGTTTTCAGCCCAAGTATCTTGGCTTTGGTTGAAGCGAGTGCTTTCAGGAGCACCGTCGGGAGCGTAGTCATGAGAATCTACATATACAACATTGTATGTAGCATCGTTATAGTGGTTGTCGCCATATTTCACGCCCCATGCTTCGGCTGCGCTACGGAAGTTCCAGTGCATAGGAAAATCGATAACGCTAAATCCTGAATATTTGCTATGATCGGGAGCATGATAGTTGTTTCCATTGAGCAATGCGTTGGTTGATGTGGGCATACCTGAATCATCTTGGTCATCTACACCTTGAGCATCAACCGATGTAATATTTGTGTGAGTGCCTTTTTGGCCTTCCATCACCACGATTCCGTTCCATGACGTTTCGCTATCGTCCCACGCATAACTTTTAGATTCTTTCCATGTATAATAATAAGGAGAGCAGTTTTCGTGATTACGATATGTTACGTTACGTTCACGAGCACAAACTTCGCCATACATAAAGAATGGACCACCATTACGTTTATCCTTATATTGTTCGGCCAATTCTGTAAATTGAGGAATGAATGCCTTGTTGAATGTCAAACGTGAGATATGGCCCGATGTGTCGATACGGAACCCGTCAACACCCATTTTAATAAATTCGCCATAACATTTCACAAGGTAATTAGATACGTAAGGATTCTCTGTGTTCAAGTCAACACAGTCGCCGGCGATTTGTCCATACCAACGTGAATAATCGTCCCAGTTCCAACCATTACCTACATGGTGCCAATAGTTATTTACATCGTGGTTTTTACCATCGGTATTCTTCATTTGAGCCAAACGAGCGGCATATTGATCGCCACCAATCATCGACAAATAATTATCAGGGAGCTTACCTCCTTGCGATTGAGTAATAGGAATCATACATTCGTCGAGAGTAGCCTGGTTCTTTGTCCAATCACGCTCAAATAATTTGCAAAGGTTTTCTTCACCGAAGTTACCTGTGTGATTAAGTACGATATCAAGCACGATTTTCATGCCACGAGCATGAGCAGCATCGATAAGCGATTGGAATGACACATCTTCACTTTCATAACGATGGTCAACTTTGCTGAAATTCACTGCATGATAGCCATGATAGTCATAACCCGAAGCGTTTTCTACCACAGGAGTAATCCACACTGTAGTAAAACCGAGAGCCTTGATATAATCAAGTTTCTCAATAAGACCTTTGAAGTCGCCACGCCATGCAGGGTCGCCTTGATTTCGTTCTTGGTTATCCCAGCATTGTGTGTTGTTACTTGGGTCACCATCATAAAAACGGGTCGTCATGACAAAATAAATTGTTTCATCGCGAAAATCATTTCGGTCTCCAACAAAAGTAGCTGCCAATGATTGCAACGAAACAAGCGCCATCAATATCAGCGTAATAATATTTCTTTTCATTGTATTTTATTGTAAGTATGATTTATATACACAAAAGTACGTTTTTTTTACATACGTCACACTATTAAAAAACAAATTTTAGCTCCCTATAATAAATTGACTGTGCCATTTTTCAAATATGACACAGCCAAATAGCATTTTCGGCATTATTATCTATTAGAAATTATACCCTATTGTAAAATTCCATGCTTTATTTCGACCTGAAATTTCTTTCTTTGCAAGAGGGATAGGACGATGTGCATTACGACAACCTAAATCATAATGAAATCCCACATAATACTTGCTTTGAACAAGCAATCCACCTCCCATTTTAAAGCCCCAATCGTAGGAACGATATGAGCCATCTTCTCCAAAATAATCATTTTTATATGGATTTTCTCTCACTCCAACAACTCCAGTATCTACCAACGTAATTGTTCCATTATCTTTTCCTCCAAATCCAAACGCAAAATATGGGCCAAAATCAGCCACACCCTTTACGTCTTTACTTAATGTCAATCTCAATGATGCCAAAATAGGAATTTGAAAAAAATTACTATGGCGTTCACCTTCTATACACTGCATTTCGGCTCCTGCCTCATCCAACACCAAGTTTTTATAATCACTACGACGTTTTTGCAAATAAGCTCCCGGTTGAATGGCAAAAAAGTTGGTCAAATTAATATCGACAACTGCTCCAACTGTAAAACCGGATTTCCACTCATTATGAGCCCACATCATATTTTCAACCGATGTTGTAAAATTATTTGACACATTTGAAGAATTGAAACCGGCTCGAACACCAACCACAAAAGTGCGTTCAGGCTTTCCACTCTCAAGCAAAGAACTTGCACTAACAGCAAGATTCATTATTAAAATTGCACCTAAAAAAACTAAAGTCTTTTTCATAAAAAATTAATCTTATTAAAATTGATAACCTATTTTCATTGCCAACAAATGACTTTTCACATTGGGTCGTATAGTACCCTCATCGGTTGTAGCGTTTTTAGTGCAAATACGCGCTTCAACGCCCACCTTATAATGATTATACACTAATATTCCTGTCCCTATGATAAAGCCAAAATCAATATCATCTATTCCATGAATCAATGGATGTTTCTCGTTATAATAATCCCATTTATAATGCTTATACTCAGTCACTACCTGACCAATATTATTTTTAAATGTAGTATAAGTATCTCCTTTCTGAGTGCCTCCTATCCCAAAATTGTAATAGCACCCTAAATCAATATTCCATTTAACATTCTCATCGATATTAAATCGTAATGACGCAAATACCGGTATTGAAATACAATAACTTTGATTTGTAACAATAGCCGATATTTGAGAATGATTATTCGGGTCAACCATTATCATTGAATATTTATTATTCAACGCCAAGACATCCAATTGTGTTCCTATAGCCAAATAATCCTTTAGAGCAAACCTTACAGTAGCACCTATACCCCATCCACATCCCGGAGATGAGGACACCTCTGACATCATAGGCACATGCTTTTGATAATCCTGCGCAAACACCGACACCCCAACAAGAGCATGTACATCACATTCGATAAATCTCGATGCGGTATCTAAATTCATAAATTTATGATTTTGCGATACACCGACAAATACCGACATGAGCATTAAACATATAATACATAATATTTTTTTACCTTGCTTCATAGGTGCGATTATTTTATGGCTTCAAAATTATAAAAAATTTGGCAATATTCTCACATATTACAACTATTATCAGCAGAAACGACCAGTAATCTCGAAAAAAAGCGAATCATTAAATTTTAATCAAATCAAAAATTCTCCAAGATGATTTGCCGATTGTGAATTTAATATTAACTTTGAATAAAAATAATTATTATATGCTACTGAATAGTAAAAAATTATGGATTTCATCTCGAGATTATATAATGATAGTCTTGGGTATCGCCATTTATTCTTTTGGTTTTACGGCATTTATATTGCCTGAAAAAGTGGTCATGGGGGGAGTTTCTGGTCT
Source organism: Bacteroidales bacterium (assembly GCA_015060975.1). GTDB lineage: Bacteria > Bacteroidota > Bacteroidia > Bacteroidales > Muribaculaceae > RGIG4079. The sequence continues at coordinate 14,237 of SUXI01000006.1, forward strand.
TGGTTCATTAGTGTTCTTCGCATCACAGGAATACCTCCCATTTGAAATTCCCGTAGCGGTAACACAATACAGTATAAACTTATTATTATTAGCTTTTGCATATAAAATAGTAGGCAAGCAATTTGTATTACGCACAATATTTGGAGCAACAGTCATTGCGATTATGATAGGTATAATGCAACCTTTATTCCAAGAGCTACTGCAAAATCAGCCATTAGTACAAGGAGAGACTTTTATGAATGTTTTAATTGGTGGTGTATGTTGCGGGCTGGGGATTGGTCTTGCTTTTACGCACAACGGTAGTACGGGCGGCACTGACATTGTCGCAGCTATGGTAGCAAAGAAAAGCAATGTCAGCATAGGTCGCACCATGCTTTACACCGACTTCTTTATTATATCATCATCATATCTGTTATTTCATGACATAAACAAAATTGTATATGGCTTTGTCGTTCTGTTTGTAGCATCAATGGTGGCTGATATGATTATCAACACTAATCGCCAAGCCGTACAATTTACTATATTCTCTCCCCGTTGGAAAGAAATAGCAACAGCCATCAACAACGAAGCCAATCGTGGATGCACCGTTATTGATGGCACCGGTTGGTATAGTAAGCAAGAGGTCAAAGTATTGTTGGTAATGTGCCGTAAAATAGAATCGGTAACAATTTTCCGCATCATAAAGTCGATTGACAAGGATGCGTTTATCACTCAAGCTAATGTGAATGGCGTATATGGAAAAGGATTTGACGAGATCAAGCTCAAAATGAAACAAAACGAAGACTTTTCATCCCGAAGAATCAATTCAGAAGAAAACACCGCACAAACAAGCGGTCACCCAAAATCATTAGCATAGCAACCCTAAACTTAACTCCAATGAATAACAAAATAAGAGTGTGGGGATACCTAAAAGAGTTCGCCCAAGAAAAAGAAGATATTATGCGAGCTGTCGAAAGCGTATTTGAATCGGGGTCTCTCATTTTAGGCGAGAATGTAAAAGCTTTTGAATCAGAGTATGCTAAATATTGTAATACTCTCTATGGGGTAGGTTGTGACAATGGAACAAACGCTATATTCCTAGCTCTTAAAGCATTAGGAATTGGAGAAGGAGACGAGGTAATTACAGTTCCAAACACAGCAATACCTACTGTGTCGGCAATTATTTCAACCGGTGCGACACCTGTATTTGTTGATATCAATCCCGACACATATTTAATGAATACCGAACTCATCTCACAAGTGATTACAGTTCACACACGATGCATTATTCCGGTACATTTATATGGACAATGTGTAAACATGGATACGATTAAAGACATTGCCACAAAACACGACTTATTCATAATTGAAGACTGTGCTCAAGCACATGGAGCGACTTTTAACGGCAATAAAGCCGGAGCAATGAGCCATATATCTGCTACCTCATTTTATCCCACCAAAGTATTGGGAGCTTATGGAGATGGAGGCATGATACTTACTAACTCTTCAGAATACGATCAAAAATTAAAACGATTACGTTTTTATGGTACCGAAGGGAGCTACTTTGCAATCGAACATGGGTACAATTCAAGACTCGACGAAGTTCAAGCTGCGATATTGCGCACGAAATTAAATCACATTGAAGAATACATCTCACGACGTAGAGAAATCGCACAAATATACAATGAACGGCTTGCATCATCATCATTGATTCTTCCAAAAGAATCAGAATGGGGACGCCATGTTTATTATTTGTATGTAGTAAGACACCCTAAACGAGAGTTCATCATCAAACATCTTAAAGAGAAAGGAATTGCGTTAAATATCAGCTACCCTACTCCCATTCATTTAATGCCGGCATACTCTCACCTTGGTAACGGACTTGGTTCTCTACCTCAAACCGAAGCCGCAGCCAACGAAATTTTCTCACTTCCCATGTACCCATCTTTAACCAATGATGAGATAGATACGATTATATCATCCCTTCTTGAGATTGTATAGATTAAGTTGGCTTGTAATATGAATAGGTGACATCCCACAAAAACAACGCATGACCGGGCATTGAGATGCCTGCCGAGCAACGGTCTTTTTCTTCTATTATGCGCCGGAAATCATCAATTGTGATTTTGCCACGCCCTACTTCAACAAGTGTACCAACCACTGCTCTTACCATATTGCGAAGAAAGCGATCGGAGGTTATGATAAACACCCATCGCCCATCGCCCAACGGCTCCCAACGAGCTTCTGTAACACTACAGATATTTGTTTTATTATCGGCATGCAATTTTGCAAACGAGGTAAAATCCTCAACTTCAAACAATATCTTGGCAGCTTCATTCATTTTGTCATAGTCGAGCGTTGCCGGTGCGTGCCAACTCAATTCGTGGCAGAATGGCGATTTTGATGTATGAACATAATAATGATATGTGCGAGAGGTCGCATCAAACCGGGCATGCGCATTATTGTGCACCGGAGTGATTGAATATATTGCAATATCATGTCCCACAAGCGAATTCAGTCCTCTAACTAACCCCTCGACATTTGCAATTGGTTGCGATGTATCAAAATGCGCAACCATCGAATGCGCATTAACCCCTGCGTCAGTGCGACCGGCGCCAACAATCTTCACAGGCTCACGCATCACCACCGACAATGCTTTCTCAATTACCGACTGTACCGAAACGGCATTGGGCTGTGACTGCCAACCATGAAACTTCGCCCCGCGATAGGCCAAATGCATGAAATATCTACTCATCGTGAAAAATTAATCACGTTCCAGATATGTATAGCCATATAAGCCTGAGCGATAGTTGCTCAAAAACTCACGACCTTCTTCGGGTGTAATTCGTCCGGCTTTCATTGAAGCAGTAACCCATGTCTCAACATTTCGCACAAGCTTTTTAGGGTTAAATTGCACATAATCGAGCACCTCTGCCACAGTTTCGCCTTCAATTATTTGATCTATCTCATATCTATCTTTATAAACACTGATATGTACGGCATTTGTATCTCCAAACAGGTTGTGCATATCCCCAAGAATTTCTTGATAAGCACCAACTAAAAACACCCCAAGATAATATGGTTCATTGGGTTTCAATGTGTGAACAGGCAATGAATTAGCGATACCATGATTAGATATAAAATTAGCGATTTTTCCATCGGAGTCACATGTTATATCTTGCAATGTCGCAGTGCGATTAGGCCGCTCATCCAATCGAGAAATGGGCATAATTGGGAATACTTGGTCAATAGCCCACGAGTCGGGTAAAGATTGGAACAATGAAAAGTTACAAAAATACTTATCGGGAAGCATTTTTGCAATCTTACGAAACTCATCGGGCGAATGCTTCATTGACGAAGATATTTCGCCCACCTCACGAGCAATCGACCAGAATAGTTTCTCAATTTGTGCACGCGTGCGCAAATCGAGCATACCAAGACTAAATAAGTCGAGAGCCGTTTCTCTAATTTCGAGAGCATCGTGCCAACTTTCAACCAATCGAGCCTGACTCAATTTATCCCATATCTCATATAATTCACGAGCCAACTCATGACTATTTTCATCAACTTCTTCAGTATCTTTCCATATTGGTTGCGACGCTGTTTCAAGAACTTCAAACACAAGCACCGAGTGATGAGCCGACAATGAACGTCCACTTTCGGTAATGATATTGGGTTGCTTCAAATCATTTTTTTCACACGCATCTACAATCGCCGATATTGCATCATTGGCATATTCTTGAATTGAATAATTCATACTACTTTCGCTTGCCGAGCTTCGAGTACCATCATAATCAACGCCAAGTCCGCCTCCAATATCAACGAAATCAATATTAAAGCCCAACTTTGACAACTGCACATAAAACTGCATTGCCTCACGAAGCGCATTCTTTATCAAACGTATTTTTGTAATTTGACTTCCAATATGAAAATGAATAAACTTCAAGCATTCTTCCATTTTGTTTTTTTCAAGGAAATCAAGCGCCTCAAGCAACTCACTTGAATTTAGACCAAATTTCGATTGATCGCCGCCCGATTCTTCCCATTTCCCCGAACCAGAACTTGACAACTTTATGCGAATACCTATATTAGGTTTTATATTGATTCGTTTTGAAATCTCGGTTATTAGTCGCAATTCATTTAGTTTTTCCACAACGAGATAAATGCGACGACCCATCTTTTGTGCCAATAATGCCAACTCAATATAGTCTTCATCTTTATATCCATTACAAATTATAAGAGCGTTTTCGGCAATATTCGTCGCCAACACTGCATGCAATTCAGGCTTTGAACCTGCCTCCAAACCAATATTGAATTTTTTGCCATGAGTAACAAGTTCTTCAACCACCGGACGCATTTGATTTACCTTTATAGGATATATCAAAAAGTTTTGTGCTTGATAATTATATTCTTCGGCGGCTTGCTTGAAACAACGTGATATTTTTTCAATGCGATTATCCAAAATATCGGGAAAGCGCAACAATACAGGCGATGTTATGTCACGCACTTGCAACTCGTCCATCACCTCTTTCAAATCAACTGAGGCATATCCTTCTTTAGGAGTAACCGCAACATGACCTTTGTCATTGATTGAAAAATATTTCAATCCCCATCCGTTGATATTGTATAGCTCATTGCTATCATCTATACGCCATTTTCTCATTTACCGTCTAAAAAATTAATACTAGTTTATAATTTGTATGTCAAATTCATTTTTCAAGCAACAAAATTAATTATAATTCCTCATTTTTTCATATTCAATAAATTATTTATTAAAAATTAATATATCCATAATCAAAAATGAGTTACCAGTTCTAAGTTAATATGATTTTTATTAGTATTTTTGCAATATAATATTTTTATTAGTTATTAGATTTTCAATCATATAAATACATATCAATCAACATGAATAAAAAAATCTGTTTTTCACTATGCTTGTGTGGGTTATTTGCATTTACCGGATGTAATAAAAAAATGGCGCCCATTGAACCAAACCGTTTTTCGGTTAATCCAAATCCGCTCGAAGTTTCAGGAAACAAAATATCCGGGACAATCACCGGAAACATCCCCGCCAAGGCATTTGTAAAGAATGCTACTGTGACAATTACCCCATTTTTAAACGTTAATGGAGAAAACATATCGTCTCAATCCTATTCTTTTCAAGGAGAAAAAGTGAGAGGCAACAACCCTATCATCAATTACGAAAAAGGGGGATTTGTGACTATTCCATTATCGTATGATTATATGCAAAACATGGAAGATGCCTCTCTATCTCTAACCATTGACGTAAAACAAGGAAACGACCAATATTATCTTCCTCAGATTCCTATCTCAAAAGGAGTAATAACTACTGCAACCATTGCTGATGTTTCTACCGTTTTACCTGCGTTCATTTCTGATAAATTCCAACAGGTTATTAATGAGAAATTTTCTACCGACATCAAATTCTTAGTAAATAAAGCAAATATCAGAGACGAAGAAATAAGAAGCGAATCAATGAAAAATTTCAACAAAAAAATTGTTGATGCAAGCAATGATTCCACTCGTAAAATAACCGAAATAAATATTTCATCGTATGCATCACCTGAAGGTGGTGTTGAGTACAATGCCACATTAGCCGAAAAACGAGAAAAAAACACAAGTGCATATTTACAACAACATCTAAAAAGCCAAAATATCACTAATTTTGGCGATCTCACTGCTCAATTCACTGCTCAAGACTGGGAAGGATTCCAACGATTGGTTTCTCAAAGCGACATACAAGACAAGGAATTGATTTTAAGCGTTCTATCAATGTATGATGACCCCGAAATCAGAGAACAAGAAATAAGAAATATGTCATCTATTTTTGACCAACTTGCAGAAGAAATTTTACCCCAACTTCGTTATTCGCGTCTAACTGCTACTATTGATGTTATTGGCAAAAGTGACAAACAAATACAAGATGCCTATGCCAACAACCCTAAATCATTGACTGTTGACGAATTACTATATTGCGCAACACTAACAAACGATAACAACAAAAAAGCGGAAATATATCAAACCACTGCAAATATTTATGATAAAGATTTCCGCGTATTCAACAATCTTGGAGCATGTCAATATATTGCAAAAGACTATAATGCCGCCAAAAACAACTTCAAAAAAGCCGCAAGCATTAATCCATCAAGCAAAGAAGTAAACATGAATCTCGGACTTGTTTATATGCTTAACGGTGACAACAACAAAGCCATTGAATATTTAGGAAACTCAGGAGGTATAGATGCAGCCAACGAAGCATTTGGCACATATTACTTAAAAATGGGAGATAGCCAAATGGCGGCAAAAGCCTTTGGAAATAGCATCAGCAATAACACCGCACTTGCTCATATTCTAAATAAAGATTATAGCAAAGCAAAAAAAACACTTGCTTCAATAGCCTCTCCCGATGCCACTACTCATTACCTTATGGCAATCCTTGGAGCTCGCACAAATAACGAAACAATGGCTCTTAGCAACCTTCAACAAGCAATAAAATTGGACAATTCACTCGCCAATAAAGCGCTTAAAGACAAAGAATTTTCAAATATTAATCTATCTACTTTAAAACAAAATGAATAATTTTCGCAATCTAAGCCTTGCTACGTTTGTATTGGCTATCATATCATGCACTTCGGCATCAAGTGATAAAGAAGCAAGTGATTCTTGTGACATCAACTCAATTGAAAGTAACGGGGCCCACAATCACATTGAAAATTGCAGTGGACACCATCATGAAACCGTAATAGTTGGAATTGCTCAAAACGGGGATTATAAATCCGGGAAAATAACAATAACTACAATCCCTGATAATGAAACAAAAGAATTTAATTACATAAATTCAAATCAAGACAAAATTGCCGCATGGCAAGCTGGTGATACTGTTTCTATTTTTGTCAATCACCATCATCATGGAAACGTAGCACATGACTCTATTACAGCAATTAAATTCGGCATAAAATCCAACACATGCAATCTCGACCATGGGCATAACCACGAGCACCATGATCATGGACACAATCATTAAACATGATTTTATTATATTCGCAAACAGGGGAGTCAGTAATCGTTATATTACTTGGCTCCCTGTTAAAAATTCAAATAAATATACACCGTTCCAATCTCTCTTTTAACTAAATTCACAATTTCAACCATTAAAACGCCCTAATGGTGTTAATTATCTATCTCTTTTGTTCATTTATAAATACATCAATTTCGCCTAAATAACCAATCTCTTTTGGCAAGACAAACATATTATTAGGATTTGCATATTTTCTAAAATGCTCTTTAATTTCAGATATATCTAACTTCTCTATACTTTTATTAGTATTAAATCCCACTGATTTGACATGGCATACTTTCCAATTTAACAATTTATAATCGCCTAAAGGTTTTGTATATTTAGCATTCTCCTTAATCTCTTTTGTCGCCATAAACACCATTGGCAATTCATTATGTTTTAGGCACTCTTTTATATCGCTCAAAGTAAACACTTTTCCATTTAGAACATTGCTGAACACCCAAATAGCCACAGTATTATCTGAGACAATAATTTCTCGTCCGGTAGGATGCATAAATGACTGTCCTCGCTTGCTTGTTTCTTTGCGAATAATCAAAGGCATCGTTTCATCTTCAATCCATTCATCAATCAATTTATCCCATTTCCTAAGCAATTCACTATCTATTGATGGGTTATTAGGAGAGTTTCGCCATAACAAACCTATCTCTTTTATCTTTTGCCGAATATCATCTCCCACTAAATCCATGGTTCGCACACTTTCATCAACTGGTTTATTCTCTTTGTATTGTCCTGATATTAAAAATTGCATAGCTCGTACAGGTGGATATTTATAGCAATACAATCTTCCTTCTTTATAACTTTTTGATTCAACTACATTAGAAAACACACGACAGAAATCGGCTTTTGTGAACATAAATATTCCATTTGGGGTATGTACCAAAAATGAATCATCCTTTTTCAATGGCTCAATTACATCAGCCTTGAAACACAATCTACTGCATTTATATTCTACCATATCATTTTAATAAAAGATGTTATGGCTACAAAAATAATCAAAAATAAGGTTATATATTAATTATTAGTGTCCGATAATGCTAAACAAATAAGGTCCACTTTTAAAAAAAATGTCTTTGCCATGATTGACAAAGACATTTTTATAATGGGTAAATTATTGATTAAGCCATCTTTGTGAGCTTGCCATAACCATATTTTGCGGCATCACCAAGTTCTTCTTGAATGCGAAGAAGTTGATTGTATTTTGCCATACGGTCAGAGCGGCTTGCAGAACCGGTTTTAATTTGACCTGCGTTAGTAGCAACTGCGATATCTGCGATAGTAGCATCTTCAGTTTCGCCTGAACGGTGAGAGATAACTGCAGTGTAACCGTTACGTTGAGCGAGTTCAACAGCACGAAGAGTTTCAGTGAGTGAACCGATTTGGTTAACCTTAACAAGGATAGAGTTAGCGCAACCAAGTTCGATACCTTTTTGGAGATATTTTACGTTAGTTACAAACAAGTCATCACCTACGAGTTGGCAACGGTTACCAATGAGGTCGGTAAGAATTTTCCAACCTTCCCAGTCGCCTTCTGCCATACCATCTTCGATTGAGTCGATAGGATAGTTTTCAACGAGAGTTTTGAGATATTCAGCTTGTTCTTGAGAGTTGCGTTTCGCACCTTTATCACCTTCTTTCCAAGTATAGTCATAAATACCATCTTTGTAGAACTCAGATGAAGCACAGTCAAGACCGATTGTAATGTCTTTACCAGGAACATAACCAGCTTTTTCGATAGCTTGCATAATTACGTTAAGAGCGTCTTCTGTACCATCGAGAGCGGGAGCAAAACCACCTTCATCACCTACAGCAGTAGAAAGGTTACGATCGTGAAGCACTTTTTTGAGGTTGTGGAATACTTCAGTACCCATGCGAATACCTTCTTTAAAGCAGCAAGCACCGATAGGACGAATCATAAATTCTTGGAATGCGATAGGAGCATCAGAGTGAGCGCCACCGTTGATGATATTCATCATAGGCACAGGAAGTGCGTATGAATTGCAACCACCAATATATTTATAAAGGGGAAGACCAAGATAGTCAGCAGCGGCTTTTGCTACAGCAAGTGACACACCAAGAATAGCGTTTGCACCGAGGTTAGATTTTGTTTCAGTACCATCTACTTCGAGCATTTTTTCGTCGATAGCAATTTGATCAAGAGCATTCATGCCAACAAGAGCTTCTGCGATTGCGCCGTTTACATTAGCCACCGCTTTTTGAACGCCTTTACCCATGTATCGAGCTTTATCACCATCTCGAAGTTCAAGAGCTTCATTTACACCTGTTGAGGCTCCAGAAGGAACTGAAGCGCGACCAAATGCACCTGACTCAAGAATTACATCAACTTCAACTGTGGGGTTACCGCGTGAATCAAGAACTTCACGACCAATGATTTTTTCAATTTTCATAATGTTCTTTACCTTAAAAATTTAGTAAAATATTTATTGATAATTTATAGTCCTAATAAATCAAGTACAAAGATACAAAAAATATTGGTTACATGATTATAAAAAGCAAAAAAACAACCGCAGATTTTTACTGCGGCTGTTTTTTAATATTTGAACTTCAGTTTTAATTATTCAGCTGAAGCTTCGGCAGCTGGAGTTTCTGCAACAGGTGCTTCCTCTACAGGAGCCGCAGCACTCTTGCGTGAACGGCGAGTGCGTGTCGTTTTCTTAGCCGATTTTTCTTTAAGCATGTTTTCGTTGTAATCAACAAGCTCAATGAAACAAGTCTTAGCATTGTCACCAAGACGGTTACCGGTTTTAAGAATGCGAGTGTAACCTCCTGGACGGTCAGCAATCTTTTGAGCTACTTCACGGAACAATTCAGTAACTGCTTCTTTATTTTGAAGATAACTGAAAACGAGGCGGCGGTTAGCCATTGTATCATTTTTAGCACGATTGATAAGTGGCTCAGCGTAAACGCGAAGAGCTTTAGCCTTTGCAAGTGTAGTGAAAATACGTTTGCGAAGGATGAGAGCAATCGTCATGTTAGCGAGCAAAGCATCACGATGTGCTTTGGTACGGCTAAGGTGGTTGAATTTTTTATTATGTCTCATCGTTTATTACTCTTTTTCTAATTTATACTTTGAAATATCCATTCCGAACGAAAGATTCAAGTTCGCTAAAAGTTCATCGAGTTCTGTTAGTGACTTTTTACCAAAGTTACGGAATTTCAAGAGGTCGGTCTTATTGAATACAACAAGTTCTCCAAGTGTTTCAACTTCAGCGCTCTTCAAACAGTTGAGTGCACGAACCGAAAGGTCCATATCAACAAGCTTTGATTTCAACAACTGACGCATGTGAAGCACTTCCTCATCAAATTCCTCATTACCATTGCTATCGCTGGTTTCAAGTGTTATCTTTTCATCAGAGAAAAGCATAAAGTGATATATAAGAATTTTTGCAGCTTCTTTTAATGCGTCCTTAGGATGAATCGAACCGTTGGTTGTTATTTCAATAATGAGTTTGTCGTAGTCGGTTTTTTGATCAACACGGAAATTTTCAACTGCATATTTGACATTCTTTATCGGAGTATATATTGAGTCAATAGCAAGAATATTGACATCATCGGCAGGAACCTGATTTTCTTCGGCTGGCACCCATCCGCGTCCTTTATTTATTGTCAATTCAAGGTTGAAACTTGCGCTTGGATCCAAATGACATATTACCAACTCAGGGTTGAGAACCTCAAAACCCGAGAGGACGTTGCTTATGTCACCGGCTGTGAACACCTCCTGTCCCGACACTGTAATCGATGCTTTTTCAAAGTCGGCATCTTCAACTACTTGTTTAAGATCAACTTTCTTGAGATTAAGGATTATGTTTGTAACATCTTCCTTAACTCCGGGGATAGTATCAAATTCGTGTTTAACGCCATCTATGCGAATTGATGATATTGCAAAACCTTCTAACGAAGACAACAACACACGACGCAATGCATTACCCACAGTGATACCATAGCCAGGCTCCAAGGGTTTGAACTCAAACTTGCCGTAGAAGTTATCGGCTTCCAACATGAGGATTTTGTCAGGTTTCTGGAATGCTAAAATAGCCATGGATCTTAATTTTAATTATTATTTAGAATACAACTCGACAATCAACTGTTCTTTGATATTTTCAGGAATATCTTCACGAGCAGGAACATGAAGGAATTTACCGGCTTTTGCCGACTCATCCCACTCAAGCCAAGGATACTTGCTATGGTTGAAACCAGCAAGAGCATCTGCTATTACTTCAAGTGATTTAGCTTTTTCACGAACACCTACAACATCTCCTGGTTTTACCGAATACGATGCGATATTAACAACACCTCCATTTACTACAATGTGACGGTGGAGAACCAATTGACGAGCTGCTGCGCGAGTTGGAGCAATACCTAAACGATAAACTACGTTGTCAAGACGAGCTTCAAGTAATTGAAGCAATACTTCACCTTTTACCCCTTTTGTGCGAGATGCTTTATCAAAAAGATTACGGAATTGTTTCTCTAACACGCCATAAGTGTATTTGGCTTTTTGCTTCTCACGGAGCTGAACACCATACTCAGAAGTTTTTCTTCTTTTATTGGCGCCGTGCTGACCCGGAGGGAAATTTTTCTTAGCGAGTACCTTATCTTCACCGAAGATTGGTTCACCAAATTTGCGAGCGATTTTGGACTTTGGTCCTATATATCTTGCCATTTTAAAGAATTCTGTTTTTTAGAGATTATCATTGAGCTTTAGTGCAGCCGCGACCATAGAGAGGTGATGAAAATTATGGTCTATTCACGTTCTTCCCAATGAGAATATCTCAAGTTAATTAATAGATAATGTCACTAAAAGAGACAAAGTTAGTAAACTGAATTAAAGATTATACACGACGACGTTTTGGAGGACGGCAACCATTATGTGGTAGTGGAGTAACATCAATAATTTCTGTCACTTCGATACCTGCACCATGAATTGTGCGGATTGCTGACTCACGTCCGTTACCCGGACCTTTAACATAAGCTTTTACCTTGCGTAAACCTAGGTCGTATGCAACTTTTGCGCAATCTTGAGCAGCCATCTGAGCTGCATAGGGAGTGTTCTTTTTAGAACCACGGAATCCCATTTTACCTGCACTTGACCATGAAATCACTTGGCCTTCGCTATTGGCTAAGCACACAATGATGTTATTAAAAGATGAGTGTACGTGAAGTTGGCCTGCGGCATCAACTTTAACGTTTCTCTTCTTAGCTGCGACTGTCTTTTTTGCCATATTCTATTATTATTTAGTAGCTTTCTTCTTGTTAGCAACGGTTTTTTTGCGGCCTTTGCGTGTACGAGCATTGTTTTTTGTGCTTTGACCACGCACTGGAAGACCGATACGATGACGAATCCCACGATAACAACCGATATCCATCAATCGTTTGATATTTAATTGAATTTCACTACGGAGGTCACCTTCTACTTTGTAGTTTGCACCAATTACTTCACGCACTTTTGCTGCTTGAGCATCGGTCCAATCCTTTACTTTGATGTTCACATCAACACCGGCTTTTTCCAATATGTCTTTCGCCGCACTGCGACCGATGCCGAAGATATAAGTCAAGGCGATCTCACCTCTTTTATTTTGGGGGAGGTCAACTCCCACGATTCTTACTGCCATATCTTATTTGACTGTTTTTTTGCAAAAATAACAAAAAATTATCCTTGACGTTGTTTATACTTTGGGTTTTTCTTATTAATCACATAGAGACGTCCCTTACGACGCACAATCTTGCAGTCTGGGGTACGTTTTTTTACTGAGGCTCTAACTTTCATATCTTTTAGTTTTAATATTATTTGTATCTGAATGCAATACGACCTTTAGATAGGTCATAAGGAGACATCTCCACTCTCACTTTATCACCTGGAAGAATTTTAATGTAATGCATACGCATTTTCCCTGATATGTGGGCTGTGATTTCATGCCCGTTTTCAAGTTCCACACGAAACATTGCATTTGAGAGTGCTTCTACGATAACTCCGTCTTGTTCTATTGCTGCTTGTTTTGCCATAAATTCTTAAATAAATTTATCTCCAAGGGATTCCTCGATATAATCAAATGTTGTTAATATTTCGGTTTTTCCGTTCATAATTGCCACTGTGTGCTCATAATGAGCCGAAGGCTTACGATCGCGAGTGCGACATGTCCATCCATCAGCTTCAATCACAACATTACGGCTCCCAAGATTAATCATAGGTTCGATACATAAACACATTCCATTTTTAATTAACGGACCGGTCCCACGACGACCATAATTAGGTACTTCGGGATCTTCGTGCATACTTTTACCTATTCCATGACCACACATTTCGCGCACTACACTATAACCATGCATTTCGCAATATGATTGAACGGCATTGGCAATATCACCAATACGTTTACCTTCTTGGCATGCTTCGATACCTTTATACAATGATTCCTTAGTTGTTACACACAATTTCATGACTTCGGGAGCGATTTCACCAACAGCAAATGTGTAGCATGAATCACCCATGAACCCATCTTTTTCAACTACGCAATCCGTACCAAGAATATCACCTTCTCGTAATGTATAGTTTGAAGGAAAACCATGAACAACTATTTCATTAACCTCACAACAAATTGTGCCGGGAAACCCGCCATAGCCAAGACATGCGGGACGCCCACCATTGTCGCAAATAAACTCACGAGCAATAGTATCAAGTTTGAGAGTCGTAACTCCTGGAGCCACCCACTTGGCTATTTCACCAAGTGTGCGACTCACGAGAGTATTTGCTTCTCTCATACGTTCGATGTCTTCGTATGTTTTGAGATAAATCATTTATTATTGAAATAGCTGATATTAATAAGCGCTTCCTGTTGTACGACCTTTGATTTTACCATCTTTCATCAATCCATCATAGTGATGCATCATTAAGTGGCTTTCGATTTGTTGAAGAGTATCAAGAACAACACCCACCATAATCAAAAGAGATGTACCACCAAAGAATTGCGCAAAGTTGTCGCTAATGCCAAAGAATCGAGCAAAAGCAGGAAGAATGGCCACAATGCCTAAGAATATTGATCCCGGCAATGTAATACGCGACATAATTACATCAAGATAATCGGCCGTTTTCTTTCCGGGCTTAACTCCTGGAATGAATCCATTATTTCGCTTCATATCTTCTGCCATTTGAGTAGGACGCACAGTGATTGCAGTGTAAAAATATGTAAACGCCACAATCATTAGGAAGAACACAAGGTTATACCAAAAACCATTGATGTCTGAGAACGCAGCCATAAAACCAGAAGCTCCTTCTGAAGTGCTGAATCCGGCAAGAGTCAAAGGAATAAACATAATTGCTTGAGCAAAAATGATAGGCATAACACCTGCTGCATTTACTTTCAAAGGTATGTATTGACGAGCTCCACCATATTGTTTGTTTCCTACAATACGTTTTGCATATTGTACAGGAACTTTTCTTGTTCCTTGAACCAATAACACGGCACATATAGTAACAGCCAACAACAAGATGATTTCCACGATAAACATTATCAAACCACCCTCGCTACCAGCCGAACCGGGTAGGCGACTAGTGAACTCATATAACAATGCTTGTGGAAGACGAGCAATAATACCCACAAGAATAATGAAAGATATACCATTACCAATTCCACGATCTGTGATTCTTTCCCCAAGCCACATGATAAACATTGAACCTGCGGCCAAAATTATTGTAAGGTAAGCAACCATAGCAAAGCCCATCTCCATGTGTCCACCAGCTCCATTTATTTGAGCTTGGAGGTTATAAAGATAAGCAGGACCTTGCATAAGCAATATCACAACAGTGAGATAACGTGTATATTGGTTCAATTTCTGACGGCCGCTCTCTCCTTCACGTTGCATTTTTTGAAATGAAGGTAGTACCATGCCTAATAATTGTATCACAATTGAAGCTGTGATATAAGGCATAATACCAAGAGCTAATATCGAAGCTTGAGAAAACGCACCTCCCGAAAACATATCAAGAAGTTGCATCAAGCCACTTTTGTTAGTGAAATTGGCAAGGTCTTGTAATTCTTGTGGATTTATTCCGGGAAGAACCACAAAACAACCAAGACGATAAACCAACACTAACAAAACAGTGACGATTAGACGCTTGCGAAGCTCTTCGATAGCCCAAATATTTTTTATGGTCTGAACGAAACTCATTATTATTAAACTTTATTAATTGAACCACCAGCGGCTTCAATAGCCTTTTGAGCAGCTTCAGAAAAAGCGTTTGCTTCAACTTCCACTTTGCAAGAGATTGCACCTTTAGCAAGAACTTTTACAAGTTGATTCTTGCTTATAAGACCTGCTTCACGAAGCTCGGCAAGACCAATTTTTTGAAGGTTCTTTGCAGTTGCGAGGGCTTCAATATCAGCAATGTTGATAGCTTTGTACTCAACACGATTGATATTTTTAAAACCAAATTTAGGCAAACGACGTTGAAGTGGCATTTGACCTCCTTCAAAACCAATCTTACGACTGTAGCCTGAACGCGATTTAGCACCTTTATGTCCACGGGTAGAAGTTCCACCCTTGCCCGAACCGGCACCACGACCGATACGAGTTTTGCTTTTTACAGCGCCTACTGCGGGTTGTATATTACTTAAATCCATAATCTATAAAAATATTAAGCGTTAGTCACTTCTACCAAATGACGTACTTTGTTAACCATACCCATCACGTCAGGAGTATTTTCCTTTACTACCACGTGATTCATTTTCTTCAAGCCGAGAGCGTCAAGAGTGCGTTTTTGCACTGCGGGACACTTAATGCGGCTCTTTATTTGCTTGATTTGAATTTGTGCCATTGTAGTTGAGATTAACCTTTAAAAACTTGTTCAACTGAAATACCACGATTTTGAGCCACTATAGCCGGACTTCTCATTTCATCGAGAGCAGCGATAGTTGCCTTTACGAGGTTGTGGGGATTAGAAGATCCTTTTGATTTAGCGAGAACGTCGGTAATACCAACACTTTCAAGCACAGCACGCATCGCACCACCGGCTTTAACCCCGGTACCTTGAGATGCGGGGATAAGAATCACTCGTGACCCGCCAAATTTAGCATATTGCTCATGAGGAATAGTACCTTTGTGTACAGGAACTTTGATAAGGTTCTTTTTAGCCGCTTCCACACCTTTAGCGATAGCAGCTGTTACTTCGTTAGCCTTACCAAGACCCCAACCTACGATGCCATTTTCGTTACCTACTACAACGATTGCTGCAAATGTAAAAGTGCGACCACCCTTGGTAACTTTGGTAACACGATTAATGGCAACGAGACGGTCTTTCAATTCGATAGAACTGTCTAATTTTACTCTGTTATTTCTTTTTGCCATAATTGTTAAAATTTAAGACCGCCATTACGTGCGGCATCAGCCAATGATTTTACTCTACCATGGAAAAGGTATCCGTTACGGTCAAATACCACTTCGGAAATACCTGCGGCGATTGCTTTTTGAGCAATTGCTTCACCCACTTTAGCAGCGATTTCGATTTTTGTTCCTTCTTCGATACCTTTTGATGAAGTAGCAACAAGTGTTTTACCTGCGAGGTCATCGATAAGTTGAACATAAATTTGTTTGTTGCTGCGGAACACTGTCATGCGAGGACGTGCGGCAGTACCAGACACTTTCCCACGGATACGTGTCTTGATTTTATTTCTTCTTTGTATCTTAGATATCATAACGAGTCTATTTTACTTATTTGGCACCAGCCGATTTACCTGACTTACGACGAATAACTTCGCCAACAAACTTAATACCTTTACCTTTGTATGGTTCGGGTTTGCGCAATGAACGAATCTTTGCACACACTTGACCGAGAAGCTGTTTATCTCCACTTTCAAGAATGATAAGTGGGTTTTTGTTTCTTTCGGTTTTAGCTTCAACTTTCACTTCTTTAGGAAGTTGAATATATATTGCGTGAGAGAAACCGAGCGAAAGTTCGAGCACTTGACCTGTTGCGGCAGCACGGTAACCTACGCCTACTAATTCCATTTCCTTGCGATAGCCAGTAGAAACACCTACCACCATATTGTTAATCAACGCACGATAAAGACCATGTTGTGCACGGTGCTCACGATTGTCGGTTGGACGTGATATAGTGAGAGTGTTACCTTCGATTTGAATATCAAGGTCGGGATTAACTTTTTGAGAAAATTCACCCTTAGGACCTTTTACTGTTACTACGTTATTTTCCACCTTCACGGTTACACCGGCAGGGATCTCAATGGGAGCTTTACCTATTCTTGACATAATTAATACCTCCTATAAGATTAATAAACATAACATAGTACTTCACCACCTATTTTCAACTCTGCGGCTTTTTTATTTGTCATAACGCCTTGCGAAGTTGAAAGAATGGCAATACCTAAACCGTTTAACACTCGTGGCATATCTTTATAGCCTGTGTATTGACGAAGACCTGGACGTGAAACACGTTTAAGATCTTTGATAGCGTTCACTTTGTCCTTTACGTCATACTTTAAGGCGATCTTGATAGTACCTGCGGGGGTTTCACCCTCTATAAACTTATAATTAAGAATATAGCCTTGTTCAAAAAGAATCTTAGTGATTTCTTTTTTCAAGTTTGAGGCTGGTATTTCGACTACTCTGTGATTAGCCTTGATAGCATTCCTCAATCTTGTTAAATAATCTGCTATTGGATCAGTCATTTTTATTAATTGTTTAAATTGATTCGGTTATTCCGAACAATATTTAATACTCTCTTTTTATTGAAGCAAGTTGTAGAGTAAATTACCAACTTGCTTTTTTAACACCCGGTATCAAACCAGCCGAAGCCATTTCGCGGAATTGAATACGTGAAATGCCAAATTGACGCATGTAACCTTTTGGACGACCGGTAATGCTACAACGGTTGTGAAGGCGTACAGATGAAGCGTTTTTGGGGATGAGCTGAAGAGCTTCATAGTCGCCGGCAGCTTTGAGAGCTGCTTTTTTAGCGGCATATTTAGCTACGAGTTTAGCTCTTTTCACTTCGCGAGCTTTCATTGATTCTTTAGCCATACTTCAGTATTTATTTAGCGTTTTTGAAAGGTAAGCCAAATTGTTTAAGTAATGCATAACCTTCTTCGTCGGTATTGGCCGATGTCACGAAAGTAATGTTCATACCCAACAATTTAGAAATGTTATCGATGTTGATTTCGGGGAAGATGATCTGCTCTGTGATACCAAGAGTGTAGTTACCACGACCATCAAGTTTGCCTTCGATACCTTTGAAGTCACGGATACGTGGCAATGCGATACGGATAAGACGTTCTAAGAACTCATACATGTGATCACGACGCAATGTAACCATAACACCTACAGGCATTTTTTTACGAAGCTTGAAGTTTGAGATATCTTTCTTTGAAAGAGTGGCAACTGCTTTTTGACCTGTAATTGCGGTCAACTCATTTATAGCAGTTTCGATAATCTTTTTGTCTTGAGTAGCTTGACCAAGACCTTGATTAATCACGATTTTTTTCAACTTGGGCACTTGCATAACTGTGCTGTAGTTGAATTCTTTCATAAGAGCGGGAACAATGCGCTCAGTATAGTCTGTTTTAAGAGTTGTAGCCATTATTTAATCTCCTCTCCTGATTTTTTAGAATAACGAACTGTAACTCCTTTGTCATCCTTACGGAATCCTACGCGAGTGGGTTTACCACTTTTAGGATCAAGTAGGCTGAGATTGGAGATGTGAATAGGTGCTTCCATCTTAATAAGACCACCTTGTGGATGTTTTGCGCTGGGCTTTGTGCTTTTTGTCACAATGTTAACGCCTTCAACGATGGCACGTTGCTTAGTCACTTGCACTGAAAGCACGCGACCTTGCTTACCTTTGTCTTCGCCACTGAGAACGTAAACGGTATCGCCCTTTTTTATATGTAATTTACTCATTACTTTAAATGTTGCTTAATGGTTAAAGTACTTCGGGAGCGAGTGAAACAATCTTCATGTTAGTAGCACGCAATTCGCGAGCAACAGGACCGAAGATGCGGGTACCGCGAAGTTCACCGGCATTGTTCAATAACACACATGCGTTGTCGTCAAAGCGAATGTAAGAACCGTCGGGACGACGAACTTCTTTTTTAGTGCGAACAACAACAGCTTTAGATACAGTACCTTTCTTTACGTCAGAAGAAGGAATGACACTCTTTACTGTAACTACAATGATGTCACCTACTGAAGCGTAACGACGTCCTGTACCACCTAATACGCGGATGCAGAGTGCTTCTTTAGCACCACTGTTATCTGCAACAGTTAAACGGGATTCAGTCTGTATCATAATTATTACTTAACTTTTTCGATTATTTCTACTAATCTCCATCTTTTGGTTTTGCTCAATGGACGTGTTTCCATCAGCTTCACTGTATCGCCAACTTGGCACTCATTCTTTTCATCATGAGCATGGTATTTTTTTGTCTTGTTAACAAATTTACCATAAATAGGGTGTTTTTCTTTCCACTTGATAGTAACAGTGATAGTTTTGTCACCCTTGTTGCTCGATACAACCCCAATACGTTCTTTTCTTAAATTTCTTTTTTCCATTTCTTGGGATTATTTATTATTAAGTTCACGCTGACGCAACTCAGTTTTCATGCGTGCAATCATTCTACGATCATGTGTAATCTTAGCAGGGTTATCGATAGGAGAAACAGCGTGATTAGCTTTTAGTTGAAGATAACCTTTTTCCATTTCCGCCAAACGATCTTTTAGATCTTGAGTGCTAAGTTCTTTGATTTCTTCTTTTTTCATAATCTTTTACACATTTTGAGTTGAGTCATAATCACGGCGTACTACGAATTTAGTAGTCACAGGAAGCTTTTGAGCTGCCAAGCGAAGTGCTTCTTTTGCAATTTCAAAGCTTACGCCTTCTACTTCTATAAGCATGCGACCTGGAGTTACAGGAGCTACGAATCCTTCTGGAGCACCCTTACCTTTACCCATACGCACTTCTGCCGGTTTCTTGGTGATTGGTTTATCTGGGAATATACGAATCCAAATTTGACCTTGACGTTGCATATAACGAGTCACGGCAATACGAGCAGCCTCAATTTGGCGACCTGTAATCCATTTTGACTCCAAAGTCTTAATACCAAAAGAACCGAATGCCAACTGATTTCCGCGTTGAGCGTTGCCCTTCATGCGACCTTTCTGTTGACGGCGAAATTTAGTTTTCTTTGGTTGTAACATTGTTGTGTTGAATCAATTGAGGTTTAACGATTTTTTTTATTGTTACGGAAACCACCACGGCGAGAACCGTTGCTTGCACCACGACCTTCTTTGCTGTTAGAAGCAAATGACGGAGCGAGGTCACGTTTACCGTACACTTCACCACGACAAATCCACACTTTAACGCCTATAACACCTACTTTGGTGTGGGCTTCTACAAGTGCGTAGTCGATATCGGCACGAAGAGTGTGAAGAGGTGTACGACCTTCTTTCAACATTTCACTACGAGCCATTTCTGCGCCATTAAGACGACCGCTTACTTGCACCTTAATACCTTCGGCACCGCTACGCATTGTTCCGGCAATAGCCATTTTCACAGCACGACGGTAAGCGATTTTGCCTTCAATTTGACGAGCTACAGTGCTAGCCACGATTTGCGCATCGAGCTCGGGGCGTTTTACTTCAAAAATGTTAATTTGAACATCTTTGTCGGTGATTTTCTTGAGCTCTTCTTTAAGCTTTTCCACTTCACTGCCACCTTTACCTATAATTAAACCGGGGCGAGATGTACACACTGTAATTGTGATAAGCTTCAAAGTGCGCTCAATAACAATACGAGAAACGCTTGATTTGGCTAAGCGGACATTGAGATACTTGCGAATTTTTGAATCTTCAAGCAAAGTGTCACCATACTTATTTCCACCATACCAATTAGAGTCCCATCCACGGATGTAACCTAAACGATTGCTGATTGGATTAACTTTCTGTCCCATTTCTTATGCCTGTTTTTTAGCGTTATTGTCAATTGTATCTACAAACAACGTAACGTGATTAGAACGTTTACGAATTCTATAACCTCTACCTTGAGGAGCTGTGCGGAGACGCTTCAACATTGGAGCACATGTTACAAAAATTGTGCTGATATAAAGCTCGCCGTTTTCAGCTTTTTTCTCATTTTTAGCCTCCCAGTTGGCGATAGCTGAACGCAAAAGTTTTTCAACTTTGGCAGCTGCCTCTTTGTTGGAGAACTTGAGGATACCCAATGCACGGAACACCTCTTTACCGCGCACCATGTCTGCGACAAGGCGCATTTTGCGGGGAGATGAAGGCACATTAATCAATTTAGCAAAAGCTTGTGATTTGCGGGCTTCCTTCATTACTTCGGCTGATTGTCTTTTTCTTACACCCATTGTATTTAATTTCTTTTTTTATCAAAATTATTTATAACAGGCCTCTTTTATTTTTTCTTGTTTCCGGCATGACCACGGAAGGTGCGTGTTGGAGCAAATTCTCCAAGTTTGTGACCTACCATGTTTTCAGTGACGTAAACAGGAATGAATTTATTACCATTGTGAACTGCAAAAGTGTGTCCAACAAATTCAGGGGCAATCATTGATGCACGGCTCCAAGTTTTGATAACCGATTGCTTGCCGCTTTCATTCATTGCAGCGACTTTCTTTTCCAGTTTGACGCTGATAAATGGGCCTTTTTTTAATGAACGACTCATAGTTACTTAATTAATCAAATTACTTTTTTCTTCTTTCAATAATATATTTTGAAGAATGTTTCTTCGGTGCACGTGTCTTGAGACCCTTTGCATATTGACCCTTACGAGAACGTGGGTGTCCACCTGATGCGCGACCTTCACCACCACCCATTGGGTGATCCACTGGGTTCATTACTACACCGCGGTTGCGGGGACGACGTCCAAGCCAGCGAGAACGACCAGCTTTACCAGAACGTTCAAGAGAGTGTTCGCTGTTTCCTACAACACCAATTGTTGCACGACATGCGGCGAGCACCTTACGTGTTTCACCTGAAGGCAATTTGATAATTGCATAATCTCCTTCACGAGAAGTCAACTGAGCAAATGTACCGGCTGAACGAGCCATAAAAGCTCCTTGACCGGGACGCAACTCAATGTTGTGGATTAGTGTACCTACCGGAATCTTGCTCAAAGGAAGAGCATTACCCACTTCGGGTGCCACATCTTGACCACTAACTACTGTTGCGCCAACTTCCAAGCCGTTGGGTGCAATTATATAAGCCTTAGCTCCATCCACATAGTAAAGAAGCGCAATGCGAGCTGAACGGTTAGGATCATACTCGATCGATTTTACTACTGCGGGAACACCGTCTTTGTTTCTCTTAAAGTCAATTAAACGGTATTTGCGTTTGTGACCGCCACCAAGGTAACGGGTGGTTAGGTGACCTTCGGCATTACGACCTCCGGACGCTTTTCTACCGACTGTAAGAGATTTCTCTGGTGTACTAGCAGTTATTGTACCTTTAAATACACCAATAACTTTGTGTCTTTGCCCCGGTGTTGTGGGCTTCAATTTTCTTACTGCCATTTTCTATTATATGTTGCTATAAAAGTCAATAGTTTCACCTTCGGCAACTGTGATATATGCTTTTTTATAAGCCACAGTTTTACCACGAAGGAGTCCGCTCTTAGTCCAACGAGACTTGTTTTTTCCTCTAACAACAAGAGTGTTGACATTAACTACTTTCACGCCATAAAGCTCTTCAACCAAAGATTTGATTTGATATTTATTAGCGTTAAGAGAAACGCGAAAAGTGTAGCGATTAAGCTTATCAGTAAGCTTAGTTGCATGTTCAGTAACGATTGGTTTAATCATTATATCCATTTTCTACGTCCTCCTTAAAATTTATTAATGACATCAAGGCTACTTTCCGTAAGGACAATAGCTTTGTTGTTGAGTAATACATAAGTATTTACTTCCGATGCAACCATCACGTTTGCAGTCGGAAGATTTCGAGCTGACAAATATACGTTTTTATTTTCATTCGCTAAAACGAAAAGGGCTTTTTTGTCTGCAATTTGTAGATTTTTAGCAAAGTTTACGAAATCTTTAGTCTTAGGAGCTTCAAATGAGAAGTCTTCAACTATAATAATTTCGTTATCCATTGCTTTATATGTGAGCGCAGATTTACGAGCAAGCGATTTTAGCTTTTTATTTAGTTTAAAGCGATAATCACGAGGACGAGGACCGAATACACGACCACCACCTACTAAAACTGGTGAATTGATATCACCGATGCGAGCACCGCCGCCACCTTTTTGTTTGTGAAGTTTACGAGTAGATCCTGAAACTTCACTTCTTTCTTTGGCTTTATGAGTGCCTTGACGCTGATTAGCCAAGTATTGCTTAACATCGAGATATACGGCATGCTCGTTGGCTTCAATTGCAAACACCTCATCGTTCAATACAGCTTTACGACCGGTGTCTTCTCCTTTTATATTATAAATTGCGAGTTCCATTATTTCTCAATTATTACGATTGAACCTTTACTTCCAGGGATAGATCCCTTAATCATCAATAGATTGTGTTCGGCAATCACCTTCAATACTTGGAGGTTTTGCACGGTTACACGATGGTTGCCGGTTTGTCCTGCCATGCGCATTCCTTTGAATACTTTAGCAGGATAAGAACATGCACCAATAGAACCTGGTGCGCGAAGACGGTTGTGTTGACCGTGAGTAGTTTGACCCACACCACCGAAACCGTGACGTTTTACAACACCTTGATAACCTTTACCTTTAGAGGTGCCAACGATATCGACAAAGTCGCTTTCGTTAAACATTTCCACTGTAATAGTGTCACCAAGTTTGTATTCGCCTTCAAATCCTTTGAACTCGGCCAAGTGTCTCTTGGGAGTTACACCAGCTTTCTTAAAGTGACCAAGCTCTGGGTTGGTAGTATGTTTCTCTTTCTTGTCCTCAAAACCGAGTTGAAGAGCTTCATACCCATCACTTTCAAGAGTTTTTACTTGAGTAACCACACAAGGACCTACTTCGATAACAGTGCACGGCACATTTTTACCGTCGGCACTGAAAACGGATGTCATTCCGATTTTTTTTCCTAATAATCCTGGCATTTCTCTTTAATTTAAATTTTTTTACTTGCTAATTACACCTTAATTTCCACTTCTACACCACTAGGAAGCTCAAGCTTCATAAGAGCGTCAACAGTTTTAGCTGTTGAGTTGTAGATGTCGATAAGACGTTTGAATGATGAAAGTTGGAATTGTTCGCGTGATTTTTTGTTCACGAATGTCGAACGGTTAACTGTAAAGATACGTTTGTGAGTGGGCAAGGGAATTGGACCGCTTATCACCGCACCAGTAGCCTTAACAGTCTTAACAATCTTTTCAGCCGACTTGTCAACCAAGTTGTGGTCGTAAGATTTTAGCTTAATTCTGATTTTTTGGCTCATATTATTTTATATAATAAAGTATTATTTCAATAAATCAACACGGCCTTGGCATTCAGTCAAGACATTTTTAGCGATTGAGCTGCTCACCTCGTCATAATGAGAGAATGACATAGTTGAAGTAGCACGACCTGAAGTGATAGTACGCAATGCTGTAACATATCCAAACATTTCAGCCAAAGGAGCTTTAGCCTTAACAACA
Source organism: Bacteroidales bacterium (assembly GCA_015060975.1). Lineage (GTDB taxonomy): Bacteria > Bacteroidota > Bacteroidia > Bacteroidales > Muribaculaceae > RGIG4079. Next base: position 38,952 of record SUXI01000006.1, read on the forward strand.
CGAGCTCCGCTACGGCTTGATTCCATACCTTCAACTTGACCACGACGCTTGTTCAAGTCTGAGATAACGTCACCCATGCTTTCTTCGGGAGTTACAACCTCGATTTTCATAATAGGCTCAAGAAGAACCGGCCCGGCCTTTTCACAAGCTTTCTTGAATGCTTGGATAGCACAAAGCTCAAATGAAAGTTGGTCAGAGTCAACCGGGTGGAAAGAACCATCAATCACAGTCACTTTGAGTTGCTCTACCGGATAGCCAGCAAGAACACCATTTTTCATTGCGGTTACGAAACCTTTTTGAATTGAAGGGATATATTCCTTAGGAATATTACCACCTTTAACTTCATCAACGAATTGTAGGTTACCTTCAAAACCTTCATCAACCGGTTCTACACGCACAATGATGTCGGCAAATTTACCACGACCACCGGTTTGTTTCTTGAATACCTCACGAAGTTCAACCGATTGAGTGATTGATTCTTTATAAGTAACTTGAGGACGACCTTGGTTACATTCTACTTTGAACTCACGGCGAAGACGGTCGATAATGATATCAAGGTGAAGCTCACCCATACCAGAGATAACTGTTTGACCAGTTTCTTCGTTAGTTTGAACAGTAAATGTTGGGTCTTCTTCTGCAAGTTTTTGAAGACCTACACCAAGTTTATCGAGGTCTTTTTGAGTTTTAGGCTCAACAGCGATACCGATAACCGGCTCAGGGAATTCCATTGCCTCAAGAACAATAGGAGCATCCTCAGCACAAAGAGTATCACCAGTGCGAATATCTTTGAAACCTACACCTGCGCCAATATCACCACAACCAATTACATCTTTAGGATTTTGCTTGCTTGAGTGCATTTGGAATAAACGCGACACACGTTCTTTTTTACCTGAACGAGAGTTGAACACATAGCTACCTGCAACCATATCTCCCGAGTAAACACGGAAGAAGCAAAGACGCCCTACATAGGGGTCCGTTGCAATCTTAAATGCAAGGGCACACATTGGTTCATCGCTTGAAGGCTGACGAGTAATAATTTCTTCAGGATTATCAACTGAATGACCTTCGATAGCACCACCGTCAGAAGGACTTGGGAGGTAAGCACAAACATTGTTCAACAAACATTGAACACCTTTATTTTTGAACGAGCTACCGCATGTCATCGGAACGATATCCATAGTGAGAGTAGCTTTACGAATACCTGCACGAATTTCATCTTCAGTAATAGTTGATGGATCGTCAAAATATTTTTCCATCAAAGCATCATCATACTCAGAGATTTTTTCGAGCATTTTGTCACGCCACTCTTCCGCTTCATCAACAAGCGTAGCAGGAATTTCTTCAATTACATAATCCGCACCTTGTTGTTCATCGGGCCAATAGTAAGCTTTCATTGACACAAGATCAACAATACCTTTAAAAGTTTCTTCAGCGCCGATAGGAATTTGAATTGGACAAGGATTTGCTCCAAGCACTTCCTTAAGTTGACGTACCACCTCAAAGAAGTTTGCGCCAGAACGGTCCATTTTGTTCACATAACCGATACGAGGCACGTTATATTTATCAGCCTGACGCCATACTGTTTCAGATTGAGGTTCAACACCACCAACGGCACAGAATGCAGCAACAGCACCATCAAGCACACGAAGAGAACGTTCCACTTCCACAGTAAAGTCAACGTGCCCTGGGGTGTCAATCAAGTTGATTTTATATTTATCACCGGCATAATTCCAGAATGCAGTAGTAGCAGCAGATGTGATAGTGATACCACGTTCTTGCTCTTGCTCCATCCAGTCCATAGTAGCAGCGCCATCATGAACTTCACCGATTTTGTGAGTAAGACCGGTATAGAAAAGAATACGCTCTGATGTGGTAGTTTTACCAGCATCAATGTGAGCCATAATACCGATATTACGGGTATATTTTAATAATTCGTCTGATTTAGCCATTTTTATCTGTAATTATTCAATGAAAAATTAAAAACGGAAATGTGCGAATGCGCGGTTAGCCTCAGCCATTTTGTGCATATCTTCTTTACGTTTGAATGCACCACCTTGATCATTGAAAGCATCTACGATCTCTGCAGCAAGTTTGTCGGCCATAGTTTTGCCACCACGTTTGCGTGCATAAAGGATAAGGTTTTTCATTGAAATTGATTCCTTACGGTCGGGGCGAATCTCAGTTGGGACTTGGAAAGTAGCACCACCTACACGGCGAGACTTAACTTCCACTTGAGGAGTAACGTTTTCGAGCGCTTTTTTCCAGATTTCGAGCGCAGTTTTTTCCTCGTTAGGCAATTTAGATTTCACAATTTCAAGTGCGTTATAGAATATTGTATAAGAAATATTCTTTTTTCCATCATACATAAGATGGTTAACGAACTTAGAAACTTTCACGTCATTGAAGACGGGATCGGGCAATACTACCCTTTTTTTAGGTTTTGCTTTACGCATTTTCTTTGTCGTTTTGTGTTTTTGTTTGCTTGGTTGCTTTCATCTTTCATTCTTCAGCCATTCGATTCTCTCATCGGGGCTTACTCAACCAATAATGTCAGCGTTCCAATAAATCAAAAACTCGTTAAAAACTCGTTTTCTTTTATAAATTCTCTTTGTGCGATTTAGTTACTTCACCGGTTATTGGATCCGATTACTTCTTAGCTGCACCTGCTTTAGGACGTTTTGCTCCATATTTAGAGCGACGTTGTGTACGATCCTTAACACCGCTTGTATCAAGTGTACCGCGAACGATGTGATAACGTACACCAGGAAGGTCTTTTACACGACCGCCACGAACCAACACAATTGAGTGTTCTTGTAGGTTGTGACCTTCACCTGGGATATAAGAGTTAACCTCTTTACCGTTAGTCAATCTCACACGGGCTACTTTACGCATAGCCGAGTTAGGTTTCTTGGGAGTAGTAGTGTACACACGCACACAAACACCACGACGTTGTGGACAAGAATCGAGTGCGGGTGATTTACTCTTATCCTCAAGAGCAACACGTCCTTTTCTTACTAATTGCTGAATAGTAGGCATCTTAGTTCTTTGTTTTTGTTACTTAAATTTATTTATAATTCTGTTAAAATTTTCATTTTCACACACATTCAAAATACCACACACCACTTTCTCTATCAATGAGTTAGCGACATTGCAGCATTAAGATAGTCCGAAAAACGTTGCAAAATTACTAATTAATTCGCTAATAACCAAATCTTTTTATTCCTATCTTTCGCAATACCAACATAACCAAAACATCGCATTTCCTACAATTTTATACTCTAAAACGCCTCGTTTCTAATCATTTTGAACATATTTCAGCCATTTTTATTGCATTTCTACTACAAAAGAGCCCTAAAAAGAGTACACCTCCCTCCAGGAAAAGGCTAAAAATTACAATTATTTAACAATAGTTACAGTTTTTACATATTCACTTTATAGTTTCTCTATTCCCAAAATCTCGATAAACTCCCCCGATGCAGCAACAACGGAGTTATCTTCTTTCATATTATTACTCTACTTATTAATATAAGTCTTTAACGCCTCAACATACTTCGAGAACGCCTCAACACCTTGTGGTGTTATGCGGCAAGTTGTACATGGCTTCTTTCCTTTATACCCCTTTTCAATCGAGATATAACCTGCCGATTGTAATTTCTCGAGTTGCACACTAAGATTCCCGGCAGTCGCCTCGGTTTGCTGCTTGATATAAACAAAATCGGCACTTTCAACGCTCACCAATATCGACATCACCGCCAATCTCAGCTGAGAATGTAACAACGCATCTAATTCTTTAAACTTCATCTCGACAAAATTTACATCTTATCACTTATTCAATCTCTTGCACCTATAATTCAATATCATACCGGGAACAACCATCACTACAAAAAATGTTACGACAAATAACAACATCTGCCAATGTTCAAATCTTTGCGATGAAACAACCGCAATCATATACAATGGAGACAATGCCCCCACAATAGGGATAGCTATAATCCACTTTTCTCGCAATATCACGCCGGTAAAAGCCACTCCCACTATTGTATATATAAGCACAAGGGGCATTATCATATTAAAGGCATAATAATGCCGCAAATAAATTGCGGCAAAAGTAAGCGCCACAGGAGTCAAAATATATAACCAACCAAGAGCCTGCCAAATACCCTCTATCGCATTATCAATATGCGTTTTCACGTCTCCTGTTTGACGTTCATTTCGCTTACAATCATATATTGCATAAACAAACTCCAAGAACCACAAATAATACCATTGATATACTCCCGTAGCAGAAACAACCCCATAAATTATCAATCCTAATACTGTCGTAAACACACCCCAACCTATCCAGGAATTAAAACTTCCTCTATTAAGATTGTGCTTTGATTGGTTAATCATTTGCGAAATAAGTTCCAAACTTGCTTCGGCGCTTAATTTTTGTTTTTCCATGTTCTTAATTGTTTTAGTTTTACTTTTAGTTTACAAATCACACCGCAAATATAAACAAGTTTATTTTATAAACCAAACAAAAATCCAACAAAATATTCTCAATCAAAAAACAACAATAAGATTCATTTATGGGATAGACTTTCCCCAACACTTTACTCTTTACCCTCTATCATACATTCAATCAAGCGATCCATCACCCGACAATACTCATTAGTATATATTATTACACTTGAAGGGCATTAATTTCTTTTTGTACTCCGTTAAGAAACCGGGCAGCATGAGCACCATCCATTTGAGTGTGATGAAATTGAAATGAGATTGCAAGCGTTGCTTTGAAGAAATTGCGTTTATATCTCCCCCAAATAATAAATGGGTTATTAAACATACCTGAATACATTCCCACCGCCCCATCGATTTCACATTGCACCAATGCCGATGTGCCAATAACCATTCTATCGGTTATATCATAGTCCACACAACTTTGAGCCACTTGCGATGAAAGTTGCAGATATTGCGAATTAAACAAGTTCAAATCTTCTTCAAATGGAATATCACAGGAGCTAACTCCCCCTCTCGCATTTGCCACAATTGTATTTACCGCCAAAGCGCCATACTGCATCAATTTACCACCAACGGGCAATAGATAAAACTCGTTTATTTGACTTGCTGCCTTACCTATGCAATAACACATCAACATATTAAACTTAAAGCCTGTTTTGCGACTAATCTTAACCAATCGCGACACATTGAGAGTCTTGAATAAAGTTACCATAGGCATAGGCACCTTCATCCACATTTCAAATGCGTATGCTCTACTTGTTTCAGCCGGATTTACTTCTCTCATAAACTTAGACACATTACAATCAAAGACAATAAACGACTATTCTTTTCGAGTCAAACGGGCGAGATAGTCATAGTGCTCCCCTTGTTTCACCATTTCAGCCTCAAAGCCATTTTCTCCGGCATGGAAAGCGAGAGTTTCAAAGTCAATATATAGCCAATCAAAGGTTTCCCCTTTTATATTTTTATATTGCATCATAAAATCAACCTCGCCATAGTAATCTCCGGCTAAATCAATATCTACGCCTCCGTCTTCTTCTTCAAAAAGAAATATCAAATCACTCGAATCCATAAGCACCTGTCCTCCATCGGCAAGCAACTTATCAATGCGAGCAAAAAAATGCGGCATATTTGCGACCTTTCCAATAATGCCCGAGCCATTCATCAACATTAAGATTGTGTCAAATTTCTCACATAGTGCTTCATCATAAAGATTTACCAATCGGGCATCCTCGACACCACTTTTTACCATTACCTCAACCGACAAAGGCGACACATCTATAGCCGTCACATCCATACCCTTATCTTGCAAAACGAGAGCATGGCAACCGGCACCGGCACCCACATCAAGAATCCGTCCTTTCGAGAGTTCAAGAGCTACCAATTCCAATTCGCCCATTTCATCTTCTTCACGAAACAGATGACCTACCGGAATCTCATCTTCATCAAACATCGACGAAAACACTCTCAATCTACCGGCAATGCCATTTTTATAAAAATCGGCAATCGCCGCACCCATAGGATCTTTGTGTCGATTAATCACCATAAAATTCGATTTAATATACAAAATTAAAGCAATTAATCGAATCTAAAAACAACTCTATAAAAAAAGTGCCACTTTTACAAGTAGCACAAAATTAAACGACAATCAATCTTTTGCGACTCGTCCTACAACCATAATACTCAATTCATAGAGCAAATAGATGGGACCGGTGACAAGCAAAAGGGTGAAAATGTCGGTTGTAGGGGTGATTATTGCAGCGATTATCGTGATGATTACAAGCGCATGGCGGCGATAGTGTCGCAATAGATTGGTGTCAACAATTCCCATCTTAGCCAAAACAAATGCAATAACTGGCAATTGAAACACAATTCCCATCATAAGGGTGAGAGTGGTGAATGTGGAAATATATGACGATAGGGTTATGGTGTTGTTGATAGTGGGGTCAACTTGATAGGTGGCAAGGAATTGGAATGAGACGGGGAAAATAACAAAATAGCTCATCAACAATCCCATTAAAAACAAGACATACACCACAAATACCACTATAATGGAGTAGCGTTTTTCGTTTTCGTATAATGCCGGAGAAACAAATCGAAACAACTCGAATAATAAGTAGGGTGAAGCAAATAGAAACGCCAGATAGCACGATGTGGAAATATGTGTCATGAATTGAGCAGCCAACTCTGTGCTGATAAGTGGTACATTATAAGCGTCGAAAGTAAAATCTATGCCAATAAGCCCCATCAATTGTTCTACCCACTTAAAGGTGATGAAATCATTAGTATGAGGGGCTAATAATAAGTTGAATGTTTCGTCTTTAAAACAAAAAATGGCAATTCCCATTGCGAGAACAACTCCGGCAATGCGAAACAACATGCGGCGGAACACTTCTAAGTGTCCGCCCATGGTCATCATGCCCTCAGCCGATTCCTCTTGAAATTCTTCTTCGTCGAATTCTTCGATAGATTGTCTTTCGTCGGGATTCTCTTCGGGAAGAGGTGAGTTATCTTTGTTCCGATTCATTTTGTGATGTCTGATCGGGTTGAGATTGAGGCTGTTGTTGTGCTTGCTGGTTGCGCCATTCTTGCTCTCGTTGTTGTTCATCGGGCAATGGCTCATTCATGGCGGTTTTGAAACTTCTCACGCCTTGACCTAATCCTTTCATTAATTCGGGTATTTTTTTGCCTCCGAAAAGTAGCAATACCAACACGCACACAACTATAATCTCAGTCGCGCCAATCATGCATAATGTTCCCATCATATAGGTAATTATAAAGTGTTGTCAACTAAATAAATCTCGCAACTGTCGAAGTTGATTTCCCAGTTGCCGTTGGGAGTGCTTTCCCAATTATATTTGGCAGCCATAGTGTCCCACCAATTTTGAAATTTAGTGCCGGTTTCTCCAAGGTCTTTAACCAATTTCTCATACAATTCGGCATTATCGGCAGTCAATATGCGCGCCAACTCATTCAATCCATTACGGCGTTCAAATAAGCGTTGAATCTCATCACGCTCCGCCTCTGTTACTTGTCCTACTAATTTTTTCATTGCTTCTAATATTCTTCTTTTACATCAAAAGGGTCTAAATAATCAATCTCTTTTATCTCTTTGTCGGGGAGGAACGTTCCAATCGTGCGTATTGAGGCAAGTAAGTCGCGAGAGGCGTTACGCTCAATATGAGCCACTACACATTGCTCATGCGATGGAGTGTTGACCTCGAAAGTTGTTTTGCGATTTAACCACACGCATCTACGACATTGATAAGCGTCGCATTTGCGACACAATGGGGCATGGTCGAGACGATAGAGTTGAGGATTTTTAATGTCAAGACCGGTTTGCAAATTTCCAACCGAGCATTTAGCTTTGCCTATGCCAAAATCCTCATTGTCACCTGCAAGATAGAATGCCGGGCAAACATAGAAACGACCATCGGGAGCAAGTGTTATTGATTCCCAACCGGCATTGCAGTTGTTCATCTTGTCTAGCATCATGCGGTCGGTCAACAAGTTAAGTTGCACTGCATGATTATTCTCGTAGCAACCCTTAACTTTTGATGCTATTTCACTGAGAATGATTTTGTATTGAGTAAAATCATCATCGGTAAATGATTCAATATCCTTAATCACTACGTTTAAGCGAGAAACTTCATCGAGAATGGGCAACAAACGAGAGTAACACTCAAAAAATGATGCTTTGTCAGTGCGCAATACGTATGCGATTTCTCTATCGGCATTAAATGACTCCAAATCATTCCACGAATTAATGACCCCAACATTGGCATCGGTTGATTGAGAGATTGGTTTGATTTTCACATGGTCAATTGTTTCGATTGTCGCTTCATATTCTTCGGGAAGTTGATAATCGGGATAAACCATTTGGATCATCAAATTCTCTTTCATCGCATAGAGAATGCCGGCTTTGAGGTCGTCGAGCGAAATGAGATTGCGTTCACTTTTATTATTCTCGTAATGACAATATGATACCGAAGTGTCATCGAGATGTATAATTAAATATTGTAGCATAGCGATTAGCAAATTTCGGGGTTTACACTCTTTTTATTTTGCTCAAATTCTTCTCGTTTCCCTTCCAACTCTAACTTGCGGAACAGTTTATTCCAATAATAATTGTTGGCTCTCACGCGTGCTTTATGCATCTTGCAAATCGCTGTTGAACGTTGATAAACCGTTGGAGTTTCGGCAGCATCATAGTTTTCACCTTGACACCATGCACAACCACTTGCCACCTCGCAGTCGATACATTCTTGAGTTGATTGAGTGCAACGGTCGAGCGTGAGGAATGCGCGTATTTTGTTTTTGTCGATTCCATCATAGATATTGCCGATTATCCAAGCCTTTTTGTCGCGCAATGAATATTGGGCGAAGCGAGTACATGGATAAAAATTGCCGGCGGCATCAATCGACAACATGCGCCCTGCTCCACACCAATTGCCATTTTCAAGCACGCAATCCATTGGCTTTCCCATTTGCTCGGTAAAGAATGAACATACATTCTCTTTATAAAGGTCATTATCGATAATAGCATCGGCAAGTTGCATCAATTGTTCTTCAAACGATGCATCATCACCCTCGTTCCACACATCTTCAAACACACAGTTGATATTTACCTCATGAATGCCGAGGTCAAAAAGATGTAATACACTCTCTTTGATATATGGAATATCAGCGCTACTTATTGTGACCTTTGTGCCTCCATTTGGGAACTGCTCTAACCATAGAGGAATGTTTTTTACTACATCTTTATATGAACCTTGTTCAGGGCCATCACCTTTCCATATACGGTTAAGATCGTGCTTCTTCTCTGTGCCGTCGATAGTGATGCCAATCGACAAATGTTCGCGATTTTTTTTGATAAAATCCTGCACCTTGTCGGTGTGATAGTTTATCCCGTTGGTAGAGAAACTAAAACGATAAGAATTAAACCAATGGTGATTGCGACGGAACATCTCTACCTTTAGATAATCGCAAATCTTATCAATTAGCTCAATTTCAAGAAATGGCTCACCACCGATAAAATCCCATACCACCGAGGCTTCCTCGAAATCCTGTTCATTGTCAAGAATATAGTCGATTGCTTTTTTGGCGACCTCCCAACTCATTCGTTCTTTCTCGTTTTTACCCACGAGATAGCAGTATTTACAAGCAAGTTGGCAATCCTTCGTTACAATAAAAGTGATATTCTTCGCAACTCCGTCTTGCCAACTTTTAACATTCTCTTTCAAATTTGACATATTGAAACAATGTTAGTAACCATATTTAGCGCTCCCGGTACACACATATCGGCATGAGCTTCCACATGCACCTTTACAATTACCGGTACAGCCATATTCACATGTGCCACTACACCCAGTACTGCATTGACCTCCACAATTGCCTTTACATGTATCACAACCTGAAGAAGGAATATCAAATGGTTCCTCATCTATTTCACATGACGTCAACACTGATGGCAACGTAATTGCAGCCACAACGGGCAATATCTTAGATGTTGATTTTTTGAAAAAATCACGTCTTGAAATAATATCTTTTTTCATTTCTTCTTAATTATTTATAAATAAAGACCTAATCTTGCAAAAAACGATGTTGAACCCGACCCGCTACCAATTTGATTAAATCCAACAGATAAATTCAATTTTCTATATTTTATCCCAGGACCAATCATATAAGAAACATCAGTCTTGCTATTTTCCATATTTACAACAGGGATTGTGGCTCCTAATGCACAATCTAAAAACACAGAAAATTTTTCAGTGATAGGATATGTTGGTCTCACCGACACGTATGGATTTGCAGCGAATCGCAACCCTTCCGATTTATAATAATGCGTTAACATTACAGCATCAAAACCTACGCCTATTTCTCCATATTTATCAAATGAAACACCATGTATCGTTCCAAGCATTACTCGCCCTATATACATATCATTGCCTTGCACTTTTGTGGTTGTTCCATAACCGGTATGTATTTCAGCAGAATATTTTAAATTCAAGTTACCTTGTGCTTTTGAGACGCCCGGCAACAATAGCACCAAAACGGCACAAAGTCCTATTAATATTTTTTTATTCATGATACATTAATTTTTAATCCATTAATAATAACCTCTATTAGTTCTTTGGCATCCACCCTTGCAAGTAGATAAGCAATGATATCGGCATGATCCGCTGCATGTTTTGCGACACCCTCCATCACAACCGGTATAACAACTACCGTTACATCCCATAGCTGTTTTAGCCGCATTGGCTATAAGTGGATTGGCCAAAACGACTGAGCCTAATATTGGGAGTGCTGATTTTGCTACTTTTTTGAAAAAATCACGGCGTGATTCTAATTTATCCTTATTCATAATTAAACAATGAACAATTTAGGCTATTAATATCTGCTTGAGCCAGAACTGCATGAAGTCTTACATGAGCCAGAGCATGTGCCAGTACAAGTACTTTGGCATCCGTAGCGACAAGATCCATAGCAATCATTTGCACAACTTGTTTTACATGTGTAGTCGCAACCCATTGTTGTCGCTGCTTTTGATACTATTGGAGAACTTGCCAACACAACTGCACCAAGAATAGGGAGTGCTGATTTCACTGCTTTTTTGAAGAAATCACGTCGTGATTTCAATTCTTCGTTTCTGTTAGATTTCATAAGTAATAATTTTTAATAAATAGTTTAACGAAATTTATTTTGTCAAAGGTATTAAATGGCAATTGATAAAATTAGAAATGTATGTTGTTGATTGGTTGACATGTAAACTAATTGGAGACAATATCAATCAATTCATAGTTCATAATGCATAATTAACTCAAATATGCTTTGCTGACCCCATTGGGGTTATGATGAAAGATCTACTTTTGGGGGCCGAGACATCTTGATGTAAAGATTTTGAGATTTTTGTAAAATAGGCTATTTTTGCTGAAAATGATATAATTATGACTAAAGCAGAATTAAGAGCAACTTTATTAAATGAGATAAATGCATTTCTTGATGATGATGTGATGATGGAGCGTGCTATCTATGCATTGCGTACATTACGTGCTGATGCTACTACGGGTTGCGATATATTGAGCGAACCTCCTTGCCAATATTCTATTGAAGAAGTGAAACAACGCTTGATGAGAACAGAAACAGACGCGATGTCGGGGGAAGGAGTTGACGAAGAAGAAATGAATAGTATTATTGATTCAATATTATGAAGGTATTATTTCATAAATCGGCAATTGATGATTTAATATTGATTTATAACATCACTTGCAATGTGGGGCGATGTCGTCGGAGTAGAGGGCGAAGAAGTCGGTTTTGAGGATTATTGAGATGCGGCGTAGGGTATTTGTGTCGAGTGAGTGTTGGGCATAGATTTTATATACGTTGGTGCGTGAACAAGATAATTGACGGGCAAGCCACACTGTGGTGAGCCCTTGTTGTTTTACTGTGAGTCGTATTATTTCGCCTATGTGCATCGTGGTAGCGAGATTAAAATGTCTGAATGAATCCCTTTCCAGACTGTTATAAAAAGATGACGTGGGATTCTGTTACTACTTATCCCAAGTCATCAGGCTCTCGCATTGGCCTCCCTCCCTCGGATAAGCAACTCAGCAGCCCACGCCAGATGTGTATATAAAACACCACAAATTATCATCACGATTAGTGACAATAATGTAAATGATGTTAATATATGACATCACGATGGACGCTTACAGTTGCTAAATCTTTAGGGAAGTCGTTGATGAATTTGCGAGATTCGATGACTTAAAAAGATAACGCTTGTAAACGTCAATAAAATGTAACCCTCGAAGCCCCTCCGGGCTGCCGAGTTAATGCAAAATTAGTCCATTTATACAAGTTATGCAATAGCTCCACCATAATTATTATACTCTTTTTTATTTAATGTCATAATTGTTTTGATAAAAAATATGCAATAATCATGAAAAGCTTGCGTTTTAATAGAATAATGAGACGAGTAACACAAATATTATCACTTTTTCTTGCATTTATCGCATCATTTGCTCCTTTTAATGTAGATGCCCGCGATTTTAATGACAAATTAATGAATCGCCCATACGCCGATTTACGTCAATGGCATTTAGGCTTTTCGGTTGGGGTACACACACAAGACCTCAACTTCACAAACAATGGTTATGTCACTGAAAACGGAGAATCATGGTTCATTGAACAACCGGCATTCTCTCCAGGCTTTTGTGTCAATGGTCTAATCGATTTACGCCTCAATGACTATTTCAATGTGCGATTCTCCCCCGGAATGTATTTTGGGAATCGCGACATAAGAATGCGCGAAGCAAACTCCGGAGCCGAAGAGCGACAAAATATAAAATCGGCTCATGTGGTATTTCCTGTCGATTTGAAATATTCGGCACTACGCTATCGCAACGCTCGTCCTTATCTTGTAGGAGGGATTATGGCAACATACGATGTCGCAAAAAAACGAAGCGACTTTCTCAAGCTAAAAAGCACAGACTATTACCTCACCTTTGGATTTGGCTGTGATTTTTACCTCCCATTTTTCAAGTTCAATCCCGAAATAAAATTTTGTTTTGGATTGACCGATGTTTTAGACACCAATCGTCCAGACCTTGCCGACGATCCCGACAAGCTAAAATTCACTCAATCAATAAAAAAAGCAACATCACAAATGGTTGTATTAACATTTTATTTTGAATAAACGATATGCGACAACCGTTACACAATATAATAAGGTATATATTTGGGATTATAGTTCTTACCTCAACCACCTCTATTGTAGCACAAGTCGATGCGCAATACTCTCAATATTTTGAGGTTCCCAACTACTACAACCCGGCAGCCATAGGCACAACCGATTTTGTAAAATTGCGTGGTGGCACAAGAATACAATGGGCGGGGATAGAAAACGCTCCACAATCATTTGTTATGATGGGAGACATGCCATTTAAATTTCTAAACAAGCGCTTTGGAGCCGGGTTATTAATGCAACAAGAAAGCATGGGGTTATATAAAAACCTTGCTGTTGGTGCACAAATAGCTTATAAATTCAAATTTTTAAAAGGAGAATTGTCAGGAGCGCTACAAATAGGGCTGCTAAATGAATCATTTAAAGGCTCTGAAGTATTTATACCCGACAACGACGATTTTCATGAGGGAAACGATGATGCAATCCCCACTACCGATATTAACGGCAACGCATTAGATTTGGGATTAGGATTTTTTTATACCCATAAATTATTTTGGGCAGGATTATCGTGCACACATGTGAACTCTCCCACTATCACAATGAATGCCGAAAGTGGAGAGGGTGGCAATGAAAAAAACTACGAATTTCAAGCCGGACGCACACTCTATTTTATGGCAGGTAGCAATATTCCAATAAAAAATACGTTATTTGAAGTGATGCCATCACTTTTAGTGAAAAGTGATTTCACTTTTACAACCGGAGAAATAACCGGTAGAGTAAGATACAATAAATTCCTCACTGCGGGCATAGGATATCGCTACAACGATGCAATAATAGCAACAATAGGAGCCGAATATAAAAATATATATCTTGGCTACAGCTATGATTATCATTTGTCAGAAATATCCAAAGCAAGCAGTGGCAGCCATGAAATCATGGCAGGATATAAGCTAAAACTTGATTTTTCAGAAAAGAATAAAAATAAACACAAGAGTATTCGCATAATGTAATTATGAAAAAAATTTCAATTTATTTATTACCAATCATCGTCTCTTTGTTGCTTAGCTCTTGCTTTGCAGGTGGAAAGAATTCGTCGGGTGGAGAAGTGACAGGGGTCAGTGGCACTTCATGGGCCGAACCCACTCCATACGGCATGGTATTAGTTTCACGCGGATCAATAGAATTAGGTCCACAAAAAAACGATAGCGTATGGAATCTTAAAGCCGACCCACGAGGCATTTCGGTTGACGCATTTTGGATGGACGAAACCGAAATCACAAACGCAAAATACAAACAATTTGTATTTTGGGTACGAGACTCTATCATTCGTGAACGCCTTGCCGACCCTTCTTACGGTGGCAACGAAGAATTCAAGATTGAAGAAGACCGTGAAGGCAACCCCATAGAACCTTATTTAAACTGGGATAAGCCTATACCCTGGCGTAATCCAAGCGAAGATGAAGCACGAGCCATCGAAAGTGTCTATCGCATCAATCCCATTACAGGGGTTAAAGAGCTTGATCCTACCCAGCTCAACTACCGTTATGAGGTTTACAATCACACCGCTGCCGCAAAACGCAAACACCGCATGGACCCCACTCGTCGCGAATACAACACCGACAAGCCTGTGCCAACCGACATTCCCATTATATCAAAAGACACAGCCTATTTCAACGACGAAGGTGGCATTGTACGCGAAACTATAACACGCGGGTTATCGGGCAGTCATGATTTTGTCAACACTTATATTGTAAATGTTTATCCCGATACGACAGCATGGATAAATGATTTTGACAACGCTTATAACGAACCATATGTACGCATGTATTTTTCTCACGGCGGATATAGCAATTACCCCGTAGTGGGTGTAAGTTGGGAACAAGCAAACGCTTTTGCAAACTGGCGTACCGATTACCTACGTCGTTCATTAGGAAAAGAAGGCATTTATATTGAGCCTTACCGTCTTCCTACCGATGCCGAATGGGAATATGCAGCTCGAGCAGGTGTCAATGAAAATATGTATCCATGGGAAGGAGACCTTCCTTTAACCGAAGAAAAAGGTTGTTTCTACGCTAACTTTAAACCACAAAAAGGAAATTACGTTAAAGATGGTCAATTAATAACATCTCAAGTGGGAACATATTCTCCAAATGATTTTGGGCTATATGACATGGCGGGTAACGTTAGCGAATGGACATCGACAGCCTACACCGAAAGTGTGGGACGACTCACCAGCGACATCAACCCCGAATACAGCTACAATGCCGCAAAAGAAGACCCATATAGAATGAAACGCAAAATAGTGAGAGGCGGTTCATGGAAAGACATCGCCCACAATATAAGAAGCGATATACGCATGTGGGAATACCAAAACGAGCAACGATCTTATATTGGATTCCGTTGCGTTCGCACTCAGATAGGATTTGCCCGCGGGCAAAAACAATCTAAACGATAACCCGTCAATTTTTCAACATCAATACAACGATTACAACTTACTTAGACTCAAATACAATGAAACTAAATAAAAAATATCGAAACAGCATCGAACAATTTCTATCTTGGGAAGGTGGTCAACGATTCTTCAATTTTGCATATAGCATTGGAGCCGCAATCGTAATTCTTGGTGCATTATTTAAAATTTTGCACTTACCCGGCGGCAACGTTCTACTATCAATAGGTATGGGGACCGAGGTGTTAATGTTTATCATTACAGCCTTTGACCGTCCTCCGAAAGAATACAAATGGGAAGATGTATTTCCCGTTCTCGAATCGAAAAACCCAGAAGACCGACCTGAGTTTAACGGAGGGAGTGGCATCATTATAAATGGCGGAGCATCGACTGCTACAGGAAACATTGTCAGCAACGAGGACGCCCGTAATGCAGTGGGAATACCTTCGGGGGTGAACATCTCTGAAGAAGACACTCTTTCTTTATCTGAAAGCATCGCAAAAATGGCTGCAGCATCAGACCAACTTGCGCGCATGGCCGAACTCACATCTGCCACACAACAATATCTTGACCAAATGTCGGCGATCAGCACCGAGATGACTCAACTACGAGACACCACACAAGCGCTAAACAATGTGTCGAACGTGTTGCTTGAATCATATCGAGCCATCACTGAAAATTCTGAAAACATTACACGAAGTTCAACCGGTTATGTGGAACAAATGCAAGACCTCAACCGCAATATTGGAGGGCTAAACACTATCTATGAAATTCAATTAAAGAGCATATCATCTCAACTTGAGTCAATCGACCGCGTTAACCGTGGCATTAAAGATATTCGTGACATGTATGAGAAAAGTTCTCAACAAAGCGCTCGTTATTGCGAAGAAACCGAAAAAATGGCTCGCTATATGCAACAACTAAACTCGGTGTATGAAAAAATGATTACCGCAATGACTGTCAATATGTACCGTCCCATGATGGGTGGAGACATTCACGGAATGCAAAATTCTCAAAATAAAGGCAATACAACCGAATAATCAGAGAATCATAATTTAATCATTAATCAGAAATAACCGCTCACTCAGATGGCAGAAAATATAACAAGACTTTCACCTCGTCAAAGGATGATAAATTTGATGTATATTGTCCTTACAGCCATGCTTGCGCTTAACGTATCAAGTGATGTTCTTGATGGCTTTACACAAGTGGAAGAAGGTCTTAACCGCACAAACGAGAATATCGAGCAACGCAACAACGCAATATACCATACCCTTGAAGATTTTGCAAAAAAGAATCCCGAAAAAGGGAAATCGTGGTATGATAAAGCGTCGGAAGTGCGTAGCACATCGGCAAAACTATATCACCACATAGACTCGCTTAAACAACTCATTGTTCATGTGGCTGATGGAGAAGATGGAGATGTGAATAACATTCAACGTCGTGATGACTTGGAAGCCGCGGCTATTGTCATGCTTTCACCCACGACCAAACGAGGTGCAGAGCTCCGCGCATCGGTTGATAATTACCGCAACTATATCTCCACCATCCTCACCGACCCGATAAAGCGCGAAAATGTAATACAAGTACTATCTACCGCTTCAATAACCCGAAACGGCATCACTCAAAATTGGGAAAACTCAAAATTCGAGAACCAGCCTGTTGTAGCAGCAATCACTCTATTGGCTAAATTACAGAACGATATTAAATATGCCGAAGGGGAAGCATTGGCTCATTTGCTCACAAACGTGGATGCCGGAGACGTGCGTGTAAATGAACTTAACGCATTTGTCATTCCCGATTCACGCATTGTGATGCGAGGCGGCAAATACTCTGCACGCATAGTGCTTGCGGCGGTTGACACCACACAACGCCCCACAATCGTGATTGGGAAAAATCAAATATCAAATGGATTATATGAATTTAGCACAAATAAAACAGGCGTATTTGATTACTCGGGGTATCTTGAGGTGCCTCGTGGTGATGGTTCTATCGCTCGCCATGACTTTAAATCATCTTATACTGTTATCGAACCTGCCGCTACTGTATCGGCAACAATGATGAACGTTCTTTATGCCGGAATTGAAAACCCCATAAGCATATCGGTTCCAGGCATTCCCACTCAACAAGTGAGCGCATCAATGACCAATGGGTCTTTGACTCGCAAAGGAGACACTTGGATAGCACGCCCCACAAACGTAGGTTCAGATGCGGTAATCACAGTGACCGCAACTATTGACGGACGTAGCCAAACAGTCAATACTACCACATTTAGAGTGCGCAAATTACCTAATCCAACTCCATTTATCGCATTCAACGATGCCAACGGTAATCCCGACAAATATCTCGGAGGAAAGCCATTTGCAAAAGTGCGTCTGCTTCAAGCACCCGGATTGGGAGCAGCAATAGATGACGGACTACTTAACATTTCGTTTACTGTATTAAGTTTTGAAACTGTATTTTTTGACTCAATGGGAAATGCCATGCCCGAAGTTTCTGATGGTGCCAACTTCTCATCACGTCAGAAAGAACAAATAAAGCGACTCTCTCGAGGCAAACGTTTTTATATCTCTCGCATCAAAGCAAAAGGTCCCGATGGTATTACTCGTGATCTATCTCCTCTTGAAGTAATCGTAAATTAATCGGATTCATCGTTTTTTGAATAAAATATAAATAGGATATGAAACTATTAAAAAAATACATCATCGTTGCTGTGACACTTATTGGCATAAGTTCTTCGGTCATAGCACAGTCAAATGGCAGCGTAGTGCGTAAACGCAGTGGCAACGACCGCAATCGCAACAAGCAAAATGAAGCTCAAATCACCGACAGAATGCAATCATTCTTTGAAGAAACTCCCACTAATGAATCAGACCTTATGTGGATGCGAGTAATATATCGCCAACTTGATGCTTCATGCAACAAAAACGCACCACTTTTTTATCCCGAAGAAAAAACTCAGGATCAAGAAAATCTCTTCCGCATAATAATGCGATTACTTGCCAATAACCAAATTAAAGCATACGAATATCTTGATGGTCGTGAAATATTCACCGACGAATACCGCATAAAAGTAAAAGATATGCTCGACCGCTTCCATGTAATATATGATGAAGCAAAAGGCTCAACTGAAAAAAATCCTAAATTCACTATCGATGATAGTGATGTACCTGCCAACGAAGTGCTATCTTACTACATTCTTGAACGTTGGGAATTTGACTCTCGCGACAATCAAATGAAAACGAAAGTAGATGCTATATGCCCTGTATTGCATCGCTCGGGAGACTTTGGCGGAGAGGCAATAAAATACCCTATGTTTTGGGTGAAAATGCAAGACATACGTCCATGGTTGGTGCAACAATATATTTTTACCGACGATGATAATAACCTTGCAAAATATACATACGATGATTTTTTCCTTTTGACGATGTATAATGGAGATATATACAAAACACGCAACCTCCAAAACAAGTCAATGATGCAACTCTACCCCGATGCTAAAGCCCTCAAACGAGCACAAGACAGCATACAATGCCGACTTGATTCTTTTGAGAACAATTTATGGGTTCCCGACCGAGAAGAGATTATAGCTAAACGTGAGGCCGAAGCGACAAAGAAAGCTAAGTTAGAAGCCAACGACTCAACATCAAACGATGATACAGAAAAAAAGGTTGCAATAAAAGAAGATGAAAAAGAGCAAAAATCATCGGCTCGCTCATCTCGCGCTAAAAAACCGGCTAAACGCAAAGAAGTAAAACAAAGTAAAATCAAAAACAACAACTCAACAGTTCGTTCAGTACGTCGTCGCAAATAACAATCACTCATAATAACGAAAAGCGTCAATTCTCATAAATGCGAATTGACGCTTTTTGATTATTATAATCACCTACCCATTAACAGCATTATCGAATAAAAAAGCCATGATTTTTTATACCGCTCCTTGCCAAGAGCAATAACCTCGTCTATATTTTTATCCTTTATTGCTTTATATTTCCCATCAAGATAAGGTAACACCGATTCCCACACCGGGTCCAATAATTGAGCAGAGACCAACTCAGCCAATTTTTCCTGTGACCGGAACGGATTAGCAAAATATCGAGCGATATTGTTTATCACTCCATCGGCCAAACCTTTGGCGATCGAAATCTTATATTGAACATCGGTAAGATTTAATTCTGTCAATAAATCCCGACTTGATTCATATTGAAACCGGTTGTCCTCCCACACTTGATAATAATTCAATGAGGAAGACCGACCTCCCATATACCAATTATAGCCAACATAATCGGTATATGACACTTCATATTTATGGCTAAAAATGCGCACTATAGTCAAAAAATCCTCACCATGAAAATTCGGTTCCACCAATGGATTTACCTTGACCAACACATCACGCAAAAATAACTTGTCACACAAACTATGAGAAAATCCATTGCGATTAAATATCAACGGCAACAACTCTGTTGTGAGGACTGTTTCTTCCTTGAATACTTTTGATGGCACAAAATAAGGTATTTTCAACCGCATGAAACGGCTCACACGCTGCATTGCCATCACAATGATTTCGGCGCCACTCATCTTAGCTTGGTCATACATCCTTTCTATTGCATAAGGGTTTAATGTGTCACTGCCATCTACAAATTGCACATAATCGCCTAACGCCTCTTTCCAACCGGTATGTCTTGACGCACTGAGTCCCATATTTTCTTCATGACGCAATATCCTCACACGCGAATCGACAGCCGCGACGGTTCTAATAACATCGAGTGTATTATCGGTAGATGCATCATCAACCACTATCAATTCTATATTACGGAAAGATTGTCGCAATACCGACAACATAGCTCGCTCAATATGATGCGCCTCATTATATGCCGACATTACAACACTCACCTTTACAGCTCCCGACACTCGCTTAGTATCTTGATGACGCTTTGCCACATAACGGCGCAAGCGCTTGCTCCGAAGCATCAACAATATCAATTTATCATGCCCACTAAGCTTAAATCTTCGCGCATCATGCATTATCGCTTTGATTTCGGGATTAGACGATTCAAACTCCACACCTCTTACAATACATCCATCATACAATCTATGCAATTTAAACCGCAAAGCAGTCTCCTCATCGGCAAATCGGGATATTCCGTTAAATAATCGGTACCACCCTTCAAACGACATAATGCAAGTGTGACTTAATCCCTCTACCCGATATATCAAATTATATACATTGAGACTACTATCTATAACAACCTTTCGAGCATCACCCGACACCGACACAAGCATTAACAAATCCTCAAAATGAGTTATGTGACGATGAGGAATCCATTGTCCGTTTAAAAACAATGACCGCCGCATGAGTTTTGCCCATGGTCCCACACTCGTTTCTCCATTTAACAATGCCTTTATATACTCTCTGCCATTCAAAGTTCGGGACTGTTCCATCAAATGCGGATAATTCCCTGAATCGGTACATTGTTTCACTGACCCCACAATAATATCCACATCATCAGTCACTCGCGACAAGAATAGCTCAAGTGCGTTAGGAGGCAACACATCATCACCATCGAGCATCAATACCCACTCTCCTTTTGCCATAGCCACTCCGGCTTTACGAGCAGCTCCGGCACCGGCATTCTTTTGATGAATAACATGAATACGGTCATCATTTGACGCCAAAACATCACACAACCGCCCCGAGCCATCGGTTGAGCCATCATTGACCATAACCAATTCCCAATCACTTACGGTTTGCGCCTTCACACTGTCAACACATCGCTGAATCAGTGCTTCCAAATTATATACAGGGACAATTATCGATACCATAATAACCACAAATATACTACATTTTACAATGACTGCAAACACTATGGCACATTTATAATTGCAATGTGCCATTGGTTAAGGATATGTTAAACTATATTATTATCAAAAAACTTTCACTATTTTTGTACTCTAAAAACTTATCAAAGAATAGATTTTTAAATTATGGCAAAAATCATAGGAGCAGTAACCATCAATCAAGACCGTTGTAAAGGATGTGACCTGTGTGTGGCGGCTTGTCCAAAAGAGGTATTGCTGTTACAACCCAAAGAAGTTAATAATCGAGGATATCACTTTGCATTTATGAACAATCCCGAGAACTGTATCGGTTGTTCTGCTTGTGCCACAGTATGCCCCGATGGGTGCATCGAAGTATATCGCGTAAAAATCCCCGATTAATGCGCAATAATCGTTCATTTAAAGCATTATCACTATGAATGAAGAAGTTAAATTAATGAAAGGCAATGAGGCTATTGCCCACGCCGCAATAAGATATGGTGCCGATGGCTATTTCGGCTATCCAATCACACCCCAATCTGAGATTCTCGAAACTCTTGAAGCCGAGATGCCCTGGGAAACTACCGGAATGGTTGTTCTCCAAGCCGAAAGCGAAGTTGCCGCAATAAATATGGTATATGCCGGTGCCGCATGCGGAAAAGCGGTAATGACATCATCATCAAGTCCCGGTGTGAGTCTAAAACAAGAAGGAATCTCATTCATCGCGGCATCTGAACTTCCTGCACTAATTGTCAATGTGATGCGAGGAGGTCCCGGATTAGGAACCATTCACCCATCTCAAGCCGACTATTTTCAAGCCACAAAAGGTGGCGGACATGGCGACTACCACCTCATTGTCCTTGCCCCCTCATCGGTTCAAGAAATGGCAGATTTTGTCACACTCGGTTTTGACCTTGCGTTTAAATATCGCACTCCGGCTATGATTCTTGCCGATGGAATCGTGGGACAAATGATGGAAAAAGTGGTTTTACCACCTGCACGTCCACGCCGCACTGCCGAACAACTTGCCAAACAATGCCCGTGGGCTATCACCGGCAAACCGGCATCACGCAAACAAAACATAATCACATCACTCGAACTTGACACCTCAGTGATGGAAGAAAACAACAACCGTTTTCAACGCACATACCGTCTTATCGAACAAAATGAAGCTCGATGTGAAGAATATATGACCGAAGATGCCGAATATCTTTTTGTGGCTTTTGGTTCAATCGCTCGCATCTGTAAGAAAGTTATTGAAGAAATGCGTCAACAAGGCATAAAGGTTGGATTGTTACGACCCATTACGTTGTGGCCGTTCCCGGTTGAAGCCGTTGAACGTGTTTCCCAGCAAGTGAAAGGGATGTTGGTTGTTGAACTGAATGCCGGGCAAATGATTGAAGATGTGAAACTCGCATCACAATGTCGCATTCCTACCTATCACTTCGGTCGTCTTGGAGGTATCGTTCCAAATCCTCAAGAAGTTGCCGATGCTTTCATCAAATTTTTCCCCGATTCTAAACAATAATTTGAAGCTATGAACATCAACGACATAATAAAACCCGAGAACAGGGTATATACCAAACCCAAGCTATTACTCGACAATCACATGCACTATTGTCCCGGTTGTAGCCATGGTGTAGTTCACAAACTCATCGCCGAGATTATTGAAGAGATGGGACTTGAAGACAAAGCGATTGGCATTGCTCCGGTAGGATGCGCGGTGTTTGCCTATAACTATGTTGACATCGATTGGATCGAAGCCGCTCATGGTCGTGCTCCGGCAGTAGCGACAGCCGTAAAACGGCTCAATCCCGAAAATCTTGTTTTCACATATCAGGGTGATGGCGACCTGGCGGCAATAGGCACATGCGAAACCATACATGCGGCCAATCGCGGTGAAAACATCGCTATAATCTTCATCAACAATGGCATATATGGTATGACCGGAGGACAGATGGCTCCCACAACTCTTGAGGGAATGAAAACATCGACAACCCCCTACGGTCGTCGCATCGACTTAAATGGTTATCCTCTTGCCATGGCTCCTCTTTTAGCACAACTCGACGGCACTTGCTATGTGACACGCCAAGCAGTACATACACCTGCAGCAGTGCGCAAAACAAAAGCAGCTATACGTCAAGCCTTTGCCAATTCAATGAATGGGCTAGGAACCTCTATGGTGGAAGTTGTGAGCACATGTAACTCAGGGTGGAAGATGACACCGGTACAAGCCAACAATTGGATGGAAGAAAATATGTTTAAGAAATACCCATTGGGCGACATTAAAAATACCGTAAAATGAAAGAAGAAATAATAATCGCAGGATTTGGCGGACAAGGAGTGCTTTCAATGGGTAAAATCCTTGCCTACGCCGCATTAATGGATAATCTTGAAGTGACATGGATGCCCTCATACGGGCCCGAACAACGTGGCGGAACAGCAAATGTCACAGTCATTCTCAGCGACCAACCTATCAGCTCTCCCGTTCTCGACACTTACGACACAGCAGTGATTCTCAATCAGCAAAGTCTCGATAAATTTGAGAGCAAGGTAAAACCCGGTGGCACACTTATATATGACTCTTACGGCATACATAAAGCACCCTCTCGAACCGACATAAATATATATCGCATCGATGCCATGGAAGCTACATTTGAAATGAACAACGCCAAAACCTACAACATGATTGTGCTTGGCTCACTTCTTAAAATAAAAGGATTAGTGCCGGTTGAAAGTGTGATTAAAGGTTTGAAAAAAACGCTACCCGAGCGTCATCACCACCTCATTCCCATCAACGAAGATGCCATAACTCGTGGCATGAATCTGGTAAAATAAATCATCTAACGATAACAATAAGGAGGCGCGTCGTTTGAAAATGACGCGCCTCCATTATTATTACTACATATAATACTACTTATTCACATACACACGATATTCCCCGGGAAGCATAGTCACAGGATAATCTTCCACCTTATTGGTAAAGAAATTAACCATCGTGTCGGCTCCCGCAGGAGCTTCGGCAACATATTCCACAGGTTGTTCATCTTTGCCAAGATTTACCATCGTGAGCACTGTCGAGCCATCTACACTGCGAGAAAACACATATAAGTCATCACTCTTTGTCGCATAACGCACCATTTCACCTCCTTCAATGCCGGCTTTCAATGCAGCTTGTTCATGCTTCAAAGTGTTTAGCTTCTGATAAAATGTGAAATAGCCGTTACGCGGCTCCCATTCAGGAGCCTCATCTTTTTTAAAGAACTCAAATGCACGATTCATTCCGGTTTCCTGTCCGGTGTAAATGAGAGGCATGCCGGGTAGAGTGTATGAAAGCACAGCAAAAGCTTCTGACAAATTTCCCAAACGTTCAAATTCTGTCCCTTCCCATGAATTGAGGTCATGATTGGTAATCATATTCATTAAATATGTATCTTTGGGATAATTTGTGGCTTGGTCGGCAAGCAATGAATCAATAGCCACTGCATGTTTCACAGGGAATGTACGCATCGTTCCATCGGCATTCTTAAATGTATATTTTCCCGAAGTGGCTGCTATTTCACTGAAAAGGTCTTTCATTGGCCAATTATAACCCATATTAAAAGCATGCTTGTTTAGTTCGGGCTTGCTAGCCTCGGCAAGCATAAACAATTCAGGCTTCACCGAGTCGAGTTGCGGACGAGCTTCGTCCCAAAAATCGGTAGGAACTTCACCTGCCACATCACAACGGAAACCATCTACATTCACATCGGTGAGCCAAAATTTGAGTGCATCTACCATTGCCGCGCGCATCTCACGATTATCGTAATTTAGTTCATATACATCGGTCCAATCAAATGGTCCATACATTTTTCCCTCCTCATTCACCGAATACCACTCGGGGTGTTCTGTCACCCATGCATTATCACATCCGGTGTGATTAGGAACCCAGTCAAGAATAACCTTCATACCCATCTCATGCGCCTGATTAACCATAGCCTTGAAATCATCAAGCGTGCCAAATTCGGGATTAAACCCTTTATAATCTTTCACGGCATAATAACTGCCAAGTTCTCCTTTGCGATTCACCTCCGAAATGGGGTGAATGGGCATAAACCACAAAATATCCACGCCCAACTCTTTCAATCGTGGCAAATGCGTCGCAAACTCATTTACCGATGCCGACGGAGTATATTGACGCAAATTCACCTCATAAATCACCGCATTACGGCTCCATTCGGGTTGCGATACCGTTGTATAGGTCGAATCTCGTTCTTTGGCTTCAGCCCCACCCGTTTTCTTTGAATCGCAACTTGTTCCAAAAAGCGACAACACAGCCGCTACCGACAAATAAAAAAACTTTTTCATAAATACATCATTTATTGTTTAACGTTATTTTCTTTTACAAATATAAGTGATTGAACGATAGCAACCAAAATATTTTTCACATTAAGAAACTTCTGGGAACTTCTACAAATTGCTTTGTGAAGATTTATGAATTTTATTTGAGCCGATTTTTGTTTTTTGTTAAATGAGCATAGCGAGCTATGCGATTGAAACAAAGGCAAAAAGATGCCAAAGAAAAAGTTGCGGTTCAGCGAATAGAGAATAAAGCTTGCATTTGTTCTTTTGAGCGAAAGCAACTTGGACGAAGTCAACCATAAAGCACACAAAAGAACGTTCCCAATAACTATTGTTTAATTTATTCGTGGAATTTATAGAAATTCCCTTCTATAAATTACTTTGTGAAGATTTATGATTTTTTATTTGTGTAACTTTTATTTATTGAGGGATATAATGCTGCCGTACACAATTTCTATATCAACGAAAGGAGAGGCTGCATCAAAAGTTATTGACACAGCCTCTCGTCATGAATAATTATTTTTGAAGATTAAGATTTTCTATTTCACAATTTCCTTGCGCACAGTACCGTCACTCATCTTGACTATGTTGATACCCTTTGTCGGTTCGCACAACAATCGACCATGAATATCATAGCGCGCAACCTCAATTACCGCATTATCTTCAACACCATCAATACCGGTGCTTTTGCCCACTACAGTCACCTCACATGAAGCGGTTAATTCCGAGCCATCGGTAGTTAAAACAACAACATTTGTTGTACCGCTTTGCAATCCCAACACCGCTACTGTGCCATCTCCATTTTCTTTAAGAGCGACAATTTCGGGATTTTCCACAAACCACACCACCGATTTATTAACAGCATCAGTCGGCATTACGGTACAAGACAAATATGCTGTGGCATATTGCTCTATAGTTATGCTCATAGGTGTTACCGATATTGAGTTCACCAACTTGTCTATAACTTTTATTTCGCACGATGCCGAAATGTTTGAACCGTCGATTGTGGTGGCGGTGATTATCGCTGTGCCCTTTTTAATGGTCGTAACCAAGCCGTTATTGTCAACAGTAGCAACCGTGGGATTACTTGAACTCCATGAAAGTTGTTTTATTGTAGGATTGGCAGGAATGAACGTTGGGGTTAACACCTGCGCATCATTTACCGGAATGGTTACATTACCATTTAATGATAATGATGTCACTACCGATGTGATTGGTCGTATATTCAATTTGCCCCACACCGCATCAAGCCAATAGTTAGCGTAAGCCGCTTCGGGCACATAAACCACCGCATCGGCATTGAGGTTGCCGAATGCCGCACTTGTGCATGCCGGAGGTGTTGTATTTAATGACACTAATGTGCTAATGTCGCCAAATGCATTGTCTCCTATCTTGCTTATGGTTTTGGGTAATGTTACCGATGTAGCATTGCTATTGGCAAATGCCGATGCTCCAATTTCGGTCACAAAATATTCCATTTCAAAATCCACCTTTTCGAGAACATTTATATGTCCGCTGTTAATGGTTGTGCCTATTGCCGATGCTGTGTGTTGATTTTCATCAGTTGCCCGGTATTTTATGCCATCAATAATGACATCTGAATCAACAACAGTCACAACACACGAAGCCGAAAGTTTTGTGCCGTCAGTCGTAGTGGCGGTGATGGTTGCCGAACCCGAAGCTATGGCAGTCACAACACCGGTTGCATTTACGGTAGCCACAGATGTATTGCTTGAAGTCCAGGTCACAGCTTTGTGGGTTGCATTTTCGGGTAAAACAGTCGCTGTTAATTGTGATGTTGTACCTATAGTCATACCCAATGCCGTGCTGCTTAATGTAACCGAAGTGGCTTTTATTGTTGAAGGGGTTGAGCTTGTTGGTTCGATAAATCCATTTTCGGCTATTAGGTATAATCCTATGCCGTTGTAGCATTTGTAAGTCAACAAATATACACCTTCATTACCGTTTTCGTCAACATATTTCTTTGTTGCGATAGAGTGAACGCGGTTACCACCGTCTGACAATTGACCAAGACCGATTTCAGGAACGCTCCAATATTTTTTCATTCCTTCAAATGTCATACCTTCACCAAGTTCGCAAATGTTAACGCGACAACCTGGATCTTTGTCATATTGAGCTTCTGCGTATGCTACAAAGTTCTTTCCGGCAAGATTGAACTCAGTGATACCGTTACATCCTGAAGCAGGGCACAATTCGGGTGCCGATGCAAAGCTTTCAAGCATTGACAATGCTGTGTTATAAAGTGCGGGAGGTGCATTGAAACCGTCAACATAGAAGAGTGCGCCTGAGAAGTCGCTTTCATCTTCTTTCACGATTTTAACAACTGCTGAAGATGCACCCCATGAAACATTACCTTCAGGATAAGTTTCTGTCAAGTCGCGGGTTGATACATAACCTGCGAAATCTTCTTCGTTTGCAATCCATTCGGTTTCACCTTGAGGAAGTTCCCAACGGTAAAGACCGTTTACATTGTCGGCACCAAACACACCAACTGCAGCCATCATTACCGCATTAGCTTCTTGACCTGTGATGTCACCTACCACGTCACAATAGTCAACACGACCTGCTTCTGATTCTTCTTCAGCTGGAAGTGCCCATTGACCTACTTGACGGCATTCACCTGTTTCAATATTGTCAACTACATAAATCTTGATAGGCTTTTCTTGCGTAGGACCCACGTTCATTCCCGTAAACCATATATTGCCAAAATCATCAACACCTATTTGTGAAACTGTAAGAGTTCCGGTGATAGGTGTTCCATTTTCAGTCAATTGAACATATCCTTCATATTTGCCTGTTTTAAGGTCAAAGGTGGCGATACGACCAAATTCGGTAGTTGTTGTATCGGTACCGTTAATTTCAGTGAATTGTGGGTTCCACGCAACATAAACTTTTTCTTTTGCGGGGTCAATAGCCGCTGTACGTGCTCTTGTTCCGGCATTAGCGATAAATTCAAGACCTTCAAAGCCTGCTTTATTGTGGTTACGAGACCACAACCATTTGTTTTCACACTTAATGCCATTGATGTTGTTGTATGTGGCATTGTCAACAACTTGAGCCGATGCGATTGAAGACAATCCAATCAATGCCGCTCCAAGAAGTAGATATTTTTTCATAAATATAAATTTTAAGTTAGTATAATTGCTATAACAAGATTTATTTTTGATATTGACACCCATTTTTGCTACCCCCTGTAAAGTGTTGTTATTTAGCCTATTGCAATTAAATAATATGGCATTCTCAACAATCTGCATTTGATAAGAGAGTAGCCACTTTTGTTTAGTTATTGATAATCAGAGATTTATAAATATGCAATATTATACGAGTTGCAACGAAAATGCCCTTTTTTGTAGCAATATTTAATATAATAATTTTGTAATCAGTTGATTTTTAGCTACTTTTGCAAAGCGACACTCTCTTATCAAGAGAGCAATTTTAACATTTTTTAAATATTGAAAATAAATCTTTTTCAATAGCAATAAAAGTTCTATTTACCTTAGATATAAAAAGGTTATGTTTTTTGATGTCAAGAAGTGGAAAAAGTTGCAAATTATTACACGAAAATGATATATTTTAGCTATTTTCGCAATAATATTTTAAAGCGAAGTAAAGTCTTCGTTTTTTGAGGCTGATAACACTCTCTATATTGAATCCATGTCAATTACACTCAAATCGTTCTTGGCTCAGAAATATATAGGAGAAAAGTCTATTTGTAATTACATGAATATAAACTTTTAAATTTCAATAAAAATGGATAACGTAACTGTAAAAATAATAAATCGTTCGGCAAACCCTCTACCCTCTTACAGCACTCCACTATCGGCAGGGATGGACTTAAGAGCAAATCTTTCTTCTCCCGTAACCCTCGGACCTCTCGAACGAGCATTAATTCCAACAGGAATTTTCATTGAATTGCCACAAGGATATGAATGTCAAATACGCCCTCGCAGCGGATTGGCTTTGAAACACGGCATTTCGTTGGTGAACACTCCAGGCACTATCGACGCCGACTATCGCGGCGAGATAGGTGTGATACTCATAAACCTTTCAAATGAGCCATTTGTTGTGAATCATGGAGAAAGAATATGCCAAATGGTAGTAACCTCACATTCCACCGTTGAATGGAACGAGGTTGAAACTCTTGATGAATCGGAGCGCGGTGCCGGAGGATTTGGACACACCGGTGTGAAATAATCATTGTTAGTCACTTCACAACACAACATAAAAACTCATCGTGAATCGTGTAATAGCAAAAATAGCAACTTCTGCCTGTTTAATATCGTTGTTTTTATGCTTTACGGCTGTGGCACAAGAAAAAAATCGTGAAGATTTTTCCCGAAAGCAAAAAGCCGCATACATATATCTTGAAGCATTAAAACACTATGAGCAGGACAATGTGGGTGAATATTACTCACTGCTCAACTATGCCTATAGCCTTGATTCAACCGACACAATGCTAGGCTTTGAGAAAGGAATGATCGACATGATTCTGAATCGAGATGACTCCACCCGGTTTTTCAAAGCTCACGATTTGGCTCGCCGGCACTTTATCGCACACCCCGATGATTATTATTCAAGCATAAAATATGGAATGGTAAACGACCAGATAGGTCATCGAGAAGAGTCGCTCAAAGTGTGGGGCACTCTCGACTCTATTTTTCCCGAAAAAGTCGATATCACACTACGTTATGCCGACGCGCTATCGGCATCGATCGACTCGGCCGACATATTCAAGGCAGTGGAAGCATACAACCGCATTGAGAGTTCGGAGGGGAAAGATATAGGCATCACATCGCGCAAAATAAGAGCATTCTCTGCGATAAAAGACACAGCCAACATTTTGCGCGAACTAAATTTATTGCTTGAAGCATCGCCTCAAAACTCCATGTATAATACTTTTGCCGGTGAGATTTATAATTATCTAAACGATGACAAAAACGCATTGCTTTATTTCAACAAGGCATGTGAACTCGACCCATCAAACGGAAACGCATTTTACTCACGCGCCAATTATTATAAATCGATTGGCGATAGTGCGTCATACGATCGTGAAGTGTTTAATGTGTTAAAGCACGAAGAGCTTAATTTGGAGTCAAAGTTAGAGATGTTGACCGGATATATAAAAGCTTTATATAACGATGAGTCACAACAACAACGCATAGAGGAATTATTATCTGTTTTACAAGAGCAGCATCCCCATCAATATAAGATTCATGAGCTTTATTGCGCTTATTTGGCAATAATAAAAGATTATAACCGAGCTGCAGAACAAATGTCATACGCTCTTGATATTGACCCATCAAACGAAAGCGTGTGGTCACAATACATTGGGTTATGCTCTCAAACCAATAATAAAACTCTCACCGAAGAAGCCACCAAAAGAGCATTGTACTATTTCCCCGAATCGCCCGTTCTACTCTACCAAACCGGGTTATTCCTCGCCACACACAAAGACTATGACAATGCGTTGTCAACACTTTCAAACGCACTATCAAAAGCTAATGAAAATGCCAAATTAAAATCGGATATTCTTTGTTCCATAGGTGATACATATTATCAACTCGACTCAATCGACAATGCATTCAAATATTATGAAGAAGCGTTGGATTTCAACCCCGACAACCTTCTTGCGCTTAACAATTACGCATATTATCTTGCAATCAAGGGGGTTGAGCTTGACAAAGCCGAGCGATTAAGCGCAAAAACCATTAAAGAAGACCCCGAAAATCCGACTTCACTTGACACTTACGCCTGGATTCTATTTAAAAAGAAAAATTACACCATGGCTCGACAATATATCGACTTGGCAATAAAATATGACGACAGCAACTCAGCCGAATTAAATAATCATGCCGGTGATATTTATTTCATGTGTGGAGAACCCGAAAAAGCACTTGAATTTTGGAAAAGCGCATTGGAATTGGACCCCAATGATGAATTGCTAAAGAAAAAAGTCATTAATAAAACATTTTTTTACGAATAACGAATATAAATGAAAATAATAAACCTCATAACTTGCATATTTCTTGTGATTATTATATCGGGGTGTCACTCATCAAAGAGAAGCATTAATTCCGAAGACCTGTCATCAGATATTTCAGCTGAAAAAATACCGCTTCAAGCACGGCTCGACAGCGTTGTTGCCATGTATGGCACATGGACAGATGTTGAATTACCTGTAGATTTGGCACTAATGCAACCAACCGAAATAAACTTATCGGGACGCGCCTCAATGGTAAAAGATGAGAGTATATATATATCCATTAGAGTGTTTGGTTTTGAGGCCGCAAATATCTACATCAACAATGATTCCATATTTGCATCATATAAAATGGGTAAATTATATATTGCCGAGAGCATTAAATCGTTACTCTCAGGACATTCTGTCACAGTGGGAGATTTACAAAATATGCTATTGGGACGAGCTTTTATACTTGAAAAAGGGAGTATTAACTCATCTATGAAAAATGATTTCACGATGAAATACACCGATAATAGTTGGCTCATATCACCCAAAAGCAAATATAAAAACATTAAATACCAATACTCATTTGATTTAAGCAATAATATGCTTGAAGAACTTTTGGTAACAATTAATGAGACCAATAAGTCAACTTGTAAGTATGGCTCTTTTTCCAATAGTGATGCCGGAATCATCGCAAACGATATCACGATTTTATCATCGTTAAAGAACAATACAATAAACGCGATGATTTCTTGGGATATGAATAAAGCGAAGTGGAACACCGGAGTAAATCGCAAATGGAAAATGCCTAAAGGTTATAAAAAAATTGAAACAGCCTCTTTGTTAA
This sequence comes from Bacteroidales bacterium, assembly GCA_015060975.1. Taxonomy (GTDB): domain Bacteria; phylum Bacteroidota; class Bacteroidia; order Bacteroidales; family Muribaculaceae; genus RGIG4079. Next base: position 71,578 of record SUXI01000006.1, read on the forward strand.
GACTTTTTTAAAATATGACAATGACAAAACGGTTGGCTATATTATTACTTGCATTTTTATCGATGAGTGTTGTTCTCGCCGATAAAACCCAACGTAGTATAAAACAAGAACAACAACGCACAAAAAAAGAGATTAAGCAAACAGAAAAGAAAATAGCAGGTATAAAAAAAGACACTCGCCGACAACTATCACTTCTTAACAATATTTCAACCGAAATAAAAGAGAATACAAAAACAATAAACAAATTAAAGTCATCGATAGACTCAATCGACATTTCAATATCCAAATTAAATGATTCCATAAAATTTATGGAATCACGGGTTGCCACACTCCGCAAAGAATATGGAGAAATGTTGCAATCAATAAGAATTGCACGACACTCTACCAGCGATCTCGCATTTATTTTTTCATCTAAGTCATTTGCCGACGCATATCGACGCATAAGATATCTAAAACAATTTACTGCTTGGCAAAACAATAAGACATTAGAATTAAAAGAAGGCATCGCAACTGTCAATCGGGCAAAAACAGAACTAATGGAATTACACAATGACAGGGTGAATTCAATTAAACAAGTTTCTGCCGCCCAATTAACGCTTCAGAATAATGAAAAAAAGCAAACTCAAGTAATTGACAACCTAAACAAGGAACGCGCATCACTTGAAGCTTATATGAAACAAAAACAAAATGAGGCACGCAAACTTGATGATCAATTAAACCAATTAATTGCCCAACAGAAGAAAGAGGCTGAACGCAAACGACGTGAAGCCGAAAAGCGCCGTAAAGAAGAGGAAAAGCGCAAGAAAGAGAAAGAAAAAGCTCTTGCCGAGAAACGCAGAAAAGAACAAGAGCAGAAAAGTCGGCAAGAAGAAGCGCAAAATCGACAACCATCTAAACCCATTCAAGAAGAATTGGCTTATGAAGAACCTGCAAAACAATCGGAATTTGATGCCGACGCTATTCTTTCGGGCAAATTTGAGGAAAACAAAGGTCGTCTCCCCTATCCACTATCCGGGTCATATCGCATAGTTGGTCGTTTTGGGCGACAGAAACACCCTCATCTAAAATATATTGAGACCGAAAATAACGGAATAGATATTGAGTTACTTTCATCGGGCAACGCAAAAGCCATATTTGATGGAACTGTTTCAGCTATTTTTACCCAAACCGGATATAACAATATCGTAATGGTAAGACATGGTGAATATATAACCATCTATGCCAACCTATCAACTTTAAATGTGAAGACCGGAGACAAGGTAAAAATAAATCAATCATTGGGGAATGTTTATGCCGATCCTGATGATGACAACCGTCGCATTCTACACTTTGAAATTCGCAAAGAGACACAAAAGCTAAATCCTCAATTGTGGATTAAATAATCTCTCATCATGGCAAAGCTCATTAATAGCAATCTAACATCAAGCATATTAAAAGCGCTTGGAATATTTGGCGGTGTACAAGTGGTGAATATCCTTTGCTCTATTGTGCGCACAAAACTAATTGCTATATGGATTGGCTCAGTAGGAGTGGGATTATTTGGCATATACAACTCTGCCATAGAACTTCTTAACAGCATTTTTCAATTAGGGATACGCAATAGCGCCGTGCGTGACATCGCAAACAATGGACAGGCTTCACACACAATAATTGTGGTGCGACGCTGGGCAATAGCTTTAGGGTTAATAGGCCTCTTTGTCACAATTATACTATCCCCGGCATTAAGTAATTTCACTTTTGGCGATAATAAGCACACAACTTCATTTTTCATCATTGCGATAATCATTTTGCTTTCGTCGATTCAAAGTGGAGAATTAGCGATACTTCAAGGTCTCCAACAATTGCGACGATTAGCTCGCGCATCTATGTGGGGCATTCTTGTGGGAGTGGCATTATCTGCCCCCATGTTTTTTTATTGGGGAATCAACAGTGTGTTACCGGCATTAATCATTTATTCTCTTGCCACAACTATCGCAACACTATCACAACGTGTCAATATCGACAAACCGGTTCCCACCATCACCATAAAAGAAACAATTAAGAAAGGACAAGGATTTATTACTTTAGGGATATATCTCACCGTATCGGCCATAGTCACAACTCTTGTGGCATATTTATTTATGACATACTTAAATAAAACAGGAGACACCAATACAGTGGGGCTCTATCAAGCCGGGTTCACCATGGTTAATAAATATGTAGGGCTAATATTCACCGCAATAGCGATGGAATATTACCCGCGGCTATCAAAAGTAGTAACATCGCCAAAACGTGTGTCAATATTTGTTTCCCACGAAATGGCTATAGCACTTTGGATTCTCATTCCCATTATCGCTATTTTCATCGCAAGTAACGAGTTATTAATAACAATTCTGTATTCATCTGATTTTTTGGTAATCAATTCATTTATTGTGTGGGCAATAATTGGCACTATATTCCGTGCGATATCATGGTGTATTGCCTTTGTGATTCTCGCCCGAGGTGATGGCAAAATTTATCTATTGACCGAAAGTTTAAGCGCAATCACAAGTATTACCCTCAACATCATTGCCTATAACTATTGGGGATTGACCGGTCTTGGATTGGCATATTTACTATGGTATATAGCATATACATTAATTGTAGCCTCGGTTTATAAACTTAAATACCACCTTTCTTTAGGTAGAAAGATGCATCGGTTAATATTATTTGCGATTGTTACAGCTACAGCATGCGCTATTGGCTATTCATTTACAGGTTGGTATATACCTGCGATAATAGCACTCTTAACAATTCCCTTATCTATAAGCCGATTATTGCGCAAAAGGTTTGATAAAATCAAACCGCAGGCAAGCTCATCCCATTAAGTTTGCGATATAAATCCAGCGCATAAACATCGGTCATTCCCGACACATGATCGATAACCGCTTGAATCCTGCCAAAAAGTGTCGGCGCATTTATTTCATATTGTTGCGGAACTTTTGACAATAGTAATTTAGAGTAATTTAATTCGGGATTGGTAACTGCATGAATAAATTTTCCCAATAAATATGTTATAATTTGATTACCTGCAAGCTCAATATCCACAACATCACTCGCTTTATATATCTTTTCCCATGACAACTCAGAACAACGGGCATAACCTTCACGTTCAAGCGAAGGTATATGTTTTAACAATGAACCCACAAATTGACCTTTCAATATTTCATCTTCATGCAGAACAAAAGCCTCGGCACATCGACTCACCAATCGGCCAATCACACACGAACGCATATATGAAACCTTTTCATTTGGGTCCTCTACAGTCTTCATCACTTCAGTCATGTGCGATTTACGCTCCTCATCAAAAAATCCCATAAATAAAGATGCGACCTCGGCTGTCGTTAAAATTTTCAATTTATGCGCATCTTCTATATCCATTACCTCATAACAAATATCATCGGCAGCCTCTACAATATACACCAACGGATGACGCGCAAATGCCACTTCTCCATTTTCTCCATATCGGGATATTATGCCAAGCTCCCGAGCTATCTTTTCATAATCGGATTTCTCTGATGTAAAGAATCCAAATTTATCGGCTTCACCCGACAATGATGACTCATAAGGATATTTCACGATTGATGCCAACATTGAATATGTCATCGCAAATCCGCCCGGACGACGTCCGCGAAATTGGTGTATTAATAGCCGCAATGAGTTGGCATTGCCTTCAAAATGAATCAAATCGTTCCATTCACTATATGATAATTCATTACACAAAAAGGCTCCGGCTCCTTCTGAAAAAAAAGTTGAAATAGCTTTTTCTCCCGAGTGCCCAAATGGTGGATTTCCTAAATCATGCGCAAGACATGCAGCCGCCACAATATCACCCAAATCATCTAATTTTCGGCTCCACGGCTCTAACGCATATTTTTCTCGCAAAACGTTACTCACTTCGTTAGCAAGAGACCGTCCAACGCACGCCACTTCCATGCTGTGGGTTAATCTATTATGCACAAACACGCTACCAGGCAATGGGAATACTTGGGTTTTATTTTGCAACCTGCGAAATGGAGAAGAAAAAACCAAGCGGTCATAATCTCTTTGAAAATCACTTCGCACTCCGGCATTAGGATTATGATATTTTTCAAGCCCAAATCGTTTATCACTTATGAGTTGCTGCCAATGCATCGTTTCTGTCATAGATTAATTGTTTATAATGATTAGCTATTTCAATTCACGAATTTACTAAATTTTCACAATAGCAACTTATCTCTCGCTAAATATTTAACAATTTAAAAGCAACTTAGTTAAATATATTCTTAAAATCAACAAAATAGACTCATAAAGTTGTTTTATTAGATATTTATGGCTACCTTTGTATCACAAAACAACATTATTGACAACAAAGGGGTCTCATCTATTCAGGCTGGGATTCTTTATTTTTTTACTTTTAATAAAATTTACCACTATGGCAATCACCTATATGACCAAAGAAGGTTATAAACGCAAAATGGAAGAAATCGCATACTTAGAATCGGTAAAACGTCCTGAGATTTCTCGCGCAATAGCCGAAGCAAGAGATAAAGGCGACCTTTCAGAAAACGCTGAATATGATGCTGCTAAAGAAGCTCAAGGTCTTCTCGAACTAAAAATCGCACAACTAAAAGACCTCGTAGCCAATGCCCGTATCATTGACGAGAGCAAACTAAACACCGATGAGATTCAAATCATGAACAAGGTGAAAATAAAAAACATAACCAACAACATGGTTATGGAATACACCATTGTTGCCGATAGCGAAGCCAATCTCAAAGAAAAGAAAATCGCGTCAAGTACACCTATCGCACAAGGTTTACTTGGGCACAAGATTGGCGATATCGTTGAAATTAAAGTGCCATCGGGCATGATGAAGTTTGAAGTAGTAGAAATATCATTCTAATTAATTGGTGATAACATCATGATTGCGATGTTATCATGCCATTATTAAAATAAATATATTATCACAATGCCATCAATTTTTAGTAAGATTGTAGCCGGAGAAATTCCAAGCTATAAAGTTGCCGAAGATGAGAAACATTATGCTTTTCTTGACATCAATCCGGTAACACAGGGTCATGTTCTTGTAATACCAAAACAAGAAGTTGACTATATTTTTGACTTAAGCGATGAAGATTATACTAACCTTCAATTATTCGCAAAGCGCATAGCCGAAGCTGTAAAGCAAGCCATACCATGCAAGCGTGTAGGAGTCGCTATAATGGGATTGGAGGTTCCTCATGCTCATATACACCTTGTTCCCATAAATGAAGAAGCAGATATGAATTTTTTCAAAGAAAAAGTATCATTATCTCCCGACGAAATGAAAAATATAGCAAAAAAAATAAGTCAATATGCTATGACATCACATTCAGAAGTATATTAAATATTACAATAACCCATTAAAGTAAATAGCGATTCTTTTATTGAAAGAATCGCTATTTATTTTAATTCTCAAAATATTATATAGTAATACGTTTTGTAATATCTCCGACCTTAAGAATATAAACACCGCGTGAAGGAAGACGAAATCGGGATATACCGGGTTGAATCGTTTCTTGTGATATTAATTGACCTAATATAGAAAACACTTTTACTGTAATTGTGCGAGATGTTGACACATACACATACCCTTCACTAACCCTTATTTCGGGTTGAGCTACATCCAAACGCTCCATTTTCGCCGAAGCTACAGTATGCTCCCACGAAGATGTAGCATTTGCCATGCAACAAGTCGCTACCACAATAGTTAATATCAGTATTAAACGACACATTTATTTAAATTATCTTGCTATTCAAGATTTGCATGTCCCAAAATTAATCATTTTTTTGTTTACATCAAAATCTTGTTATATATGAACAAAGTAAATTCAAATAAATTATATCTCACAAAAAGCGATAAGCGAATTTACAGTTCTATCTTAAATGTATTATATGCGACACCGCGTCCTCCCATACCGGTTTTTTGTCGAATTAATCCATTATTTATTATTCTTCCCGAATCTTCATTTGATGTCCCGAAATCAAAATATTCACACATATTACATTCGTTTGTTATGACATAATCAAACAACAATGGTAATGCTTTTAATATCCGACCTTTTTCAGAAGTAGCTATATATTGAGCATGAGCTACATTTTTTGTAAAAAAGATTACGGCTCCCGCCACAATCTCATCTTCTTTACGAGCTACATATAATTTTATATTTTCGGGAAAGCGTTTTTTCAATAATAAAATTTCGGCAAGACTATGTACCGGTTTTGTTTTATATTTTTCAAAAAGCAATGACGATAATAAGTCCCAGTATTGAGAATAATCATTGGTATGCTCAATAATTACCCCGTGCTTCAGTGCATATTTAATACCCCTCGTTGCATTCTCATTAAAAGCCAATCTATTTTCTTGCAGTGAAACAGCAGTTGAAATAAGCGTCGAGTATAATTGTCCTCCATACCTAAATAAAGCATAAATATCCTCATCGGCAGGACAACTATGATATATATATGGTATAGTTTTATAAATCAAAGTTCTCACGCCCTCACTCCTTAAAAATTCAACCATTTGCTCCCACATCTGCAACATTGTGGTTGCTGTAACGGCCTTAATATCTGTTATCCAACCTCCATAGGTTAGTCCTTGATGAGAATATAGAGTTTCGCCTGATATATTTGCGGGTAGCACAGCTATAATACGGTCTTTCTCATCTGCACACATCAAAGAACAATCCTCAAAACGATCACTATGATAATCCATATAATTGCGTAAATGCAGAAATGTCCCATTTCGCGAATTAGAAACCAAATCATCCCATTGTGATTTATATTTATCGGTATATCGGATTATTTTCATGATGTTTATTGCATTTCTGTTTTCAGCGCTTCAATTCTTGTTCTTATATCTTTCAATGATTGCTCAAAATCAAAATCTTCTTTAAACGATTGTTCCTCACCTTCTATTGTAAAAAACCATGATGCGGTATCTCCTTTTACATTATAACCTATCTTAAAGCCATCATCTGTAACATAGAAACACTTTATAGGTTTCCCGCTCTTTACATCTTCCTTGCATTTCGTTTTTAACAATTTTACCGCATCCAAGACTTTAATCAAATCCTCTTTTGCTATTATCTCGGTGCGTTTATCATGCCCAACACTGAGAAATAGAAAAAACGTGCTTTCATTTGTGTGAATGTCCATATACTGCCTAACCTTTGCCGATTGAATAAGCGCATCTTTAGTTTTGAGTCCATCAACATCATAATCAACATATCGGATAAATCGATCGTGAAGCGAGGTAAACTGCTTGTATTTTGTAATAGATACTACCTGCTCACCACCGTCTGATGAACCTTTTAATATCTTTTTTACCATTTTTTTTGTATCAATGGCATCTACATTCAATGCCATTGCCAATAAAATAAATACCCAAACAACTCGTTTCATACTGCAAAGATTACATATCACACTATTATCCATTCATGGAACGAAGCAATTCATCATTATCACGAGTTCGCTCCATCTGATCCTTAATAAATTCCATTGCCTCTATTGAAGTCCTGTCTGAAATAAATTTTCGCAAAATCCACATTCGGTTGAGTGTCTCTTGGCGTAATAATAAATCATCTCGACGTGTACTTGACGCAATAATATCCACTGCCGGGAATATTCGTTTATTTGACAGCTTACGGTCCAATTGAAGTTCCATATTACCGGTACCTTTGAATTCCTCAAAAATAACCTCATCCATTTTTGAGCTTGTTTCGGTTAATGCAGTAGCTATAATAGTAAGTGAGCCTCCGCCTTCAATATTACGCGCCGCGCCAAAAAAACGTTTTGGTTTTTGAAGTGCATTTGCATCAACGCCACCCGATAAAATTTTACCCGAAGCAGGAGATACGGTATTATATGCTCGGGCCAACCTTGTTATAGAATCTAACAAAATAACCACATCGTGACCACATTCCACCATCCTCTTGGCTTTTTCAAGCACAATGCTTGCAATTTTCACATGACGTTCGGCCGGCTCATCAAATGTAGAAGCTATAACTTCGGCATTCACACTGCGACTCATATCTGTAACTTCTTCAGGACGTTCATCAATAAGAAGAATCATGATATACGTCTCAGGGTGATTTTCGGCAATAGCATTTGCTATATCTTTCAACAATATGGTTTTACCTGTCTTTGGTGGTGCGACAATAAGTCCTCGTTGCCCTTTCCCTATTGGAGAAAACATATCCACAACTCGAGTTGACAGATTACAAGTTCTACCGCTTGTGAGGTCAAACTTTTCATTAGGGAATAAAGGTGTCAAATGTTCAAACGCCACACGATCACGAATATATTCCGGCTTATGTCCATTTACACTCACAACATTACTCATTGGGAAATATTTTTCCCCCTCTCTTGGCGGACGAATTGTACATTCCACAACATCACCCGTTTTTAATGCATTCGTTTTTATTTGCGATTGTGTCACATACACATCGTCGGGTGATGAAAGATAATTATAATCACTTGAACGCAAAAAGCCATATCCATCAGGCATCACTTCCAACACTCCACTTGCCGATAAAAATCCGTCAAAGTTATATAACGGCTCGGTAACCGGCTGTTGGTGTTGATATTGTTGTTTATTATTTTTATTTTTTTGTTTTTTTGATTGCTTTCCTTGTGGTTGTTGTATCTTTTCTTGGCGTTCCTTTCCCGGCTCACTTATTATTATTGTCGATGGCAATTGTGCAGTTACTACCGCATTCTCTTTCTCCTGCTGACTTCGAGGGACAAACCTACGCCCCTCACTTCGAGGAAAAAAAGAACCAAACGATGAATCTTCCTTAGGTTTAAAATCCTTTTTGGTATTTTCTTCATTGACCGTTATATTCTCAGTTTGAGGTTCTGCAACATCCTCAGTTTTAATAATTGTCTCAAGATTAGGAGCCTCAGGAATTTCATCTTTTGCCAATGGCACCAACATTGTCATCTCATCTTTTTCATCAATATCCTCTTTCTCTGCAATCTCTTGTTCCGAAATTTCTATTGGGATATGAACATCTATATTATCTGAAACTTTTAATTCGTCAGCTAATACCTGTTCTTCCTTTTTATCCTCTTCCTTAACACGCTTACGGCGTGTCTTTGGCTCTTTTTTAGCTTTTGGTTCATCATCTTTTGTTATTGAAGCATTAATTTCATCTTCAACAAGTTCAATTTTTGACTCAACAACATTTTCTTTTGAATCCATTTCAGGCTCTTTGTTCTCATCTTTTGATGCTTTTTTTTCTTTCTTTGCCTTTGTTGGACGCTTTTTCTTCTCAGCGACTGTTGCAGTTGCCATTGTTATCGCTTGTTCATCAAGAATACGATAAATTAATTCATCTTTTTGTGATGAATCTACCTTTTTTAAACCCATAGATTCAGCGATGCCAATTAACTCAACATCACTCATTGCGTTAAGATCTGAGATATTATACATAAATTTATTTGGAGATATATCTGAAGTATAATTAATACTATTTCCAATAATGCGACACAACGAAATCGCACGCTATTAATGTTTAAACAAAAATTCTATTGAAAATTAAGAATAAAACCGTCTTCATTTGAACATTTATATTTAGCCGGTTTTCTATTGAATACAATGCAAAGATACCTTGCTTTTCCCATATAAACAAATTTTACATAAAAAATGTTTGTCTGCACAAACTTTATTTTAATAATCTCAAACACAATTAAAAATCAGCAAAATATAAAAAATGCTTCTAACAGCAAATGAAATTATTTATCTTTCACTCTAAAGTCCTTTACCTTAGAATCAAATACTACATTTCGATTTGGGAATAGATTATTAAGGGAGCCGTCAGTAATTAGTTGCGAGGTGGAGCCTTCTATCATTGTTGAATGGGCTGTTACGAGCCACAGGCGGTCGGTGAGAGGGAGCGACAATCCCACGTCGTGAGTGGACAGCAATACCGCTTTTTGTTGCGATTGAGCGAGATTACGAAGCAACTGCATTGTTTCGATACGCGAAGCCACATCGAGGAAGGCAGTGGGTTCATCAAGGATTATAATAGGTGTTTCTTGTGCCAACGCGCGGGCTATCATCGCCTTTTGTCGTTCTCCATCGGAAAGAGTTGCCACATAATCGTGTGTTTTATGGCTCATACCCACATTTTCAATAGCCTCAGCCACTACACGACGATCATCATCGTCAAGACGTCCGAAGAACCCGGTATAAGGTTGGCGACCAAGCGACACAAGTTCCTCCACGGTCAACGCTCCGGCAAGAGTGCGATCGGTATAAACAATACCTATAAGTTTGGACAGTTCTTTAGATGAATATGTTGTTAAATCACGACCATTAATCTCAATTACACCATTCAATGGTGACTGCACGCCCGATATTGTTCGTAGCAACGTGGATTTTCCTATCCCATTCGCACCGAGCAGGCACACCAATTCCCCCGGGTAAAGCGACACATTAATATGTTCAAGCACTGTTGATATGCGCTTTCCGTTGCAATACCCCACTGCGAGATCATTTGTCGATAACATTGCTTGGTGTGACATAATCAATTGAAATATAATATCTTTTTACGATTGATGATTACATATATTATAATGGGAACGCCTATGATTGGAGTAATTGCGTTGATAGGAATTACCGACGAGGGCAACACGCTGATGAGGTTGCACAACAACGCTATCACCGCCCCGGCAAGAGCTGTGGCAGGGAGCAAAACGGTGTGGTTAGATGAACGCAACGCCAAGCGAGCGATGTGTGGCACCACCAGTCCAAGAAACCCTATCGGTCCACAAAATGCTGTAACAACAGCAGTGAGTATCCCCGATAGCAACAGCAATTTATTACGAGTGGCCTTAATGCTGACGCCCAAATTCTCGGCATAACGCGCTCCGAGCAACAACGCATTGAGCGGTTTCACGAGCACAAACGACAAGCCAAGCGACACCATTATCAATATCGAGAACAACGGCAAGCGGTCGAGCGTCACACCGGTAAAATTACCCATTCCCCATATCACAAACGAGTGAACCCCCTCTTGTGTGGAAAAGAAGTTGAGCAATGATATTGCCGACGAAGTGAGATAACCCACCATTATACCTATGATGAGCAACATCGCCGTTGATCTCACTATAGATGAAAAGAATAGCAATATCAGCATCACTACTGCCGCACCGGCAATGGCTCCAAGCAAAATGCTGAAATATGAGGTCAACGCTTCACTCACCACGCCACCCATTGCAAGCATCACCACTGCCACGCCAAGGCTCGAACCGGTTGATACACCAAGAATTGACGGACCGGCAAGCGGATTGTCGAAAGTGGTTTGCAACAACAATCCCGCCACAGCCAATGCTGCTCCGGCAAGAGCGGCCGTCAGAGCCATAGGCAATCGTGTCTCGACCACAATCGTTTCCCACGTGTGTTTCGACACCGGCTCACCGATAAGAGCATTCAACACTTCGCTAAATGGTATATCTATAGAGCCATACACCAAATTCAACGGCAACAACACCACCACAAGGAGTGATAATGCTATAAGTGTGATTGCTGAGCGATGAGAGGTTGCTTTCATTTCTTTATTTTAATCTATTTTCTTATTCTTTAGCTTTGTTTACTCGGGCATAAATTATCAATGCAAATGCCGAGATTAGTCCGATTGCGGCAAACCAATACCAAATATAATGAGCGTTGACCGTAGCAACCTGCCATGCCTCAACACTCTCAAATCCATTGGGGTCGGGGCAATATTTCGAAAGCAGAACGCCCGAAAGTCCAAAACCTAATATCGATGAAAGGAATGAATGCAGATGGCTGAAACCCAAATACAACCCCTCCTCTCCTTTTGGAGCTTGAAGGGAGAAATATTCAAGGTAACGAGGCGAGATAAAACACTCGGCCAAGGCTTGGAACACAATACCCACAATCATCATAAAGGTGATGGGGTGCATACCCAAAATTTCGCCACTGAAGAGATTTCCCGTAGCCATCACAATTGCCGACACCGGGATAAGGAACATTCCTATCACAATCGATGTCAAGGCCTTACGGCGCGCCATGAATTGAGTAATCAAATTCACGAATACAACCACTACAAATGGGTTTACATTGGCAATCCAACCCGGACGAGCAGTTTCGCCGGCAAGACGAATCACATATTTAGGCATTGTGGCATATAGCTGTTGTTGCACAATCCAAAAACCGGTAACGATGAGTATCAATATGAGCAATCGCCCGTTGGAAAACACTTTCACCAATCCTTGCATCACCTCTTTCACGCTTTTTCCTTCGCCTGAGTGATGAGCCGAATGGTAGAATAGCAATATCGCAATAAATGCCAATACACATAGTGTTGCTGAGAAAAAGTTGATATAAATATATGCCGATTCACCCACAAACGAGCGCAATGGGTCAATCACACTTTTACCGGTAAACGAACCAATATTCACCATCATATAGAATATTGAATACCCCTTGGCGCGTGTTTCAGATGTGGTTTCGCGGGCAACAGACGCAGATATAATTGACTTGATGAACGACCCTCCTATCATTAATATAATGAGAATGGGTATAATAAGATAACGTTCCCAACTTTCGATGAGACCGGTATATATAGTTTTCTCGCCATATTGCACCAATCCGCCACTCTCGAGCATTATAGGCAATAATCCTTGCATGAGGTAGCCAGCCGACAATAGCGAAAACGCCACAATGATTGATTTGCGATAACCTATCTTATCGGCAAAAGCACCGGTAAATAATGGCAATAGGTATAGCCCTCCCGAGAATAATCCCGAAATAAGACTCGCCTCAATGTCGGAGAAACCCAAGGTGTTTGACAAATATAATGTAATCACTATAAACACAGCATAATATGCCATGCGTTCCAACATTTCCGCGGCATTTGCCGTCCAAAAAGCCTTTGAGTATTTTGCCATTATTATATTCGATTTAATTTGATGTTTATTTTACTTGACGGAGGTAACTAAACGACTTGTCTCCATCAATAGCCTCGGGGTGAAACAATATAATATATTCACGCAATAAGCGCTCGGGGTGAAATGGGAAATCCTCAAAAAAAGATGATTCAACAGTATTTATCACATACACCCCACCCTTTGAGAATGCCTCCATTTTTTTATTTAGAGGATATTTCGACTCGAGATCCTTAAGCGAAATATTGGGTTCGGGACTTTTTATGAGCCAAAAATCGGCATTATAGGCTTTGTCATATACCGTAGCGAAGTCGAATTGAAGCGAGCCGTTAGATTTATCATCACTCCATGGATATGACGCGCCGGCATCGGCATACATTTGTGCCATATAGCTCTTTCCTCCGGGGAGAAACCACACTCCATCGGTCATCATTTCGCTTATCACAATAGGGTTTTCTTTCACATCTTTCACACTCGAAGCCAAAGTGTTATATTCCTCAACCACACTATTATATATCTCAGCGACCTCTTTGCGCTTACACAACAGTTCTCCAATAAGTTTTATCCATTCGGCACGACCAAGAGGAGTTGATTCCATATAATCGGCACATTCAATGATGGGAATGCCGAGTTTTTCGATTGCTCCATGTCCGGCATTTTGGAATGGAGAAGTCATGATTGCTTGTGGCGAAAGTTCCACAATCTTTTCAATCGAAGGAGCCATTGAATTCCCGGCATCAACAACCGTCCCCGCCTCAATACCCTCAACTATTTCTGGGATTTTATAATATTCGGCATCAACAATACCGGTAACAGCATTGACACAACCAACCTCATGGAATGCACCGGCATGAACCGACGAATAAACCAACGCCGAAGTTATTGGCACTCGCACCAATGTAGCGTCTGAAGGCAAGTTCTCGGGTGCCATACTATCTCGATGTACAAGAGCATAGCGTTGCAACGTGGCACCCTCTTTCCATGGATTTTCCACATCTACAAGTGTATATGAGCCACAATCAACGATAGTGAGCAGCTGCGCCTTAGTAGTCAATGTATCACCCTCAACAACATCACTTTTGCTCCCCTGCCCTTGACAACCAGTGACAGCCAAAACAAAACTATATGCTATTATGATATTTATTAGTTTACGCAACATCACACTTTGATTTTTGTTATTCTCACTCTCTTGTTTTTTATTTTGTGAGGAGCGAGCATTGTCAACACCTCATCGGCACGATTGCGAGGCACGGCGACAAGCACACAATGGTCTTTCACTGCAATTTTACCCACTTGCGATGAATCCAATCCACCTTTATTAATCATAAATCCCACCACATCGCCACGTGATATTTTTTCTTTTTTACCGGCGTTGAAATGCAATGTCGAAATATCAGATTTTATAGGGTTATCACTTTTTCCCGTAGGAACATAATCACGGTCAAAATCGATATAATCAGGAATATTTTCACCCTCGGCGGTGATGACATAAACAGTCCCTTCAGCACCCATTCGAGCCGTACGGCCATTGCGATGCGTCCAACTTTCGGGCGATAGAGGCATATGATAATGCACCACAGCTTGCACGTGGTCAATATCCAATCCACGCGAAGCGAGATCGGTTGATACCAATATGGGGGTTGTTCCGTTATTTAGCAAGTCAATAGCCTTTTCTCGGTCGATTTGTTCAAGACCACCATGATACAACCCCACCGGCAATCGATTTTGTCGCAAAAAGTCATATACCCGAGTTGCACTCTCACGATGATTGACAAACAATATAACCTTCCCGTTAGGCAACGACCGGAGCAAATCGATTGCAGATTGTAATTTATCTCGCACCGGACTCGCCACTTTTACAACTTGCATGCGATGACGTGGAGCCTCGGTCTTTTCAGTGTAATCAAGAATTTTAGGTGACTTGAAATTGACAAACGATGGCATCTCATCGAGAGTGGTTGCCGAAGTGAGCACTGTCAACAACAATGAACGCATAGGGCGCACCACCTTGCGCATTTCATCATGGAAGCCCAAATCAAGAGCTTTGTCATATTCATCAAGCACAAGCGCATTAACCCCGGCCAAATCGACATTCCCACGATTAAGATGATCGAGCAATCTACCGGGTGTGGCGACAATAATGTCGGGTACTGATGATGTGAGGGAACGAGCCTCATCTATCATCGAATGACCACCATAACAAGCCACTGTTTTATATCTGGCAGCAATGGGACGAATCACTTCGGCAATCTGCATAACCAACTCACGAGCAGGAGCAATTACAACTGCCTGCACTTTCCCTCGTGGAGCGGTGAGAGTGCGTAACAATGCAATCGCAAACGCCACAGTCTTTCCACTTCCTGTGGGCGACAGCAACAATATTTGCGATGCCGAGACACGAGCTACCTCTTGTTGCATTTCATTGAGTTGCCCTATTCCAAGACGTTGCTTTATATTATTTATAATCAGTGATTGTTTCATTTGTGTCGTTTATTGAAAAAATTATTCATCGCAATGCGCACCTCTTCCATAAAATGATTTACCGGAGTAATAATAGGTCGAAATTCCTCTTGATACTTAGACGGAACAAATATTTTCAATCCGGCACTGTGACATTTAACATCCAAGACATTTCCAAGTGCGATAGGCTCTCCATCAATATGAGCCACACTGTCTTCTGTGCGACTAATTGTCGCTGCAGGAGCACGAAACGACTGCAACAATGTGTTGCGACTTATATACCCGGTAAATAAATCCACGCCCAGCACCGCAGTATTAAGAGGAGATCCGGCATGAATTATTATTATATCAAGCAAGCCATCGGTCATACTCGCCGATGGTGCAATATAGGCATTATTTCCATATTGAGACGCATTGCAACACGCCACTAAAAAAGCCTTTTGTGTTATCTCTTTTCCATTGGCTTTTATTGTATATTCTTTAGGCCGATATTTCACAAATTCCTCTATCGCGCTTTTCACATACATTAATTTGCCGCGTTTTCGTTGGCGCGCAAAGCGATCGCTCACCGCCGCATCAAAACCCACTCCAAATGTACAAAAGAAAGGGCGGTCATTTACAGTGGCATAATCACATGCCACCACATTATTCTCTATAATCACATCAAGCGACAAATCAACATCTACCGGAATATTAAGATGCCGAGCCAATCCGTTTCCCGAACCAGAAGGAATGATTCCTAAAGCTACATCACTGCCACTAAGCGCTGTGGCAACCTCGTTAACCGTTCCATCTCCTCCCGCAACAATTACGCCATAATAGCCTTGTTCAACGGCTTGTTTTGCATATTCATTGGCATCTCCCGATTTTTCTGTAATCTTTACATCAACATCTTTTGACAACATTGCTATTATGCGTTGTGGCACAATCTCCCGAAGCCTATCTTTATTAATAGACCCCGAAATAGGATTTATAACCAATAGCATCCGTTGCTTACTCATATCGATATACAATTAAACATCGCAAAGATACTAAACCATAACCAATCCTACAATTTTATTCTTTTGAAAACAGCAAGAAACAATGCCATTTTTTGACGTTGCTTCTTGTTGCTTTATTTTCAATCTCTGGGATAATTATTATGGATTACCGTTTAATGGGATAAATACTTTCACAATTTCAATCCCGTCTTTTTCTATTTTTTTGAATCTATAATCATCAATATTTAATAACAACTCACGCCCGATAGCAAGTATCGGGCGTGGAAGTATTAAAATATCACTCTATTGCGAGTTATTTCTTTGCAGAAGCTTTATCTGCAGGTTCCACTTTCTTTGTTGCAGTTTTTTTAGTTGCGCATTTCTTTGCCGCAGGCTTTTTAGCCGGAGTAGAGTCTCTCTTTTCGGTTTGAGCTAACGCTTCGCGCAATTTGTGCTCTTCGTTGAAGTGCTCGATATTTTTACGCATAGAGGTCAATTCCTTGTTGAGTGCTTCAATTTCGTGAGCTTGGTTGCGGATAGTAGTAAGCAATGCATTCAACTCCTCATTTTCAATTGAAAGAGGATATTGTTCTTCTACACGCACAATAAAGTCGGCAAGCACATTCATATAGTTGGTGAACGCTTGGAACGGAGTTTCGTATGGAGAGAAGTGACTGTGAACAGCGCCATCGCTACCATGACGAGTTGACATATAGAAGAAGTGGTCGCTTGCTTGCAAGTAATTCCAATCTTGCTTGATGCGACGGTCATCGCATAGGCGCACACGTTCAGCTACAGAATACAACTTGTTAAATGCTTCATTTTGCAATTTATTACCAAGCCATGCCGATGTGTCGCGAGCCTCATCGGCCCATGAAATTGGGTGCATCACGCTCAATTCTCCCACCGGTTTGATCTTTGAAATTGCTTCGCTTGGAGTGAGGAAGTCGATACCTGCTTCAGTTGCAAATCGTGGGAGAGCTTCGAGGAATTGGAAAATACCTGTCTCACGACCTTGCATTTCGCCAAATGTTTCAAGATTCATAAATAGGTTCACTATTTGTTCTTCTTGAGGAGTTTCGGCAATCCATCCGATATATTTTTCGGCAGTCAATGGATATGCGTCCCACTCATAGTTGCTGAAACGAAATGCAATATCATCACTGAGTTTTGAATTTTTCAACAACATTTTGAGTTTAGGTGCCGATGCTGCCGAATACACATAGTTAGGAGATTTCCAACCAAGTATATGCTTAGCTCCTTCGGTGATTACACCTTTATATCCCATAGCAGCGATTTGAGGAGCAAGGTCATCGCAATAAATCAACTCTGTGTTACGGAACACTTTTGGTTTCACCCCAAAAAGGTCGTTGAGTTTCTTTTCGTGATCTTTCACTTGAGCCATAAATTCTTCGGGTTCGGTGAGCGAAGAAAGAGAGTGAGCGTATGTTTCGGCAAGGAACTCAACTTTTCCGGTATCGGCAAGTTTTTTCAACAAGTCGATAAATTCGGGCACATACTGCTCACATTGTTCAAGAGCCACCCCTGTGATAGAGATAGCACATTTGAATTTGCCTTTACCCTCTTGAATCATGTTTAACAACGTTTCGGCCGCAGGTATATAGCTACGATATGCTATGCGAGTTATAATATCATCATTAGCAAAATCGTCATAATAGTAATGGTCGTTACCAATATCAAAGAAACGATAACGTTTCAAGCGAAATGGCTGATGAATCTGGAAATAAAAACAGATTGCTTTCATAATCTATATTGTTTTGTTATGTATTTACTTTGTTGATTAATAATTATAGTTACTTAGCACCTTACGATATATGTCTATAACCTTAGCTCCCGCCTTATCCCAAGTGATTTGATTCACCTCATAAAGACCATCTTCACGAAGTTGTTCATACATTGCAGGATAAGTTACTATTGAGTTAATGGCATCGGCCATTGCATCGATATCCCAATAGTCGGTTTTGATTACATTGCTAAGAATTTCGGCACATCCCGATTGTTTGGATATAATCGAAGGTACTCCCATTTGCATTGCCTCAAGAGGTGAAATACCGAATGGTTCCGACACAGAAGGCATAATATATACATCTGAGGCTTTTAGCATCTCATACACTTGTTTACCCTTTTGGAATCCGGGGAAATGGAAGCGATCAGAGATGCCACGTTCGGCGGCAAGTGCAATCATCTTATCCATCATATCACCACTACCTGCCATCACAAAACGCACATTGTGATTATTTTTCAACACTTTGGCGGCTGCTTCCACAAAATACTCCGGACCTTTTTGCATTGTGATACGCCCAAGGAATGTTACAACTTTCTCTTTAGGTTTATTAGCTGTAACAGCCAGCAATTCGGGGCTTAATGGTTCAACCGCATTATGAACAGTTGTAACCTTTGCCGGGTCTATGCCATATTTCTCAATCACAGTGCGACGAGTGAGGTCGCTCACTGTGATAATATGGTCGGCATGATGCATACCATCAAGCTCGATACCAAACACAGTAGGGTTCACATTGCCACGAGAGCGGTCGAAGTCGGTAGCATGAACGTGAATTACAAGAGGCTTTCCTGTTACCTGCTTGGCATGAATACCTGCAGGATATGTAAGCCAGTCGTGAGAGTGAATGATGTCAAACTGTTCAGCACGGGCAATCACCCCTGCCATAGTTGAATAGTTATTAATCTCTTCAAGAAGATTTTCGGGATAACGACCCGAAAATTCAATACAACCAAGATCGTTGGTTCGCATATAATTGAAGTCGGCATAAATATTATCTCTCAACTTGAAATAATAGTCGGGATCCATCAAATGCCCTATGCGACTTTCAACATATTCACGATTCACATCACGCCATGCCACCGGCACTTGTGACGCACCAACAATTTTAGCAAATGTACGTTCTTCATCTCCATGGGGTTTGGGGATTACAAACGTAATATCCATATCACCACACTCCCACATACCCTTGGTGAGACCGTAGCTGGCAGTTCCAAGACCGCCGAGGATGTGAGGCGGAAATTCCCACCCAAACATTAATGCTTTCATAATCTTTACGTCAGTAGTATGTTGAGTGATTAAATAGTTAATTTTTTAAGTGTACGCAACGTGCGAAGCACCTCTGCCACATTTGTTGCATGAGAGATAGCACCACGACCTGCAAATGGAGGATTGCCGTCATAGAGTTGCGACAATGACCCGATGCAACCTTGCGACATCTCATCTTCAAAGCCTATGAGCATACGGTCGATATATGAAACGCCACTCATGCCAAATACTCGAAGATAAGCATCGGCATAGAAGCCCATCAACCATGGACGCGCAGGTCCGTTATGAAGTGAGATTTCACGATCTTCGGGTGAACCGAGATAGAATGGACGATAGCCATAGCTACGCGGCGACAAAGAACGCAATCCCTTTGGCGTTAACAATTCGCGGGTAACCACATCAAGCACACGCTTGCGCTGACGACGATCGAGTGGAGAATAATCAAGACCGATAGCGATTGCCATATTAGGACGCACCGACGGGTCGGCGTATGTTCCTGTTACATAATCATAAAGATAACCATAATCATTAAGGAACATATCCACAAATGGCTGAGCCATTTTTTCGGCTTGCTCTACACATTTGTCATGGAAGTCAACTCGTGTTTCGTCATTTTCACTCAATGCTGCTGCAAAACGCAGTGCATTATACCACAATGCGTTAAACTCTACAAGATAGCCTGTGCGAGGCACCACAGGTTTGCCCCACATCATTGAGTTCATCCACGACACCGGTGTTGATGTACCAATGGTCGATACCATTGCATTACCATCTACCTGTAAATTAGGATGATTGTTTTCGAGAATATAGTTGATAATTTTTTCAACTAAATCCATATACTTCTCATGAGCCGCTGTAGTGCTTATGTTTTTAGCATATTGTTGAATCGCCCATACTGCCCAAAGTGGAATATCAGGAAGATCTATACCATGAATGCGAGCGCTCAACTCACCGGTACCCATATATTTCACCAATTCGGCACTTGCTGTAGCCATAATTGATTCAAAATCATCTTTATGGTCAATAGCCAATGTCGTCCCGGGCAACGACATAAATGTATTACGAGCCAGCACAGTCCCCCAAGGATACCCCGATAGTATAAAGTCACCATCTTTATCTTTTAGATAGAATTGCTTTGCAGCATTCTTTAAACAATTATAAAAACTTGAGCGACATGTGCGCGAAGCTATCTCTTTTTCATACATTTTGTTTAGAGAACGAGGTGAAACCTCTTTTATCCCTGCCGAAAATATAATCGATTCACCTTTCTTTATAGGCACCTCAAAATATCCGGGCACCCAAAGGTCTTCGGTATAAGGCACTCCGCGCTCAAGGTCCTTCACATATTCTATACCATTATACCAATGAGGGTCGTTAACCCACTTCGGTTTATGACTAAACTGCATGTATAGTGTAGGATATCCGTTATAAAGACAACTTGCCACCCCATTTGACACTTCTTCACAAGCGGTGTTTAGGCTGGAATTTGCCATACACAACTCATTTGACTCACGAAACGCCAAAAATGGGCGAAACTGCAATGTTGTGGGCGAATGAGCCTCAACCAATGTGTAACGAATCAAAATGCGATTCTCCCCCGAAATAAAAATCTTTTCTTTTGTGAGAATCACTCCACCAACACGATATGTAGTTCGAGGCACACTTTCGCAATCAAACTCTCGAATATACTTGTGCCCATTGGGGCTATACACCCCACCTTGATAACGATGCAAACCCAGATTAAAAGGAGCCCCATGCTGTATCACTGTTTCATCAAGCGACGATAACAATACATGAGGTTTATTCCCCATCTCTGCAATGGGAATAACCAACAATCCATGTTGTTTACGGGTATTACAACCCACAATGCTTGTACAATGATAAGCGCCTGATTGGTTAGTTCGAAGCATCTCTTTTGGTAGAGACTGCTCCAAGTTAATCATAAGGTTTTTATCAAACTTTAGATAACTCATTGATATATTTAATTGTTAGATATTTAGTGTTTTGGTATTACCCTACGAAATTCGGCATTTTTTTGCAATCACACAAATTTTTAAGCTAAATATTTAAAAATATATTCATTTACTTATAAAATAAATCAACTTTTGATATTCTATTTTTAGGTTTTTTGCTTTCAATTTCCTAAATTTGCGGTCAACAAATTCTCTTACTACTTATTTGCAATGGACAAAAACTTAGATACAACAGAAAATAAGCCATCTATCTCCCATAAAAAAAACACGATGGGGATTCTCGGCATATTAGGGTTCATTGTAGGAGTAATTGCGTGGTTCATTCTTTATCGATACCAATGGGGAGGGATTATATTTGCGTTAATTGGCATTATTTTATCAATAATAGGATTAAATGGCAAATTAAAAAATATCGCTATTTTCGGATTAATAATATCCTCCACACTACTCATTGTTGTAGGTATTATGTGGATTGCATTTTTTTCATATTTCAGTCTATTAAATAACAATTAAAAATAACTCTCATGAAAATCAAATCAGCTATTATTGCATTAGCATTCACCGCAATTGGTTTTACCTCAATGAATGCACAAACAGCCGAAGAAGTTCAAGCGACAGTTAAACAAATGGAAAGCAGCTCTGCATTATGCAACAAAGGACCCGAAGCCTTTAAAACATTTATCGCAAAATTCTCCACCGATGAGGAATTTATGAAATCACGCATTAAATTAGACGATGCTCAACGTGAAGAATTTGCCAATCTCTTAGTCCCATCTAATTTTACCGCAAAGGAACCATTTGCCAAA
Source organism: Bacteroidales bacterium (assembly GCA_015060975.1). Classification (GTDB taxonomy): domain Bacteria; phylum Bacteroidota; class Bacteroidia; order Bacteroidales; family Muribaculaceae; genus RGIG4079. The sequence goes on from SUXI01000006.1 coordinate 93,824, forward strand.
GATGGAGACATGTTTTATCAATCATGGGGCGAGCTTCAATACCAAAAGACCTATCTAGACTGCGGGTGGGTTGATTCATTCGTCACTCACACATTTCAGTTTGAGCGTTTCGGCGGAAAATGGTATCTTGCCAATATAATTGCCGACGAATAACTTAAAATTACACTTAAAAACAATAAAAGCGAATGGAATATTATCAAAAATATCTCATTCGCTTTATCTTATTATTTAATCAAGAACTTTTACATGAATTATGACCTCACAAACTGTGATGGCGACATTCCTGTGAGATGCTTAAAATATTTACCAAATGATGACTGATTGGTAAAGTTCAAATCATAAGCCACTTGTTGAATATTCTTCCCTGAATATCTAAGTAGATTTTTAGCCTCAAGAATTACACATTCATCAATCCATTCGGCAGCCGAGCGGCCTGTCATTTCCTTTATAATAAGCGACAAATATTTTGGCGAGATAAATAGCTTATCGGCATAAAATCCCACCGAGCGTTCTCGACGATAATTCTCATGCATTAACCGCATAAACTCTTGCACATAATTGGCACGTCGGCTCAATGGACGTTCTTCCACTCGCTCTTGTGGCATATATTTCTCCCCAAATTGGAATATTTGATATATCACCGATGCGATAATGTTGCGAGATATATTCTTTATATAAAGCTCGTCGGTGTTCTTAATTGTATTATAATGAAGTAACTCCATGTATTTTTGTAACAATTGCGATTCTTCTTCCGACAATGATAATATTGGTTGACACACCGATTTCAGCGATGCCATTCGACCCATATTGTTCATTACATTCATATCTATATTTATATTGCGCAAGAATTGTGGCGACATAAACAAGAAATATGCTTCAAACTCACTAAAATCGGTTTGTTTCGATGATATAATTTTGTCAGGGCCAAGACATAGCAATGAATTTGAGCCAAGCTCTATTTGTTGAAGATTTATCTCTACTTCAAGCTTGCCTTTTAGGCACAACACAAATAATATACCCTCAAAACGTATTGGCGAGAAAAAATATTCCAATGCACTATCACCGGGGATAAAGTGCGAAAACATATAGTCATCACCAAATTTACTATAATCAAACGAGAACCGTTTTATTCCGCTCAACTGAGCTATACGCAAAGATTGTTCCATCGGCAGTTATATTTTCAATGCAAATATAGCCATTTTCCACCAAAAAGATTTCTTAAAAATTGTATATATAGCCAATTTTGCCAAAAAACTTCGCACAAACAGCCACACATATCCCATTTTGAACATCTTTGAGGTATTTTATATTACTCCAACATTGAAGACACTTTCTTCAATGCCGAAATAAATATATCTACATCTTCTTTCGTATTATATACTGCAAATGACACTCTAACCGTCCCTTCAATCTTCAATGCCTGCATTAATGGTTGGGCACAATGATGACCGGTGCGCACCTCTATCCCCAACTTATCAAGAAGCATACCTATGTCATAATGATGTTCATTTCCTATAAGAAATGAAATCACTCCGCTCTTTAAAGGAGCTGAACCAAATATTCGCATTCCCGGAATTTTTTGCATTTGCTCGGTAGCATACTCAAGTAATGTCTGTTCATGAGCAGCAATGCGATCCACGCCCCATCGTTGCATAAACTCGACAGCCTTCTTAAATGCGGCTATTCCTACAAAATCGGGGGTTCCCGCCTCAAATTTAAACGGCAGTTCAGCGTAAGTTGTTTTTTTAAAACTCACAGTCCCAATCATTTCTCCGCCACCTTGATATGGAGGCATTAGTTTGAGCAAATGCGACTTGCCATAAAGCACTCCCACACCGGTGGGTCCATACATTTTATGAGCCGAAAATGCATAAAAATCGGCATCGAGTTCTTGCACATCGACTTTATGATGCGACACGGCTTGAGCGCCATCAACAAGCACCGGCACATTGTATTGATGAGCTTCGGTAATCATCTCTTTTATAGGATTCACCGTACCCAACACGTTCGACACATGACACACTGCCACAAGTTTTGTGCGCTCATTAAACAGCGAGCGATAAGCATCCATATCAAGTGTCCCATCTTTTCTCACAGGCACTACACGCAAAATTATACGTTTGCGACGCCCCAATAATTGCCACGGCACAATATTGGCATGATGCTCCATCGCCGTCACAATAATCTCCTCTCCATTTTCGAGCAGATCTCCATAAGATGACGCCACAAGATTAATCGCCTCAGTCGTTCCCCGTGTAAATATTATTTCTTGGGTTGATTTGGCATTAATAAATTCACGCACACATTCTCGTGTCGCTTCTTGCAAATCTGTCGCTTCTTGAGAAAGAGTGTGAACACCTCTATGAACATTTGCCTTGCAAGTTGTATATACTCTACTTATTTCGTCAACTACACTCTGAGGAGTGAACGATGTGGCGGCACTATCGAGATATACCATAGGCTTGCCCCACACCTTGCGATTAAGAATAGGAAACTCAGCGCGTAATTGTGTCAAATCAAAATTCTCCATTTTTTCTTAGTCTTTTTTAGGGTCACGGCAAGTCACTCCGCAGTCGGCACAAGAGGCTTGCTGTCCATAAAAGCGTTTTTCTACCAAATGGCGTAAACGGTCGCGCAATCCTTCCATCTTCACCATATCAATCACATCAACCATAAATGCCTGCATCAACATAGTGCGAGCCTCTTGCTCGGGAATGCCGCGTGAACGCATATAAAACAACGCATCAGCATCTAATTGTCCGGTTGTTGCTCCGTGGCTACATTTAACATCATCATTGTATATCTCGAGTTGCGGTTTTGTGTGCATACGCGCACTCTTCGATGCCAACAAGTTGCGATTACTCTGATACGCCTCTGTAAATTGAGCACCCACAGCCACATATATCGCACCCTCAAACGCTCCGGTCGATTCATCATCAAGTACATACTTGAACAGCTGATTACTACTACTATGTGTCGTAAGATGTTGTATGTTTGAGTTATTGTCAATATGTTGGCAATCCGAACCAATAGCCATACCGGCAAGCGTTGCATCACTATTTTCTCCTATCAAATCAATATTATAATCATTGCGAGTAATACCGGAGGTTAATGTCACACCATTTACCAACAATCGAGAATCACGTTGTTGACTGGCAAACAGTTGAGAGTAACGAGATGTTGTTGCCGAGGACTCCTCTATATCATAAATATCAAGCGATGCATTTTGCCCCACAAACGTCTCAATCACTTGTGATGACAGGTAATTAAACTCACTATTTTGAGTGTGATCACAAATAAGCAATTGAGCTTTTGCTCCATCTTCAACCACTATAAGCAATCGCCTCACTCCCATCAAAGGAGCTGCCGAGTTGAATATATTCACCAGCTGGATAGGTCGTTCCATTTCCACTCCTCGTGGCACATATATAAATACTCCATCTTGCACCAACATAGTGTTTAATGCCACTCCGGGGTTATCATTATTTGCAAGTTGATTATAATATTTTTCCACAAGTTCGGGTTGTTCATTGGCAACCTTTGCCAACGAATCAATTATAACACCTTGTGGCATCTTGTTGTGCAATGTTGATGATGGCAAAAAACTGTCATTGACAACAAATGCCATGATAGTGCTCATATTGGGTACATCACACTTAAACGACAGCGACACATCGACAGGAATATCCACTCGATTGATATTCACCCCAAAATCGGGAGCAAACATATCTTCAATTGAAGTCTTTTCATAACCCTCGACACCTTTATCGGGCAAATGTTTACCCTCAAGCTTACTGCGAGCTTCGACGCGACATTGATTTAACAATGGCGCCGATTTACTCTCAATTATCTCTCGATGCGAGTCAAATAATTCTATATATTGAGATAATGCACTCATAGCGTTTCACTATTGGCAATTATTTATTATCAATTTCTTGTTTAATCCAATCATAGCCACGTTCTTCGAGCGTTAGAGCCAATTCTGGTCCACCGGTTTTCACGATGCGACCTTTATACAACACATGCACAAAGTCGGGTTTGATATAATCGAGCAATCGTTGATAGTGAGTAATCACAATTGTAGCATTGTCAGATGTTTTGAGTTTGTTTACCCCACCTGCCACAATGCGCAATGCATCGATATCGAGTCCGCTATCGGTTTCGTCTAGGATTGAAAGGCGAGGCTCGAGTACAGCCATTTGGAAAATCTCGTTGCGTTTCTTTTCTCCACCTGAGAAACCCTCATTGACCGAGCGCGAAGCCAACTTGTTGTCAAGTTCAACCACCTCACGTTTTTTACGCATTAATTTCAAAAATTCACTTGCCGATAGTGGTTCTTGATTGAAATATTTGCGTTTAGCGTTCAATGCCGCACGCATAAAGTTCACCATCGACACGCCCGGAATTTCTACCGGATATTGAAACGAAAGGAACAACCCTTCGTGAGAACGATTTTCAGGAGCAAGTTCAAGAAGATTCACTCCGTGGAAGTTTACTTCACCTTCAGTTACAATAAACGAAGGATCGCCGGCAAGTACAGATGAAAGGGTACTTTTACCGGCGCCATTAGGTCCCATAATAGCATGCACTTCGCCGGGACGCACTGTCAAGTTCACTCCTTTTAATATCTCTTTGCCTTCAATACCGGCACGAAGATTTTTTACATCTAATAATATATTGTCCATATTCATTGGTTGATGTTTCATTATAATAATTTATCCTACCGACCCCTCAAGGGTGATTTGCAATAGTTTTTGTGCTTCAACAGCAAATTCCATAGGTAACTTATTCATCACCTCTTTGGCATAACCGTTGACAATCAATGCCACAGCTTCCTCAGTGGGAATACCTCGTTGATTGCAGTAGAATATTTGGTCTTCACTGATTTTTGATGTTGTGGCTTCGTGTTCCACTACTGCAGTGTCGTTCAACACATCGATATAGGGGAATGTGTGAGCGCCACAATGCGAACCGAGCAACAAGCTATCGCATTGAGTGTAGTTGCGGCAACCATCGGCATTAGGAGCCACTTTCACAAGGCCTCGATAAGAGTTTTGGCTATGTCCGGCCGAGATACCTTTCGACACAATAGTAGAACGGGTGTTACGACCGGTATGAATCATCTTTGTTCCGGTATCGGCTTGCTGACGATTGTTTGTCACTGCCACCGAATAGAATTCGCCCACAGCCCCATCACCGGCAAGCACACAACTTGGATATTTCCATGTAATAGCCGAGCCGGTCTCTACTTGGGTCCACGATAGTTTTGAGTTGTCGCCTCGACAAAGACCTCGTTTTGTCACGAAGTTATACACCCCGCCGCGACCATCTTTATCGCCTGCATACCAGTTTTGAACTGTCGAATATTTCACTTCGGCACGATCCTCAACAATTATTTCCACAATAGCGGCATGGAGCTGATTTTCATCGCGCATAGGAGCTGTGCAACCTTCGAGATAACTCACATAGGCATCATCGTCGGCAACAATCAACGTGCGTTCAAACTGTCCGGTCCCCGATGCATTAATGCGGAAATAGGTTGACAATTCCATGGGGCAACGCACTCCTTTGGGAATGTACACAAACGAGCCGTCGCTAAACACTGCCGAATTAAGTGCCGCATAGAAATTGTCACGATATGACACCACCGAACCAAGATAACGCTTCACCAAATCGGGGTAATCACGCACTGCCTCAGAGAATGAGCAGAAGATTATACCTAATTCGGCAAGCTTCTCTTTATGAGTGGTTTTCACCGACACCGAGTCCATCACCGCATCGACAGCCATACCCGATAGCACTTTTTGTTCTTCAAGAGGAATACCGAGTTTGTTAAACGTGTCGAGCAATTCGGGATCGACCTCATCAAGGCTTTTGGGACCCTCCTTCTTCTTGGGTGCGGCATAATAGCTTATTGACTGAAAATCAATCTCAGGGATATCGAGATGAGCCCATGTGGGCACTTCGAGAGTGAGCCAATGGCGGAATGCTTTAAGTCGGAACTCAAGCAACCATTCGGGTTCGCCCTTCTTTTGTGAGATCAATCGCACCACATCTTCATTCAACCCCTGCGGAATGATATCGGTGTCTATATCGGTTACAAAACCATATTTATATTCACTCGACGATACATCTTTAATAATATCATGATTAGACTCTTGATGGAGTTTTTGACCATCAGGTACGCTATCTTTATTTTTATTATTTATATTTTTATCTGACTTCTTCATCTCTTTCAAAACTCCTTAGACCTCATTTTGCCAATTCTTTAGTAGCATTAAGAAATTCTTGCGCTGTATCCGAACCCAATAAATCGGGAGCCAAATTTATCAATCGTTGCTCTACCGCCCCCGATGATTCCTTTAGCAATTCTGTATCGGGGAAAATTGCAATCCATAAATTCAACAGAAGACTGAGTATTAACAATCCTTGAACTACGGCAAACACTGCACCGGCAATGCGATTAATTACTCCAAGATTTATTGCTTTTAAAATCTTTGTCAATAAAGATGCCACCAATCTTATACTCAAATAAGCCAACAAAAATACAACTACATAAGCGACAATATTGTTCAAAAATATCACAGAAGGATTTGATGACGATGCATCACCAATCAAGTTATTAAAATAATCGGCAGCCACATCACCAAATAACCGGCAACAAATCACACCTGCCAAGATTCCGGCAAGCGCACCCATTTGTGACAACAATCCTTTATAATACCCATAAACAATGGTAACTATAATCACCACTGCCATTATGATATCTACTACACTCATTAGTCATTATAATTAAGTTTGCAAATTTACTCAAAAACGATGGAAAATACGAACCTAAGCGACAACAAATTATCCAAAAACAGATTTTTTATTTCAACATTTTTCTTAATTTTGCAATTGGACAGTGGACACACCATCCAATACATTCAATTTAAACAAAAATACAACTTTTCATGGAACGACTTTATCATTTATTAACAAGTTTATGCATTGGCATCGTAATTTCATCATGTAGCAATGAAGATAGTATCACAACAGAACCTTTTACCCCACAAACTTATGATATTCAAGGAAAGGTTGAAAAAGGTCCATTTATTAGTGGTTCTTCTATCTCCATACAGCCAATGGACGCAAAGTTACAAGTTCTTGGAAGCGTATATAATACTGTTATTACCGATGATTTAGGAAATTTTATATTAGGCAACAAAGAATTTTCCACTCCATACGCAGAGTTCATGGCTAATGGATACTTTTTTAATGAAGTTAAAGGCGAGCTTTCAAATAGTACATTAACATTAAGAGCCTTGGTTGATTTAACCAATAGCACAACTATCAACGTTAATATACTAACACATCTTAAATATGCCCGCGTTAAAAATCTCGTATTATCGGGGACTCATTTCGACAAAGCTAATTCTCAGGCTCAAAAAGAATTATTCGAGGCGTTTGGGCTTAGCTCATTAACCGACAAAGAGGTATCATCATTTTCTATCATATCCGGAACTGACGAATCGGCTGCTTTAATTGCCATATCATCACTTCTACTAAGTGATCGAAGCGAAGCGGCATTGACCGAATATCTTTCACGATTGAGTGCCGATTTCGGGAAAAACGGCAAATTTTCTGAAAACATCAAGGCTCAAATAGCAATTGACAAAAACAAATTGGTACAACACCTATCCGACATCAAGGATAATATAATTGAAAGATACAATGAACTCGGAATAGAGATAACCGTAAAAGAATTAGCGCATTATGTTGATTGGGATAACGATGGTCGTGCCGGAAACGAAATTTTAAAAGCCAATGAATGTGTAAATTTAAACAAATCGGAAATAGCTATACCTAATGAAGGTGGCAAATTCTCTATACAAATATCATCTCCCATAACCATATATTTAAAACCACAAATAGAAACCGAAAATCTTGATGTCCCAAGCAGTAACGTTTCTGACAATTACTTTGGCAATGGTTTATATGAAGGTTATGATGATTCTAATTTTGCCGATGACGAAATTATTTGTGAAAATAGAATTGAAAACAACACTCTTTATATTTCAGTTTCTTCATTACAATCTAAAGCCAATAAGAATAAAACCATAAATTTATATGACTTTATTGGGAATATAGTCGCATCAGTTCATTTGACTCAAGAAGGAAATCATTCCAATATCCCAGCCTCCGAAACACCTTTACTTGGTGAAAATGCAGAAAAAATAGTTTACTCAATAGCACATACCATCGCCGATGGATTGAAAGACTATACAACAATTGAGCAATTCTACAACGACAATAAGAATACTAATGCTGTAAATGATTATGTAAATCCAAGCAGTAGCAAAATAAGCAATGCATGGAGTAGCTTTTATTCAGCAAACAGATACCTTATTACATTAAAAAACGCCGACGAAACTAGGCTTAATGTTTATACCGACTATTGTAACGTATTAAGTGCGGTTTATTATTCCAACCTCATTTATGGCTGGGGAGATATCCCTTATATTATTGATTATACAACAATTGCATCTAATAATCCTAACATACCAAGGGAATCTAAACAAACTATTTTTTCAGACATAAAAAATAAATTAACCAAAGCATTAGAAAATTTACCTGATAAAAAAAACGAGCCATTTAAAGATGCCAATGGGCTGTTTTTCGTCTCAAAAGACGTAGTTCGTGTTCTATTGTCCAACATTTATATGTATGAAGGAAAATATAACGATGCCCTTAAATTGTTGCAAATGATAATTGATAATGGATTTTACACATTAGACACATCCACTAACAACAACTACGCAACAGAAAGTTCTGAAATTATATTCGCATTTCTGCATGATACCGGTATAATACCCTATATGACACTTAGTGATATATATCTTTCCTTAGCTGAATGCTTTTATAAAACAGGAGATATATATAATGCAGAAAAATTCATCAACGATGTTATCGTTGCAAAAGAGATAAACGTATCCGAAACCGACATTTTGATGAAAATCAAAAATATTCGAGAACAAATTCTAATTAATAATGGGTCTTATTTTGCGTTCTTAAAACGTACCGGATTAGCTAAAGATATTTGTGGGATTGAGAACTTTCAATTATTATTCCCTATTCCAAATAATGAAATATACTCCAATATGAATATTGTTCAAAATCCGGGGTATTAAACAACTTATCACAATCGTTTTTGAAGATATTTTAAATAAAATTTTAATGTGATTAAACTTTTTCATTTATTTTTAGTCAAACGATTCAGTTAAATAATTACTCGAATCATGATTAAAAACTTTATAACAAGTATCACACTATTTCTCTTGGCGATAACTTTTAATCTCGCCACTGCAGGAAATATAACCGGACGCATAATAGACAAATCTCAAGAGCCTCTGATTCAGGCAACAGTAAGACTTCTCGGTCAAAAAGACAGTTCATTCATATCGGGAGTGGCAACAGATGTAAATGGAAAATTCCGATTGTCAAATATAAAATCGGGTAAATACATTCTCCAAGCCTCATATGTAGGTTATACTACTACATGCAAAAATATAACAATGGGTAATAGTACAGCTCGTTTAGGGGATATTATATTGGAGGAGTCCTCTATTATGCTTAAAGAAACAACCGTTGTTGGGGTTAAAACTCCAATCAAAGTGATGGAAGATACTGTTGAATATAATGCCGATACATATAAAACACAACCAAATGCAGTAGTTGAGGATCTTTTGAAACGTCTGCCAGGAGTTGAAGTGGATTCTGAGGGTAAAATTACAGCCAACGGCAAAGAAGTTACTAAAATCCTTATTGATGGAAAGGAATTTTTCTCAGACGACCCCAAAGTGGCATCAAAGAACTTACCGGTTAATATGGTTGATAAATTGCAAGTCGTTGATCGCAAAAGTGATTTGGCTCGACTTACCGGAGTTGACGATGGTGAAGATGAAACAGTAATTAACCTCACCGTAAAGAAAGGCATGAAAAACGGTTGGTTTGGCACTATTGATGCAGGATACGGCACTGATGACCGTTATAAAGGAATGTTCAACATTAACCGTTTTTGGAATGACAACCAAATCACATTCTTAGGCAATTTCAACAACATAAATGAGATGGGATTTGCCGATGGTGGCAGTAATTTCCGCCGATTTGGGGGAAGTAATGGAATTAATACTTCACAAGCTTTTGGATTGAATTTCAACGTAGGGAATAAAGAGATTTTCCGCGTGGGAGGTGACATAATGTATTCACATAGCGATCGTGACAATCGTCAACGCAGTGAACGTCAATATCTATTTACTGACTCAACTTCATTTATGGATAGCGAAAAAGGGTCTCGTGATAAAGGACATAACATACGTGCAGGATTTAGATTACAATGGAATCCCGACTCAATGAATACATTTGAATTCCGTCCTCAATTCAAAATAAACACAAATGATTCATGGAGTCTCGAATCATCACTCACAAGAGCCGGAGATCCTCTACGCACTGAAGTTACACAAAGTTATAATACAAATAAATCAGACGGGACATCATATAATATAAGCGGAAATCTTATATACAACCATAAATTCCGCAATCGTCCCGGGCGTTCATTCTCAGTACAGGCTCGTTATCAATTCAATGACACAAAAGAAGATGAATATACATTGTCACTCAATAAGTTCTATTTATTAGACGAAGATGATGACTATTTGCAATATGCCGACAATCACACATGGAGCAACATGTTACAAGGTCGTTTGACTTGGACTGAGCCTCTTGGGAACCCCAAAAACGGCAATTTTTTAACATTTGCTTATCGTGCTCAATATCGATGGAATAATGATGATAAATATACATTTTCAGTCCCTGATACTATTGTCAATTCAACATCCCAAATATTTTTGCAAGACCCAAATGGGTTTGAGTTTCCAATATTAAATGACTTGGCACTTGACTCAACATTAAGCAATAGTTTCCGTAATGAATTGTTTACCCAGGATATTCGTTTGGGATATAAAAAAGTGAGCAAAGCTTATAATGCCGAAGTAGGACTTTCACTTGTGCCTACTATGCAAAAAAGCTACAATCTAATTGACGAAAATAAAAATATCCCGGAACGTTGGGTTTGGAATTTTGCTCCATTTTTACGCTATCGCCTAAAAATGAGTAAGTCACGTTCATTGAATATAAATTATATGGGTCGTTCGTCACAACCCACAATGGCTCAATTACAACCGGTTGCCGACATATCTGACCCCTTAAATATCATAAAAGGTAATCCAAATCTTGACCCAACATTTACCCATAATGTAAATGTTCGTTTCCAAGACTTTGACATGGAATCACAACGGTCTATTATGTTGATGGCATTCATGTACTACAGCCAAAACAGCATCATTTCAAAAACCACGTTTGACCCCGAAACCGGTGGACGAACAACAGAATACACCAATGTAAACGGCGTGTGGAACGCCCGATTGATGAACATGATTTCGATGCCACTGCGAAACAAATCTTTCTCATTCTCCAATCACCTCTTCGGATTCTATAGTTCAACTGTAGGGTTCAATAATAATGAAAGGAATCGCAGTGGCTCTTTCATGGTCGGTGAATCATTCGCTTTTGCTTGGCGTCCCGATTTCCTCGAATTTGAATTGCGCCCATTCTACAATCTACAACTTGTTCGCAACTCCGTACAAAAAAGTGCAAACCGTGACGTTCACACCTACGGTGGAGCTTTTAACGCAACATATAATGCTCCTTTTGGACTTTCATTGAATAGTGAATTGTCATTCTCGGGAACAGAAGGTTATTCACAAAGTTTTAATTCTGATCAATGGATGTGGAATGCATCAATAGGCTACTCATTCCTTAAAGGGAATGCAGCTACTATTTCATTGAAAGTATATGATTTATTACAACAAAAAGAAAATATAAGTCGCAACGTAACAGCCAACTATATAGACGACACAGAGTATAACTCACTAACTCGTTACTTTATGATAAACTTCACTTACAAGTTTAACACCTTTGGTGAGGGTGGTCAACCAAAAAATCGCAACGAACGTCGTTGGGGAGCACCGGGGATGCGCAGATAAATTCAGTTTTTAGGATAATGTCATCTCTCCACAAAGTGAGCAAGAGAGGTAGCAACGTACATCTTGAGCAGAGAGACCAAGACCAAAGAGATACATCATCTTGGTTATTGCTGCTTCGCAAGTAATGTCATGTCCTGAAACAACACCGGTGTCGGCTAACATGTTGCCGGTTGCATATCGGCGAGCATGAACACCACCATTCACGCATTGAGTGACATTGAGAATGACAATTCCTCGTTCCACAGCCTCGCGAATAGCCGATCTGAACCAATCGGCAGTGGGGGCATTGCCCGACCCGAATGTTTTAAGCACAATCCCTTTGATGCCGGGTGTGGCAAGTTGGTGACGGAGAATTGCTTCGGTGAGACCCGGAACAAGGTCGATGACCATCACTGAGGTATCCATTCCGTACTGCACATTTAGAGGGCGTTTGGCTTGCACACGCCACAAGGCTTCTTCGTTGAAGTGAATGCCGAGACCGATTTTTGCCAACGAAGGGTAGTTGTTGCTTTTGAATGCGTTGAAGTTGTCGGCACTCATCTTTGTGGAGCGGTTACCACGCCACAAATAGTCTTCAAAAAGGATTGCCACTTCTTGCACCATGGGGTCGCCATTGGCATCGGTTGCAGCTGCTATTTGTAGGGCGGTGATGAGGTTTTCTTCGCCATCGGTGCGCACTTCACCAATAGGTAATTGTGAGCCGGTGATAATGACAGGTTTATGTAAGTTTTCGAGCATAAAAGACAGCGCCGAGGCTGTGTAGGCCATGGTGTCGGTGCCATGAAGCACAACAAAGCCATCGAAACGATCGAAATTATCTTCAATGTGTCGAGCAATTTCAACCCAATGTTTTTGACTCATATCGCTTGAGTCGATAGGAGGGTTAAATTGGATATTGTCGATATTATAGTCGAGCATTTTGATTTTAGGCACATTGTCGATGAGGTGCGTGAAATCAAAAGGCTCTAACGAGTGGGTATCGGGATTTTCAATCATCCCGATAGTGCCACCGGTGTAGATTATGAGAATATGAGGTTTGCGACTTGGCGTTGTCATAGGGGAGAGAAATGAAGTTATTATTTAACTTGAGCTCCCGGAGCAACAGGACCTGTTGGACCGCATACGACCAATGAGCCATCGGCATTTTCGGCCGAGAGAATCATACCTTGAGAGAGTACACCTTTGAGGTTGCGAGGAGCAAAGTTTGACACGAAGCACACTTGTTTGCCCACCAAATCTTCGGGACTGTAGTATTTAGCGATACCCGATACGATAGTGCGTTTTTCGCCACCATCGTCGATGAGGAATTGAAGCAACTTGTCGGCTTTAGGCACTTTTTGACATTCAAGCACAGTACCAACGCGAATGTCGAGTTTCATAAATGTGTCAAAATCCACATCGGGTTGTTGTGGAGCAGGTGTCCAACTATTGATTTTGTTATCTTCTTTGGTCTTTTCAAGACGGTCGATTTGTGCTTGTATGGCATCATCTTCGATTTTTTCAAAGAGCAATTCGGCAGGAGCGATTTCGGCTCCGGCAGCGAGGATATCGCTTGCGCCGAGAGTGTTCCAATCAAGTTTTTCAAGACCGAGCATTTTTGAAAGTTTTGCCGACATGAAAGGCAAGAAAGGCTCGAATGCAATAGCGATGTTAGCACAGATTTGGAGTGCTACGTTGAGAATAGTTTCCACACGTGCCATATCGGTTTTAGCCAATTTCCAAGGCTCGGTTTCTTGGAGATATTTGTTGCCGAGACGAGCGATGTTCATTGCATCTTTCAATGCTTCACGGAAGTGGAATGTGTCAAGATTTTCGCTCAATGAGGCTTTGATTTCGGTCAATTCGGCAAATGCAGCCTTGTCAACATCTTGAAATTCTCCTGCTGCAGGCACTTTTCCGCCGAAATATTTGTGAGTAAGCACGATTGCACGATTCACAAAGTTACCGAGGATAGCGACAAGTTCGTTGTTGTTGCGAGCTTGGAAGTCGCGCCAAGTGAAGTCGTTGTCCTTGGTTTCGGGTGCGTTGGCTGTCAATACATAGCGCAACACATCTTGTTTGCCGGGGAAGTCAATGAGGTATTCATGTAACCACACAGCCCAGTTGCGTGATGTTGATATTTTGTCGCCTTCGAGGTTGAGGAACTCGTTGGCAGGTACGTTGTCGGGCAATTGGAAGTTGTCGCCGTAGGCACTCAACATAGCAGGGAACACGATGCAGTGGAACACGATGTTATCCTTGCCTATGAAGTTGATAATGCGAGTTTCTGGGTCTTTCCAATAAGCTTCCCAAGTGTCGGGAAGAAGTTCTTTTGTGTTAGAGATATAACCGATAGGCGCGTCAAACCACACATAAAGCACTTTGCCTTCGGCTCCTTCAACCGGTACGGGCACACCCCAATCGAGGTCGCGGCTCACGGCACGAGGTTGCAATCCCATGTCAATCCATGATTTGCATTGACCATACACGTTGGTTTTCCATTCTTTGTGACCTTCAAGAATCCATTTGCTCAAGTGTGATTCCCATTTGTCGAGAGGCAAGTACCAGTGTTTTGTTTCTTTGAGAACGGGAGTGTTGCCGGTAATCGCACTTTTAGGGTTGATGAGGTCGGTGGCATTGAGTGATGTGCCACAAGCCTCACATTGGTCGCCATAAGCACGTTCGTTATGACAATGAGGGCATTCACCTGTCACATAACGGTCGGCGAGGAATTGATTGGCTTTTTCGTCGTAGAGTTGCATTGAAGTTTTTTCAACAAACTCTCCTTTGTCGTAGAGGCGACGGAAAAACTCGCTCGCTGTTTCTTTGTGCATAGCTGAAGTAGTGCGAGAATAGATGTCGAACGAGATGCCAAGACCTTTAAAAGATTCCTTGATGATGCCATGATAGCGGTCAACAATGTCTTGAGGTGTAACACCTTCGTTTTTAGCTTTGATAGTGATGGGTACACCATGTTCGTCACTACCCCCAATCATCACCACGTCTTTGCCACAAAGACGGAGATAACGAGCGTAGATGTCGGCAGGTACATACACACCTGCGAGGTGTCCGATGTGGACAGGACCATTAGCATAGGGTAACGCTGTGGTTATAAGGGTTCTTTTAAAGTTCTTTTCCATTATATATCAAGTTTTTTATTTTCTGACTACAAAATTAATGCAACTTCACGAAATATCCACAATTTAGCATACGAAATCTATGCAAAATCACATAGATAATGCATGTAACGACAAGAGTTCAATAAATATCTTCTCCTTTTGTTTTTATTTACATCAACGAATCAAACTCAAAGTCTTTTTTCATGCGGTAGGCGAGCCCGGTCATTATTGCAAGTATTTCACCTTGTTCGTTGCTCACTTTTATGTCGCAATATGGGAGTTTGTGATGATTTACTTGCTCGATGCATTCGGCTTTGATAATTTCGCCTAATTGTGCTGATTTTATGAATGTTATGGTATTTGAGATGCCGAGGCTCAGTATGCCATGACAGTTGGCTACGGCTGCAAAAGCGAGGTCGGCAAGGGTGTATATTACACCCCCTTGACACACCCCGGCACCATTTAGGTGTCGCTCTGCAACGGTGAGTTCGGCACAAGCGTAACCATCGCTAACTTCTACGAGTTGGGCTCCGATGTTTTTAGCAAATCGGTCATCATTGTTTAATCTTTCTTGTAAGGTCATAAATTCTGCAAGATTGTTTTCTGTTATCAACTCAAAGTTAACGAGAACTTCTCAACAAATGTTTTAAAATTGGGTATTTCTTGTATCATGTGTGCATATACTTCCCTATTGTTCCATACATGAGGCGAACTTTCTCCTTCTCTAATAACTACATCAAGAATGATATGATCATTCTGAAGATTATCACCCAAAAATTTAAGAATTTCGGGTTTTGCATGGTTCACTTGCTCTACCTGACCCGGATTTTCCACCATAACAACAAATCGGGTTCCCTCAACACGTTTTGGGCGGGCAGCACGCATTGTATTAATCAATATATGCGCGGTTGGATGCGACGATATATATGTTTCCCATGCCGAGTCAAGAGCCTCATCCGAAAATGGGCTATTACGGTCGTAACGACGCTCAACAACCGATGACACCTGTTCGCTTTCCTTTATCGCTCCTTTTATAGATAAATGAGGAGCTTTTATCCCTTTATTTCGAGACACATCGGTTGTCGGGCTATAATTTGCCACAACCGACGTAGTTGACATCGAAGCCACTAGCGTTGACGACGGTTTAGTCATTGGCCGGACAATTCCCGTTTCTGTTGCCTTAGTGGGGGAGGCTGACGATAATTTCGATTGAGTTTGTGCCACCGGTGTTATTTGTTTCAGCTGCCCCTCTCCTTCACCGGCGTCCACCGGGGAGGGGCTAAGCAGTTGGCACAATTTAATGAGTGTCAGTTCTACCAAAAATTGCTTATTTGCCACCATTCGATAATTCAAATCAGCGTCATTACATAAATCCATCGCTTTATAAAAGAACTGAGGAGCACACTTTACAGCTTGTTGTGCCAATGCATTTCTCACTTCGTCACTCGCTTCAAGAAGACACAATGTTTGTGGATCACGCGCAACCATCAAATCTCGCAAATGCGACGCCAACCCATTAATAAAGAACAACGAATCAAAACCTTTTTCGCGTATCTCTTTGTAAATCAACAATGCTTGTGGCACATCCTGCGCTATAAACGCATCAAGTAAACGATTATAATACTCATAATCAAGAATATTCAAATTTTCAATCGTTGACTTATATGTTACATTCCCCATTGACGAAGCCGCCACTTGGTCAAAGATTGACAATGCATCTCGCATAGCCCCATCGGCTTTTCGAGCTATAACATTCAGAGCCGCCGATTCCACACTTATTCCTTCTTGCATAGCCACATATGTAAGATGATCAACCATATCTTGAATTGTGATACGATTAAAATCATAAATTTGGCATCGAGACAATATCGTGGGAATGATTTTATGTTTCTCGGTTGTTGCTAATATAAATACCACATATCCCGGTGGCTCCTCCAATGTTTTGAGAAATGCATTAAAAGCCGCCGATGACAACATGTGAACCTCATCAACTATAAACACTCGATAACGACCCGATGTGGGTGGTATTTGAACTTGCTCCACTAATGCGCGTATATCATCAACACTATTATTTGATGCCGCATCAAGTTCTATGATATTAAGAGATCTGTTCTCATTAAATGCCTTGCATGAATCACATTCATTGCACGCATCACCATCAGGAGTGCGATGTTCGCAATTTATTGTCTTAGCAAAAATGCGGGCACATGACGTTTTACCCACACCTCGCGAACCACAAAAAAGATAAGCATGAGCTAATCGCCCGGTTGCTATTGAATTCTTAAGCGTCACAGTAAGTGCTTTTTGCCCCACAACCGAGTTAAATGTCGCCGGACGATATTTTCGTGCTGATACTAAATATTTTTCCATTATTTATTTGCCCCTTTCTTGTTGACAATTTATATATTGCGAATTTAATAATTATTTTTGAGATATAAAATTAGCGATATATTGTTTTTATCATTGATTCTCAATCGTAAGTGACGCATTTTCTTTATGATTCATTTCTTTACATTCTTGTCGCTGTATCATTTTAATAAACCATAATTCCAATAAAGAATTAACAGCAAAAACAATAAGACCCGCTCCTGTTAGCAACACTATCTGCGATTGCGATAATGTTTCTACATATATGATTATAAAACCTGCCGCCAACAATACAACAGGGAAAATATATACCCACCATGACAATTTAACAGGTCTAAATCCAATTGCCATTACGCACAAATGATAAACGCCGCCACACACTAAAATAATGCCAAAAATAAACGGCAAAAATTTAACATACATCTCATACCACAATAACATACAAATTCCAAGTATTACGCTTCCAAGGCTTGTGATAAAGCCAACCATAGCACCAATGCGCGACCTTAACGAAGCCAAAAACGTCTTTCCCTCTTTGTTTGTTTTTTCACTACCGGGAAGCAGAATTATATTCACCACTCCGGGAACGATAAAAATAATCCCCAATATGATTATCAACCCGGTATAAACATCAAGAGGGTGTATAATTGTGAGAATCACGCCTGCTGTAAGTATTAACAATGATGTCAATAACGCTATTTTTGTATTCATTTGCTATTTTATTTTTAATTAATTACCAATATAAAAACGACTATGAGGTTCAAAGTGTTTCTTATTATTTAAAATTACACATTATCATTCCACAAAAGTAATAAAATTTCATCACAATATAAGAGGTCATAAATCGTTTATATAATTATATTAATAAAAACTCTCTAATGATAAATTTTAAATATATTTTACCGGCAATAGCTGTTTTTCTCATGACGGCTATAACTTCATGTATAGAAGATGAAATTTCATCCAATAGCAGCGACCAACCTACATTTTCGGTTGATACCCTAAAAATGGGCGCAATCTTTACAGAAACAGGAACTCCGACCCATTCATTTACAGTCTATAACAAACATGACAAAATAATAAACATAAGTGAGATAAAATTTCAAGATAACGAAGCCGGGATGTTTCGCATTAATGTTGATGGCATGAGTGGCAAATCATTTCAAAATGTGGAAATACGACCTAACGATTCCATTTATGTGTTTGTTGAAGCTACACTAACTGCAAATAACTCCAACACCCCCATAACCGTGGAACGACACCTTGATTTTATTACCCGTGGAATCACTAAAACCGTTGTAATAACAGCCGAAGGACAAGATGTGAACCGCAAACACGGTGTAGTTATCGATCACGATACTCGTTTTACCGCCGATAAGCCATATCAAATTTTCGATTCATTGGTGGTCAAACAAGGAGCAACTCTCACTATCGACCCGGGGGTAACCCTCTATTTTCACAACAATGCCATAATGCGTGTTGATGGCACTCTTGTGAGCAATGGAACGCCCCAACAACCTGTCAACTTTACAGGCGACCGCATTGACAATGTTGTCAATGACATACCTTTTGACCTCATGTCGGGTCAATGGGCTGGATTGGAATTTACATCAACCAGTCGAAACAACTACATGACACACACCTCTATCCGCAACACGATGTGGGGTGTGGTTGTTGATTCGGTTGGAACGCAAGACAACCCGGCATTGACTCTCATTAATTGTAGGTTACGCAATTCACAGGAGTTTGCCCTCGCAGCAATTCACAGCGACATTAAAGCTGTGGGATGTGAGATTGCCGATGCGGCTACAGGTGTGATTTATTTGCAAGGTGGCAACCACACTCTAAACCATTGCACATTTGCTAATTATTATCTATTTTCAGCGTTAGGAGGCGCAGCCATACAACTTTCGCACATAAATGCCGAGAGCGACGATCAATCGGGCTTGCCCTATATGACCGCCGACATATCAAATTCCATAATCTATGGCAATGGCTCTGACATATCGCATGGTGATTTAACCGGTACAACTGTGACATTACGTTATTGTCTTCTTAAATCGGAAGGTTCTGATGACGACAATTTCCTATGCTGCTTATGGGGTAAAGACCCATTATATTACACAGTGCGTAATGAATATATTTTTGACTATCGTCTCAAAAACGAATCTCCGGCAATAGGTGCGGCATACCTACAATATACTTTACCCGAAGCACAATACGATTGGTATGGATTGCCCCGAGGTGTTAAACCCGACTTAGGTGCTTATGTATATGTACCAGCCGAAAATGAGGAAGAATAATTCATAATTAATATTTACTGATATGAAGATAGGTATTATCGTGGCAATGGGGAAAGAGATGAGTCTATTACTACCCCTTATCGAAAGCCGCTCAACAATAACAATTAATGATATAGCATTCCACACCGGAAAAATCCACAATCATGAAGTAACCGCCATGCAATGTGGCATCGGCAAAGTAAATGCCGCAATAGGCTCCCTCACTATGATTGAAAATTTTCACCCCGACTTAGTTATCAACACCGGAGTCGCAGGTGGCGCAGGTGGTGGCACTAACATTCTCGACATAGTTGTTGCCGAAAAAATCGCATATCACGATGTGTGGTGCGGTCCCGGAACCGAATGGGGCGATGCAGCCGGATGTCCTCGATATTTTGAAAGTGTACCCGAAATCGTAGCACTCAAATGCCTCTCTGATGACCCCAAAGTTAAACGAGGGTTAATCTGTTCAGGTGACATATTCATTTCAAAAGTCGAAGACGTGCAACGCATTAAAAGCCTATACCCCGATGTAATGGCAGTAGATATGGAATCGGCATCAATTGCACAAGTGTGTTATCTTAAAAATGTGATGTTTTTCTGCATGAGAGTAATTAGCGACACTCCCGGTGAAGATGACAACATTTCTCAATATGAGAATTTTTGGGATGATGCTCCTCGTCACACTTTTGAAAAGCTAACACAATTATTATCAAATTTTTAGCCAATATCTTCCATGAAAAAAATAGCAAGTTTCACCATAAATCATTTGACACTGAAGCGTGGAATCTTCGTTTCTCGCAAAGATACCACAACTTCAGGTGACATTATTACCACTTTCGATATTCGCATGAAAGAACCCAATCGCGAACCGGCATTGGATGGTGCGGCATTACACACTATTGAACATCTTGCCGCAACGTTCCTTCGCAACCACACCGAGTGGAAAAATCGCATCATATATTGGGGCCCCATGGGTTGTCACACCGGCAATTACCTTCTGATTAATGGTGCTTACACATCAAGCGACATAGCTCCTTTAATGCGTGAAACATTTGAATTTATAGCATCATTTGAAGGAGATATTCCGGGAGCCACGGCTCACGATTGTGGAAATTACACCTACAACAATCTCGACTTGGCTCGTCAAGAAGCTGAAAAATACCTTAACGAAGTATTGAACAATCTCAAACCCGAAAACCTCAACTATCCCCAATAACGTCCATCCTAAATGAAAGATATAAAAGCCATAAAAGGTAAATATTATATCTCTCGACTCATCGAAGAGGGCGAACATGAACATCAAGATTTTAAATTTGCCATATCCGATGCCCGAAAAATAGCTCGCAGCATCTCGGCTTTTGCCAATAACGATGGTGGCAGATTGCTCATCGGCGTAAAAGACAACGGAAACATCGCCGGTGTGCGCAATGAAGAAGATATATATGTCATTGAGCAAGCGGCGCAAATGTATTGCCGTCCGACTCAAAACGTAGAATTTACAGCATTCAAAACCGAAGGTGGCGCTATGGTGATTCGAGCCGACATCGCTCGAGCTATGCGCCGACCGGTGCAAGCTCAGGACTCCGATGGCTCATGGCGAGCTTACTATCGTGTAAAAGACGAGAACATTGTTGCTCCGGCTCTCATGGTTAAAGCATGGAAATACAAAACATCTAATAATGGTGGATTTCTTACTTTCTCCGATGCCGAAAGTAATCTTTTAAACACATTAAACGAAAACCAATCGGTTTCTCTATCCCGGTTCATGAAACAAGCCTGTATATCCCGCAAATCAGCCGAAGAAATCATTATAAAACTATATTCACTCAACATCATAGACTTCTACTATACCGGCTCTGAGTTCCATATCATCAAAAAACATTAGCAGGAATAGGGAACATTAACATTCTTTAACTCGTAGATTTATCCTACAATCGGCATTTTAGTAGAGTTTTGTTGTAACTTTGACCAAAAAAGTACGAAATACACATCTGTATGATGTTAAAATATGATTATTTAATAGTGGGAGCAGGGCTATTTGGAGCCGTATTTGCCCATGAAGCCAACAAGAAAGGATTAAAATGCCTTGTGGTTGAACGTCGCAACCATATAGGGGGGAATATATATTGCGAATCCATTGACGGAATAAACGTCCACAAATATGGTGCGCATATCTTTCACACCGACAATCATGCCGTGTGGGAATATGTTAACCAATTTGTTAAGTTCAATCGCTTTACAAATGCTCCCATCGCCAATTTTGAAGGGAAACTCTACAACCTTCCGTTTAATATGAATACCTTTTACGCTCTTTGGGGAGTAAAAACCCCCGATGAAGCAAAAGCCAAAATCGAAGAACAACGGCAAGAGTTTATCCATATCACCACCCCTGCAAATCTTGAAGAGCAAGCACTTACCCTATGCGGACGAGATATATACACTCGTCTAATAAAAGGTTATACCGAAAAACAATGGGGATGCGATGCAAAAAAACTCCCGGCATTTATCATCAAACGCATACCTTTTCGTTTCACATTCGACAACAACTACTTCAACGATACTTATCAAGGGATTCCCATTGGCGGATACAACAAATTAATCGAATCCCTTTTGGACGGGATTGAAGTACGGCTTAACACCGACTATCTCACAAATCGCGACCAACTAAAACATTTAGCACACAAAGTATTGTTTACCGGTTGCATTGACCAATATTTTGATTACTGCTATGGACATCTTGAATATCGTAGTTTGAGATTTGAAACGACACAGCTCAATCTCCCCGATTTTCAAGGAAACGCAGTGGTAAATTATACCGAATTTGACATCCCTTATACCCGCATTATCGAACATAAACATTTTGAATTTGGGAATCAGCCAACCACGGTAATCACTCGTGAATATCCCGATAGTTTCGCCCCGGGAAAGGAACCTTATTACCCTATAAACAACAAGCGCAACACATCATTATATGAGCGTTATCGCAAACTTGCCAACGAAACCGATGATGTGATTTTTGGCGGACGACTCGGGCTATACACCTACGCCGACATGGACGATACGATTGAAGCGGCTTTAAAACTTTGCAAACAAGAATTTATTTGACAAAATGAATTGCTATATTTCTAAAAATTACAAAAACAAAACCAATGCCGGGAACAAAGCAAAAACCGATATTGAGCAAATAATTAAAGATATGGGATTTAAGAACGTGGGACTCCCTCAATCAACTCACCACAATAAAGTCCTTTCGTTTTTCATCACCCTTATTGGAATTCTAAAAGCCCCGTTTTGTCTCAACAAAGGAGATATTCTTGTAATGCAATATCCATTAAAAAAATATTTCTCTTTTGTATGCAATATGGCGCATTTGCGTGGTGCTAAGGTTGTGACGCTGATTCACGACTTGGGAAGCTTTCGACGCAAAGCTCTAACTATCAAACAAGAAATAAAACGACTAAACCATAGTGATTACATCATTGCGCACAACGACAAAATGCGTGATTGGCTACTAAACAATGGCATCACAGCACCACTTGGAACACTTGAAATATTTGATTATCTATCTAAAACAAAAGCCACTCGCAAAGAAACCAATCCACCCTACAACATTTTATATGCCGGAGGTTTAAACCCTCGCAAAAACACTTTCCTATATGAAATAGGCGAACACATAAAATCTTATGGATTTAATTTATACGGCAATGGATTTGACGCAACAAAAGCAAAAAGAAAAGAGCACTTTAAATATATGGGATTTGTGAAATCAGATGATTTGATTGCTACGGCACAAGGTGATTTTGGTCTTGTGTGGGATGGATTCTCAATATCATCGTGCACCGGAGACTTCGGGGAATACTTGCAATACAACAATCCTCACAAAACATCACTATATATAAGATGCGAACTTCCGGTAATAATATGGAGAAAAGCTGCACTTGCCGATTTTATATTGAAACATAATATAGGATTTGCTGTTGACTCTCTTGAAGAAATAGAGCCTCTATTAGCTAATCTAAGCAAAGAAAGGTACGAGCAGATGAGACACAATACAACAATTATTAGCGATAAATTGGCAAACGGATATTTTGCTCGAACCGCCATTTCCACCGCTGTTTCAGCCCTAACTAATCAAGAATCCCTTTACCCTCGCGAATAATTTCTGGAGCCGAGCTATCGCAACAATCTACCACGGTTGAGGGAACAAGTCCACCATAACCACCATCGACAACAATATCTACCACATCTTCATATTTCATTGCAATAGCTTGTGGGTTGCAACCATCTTCGGGGTCATCGTCCCATTCTATCGAAGTGGTGAGAATAGGGTTGCCCAATCGCGATGCTATCTCACATGCTATTACATTGTCGGGAACACGAATACCTACCGTTTTACGCCCCTTAAATACTCTTGGCAATGTTGACGCCACTGGCAGGATAAACGTAAACGCTCCGGGAAGGTTTTCACGCAATAGTTGATATGCACGATTGTCGATTCGGGCATATTGCGAAGCCTGAGATATGTCGCTGCACACAATCGAAAGGTTGGTGCGTTGAGGATTAATACCTTTTATTTTACATATCCTTTCAATAGCACTGTTCTTTAACGCATCACATCCTATGGCATAAAGCGTATCGGTGGGATAAATTACAATTCCCCCATCTCGCAATGTATCAACAACTTCATCCATAAAACGGTCATTGATATTTGATGTGTACATTTTAAGAATTTTCATGGTCAATATCAATTTATTAAGGTTATTTAGCCGAGACAATTTCTATTTTAATGTCGGTAGCATTGGCATGACGAATAAGTAAATCAGTAGTGAAATCAATCGTTTCTTGCACCGGCATTTCCTCTCCATAAATATTTATACACATTAATAAACGACGTGTTTCGAGCGTTAATTTCGTGCGTTCTTCATCACTTGTGGGAGTACCAATTCCACCTATCCCATCACGATAAATAGGCAATGACGCTATGTTGAGTAATCCACGCCCTATAGCTTCAAACCGTTCCCCCTCTCGTCCGGCGCCCAATCGCAGTGTGTCACCACTGATTTTTTCGGCATCAAAACCTCCTATCGAGTAACCCGAACGCACCGACAACAAATTAATCAAGTCAATCAATGTTAACGTGCGATAAAGTTCCATACCTTTTACCAAACGCCTACAAAGAGCTTCGCTCGATGACCGATAACGATTAGGCTCTTTCCCCAATGCCTTATATGCTTGACGAGTAGCTGCTATGCCCGGACGCTTATTTATCATAGGCATATCATAAGCCGCTCTGATTTTTTCGCTCTCGGCAAGCAACTCTTGCCACAAAGCATCAGAAGTCAGGTTATTTTCAACCGTTGCTTCAACCTTAATTACTTTGAATTGAGGCGCAACTGACAATATTTCAGAATCGAACAGAATTTTCATCATTAAAAATTATCCATATACAAAAGTAATAAAATACTCTTTATCAAGCAAAAAAGAGATGTCATCACGACATCTCTTTTCCTTTAAACCTTTATCTTAATCTAATACTATGAAAAACACACGTACAAATGTATGCATTTTTCTTATATACTGCATTATTTATCGCCAAAATAATTCACAATTTAAGATTTTTTAATAAAAATCACTTTTTATTTCACTATAAATGATTGTTTTTATTTATAATCCATAGATTAGTTTGCATTATAATTCCATTTAAAAGCATATCAGAACAAAAATAACGACATCTTGAACAAATATTTAGCATCTTAAAATGAGATATTTTTGGCAGTTAGTCAATAAATTCGTAACTTTGCAAGTCTTAAAATTAATAATGTATATTAATATAAGAAATATCATTATAATTCCTACTATAAATAGATTACAAAATTATGAGTAAAGAAAAGAAATTCTTGACCTGTGATGGTAATCAAGCTGCAGCACATATCTCGTATATGTTCTCAGAAGTAGCAGCAATCTACCCCATCACACCATCATCAACAATGGCTGAATATGTTGATGAATGGGCAGCAGCAGGACGTAAAAACATCTTTGGAGAAACCGTCCTTGTACAGGAAATGCAATCAGAAGGTGGTGCAGCAGGTGCTGTTCACGGCTCACTCCAAGCAGGAGCCTTGACTACAACCTACACTGCATCTCAAGGTCTTCTCCTTATGATTCCTAATATGTATAAGATTGCGGGTGAGTTGCTCCCATGCGTGTTCCACGTATCGGCTCGTACTCTCGCATCTCACGCATTGAGTATCTTTGGTGATCACCAAGATGTAATGTCAGTGCGTCAAACAGGTTTTGCAATGCTTGCCGAAGGTTCTGTACAAGAAGTTATGGACCTTGCCGGTGTTGCTCACCTTGCAACTATCAAATCACGCGTTCCTTTCGTGAACTTCTTTGATGGGTTCCGCACTTCTCACGAAATCCAAAAAATCGAAATGCTCGAAAACGAAGACCTTGCTCCACTTTTGGACCAAGAAGCACTTGCTGACTTCCGTGCTCGCGCATTAAATCCAGAAGCACCTGTAGCTCGTGGTATGGCTGAAAACGGCGACGTATTCTTCCAACACCGTGAATCATGTAACAAATACTACGATGCAGTTCCTGAAATCGTAGAAGAATACATGAACAAAATTTCAGAAATCACAGGTCGCAAATATGGTTTGTTTAACTACTATGGTGCTGAAGACGCTGAACGCGTAATCATCGCTATGGGTTCGGTCACTGAAGCGGCTAAAGAGGCTATCGACCACATGGTGGCTAACGGCGAAAAAGTGGGTCTTGTTTCTGTTCACTTGTATCGTCCATTCTCTGCCAAACACTTCCTTGCTGCAGTTCCTAAAACGGCTAAACGCATCGCTGTGCTCGACCGCACAAAAGAACCCGGTGCAGTGGGCGAACCATTGTTCCTTGATGTAAAACAATGCTTCTATGGCAAAGAAAATGCGCCTGTTATCGTAGGTGGCCGTTATGGTCTTGCTTCAAAGGACACTACTCCTGCTCAAATCATCTCTGTATTTGAAAATCTTGCTCTTCCCGAACCAAAAGATCAATTCACAGTAGGTATCATCGATGACGTTACATTTACTTCACTTCCTCCAAAAGAAGAAATCGCTCTTGGTGGTGAAGGTACTTTCGAAGCAAAATTCTTCGGTCTTGGTGCTGACGGTACAGTAGGTGCTAACAAAAACTCAGTAAAAATCATCGGTGACAACACCAATAAATATTGTCAAGCATATTTCGCTTACGACTCTAAAAAATCAGGTGGTTTCACATGTTCACACCTTCGTTTCGGTGACGATCCTATCCGTTCAACTTATTTGGTAACTACCCCTAACTTCGTTGCTTGCCACGTTCAAGCCTACCTCAACATGTATGATGTGACTCGTGGTCTTCGCAATGGTGGTACTTTCTTGTTGAACACAATCTGGGAAGGCGAAGAACTTGCTAAAAACCTCCCTAACAAAGTAAAACGCTACTTTGCACAAAACAACATCACTGTTTACTATATCAACGCAACAAAGATTGCTCGCGAAATCGGTCTTGGTAACCGCACCAACACTATCCTTCAAAGTGCGTTCTTCCGCATCACTGAAGTAATCCCTGTTGACCTTGCTGTAGAACAAATGAAGAAATTCATCGTTAAGAGTTACGGCAAGAAAGGTCAAGACATCGTTGACAAAAACTACGCTGCAGTTGACCGTGGTAACGAATACAAAACTCTCGCTGTTGATCCTGCTTGGGCTAACCTTGCTGATGATGAAGTTGCTGCAAACAACGATCCAGCATTCATCAACGAAGTGGTTCGTCCTATCAACGCTCAAGATGGTGACCTTTTGAAAGTATCTGCATTCAAAGGTATCGAAGATGGTACTTGGGCTCAAGGTACAGCAAAATATGAAAAACGTGGTGTGGCAGCATTCGTTCCTGAATGGATTTCAGAAAACTGTATCCAATGTAACAAGTGTGCTTACGTTTGTCCTCACGCTGCTATTCGTCCATTCGTTCTTGACGCTGACGAAATGGCTTCAGCTACAACCACCAACGCTATCCCCGCTATCGGTAAACAATTCACAGGTATGCAATTCATTCAAGCTGTTGACGTGCTCGACTGTCTTGGTTGCGGCAACTGTGTTGATGTATGTCCCGGCAAGAAGGGCGTGAAAGCTCTCGAAATGAAGCCTCTTGAATCTCAACTCGAAGTTCAAAAGACTTGGGAATACTGCGTAGAAAAAGTTGAATCAAAACAAGACCTCGTTGACGTTAAAGCTAACGTTAAGAATAGCCAATTCGCAACTCCATTGTTTGAGTTCTCAGGCGCTTGCTCAGGTTGTGGTGAAACTCCTTATGTGAAACTTATCACTCAACTTTATGGTGACCACGAAATGGTGGCTAACGCTACAGGTTGTTCTTCAATCTACTCTGGTTCTGTACCTTCAACTCCTTATACTACTAACAAACGTGGTCATGGTCCTGCTTGGGCTAACTCACTTTTCGAAGACTTCTGTGAATTTGGCCTTGGTATGACTATCGCTAACGAAAAGATGCGTGCTCGTCTTGAAGGATATATGAACGACGCTCTTAACTGTCCAAAATGTGGCGAAGAAATCAAAGCTCTCGCTGCTGAATGGCTCGAAAACAAAGAAGATGCTGCTAAGACTCGCGAAATCGCCGACAAACTCGTTCCTGCTTGCGAAGCTTGCGGTTGCGACACTTGCAAAAACATTCTTTCTGTAAAACAATATATCGTGAAACGTTCACAATGGATTATCGGTGGTGACGGTGCTTCTTACGACATCGGCTTCGGCGGTCTTGACCATGTGCTCGCGTCAGGTAAGAATGTAAATATTCTTGTTCTCGATACTGAGGTTTACTCTAATACAGGTGGTCAAGCTTCTAAAGCTACTCCTATCGGTGCTATCGCTAAGTTTGCTGCTGCTGGTAAACGCGTACGCAAAAAAGACCTCGGTCTCATCGCTTCAACTTATGGCTATGTTTACGCTGCTCAAATCGCTATGGGTGCTGACCAAGCTCAAACACTCAAAGCAATCCGCGAAGCAGAAGCATACGACGGACCATCTATCATCATTGCATACGCTCCTTGTATCAACCATGGTCTAAAAGCCGGTATGGGTAAAGCTCAACAAGAAGAAGCTAACGCAGTGGCTTGCGGTTACTGGCACCTCTGGCGCTACAACCCAGCTCTCGAAGCTGAAGGTAAAAACCCATTCACTCTCGATAGCAAAGAGCCTAATTGGGACGACTTTGAAGGCTTCCTCAAAGGTGAAGTACGTTACGCATCAGTTATGAAGCAATATCCCGAAGAAGCTGCCGAACTATTCGCTGCTGCTAAGGAAAATGCTCAATGGCGTTACAACAACTACCGCCGCCTTGCTCAACAACAATGGGGCGTAGATCCTGAAAGCAAGTAATCAACAACTTGTAATATAAGAAGCATCCTCGGGTCAATGACTCGAGGATGCTTGTTTTTTATATCGTTTATCCAATAATAGATTCACACTGCAAAAGCGACCCGATCCGAGTCATTAGCACATAACATAATCTTTTATATATTGAAAAAAATTGTTTTACTCAAAAAAGGTAATGATACAAAAAAATAAGCACGATCCCAAAGAACCGCGCTTATTTTTATTTAATGCTATATTATTTCGATATTATTCGAGATAGCAAGCGTATGGCACTACCGAAAGGTCGAGTGTGATAGTATATGTACCTGCAGCAGGAGCTTTAAGGTTAGCACCATCAGGAACAAGATTGTATTCATCAACACCACCAAGGTTGATAGCCCAGTCGTCGTTGCAACGGAACTTATATTCATCACCTTCGTTAAGTGTGATTGTTCCTACCCAGAATAGACCATCTTCTGAAGTTAGAGGTTCAGATTGAGCCCAACCGTTGAAAGAACCGATTACACCGATGGTGTTAATCTTAGTAGCACTCCAAGTCAAAGCAGCGATGTCAACTTTACACCAATATAAACCGGCTTCAGCTACTGTGAGGTTACCTGCACCACCATCGGTAGAAAGTTTGCCTTCTTCACCGGCATCACCATAGTTAGTATGATTCCAGTCGGCAGCAGAAGTAAACTTGAAACCACTTGGAGAAAGGTTAGCGAAGCCCATGTATTCAGTATAGTTGTTAGTGAACAACATTTGTGAACCGCCATGGTTCCAACCATTAGCATCACCAGGAGTCCAAAGGTTTTCAACAGCCGATGCAAATTCATAAGTCAAAGTTTCCATATTAACTGAGAGCAACCATGTACCGACAGGCATAACACCACCCCAACCCTCACCGGCAGCTAAAGTACCGACAGTTTCAGCATCGCCGGCAGTAGGAACATAAGTGAGTTGGGCACCTTTAACAGCCCATTCTTGAACTTCGGCTACATCTACCTTCACAGTAAATACCGGATTGTCATAAACATCACCGGTGTGATTCATTGCGATAGTTTCACCACCATTGATAACAAGGCTATAAGAATCTTCGATAGTTACAGCAGCAGGAAATGGAGTAACAGATACTTTGTGAGCACCATAGTAAAGGTTTGGATTACCGATGCGCACTGAAGATGTACCATTAACTATGTATGCAGCAAAACGCACATATGCATCTTGAGTTTTAGGATTTTTACCAAGCACTTTGAGGTGAGCAACTTGCCAATCGGCAGGGTCAACACACACTTGGTTGTTTACTACTTCAGTAGCAACTTCCTGAACAGCGGCGAAATCTTCGGTTTTTGACAATTGCATCACAAAAGCCAAATCACCTACTGCAGGAAGATCTTGAGCCTCAATAATATTGAGAACCACAGCTTGTTGTTCTGCATCAGCAAGCGCTTTAAGGTCAAATGAAGAAACACTGTCAACAGGGGCAACAGTAATGCCTTCAGCCGACATAATTGGCTCTTGTGGATTGCTTTGAGGAATTGCATCCGACTCGTCCTCACAAGCCGTGAAACCAAGCGCAAGAGCCGCCAATAACATTATGCTAAATTTTTTCATATTGTTTATTTCTCTTGATTTTAACTTGCCGAAGATTGGGCGGAAAGAAAACTCCGCCCTTTTCTCGGCAAATTATTGATTTATCATTATTTTTGAGTAAAAGTCACTTGGAAGTTATTCATGTCAACCTTAACTTCAACTTTGCCACCGGCCCAATCAGGACAGTTCCAGCTACCTTTACCATCGGTTGCAGAACCTGTGTAAACACCATCTGTCAAAGTGATATCGATAGGAGCATCTTCGGCTTGTGAACCAAATGAGTCAGCATCCCAACCTGAAAGAGTTTTGTAGAAACGGAACATGAATTCACCTGCGTTAACATCGAATGTGCCGGTATAAACGCCGTTACCTTCGATATCAAATAGCTTCCAAGCTTCATAGTGAGTGGCATTATCAGCCGATGGAGCAGTCCAACCCGAAGGCGCACCTACAAGATAGATAAATGGGCTGTTGCTTGTATCAACGCCACCGGCTTCAACAATCACGCTCATATTATTCATATTAACAGTAATCTTCATTGAACCGCCTTGCCAATCGGGGAAATTGAAAGAGCCTTTACCTTTCACGATAGGACCATTGTAAATACCACCGTCAAGAGCGCAATCGATAGGACTGTCATCAGCTTGAGAACCGTATGAATCAGCATCCCAACCTGTCAATGCAGTATAGAAACGGAACATTGCTTGACCGGCAGGTATATCGAAGATACCGGTATAAACCTTGCTACCGATAGCATTAGCGCTTTCAAACAAACGGAAATCAGCATAGTGACCAGCAGCACCGGCATCAGGACCGGTCCAACCAGTAAATGCACCAACAACATAGATGAAACCTGGAGATTGAATAGCGCAATATTCTTTAACTTGGTCGATCTTAACCACGTTAGAGATGATATCACTACCTTCGATACCATTAATTTTAGCACTTACACGGAAGTAAACTGCACGGGCAGGTTCATCGGTATAATCATCTTCGCTTGTAATACCACGAAGTTTACAAATAGCTTCAGCAATTTCACTACCCGGAATTTGCGCATAACATTTTTTGTATTCCGAAGTGAGTTCCATGTTTTCAGAGAAATCCTCAAGAAGAGAAACTGATACTTTATATACTGCAGGCGCAGCATAGCCATAGTTGGGTTGAGACCAAGAGAGGTCTATTGTACCATCTTCAGTAAGTTCATAATACTGAGCGGCAAGAGCCGGAGTGTTGAGAGTGAACTTCGTTGGGTTGTTATATTGTGGTTCGGTATCTTCCTTACAGCTATTAAATGTAAGAACGGCTACCAAGCACGCAAAAAGAATTGATATTTTTTTCATTTTACTTTACTCTTGTTAAAATTCAACATTGAGTTATGATTAGTAACCGGGGTTTTGTTTGTAACCTTGGAAACTGATAACTGTAGAAGGAATTGGGAAAATATTCATGTGAGCGGGAGTTGCAGTGCCACCCTCAGCTACATTACCTTTCCAGTTCCAGTTATAGTTGCCTCCGGCATATTTGTCATGACGAACGAGGTCAGTACGACGGCAGTTTTCGCCATAAAGCTCACGACTGCGTTCGTCAAGGATGTTTTCGGGAGTGAGTTGAGCCAATGTCCATGGTTCAATCCAAGCACGTTCACGAATATAATTTACATATTCGAGAGCAGTAGCACGATCACCAACACCACCAAGCACACTCGCTTCAGCCGCTGACAAGTAAATTTCAGCAAGACGGATAACACACCAATCGGCATCGGCAAACGCATTTGTTGCAGGAGGATTCTTTGATTCGTCAATACCACCAAATTCATCGTAAGCATAGTTAGTATATTTTACAGGCACATAACCATCGGCAAAGTTTGTGATAGAAGTGTTTTCGATGTTAGCACCATCTTTCTTTGTCATCCAGAGCGAAGCACGCGCATCGATAGAATTACCGGCATCATCCCATTCGAAACGTTCAGAAAGTTGAGTACGAGCATTCATACAAGTCCATGATGCGTTCAAGTTAGTAACAGCATTAGTCATATTAAGACCGGGAGTTGAAGTTGATGTACTAGCAGCGATGTAGAATGTAGTACCACCATAGTTTTGGAGACGATCGCCATCTTGAGGAATACCCCAAATGATTTCGTTTACGCGACTACCTTCAGGCATATATTCATCATTATTGGCACCAAACACTGCTATGTATGAATCAGCCAAACCGGAGCCGTTGAAACCTGCACCTTTGTGGTGAGCAATGATTTTTTGGCATATAGACCAACATTTGTCGTAAGCTGGAACCCCGGTGAATACTTCAGCGTTGAGATAGAACTTGGCAAGAAGCGCATCACATGCTTCTTTACCTACATATCCGTATGAAGGCTCTATGTATGATTCACCCCATGCTGCCGAAACATCCTCAAGACCTGCAACAACCTTATTGTAAAGGTCGGCACGTTTCCATTGAGCGGGAGCAGTACCGGCAGGCATTGTTTCATCTTGATAACCGGCATTACCAAACATATCAATTGCATAGAAGTAGCAAAGACCTCTAAGCACTTTCACTTGACGCTTATACTCTTCGGCAAGTGGCATCAAATCTTCTGTAAGATAGAATTTACCGCCTTCTACAGTACGAAGGAATTCGTTGCAAAGAGCGATACAAGTATAGATACGAGAATAAGTGGTGTACATCACACCATTATCGGCTGCGAATTGCATTGTAGCAAGCTCATATTGACCGGCATCGCCAAATTGTTTCCATGCAAATTCGTCGGTTGTCAATTCGTTACATACGAATACGGCACGAGTAAATGAGTTTGCGCCGGCGTCACCACCCGAAATGATGGAGCTACCGGGACCATTATAACCCGAAGTTGCAAGAGATTGGTAGCACTCAGCGAGCACACGATCCATATAACCCTTAGGATCTTCAGCAAACACTTCAGGTGTCATATCGTTGGGGTCGATTACCGGATTATCAAGGTCACCTGTACAAGATGCCATACCAAGAGTGGCAGTCAATCCCAAAGCAATGAAAAATTTATTTAATGATTTCATATTTTATCTTCTTTACTTTAATTTGAGATTAAAAAGTAGCAACTAAACCGAGAGTAAATGTAACAGGACGAGGATAAACGTTATTATCTACACCTGAGAATACTTCGGGATCAAGACCTTTATACTTGGTAATAACAAATGGATTTTGAACAGCTCCGAATAAACGCAACTTGAGGTTTTCGTTTAGCAATTCGTTCCAAGTATAACCAAGAGTGATATTGTCGCAACGGATGAAACTTGCATTTTCAAGGAAGTAGTCGCTACGCACAAGGTTTGAGTTAGCGCTTGCGTCATTGAAATAGAAATCGGCTTTAATCAAGTTATTCAAACCGTAACGGTCAACAGTTGTAAGATTTGTTTTAGAAGCGCGAACCGAGTTGAACACATAGTTGCCAATATTAGCACGAAGTTGGATACCGAGATCCCAGTTCTTATAATTAAATGTGTTGTTCCAAGAAAGAGTAACTTTAGGATCGCGTGAGTGTTTGATCACGAGGTCGGCATCATTGATCTCACCATCTTGGTTTTGGTCAACATATTGGTTAGGAATTGGGTTGCCATCTTGGTCGTAAACTTGTTCGAGAAGATAGAATGAGTAAGCTGGGTGACCGGCTTTATGAACTTGAAGCGCTCCGGCATTTTCTGAAGCAGGGTTACCTGCAGCTTGTAAATAGTAAGATTGATCTTCAGCGTTAGAACCTGTCAACTTAGTCAACTCGTTTTTGTTCCAAGCTACATTAAATCCTGTGCTCCATGTGAAATCTTTTGTAACAATAGGTTTTGCACCGATATTAGCTTCAATACCAATGTTACGAAGTTCACCAATATTACGATCCATATAGTTAGTTGTAGTTTGACCGGCAGGAACAGGCACGTATGCAAGCAAGTCTTTTGTATCACGAAGATACCAATCCAAACTTGCAGTGATGCGGTTGTTTAACCAACCCATATCAAGACCAACGTTCCATGTTGTAGTTTCTTCCCATTTGAGGTCTTCTTGATAAGCCTTAGGATAAAGAGGGCTAATCCAGTTAACAGTACCATCAGGATTCAAACCATCGGGAGAAGGATAGTCAACTACGCCCGATGAGGTTGATTGAGCATATACAGGAATGTAAGGATAGTAACCACCTACAGCTTGTTGACCTGTGATACCCCAACCGAGACGAAGTTTGAATTCATTCATCACGTTTTTAGCCGATTCAAAGAAGTCCATTTCTGAAATCTTCCAACCAAGAGCCAATGATGGGAATAGACCCCAACGAGTATCGGGAGAGAAACGAGAAGTACCATCATCACGAAGAGTGAATGTCAAAAGATATTTGTTATCGTAAGTATAATTCAAACGACCGAAGAATGAAACAAGGTTCAATTGACCTTTCCAATAATAAGTAGGCGTTGGATTCTCCGGATAACCATAAGAGTGACCAATACGGTCGGCAGTTGCAGGATCTTCTGTAAGGTTATAAACACCATCGGCATAAATATCTGACCACACATTATTATACCCTGCAGTATTGAAAGTAGTCAAGCTATGACCTTGATAGTCGAAACGTTGCCAAGAATAACCAGCCATCACATCAACAGTCGATTTGAAGTCTTCAAATTCTTTCTTGTAATTTGCATAGAAATCAAGAAGAGTGTTGCGTTGAAGTTCGTAGTGGTTATAAACAGTACCGGCACCATCATAATAGTTACCACGCCATGATTGAGGTGAGTTTTGAGCGGTAGTACTTACAGTTTCGTTCTTTGACACGTCATAACCGAGATTTAAATTGAAGCGAAGCTCGGGAAGGAAGTGTAGGGCATAGTCAAGTTGAAGATTACCATTTGAACGCCAAATTTCAGCTGTATTGTTGATTGACTCAAGCATTGAAAGCGGGTTGTTTGGTGAGTTGTCAAGTGGTTTACCTACCGCATCTATCAAAGTAGTGTAACCATTATACATTTGAAGACCCTTCGCATTATTAGTGGTAAAGTTGCTATAAACAGGGAGTGTTGGGTTGTAAGTAAGAGCAGCGCCAACAGCACCTTGGTCGGCCATGCGGTTCTTGATATAAGTACCTTTAGCATTTGCTTGTACAGAAAGAAGACCGTTAAAGAATTTAGGAGTCAAATTGAATCCTACGGTTGTACGATCCATTTCTGATGTTTTAAGAATACCTTGGTTGTTAGTATAAGAAGCCGACACACGGTAAGGAAGGAAACCTACAGTTCCACCCACGCTCAAGCTATAATCTTGAGAGATTGTTGTGCGAAGCACTTCATCTTGCCAATCGGTATTTGCGTTGCCAAGTTGAGAAATAGCTGATTCTGTACCGATTTGCTCAGTAACAACTTTACGGAATTCATCAGCACTCATCACGTCCCAAGTTTTGCGGGCTGTGTTTATGTGCATATTTGCAGTAAAGTTAATTTGTGGTTTTCCACTTTGACCTTTTTTAGTGGTGATGATGATTACACCATTAGATGCGCGAGAACCATAGATAGCGGTTGCCGAAGCATCTTTCAACACTGTCATTGACTCGATGTTGTCGGGTGAAATCATAGTCAATGGGTTAGTGCCACCATAACCTTGGTCGCTCAAGGGCACACCGTCAAGCACGATCAACGGGTCATTGCTTGCGCTCAAAGAAGCACCACCACGAATGCGGATAGCAGCGCCACCTGTTGGGTTACCACCATCGGTAGTTACTACAACGCCTGGAGAGGCACCTACGAGCATGTCTTGTGCCGAAGTTGAAATACCCGCTTCAATTTCATCGGGTTTAATCACAGCCACCGAACCGGTAGCATCCGATTTCTTCACGGCACCGTAACCAATGGCTACAACTTCGCCAAGTAACACACTATTTTCTTCGAGAACAATTGAAAGTTTTGTTTGACCATCAACAGGAACTTCTTTTGTGTTGTAGCCCACATACGACACCACTATGGTGGCATTTGGTTCTACCGACAAAGTGAAATTACCGTCAAGATCGGCTTGTTCTCCTATGGTTGTTCCTTTAACAACCACACTTGCTCCGGTGAGAGGTTCACCGGCGGGATCCGTTACAGTACCAGTCACTGTAATCTTCTGCGCTAAAGCAGGGAAAGACAAGCAAAGCACCATAATTAGGGCGAGCCAAGCTTTCCGATTCATTTGAAAACAAATGTTCTTCATGCAAGAATTTTTTTAGTTTTACTTAAGTTTTACAAAAAAATTATTTAATCTCTATTTTTCTTTCTTAATAAGCAAATATTTTAAAATCAATAGTCCTTGGCACATATTAAAGTTATACTATTCGCATCCTATACTCATTGTAATAATCTTCGTTATGGTATCAATGCACTTTTCCATAAATGAAGTTACATATATAGACTACAAATTAAACTAAATATTTTTGATTTTGTTCAATTTTTGACAACGAAATAGGCATAATACCCCTATTTTTAACTATAATGTGTTAAAAATATTCCTAATTTTAACAATCAAAAATCACCATAAAAATGACAAAAAAAGGCTCTTTTATGCGAATATTTGGAATATTTTAACAAAACAAGCGTTTATTATTTCAAAATTCAAGCATTTACCCTATCTTTGCATCATAATATCAAAAACTAAAAAAAATGACTCACATTTCCGACCGCGTACAATCGCTCTCGCCATCGCAAACATTAGCGATGTCACAAAAGAGCAATGAGCTAAAAGCTCAAGGCATTGACGTTATAAATCTATCTGTTGGCGAACCCGATTTCAATACGCCCGATCACATTAAAGAAGCCGCCAAGCGCGCTATCGACGAAAACTTCACGTTTTACACCGCAGTTCCCGGATACCTTTCATTGCGTAAAGCAATTGCCGATAAACTTAAAAACGAAAACGGGCTTGATTACACCCCCGAACAAATCGTTGTATCGGGTGGCGCAAAGCAATCGCTATGCAATGTGATTTTAAGCGTCATCAACCCCGGAGATGAAGTGGTTATCCCTACTCCGGCATGGGTGAGCTATGTGGAAATGGTAAAACTTGCCGAAGGAACCAATGTTCTTGTTCCTGCTTCTATTGAGCAAGACTTCAAAATCACCCCCGAGCAATTGGAAGCAGCAATCACACCTAAGACACGCATGGTGTTGATATGCTCTCCTTCAAACCCAACAGGCAGCGTATATACCAAAGATGAGTTGAAAGGATTGGTTGAAGTGCTTGCTAAATATCCCGACGTGCTTGTTCTTGCCGACGAAATCTACGAGCATATCAATTTCACCGGAGAATTCACCTCTCTCGGTTCATTCCCCGAAATTGCCGATCGCACGATCATTGTAAATGGTGTATCAAAAGCATACGCAATGACAGGATGGCGTATCGGATTCATTGCTGCACCCCTTTGGGTTGCAAAAGCGACAAACAAACTTCAAAGTCAATATACCTCAGGTGCATCATCTGTGGCTCAAAAAGCGGCTGAAGCGGCATACACCGGTTCGCAACAATGCGTTGAAGATATGCGCATAGCATTCCAACGCCGTCGCGACCTCGTGGTTTCGCTCGCCCGCGAAATTCCCGGAATAAAAGTTAATGAGCCCCAAGGCGCATTCTACCTATTCCCCGAAGTATCAAGCTACTTTGGTAAAAAATATGGCGACAAAGTAATCAACAATGCAGCCGACTTAGCCATGTATCTCCTCGAAGAAGGTCATGTGGCAACTGTCGATGGCGAAGCATTCTGCCTTCCCGGATATATTCGTTTGTCATACGCAACAAGCGACGAAAATATTCGCGAAGCGATGCGCCGCATAAAAGACGCTCTCGCCAAACTCGCATAAACAACTTTTTCAATCATTTTATTTTTAAGATAATACCTCGCCATCTCCAATTATGGTGGGGTATTTATTTTCAAACATAATAACCTCAATAGTATCTGGCAAATACAAATTAATTGTGTAACTTTGCAACAGAAAACTAATTAACAACAAAAATACAATGGATTTTATTGAAGAATTGACCTGGCGTGGCATGATTCACACTGTGATGCCCGGAACCGACGAACAACTAAAAAAAGAAATGACTACGGCTTATTTGGGAATCGACCCGACAGCCGACTCTCTACATATTGGACACTTGGTGGGAGTGATGATGCTCAAACACTTCCAACGTGCCGGACACAAGCCCATCGCCCTTGTAGGAGGAGCTACCGGTATGATTGGCGACCCATCAATGAAAAGCCAAGAACGCAAACTTCTCGATGAAGAAACATTGCGCCACAACCAAGAAGCCATAAAAAAGCAACTTGCAAAATTCCTCGACTTTGATAGCGACGCACCCAATGCCGCCGAATTGGTCAACAATTACGATTGGATGAAAAACTTCTCATTCCTTGATTTCATCCGCGATGTGGGCAAACACATCACCGTTAATTATATGATGGCGAAAGATTCAGTAAAGAAACGTCTTTCGGGAGAATCTCAACAAGGCATGTCATTTACCGAGTTCTCATACCAACTTGTGCAAGGTTACGACTTCTTGACTCTTTATAAAGATAAAAATTGCCGTCTTCAACTTGGTGGCTCTGACCAATGGGGCAACATCACTACAGGCACAGAGCTGATTCGTCGCACAATGGGCGGTGAAGCATACGCACTTACATGCCCACTCATCACCAAAGCCGATGGCGGCAAATTTGGCAAAACCGAGAGCGGAAATGTTTGGCTCGACCCTCGCTATACATCTCCCTATAAGTTCTACCAATTTTGGTTGAACGTGTCGGATGCCGACGCTGAAAAATATATCAAAATATTCACTGAACTTTCTCGCGAAGAAATTCAAACACTCGTTGAAGAACAAGAAAAAGACCCCGGCATGCGCCCATTGCAAAAACGCCTTGCAAAAGAAATCACAACAATGGTACACTCCGCCGATGAATATGAGGCCGCAGTAGAGGCTTCGCAAATCCTTTTCAGCAACAAAGCGTCTGAGACCCTTCGCAAAATCGACGAAGCCACTCTATTGGCCGTATTTGAAGGCGTTCCCACATATGAAGTTGAAAAA
This sequence comes from Bacteroidales bacterium, assembly GCA_015060975.1. Classification (GTDB taxonomy): domain Bacteria; phylum Bacteroidota; class Bacteroidia; order Bacteroidales; family Muribaculaceae; genus RGIG4079. The sequence continues at coordinate 133,732 of SUXI01000006.1, forward strand.
GCCGACATTGAAGCCGGAATAAAGATTGCCGACCTTTTAACCGACAAGGCAAACGTATTTCCCTCTAAAGGAGAATTACGCAAACTAGCTCAACAAGGTGGAGTTTCAATCAACAAAGAAAAAATCGCTGACGTATATGCCGATGCTTCAGTAGATATGTTACTCAATAATAAGTATATACTTATTCAAAAAGGCAAAAAGAATTATTTCTTGCTAATTGCAAAATAAAAAAAAATTGAAAAAAGTTTGCACAGTAAAAAAATTGTGCGTACCTTTGCAACGCTTTAGGACGGAAGTCTTGGGCAATAAGGATTGTCTTATGGTGTAATGGTAGCACTGCAGTTTTTGGTTCTGCCTGTCTAGGTTCGAATCCTGGTAAGACAACTAAAAAGAAAAACGCTGATTTGAAATCAGCGTTTTTCTTTTTACGATAAAAGGCGACGCAAAACGCCGCTCCCTATTTATACATTGCCTCTATTTCACGAGCATAACGAACTCTGATTACTGGACGACGTATTTTGAGTGTATTAGTCAATTCGCCGGCTTCCATCGAAAATGCCCTGGATAAGAGAGTGATCTTTTTAATTTTCTCATAGTTAGCAAAACCTTCTTGAAGCGCATCTATACGTTTTTGAATCATCTCTTTAATATCGGCATTTTTCACAAGTTCCTCGATATTACGATACTGTATCTTTTTCTCTTCGGCATATTCTTTTAATGCCTCAAAGGCCGGAATGACAATTGCAGTAACATACTTGCGACGTTCTCCAATCACTGCCACTTGCTCTATAAATTTATCTTCGCCTAGACGACTTTCAATCGCTTGAGGAGCGATATATTTACCGTTAGATGTTTTCAACAGATCTTTTAAACGGTCTGTAATCGTAAGGTTTCCATTTTTATCAATTTTACCGGCATCACCTGTGCGAAACCACCCATCTTCGGTAAACGCTTCGGCAGTTTCCTTTGGTTTATTGTAATATTCTCGCAAAATCGTGGGACCTTTCACTTGTATTTCATCATTTTCCCCTATGCGAATTTGAACACGAGGCATCACCGTACCCGCCGAATCTAATTCAAATCCCGGTTGAGGGTAACATGTGACAGTGGCACACGTTTCAGAAAGCCCATACCCAATAACAATATTAATACCACACGAATGAAGAAACTCTGTGATATTTACCGAAAGCGGCGCACCTGCAGTGGGGAAAAGAACTCCATTTTCAAGTCCAATCGCCTTTTGCAGTGTCTTTAATATTTTTTTCTCAAAGAAACGATATTGCATTTCAAGCCACCAAGGAGCATCTTTTCCAATGCGGGCATAATCAAGGTTTCGACGACGCGACACTTTTAACGCTCGCGTCACTAAAGTTTTTTTCAGCCCGGTCATTTCACTAAGTTTCGCATTAATACCGGTGTAAACTTTTTCCCAAAATCGAGGAACACTACACATGCATGACGGGCGAAACTCCCTAAGTGTTTGTTGCACATTTTTGGTGTCGTAGTTTATCGCAAACCTCACACCCATAAACATACAAAAACTCGACCATGCTTTTTCAAATATGTGACTCAACGGCAGAAAACACACCGATGTATCCTCGTCGGTCAACATCGTAAGACGCTCTTTGTGTATTTCCATAACCGCATTAAAGCATGAATGTGGCAATACTGCCCCTTTTGGCTCACCCGTAGTGCCTGAAGTATATAATATTGTGGCAATATCATCGGCAGTGGCTTCGCTTTGCCGGCGTGATATTTCTTTGTGACAATCATCGCTTGCGTTTAAGCCCAATTCTATCATTTGAGAAAAAGAGAGAGTCATCTCATCTCCTTCTTCTTTTTCTACATCATCAAAGGAAACAATCAATTTCACACTTTTACATTCATCGATGATGCTTTGGGCTATTTGATATTGCTCTTGATTTCCAACAAAAAGAATCTGTGATTGAGAGTCGTTAAGTATATATTTTACCTGATTTTTGCTACTCGTTGAATATATCGACACAGGAACGGCTCGATTGGCATAAGCGGCATAGTCAGTAACTAATATTTCGGGACGGTTTGACGAAAATACAGCTATGTTTTCTTGTGGTTTCAAGTCGAGTATTTCCATTGCACACGCAATCGCATCGACTTGTTTCTGATATTGCAACCATGAGGTTATTATCCACTCCCCATCAATAGAGTTCTTGTGACGAAAAACCTCCCTATCCCCATATTTAGCCACTTGAGTGCTAATGAGATTTGTGAGTATATTAGGCATGATGTTTTCTTATAATCGTTAACAAAGCGATGCAAAGTTAAGCATATTTATTCAGATATGCGAAAAATACATCAAATTAGCACTCACCATTAACAAAGTTTGGGAAGTGGCACAAACCACACAAAAATGTGCATTACTTTCAAAATCCGCACAATATCAAAACTTAAAAGCTACTTAATTTTGTGAATCAAAGAAAATATCATAACTTTGACTTATGGATGAATTGTATTACACATCAATAGATTTATTAAAACATCTTATAGCCACTCCATCGACCTCTCGAAATGAAGAAGAAGCGGCAAGCATTATCGTTGATTTTTTATCATCAAACGGGCACATTCCCCGGCGACATGGCAACAATGTATGGGCTATAGCTCCCGGCTACAACAACAGTCTGCCCACAATACTTCTCAATTCACATATCGACACTGTAAAACCGGTTGACGGATGGAGTCTTGACCCATACGCCCCGACTATAGATGCCTCAGAACGGTTATTCGGACTTGGCAGCAACGATGCCGGAGCATCGGTTGTATCACTACTTGCCGCATTCATATATATGAGCGACAAAAAACGCAATTACAATTTGATAATACTCACATCGTGCGAAGAAGAAATAAGTGGTAAAGCAGGCATAGAATCAGCAATACCCCTTTTACCCCCAATAGATGTAGCTATTGTAGGTGAGCCAACCGATATGCAACCGGCTATCGCCGAAAAAGGGCTAATGGTCCTTGATGGAGAAATAACCGGCAAATCGGGACATGCGGCTCGCAACGAAGGGATAAATGCCATCTATGAAACACTTCCAATCATTGACACCTTGCGTAATTTAAAATTTGACAAAGAGTCCCCCACCCTTGGTCCGGTGAAAATATCAGTAACACAAATTCAAGCGGGCACACAGCACAATGTAATTCCCGATATATGCAAAATTGTTGTCGATGTACGCACAACCGATGCCTACAACAATCTTGAGACTCTCGAGTTGATTCGCAATGCCGTGCCCAAATGCTTATTAACCCCTCGCTCAACACGGCTAAACTCATCAAAAATATCGCCCCATCACCCTATTGTGAAACGCATGAAACTGCTAGGAGCGACACCTTTCGGCTCCCCTACTCTGAGCGACCAAGCCTTAATGCCATGGCAATCGGTCAAGTTAGGACCGGGCAGTTCATCACGTTCCCATACCGCCAATGAGTTCATATACTTGACAGAAATAAGGCACGCCATAGAGACCTACATTAAACTACTTGACGGATTAACATTATAATCCATCTCAAGGTGATTTCATAACATTCAACAAGCAAAAAAATCACATCTTTTACCCAATATTATCAAAAACACATAAAAATGCGCCTAACTATCTGTTATTTTGAATTATAATTGAATTTAAATTTTTATTTTTTAGATATTATTAGTATTTTTGCAACAATAAATACACTCTAAGTATATGCAATTACATACCGGCACTATCATCGATCGCAGATACAAGATTCTACGATATATTTCATCAGGCGGATTCGGAAACACATACGAAGCCTACGACATGCGTCTCAACACTCGTGTTGCGATAAAGGAATTGTTTATGGCAAGTATTTGCAACCGCAATACCAGCAACAATACTGTTGTTGTAAGTGTTCCTAACAACAAAACAACATTTGAGTCACATAAGCGCAAGTTTATCAAGGAAGCTCGCCGTTTGTGTGGCTTCACTCACACAAATATTGTAAGGGTAACCGATGTGTTTGAGTCGAATGGTACCGCATATTATGTGATGGACTATATTGATGGGTGTCCATTGTCACAATTCCCCAAACCCATGTCTGAATCTGTGGCACGCCTATATTTAGAACAAATCCTGAACGCATTGGAGCATGTGCACAATCATAATATTCTCCACCTCGACATCAAGCCCGGGAATATCATGATTGATGACAACAATAATGCCATATTGATTGACTTCGGAGCAAGTAAAGTTTTTGATTCAGAAGGTGACAGCAAAAATGACACATCTTCATCACTTGCATATACTCCAGGATATGCGCCATTAGAACAAATTCAGAACAAATCTATAAATGATATTGGTCCTTTCTCTGACATATATGCTCTTGGAGCGACTTTATATACTTTATTGAAAGGAGAAAGACCTCCCGGTGCATTGGAAATATTGGAATCTGGGTCTTTACCTCCTATAGAAGGTGTATCTCCATCAATCAAAAAAGTTATCGAACAATCGATGACCGTGACTCGAAACAATCGCATCGCATCTATTGCCGAATTCCGCAAAGTATTGGGATGCGTAATTACCGAGGAGCAACGCACCCAAGCCAATAACGAGACTAAAGAGATTCAAACTGAAATTCGCAATAGAAGAAAAGAAAACGAGCAAAGGAGTAAAGAGCTTTCCGATGCCAATGCAATTAAAGGACATGAAATTGAAACACCCGAAGAACAAATAAACGAGACTTTAATTGACAATAGCAATAATAAAAAGGAATCTCAAGACAAAACCGACATTAAAAACAAATTATATTGGGGTATAGGAATAATCGCTCTCATTATTGCTGTTATCCTAATCGTGATTATAAGTAGCAGCAACAATAGTAGCGAAACACAAAACATCGTTTCAGATACAGCAACAGTTGATTCCTCTAAAGTCACATCTAAGCCCGATTCTTCACAAATAATAAAAGAAGAACCGGTTAAAGAGAACACTACAACAAAGACTGTTCAAAAAAACGAAAAAACAAAAGAAACGAAAAAGGCTACGCCCAAGACCAAGTCTGAGGCTAAAAAAACTACCACCAAATCTGATACTAAACAACAAGAAAAATCTCAACAAAAAAGCACAAGCCCAAAACAGGGAGGTGGATTAGATTTAAATCTTCCTGATATTGATAAAATGGGAAATTCTTCAACGGGAAAACCAAGGACATTAAATCTCCCTGACATCGACCAAATGGAAAATACTTCCCAAAAACCGGGAGGTAAAGTTAATTTACCCAATCTTGAAGACATGTAATAAAATAATCAATAGCTAAAACAATCAGGAGATGTGTCATGGACTCAAATCGGCACATCTCCTTTTTTTATATGGTTTGGGGATTTATTATTAATATTTATTTTAGTCCATCAATCCACTCGACAATATCCTTAAGTACTCGTTCGGAGATTGTCATCTCAATGGCACCATAATTCATGCTTGCTTGGCGCGACGATGAGGGTTGAAATAAATGATTTAACCCATCATATTCCTTTATTGTTGCATGAGGCAACGCTTTTCGAGCCGCTCCAAGATTTTGAGTTGCATCTACTTGATAATCCCATGTGCCGTTCATTGCCAACACCGGGCATTTTACTTGTGGCAAATATTTCGCCGGGTCGAGTTTTACAAATGCCACATACCACGGACTTGCCATCACTTTTATCGTTTGCTTAATTTCTTGTGAAGAATGATTCCCGGTTGCCGACATTATCTTTCTCAAATCAATAGCTAATTGAGTTGAATCGGTCGAAGCATCAATCGTTTCAAAAATATTTTTCACATCAGCCGCTTGACTTTCCGAAAGAGGCATTCCCGCCATTTCCGAAGCGAGATGGTTTTGCTTAATCAATATATCTTTACCCTTCACATAAGGACCGGCAAGTGTGATGATAAAATCCACATCTTCGGGATGTTGTGCTGCATTAATCACTGCAATTAAGCCACCTTCGCTATGACCTATTATGCCAATATGTGTTGTGTCAATATCATTTCGCGATTTTAGATAATCTACCGCCGCCATTGCATCGGTAGCAAAGTCGAGAGTTGTGTCATCTCTATGCCCTTTTGAAGAATCACCCACTCCTCGGTCGTCATAACGCAACACTGCAATACCATGGCGAGTGAGATAATCGGCAATAACCGCAAATGGTTTATGCCCAAATAGCTCCTCATCACGATTTTGTGCTCCACTGCCACTCACAAGCACTACTACTTTGTGCTTAGCACCCCAAAATGGAGTTGTCAATGTGCCTGCAAGGGTAATATCTCCGTTTTGGAATGTTACATCTTGCATGTTATATACAAATGGAGGTTGTGGTTCTTGTGGGCGTTTTAACCGGGGAACTTCCTTTGTGGTACGAGATAGGATAATCGGCATTGACATCCCTTGAGTAAATATGCCATTTATACTCTTGTCATCTTGAGCAATCACACCATTAAAATTGGCTCGCAATGCCGGCATATCTATTGTGATTGTATCTCCTTTTACCACCACCTTTCCACATGGAATATCAAATGCTCCTTGCATAGGCGAATCAAGCGTTGCCCTCCAGGTGCTATCGTTTGATATATGAAATACGATGGGTAGATTTGCGACAGTCCCTTTCCAATGTCCTACAAAACATGTAGCATTTAAGATAATGCCACATAGTAACATAATTATCAAGATAACGCCCCTACCCACATTCATTTATTTTTCTAATTGCGAGAGGATTGAACGTAATTGCTCATCGGTTGTAGTGAGTCGTGAACGGCACTCTGCAAGCAATTCCGTTGCACGGCGAGTGTAATCGGTCAACCGATCGATATCACATTTATCACCTTGCATCATTTGCAATATTGATTCCAATTCGCTCACCGCCTCAGTATAAGCCATTTCCTTTACAGGCTTAAATTGTAGTTCGTTTGCCATTATAATAATCTTTTATTGTTTCACTGATACTATTGTGCCATTAGCAAGAGTTGTTTCTATTTTAGCACCCGATGGCACTTGAGATGCATCGGTTACAGCCTTCCCTCCCACACGAGTGATTGAATATCCTCGACGCAAAGTAGCTTCGGGAGAGAGAGCATTAAGCATTTCTTGAAGAGAATTCAACCGGTCGCCACGACGACGAAGCACCACATCTAACGCCGAAGCAATCGATTTTATAGTGTGATCGAGTCGGGCTAGTTCGGGCGTAATGCGACGAGCTCCTATTTGTGCCAACGACAACATATCGCCTCGCAATCGAGCCAATTCTCTTTCTACTGCAGTTAAAGGTGCAGTAGGCAATAGGGCTTCATAGCGAGACAATTGCTCGTTACATCCCGCAATGCGGTCGCTCACTACTTGCAATATCGATGCACCCATTGAACGAAGATATTCCAATGCCACATCGCCACGATTTATCAACCATTCGGCTGCCGCAGTTGGTGTTTTTACTCGCATATTTGCCACATAATCAAGTACGGTAATATCTCGTTCGTGACCAATGCCAACAATCACAGGCAAGGGGAATTGTGCTATATTTGCAGCCAACTCATAATCTTCAAAAGCTACAAGGTCGCTCGTTGCTCCCCCTCCGCGAATTATGACCACACCGTCCCATTCATCTTGTTGCATTGCAATTTTATTAAGAGCGGCAATAATCGTTGATGGAGTGCGGTCGCCCTGCATCACAGCCTCAAATAGTTGGGTTTTGAAATTTAATCGTGAAGGATTGTTATATAACTGATTAATAAAATCACCATAACCGGCGGCCCCTCGAGCCGAAATAACTGCAATGCGCAAAGGGACTTCACACCATTCAAGCCGGCGATTCATTTCAAGAATTCCCTCACGTTGCAATCGTTCAAGTATTTCACGACGGCGACGGAGCAAATCGCCCATAGTATATTCGGGATTTATGGCTGTAATCACAAGCGACATGCCATAAACAGGGTGCATTGATGCCGATGCACGCACCATCACTTTTAAACCCGATGCAAACCGTTGACCGGTTGCATTAAAGAAATCTACCGACAAGCGAGAATATACATTTGCCCATATCACCCCTCGGGCTTTGGCAAGAGTGGCACCTGTTTCGGGGTGTTTTTGTAACAACTCCATGTAGCAATGTCCTCCACGAGCCGACACATCGCTCAACTCGGCAGTCACCCACACATTTTGCGTATCGGGAACAGTCATCAACGCCGCTATGCGTTGATTGAGTTGCAACAATGTGAGTGATTGTTCGTTCATTGCCATTGGTTTATTTCAAAGTATCATTGTTTCTTGAAATGCTTTCCGTTCCACTTATATTTTAATTGCGGAGAAAGCCATTTTGAAACTTGTCGCCATGTATTTTTTCCAAAATAATCTTTCAATTGGTTTGTTATTGTCAACACACCGCTCTCTACATCAAAATTATAGCTTGCTATGATAAATGGCACTGCATTTTCTACATCGTCACGCACCTTTTTCCCATCATTTGTGAGCCAATCGGTTAGCGATGGGGCTGTAAAATATTTTTCGACAGGCTGTTTCTCCCACTCAAAATCATAAAAAGCGATTTCACTATCGTACATAGGGATTGAATGAGTCGAAATTAACACAATGAGATTTTTTGCAGGCATTGACAATTGATATTGCAATACTTTAGATGCCTTAATTTCAATACAAGTACTATCACAACATGTTATCACACTCGAATCTTCAAACACATTTAACGATGGTCGATTATACCCGCTTTCATAATAATCAATCATGTCACGACGTGTTCTTTCTTCAATCGATGGAAAAATAGAATCGGGCGCTTCAATAAACAAATGTTTTGCTGCAACCGGACGTGCGTCATTTTTTGCCATTAACACAAACGCCATGGCACAAACACACATTATTACACAAAATATTCTTTTCATATCTTATATAACGCCTTTTTCGATAAATCTATTTCCTGCGACGCGAAAGTTTTTTCCCTCCACGACCTTTACGCTTAAATTTCTCAAAATCGCCATCATTTTCCACATTTTCACCTGCGGCTTTCTTGCGATTGCGACGTGCCGATGCCCGTGCGTAATCACGTTCAGGGTCGGCAATTTCTGTTATCACTCGTTTTCCAAGAAAGTCACTCCCTTTGAGCGAAGCCACTACACGTTTTGCATCTCCTTTTTTCACATCAAAAAGAGAATATCCCGATAATAGATCGATGCGCCCCACCTCAACACGAGCTCCCGGCACCCATTTGTTAATAATCTCAATGAGATTGCCGGCATAGAAGCCATCGGCCTTGCCGAGGTTGATATACACACGCGCCATTCCTTTTTCGGCCGTGCGACGATCTTTTTCTTTATCGTTACGAGGTTTAGAGTTTTCGCCTCGCTCTTTCTTCTCTTTCTTTGTTTTTTTATCCTCTACAACCTCTATAACCGGGGCATTTTTATAATATTCAAGCAAGCGATTAAATTCAAGCGAAAGCACCCGTTTCAACAAATCCTCGCCCGACAACCAGCCTAATTTACGACTTACTCCGGTGAAATATTTATCGATTTGCTCATCGTTCACTTCCACGTTTTCCAATCGGTGTGCGAGATTATAAAGTTGTTTCTCTATGATATGTTCGGGTGAAGGCACCTCTTTGCGTTCAAACTTTTTACCAATAATTTTCTCGATGTCACGAATCTTGCTCTTTTCGCGAGAGTGAACAATCGAGACCGACACCCCGGTTTTTCCCGCACGCCCTGTGCGTCCCGAACGATGAGTATATACCGCAGTATCGTCGGGCAAACCATAATTTATCACATGTGTAAGGTCATCGACATCAAGACCGCGAGCCGCCACATCGGTAGCCACAAGGATTGAGATTACCCTGTCGCGGAATTTCTTCATCGTCAAGTCTCGTTGTTGTTGCGACAAGTCGCCATGAAGTGCGTCGGCATTATATCCGTCTTGAATGAGTTTATCGGCAATCTCTTGAGTGTCACGACGTGTGCGACAGAATATTATGGCATATATGCTTGGGTTATTGTCGGCAATACGCTTGAGCGCTAGATATTTATCCCGAGCATGCACCATATAATATATATGATTCACATTAGCGGCCCCTTCATTGCGTTGCCCCACAACAAATTCCACCGGGTTGTGCATATATGTCTTTGCTATCTTATCAATTTCGGGAGGCATGGTAGCCGAGAACATCAACATTTTACGATCTTTGGGAACATAAGCCAACACCTCGTTGATTGAATCAAGGAAGCCCATATTCAGCATTTCATCGGCTTCATCAAGAATCACAGTATGCACATTTGCCAATCGTGCCACACCACGCTTAATTAAGTCAAGCAAACGACCGGGAGTAGCCACTATTACTTGTACTCCCTTGCGCAATGAGCGTATCTGACTTTCAATACTTGAACCTCCATATACCGGCAACACATTTACCTCGGGAAGATATTTTGAAAAGTCGGCAAGGTCTTCGGCTATTTGCAAACACAACTCACGAGTAGGTGAAAGAATCACTGCCTGAGGCTCACGCATCGACGCATCAATGCGTTGCAACACCGGCAAGCCAAACGCAGCCGTCTTTCCTGTGCCGGTTTGCGCCAACGCTACCACATCATTATCTTCATTTAATAAGTGAGGAATCACTTTTGCCTGAACAGGCATAGGCATTTCAAAGCCCATTTCACTAATGGCAAGCAACAATTCATCACTCACCCCCAATTCTTCAAATGTTTTCATACTACAAAGATAATATTTTCAACTCACAATCCATGCATATCATTGATTTTATTAGTTTTTTGAGTACTTTTGTAAGCGTTTTTAATATGTCTCCAAATGTGGCATTTAAACCATTTAATCATTGTATTTAAGATAACTCAGCACCTAATATGAAACGAGCCGGTTATTCTCTTGCATATATATTGACGACTCACGCCATAGCGTTAATTGTTTTTTTCTTGTTTCGATTAATGCTATTCGCTTCTATTGATTATGAATTCGCATCAGATGTAACCTTCGGTACAAAAGCTATTGCATTTATCAAAGGTGTGTGGTTTGACAATGTGACCGCTTGCTACATAACAATTCTCCCTCTTGCAATAATGTGGATTGCTCAATTTTTCAAGCATTCTCCTCGATGGGCATATAAATTCACGGCAATATTCACAAGTATATTATACACCATTGCCTTTACCATTTCAGCTGCAAATGTCCCTTATTTTCAATACTTTTTCACTAACATAAACTCATCGATTTTCAATTGGTTTGGTTATGCGGGCACTACCGGTGGAATGATTTTTGGCGAGTCGGCTTATATCTTACCTATTCTTTGTGGTATTTTATCTATCATTTTTATTTGGATAGCAAACATCAAACTTGCACGTTATTTTGCCTCCCTCGCTGAACAGCAACCATCTTTACAATACAATATCACATCTATTTCCATTTATAGCATTGTAGGATTAACATTGATAGGGTTATGTGCATTTGGAATAAGAGGACGCACAGGCTATAATCCCATAAAAGTGAGCCAGGCATATTATTGCCAAGATGCGTTTTTAAACCAGTTGGGCATAAGTCCCACATTCAATCTTCTAACGAGCTATTTAGATGACCTTCGCAAAGAAAATAAGCCTATAGCATTTATCGACAATGATATAGCCATAGATAATGTAAAACAATATCTCAATCGGCAAGGCATTGACGGTATATCTCCAATAGCACGCCATGTGTCATATTCCGATAGCGCAATCAATAAAAAAAATGTGATAATAATTCTTATGGAGTCTATGTCGGCTCAACTCATGAAACGACATGGACAAAAAAAGACATTAACTCCATTCCTTGACAGCCTTGCTACTCAATCATGTTATTTTAACAACTTCTACTCATCGGGAAATCACACAAACCACGGAATCACAGCCACTCTCTATTCGTTCCCTTCAATACTAAAACGTAACGCGATGAAAGGGACAAATATCCCCAAATACTCAGGACTGCCGACAGTGCTTGCCGAACATGGGTATCATAACATGTTTTTCATGACACATGAATCGCAATATGACAATATGAACGCATTTTTACGCACAAACGGGTTTCATGATATATATGCGCAAGAAGACTATCCCACCGAAGCCCGTGTGAATAGTTTCGGTGTTCCCGATGACTTTCTATTCAACTATGCCCTTAATAAAATCAACGAAAAAGCATCTAAACATCAACCTTTTTGTGCCGTATTGCTGACAATAAGTAATCATCCTCCATACGTTATTCCCAAATCATTTACAACAAAGCACTCTCAACCCGAAGATCAAATTGTGGAATATGCCGACCATGCCATAGCCAATTTCATAAGTCAATCCCAACACCAGCCATGGTGGGAGAATACCATATTTGTATTACTTGGTGACCATGGGAAACTCGTTGGAACGCCACAAAATGAGATGCCTCAATCATATAATCACATTCCTTTTTTGATATATGGCGCATCCATTGAACCGAAAATCATAAATGATTTAGGCGGTCAAATTGACGTGGCTCCAACTTTGCTATCTTATTTAGGGCTCAGTCACATTCAAAACAACTTTGGTGTAAATCTCAATAACGAAAAACGGGAATATATTTTTTACACAAGCGACCGCTTGATTGCCGCACGAGATGGCTCCCACATGTATATTTACGACCCTTTTGAGGACTTGGACTATTGTTATTTTATTAATAATGGCAATTTTGAGAAAACAACAACCGACACAACGTTCCTGAAAATGAAGAATTATTGTCTTTCAATGCTACAAGCCTCTCAACATCTTATTATGAGCCAACTTACAACCGACAAGAGTCATTAAGGCTCTTCTAAAACAACTAAGAAATCCTCACCTATTCTTTTTTTCTTGCTTTTAATGCAAGCATTCGATGACCTATGCGACAATATAAGCACTTTCTTGTTTCGCAATATTCCCTTCGCAACTGTATCAATGCTTGAGTGGCAAAGGCATCACCACACTTTATTCCGGCTCTGGCAAATAGCTCGACTATCGAATTTCTCTCCGGATTCAACGATTGCAACATTTTTACAGCGCGCTCACATGCCTCACTGTCATCGCATAACTGTCCGTATGCATAAATAAGTGGCACTACCGCATTGATTATCAATATCGACATCGAATTTTCACTCAATCCTCGCCGACTACCTCCACCCTCCGATTTAAATGAGCAACGATGAGTCCAAAATCCCGACAATTCAACTTCAAATAATGCCCGTATCTCATCAACATTTTTTGCCGTCATCATCGTTGAAGCATAATTGAAGCCTCCGGCAATCATCGAAGCCAGCACGGCAATGCGACGATGAGGGAAACTCTGTGGTCGCATACGCGCCATTTTCCATGATAACGACAACGGGCGTTTTAACCCAAATTTATGTGCATAATATTCATATTCAGTTCTCAACATTGAGATATATGTATCATCCTTGGGAGCGTCATCAAGCAACCCCGATTGACCAAACAACATCGCCTCTATTGCTGTGAGCGAGTCGCTATGCTTTTCCATGACTTTTAATGGGACCGACAGAGCCAACCGTTCAAAAGCCTCACTATTTATACCAAAGCCAAGACTACGGGCAAGCATTACATAACACACCTCATTCCAATCGCCATTAAAGCGTGCAAGCATCTGCTCTATACGTTCCACTTTTTGATACAATCGCTCATATCCCAACGTGGAAATCATGTCGGTTAGATATATTGATGGTAAAGATGCTATTTCAGCGGCACACGGCAATTCACTTGCGGCACTACCAACCAATCGCATATATTGTTCGCTGAATTGTGCCGAACATGGCATACATAATTGCGGTATTACATCTCCATTTGAACGCTTTACCGCCATATCATCCTTTTCCACCACATGAAGTATAACATTATCGTAGGCAACATCTTTGTCATGTCCGTGTCGATACCAATCACTCGCCCTGACATGAATCTCCACATTTCCCACCCATGTTTCGCCATCGATTTTCACCTTAGCGTTAAAGAAATCGGGACCGGCATCGGTATTTAGCATTCCGGGGTCGATAACTTGAACCTTGCGACCATCGACCGTAAACATCGACTGAGAAACCCAAAGTCGATGTTGCCACACATATTGCATCAACCGTTCCATTTCATGATACTTTTTCCACTACAAACATACACAATTTCCTCTTACTCTCAAAACACATTCATTATAATTATCCACAATTTCAATCATCAGCACATTGTTCACTGCAAAAATAAAAGGAGATGCGTCGTTTTGAATTCCGGCACATCTCCTTGAGCACTTTTTTGTGTTTTTATATCTAACTCATAGTTATTAAATAGATTCGATTGTTGCTTTTGTGCTATGTTCTGCAACAATACCTATTTCTTTGATTTTACCGGACGGATGCAATGACCCCATCTACGATCATCAATTACCGTTTCTGTCGGCTTACCTGGACCACAAAGCAAAACATTGGCTTTAGTATTACTATGGCTACCATCACTATTTATAACCAATGATCCGGTCCAATAACAGCAATGAACCCCATCATCAATCAATTCATCTCCTACTATATGACCGTTTAATGGCAAAAATATAGAATTTCCATTAGGTCCTATTACTTTATAGCCTGGGATATTGTTAGCTACAGTATAGACCCATTTACATTTTTGCAAAAGCTCATCAGCCTCCGCTTTTGTAGGCATTCGCCATCCTTCGCCCAAATGATAACGTGCAGCATCATAGTCGGTTCCCGATATTTCTTCGCCTATAAAACGATATTCGGAAGTTCCTGCGTAATAATAATAACCTTCTTTATTAAAGCCGCTATTTCGGGGAATTAACTCTCCCCAAGCAAAATGTGCGCCATATTCCATAGCTGAAGTCGCTCCAAGATCCCAGCCCGACCAATTGACCGATAGTCCTAAATCCACTTCAGCGCCAATAGTTATACCATATTCATCGGTCAGCTCTTTAGGTCTAAACAAAACACTATCATCTACTTTGACATGATTAATTAATCCACCAAGTTTTGTCCAAATTGTTTCATAAACGGTCTCATTCCATCCCATTTTGTAGCATGCCGCTCCTTGAAATGGAATATTCACCCACATATAACAACCATCACCATTAACCTCTGTGCAAATGGAATTTCGGAAACTTGTATTGCGAGTACCACCAAGACCTAATGGAGGCAAGATATATGCCACTGTATCAGCCGACAGCGACATATCAACAATCAAAATTGCGCCATCACTCAAGGATCTATCTGTTGTATTTAGATAAATTGACGCAACTCCATATTTTTTACCATTAAATGTAAGAAACTTCAAATCGGTTCCTTGTCTGCTACCGAAATTATCGGGAAACAAATCGGGAAACTCTTTAATAAAAACACCATCTGCCGTAAAATGTACAGGCAATCCTGCTAATGCGCTACCTATCGGTGAGAGCCAGAAAGTCCCATCGCTTTCAACCGTCACATTCGAATAGAGAGTATTAAGAGAATATGAAACACCATCTTTTGTGAGATTTATAGCTGTAGGTGTTGTTGATGTAATTTCTCCATTGTTTACAGTGTAATAATACACAATATCGGTTCCACTCACAAACCAAATGCGACCATTCTCCATATCTCCACTCACCGACATGGCATCGCCAATTCGAGGACAAGGAGCAGGAGCATTTAACATTACCTCGGGCTCGGCTGTATCATCATCCCACTTATAAATAATAAAATTTCCTCCTACTGTCAGGTTGCAAGCAATGATTGTATTGCCAAGCGTTTCAATCGCGCTTATACAGTGCGCTCCGGTATTACATGAATCAGTATTTAAGGATCCAATCTTAACACCTGAATATGCATTTACGATTTCAATTGTATTATCATCATTGGAGCCATTGCGACGCACCACATACAATTTGCCATCTTTAAGAGTCATGTCATTCACCACCTGAGAACCTGTAGTAATCCATGAGGTTGTATTTCCCGAAGTTTCAGAATAATCCCAAACTGATTCAATTGTATCAACTCCATGACTGAAAGTTATACTATCAATATCTTCCGACAATAGTGTTTGTGGAAGATTCCCTGTATGAAAATCAAACATTATACCTGATGTCTGCGCAGCCATAACTATGGCAGATAAACAAAATGTTATAGACAATATTTTACGAATCATTTCTTTAATATTTTATAGGTTGTGTTATTTAATGTGATTATATATATCCCACGGCTTAGGTCGGCTACTGATATTTTATGTGATTCCCCGGCTTTTAAATTTCTTGATTCAACCAAAACACCGGTTGTATCATATATGCTAATTTGCGCGTCTTTTTGCAACGGATTTACTTTAATTTCATCGCCTTCCAATAAAATCACCGGTTGGTCATCTAAAACCGATGCGACTCCGGTTGTGACATCAGAAGATGATTGATAAACCATTTTTTGCAGATTGGAGAATTCGAAGCTTACCTCAATTGAATTGAACGAGACCACCAATAGCCCCTCCTTTACCTCTATTTTAGGATTGTCATCAAATTTAAATGTTGAGACTTCTCCATCATTAGTGTAAATTGAGAATTGCACAGGCTTGTCTTGAACGTCCTGCGCCGATGCTACAAAGCACATCCCAATAAAAAATTGTAGAATTACATGTTTTAATTTCATATTACTTAAATTTTGTTTGAAAATATAGTTTTTCGTAATTATTTATTGATGCATAAATTTGAGTTATCTCCATATTTTGTCGCTATAATTACTCCTTGAATATTGTTATATTTACACATTACATTAACTAATTGATATTCAATATTATAGCTAAATCGCTTAATATACCCTCTTGATAAGAGAGAGTCGCATTTTTATAAACCACTGATTGTAAATTAATTAGACACAAAATACACTTGACGACTTGCAACGAAATAGTTTTTATTGTTGCATTTTTTAATAAAGGAGATTTGTAATCCATTGATTTTTAACTAACTTTGCAAAAACGACTCTCTCTTATCAAGATTATTTATTAAGATTTTTTTAATATCAGGGCATTCTCACTCATTTTTAAAAGATACCAATAAAGCCCAATCTTATTTTTGCCAATAACCGGTTTCTACCTGATATGTACAAATTTAAATATGTGAAATTCTCATAATTTTAACATGTTCACTTTGAATAATTGCCAAAAAATTTTAGTATGTGGGGAATAACTATTATTTTTGCAATTCAAAATAAAATAGTGACATTATTTCACTTTAATAACATTTAATAAACAGAAAAAATTTAAATATAATGGAAAATTCCAAGAAGCCTAACAATCAGGTCAATGAACAGGCAGAACAAGCTGCCGCTCTCAAAAAAGAGCAAATGATAAAAATCGCAAAATTTGGAACAATCGCAGTAATTGGCATTATTGCAATAGTGTTGATCTACATCTATGCGTTCCGCAATCCGGCAATTGAAAGCACTAACGAAGCTATTGCTCAAGCCGATGTGTTGTTAATTAAATCAAATGGCGACTCTACCGCTGTAGCCAACGCTTTAACACAATATGAAAAAGTAGCCAACGATGGTAGCACTCCTGCGGCTAACCGCGCAAAATTAATGTCGGCTATCATTCTATACAAAAATGGCGAATATGCAAAATGTATCGAATATCTTGATGATTATTCTACCACCGGTGCAATTATTGACGCAGGAGCATATTCACTCAAAGGTGATTGTTATGTAAATACCAACAACTTTGATGACGCTATCGATTGCTATGAAAAGGCAGTATCAATCTCTGATGAGAATCAACAATTAGCGCCATTCTTCATGGCTAAAATTGCTGAAATATACCATGAGCAAAAAGAATATGCAAAAGAATTAGATATATATGAGGAAATCAAAACCGAGTATCCTCAATACTCAACCTTAGATGTTGACAAATATATCGAACGAGCAAAAGCTCTCATCGAGAAAAAGTAATTTGTTTTCATAATAGTTTTTTTAAATGGAGCGCAAACTTTGTGCTCCATTTTTTTGAAAAAACAATTTGCATTACAATGAATAAAGCACAAGGAAATATAAACGAACTTGAGACACGTCCTGTGGGACGATTACTATGGATATATAGTTTGCCGGCTGTAGTAGGTATGCTTGTGATGTCGTTATACAATGTCATTGACCGAATATTTATAGGTCAGGGCGTTGGCGCTGATGCTATTGCCGGATTATCGATTACATTCCCGGTAATGAATATCTCAGCGGCTATAGGGATTCTTGTTGGAGCCGGTGCAGCAGCTCGAATCTCTATTCTATTAGGAGCGAAAGACCTACATGGAGCTGAAAATGTATTAGGAAATACATTGGTGCTTATTATTATAAACGGATTGATATATACCTCAATATTCGGAATTTTTATTGATGAAATATTAACATTATTTGGAGCAAGTGAAAACACATTACCATATGCCCACGACTTTATGTTGTGGATGTTGCCAGGAATGTTAATAACCAATATCACTTATAGTTTTAATAGCATAATGCGTTCATCGGGCTACCCCTCAAAAGCAATGATTACCATGATAATTGGAGCTATGGCCAACGTGATATTGGCACCAATATTCATTTTTATTCTTGACATGGGAATAAAAGGGGCTGCGATAGCCACTGATATTGCAATGGCTATCTCGGGAACATTTGTTATGCGACACTTTTTTGACAAAACAAAAACACTGCATTTTGTATCGGGCATATATCGTTTGAAATGGAAAATCGTGTGGCCTATTATTGCTATCGGTGCAGCCCCAAGCCTTGTGAGCGCTGCAAGCAGCGCTATTACTGCGATTATCAACAATTCACTATATAAATATGGTGGCGATGTGGCAGTTGGTGCCGCCGGAATCTTTGTCACATACACTTCACTGCTCACAACAGTTGTAGTGGGACTTTGCCAAGGGGTGCAACCCATTATAGGTTATAACTATGGCGCAGGCCGATTTGACAGACTTAAACGCACGTTTTGGTTGGCATCATGCGCAGGTTTGGCTGTTACGATTTTAGGGGCAGTCTTCGGTCAGAGCTTCCCTGGATTTATAGCAAGAGCATTCACTAACGATGAAATGTTAATTGATGCAACCATAAATGGCTTAACTATTTCATTAACACTATTCTATGTCGTTGGATTCCAAATAGTGGCAACTACATTTTTGCAATCAATAGGATTGGCCGGGAAATCGATATTCTTGAGTTTGGTACGTCAGGTAATATTTTTAATCCCATTCCTTTTGATATTGCCAAAATCTTTTGGTCTTGATGGAGTGTGGGCATCATTTCCTACATCAGATGTATTCTCGACCATAACAGCCGGATTGATGATATGGTGGGAAATGCGTCAACTCAACAAAATCACCTTAAAACGGAAAAATGAGAGGTAGTACAAATATCATTACTATGCCCAATATAAATTGCAATGGAACACCCACTTTGATGTAATCCATAAAAGTATATTGCCCTGCAGGCATTACAAGAGCATTAGGAGGAGTAGAAAACGGAGATGCAAAGCAAAGGCTCGCACCAAATGATACGGCAAACAAAAATGGCACCGGATTAACCCCAAGTGACAAGGCACTTTGTAGAGCAATAGGTGCGAGGAGCACAGCTGTTGCCGTATTACTGATAAACATAGTCATGAGCGAAGTGGTGAAATATATGCCAGCCATTAATGCCAATGGACCCCAATTTCCAAGACTATCAACAAGTGTTTGTGACACGAAGTGAGATACCCCTGTTTTTTCAAGAGCCATCGATAGTGGCATCATTGCGCCAATAAGCACGACGCTTTCCCAGTTGATTGTCTTATAAGCCGCCTCTACATTGCGAAAACACCCGGTAAGAACCATTAATGTTGCCGCAGTGATAACCGAGATTACTGGCGACACCGGAATAAAATCAAACACCATTGTAACAATCATTGCCAACATTATCAATGCCGCAATAGGCGCCTTGTGGTTAAGAGTTACTCTTGACACTTCTTCAAGAGGCTGCCCTAATACCACCCAATCTTTCGTTTCTTTTGACAATTCACCAATATTTTTCCAGGAACCTTGCACTAATAACACATCTTCGGTGTGAATTGTTTCGTTGGCAAGATTGCCACGCAAATATTGAGATTTTCGACGCACACCTATTACATTAACATTATAATGAGTGCGAAATCCCACATCGGCTATTGAACGATTAACGATGCGCGATGAAGGCATTAATACAATTTCAGCGATTCCAATATCATAGAATGCCAACTCTTTTTGTTTGTCATCATTAGGGGCATAAACGAGGGCATAGTCTTTCATAAAACGATTTATATCATTAGCCTCGCCCGAAATAAAAATTGCATCATTTTCTTCCAATTTAGTATTGGCGTTAGCTGATTTTTGCGTGATATTGCCAAGCAGTTTGCCTTGGCGCGACTCACTACTGCGCACCTCAAAAGCCACTAAATTATATCGACTGCGAATGTGAAGTTCTCCAATAGTTTTCCCTACGGCAATTGAATTGCGAGGAACTAATATGCGTTGCATATTGGCATTTAAGTCATATTCCTCAACTAATTGAGCTATTGATTTGCTCCCCGTTGAAGATTTTGAAGTCGAATTATCTTTACGAAGGAACCATTTGCTTAATGGAATTAGCAATAATGTCCCAATTGTTAAGCACACAATGCCGGCAGGCAAGAACGAGAAGAAGGTAAGACGTTCAAATCCGGCATTAACAAGTGTTTCATCTATAACAAGATTTGGAGGTGTACCAATAAGGGTCATCATACCTCCCATGCTGCTTGCAAATGCCAATGGCATGAGGAATCGTGAAGTGCCAATCCCTGCACTTTTAGCGATACTTACAACAATAGGCAGCATCAATGCAACGGTGCCGGTGTTGCTCACAAATGCGCCAATGATTGAGGTTACTCCAACTACCAATAAGAATAGTTTTAGTTCGCTATTCCCGGCAAGATTGAGTAGCCGTGCTCCAATCATTTTTGCCAATCCGGTTTGAAAAATGGCTCCCCCAACAACAAACAACCCAATCATCATAATCACAATTGAGTTGGAAAATCCTGATAGTGATTCTTCGGTGGTGAGAATGCCTGAAACAGACAAAACGACAAGTGCGATAAGAGCCACCACGTCGGAGCGAATCTTGCCCCAAGCAAAAAAAGTAGCGGAGAATATAAGTGTGAGTATTGTGATTATCATATTAAATTGGAATTATTATGTGTTTGCTTTACAAAGATACGTTAAAAGCATGTGAACTCAAATCACATTATATATTAAACCTCTACATTAAACAATTTTTTGATAAAAAGTGTTTTCATTAAAAAATTTTATTGCTAATTTTGTGTTATAACATTAACAAAAAACAAAATATTATGCTAAGCAAAACTATCGAAGCCGCAATCAATGCGCAAATCAATGCCGAATTATGGTCGGCATATTTATATCTTTCTATGGCTCACAATTTTGAGGCTGACGGCAAACCGGGAATCGCAAATTGGTTTAAAGTGCAATTCAAAGAAGAACAAGCACATGCCGAAATTTTCATGAACTATGTAAATTCCCGTGGCGGTCGCGTGTTGTTGCAACCTATCGAAGCTGTCGAAACCGAATGGGCAACCCCTCTTGACGCATTCAAGGCTACACTCACTCATGAGCAAAAAGTTACATCATTAATCAACAATCTTTATGCGCTGGCTGAATCAGAACAGGATTATGCTACACGCGAAATGCTCAACTGGTTTGTGGCTGAGCAAGTTGAAGAAGAAGATAATGCTCAACAACTTATCGACAAATTCACCCTTATTGGCAACGATGGTATGGGCATCTATATGCTCGACCAAGAACTTGCAACTCGCACTTACACAGTTCCATCTCCATTGGCCACTGCCGAATAATTTAACCATAACAGTTATAGCAAAAGGCGACACTCAAAATGAATGTCGCCTTTATTTGTTCAGAGTGTTGTGAGGTTGAATTGCGTTAATCCTCTTGATTTCGATTCGTGGTTTTTGACTTGTTTTTAGTTGAAGATGAAGCCAAGTCTTTTTCTTCCTTTAAGTCGAGTTCATTACCAGCTTTATCAATTACACGATATTGAAGATATGCAAGTGATTGATCGGGGATAATTTTAAACCCAAATCCATGTTTTAGTTTCCACTTGCAATAAATCGAGAAGAACCCCTTTTTAATATATGCGTTGATAAATGGGTGGACATACATTTTAAATCCTCTGATTTTAAGGTCATTGATAAGATACTCGATTTTTTCGTGTAGAGTGTCGGTAAATAGTAATGAAGGTTGCACCTCTCCTTTGCCATAACATGATGGACACGATTCGGTAGTGGTAATATCCATCGCAGGGCGCACACGTTGACGTGTGATTTGCATCAAACCAAATTTACTTAATTGCAAAATATTGTGTCGAGCCCGATCATTAGCCATCACCTCTTTCATGTGCTCATATAGTCGTTGTCGGTGTTCGGCTTTATTCATGTCGATAAAGTCGATAACAATGATGCCCCCAATATCGCGTAAACGCAGTTGACGTGCGATTTCGTCGGCGGCACGCATGTTGACATCAAGGGCATTTGACTCTTGGTCGGTGCCTGCTTTAGTGCGATTGCCCGAGTTAACATCGATTACATGAAGAGCTTCGGTGTGCTCAATAATGATATATGCCCCCGATTTGAACGAAACGGTTTTCCCAAACGATGACTTAATTTGCTTTGTGATATTGAAATTATCAAAAATAGGTACCTCATCATCATATAGCTTCACGATATCTTTACGCTCGGGAGCAATGAGGTTTACATATTTTGATATTTGAGCAAACGTGTCGGCATCATTTACATACACGTTTTCAAACGTAGGGCTGAAAATGTCGCGAAGTACACCTACAATGCGGCTATCTTCTTCAAATAGAAGCGATGGCGCTTCAACTTTTTGAGCTTTTGCAATAGTATCGTCCCAACATTTAAGCAATGTCTTTAACTCGTGGTTGAGTTCAGCCACTCTTTTACCCTCGGCCGAGGTTCGAACGATTACACCAAAGTTTTTAGGTTTTATGCTCCCAATGAGCTGACGTAGGCGCAATTTTTCTTCGGTTGATTTAATTTTTTGCGATATTGAAATTTTGTCGCAGAAAGGAATCAACACTAAATATCGCCCCGTAAATGTTATTTCGGTGGTGAGTCGAGGCCCTTTGGTCGAGATTGGCTCTTTTACGATTTGCACTAATAACTCTGTCCCTGGCTGAATGACATCAGCAATGAC
Source organism: Bacteroidales bacterium (assembly GCA_015060975.1). Lineage (GTDB taxonomy): Bacteria > Bacteroidota > Bacteroidia > Bacteroidales > Muribaculaceae > RGIG4079. The sequence goes on from SUXI01000006.1 coordinate 157,054, forward strand.
TCCATGCTTGTCAATATCGGGCAGATGTTTCATTTTAGAAATCGCCGGCACATGTTTTTTGTCGTCAAGTAGTTGTTTGACAAATTCAAAGTAGGAAGAGAAATTGGAACCAAGATCTAAATAATGAAGAAATGCGTCTTTTTCATGCCCCACATTGACAAAGGAGGCATTTAATCCGGGCATAAGCTTTTTAACTTTAGCCAGATAAATGTCGCCTACAGCATACGAAACATTCCTCGACTCTTTTTGCAATGAAACGAGTCGTGAATCTTCAAGCAAGGCTATTGACACCTCGCTCGGTTGGACATTTACTACGAGTTCACTTTTCATTTTATCAGATCACTAAAACACAAAGAACAAACTGATTTGATTACACTTATTAGTGAATGCCACATCAAGTTTGTTCTTCGTATAGCGTTTCTTAAAATTAGAAAGAAGCAGTCTTACTTATTTCTTTTTGTGACGATTCTTTCTGAGACGTTTTTTGCGCTTGTGAGTGGCCATTTTATGACCTTTTCTTTTTTTTCCGCTTGGCATTTTACGCTAATTTATAGGGTTAAAAAATAAAGTTTATTATCTCGTTTATAATTACTTAACTTCTTCCATGAACACTTTGGCAGGTTTGAATGCCGGGATTTTGTGTTCTGGAATAATAATAGTTTCGTTTTTAGAGATGTTGCGAGCGGTTTTTTGTGAGCGAGTTTTTACGATGAAGCTACCAAAACCTCTCAAATATACGTTTTCGCCGTTTGCAAGAGAGTCTTTTACAACTTCCATGAATTTTTCGACAGTTTCAAGTACATTAGCTTTTTCAATGCCGGTTGACTTTGAAATTTCGTTTACGATTTGAGCTTTAGTCATTGTTGTTATTAATTATAATTATTAAATTCATTGATTTGCAATAAATTATATGAGTATCACACTCATTTCTAATTTTGCAACTGCAAATATCGTATTTTTTTTTCAATTAGACACAATTTTTGACCTCATTTTTAAAATAATTAGTGAATTAGAAAAACGTTGAAGACTATAGCAAACAAAAACAATGTGTAGATATAAATATATCTGTATTTGTTTTTTATTTATTTGCATTATTTAATGTAGTGAGACTTTGTTTGCCCAGATAAAACAAACAAGCGCGAATTTGAGTCGCATCGGTGGTAAATGGTTCGGTGTAGATAGCCGATTTAAGCGTTGGCTCACTACCATCGAGCGTGTAACGTATCACTGCACCGGGATAAGGCGAATTCATTTTTACCATTCCGTTTTCAAGGATGATTCCCGGTTGACGAAGGTGGAAATTCCAACCACGCACCGCCAATCGCGGCAACTCTTTCTTGCATATAATGTTGTTGAATTGAGACGGAGTATAAGTCTCGCTATTGTTCCATGCACGTTCGGCAAGACCAAGCATTTTAGGCAGTAGAAACGATTGTAACTGAGGAAATGAACGCATAGTTTCGGCAAATACATGTCCACTGATTCCGATTATTTGACCGGGAGTGTCCGAATCGGTTGGGCAAAGCATCGCAGGATAACCCGCAAGCGAATTAAATTCATCTACAGTGCCACCCCAATTTAATCCTTTTTCAAGCGGATGATAATTATATGTCATGTCGAGATAAAAATGGTTGACATTACTCAAAATGATTGGGTATCCGACACTAACAGCTTCACGTGTAACGCCTCCATGCCCATGAGACGGCAGTGTACTCCAACAATTCACTCCACCCACTAATGGCACAATTTCGTTATTGTAATCAGATGTATGTCCAACAGCAATTTCTTGCCAACCGTTCATTTTTATGCCCCGCTGTGAAAGAATTTTCGCCAACTGGCGCACAAAATATGCATGAAGCCCCTTTTCTCCACCAAGTTTTTGCGTATTAATCAATTCTTTGGCAGTCTTTGAGCCGTTCCATGCCCCACGAGGAACTTCATCGCCACCTATGTGAATAGCTGTCAATGGCGCTCCGGCCTCATGATACATTGCAATTATTTCATCTATCACTTTCTCCATGAATTTATATGGACCGGGAAGTGCCGGATTCATCACATTATCATGAAATGCTTGTGCCGATGTGTAACGAGATGTGTCACCATCTTCAATAAGACGATAAGTGGCATCTCCGGTGTTACGATACCGAGCTTCCATTGATTTTATTGCCGCACGGGCATGTCCGGGAGATTCTATTTCGGGAATTACATCAATGCCATATTCATTGCAATAACGTAGAAAATCAACAAACTCACTTCGTGAAATATATCCGTTAGCCACACCTTCGGCGGTGTTTGGGTCACCATTGCCGGCAAATATTTGTACAAGGTGTCGATGCTCGTCAAGTGTATAACCTCGTCGGGAACCCACGTTGGTTAATTCAGGTAATCCCGGAATCTCCAATCGCCACGCTTCATCGTCACAAAAGTGTAAGTGAAGAGTATTGAGACGGTATCGGGCAAGCATCTGAACTACTGTTTGCAAATCGCTTACTCGCTGAAAATTGCGTGCTATATCAATCATTACAGCACGATATGGAAGGTCGGGATAATCCTCAATCACAGCACAAGGTAATAGAGAGCCGTCGCCAGGGATATAGTTATGAGTTGTGAGAACTCGATTTGCAATATTCAACGCTTTATCCGATGCGTATTCAATCAATACACTATCGGCAGCGATTGTAATACGATAAAATTCAGGATTTTCGTGCGTGATAGGATTTGATTTCACTTCACCATCTCCTTTGTAATAACCACCAAGAAGTTTTACTCGTTTGAATGAAGGAATTACATCGTAAACACTGATAGAGTCATCACAATCGAGCGACTCGTTGAAACGATATATTTCATCGCCGTATGGCATGCGATCCTTGCCTTCGATACTCCATTGCTCGGGACGCTCGATAATTGAACGACGTGAATATATAACGCTTGAGGTCAGTCCGCGTGAATCGACTGTGTGGATTCCATCGGGGGCATAACAAATGGCTGCGAGAGTGCCTTTAACACGAATATCAATCACCACGCTATCGGCATTTGTGCCAAATTGGGGAGAGGTGACATAATAATAACCCGGAACAATTTCAACAACAGAGTCGGCACTATTAAGAGGCTTCATCTGTCGGGCAAACTGATTAAAACACAAGCGGTCTATTTTTTCAATATCGCCTTTAACCGTGAATCGTTGGATATAATAGGCAACATTTGATGCATCTTTGTTGTTTCCGAGATTTTCCCACACAACCGATGTTTTAGCCAAGGCGATAAACGCAAAAGCAAGTAATAAAATTGAGGTTATTTTACGCATAGCGATTTTTATATTGATAGTTGAGATTTCTTTATTTAATCACTTTTGAAACTATTTCATATAGATTCGCACAACCATTTTGCAGCAAATCAAGAACAAGCTCAAACCCTTCTGCTCCTTCATAATAAGGGTCGGGGATATAATCATAACGTAACGACATGTCAACAAATTTTGCCATAGGTATGATTTTCGCCTCATGTTCAATTGTTTGTGCCATGCGATGCAAATTTGATTCATTGCTTGCATCCATTGGAATAATGAGGTCGAAATCGTCAAAATCCGCCACACGCACTTTCCGGCAAACGTGTGTTAACTCCAATCCCCTACGACGTGCATGAATGCGCATGCGACTATCTGGCAAATCGCCCACATGATAACCTCCTGTTCCGGCTGAATCTATCTCCCAACGCTCTCCATCGTTATGTTCTTCAACAATCGCACGCATAATCCCATCAGCAGCAGGCGACCTGCATATATTACCCAAGCACACAAACAACACCCGCACCTTCTCTTTACCTTTCAATGAGTTAATTATATCCATATTTTTGGTTTACATTTCTAATTATTTGAAATACATAATAATATCACAAAGTTAATCACTATTTTTTGAAGTATTATATAATATACTAAAAATAAAATGTTTATATTTTAATGTTTGATTCTTCCAAAATATACATTATATTTGTAGTAGTAATATTATCAATGGAAACATTATTTCTCATAATAGGGATCCTGCTAATGATTGGATGCGTATTTGTCTCATTCTATCCCATAGCACCTGCTGCATTACTCAGTTATGTGGCAATGTGGATATTAGATGCAAATAACATTATTTTTATCAGCAAAAACACATTGCTATTTTGGGCTATAGCAACATTGATTGTACTACTTAATTTTTATATGACAAACGTTGTTCAAAACCAACCACATAAAGCGACAAAGGGACTTAGCTACATTATTATTGGAGCGTTAGCCGGCTGTTTTACCGGCATGACAATCTCCGCATCAGGAATAACCATAGGCACTTCCATAGGCGCAATTATGGGGTCTGTAATATATTGTCGCACTCCTCAAGGCAAAGCGACTAAATTAATGTCATTCAATCATATAATGTATCTTGCCGATAAGGGATTGCCTACTATTGTAGCCATAAGCATTCTCGGTATTATTATAAACAATTTACTTCTACTCTCAACTCTTTAAATATTATGCTGAAGTTCAACTCATTATTTATTATAATTATTATATCCTTGGCATTTAATTTCTCGGTCAACGCCCAAAAAGCAAGTTCGTTTGGCAAATCGCCCGACATCGAAAAAATCAAGGATTTTGCCGACTCCCGAAAATATGACAAATTAATGAAGCGATATGAAAAAAATGACCCCACAATGTCGCTTGATGACTATCGTCAACTTTATTTTGGCTATGTTTTTCAACCCGAATATTCCCCTTATAAAAAGACAAATTTCACAAAAAATATATCTACATTATATTATAAAGAAAAACTATCGCGTTTGGAATGCGACTCTATCATAAAATATGCCGAAATGTCGTTAGAGGAAGACCCTTTCGACTTGCAACAAATGAATTATCTCATATATGCCTACAAAAGCAAGAAGAAACACAATCTTGCAAAACATTGGCAAAACAGGCTAAACAACGTATTACGAGCAATTCTCTCAACCGGAGCCGGGGACAAAAAGGAAAGTCCATGGCATGTAATCAACATTGGACATGAATATGCGCTAATAAATTTCATTAACCCCAATTACATTGTTGAACGACAAGAGTTTATCGAACCATACTATGATCACATTATCTTAAAACAGATTTCAGAGGGACTTCCATCGGGTTTTTATTTCAATATCCAATATATGCTTGACAGCTTTAATCGCAAACCTTGATACAAAACGAAAGAGCAATCACTACAATATTACCATTTTTAATAATCATTTATAAATGATATAAAATAAATAGGTGTGTCACATTTGAATGACACACCTATTGTTTAAGCTATAATGCTATGCATATTCCAAAAAATTCACATAGCGCTATATAGTTTTAATCTTTGAGTTTAGCTTTGATAAACTCACGGTTGAGGCGTGCGATGTTGCTCAATGGAATGTTTTTAGGACATTCAGCGGCACAAGCACCGGTGTTGGTACAGTTACCAAATCCGAGTTCGTCCATCTTTTTAACCATTGCGCGAGCGCGACGAGCACGTTCAACTTGACCTTGAGGAAGGAGTGCAAATTGGCTAACCTTAGCCGACACGAACAACATAGCCGAACCGTTCTTACAAGCAGCAACACAAGCACCGCAACCAATACAAGTAGCAGAGTCCATAGCGATGTCGGCAACTTCTTTAGAGATAGGAGTAGCGTTAGCATCGGGAGCGCCACCGCAGTTTACTGAAGTGTAACCACCCGCTTGTTGGATTTTGTCGAATGCGTTACGGTCAACAGTCAAGTCGCGGATTACAGGGAATGCAGCAGAGCGCCATGGTTCGATTGTAATAGTGTCGCCATCGTTGAATTTACGCATGTGTAATTGGCAAGTAGTGATGCCTTGAACCGGTCCGTGTGGGTGTCCATTGATATAAAGTGAACACATACCACAGATACCTTCGCGGCAGTCATTGTCAAATACAACCGGTTCTTCACCCTTTTCAACGAGTTGTTGATTGAGCATGTCGAGCATTTCAAGGAAACTGCTATCGGTTGATACTTTATCAAGTTGATAAGTTTTGAATTGGCCAGGTTCTTTAGGACCACGTTGACGCCAAATTTTCAAGTTTACGTTAATTGTTTTTTCCATTGTTGTAATTTCATTATTTGGTAGGCTTTCAGAGCCACTTATGAGGCGACTCTGATTGCCCCGTGGTTACTATTATGATTTGTAGTTACGAGTTTGAACTTCGATAGCTTCGTATTTAAGCGGCTCTTTATACAATGTTGGTTTTTCGTTTTCACCATTATATTTCCAGCAACTTACATACATGTAGTCTTTATCGTTACGAGCCGCTTCACCATCGGCAGTTTGATATTCTTCACGGAAGTGAGCTCCGCAAGATTCGTTACGGTGAAGGGCATCGATAGCCATCATTTTTGACATTTCGATGAAGTCTTCAAGACGAAGCGCTTTTTCAAGTTCGGTGTTAAGATCGTCAGCCTTACCCACGATGCGAAGGTCGCTATAGAACTCTTTGCGAACTTCTTCAAGTTCTTTAAGAGCCTTAACAAGGCTGCCAAGAGTGCGTCCCATACCTACGAGATCCCACATCACATGACCAAGACGTTTGTGGATTTCATCAGGAGATTTGCGACCCTTGATGCTCATCAATTTTTCGATACGAGCGCGAACATCAGCTTCAGCTTTGTCAAATTCAGGAGCATCGGTAGTGAAGTGAGGCACCTTGATTTGGTCGCTGAGGTAGTTTTGCATAGTGTAAGGAAGCACGAAGTAACCATCAGCAAGACCTTGCATAAGAGCTGATGCACCAAGACGGTTAGCACCGTGGTCAGAGAAGTTACATTCACCGATAGCGAAGAGACCTTTGATTGAAGTTTGGAGTTCATAGTCAACCCATATACCACCCATTGTGTAGTGGCTTGCAGGGAAGATCATCATAGGAGTTTCGTATGGGTTATCGTCTGAAATCATTTCATACATTTCAAACAAGTTGCCATAACGGTCGCGAACTACATCTTCGCCAAGACGTTGGATAGCATATTTGAAGTCGAGATATACAGCGTTACCGGTACCTACACCATAACCTGCGTCGCAACGTTCTTTAGCGGCACGGCTGGCGATGTCGCGAGGACAAAGGTTACCGAAAGCAGGATAACGACGTTCGAGATAGAAGTCGCGATCTTCGTCAGGTATATCAGTTGGTTTCATTTTGCCAGCGCGGATAGCTTCGGCATCTTCTTTCTTTTTAGGAACCCAGATGCGACCATCGTTACGGAGTGATTCGCTCATCAAAGTAAGCTTTGATTGGTCTTCACCGTGAACGGGGATACAAGTTGGGTGAATTTGAGTAAACGCGAGGTTAGAAAGGTAAGCACCTTTACGGAAAGCTTGGATAGCAGCCGAACCGTTACAGCCCATAGCGTTGGTAGAAAGGAAGAATGCACGACCATAACCACCGGTAGCGAGAACTACAGCGTGAGCAGCGTAGCGTTCGATTTCACCGGTTACGAGGTTACGAACGATGATACCGCGAGCGCGACCATCGATGATAACAACATCAAGCATTTCACGACGGTTGAATGATTTCACTGTGCCTTTTTCGATTTGGCGGTTGAGTGAAGAATATGCACCGAGGAGAAGTTGTTGACCTGTTTGACCTTTAGCGTAGAAAGTACGTGATACTTGAGCGCCACCAAAAGAACGGTTAGCGAGCAAGCCACCATATTCGCGAGCGAAAGGAACACCTTGGGCCACACATTGGTCGATGATGTTGTTAGAAACTTCAGCAAGGCGATATACGTTTGCTTCGCGTGAACGGAAGTCTCCACCTTTTACTGTGTCATAGAATAGACGGTAAATAGAGTCACCATCGTTTTGATAGTTTTTAGCAGCATTAACACCACCTTGAGCCGCGATAGAGTGTGCTCGACGAGGACTATCTTGAATGCAGAAATTAAGCACGTTGAAGCCCATTTCGCCAAGAGTAGATGCAGCAGATGCACCTGCAAGACCGGTACCTACAACGATGATGTCGAGGTTACGTTTATTGGCAGGGTTAACAAGCTTTTGGTGAGCTTTATAATTGGTCCATTTCTCAGCGACAGGACCTTCGGGGATTTTAGAATCAATCTTTATTGTTGCAGCCGATTCCATGTCGGCATAATCCTTCATAATAGGGGTTGAGTCAATCATGCCCTCTAATTTAGTAATATCCATATCGCTTGATTAGTTTTGAGGTTCAACTTCATTAACTTCAGAATCCAAATCGCTATCAGGTTCCGATTCGATTTCAGGTTCAACAACTTCATTTTGCATTGCAGCTTGTTGCTCTTCTTGCTTAATGAGTGCTTTAACTTGAGGAAGATCTTTACAGAATACTTTGATGGCATTGGTTAAAACCATAGTTTTAGCTTCAATTTCGCGTTGAAGGTCTTGCACTTGTTGCATTTTTACATCTTCGGTAGCTTCAGAAAGTTGAATATCCATCATTTTGCCTTGGAATGCTTCTTGATCGTGTTGCAACACTTCAACACAACTTTCAAAATATTGCTTTTGAAGTTCAGGATTGTTGAGGTATTCGCCTGATTTAGCTTGGATTGTGAACCATACAGCTTGGATAGTGAAAAGCCCTACTACGATAGTAGTCCACCAACAAGCCACTTTTTTCAAGCGAGGCAACCAAGTGTCGTTATTCCAACCGGCAGTTTGGAACATTGACCAGAAACCATGGTTCATGTGGAACCAAAGAGCTACGAAGCCAATGATGTAAACGATAGGAGTCCATACTTCGCTAAATGCAGCGTGAATGAACAATGTACCCATTGCAGGGTTAGCAGCGGCGCCATCAACGAGAGCCCAAGTAGCAGGGTCGTGTGAAAGTGCTTCAACGAGCTGCATTTTAGCCCAAAATTGGATCATGTGAACCACGAGGAATGCTACAACAACGATACCGAGAACGAGCATGTTGTTTGATGACCATTCAACGTGAGGGGGAAGAGTTGTTACATTGTAACGGTCGTTACCACGAGCCTTGCGGTTTTGCAAAGTGAGGATAAACGCGTAAACAATGTGAAGCACGAAAAGTGCTGCAAGACCCATAGATGCCACGAGCGCATACCAGTTGGCACCTAAAAGTTGACAAATCGTGTTGTAGGCAGTAGGCCACACGATAGCAACCGCATTCATCAATACGTGAAACGTAAGGAATAGGATAAGACAAGCCCCTGTAATAGACATAATGAGCTTTCTCCCTATAGATGAGTTAGTTAACCACATAGAAGTTTGATTTTTAAATTATTAATTAATTAGGTTGAGTTTACTATGGCAATATGCAACTACAAATTTAATGCAAATAAGTTTCTTTTACAACTATTAAATAAAAAAATCTTTATTCACAAAAAAATTAAACTCTGCCACACCCCATCTCATTCAAATCATTATTAATAAAAAAAGCACCAAGACGAGCGAGTGCCTCTCGGTGCCTTTAAAGATATTTAATGGTTATTATTCTTCGCTATGATTGTTTTCGTTGCGACGCGGACCACGATTATTATTTTCACGACGCGGACCACGGTTGTTGTCGCGGCGAGGGCCACGATCACCTTCACGACGTGGAGCACGAGGAGTACGCTCGCGTTCTACATAGCCTTCGGGCTTAGGTTGAAGGGCACGCATTGAAAGACGGAATTTACCTGTTTTCTTATCTATTTCAATGAGTTTCACCTCAAGAGTATCACCCTCTTTAATTCCTGAAGTTTCCATATTCTCTACTCGTTCCCAAGAAATTTCAGAAATATGGAGAAGACCGTCGCGACCAGGCATAAATTCTACGAATGCACCGAAATCAAGGATTGAACGAACTGTGCCTGTATATGTTTTGCCTTCTTCAGGAAGCTCAACAATAGCATTGATCATTGCCATAGCTTTGTCGATAGCTTCTTTGTTGGCAGCAGCCACCTCGATGTAACCTTCATTGTCAATTTCATCGATAGAAACAATAGCGCCACTTTCCTCTTGAATACCTTGAATGATTTTTCCGCTCGGACCGATAACTGCGCCAATGAGGTCTTTAGGAATAGTTAAGGTAACAATGCGAGGCACATGAGGCTTATAGTCTTCGCGTGGAGCAGAAATTGTTTCGTTGATTTTGCCAAGTATATGAAGACGACCGTCACGAGCTTGCATCAATGCTTTTTCGAGAATTTCGTATGAAAGACCATCGCACTTGATGTCCATTTGAGTTGCAGTGATACCATCTACCGTACCTGTTACTTTGAAATCCATGTCACCAAGGTGGTCTTCGTCTCCGAGAATATCTGAAAGCACAGCATATTTAGGACTATCAGTATCAGTGATAAGACCCATTGCAATACCACTCACAGGCTTTTTCATCTTCACACCGGCATCGAGCAATGCAAGAGTTCCGGCACAAACTGTTGCCATTGAAGAAGAACCATTTGACTCAAGAATGTCAGATACGATGCGACAAGTATAAGGGAAGCCATCGGGGAGCATGCGTTTCAACGCACGGTGAGCAAGGTTTCCGTGACCGATTTCGCGACGACCCACACCACGCACAGGACGCGCTTCACCAGTTGAGAATGGAGGGAAGTTGTAGTGTAGAAGGAATCGTTCCTTACCTTGACTCAACACTTCGTCTAGAATTTTTTCATCGAGTTTAGTACCAAGTGTTACAGTTGAAAGCGATTGTGTTTCTCCACGAGTAAACACAGCCGAGCCATGAGGCCCGGGGATATAGTCAACTTCACACCAGATGGGGCGAATGTCGGTAGTCTTACGACCATCCAAACGAATGCCTTCATCGAGAATGCAACGGCGAACAGCCTCTTTCTCCACATCGTGGTAGTAACGTTTTACAAGAGGAGTTTTTTCATCGCGTTCTTCTTCGGGAATTGATTCGATATATTCATCGCATATAGCTGCAAAGCTATCGTTACGCCAGTGTTTATCAGCGCAACCTGCTTTAGCAATTGCATAAGCTTTTTCGTAACATTTTTCGTGAACATCTTTGCGAAGATCTTCATCGTTTACTTCGTGACAATATTCGCGTTTTACGGTTGAACCTACCGCTTCGGCAAGTTCTTGTTGTGCGATACATTGTTTTTTGATTGCTTCGTGAGCAGTTTTGAGAGCTTCGAGAAGTTCTGCTTCTGAAACTTCATCCATTTCACCTTCTACCATCATGATGTTGTCGTAGGTTGCACCCACCATCAGTTCCATATCGGCTTTTTCTAATTGTTCGAATGTAGGGTTGATTACAAATTCTCCATCAACGCGAGCCACACGCACTTCCGAGATAGGTCCATTAAAAGGTATGTCGGAAACGGCGATAGCAGCCGAAGCGGCAAGCCCTGCAAGCGCATCAGGCATTTCTACACCGTCAGATGAATACAATGTAATGTTTACAAAAGTGTCGGCATGATAATTGTCGGGGAAAAGTGGACGAAGTACACGATCGACAAGACGTGCCGTCAAAATTTCGTAGTCAGATGCGCGACCTTCACGCTTTAGGAAGCCACCGGGAAAACGGCCGGCTGCCGAAAACTTTTCTTTATACTCTACTTGGAGGGGCATAAAATCCACACCCTCGCCGGCTTCTTTAGCCGAACATACTGTTGCGAGAAGCATTGTGTTGCCCATTCGCAATTCTACCGCTCCATCGGCTTGCTTGGCAAGTTTGCCAGTTTCGATGGTGATGGTGCGTCCATCACTAAGCTCGATGGTTTTCTTAATTGGGTTTACCATAAATATCTTAATTTTATCTTCTTAAAAAATCACGCAAAGATAGTGATTTTAATCCACAATTCATAACCCATAACAGATAAATTGCTAATAAATCGCCTATTATGTACAATTTTAGCATTTTTCCGAAAGACACAACCCAATTATTACCAAATTAACGTGAGTTCGATATAAGAAACGTATCTATAAAAACAAATCAAACAATATTTTAAATATTATTATCGTTGTGTTGTTAATAACATTTACAATTAATTAATAATTTTCATGAAACAACGAGTAGAATTAAGCACTTATTCTTTTATCATAACAATCTTATGCCTTGGCATATTAGTATGGACCATATTTATTATTCCCGAAACATGGTGGCAAATTGGTTGGGGTAGTTTTATTGCTATCCTACATATAGTTTGCCTATACTACATGCCATTAAGCATAGCCGCTGATGAGCACAGCATATATATCAATCGCAGCCTTAAAGTAAAAAGAATTTCTATTGCTGAAGTTAAATCGGTGCGACTCTGCCCTCCAACAATGGGAGCGATACGCATTTGTGGCTCCGGTGGATATTTAGGCTATTGGGGGTGGTTTAAAGAACGTGACCTCGGCAAATACTTCGCCTACTATGGAAAAGCATCGGATTGTTTCCTCATTGAGCTCTCCGATGGTCACAAATATATGCTCGGTTGCAAAAACGCCCCCGAAATGGTGGAATTCATCGCAAAACAACTAAAAAGATAGCCCACAACTGCCAATCATGTTTTCTCAAAGTCGTTAAATAGCTTTAACGACCCTAATGTCTCTACTTCTAAACTTTACCTTCCATAAATTGACATTTTATTTAACCAAGCTAATATTGCGAAATTATCCGTATTTTTGCATAATCTCCATACCAATTCACTCATATCTCCACCGATATCATGAATCACAAGGATATATCATTCATTCTGCAATTAATCTAATGTTATAGCAAAAGTGACCTTGTTAGAGAAACGACCTCCTCACAAAAAGATATTGACACATGTAACGCACTCTTATATTAGGCATTGAAAACTTTGACGCAATTCCACTAAACAAGATTTAACAGTCTATATTACAATAATTGTTTCTACATTAAAAACATCTTTTAATATTCTATACTTGCAGATAATAAAAAAAGGAGTGTAACTTTGCATCAGAAAATATAATAATTCAATTATTAACTATTAAATTCGCAATGAAAAAATTTAAATTTTTAGCATTGGCACTTTGTGCCGTACTTGGATTCGCGTCTTGTAGCGATGATGATGAACCAGGAACAACTGATGTAAAAGGTAAAAACCTTTGGGGAGAAGTGCTCCGTGGTGACAACATGCAACTTCAATTCTACCCCGACCATTTTGCATTTTATTGGGAATACACTTTTGACGCAACAGCCAATCCCGAAATCGGGCTTATCATTGAAGGGGAATTCCCCGATGCTCGCTTCTTGAGCTATAATGTATATGACGATGATGAACAAACAAGTTACTGCGAAAAAGGATTTAGCCTTATGGACGTAGAGATAGAAC
>SUXI01000007.1 GCA_015060975.1 Bacteroidales bacterium
AGATATGGAAAAAGTGAAGCGATTGGATTATGTAGATGTGTGTAAGTGGTTGGGTATCTCGTTGGTGATATTTGGTCATATGAAAATGCCCAATGAGGTGCTACAATGGATTTATGCATTTCATATGCCGTTGTTTTTTGTTTTGTCGGGATATACCTATCGCACACAAAAGATTAACAAGGAATTTTTTGTTAAAAAGATAAAGACGATTTATGTGCCGTTTTTGCTATTCGCATTGATTTTTAGTCGTGGCGAAATTAGTAGTTGGGCATATATCGTCTATGGAAGTAGAAATGCTTTGGATATAGCAGGTACATATACAGTGCTATGGTTTCTTCCCTGTTTCTTTGTAGCGGTTATTTTGTTCTCGGTATGTATGAATATAATCAAGGGTAAAAAGTGGTTACTCTTGATGGTCGTTGCACTTTTGCTCGTTGGAGCCGTGGCGTGTGATTATCTAAAAGGAGTGCAACCGATGATTGCAAAATATGGCTATCCATTGAATTTTGATATGGCATTAGTAGGGGCTGTATTTATGGTTGCAGGTTACTATTTCAAACAAGTTATAGATTGGCTTAATTCTAAAAAGCTGTGGCTATTGATTGCTACTGTTGTAGTGCTGTTTGCAATTACAGGTTATACTGCGTTTATTAACTTGCCCGAATCGTTAAACCCGGCTTGCCCACATGTTGAAATGTCGGTAGGTGCATTTGGAAATTGGGGCTTGTTCTTTATGAATGCGTTGTTGATGTCATTTGCTTTGGTAGGCTTGTCGGTGTTGTTTGATAAGTGGGTAAGCAAAAAGAAGTTGTCGCTATTTATCGGGCAAAATTCATTGACGATACTATGTGTGCATGGTACAATCTTGTTGGCGGCTTCAAAAGTGCTGCCTAAAATGGGATTAACGGGTGCCGATGATATGTCGTTGTTGGTTCAAGGCATAGTGGCGTATGTGATTGTAATTGCGGTGTCAATTCCCGTGATATTGCTTATTAAACGCTTTGTGCCTAACCTTGTGGGTAAATAATGAAAGTGGAGAGATAAAAAAGAGGAAAGAGGAATTAGTGGTTTTTAAGTGCGATTCTCTTTCCTTTTCTTTTTTCCTATTTCCGTTGTTTCGAGGCGAGATAAAATGGGTAAATTGGAGTTGATATTCAAATAAATTTGTTATATTTGCAACATAAATGCATGGGGAAGGGTGGGTTGTGCCTTTTTCTCATGTGTGATTATGTGATAACTAATTGTAAATCAATTTAATAAATTATTTTATCATGAATATTTCTCATATTGAACACGTGGGTATTGCAGTTCCAAGTTTGGACGAAGCAATTCCTTTCTACGAAAAAATCTTAGGTCTAAAATGTTTTGCTATTGAAGAAGTGGCAGACCAAAAAGTGCGTACCGCATTTTTTCAAGTAGGTCAAACTAAAATCGAACTCCTTGAAGGCACAAGCGAAGACAGTGCGATTTCAAAATACATCGCAAAGAATGGCGGTCGTGGCGGTATCCAACACATCGCATTTGCAATGGAAGACGGCGTGGCTAACGCATTGGCCGAAGCTGAAGAAAAAGGTTGCGCTCTTATCGACAAAGCTCCCCGCAAAGGTGCTGAAGGTCTTAACATCGCATTCCTTCACCCAAAATCAACTTGTGGCGCATTGATCGAACTTTGCGAAGACCCTAATAAGTAATAAATTTCAATCAAAAGAATAGTAATGAGTAATCAACTTGCTAAAGTACAAGAGCTTATCGCATTGCGCAATGAGGCTCGTTTGGGTGGCGGTGAAAAAGCTATCCAAAAACAACACGAAAGAGGCAAATACACAGCGCGCGAACGTATCGCACAATTGCTCGATGAAGGCTCTTTCGAAGAATTAGATATGTTTGTAAAACATCGTTGTACCAACTTCGGTCAAGAAAAGAAAAGTTTCCTTGGTGACGGTGTTGTAACCGGTTATGGTACAATCGACGGTCGCCTTGTATATGTGTTTGCACAAGATTTCACCGTGTTTGGTGGTTCATTGTCAGAAACAATGGCGTTGAAGATTTGCAAAGTGATGGATATGGCTATGAAGATGGGTGCTCCTGTTATCGGTCTTAATGACTCGGGTGGTGCTCGTATTCAAGAAGGTATCAACGCACTTGCAGGTTATGCCGAAATTTTCCAACGCAATATTATGGCATCGGGTGTGATACCTCAAATCTCGGGTATCCTCGGACCATGTGCCGGTGGTGCTGTTTACTCTCCGGCGTTGACCGACTTCACCATCATGACAAAGGGTATCTCTTACATGTTCCTCACCGGTCCAAAGGTGGTGAAAACCGTAACCGGCGAAGATGTGACACAA
The DNA here is from genome assembly GCA_015060975.1 of Bacteroidales bacterium. Taxonomy (GTDB): domain Bacteria; phylum Bacteroidota; class Bacteroidia; order Bacteroidales; family Muribaculaceae; genus RGIG4079. The sequence continues at coordinate 2,349 of SUXI01000007.1, forward strand.
GATGCTCTCGGTGGTGCTGAAGTTCACTCTTCAAAGAGTGGTGTTGCTCACTTTGCTGCTGAAGATGGAGAAGAAGCATTGAAGATTATTCGTAAACTCTTCAGTTATATTCCACAAAATAATCTTGAAGAGGCTCCACTAGTGGCTTGTGAAGACCCAATAGATCGTCTTGAAGATTCATTGAATGAAATCATTCCTGATTCAGCTAACAAGCCTTACGATATGTATGAAGTTATCGGTGCTATCATCGACAACGGCGAATTCCTTGAAGTGCAACGCGACTATGCTAAGAACCTTATCGTAGGTTTCGCTCGCTTTAATGGTCAAGCAGTGGGTATCGTAGCCAACCAACCAAAATTCTTGGCAGGTGTGCTTGATAGCAATGCTTCACGCAAGGGAGCTCGCTTCGTTCGTTTCTGCGACGCATTCAACATTCCTTTGGTAACTCTTGTTGATGTGCCGGGCTTCCTTCCGGGTACAGGTCAAGAATACAATGGCGTTATCCTTCATGGTGCTAAGCTTCTTTATGCATACGGTGAAGCAACAGTGCCCAAAGTGACTGTTACATTGCGTAAGAGCTACGGTGGTAGCCACATTGTGATGAGCTGTAAGCAACTCCGTGGAGACATGAACTATGCATGGCCAACTGCTGAAATCGCTGTAATGGGTGGTGCCGGTGCAGTAGAGGTTCTCTATGCTCGCGAAGCAAAAGAATCAGAAAATCCTGCACAAGTTCTTGCCGAAAAAGAACAGGAATATAACAAATTGTTCTGTAATCCATACAATGCGGCGAAATATGGTTACATCGATGATGTTATCGAGCCACGCAACACTCGTTTCCGCGTGATTCGTGCATTGCAACAACTAGCAACCAAGAAAGTAACCAACCCTGCTAAAAAGCATGGTAATATACCTCTATAATCGACGACATTATAAGATTTATGAAAAAGAAATTATTATTAATGCTCGTTGCCTTTATGGCAATCTCAACAGCGTCTTATGCACAAGGTCGCAAGGGGTTGTGTATAAATGAGGTGATGGTGCAAAATGATTCAAGCGTGGTTGACGACTATGGTTTGCGCCATGGTTGGATTGAGTTATATAACTCAACACACGCCCCAATGGAAATTTCAAGTGTTTATCTCACAAATGACAGCACAAAGCCAACGCTTTATCCAGTGCCACTTGGAGATGTAAATACTGAAATTCCCGCATTGCAACATGTGATATTTTGGGCTGATGGCGAACCTAATAAAGGAACATTCCATATCAGTTTTCAAATTAAGCCCGGTGAAACAATCTACATTTTCGATGCTGACCAACAAACAATTCTTGATAAAGTTACTATTCCAACTGACCTTAAAGCAAATACAACATTTGCTCGCAAGGCAGATGGAAAGGGTGGCATGAATCAAGATGCGTGGGAAGTGCGTGATGGTGGCGAAAAATATATTACTCCAAGCAGTAATAATATTATTGTTGACACAAATACAAAGGTGGAAAGTTTCCGAATCCTCGATAAATCAGGAGTAGTGCTAACAATAATGGCTATGGCTATTGTATTTGGTGCATTATTGGTATTGTGTCTATGTTTCTATGCAATTAGTAAAATTGGTTCGGCAATCTCAAAAACGAATAAGATGCGTTCTCAGGGAGTTGAGCCAAAGACAGTTGCAAAAGAAGATGCTCCCGGACATGATTCGGGCGAAGAAATTGCAGCAATTGTAATGGCATTGCATGAACATCTCAATGCTCACGATCAAGAAAATACAATTCTAACTATCAATAAGGTAAAGAAAGCGTATTCACCTTGGAGCTCAAAAATTTACGGATTGCGCGAGTTGCCTCGTCGTTAATCGTTTATTGCTAACCAATTAATAAAATTTACCACAATGAAAGAATATAAATATAAAATCAATGGTAATACCTATAAGGTAGCCGTAGGCGATATCGATAATGGCATCGCTCAAGTAGAAGTAAATGGCACACCCTATAAAGTGGAACTTGAAAAGAAAGAATCAGTGAAAGTTGTTTCAGCTCCACGTCCATCGGCAGCACCACGCACTCAAGCAGGCGAAAAGGTTATTGCTAAGCCGGTGGCATCGGCTGCGGGCGGTCACCAAGTAAAAGCCCCACTTCCCGGTGTTGTAATTTCAATTGCCGTTAAAGTTGGTGATATAGTTAAGGCTTCTGACACAGTAGTTGTGCTTGAAGCAATGAAGATGGAAAATGCTATTCATGCAGGACGTGAAGGTAAAGTATCTTCAATTAATGTAAACGCAGGAGATTCAGTGCTTGAGGGTGCTGCTCTTATTACTCTTGAATAAATTAACTTAAGAATATGGAACAGTCTTTAAGTGAATTTATGGCAGGCAATTTGGAAACCTTTTGGCAAATGACAGGTTTCTATAATGCCACTTGGGAGCATTTTGTGATGCTCGCTGTTGGTATTTTCTTTTTATGGCTTGCTATCAAAAAGAATTTTGAACCAATGTTGCTTGTGCCTATTGGCTTCGGTATTCTTATTGGTAATATTCCTTTTTCGGCCGGAATGGAAGTCGGCATTTATGAAGAAGGAACAGTGTTGAATATTCTTTACAATGGAGTGAGTGCAGGTTGGTATCCTCCACTTGTATTTCTTGGTATTGGCGCAATGACTGATTTTACTGCTTTGATTGCTAACCCCAAGTTGATGCTTGTGGGTGCGGCAGCTCAATTTGGTATTTTCGGTGCATATATGGTAGCATTGGCATTAGGATTTGCTCCTGATCAAGCAGGTGCTATCGCTATCATCGGTGGTGCTGATGGTCCAACTGCAATTTTCGTATCATCGAAACTCGCTCCGAACTTGATGGGTGCAATTGCTGTATCGGCTTATTCATATATGGCACTTGTGCCAGTGATTCAGCCACCATTGATGCGCTTGTTTACAACCAAGAAAGAACGTTTGATTAAAATGAAACCGGCTCGTGCAGTTTCTCAAAACGAAAAAATCATTTTCCCAATCGTAGGTTTATTGTTGACTTGTTTCGTCGTACCAACAGCTCTTCCATTGTTGGGAATGTTGTTCTTCGGAAACTTGTTGCGTGAATGTGGAGTGACTACACGTCTTGCTAAAACAGCAAGCAATGCGTTGACCGATATTGTAACAATACTACTTGGTATGACAGTAGGAGCGTCAACTCAAGCTTCAGAGTTCTTGACATTAGAAACAATCGGCATCTTCTTCCTTGGTTTCATGGCATTTATCATAGCATCTTCGTCGGGTGTGTTGTTCGTGAAATTGTTTAACCTTGTGTTGCCAAAAGACAAAAAACTAAATCCACTTATCGGTAATGCCGGAGTATCGGCGGTGCCTATGTCGGCTCGTATCTCAAATAACCTTGGATTGGAATATGACCCATCAAATTATTTGTTGATGCATGCTATGGGTCCCAATGTCGCGGGAGTGATTGGTTCGGCGACTGCTGCTGGTGTGCTTCTTGCATTCCTCGGATAATATTAAAGATATTATATAAAAAATGTGGACATTTTTTAATGTCCACATTTTTTATTGCAATTTGATGCACTCAATAAATTTTATCAAATAATATTTTTAGGTTTTGTTGCTTGAAAATCTTTAAGGTATTTTGGGGTTGAGTAGGCGAGATCGAGGAATTGTTTTTGAGCAAATGCTCGATCGGAGAGAGCCATCATGTCAATGGCGAGAGGTGAGATGTCGGAAATGAAACGCACGTTGTTGTATTGTTCAAATAATTCGCGGGCTTTATCACTTCCATTGCCAAAAAATAAAATCTCTTTACCCGAATTAATCCATTGTTGATAAGATGTCTCATCGAGAATTAACGGGGTAGGCGATAATATGGTTTCAAGAGCTATGTCATAAATTGCGGTATATACTTCCATGCGACGTGCATCCATCATAGGAACAAATAATGCATCGGGTGCGATATCGTGATTGAACATAACCGATACTGTCATAATTTGCAATGTATCTATTCCTATTAGTGGAATATTAAGTGCGTATGCAAGACCTTTTGCTTCGGACAAACCTATTCTTAATCCGGTGTAACTTCCGGGTCCAATGCTAACCGCTATGGCATCAAGCTTTAATTCTTTTTCTCTTAGAAAATCAAGGCAAGTTTTAATATATCCGCTTAGAAGTGCCGCATGATTTTGTCCTTGAAAATCTTCATAATGAGTCATAACCATTCCTTCGGCTGTTAGAGCCACAGAGCATACATTTGTTGATGTCTCAATATTTAAAATAACTGCCATAGCTTTTTATTTGTATAAAGTCGTTTAATCTTTAATTTTTTCAGTACAAAGTTACGCATTTTCATGTTTAAAACTTAACTTTGTAAAAAAATAAAAATTAAATAGAATGTTATTATCAATGACGGGATTTGGCAAGTCGGTTGTAGAAATCCCAAATAAAAAAATCACAGTAGAGATAAAGTCTCTTAATAGCAAACAACTTGACTTGTCGGTGAGGATACCGGCTGTATATCGAGAGAAAGAATTGGAAATGCGCAACCTTATTGCTCGTAAATTGGAACGAGGAAAGGTTGATATGACCATATATGTGGAAACTATTGTAAATGACACATCGGCAACCCTCAATATTCCGTTGCTATCTCAATATAAACAACAGATTGAAACAATGTCGAAGGAATTGTCAATACCGCTTCCCGAAGATTGGTATTGTGTGTTGTTACGAATGCCAGAAGTAATGAAAACCGATGCGACAAGTGCATTATCCGAGGACGAATCTATCGCATTACTAAAAGCTGTGGATGAGGCTGTGGATGGATTAATGCAATTTCGTCGAGAGGAAGGAAAAAAACTTGAGGAGTTTTTTTCTCTACGCATAGAAAATATTCGTACTCGATTGAGTGAAGTGCCTCAATATGAAGGAGAGCGCATTGCTAAGATTCGTGCTCGCATTGAGGACGGACTTACGAAACTTAAAGAAATCGACTTTGACAAGGGTCGCCTCGAACAAGAGATGATTTTTTATATTGAGAAGTTAGATATAAATGAAGAGAAACAACGTCTGACCCAACACCTTAATTATTTCATTGAAACGATGAATGATTCTCATGGTCAAGGTAAAAAACTTGGTTTTATTTCTCAAGAAATGGGGCGAGAGATAAATACCCTTGGTTCAAAAAGCAATCATGCCGAAATGCAAAAACTTGTTGTGAAGATGAAAGATGAACTTGAGCAAATCAAAGAGCAGGTGTTGAACGTAATGTAGTGGATTATGGCAGGAAAAATCATTATTATATCGGCACCATCGGGTTGTGGAAAATCAACCATTATCAACGCAATACTCTCAGAGGGAAAAATCGACATGCAGTTTTCGGTATCGGCAACCAATCGCTCTCCTCGTGAAGGAGAAAAGCATGGAATTAACTATTTCTTTTTGAGTGATGAGGAATTTCGTAAGGCAATTGCCGAAGATGCTTTTGTGGAATATGAAGAAGTATATCCCGGTCGTTATTATGGCACTTTGAAAAGTGAAGTGGCTCGTATTTGCGATGCCGGTCATAATGTTGTGCTTGATATTGATGTAAAAGGTGGAGTTAATGTGAAAAAACTTTATGGGAACCAAGCTCGTAGCATTTTTATTATGCCTCCGAGTGTTGAGGAATTGCGCCGTCGTCTTGAAGGTCGTGCAACCGATTCTCCCGAAGTAATCAACCAGCGAGTGGGCAAGGCAGAATATGAAATAGGATTTGCAAAGGATTATGATTGCCAAGTGGTTAATGATGATTTACCAACAGCTATAGCACAAACGGCAACTTTTATTGAGGAATTTGTAAAACAATAATCTTCAATGTCAATGACAAAGGTGGTGGGCATATTTGGAGGGTCGTTTAACCCTGTGCATCGTGGGCATGTTATGCTTGCTCAATATTTGAGCCGGTCTCCATATCTTGATGAGGTGTGGCTCACATTATCGCCCCAAAATCCATTTAAAAAATCGGCGGACTTGCTTGATGACACTCATCGTTTAGTTATGTTGCAAAAAGCTACCGAAGGGATAGATTGTGTGGAGGTTTGTGATATTGAATTATCTATGCCTCGACCATCATATACGATTAATACTCTTGATGCATTGTCGCAACGATATCCCGATTATAAGTTCCGAATTGTGATAGGAGGAGATAACTGGAATGTGTTTGACCGTTGGAAAGATTATCAACGCATCATAGATGAGTATGGCGTGGTAATATATCCTCGTCCGGGTTATGAAATAAAACCAATTCAAAAGAGAAATGTTGTAATAGTTGATGCCCCGCTTGCAAATGTGTCGAGCTCTCAAATTCGTGAGTCAATAGCTCAAGGACTGACAGTGAGTGAATTATTACCAATAGAGGTATGGGAATATATTAGAGAAAATAAATTATATCAATAATATGGAATCAACAACACTAAATACCAATTCATTGGCATTTATCGCCCTATGTAATGAATATTGTATGGCGATAGAAAATGCTCGTGAAAGTAGCCGTGATGAATTTGTTGCCTCAATGCTACGTTTGTTGCCTCGCATTTATATTGCGGCGACCGATTTGCGGGTAAGTACTTTAACTGACGATGAAGATGCGTATCTTGAAAGTGCACTTGATGAGGATTACTATGAATCGGTACGTAGAAGTGTGGAGAACCTAATGGGTGCAGATGATATGTATCTTGAGGTGTTTGAGGACGATATGAAATATTCCGACACACCTATCGCAGCAAGTGTATCTGAAGCTCTTGCCGACCTTTTTCAAGTGATGTATAACTTCGTTGAGACAATTAAAGACGCTCCACAATCAAAGATTGAGGTGGCGCTGGTGGCTATAAAGGATGATTTTATCAATTATTGGAGCCGATTGCTGTGTAATGTGATGAGACCGCTCAATCATCTTGGTTACATAGCCGACGAAGATGAATATTAACCTTAAAATATGGAAATAATGGAAAATTCAATGAGATATATCAGCGACTTAATGTCGTTCATGGATAACAGTGTAGTTAATTTCTATGCTGTTAAAACAATCAGAGAGCGATTGGACGCTAACGGTTTCAAAGTTCTTTACGCAGCCGATAAATGGGAGTTGACACCCGGAGGAAAATATTATGTTGTGAAAAATAATTCAGCTATTTTTGGCTTTGTTGTAGGGAAAGGTGATGTAGCTGCAGGTTATAAAATTATTTCGGCACATAGTGATTCTCCATGTTTTCGCATAAAACCCAATCCCGAAATGGTGAGCGATGGCGGAATTATGAAACTAAATACTGAAGTATATGGTGGTCCTATTCTCTATACATGGTTTGACCGTCCGTTATCTATTGCCGGGCGTGTGATGTTGCGTAGCGATGACCCATTACACCCCGAAACTCGATTGGTGAAGTTTGATCGACCATTGATGACAATTCCTCACCTTGCGATTCATTTCAATCGAGCGGTAAATGAAGGTAATCCATTGTCACGACAAAAAGATATGTTGCCTATCATAGGACAAATAAATAACATTGCTGAAAAAAATGGATATATATTGCGACTTGTGGCAGACGAATTAGGGGTTAATCCCTCAGAGATTATTGACTTTGATTTGTCGTTATATGATACAACAAAAGCATGTCTTGTGGGGGTAAATAATGAGTTTGTCACATCAGGACGTCTTGATGACTTGAGTATGGTGCATGCGGCTATGGCAGCTTTGCTTGAGTCGGACGATGATTGTGAAATGACCAAAGTGATGGCAATCTTTGATAATGAGGAGACCGGAAGTGGAACAAAACAAGGTGCGGCATCTCCAGTGCTCGATCACATATTGCGTCGCATCAATGCTAGCAAAGGTGGCTCAGAAGATGATTATTTGCGTGCGGTGGCTCGTTCATTTATGGTATCGGCCGACAATGCTCATGCTGTGCATCCCAACTATGTTGAGAAGCAAGATCCCACAAATCATCCGGTGCTTGGTGGTGGTCCGGTAATAAAGATTAATGCAAATTGTAAATATATGACCGATGCCGATTCGGCAGCAGTGTTTAAGACTGTGTGCGAGCGTGCCGGTGTGCCAAGTCAATACTTCGTAAATCATAGTGATGTAGCAGGTGGCTCTACTCTTGGAAATATCCTCACTTCGCAAATCGACCTTAGGGGAGTTGATATGGGGGCTGCATTATGGGCGATGCATTCGGCCCGTGAAACAGCTTCTACAATTGACCATATATATATAATTAAAGCGTTTACCGAGTTTTTTAATTGTTAGGAATATAACATTAGATGATTAACAAGGGATGCCGGATGAACAATAATCGGCATCCCTTATTTTATTTAATAGTTGCCATTATATTTGCGATTAAAATAAAACGATAATAATAAATGTATAGAGTTAAAATCATATAGAATATTGTTATAATAGAAAAAGATATGTATATTTGCAGTGTCACGCATAGTGGCGATACATATTAGGAAGCGTTTTGCTCTATTCCTTAACGGTGAATCTGGACAATTCAAATAGTTGTGGGAATATTGAATGCGTATCCTTTGGCTTTGATGTATGTAGAATCATATATGACGCCAAGGGTGTGGGCATTTCAGTTTATCTACAACTTTGGCAGTCCAGAGCCACCCGTTAGGATAGACGAACAAGGCTCACACTTCTTACATAAATAACGCATTGATAGGGCCTTTCGATGCAAAAAAAGAACAATAAAAATGAAAAAAGTATTTTTTATGGTGTTGGGAATTTTCTGTATGATATCTCAACCAATGGTAGCACAAAATTCAGAAGTGGAAATTACTGCAGGATTGAATTTGTCGAGTATGAGCGAATATGATTCAAAGATCGGGTTCCATGCTGGTGTTAGGATTAGCAAAGGCTTTTCATCGGGAGCATACATAAATGGAGCCGCGTTATTGTCATTGAAAGGATGTGAAAAAGATTTAGGTGAGTTGTTAGATGTTACATTTAATGCTTATTATTTAGATATTCCGGTTCATTTGGGGTATAAATATACATTTAATGAATCGGTATCAGTATTTGGTGAATTCGGACCATATTTTGCATTTGGTTTATTTGGAAAAGCAAAATTATCATCAATGGGTGACGAAATTAAGGTTGATACATTTAGTGATGATGGTGGTGTAAAACGATTTGATTTTGGATTGGGATTGAGAGTCGGAGTTGAAATTAATAATCGAGTACCTATTTCTATTGGATATGATTTTGGTCTTGTTAATGTTGCAAAAGATACTGATGATGCAATTAGGAGTTCAAATATAACATTAGGTATTGGTTATAAATTCTAAAAAATAATTGTCATATATAAAGAATTGTGCCATAGTATTTTGGCGCAATTCTTTTGTTTTATGTTGTTAAGTTTTGCTATCTAACTTATGGTGTTTGTCATAAATTTAGGGATTTTTTGAGTGTAGTGTTGTTTTTTTGTCTATTTTTGTGAATATAAAACTCAAATAATTATGAACGACGGATTTTTCAGAGTGGCGGCAGCTGTGCCGAGTGTTAAAGTGGCTGATTGCCGATATAATACAGAGAATATTATATCAATGAGCAAGTTGCTAAATTCCAACGGGGTACAGATGGCTGTATTTCCCGAATTGAGTGTTACCGGATATACATGTGGAGACTTGTTTCACTCAGATGTGTTGATTGAAAATACCGAAAAATCATTGTCAGATATAGTTGAAGCATCACGAAATTTATCGATGATAATAGTAGTTGGTGCCGGAGTTAGATATAATGGAGCATTGTATAATTGTGGTATCGTAGTGGCACAAGGTAAGATACTTGCGGCAATACCTAAAAGTTATATACCTAATTGTTCGGAATTTAATGAGAAAAGATGGTGGACATCGGCAAGAGATATAGATGTGATGGTGAATATAGTAGGGCAGATGGTTCCTATGACTCGTAATCAGTTGGTGAAATCAGGCAATGTAAAAATAGCTATAGAGGTTGGTGAGGATTTGTGGTCTCCGATACCGCCATCGTCACATGCTGCGCTTGAGGGAGCGCAAATTATAGTAAACTTATCGGCGTGTAATGAAGTGATGGGAAAACATGACATTCTCGCACGTTTGATTGCTCAGCAATCGGCTCGCTGTATTGCGGCATACTTATATTCGGGAGCCGGATATGGAGAATCTACAACCGATGTGGTATATGATGGTAAAGCTATAATTGCGCAAAATGGCAGGTTGATTGCGCAAAATAACAGATGGTGCGATGATGTGCAGTTTGTTTATGCCGACATCGACATGAATATGATAGATTATGAGCGACGCCATAATAATACATTTGCAGATTGTGTGGAACAGGAAAACAGAAGCCAACAATATAAAGTTATAGAGTGTCAGCCTGTTGTAGAATCAACGACAAGAGTGAAATTGAGTGCGAATATAAATCCGTTGCCATTTGTCCCTAAAGAGGATTCGCAATGTGATGAAGCGGTTAATATTCAAGTTATGGCATTGTGTCAGCGCCTTGATGCTACAAGGTGTAAGAAACTTGTGATAGGGGTGTCGGGTGGTCTTGATTCCACATTGGCATTGCTTATTGCCACAAGGGTATTTGACCGCATGTCTATAAATCGTAAAGGTATAATAGGTGTAACAATGCCAGGATTTGGAACTACCGACCGCACATATAAAAATGCCATAACAATGATGCAGGCAATGGGAATCACAATAAAGGAAATCTCTATTGTGGATGCCGTGAAGCAACATTTTACCGATATAGGACATGACATAAATGTGCATGACGCAACATACGAAAATTCGCAAGCACGAGAACGCACGCAAATTCTTATGGATATTGCAAATAAAGTGGGCGGAATGGTATTAGGAACCGGTGATATGTCGGAGTTAGCATTAGGATGGGCAACATATAATGGTGATCACATGTCGATGTATGGCATAAATGCCGGGGTGCCTAAAACGCTTGTAAAATGTCTTGTCAGGCATATTGCATCTAGTTGTGATGATGAGAAGTTGCGCGACTCGTTGTTAGATGTGGTTGATACGCCAATCAGTCCGGAACTTGTGCCTGCCGATAGTAATGGAGATATTAAGCAAAAAACAGAGGATTTGGTGGGGCCATATGAATTGCATGATTTCTTTATGTATTATTTTTTGAGACATGGATTTTCTCCGCGTCGCATATTCCTTTACGCCTGCACCGCATTTGCGGGAGTATATGATAGGATGGTAATTAAACATTGGATAAAAGTGTTCTTCAGCCGGTTCTTCAGTCAGCAGTTTAAACGTTCATGCCTTCCTGATGGTCCCAAGGTGACAAGTGTGAGCCTTTCTCCAAGGGGAGGTTGGTGCATGCCTTCGGATGCGTCATCGGTGCTATGGCTCAAAGAATGTGACCAACTATAAGGGTATTGTGGAATATGTTATTCCCAACATTTGGTTTTGTTGGCGATGTGGGAAATCGTAGAGGAGCGATAGGTAGGGTTATATCCGCGTAAACGTTGATATTTATAATCTTCAAGCAGGGTGATTGCATATTTGCTTAATACTAATATTGCGGTGAGGTTGCATATAGTCATCATGCCCATTGTGATGTCGGCTAATGCCCATACGAAGTCAAGGCTTGCTATAGAGCCAATCATAACCATAATACCCACAAAGGCACGATATAGGTATAGTGTCCATTTGTTTTGAGTCATAAATAGTATATTTGTTTCGCCATAATAATAGTTACTTACAATGCTTGTGAATGCGAAAAAGAAAATGGCGATTGAAACAAAATGAGCTCCGATTGCTCCAATTTCATTAACGAGCGCCATTTGAGTTAATACAATCCCATCGTAGTCGCTGTTAAATACACCACTACACAAAATAATCAAAGCGGTGCAAGTGCAAATTATTAATGTATCGGTATATACGGCAAACGTTTGTAGCAATCCTTGTTTTACCGGATGGCTTACCGATGCAGTTGCCGCCACGTTTGGAGCAGAGCCTTCGCCGGCTTCATTGCTGAATAAACCTCGTTTTACTCCCATTAGTACCGCCATTCCAATTCCTCCACCTATTGAAGATTCAATAGAGAATGCTTCAGAGACAATAAGTTGAAGAATTGAAGGAATTTTGGTTATGTTGATAGAAATAACAAATATAGCAAGCAATATGTAAGCTATAGCCATTATAGGCACTATTATTTCACTGAAACGGGAAATGCGATGAATGCTTCCACATATTATAGAAAGCGATAATATGGTTAAAATGATGCCGATAAAAACAGGAGACCATCCGAATGATTCATTAAGAGCCGAAGCGATGGTATTGGATTGAACCGAGTTATATGCAAGACCGAAAGTAACAGTGATTAATACCGCAAAAGTATTAGCCCAAAGTTTGTTGCCAATGCCATTTTTTATATAATAGGCTGGACCACCTAAAAAAGATTTTTCACCTTTAATTTTGTAAAGTTGCGCAAGTGTGGATTCAATGAATGCGTTTGATGCCCCAAGTAAAGCGATTACCCACATCCAAAAGACTGCACCCGGTCCACCTACAGCTATGGCGGTTGCCACACCGGCAAGATTTCCTGTGCCAACACGGCTTGCGATAGATACCGCAAATGCTTGGAATGAACTCACTTTAGAATGTTTGTTGTCACTATTACCGTCATTTTTTCTTGAGGAAAGTAGTAGGCGTATCATCTCTCCAATCATGGTGAATTGTGCCCCACGAATTTTTATAGTGAAATAAATGGCACAAAAAATCAATGTTATGATGAGTGTGTAACTCCAAAAATTGTTTATAGAATTAAGAATTTCCATTAAAATTACAATCAATTATTTAGTTGAGATGCTGTCGATAGGTTGAGTATTTTCTGTTTTTACTGAATCGGGTTGTTGTAATAATAATTTTTTGTATTTCTTTTTTAGAGGATTAAGAAATGATAAGAAATTGTCAAATTCTTGACGGTACATCAATCCAACGCCTTGAGTAGTTGTTGAGGCTTTCAAGTAATAATTTTGGTCATTATATCGGTTATAAGCTTTCAATCGCCAAGAACCGCGTTTGTTTAAGAGATATTCAATGTCAAAATCTCCAATGAATTGATTTGTGTTTAGAGATTTGTCTCGATATCCAAAATTACCATTAAATTTAAGACGATTGTTGAGCAGAGAGCTTGAAAGTGCCACATCAACTTCCATTTCATTAAATGTGCCATGGTTGCTTCGCAAATTAGGCGAAATAGTCCAATTTTCATTTATTTTTCCAAGCATATTGCTTAGCTGCGAGGATAATGTTGAAGATGCAACTGAGAATAATTCGCTACTACCTTTATCCTCTGATTTGGTTATATATTCGGGGGTATAGAATCTATTTAAAGCAAGAAGATATAGCACTTGTTGCATTCTCATTTCATCGGTGCTGATTATGCTGTTGAATTTTGTTTGTATATTGTCGGATATTGCTGTATTTCCTCCATTAGACGGGAATTTGATTTCAAAACCTATTTTGGGTTCGGAAATGTTTCCATTTACATTCAAATGTACATTAACCGGCACGTTGTTTGGCATGTCGGGGTCGGTTAAAAATGATTCGTCGAGGTCTTGCAAATTCGCTTTTAATGAATAAATAGCAGTCAGATTGAGATTAGCATTATATGGGTCACCATTAAACGTGATTTTGCCCTCTTTGTTTATTAAAAATGATTTTATAATTATATCTTGTAAAGTGAAATTATATTTTCCTTCGTCAATGGTATATCCTCCATGTAGGCTTAGGGCTTCATCTTTAGAATTATAATTTAATGTGATTTGTCCTGAGCCTCTGGCTTCGATTTTGTCACCGCCTTCCGGGTCCATAATTAAATTCATTTTGGCGCTGGGGGTTGCGTTGACAATGAATTTCATGTTGTAAACCGAAGATGAACTTTCTTCATTTTTTTTCACCCTATTCTTAAATGCTGTAACTTCAGTTGGTTCTGTTTTGTTTGTTTTATCTATGATTGGTTTGGGGTTAGAGTCTTTAAATGTTAGGAATGAATATTCGTAAGCCTTTTCCATGTCGGATAAGGTGAATGTGAAATCGGTTTTTGGAGCGGTTTCTATGTCGGTTACAATAATATTTACTAATCCGGGTTTGCCGTTAATATTAGCGATAGCTTTGTTGCCATAAATTACCCCATGCCATTTCTGTTCAATGTTTTCAGCTACATTATAGCATAGGAAGTTGTGTGTGTTTGTGATACTGAAGTCAAATTCAGGTTCTTTGAAAAATTTATGTTTTACCCATCCATTTAACAAAGCGGTGTTTTTGTCTCTGTCATATAGGGTAATGTTTTTTATGCCTATGTATCCGGGACGTAACTTTATTGAATCGGATGCGCTGTAAACTGTATTGGTGAAGTTGATTTTCATGCTTAAATCTTGTGCATATATATCTCCTTCCAAATCGATGTGTTTGAAAGTGCCAAATAAGCGAGCTTTTCCCGAAGCTAATCCTTTTATGTTGGATGCGAAAGCTTCCATATAAGGGTTCATAAATCCTACATTTATTTTGGTGGCATCAAATTTTATGTCTAATGCTTCTTTCATTGGGAAAATCTCTCCGTATATTCGTGATTTATCACCTGATTCTTGATTGACAATGGCATCGAGTGACACTGCTTGTAACTCGTTGTTCCAATGGGCGGTTATTGTTGCATCGCCCAATATGGTGCTATTGTAACTGATGTTTTTTACTTTTAGGTCAGGGGTATATGCTATAGGTTCTTTGCTAAAAACTTGTGAGGCATAAAATGAGCCGGTGGCATCTCCACCAATTAATGCTTTGTTTATTTCAAGTGTGCGGAAAATAAAATCAAGATTTACATTATTTAATGCAAGGTGTAATTTGTCATCGGGTGATGATGAAGCTTTACCTGATAGGGTGATAAATTGGTTGCCATGTCTTACATCGAAACCATCTACAATTATTTTTTTATTGGCATAATGAATTTGAGCTTTGTTGATATTCCATACACTATCATTGAATATAATGTGGCTTGGATTTATGTTAATATCGGCAATATATGTGCTGTCATCCTCATTGCGGCTTAGATGGGTCGATAGGTTAATGTTTCCCTTAAATGTTTTATCGCGATTTATAACCCATTCAAGATTTGTGTTTATACTGTTGTTTTCATTATGACAAGTTAGCTCAAGTGGCATTGTGCCGTGTTTTGTGGGGAAAGATGAGGTTGCTTTCAACATGCATTTGTTAAGCTTTGGCGCAATGTCAATTTCAAGTTTGCTATCTTCTATTAGTTTGTTTTTTTGTGTAATGTATGGGATTTTTGCAGTGAGGTTTATTCTGTTTTGAGGATAGCTTATAGAACCATTTATCTTTATTGGCTCAAATAATTCAGATGCTATATTAAAATAATCAAATAATTGTTTGTCTTTTGTTATTGTTATATCATAAGTGAAATCATTCAAACGATTAAATAATAAATCTTGTTTTGATAGATTGTTTGAATTTTCATTTTTAAATAATATAGGGAATGATTGAGATAGAATGGCTTTGATGGTTGGTGCGATTGTCTTAAATGAATATTTCCCTTTAATGTCTGCATTAAAGAAATTAGATGCGATTGATAAATGCTTATTTAATGAATCGTTTTGAGCATTGATGTGTATGTGGTCAATGTGTAATTCTTTTTTGGGATTGTTGCTAAACGAAAAATCGGTTATATTTATATTTCCAATGCTGTTATCTATATCGAAACCCGATAAATTAGCTTCGATATTAGCCGATAAATCAAGGTATTTTTTTGAGATATTTAAATTGTGGAGGTTTAATTTTTTTATGTCGGCAATAAAGTTCGTTGATTGTATTGTTGTGTCAATATTTGCGTTGCCATTTATCGATATAGCGATATTAGGATCGTTAATGTTTGCGTTCCCGGTTATGATATAATCATCAATGTCAACGGTGGTTGTGATATTGGAATATCTATACCCATTAAATTCAAAGTGGTCGATGATTCCATTAATGTTACCTGAACGTTTTCTGCTGTTACGAAATAAATCAAATTTGACGTTTCCGGAAAAATTGCCTAATTTTTTATTTCCGGTTAATATGTTTGTCTTAATGTTATCGGCAATAAGATTGCCTTTGGCAGAAAAATGCTTTGAGTTTTTTGGTTTGGAATAATCCATGTTAATTTTAGCATTTCCTATCGAAGATGTTAATTTGCAGTTAAACTTTGCGTCGAAAGGGTTGCCGTTAAATTCCCCATTTAGAGTGACTTTGCCCATTTTGGGGATTTTTGTGCTGTTTTTTAATATTTGGCTATCCCTTAAAATTTGTATTACGTCATTGGTATTGGCTGTTAATGAAAATTCGGGGAGGGATATTTGTGCGGTTTCGGGGTTTTTTATGTTGGTTAATGAACCTTTCGCATTGACGCTTATAGGTTTAGAGTTGTGATTAACAATTAATTTATTAATGCGTATATTGTTTATATCTCCATTTAGGTCGATATTAAGGTTGAAGCGGTCATCTATGGTTTTTAAATTGGGCAAAAACGGAGAGATGTCACATAGCGTTATGTAGCTATCGCCTGTGATAGAGATATTTAATGGTGGGTTTTTAAATTTTTCATTTAGGTCTTTCCAATTATTTATGGGAATTGAGATGTCATCAAATTTTATTTGGGAATCATTAAATAATAATGAAAGATTGTTGATGTCTATGCCGTTTGAGGCTATGTGAAAGTATCCGAGCAGTTTTTTTATGGCAATTCCCGATTTTTCGTTAGCTTCAAGTCGCTTGATGTCAATTATAAAATCATCGTTTTTAAGTTGAGGTAATTGTATATCTGCGCTTAAGTCGGTTATGAGTATGTGATTTTTATCAAATAACTCATTGCTAAGACCGGGTTTGTCAATGTTATTGTATTTAATGTTTGATTTGCGAATTACTACGGTATTTATTCTAAGGTCAAATTTGGTGGGAGCCTTAGATTTATCTTTTGATTTGAATGCGTTTATAATATTTTGAATATTAATTTGAGCAGAATCGTTATGCTTGTATAGGTTGGCATCAAGTTCCACTAATTCGGCATGGGATATGACAATTTTTTCATTTTTAAAAAACTCATAGTAATCAATCCCAACACCTATCGACCCGATTTTTATCGCTTCTTTTTTATATATGTCGTTAATTGAGACGTTGTTTAAAGAGATGCGGTTGAATGGAGTAATATTGACAGTGCCAATACTTACACTTGCCCCAAAAAGTTTAGATAGTTCTTTAGAGGCAATTGCGCTTATTTTTTGTTGCGCTTCGGGGTGTGAGAATATGACAAATGACGCCATTGGAGTGATAAAAATCAACGCCAAAAGCGATATAATGAGGGCACATATTATTTTATATAATGTTTTCATGCTCAAATACTCTGCGAATATAGTGATTTTTTGTCATTTTTAAGTGATATGACTATTTAAAAGATTGTAATTGTTTGTCATAAGAAGTGTGATTGTTTTTTTTAGTTATATAAAAGTGAATAATTATTAATTATTAATATATTAGGTGAAATGTAATATTATATGGATTATTTCGTCATTACTATAAATCTGTTATTTAGTGAAATTTATATTGTCGATAATATTAATGTTTATGCTTGGCACCACGATGAGTGTGTGTGCCAAGTTGAATTATTCAAAAGAATTGGAATTGGCGGCTGAAGCCGGTGATGCCGAATCGCAATATTTAATGTGTCATTGTTATATTGAAGGTCTTGGCGTTAAATGTGATTATGAAAAGGCGTTGATGTGGTGTGAGAAAGCTGCTGTTCAGGGTTTTAAAAGCGCAAATACTCAAATGGGATATTTCTATTTTAGCGGAAAGGGAGTAGCGTTAGATTACAAAAAGGCGTTTGATTATTTCAGAGACGCGGCTAAGATGGGGTGCGCCGAGGCGCAATTTATGCTTGCGAGATGTTTTAATGAGGGGAAAGGTGTAAAAAAAGACAATAAGCGTGCGTTTCTATGGTGTGAAAAATCGGCCAAACAAAATTTTATGCTTGCGCAATGGTTTTTGGGTGAATGTTATTTTAGAGGTGAAGGTGTGGCAAAGGATGTGACGCTTGCTGAGATGTGGCTGAAGAAATCGGCTGAGCAGGGATTTGTGCATGCACAATATTCATTGGGTATGTATTACAAAAATTGCAATTCTTCAAATGAATATCAAGAGTTGGCGAAAAAATGGTTACGCAAAGCTGCTGAGCAAAATCATAAATTGGCAAAAAAGGAATTGAATAAAGAAAAAAAATCACAAATCATTACAAAGTAATTTCTAGAAGTTTCCTTGAATTATTGGTTTAATTCTTTTCTTAGGTATATTGCGGTAGGTGATTCTCCATTTGCGATTTCTTCGGGTGTTCCGGTAGCAATGATTTGACCTCCGTTTTTTCCTCCTCCCGGTCCCATGTCAATAATATGGTCGGCACATTTCAACACATCGAGGTTGTGTTCAATCACTAATACGGTATTCCCTTTTTCAACTAATCGGTTCAATACACCAAGTAGAGTGTTAATGTCTTCAAAATGTAGCCCGGTTGTTGGCTCGTCGAGAATAAACAGTGTTTTGCCGGTGTCGCGTTTTGAAAGTTCTGTGGCGAGCTTTACACGTTGGTTTTCCCCTCCTGACAATGTTGATGAAGGTTGCCCTAATTTAATATATCCTAACCCAATTTCTTGCAATACTTTTATTTTGTTGAGGATGGTGGGGATTCCGGCGAAAAAATCCACAGCTTGGTTTATGGTCATGTCAAGAACATCGGCAATTGATTTCCCTTTAAATCGCACTTCAAGAGTTTCCCTGTTATAACGTTTGCCTCCGCACACCTCACATGGGATAAGCACATCGGGTAAAAAGTTCATTTCTATAGTGCGATATCCGTTTCCATTGCAGGTTTCGCATCGTCCCCCTTTTACGTTGAAAGAAAACCTACCGGGTTTATAACCTCTGATTTTAGCTTCGGGTAGATTGACGTATAAAGCGCGTATGTCGGAAAACACACCGGTGTAGGTTGCCGGGTTGGATCGTGGTGATTTCCCTAATGGTGATTGATCGACAGTGACAACTTTGTCAATATGTTCAATGCCTGAGATTTCTTTGTAGGGTAGAGGTTGCTGGTTTGACCGATAAAATTTCTGGCTTAATATGGGTTGCAATGTGGAATTGATTAAACTTGATTTTCCGCTTCCCGACACACCTGCAACACAAATAAATGTTCCAAGAGGAAGTGTGAGTGTGACATTTTTGAGGTTGTTTCCGCTGCAATTTTTAATTATTAGAGCATTTCCGTTTCCTTTGCGGCGAGTAGTGGGGATGGCTATTTCCCGTTCTCCCGACAGAAATTGCGCTGTTAAAGTTTTAGTCTTTAACATTTCATTTGGAGTTCCTTGAAAAACGACTTCACCGCCGTGGCGTCCGGCTTTGGGACCTATGTCAACGATGTAATCCGACTCAATCATCATGTCTTTGTCGTGTTCAACGACAATAATTGAGTTGTCGGCGTCACGTAGGCGTTTCAAAGAGTTTATTAGCCGTTGGTTGTCGTGTTGATGCAATCCTATGCTTGGTTCGTCGAGAATATATAATACATTTACAAGCTCAGAGCCTAATTGAGACGCAAGTCTAATGCGTTGGCTTTCTCCACCCGATAATGTTGCTGAACTGCGGTTGAGCGATAGGTAATCAAGCCCCACATCTACAAGAAAATGTAACCGTGTGCGAATCTCTTTTATTATTTCTGTTGCAATAGTGCGTTGCTGGGGTGATAGAGATGATTCAATGTTTTGCGACCATTCTAATAAATCGGCAATATCCATGCGGGATAAATCGGCGATATTATTGTCACCTATATAAAAATGCAGTGCTTCGCGATTTAGTCGGTCTCCGTTGCATTCGGGGCATATCGTGCAGGAAAAAAACTGCCCGCTCCATTTTTGGGCAGAGCTATCGGCTTCGTCGCTTTGTTGCAACTCAATATATTTTACCAATCCTTCGTAGGATTGAAAATAATTACTTGTGCTTAAAGTATCGTTTTTTATTATTAAACGTTCGGTAGTGCCATTGAGAATGTCATTAATGGCATCTTCTCCTATCTCGTTTATTGGTGATTTTATTGAGTATCCGTATTTTTGGCATATTGCGTCTATTTGCCAAAAAATCATAGAGTTTTTGTATTTTCCTAAAGCTGTTATTCCCCCATCGTATATTGATATAGAGGGGTCGGGTATGATTTTGTTGCGGTCTATGAGGTTTACATATCCCAACCCTTTGCAACAGGGGCATGCTCCTTGGGGTGAGTTGAACGAGAAGTTGTGAGGTGCCGGCTCTTTATATGAAATGCCACTTATCGGGTCCATGAGCATTTGGCTGTAATGATATATTTTGTCGTCTTCAATGTTATATATCATTAATTGTTTCCCACCTTGTTTCAGTGCTGTAGCAATGGTTTTTCTTAGCCTTTCATCATCTTTGCTTGAGACTTTTAAGCGGTCTATTACCAATTCTATAGAGTGGTTTTTATATCGGTCAACTTTCATGCCGTATGTAATCTCTCGCAATTCTCCATCGATGCGCACTGTGAGGTAGCCTTTTTTTTGTAGCTGTTCAAACAGTTCTTTATAATGACCTTTGCGGTTTTTTACAATAGGAGCAAGTATGTATATTTTTTTATTGTCAAATTTTTCAATGATTAGATCTAAAATTTTTTCTTCGCTGTATTTTACCATAGCTTCACCCGATATATAGCTGCGGGCTTCACCTATGCGGGCATAAAGTAGTCGCAAAAAGTCGTATATCTCGGTTGTGGTGCCGATTGTGCTTCTTGGGTTTTTGTTGATTGTTTTTTGTTCAATGGCAATTACCGGACACAGCCCTGATATGTTGTCAACATCGGGGCGCTCTAATGTCCCGAGCATATTGCGGGCATAACTTGAAAAGGTTTCAATGTAACGTCGTTGTCCCTCTGCGAATATAGTGTCAAAGGCTAACGATGATTTTCCGCTGCCGCTTAATCCGGTTATGACGGTTAGTTTGTTATGGGGTATGGTTACATCGATATTTTTTAAGTTATGGACCCTTGCTCCTATAACACTCAGTTTGTCAATAAATATATTTTGTTCCTTGTTTTCCGACATTTCTATTTGCCTATCCAAGCGTTGTTATATACGCTCTTTTTTTGTGTTGAGCGATATAACGATTTTTTCTTGGGGATTTTTATTTGATAAATTTTCTCAGATTTGTTTTTAAGATATTTAGCCTGAATCCATGGGTTTAGTTCTCGCAGTTGAGCGTATGTAATGCCATGACTTTTAGCCCATGTGGGCCAATCTTCTATAGGGGTGTTTACTTCGATAATATCATATTCTATTGGTTGATATAGTTGTTCGGCTGTCAGATGAAAGCCATATTTACGCGGATTTTCCATAATGGTTTTATATGCGAGGATGCGAAACATGTATCTTGATGTTTCGGAAACCAAGTATAAATCAAATGCCGATGTTACTTGTTGTTTCTCAAGCTCAGATGTGATGCGCCCGTTTCCTGCATTATATGCGCATGCCACCGATTCCCAATTACCATAATTCTGATAGGCGTTTTTCAGATAGCGGCAAGCTGCTTCGGTGGCTTTTTCTATATTGAGGCGTTCATCAACATATTCATTTATTTCAAGCCCATATTGTCGTCCTGTTGCCGGAATGAATTGCCAAATTCCGGCTGCTTTTGCGGGTGAATAGGCTCTTGTGTCGAGTGAACTTTCGGTGCATGCGAGATATAAAAAATCGAGTGGCAGATTATTCTTTTTTAGTATTGGTGCCAATAAAGGGAATAGGCGGTTTGCGCGTTTGATTATTAATAGTGTAGAACCATGGGTGTATGTGAGTGCTGTGAGTTCGCGGTCAAAGCGTTCCCACATATCAATGCGGTCCAAACTGATATTTTGATTGGCAAATGTTATCGATTTGGGAGTTATGGGGTTGATAACTTGCGAGAAATCATGCGATTCTTGGGCAAGCGATGTTGTGAATATAAATATTGAAATTAGGTATAATATATGCTTTTTCATGATGCTGTTATTCGGTTGGCGTTTCTGTGCTGCCTCCTGTGGCGCCTTTATATTTAATGATATTTATATCTCCGTTGAGGTTGTAATTTTTCCCGTCCGAGCCTTTTGCTTTTATAACATAATAATATACTCCGGCAGGGACATATTTGTTGTTGTGTTTTCCGTCCCAGCCTTGCGAGGGGTCGGTTAATTCGGCGACTTTAATTCCCCATCGGTTAAAGATATGGCATTCAAACGATATTATGGATTTATAGCTTACTTTCCATTCATCGTTAACACCTTCTGACGCTTCGGGTGAAAAAGCGTTAGGGCATTCAAGACGTGATTCCCCCACAAATACTTCGTAGGTGTCGCTGTAATAGTCGCACGACCCGTCGTTGTTGCTGGCGACAAATCTCACATATGTAGTTCCATATTCTCGGAATGTATATGTTGTTATGAGGTCGTTAATGCGGGTTGTTATATTTTCAAAATCGGCATCGGTAGCCATTTGCCATTCTTGGAATACTACAGCGTCACTGCACACAGCTTTAAATTCGATTTCACAAGGAGCCGAGCCACCAAGTGTGGTTTCCACTTTTTGTTCGTTGTCTATTTCGCGTTGTGTTTGTGTAGCCGATGTATGCGCCTCTACGGCATTTGTTGTATATGTTTCACTGGTGATTGACAATTCGTTTCCCCATTGCTTTAAAAACCTGTCGCCGGTTAATGTGAACTCGGTATTGCATAGCGGAGCGGTTGCGCGAATGTTGTTGTTTATATGGGTTAATGATTTCTCGGTCAAAATTTGATTGTAAGTCTCGGTGCTTTCATCATATTGCAGCGTGTAGTAGCTTAGTATGATGTTTCGGTCTATCTCTTTTGCCTGTCCGTTAATGGTATAATAGGTGATTTTCTCGGCGTTGCCGTTGAATGTCAATTCGGTTATGTCGCAATCTTGTTGTGCCGGGAATGTCAATGACGAGAATTGCAGTTGGTGTTTTGAGTAATCAACAATCCAATAATAATATCTGTTATGACCGTCTTCGATTATATATCCCATATCGCCGCTTCCGGTTAAGTTGAGGCTGTATTTGTTTCCGTTTTGTTTTATGGTTGAAACCACTTCGGCATATCCGCCTCCGAGATTGCTGTATTTATACCATGTAACTTGTGATGCCGACGATGCGGTATAGCACATTTCCACTCCGTTAAAATCATGAAGTATATATATATTGTTTAAGCCGGTTGACGCTTCGGCGTTTTCGGTGATGACACTAAGACTGTTGCCGGTGAATGAAATACCGGCATTAATGGCTCCACAGCCTATAATTGTCAATAGGGTTAAAATAATAGCTCTCATATTAATGTGAATTAAATTACAAAGATAATCGTTATTATCAATAACGCATAATTAACAAATGATATTTTGTGTGAAATGAATTAAAGCAAGTTTAATTTTAATTATAGCGATGTTTTTTATTATTGTTGACATATATATTGTTGTCTAATGGCGAGCAGGTCGCCAAGGTCGCTTTTAGGGGGAAGTATGCCATCGATAACAGCTTGCCGCACAGTAGAATCGATTGACAAAGAGCGAAACGAAGATGCGTGCTTTGATGCGATTTTAGCCCAAGCGATGGTTTGGTCTTCGTCGGGGAAAATAACCACCTTTCGTCCTTTGAGATATTTGAGTGTGTTATTTAGATTGCCGGCTCCACCGGTGGCGATAAATAAAGGTAATCGGTTTTCATTGTTGAGATATACCACATTGTAGGCGGCAGCAAGTAATGCCGTTTTTTCGCTTTCTACCACAGCGATTGTGCAGTTGGACGGGAAAGATGGTAGCAGATGTAACCCAAACGGTACTTGACACAGGTTGAAATCATGAAGATTCAAGGCTGAGTGTACCCATTTTGCGCCATATTGTTTGTCACGGTGTCCGTTTGAGAGGTATTTCATTATTTTCCCTCCCCGGCAATTGCCTTGCAAGTCGTGTTGCCAATATATCACTTCGTTATTGGATGTGACTCCCACTTTGTAGCGTTGGAATATGGGTAACAGATGCATGAATGCCGTTGTGTAGGACGCCAATAAACACATCCATTCAAATAATGGATTAAGATAGTAATTGCCGGTGTTTTGCATTGATTTATCGACCAATGTGGCAGGGTGAAAAGAGATTTCGTTGTTCATGAGATAAGGAATAAAAAATGTTGATGATTGAATTATATTTATTAGCGTTATCGGTGTTATCGGTGTTATCACTGATAACACTGATAACACTCTTAATTAGGGATAACATTCATAGACGTCACACGAGTCAATCGAGATTGTTGAGGGTGGAATTTGATTGCATGATAAACTCATATTGTTGCGTATTTGTGAAACTTTATTTGGGCTTACCAACAATTCCCGGCAAATGTTTCTCACCGATTTGCCTTCGTGTAGCAATTGCATTATTTGGTCATCTTTATCTTTTGATTGATGGTTGCGGTGTTTCAGGTGATTCATTTCGCAATCTTCGCCATCTATCACAAAACGCAACAGCCCTCCTGTGTGTTCGATGTGGCACAATTGCACATGTGAAGCGCCATGCACAATCTCACCACTGCGGCTTTTTATTTGCTTGATATAGCGAATGTCGTCATTGATGGCACTGCGACCAATGGCAAACATTGAGTCGGAAAAGTTGGCAATTCGTTTGCTCCCGGCAAGAGAGTTTTCGGTAATTGCTTCACATGGGTTGCGTTTAGGGGTGTGAGATATTACCAACATCGATATTTTATATCGGTTTTTAATTTCCATCAGTTTGCGCATTAATTGTCCGGCTTCGGTTCCCGATTCGGATTGAATGCACAGATATGTGAGATTGTCGATTATCACCACTTGTGGCTGAAACACCTCTATGCGATTTTCGATATTGGCTATCAACTCGTCTTCGTAGTTTGAATTGCCGCATTCGGCAAGACTATTGAGGTTTATGCTGCCTCGCATGAAATTTTCGTGAAACTTATACACTTCGCCATTCTCATTGCGGCATCGAGATGCGAATTGCCGTAGCGACATTTCAAAGTCGAGATACAGCACTTGGTATCCTTTGCGCGATATTTCATCGGCTATCTGCACCGATAGGATAGATTTGCCCACATTTGTGTCGGCAAATAATATCGAGCATTCATCTTCATAGAAGTAAGGCTCATACAAAGGTGTCAATTCTTTCATTTTTGAGGCTTCTTCTATAAGTTCCTGTGCAGTTGAAACCCTTATTAAAGAATTGTCCTCAATTTTAATTAGATTCTGTTGCAACTGCTCATTTAATGCCGACAACTTTAAATTGTTGTCGATTCCTTGTTGATTCATAATATGGATATTTGATTAATTAAATATATAGGTTACCTCTACCACTATACCTATAGTAGTATTGTCAAAGTATGTGTGAAAACGTTGTTGAGCTCAAAGGTTGTTACACCTCTTTGATACTGCAAAGATACAACCTAAATAGGGTTAAAAAGTGCGATAGTGCAAAAGTGTTATTATTTTTTTTTCATAAATACTGTTATCGGTGTTATCAGTGTTATCACCCGATAACACTGATAACACTGATAACACTGATAACACTGATAACGTGAGTTAGATATAAACTTTAGGCGATGTTAAGCTTGTTATTCAACGTTTTCGGTCAATTAAAGCTTAATTAATTTATGAAATTCTTAGAAAATCCCTTTTGTTTGTTGTATCTTTGTGCAGTAATTTGATTATGGAACAGGAGTTTTCGTCGATATTACTTGAAACGGCGGTTGCCGAGCTGTCGAGGTTGCCGGGAGTGGGACGTAAGACAGCTTTGCGTTTGGCATTGCACATTCTCAGGCAAGATGAAAGTGCCGGGGTGTCACTTGGTGAGGCTATTATCAATATGCGCCGGGGGGTGAAATACTGCTCGGTGTGTCACAATATATCAGAAACCGAGGTTTGTCCTATTTGCTCATCTGAGGTGCGGGATAAATCGACAGTGTGCGTGGTAGAGAGCGTTAAAGATGTGATGATTTTTGAAAACACACGTCAATTTAACGGTGTGTATCATGTGCTTGGCGGAGTAATTTCGCCTATGGATGGTATAGGTCCCGACCAGCTTGAAATCAACTCGCTTGTGGAAAGGGTAAATGCCGGTGACGTTAAAGAAGTTATATTGGCGTTAAGCGCAACGATGGAGGGTGAAACCACCAATTTTTATATATTCAGAAAACTTGGTTCCACTCAGGTGAAAATAACTCAGCTGGCTCGAGGCGTGTCGGTGGGAAATGAGATAGAATATACCGATGAGATAACTTTAGGGAGATCGTTGTTAAACCGCACATTGTTTAGCGATTCGTTTAATAGTGGAGTTTTATGAATATCACCGACGGACAATTAGAGCTGCGCGCATTGGAGCCAACCGATTTAGATGTGTTGTACCAATGGGAAAACGATGTGGAATTGTGGCAATATGGCTCATCTATAACTCCATTCTCACGAAAACAATTGTGGGATTATATTGAGACTTATGACGGGGATATATATCGCACCCGGCAATTGCGCTTAATGATAGTGGAATCATCGAGCGCAACAGCTATAGGAACTATCGACATGTTTGATTACGACCCTATACATGGGCGTGCCCAAGTAGGTGTCCTTATCGATAAAACATATCGAGGAAAGGGATATGGAGCAAGAGCCGTGGCATTGTTAGGTGATTATTGCAGTCAATATGTTTTTATGAATCAGCTTGTGGCGATAGTAGCAAATGATAATGAAGATTCGCTTAATATGTTTTATCAAGTGGGATTTATAAAAACCGGTGAGCTTAAATGGTGGTTGAAACGGGGCGACCGTTATGTTGATGCTGTGCTTTTGCAAAAGAAGCTATAGGGTAAAAAATCAGGGCGTAGTCTCTGTTGATTAATCAGTTCATTTGTGGATTCTCGGGATGATACAGCCACCCTCTAAATTCATCACCCATTTCCTTTACATGATTGTGCCAATATTTGTCTCCTGCGCCGTTGAATAGGTTGTTAGTGTCGGTGATTTTACTCACAGCCCACACATTATGTTGCAATTCTTCTTCGAGTTGCCCCGAATCCCAACCGCTGTAGCCAATAAAAAACCGAATTTTATTATCGATGTTATGTGTTGAGTTGACATAATCTATCACTGTGTTAAAATCACCGCCAATGAATAAATCATCAACTATCTTTCGTGAATCGGGAATTATATCTCCAAGGAAATGAATATAATATAACCTGTCACAAGATAGTGGTCCACCGCAATATACAGGAGTGTATAGATTGTTTTTTAATTGTTTAACAAGGGAGCCGAGAGAATAGGGTGTAGGTTTATTCAATACAATTCCCATCGTGTTTTTGTTCGGTTCATAGTTAACAAGACATATAACCGAATGACAAAAATAATCCTCCTGCAAAAAAGGCTCGGAAATTAGTAGCGAACCTTGGCAAGGCGATTGCTTGTTTATATCGATTTTAAAGAGCAAAGAGTCTATTTCGGTCATATTTTCTATATTTAGATGGAATCAGAGAATAAATATAGAAATAAATTTTGAGTGTAGCAATATATAAAAGTATAATGCCACATTATGTGGCACAATTTTGCTTATTTTTTCTTTTCATCGGGGAATTTGTCGGGATAATTAAGGGCGATGCGGGGGCGTTTCATTGCATAGATGATGAGTGCGATGCCTATCAATATGAATGGAACACTGAGCCATTGTCCCATGTTGAGCATCATTGATTCTTCCCATGCAACTTGGTTGTTCTTGACAAATTCGATGACGAAACGTGAGCCAAACACCCACACAAAGAAAATTCCGAGCAGCAACCCTTGGCGTTCTTGTGCGTTCTTGCGCCAATAAAGCCACATCAATGAGCCAAACAATGCAAAGTAGCATAGTGCCTCATATAATTGGGTGGGGTGTGATGGAATGGTAAAAATCGCTTCGGCTCCGGCTTGCCATGCGCGAATGTTGTCGATGAAACAGAATGCCCAAGGCACATCGGTTGCATGTCCGTAAATCTCGTGGTTGAACAGGTTGCCAAGACGAATTAATCCGGCTACCATTGCCACAGCCACGGCTAAGCGGTCGAGTGTCCATATTATATTGCGTTTTGCGGTGTGTTTTGAGAATATATACACAGCTATTATAACACCTATTGTGCCACCATGGCTTGCCAATCCACCTTCCCACACTTTGAAAATCTCAATGGGATTTTGTGAATATTGCTCCCATTCATAGAAAAATACATGACCGAGACGGGCACCGATAATTGTGCCGAGCATCACATAAATTAATAATGAGCCAAGCCAGCTTTCGGGGGCGCCTTCGTGTTTGAATATCTTTTCAACAATTTTATAACCTCCTAAGAATCCTATGAGAAACATAAGTGAATACCATCGAAGGTCAAAAAATGAAGTGTCGAGTAATATAGGATCGACCGTCCAAGTGATATGATTAAGCATAATGAAATTATCTATGATTTTTTATTTGAGGAGAAATATTCTTTTGTGGCACGTTTTACTTTAGGGCTTAATCTCAATATCGCAAACATTGTGGGGAATGCCATCAACCCATAAAACAAGTCGCATACTCCCACGGCCTTGTCGGCATCGACAACGGCAAAAACTATAAGCGATAGAATGAAGAAGTAGGTGTAATATTTTGCTCGTTTTGCTCCAAAGAGGTAGCTTGCGCATCGGTTGCCATAGAATGAATAAGAGAACATCGACGACATGCCGAAACATATTACGATTATCATGAGCAGATATTTGCCGCCTGGAATGGCGTTGTTAAACGCTTCCATTGCAATTTGAAGCCCTTTCACTCCCTCAACATCAATGTTGCCACAAAGCAATATGGCCAAAGCTGTGAGTGTGCACACCAAGCCCGAGTCGATGCTTGGTCCCAACATCGCCACAAGTCCCTCGCGCACCGGTTGGTCGTTTTTTGAAGCCCCATGCATTATCGAGGCTGTGCCCACACCGGCGTCATTAACCAATGCGGCGCGGCGAGCGCCAATAAGTGCAATTCCTATCAATGCACCCCAGCCGGCTTTAAGGCTGAACGCTTCACGGAATATGCTTGCAAAAACTTCGGGCACATCACCAATGTGGGTGATAATGATATACAGAACCATCAAGAAGTATGCTCCCACCATAAATGGCACAAGCACTGTCGCCACATTGGCAATGCGTTTGATGCCACCAAGCACTACAACGGCAACGATAGCGGCAACAATGGTTCCAAACACAAGTTTAAACGATTGAAGATTGTTGAGTGTGGTGATTGAAGATACCATTGATAGGAAATCGCTGTGCGTAATCAATTCGGGGGTGGTGAATGTGGCTACAGCACCCTCGGCAAGCTGGTTGGCATTCATAATACACATTGTGCCAAACATCCCGGCTATGGCAAAAAACACTGCCAAGGGTTTCCATTTCATGCCTAATCCGCGCTCGATGATAAACATCGGTCCTCCTTGTGGATTGCCTTCGTTGTCTTTCCCTTTATACATTATGGCAAGCACTCCTTCGTGATATTTGGTGCACATGCCAACAAGTGCGCTTACCCATAGCCAAAATATGGCTCCTGGACCACCCATAACCAAGGCTATACACACTCCGGCAATGTTGCCAAGCCCCACTGTGGCGGCAACTACCGAAGCAAGCGCTTGCGCCGAACTGATTTGACCGTTTTTTGCGTCGCTCTTTGTGCGCAATGCCGCAATGGCGTGGGGCAGGCGACGAAGTGACACCGCACCCGAATATATAAAAAGAAACAATCCGCCGCCTATGAGTGTGAAAAACATTGGATATCCACACACAAAGTCGGCAACTGTTACTATTGTATTTCCTAATGATTCAAGCATGAAATATGTGATATGGTTTATTAAAGAAATAAATATTCTACAAATTTACATCATATCCCGTCAACTAACAAATTATAACACACTCTGTTTTGATTATTTTACATTAAAAACAGAGATGTGCCAAAATTAAAATGACACACCTCTTATGTTTAATGTGATTAAAATAACGACTATCGTTGAGCAAAAGCCCATTCCAAGTCTTGTGAAATGTTGATTAAGAAGTCGCCCATGCGCTCTAATTGATTGACAATGTCGATATAATATATGCTTGTTTGATAATTCTTGATGTTGCTTTCAATATCTTCTATCTCAGAATCGCGAAGGTCGTTTCTGAGGTTATTGATTTGTTCTTCGGCATTGTAGGCATTGGAGATTTCAATGAGAGTGCCTTTGTGAGCCGCATTGAGGTTTGTAATCATCACGTCGTAGGCTTTTTCTATGTTTGCGACCATTTTAAGCAGTTTGGCGATAGTGTCTTGGTCGAATGTCTTATTATGAACATTTCGACGCGAAAGAATACGGCTTATCGCTTCTCCGGAGTCGCCGAGCGATTCCAATTCACCGATAATTTTATACATCGATTTAATTCTTTTTGAAGTCTCCTCGCTGATGTCTGCTGCTGAAACAGCATTAAGGAATGCCGCGATTTCATATTCTATCCGGTCGGATATTTCCTCATATTTAACCAACTTGCTACGATATTCCTCAAACTTGTTAGAGTCGTTTTCTTGAACCGCTAATTTTGCGTATTCAAGCCCTTTTTTAGAGATTTGAGCAAAATGTATGATTTCATCAAATGCCTGATTGGTTGCTAATTCGGGTGTTGCTACAGGTCCGGCTGAGATATATTTAAGACGGAATGTTTCTGTTTCTTGATTCTTGGGTGTCTTGATAATCCATACAACGGCTTTTTCAATATACTTGATAAACCATACTAATATAAACGTATTTATGGTGTTAAACATGGTGTGCAACATTGAAAGACCATACAAAGCGGCAACACCTTCGTCGGAGTTTGGCGAGCTTACGGCAAAACCTTCGGCCGATGGGTTTGGTAGCCCAAAGATAAACTCGGTGATTTTTCCAACAAGGGCAAGGAATGGTGTGAAAAAAACTAAAGCCCATATAACGCCAAATACGTTGAATAGTGTGTGTGACATTGCCGCACGTTTGGCTTGGGTGTTTCCAACTGCCGCAGCGATGTTGGCTGTAATGGTTGTCCCTATATTTTCACCTAATACCATTGCGCATGCCATGTTAAACGGAATCCAACCCATGCTAAGCATAATGAGCGTGATAGCCATTGTAGCCGATGATGATTGAAGAATAAGTGTTAACACCGTGCCAAATGCAAGGAATATCAACACCGAGCTGAATCCGTAACTTGACCAGGTTTTAACAAAATCCAAAACTTCGGGGGTGCTGTTCAAATCGGGAACCGATTCTTTCATAAACGAAAGACCAAGGAATAAAAGACAGAACCCGACAATTAGCTCACCGATGTTTTGACGTTGATTCTTTTTTGAGTTAGAGAATAGGAACCCGAATACCATTAATGGAACGGCAAGGATTGAAATGTCGGCTTTGAATCCGAGCCACGATACAAGCCATGCGGTTACGGTAGTGCCTATATTCGCACCCATGATTACTCCGATAGCTTGTCCGAGAGAAAGCAGACCTGCGTTTACAAAACTTACAACCATTACAGTTGTCGCCGACGACGATTGGATGATTGAAGTGATTCCAAGTCCGGTCATTACCCCTTTGAATGGGTTTGAAGTCATTGCCGAAAGGAAACTGCGAAGTTTGTCGCCCGAGGCCTTTTGAAGCCCCGAACTCATTAAATTCATACCATATAGGAACATACCTAATGCTCCTAAAAGAGTAAATATTTGAAAAAGGTCCATGGCTGTTCTATTTAAAAGCTATTAGTCGTTTAATTTGATCTATTCCATATTCATAGATTCTTGAACATGGATCATATTGGTTGGCTGAATATTCAAAAAGTTGCAAATAGGCTTTCTTAATTTGTTTGTTGTAATAAATGTATAATCTCAATGATTGAGCATTTCCTTCTTTGGTTAAATCTATATTTTCGGGAAGAGAGTCAAGCGCTGATATTATTGCTCCTTTCATGCCCAAAGGGAACAATAATTGTTTTCTCTGAAATTTTTCACCCGAATGAAAGTGTTTATATGAGGATTTTAATGTAAATGCAAGGATAATGCCGATTATAATTAGAGTATATCCTCCAATGTTCGCATTTGTTCCAATGGGTAATATTGCAAAAATGCAACCAGTTAAAATTGTTGCTGTGAATATAATAATGTCTATTGTAGAGCGAATCTTGATGAATTTTGTTTTCATTTGTTATTTAGTGTTTGAAATTAAATATGTGTTATAGTGAGTTGTTGCATGACAACTCAAGTGAAATAGTCCCAAAATAAGGATTACTTCACATAAAACATTATTTGAAATAAAATACTAAATAACAAGTTTACCAAGGCAAATCAATCGATGAAAAGGCTTGATAAACGAAGAATGGATGATTAATTGTTTTTCGTTAAATATGTTCTTTATACCAAGATATTCAACTCTAATAAAATTGAAGTACTTGAAGTTTTTCTTATTTGCGTTATTTGTTCGGTTTGTTGAATTTTGTATGCGTAAGAGATTTGTTGAAGATATTTGTCGGGGAAATAACAAATCAAAATTTAAGGTAGCCGGTTCGGTATAAGAGGTGTCTATTTGAATCGTTAAGTTGTCAGTTATTTCTTGTTCTGTAATAACCGATTCCGACTTGTTGATGCCACATGTAATAGCAAATAACGCTATTATTGGAATTATAAATCTAAGTAGATTTTTTGCCATTAACAATAAATATAATGCCTTAAATTCTTTTACAAAGATAGTGCTTTATTCGAAAATAAAAAAATAGAGTACATTTGATATTATTATTGTAATGTAATTAGAAACATAGAGTTGAAATTTCTTCTCGTTCAATTAAACGCTTTGATTATTCAGCGATAGTATTCATGGTGATTGTTTGTGCAAAAAAACAGCCAAGGGTTAAATAATGTTATTTAGTCGATGTGTTGTAGCTGAAATTTTTTTGTTTGAGTTTAAATATCTAACTTGCCATAGAAATGTCAATATTAAAAAAGCTATGTATGAAGCGTAAGTTCTTGTATTTTTGTGTGATAGGAGTGTTCGGGTTGCTTTATGCACATGATGATTATTCGCCTGAAACATATAACAGATACAATAAAGGTGTCGATTGTTAT
Organism: Bacteroidales bacterium; assembly: GCA_015060975.1. GTDB lineage: Bacteria > Bacteroidota > Bacteroidia > Bacteroidales > Muribaculaceae > RGIG4079. The sequence continues at coordinate 35,649 of SUXI01000007.1, forward strand.
GAAATTGGAGACTATGCTAAAGCGGTTGAATATTGGGCTCAAGTGGCAGAACTTGGCTTTGTTAATGCGCAATATAATCTTGCCGTGTGTTATGACAATGGATATGGTGTGGCAAAAGATTTTGAAAAGGCTGTGTATTGGTATGATAAAGCCGCTCAGCAAAATGATTTGAAATCACAATATAATCTTGGAGTTCATTATTATAATGGTAAAGGGGTAACTAAAGATTATAAAATGGCGGTATATTGGTACACAAAAGCGGCAGAACGGGGATTTCCCGATGCTCAAGTTAATTTAGGGGTATGTTATGAAAATGGTTTAGGTGTTGAGGTGCAAAGTTATTCGCGCGCGGTAATTTGGTATCGTAAAGCCGCAGAGCAAGGATTGGCTATTGCGCAATATAATTTAGGTGTGTGTTATGAACGAGGAAATGGTATTGAGCAAAATGAAGAACTTGCTATAAAATGGTATTTATTGTCGGCGAAGCAAGGGAATGTGGACGCTCAAAAAGCACTTAAAAAACTTAACAATAAGGATAAGTAGGATATTGGAGTATAAAAACGGAGATGTGTCATTTTATTAAATCTGACACATCTCCTTGTTCTATTGTCAATTATTTAAATTTACACAAGGTGGCTGATGAGTTCTTCGCGGTCGCCCGGAAGCAAGTCAATCACAGGGATTTCAATCATTGTGTAAGCGCCGGGCTTTTGCATCATAGAGGCACGAGCCACACTCACCAACATTTGTGCGGTAAGCGCCGGGTTGTTGATGCTCATGTTAAATTCAAAGCGTTGGTTTTGGGTTTTTCCCGAAACACCTTTGCGCACCATATTTACTCCATGACCCATGTCTTTTACTTCGTCAACCGATTCGACTTGCATCACATGGGTTTCGTCGTTTGCGAAGTATGGGTCTTCTTTTACGGCTTTAGTTACTTGTTCGAGGGTATATCCATCTTCAAGCTCTACATATACCATGCGGCGATGAATGCCTGTTCCCAATGGTATTGTCATTGAAAGAGCGTTTTTTACACCGTCTTTTGACTTTACACACACCGTGTGCCCCATGCTCATGCCAGGACCGAAATTGGTATAAGTCAAGCCTTTTGGTGCGGCAGCTTGAAGTAAAGTGCGAACAACCGAATCGCTGCCCGGATCCCAACCGGCAGAGATTATAGCCACAGTTCCATTGGCTTGCGCAACGGTGTTGAGATTGCGGCGTAGTTCTGCGATACCGGTGTGAATGTCGAAACTGTCAACCGTGTTTATCCCTTTGGCAAGATATTCTGTCGCATATTTTTCTACCTCACGAGTGGGTGTGCAAAGAATAGCGACATTTACATCTTCGAGTTGATTAATGTTGGTAACCACATTATACCCGCTTAGCTCGGCAGGAACATTACTTATACTACGGCGCACAATACCTGCAACCTCAAAATCGGGTGCTGTTTCAAGTGCGTCAAGCACGAATTTACCTATATTGCCATATCCTACGATGGCGGCTCTGATTTTTTTCATAAATATATACTATGTGAGGTTTTGATTGTAGAGGAACCCTTCAGGCTCAAAAAGCCACCTCCCCAATAAATAGGGGAGGAGTACCTCATGTTATTTGTATTTTATTCGGGTTGACGACCGTTGACGATGGCTTCGGTGTCGCGTGCAATCATCAATTCTTCATCGGTAGGAATTACAACCACCTTAACTTTCGATGCAGGAGTTGAGATTACGGTTTCTGTGCCACGAATCTTTGCATTGAGTTCATTATCGAGTTCCACTCCCATAAAGCCAAGTGGAGCACATACGTTTTCACGCACGCCTGTTTGGTTTTCGCCCACACCACCGGTGAATACTATGATGTCAACACCACCCATTTCGGCAGCGTATGCGCCTATGTATTTAATGATTCGTTGCTCATACATAGCCAATGCCATTTGTGCGCGTTCAACACCGGCGTTGTCTGCGGCTTCGATTTCACGCATGTCTGATGAGATTTCCGATACTCCCGCCATTCCACTTTCTTTGTTGATGATATTTTGCATTTGGGCAGGGGTAAGATTGTGTTTTGTCATCAAGAATGTCAATGCGCCAGGGTCAACATCACCCACGCGAGTACCCATCATAAGTCCTTCGGTAGGAGTCAAGCCCATTGAAGTGTCAACGCTTTTGCCATTAAGCACCGCAGTGATAGAACCACCGTTACCAATGTGGCAAGTGACAATTTTTTGTTCTTTAACATCTACACCAAGGAACTCACACACGCGTTGTGACACATAACGGTGGCTTGTGCCATGGAATCCATAACGACGCACGCCATCTTCAGCATAATACTTATATGGAAGCGCATACATGAATGATTTAGCCGGCATTGTTTGGTGGAATGCAGTGTCGAAAACACCTACTTGAGGCACATTAGGCATCAATGCAGTGATTGCTTCAATACCGGTCATGTTTGCGGGGTTGTGTAGTGGTGCGATGTCATAGCATTCTTTAATCATTGCTTTTACATCATCATCAATAAGCACACTCTTGTTGAATTTTTCACCACCATGCACCACACGATGTCCCACAGCGTCGATTTCGTCATAGCTCTTGATGCAACCTTCTTTCTCATCGGTGAGGTTGTTGAGGATTGCAGATACGGCTCCATTGTGGTCGATATGTCCAAGTGCTACGGTTTCTTTTGAGCCATCAGTGCGTTTGAATTTCAAAAATCCATCTTCAAGACCAATGCGTTCCACGCCACCTTCGGCGAGGGTGTTGTCGTTTGAAGTGTCAATGAGTTTATATTTTACAGAACTACTGCCGCAGTTTAATACTAAAATTTTCATAATGATTTGTTTTAATGTTATGTTTGAGTTTGCTATTTATTCTCTTTAAGACCTATTGCTTGGTTGCAAGTGATGATTACTGTTTTGAAAATGTCTTCGGGGAAGCAACCGCGAGAAAGGTCGTTAACAGGAGCGGCAAGACCTTGAAGTATTGGACCTACTGCTTGAACACCGCCAAGACGTTGAGTGAGTTTGTAGGCGATGTTGCCAACTTCGAGTGAAGGGAATACAAGAACGTTTGCGCGTCCGCTTAACGGGCTGTTTGGTGCTTTACTGTTAGCTACTCCCGGAACTAAAGCTGCGTCGGCTTGAAGTTCGCCGTCGAGAATTAAATCAGGAGCCATTTCGTGTGCAATTTCAGTTGCGCGAATAACCTTGTTTACGCGTTCATGGCGTGCACTACCTTTGGTCGAGAAGCTGAGAATTGCCACGCGAGGTTCGATCGCAGCGATGTCGCGAGCAGTTTGAGCAGCCGAAACCGCTATTTGAGCCAATTCTTTATCTGTCGGGTCGGGTATTACGGCGCAATCGGCAAATACGAGCAAATCATCAGTGCCATAAGGAGAACCCTCGGGTAAAAGCATAATGAACGCCCCCGACACTACATCTATTCCGGGTTGGGTTTTGATTACTTGGAATGCGGCGCGAAGCACATTTCCTGTTGTGTTTTGGGCTCCTGCTACTTGACCGTCGGCATCGCCGGCTTTCACCATTAAGCACCCGAGATATAGCGGGTTGGCGGTTGTGAGGCGAGCTTCTTCCATTGAAATGCCTTTGCTCTTGCGAAGATCGAAATAAATACCGGCATATTTGTCGATTACTTTTTCATCGGCGGGATTGACAATTTGAGCTTTGTCGATATTTTCAAGTTTAAGGTCTTTGGCCATTGCGAGAATATCGGCAGGGTCACCAATAAGGATTACATCGGCGATTCGTTCTGCGATAATTCTGTCGGCTGCGGTCAATGTGCGTGGTTCTGTCCCTTCGGGCAATACTATACGTTGGCGATTTTTAATCGCCCTCTCGGTTAGTTTTTCAAATAATCCCATAATGAAAGTGTCTTAAATATGTTATATTAAATTTTTATTATTGCAAATTTACCACAAAAAGCAATACATTTGAAAAGAAAATGCGAAAAAATGATGCGTATGTCAAGAATTTTATATTAATTCGCAGTTATAATATAACCAACAATTATCTCACCTCAAAAATAACCTTTCTGAGACATGGAGCATGTTAAATATAAAATGGAATTTGATATGAAGTCAACACCAGTGTTGATGCTTTGGAATTACATATCAACTGAGAATGGATTGAATCAATGGTTTGCCGATGATGTGAAAATTAACAATAAAATATATTCTTTTTTTTGGAAAGGATATTCACAAGAGGCACAAGTGATAGGTATGCGTAAAGGCTTTGCCATAAAAATGCAATGGCTCGATGGGTCAAGCAAAACATATTTTGAAATGCGTATTCTCACAAGTGAAATGACCGATCATATAGTGTTGCAAATCGTTGATTTTGCCGAAGAAGATGAATTGGAAGAGTCAAAAAGCCTTTGGCGTTCGCAAGTCGATACACTTCGCCGAGTGATAGGGTGTAAATAAACAAAATGGGTCTATTCATTGTTTTAGTATAAAATTTAGGGGACTTCTATAAATCACACAAAAGAATGTTCCCAACAACTAAAGTTTAAATTAATTTGAGGAATTGATAGAAATTCCCTTTAATAAAACGATGAATATGAAGCATAAAAAATCAAGGCCGATAGGTATAAGTGTGTGGTTGGCAATAATCGCTACGGTAATGATATTTCTACTCATTATTTGGCTTTCAATTGTCGATACTCCTTCGGGTGTATGAATGCTTGGAGTTGTTGGTGGAGAATAAACGATAAAAGGCTAAAGCCGACGATGTTGATGCAAAAAAAGACTTGCTCCTCGAGAAAGCAAGTCTTTTTTATTCGTTGCAAGAAATTATTCTTACTTAACGCGACGTTCTTTGATGCGTGCTTTTTTACCTGTAAGACCACGGAGGTAATAAAGTTTTGCACGACGAACTTTACCGTATTTATTAACTGTGATTGAGTCAATAAATGGTGATTCGATGGGGAAAATACGTTCTACACCGATGTTGTCGCTCATTTTGCGCACTGTGAAGCGTTTCTTTTCGCCTTCGCCGGCAATTTTAATAACTACACCACGGTATTGTTGGATACGTTCCTTGTTACCTTCTTTAATGCGGTAAGCGATTGTGATAGTGTCGCCGGGACCAAATTCGGGGTGTTGTTTGCCTGTAGCAAATGCTTCGTTGGCGATTTTGATTAAATCCATTTCTTTGATATTTAAAATGTTAACATTACTCGCAATATTCACGGTTCACATAACTCGTCAGAGATTGCGAAATCGGTTGCAAAATTACGAAAAAATATTAATATATGCAATAGTGTGATTAAAATTCATAATCAACGCATGCTCGGTCGCCTTTATGTCCGGCAAGCAATCCGGCTGCAGCAACGTGGGCGGGGTGTTTTGCATATACTTCTACGTCTGCCATTGAGTCAACAACCGCTGTGAGCACCACGTCCCATGTTTCATTGGGATTTTCGTTTATCCCCACTTCCATTGAACGAAGAACCTCAATTTGTTTTGGAAGTGCCATTAATGCTTCTTTAAATTTTAATGATACTTCACGACGCTCGGCAGCTGTGCCGGTTAATTTGAATGCTACGATATGCTTTACCATATTATTATGAATTAATTGTTGTTATTGTAAAGTCGTTCTCTTGCTGCAAGAACTTTTTCATCGGTGATATAATCATCATAATCCATCATTTTGTCGATTATGCCGTTAGGAGTCAATTCAATGATGCGGGTTGCGACTGTTTGAATAAATTCGTGGTCGTGTGATGACATCAAGATATTGCCTTTAAAGTTTTGCAAAGTGTTGTTGAATGCCTGAATTGATTCCAAATCGAGGTGGTTGGTAGGAGAGTCAAGAACCATTGTGTTTGCGTCTTTTAGCATCATGCGGGCAATCATACAACGCATTTTCTCGCCACCCGAAAGCACTGATGCTTTTTTCAACACTTCCTCGCCCGAGAACAACATTTTGCCAAGGAACCCTTTGAGATAGATTTCGCTTGAGTCTTCGCTGAATTGGCACAACCAATCCACAAGATTGAGGTCGGTGTTGAAGAATGCCGAGTTGTCGAGCGGAAGATATGCAGTAGTGATTGTTTGTCCCCAATCGTAGGTGCCTTCATCGGCTTTGCGGTTGCCATTGATGATTTCAAACAAAGCTGTCATGGCACGAGGGTCGCGACTCAAAAACGCTACTTTATCACCTTTTTCGATTTGGAAATTAACATCTTTAAACAGCAGTTCTCCATCAATGCTTGCTGTCAATCCCTTTACCTCAAGAATTTTGTTGCCGGGCTCGCGTGAAGGTGTGAAGATGATGCCCGGATAACGACGTGATGAGGGTTGAATTTCTTCGATGTTAAGTTTCTCGAGCATCTTTTTGCGAGAGGTAGTTTGTTTTGATTTAGCGACATTTGCCGAGAATCGTTGAATGAACTCAAGCAATTCTTTGCGCTTTTCCTCGGCTTTCTTGTTTTGTTGTTGTTGCTGACGGAGTGCTAATTGCGATGATTCATACCAATAGCTGTAGTTGCCGGCAAACAAACTCACTTTGTTGTAGTCGATGTCTAAAGTGTGTGTACAAACCGAGTCGAGGAAGTGACGGTCGTGTGATACAACCAATACCGTGTTCTCAAAATTTGAGAGATATTCTTCGAGCCATGCCACAGTGTCGAGGTCGAGGTCGTTGGTGGGCTCGTCGAGCAGCAAGTTGTCGGGGTTGCCAAAAAGCGCTTTTGCAAGTAGCACACGCACCTTTTCGTTACCGCTCATGTCTTTCATCAACATGTAATGGCGGTCTTCCTTGATGCCAAGACCGCTCAACAATGCGGCGGCATCGCTTTCGGCGTTCCAGCCTTCAAGTTCGGCAAACTTTTCTTCAAGTTCGGCAGCTCGCACTCCGTCTTCATCGCTGAAGTCTTCTTTGCAATAAAGAGCGTCTTTCTCTTGCATAATATCCCATAGCACTGTGTGACCCCGCAATACGGTGCTCATCACTGTGCATTCGTCAAACTCAAAGTGATCTTGACTCAATACACTCATGCGTTCACCCGGTCCTTGTGTTACCGACCCCTGTGTGGGAGCAAGTTGGTCGCTGAGAATGCGCATTAATGTTGATTTTCCGGCACCGTTTGCACCAATGATGCCATAACAGTTTCCCGGAGTGAATTTCAAGTTGACATCTTGAAACAAAACTCTTTTACCAAATTGAATACCTAAATTGTTTACCGCAATCATTATAATATATCTTAAAATTTTCAGAGTGCAAAGTTACGAATAATTAAGGAGAAAACCTTATTAATTGTTTACCCCCATGTAAAATTATCATCTAAATCTTGTTTTGATACAACGTCATTTTATTGTGAAAATAGAATAAATTATTAAATTTGCAGAATATAAATCATTTTAAACAATAGTAAAAGAAACAGATAGAAATATGTGAAATTTAGGAATCTCGGTCTCGATATGAGAACGAATCCGTAGGTTGGAATTGAAAATCATTTATTAACAAACGGAAAGGCGTTTCCTTTGTACTTTAAAATATAACTGAGCTTTTGCTCTTGTTCTCACAACTTGAATACCGCCAATATTCGCAAACGAGGACAAGCCTGCGAAAAGTTCACGCTCTGATGGCGTGGACTGTTCGTGCTTGTTGTTTGCAGGGTCACTTGGCGGTAACCTAAGTTGTAATAAGCATCGAACGGTTCCGCCTTTTTATTTAAAACTAATCAGAATGAAAAATTTAAAGTACTTTATTATTTCGTTTTTTATGCTTGGAGCATATATCTCGGCTTCGGCATACGATTTTTCTTCATTGACCCGAAAAGATGACGCTTTGGCTCTTGACTCAGTAAGGCTATACTACTCGATTAATCCCGATGGAGCCACCGTATCGGTGACTCAAGGTCCCGCAACTTACAATTTCGGCAGTGCGGAAATCCCCGAAACAGTAACATACGAGGGAAAAACATATACCGTAACTGAAATTGCAAATAGTGCATTTGCAAAAAGTAGAATAAACACTATTATAATGCCTAATACAATAACCATAATTTATGATGCGGCATTTGGTGAGAGCAGTGTGGTTAATGTGACTTTTTCAAAGGGATTGAAGAAGATTTGCAAATCGGCATTTGGTGGTTCTAATATTAGGGAAGCAATATTGCCTGAAGGTCTTGAAACAATTGAAGAATATGCTTTTGTTGGTAAATCGGGCGGATATCATTATATAGGGCAGATGAAATCGGTGGTATTGCCAACATCGTTGAAATATATTGGAAACGATGCTTTTAATGGGCAAGCATTTAACAAGGTCGTTATTCCCGATAATATCGCAGAAATAAAAGATTATACGTTCAATTATTGTACGAATTTGGATACAGTAGTGTTGCCAAAAAATCTTCAATCAATAGGGAATTATGCTTTTGCCTATTGTGCTTTGCAAAAAATTGATGCGGATTTTTTCCCTGCTACCTTATCCTCAATAGGGAATTCCGCATTCTCAGGTAATGATAAGTTGAAATCGGTTATATTGCCTGCACAAGTAAAATCAATAGGAACATATTTGTTTTATGATTGCGATATATTGGAATCTATAGAGTTTTCTCCGAGTTTGACAAATTTGCCGGATTATGTATGTGGAACTTGTCCTCAATTGGTAAATGTGAAGATACCCGAAGGGATAACAGAAATAGGCAACAATGCGTTTTATCATTGTTCGAGATTATCAAGTATTGATTTGCCCGAAAGTTTGACTACTATAGGGGAAGATTTGTTTTCAAACTCCGGCTTGACTAAATTTACATTTCCTTCAAAGTTGGAATATGTGGGAGTTGGTATGTTTGAATATTGTAAGCAATTGACAGAGATAACAATACCCGAAACCGTAAAACGATTTGAAACAGAAACAAATGGAGATAAGTTTTCTAGTGCTTTTATGGATTGTCGAAGTTTGACTTCAGTAAATCTACCTTCACATATAACATATATCCCCTCAGGAGCATTTACAAATTGTAGCAATCTTGAGTCCATTGTATTGCCTGATTCATTAAAAACTTTAGATGGAGCATTTGCGAGCTCAGGACTTAAAACAATTGTAATACCGGAGGGAGTGGAAACTTTAGGTAATTCTGTGTTTAATAGTTGTAAATCTTTGACATCAGTGACATTGCCTAAAAATTTGAAAACGATTGAAAGTAGTGTGTTTTATGGTTGTACCGCATTAGAAACGATAGATTTACCGATGTCATTGGAGTTTTTGGGGGATTACTCATTTAGGTTTTGCTCATCTCTGAAAAGTATAACATTATACCATAATGTGAAAACGATAGGACGGTATTGTTTTGATGGGTGTACGTCTTTAGAAGCGGTTCATTACAAAAGAGCTATACCATCGTCAGTGAGCGATGTAATCAGGGAAAATACATGTACTTTATACGTCCCTACAGGTAGTAAAGCTACATACGAAGCTACACAAGGTTGGAGTGCTTTTGACACAATAATGGAGGAGGAGATTGGATATGATATTCTTTATCGGGTGAGTGCGAGCAAAACGGGGCAAGGCTCTATCGCAATCAATGGCGAAACCAAAACAAGTGTAGATATACTTTCAGGAACAAAAGTTGGGGTAACGTTTACACCGGCATCGGGATGGAAGTTGAAATCGGTAGTGTTGAACGATAAAGATGTAACGGCATCGCTTGTGGATAATGAATATGTGATTGATGATTTAGACGCAAATATGGTGTTTGTGGCTATGTTTGAGGAATTGCCGGCAATATTGAGCTTGCGTTCAGCCGATGGAGGGTCAATTGATGTTCCGGTAGAAAAAGGCAAGACATTTAGCTGTGTGTTTACGCCTGATGAAAATTGGTCAATAAACAATGTCCGTTATAATAACGCAGATGTTACATTGTCGGTGAGCGAAAGCGGCGAATATACCACACCTGTCATTAAATATGACGCAACTTTGAGCGTGGCATACGAAACAGGTGACAACTCGGTAGAGGCAATAGGGGTTGATGCCGATATGAAAGCATACGTATTGAGCGATGGATTATTGGTGGTTGAAGGGACGATGCACGGAATGCCTGTAGTTGTATATGATGCTGATGGAAAAGTGTTATCGTCACTTGTGACTGTTGATGGTAGATGTTCATATCAATTGCCCGATGCCGGTGTCTATTTGGTGAAAGGAATCTCAAAAACAATCAAAGTGGTTTATTGATAAATAATATTTTATAGAATGAGCATCATGTTAGATGCCATAAATGAATGAAAATCAAAAGGGAGCCTCGATTGGGGCTCCCTTTGCTGTGTATTGAAATGTCGTGAAACGCGATTATCCGCAGTGGAAGAAGCGTCTTACGATTTTGAGCATTTCATCTTGGTTGCCTTCGATGTCGCGACGGAGTGTTTTGTCGTCGTAAGAGCGAAGTTTGTTGATGATGCCGTTGATCATTGCAGGACTAAACACATTGTGCTTTTCGAAGATAGCACGTTGGCGTTCGAGGCAGTCGGCCGATGCGGCACAACTGTCGGGAAGTTGAGCCAATGAGTTGAGTTTGTCGGCATTTTCGGCTTTGTGAATGTTTACGTTCACATAAGTCTTTTCGGCAATCTCCAATGCGTTTTCGAGTTCAAAACCATGGCGGCATGCTACGGCAAGACCGGCAATGAGTTGGTAGATGTCGGCAGATCCGTCGGGAGAACGCATTTCAACAGTTTGTTTTTGAGTAGTGTCGTAGTTGCTTGGTCCTTCGAGAGGATTGGCGATTTGACACATGTCGGCTTTAGCAGCCCAACCGAGAGGCACGCGCACCAATACCGAACGGTTGCGGTCGCCCCAACAGATGTTTGTAGGTGCTTCTTGGTGAGGCACAAGACGGAAATATGATGTTGGGTTGGTGTTGCCAAATGCGGTGATTGAAGGAGCGAGTTTCATCATGCCGGCAATTGCCTTGCGAGCGGTAGCCGAGAGAACGCCGCCATCGAGCATTTGGTTTTGACCGTCTTTCACGATGCGCATGTGAACGTGTAGGCCCGAACCGGCTTTGCCCACAGTGATTTTTGGAGCGAAAGTGATATCATAGCCCAATTGATATGCGAGGTTGCGAATAATCCATTTTGCTACCATGAGTTGGTCGGCAGCATCACACGCATTCACAGGTAAGAATTCTATTTCGTTTTGCTCATAAATCATGCCATCGATAGTAAAGTTACCCACTTCGGAGTGTCCATATTTGATTTGTCCGCCGGCTTGAGCGATGTAAGCCATGCATTGAGTGCGGAACTCGTTGAATTTAGCATAAGGAGCCGATTCGTGATAGCCCTTTTGGTCGGTAGCGGGGAACATTTCATCATCGGGAGCGATAACGTAATATTCCAATTCGCCCATGGCTTGGAATTCCATACCGGTTACTTCGTTGAAAGCCTTGCACGCTTTGTAGAGAGTGTGCTCGGGAGAGCTTTCAAGAGGTTCGCCGTCTTTGTTGAAATAAGAGCAAAGGAGCGAGAGGGTTGGTATTTCGGCAAATGGGTCGAGGAATGCAGTAGAAAAGCGAGGCAACACATAAAGGTCGCTACTTCCGGCCTCGATAAATGGGAAAAGGCTTGAGCCGTCAACGCGTTCGCCACAAGTGAGAATAGCGTCGAGATAAGCCAAATTGTTGATTACAAAATTCAAAGTTTTCAAACGTCCATCGCCGGCAGGATACATAAAGTTGACCATGCGAATTTCGTTTTCGCTGATAAAGCGAATAATGTCGGCCTTGGTAAATTCCTTTGCAGGTTTACCGAGATAAGCCACAACCCTATTGGGGTTTAGTACAAGTTCTTTATCCATAATGTTATTATGTTGAGTTATAAATTGTCTAAACAGATTTTCAAACTACAAATATAGATAATCCCTACAAAACTCACAATCAATCACCAATTTTTCTGCTAAAATATGACGATTAAAAGCAATTTTGTCGTGTTTTCTGTCAAAATGAGCGGTATTTTGTTGATTTGTAGTCAAAATGGTAGGTTATATGTGTGAAAATGGTTATATTTGCAACTTAAACGGTATTTAATATGAAAATAACTATCCTACAACGAAACATAGTATGGAATAATGCATCGCTCAATGTGGCTCGTGCCGATGAGGCTATCGACCGTAATCCGGGGGCAGATCTTTATGTGTTGCCCGAGATGTTCTCTACCGGATTTTGCATTCACCCCGAGGGTATTGCCGAAAGTGCCAATAGCGACACGTTGCAGTGGATGCGTGAAAAATCAAAGGCCATAAACGCTGCGATAGCCGGAAGTGTGGCCGTGGAGCAAGATGGTAAATTCTACAATAGATTCTATTTTGTAAAACCCGACGGAAGTGTGGCTCACTATGACAAGAAACATTTGTTTACCTATGGAGGCGAACATAAACGATTCACTGCCGGTGATAGCCGAGTGATAGTGGAATGGTGTGGTGTGCGCATTTTGCTTGAGGTGTGCTACGATTTGCGTTTCCCTATTTGGTCGCGCAATCATGGCGATTATGATATGATTCTTTATGTGGCAAGTTGGCCTACTCCTCGAGTGGGAGCATGGAGCGCCTTGTTGGTGGCTCGCGCCATCGAGAACCAATGTTATGTGGCAGGGGTTAACCGTGTGGGAACCGACCCTACATGCGATTACTGCGGTGGCAGTGTGATTATCGACCCTTATGGCAAAACAATAGCGTCGTGTGCCATGAATGAAGAATGTGAGGCTTCGGCCGAGGTGGATATGCCTATGCTGGAGGCTTTCCGTGAAAAATTCCCGGCTCTTAACGATGCTGACATTTAATATCGAATAAATATAGAAAGATTATGATAGAACGTAAACTTTTATTGGGCGATGAGGCTATAGCATTGGGTGCAGTGCATGCCGGCATTAGCGGTGTGTATGCCTATCCCGGCACTCCATCGACCGAAATCACTGAATATATCCAGGCTAATGCTCCTGAGGTGCGTAGCCGTTGGTGTACCAACGAAAAGACTGCAATGGAGGCAGCGTTGGGAATGTCGTATGCCGGCAAGCGTGCGCTTGTGTGTATGAAACATGTGGGAATGAATGTTGCAGCCGATGCGTTTGTCAATTCGGGTATCACCGGAGTGAATGGCGGATTGGTGGTGCTTGCAGCCGATGACCCCTCGATGCACTCGTCGCAAAATGAGCAAGACTCACGCTTCTATGGCAAATTCACTATGATTCCCATTCTTGAGCCATCTTCGCAACAAGAGGCTTATGAGATGATGCGATATGCATATGAATTGTCGGAGCAATTGCGATTGCCCGTGTTGATGCGTGTCGTGACCCGATTGGCTCACTCGCGAGCCGGGGTAGTGGTGAAGGCTCCTATGGCTCAAAATGCGCTTAATCCCGATAATGAACGCACTCATTGGGTGTTGTTGCCCGGCAATGCACGCCGTCAATATGCTTCGTTGGTAGAAAAGCAACCACAACTATTGGCAAGTGCCGAAGCTTCGCCTTATAACAAGACAGTGGCGACCGAAGGCAAGGCACGTCTGGGTGTAGTGGCGTGTGGTATCGCTTATAACTATGTAATGGAAAACAACCCTCAACAACTTGGTGTGAAAGTGTTGAAGGTTTCGCAATATCCTATCCCCGAAGCGGCAATTAAGGCGTTGGCACAAGAGTGTGACTCTTTGCTTGTGGCCGAAGATGGTCAGCCATTGGTTGAAGAGCAGGTGAAGGGCTTGCTTGGAGCTGGCTATGTGTTGAAGGGCCGATTGACCGGCGACCTTCCCCGCATGGGCGAGTTGACACCCGATTGTGTGGGCAAGGCTCTCGGTGTGGAACTTCCACAAGCGTTTGCCGCGGCACAAAATGTGATGCCACGTCCACCGGCGTTGTGTCAAGGTTGCGGACACCGCGATGTTTATGACGCACTCAACAAAGTGGCTGCCGAATATGCCGATGCTCGCATCTTTGGTGACATTGGTTGCTACACACTTGGCGCGTTACCTCCATTCCGCGCTATCGACAGCTGCGTGGATATGGGCGCTTCAATCACAATGGCCAAGGGTGCTGCCGATGCAGGAGTGTTCCCCGCTATTGCCGTTATCGGTGACTCTACATTCACCCACTCGGGCATGACAGGCTTGCTCGATGCCGTAAATGACAAAGCGAATATCACAGTGGTGATTTCAGATAACCTCACAACAGCGATGACCGGAGGTCAAGACTCGGCAGGTACAAACAAGTTTGAGGCAATATGTCTCGGACTTGGAGTAGAGCCTGAGCATGTGCGTGTAGTGGTGCCTCTACCTAAAAACATGGAGGAAATCACACGCATCATTCGTGAAGAGATTGAATATAAAGGGGTGTCGGTGATAATTCCTCGTCGTGAATGTATCCAGACCCTTAGTCGCAAACTTCGTCAAAAAAAGGCACAGCAATGAAAAAAGATATAATATTAGCCGGCGTGGGAGGTCAAGGAATCCTCACTATTGCCACAATCATAGGTGATGCCGCTGCGGTGGCAGGGTTGAGCCTCAAACAAGCCGAAGTGCATGGCATGAGCCAACGCGGAGGCGATGTGCAGTCAAATCTTCGATTGTCGACCGATGAGATTTATTCCGACTTGATAAAGGAAGGTGCTGCCGATTTGATTATCTCGATGGAGCCTATGGAAGCGTTGCGCTATGTGTCGTATCTCAATGGTGAAGGGTGGGTGGTAACCTCTTCACACCCATTCAAAAATATACCCAACTATCCCGAAGATGAGGCGTTGATGAACGAACTCAACGGTTTGCCTCATGTGGCAGCGTTACCCATCGACGATGTTGCCAAAGAGAACAATATGCCAAAGAGTGCTAACGTGATATTGCTTGGCATGGCGGCTCGTTATATTGAGATACTCACTCCCGAGCAGTTGCGTGAAAGTATCGCACGCGTGTTTGCATCGAAGGGTGAGAAGATAGTGGAAATGAACCAACAAGCATTTGACTTGGGGTTGAATGCAGTGAAATAAAGACTCAAAAAACGATGAAAATATTCAGTGAAGAGTTGGTGGAAAAAGCTGTGAAAGAACTTCACATCGCCGACTTGTCGAAAGCTACCATTGGCGAAGTGCTTCTTGTGGCGCAATATCTCGAAAAGGAGACCGGTATACCATTTATACGCATGGACCAAGGTTCGCCCGGATTACCTGTAAACCAACTGGGTGTAGAGGCCGAGAAAGCCGCACTCGACCGTGGTGTGGGTTCGCAATATCCTGCGGCAGCCGGTGTGCCTGAGTTGAAGCATGAGGCATCGCGATTTGTCAAAGCGTTTCTCAATGTTGACATCTCGGCTCGTGCGTGTGTTCCCACAGTGGGCAGCGTGGCAGGGTCGTATGGCTCGTTTATCGCTTGCACACAACGCACTCCGGGCAAAAACAAGGTGTTGTTTATCGACCCCGGTTTCCCTATTCAGAAGTCGCAGTTGCGTATTATTGGTGCCGAATGGGTTGAATTTGACATTTATAACTATCGTGGAGAAGCGTTGCGTGACAAGTTGGAGAGCATGTTGGCCGATGGAGATATCGCGGCTATCGTTTACTCCAACCCCAACAACCCTGCATGGATATGCCTTGAAGATGCCGAGCTGAAAATTATAGGCGAACTTGCCACAAAACACGATGTGATTGTGATGGAAGATTTGGCCTACTTCTGCATGGACTTCCGCACCGATATGGGACATCCGTTTGAGCCACCTTATCCCCCCACAGTGGCACATTATACCGACAATTATATATTGATGCTTTCATCGTCGAAGATATTCAGCTATGCCGGTCAGCGCATGGCATTGACTTGCATCAGCGACAAACTGTTTGACCGTCATTTCCCCGCATTGGCCGAGCGCTATAACGATGCCGGCGTGTTTGGACAGACGCTGATAGCCTCAATCCTTTATATGATTACATCGGGCTGTACGGCTTCAACACAATATGCCTATGCCGAAATGTTGCGCCTGTCAACCGAGGGCAAAATCAATTTCGTGGAAGATACTCGCGAATATGCCCGCCGTGCCGAGAAGATGAAAAAGATTTTCACCGACAACGGTTTCCATATCATTTATGATTATGATGTGACCCAACGTGTGGGCGACGGCTTTTTCTTCACCATAGGGTATGGCGATATGAGTGGCGGCGACTTGTTGAAGGAGTTGCTTTACTATGGCGTGAGCAGCATTTCGCTCTCAACCACCGGCAGCGACCAACAAGGGGTGCGTGCCTGCACTTCACGCATGCGCGATGACCTATATGAAGTGATGGCCGAGCGAATGAAAGCATTCAGCGAAGACCACCCATTGAATTAACGAATTAACATAAAAACGACATAAAATAATGATTTGGAATCCTAACAAAGAATGTATGAGTCGCGACGAGATGCACGCGTTGCAAAGTCGCCGACTACAGAAATTGGTGACGTATGTGTATCACAACGTGCCTTTCTATCTCAATAAGATGCAAGAGATGGACCTCTCGCCCGAGGACATCAGGAGTATTGACGATATAGTGAAACTGCCTTTTACCACTAAGCAGGATTTGCGCGACAACTATCCCTATGGGTTGCAAGCAGCTCCCCCATCTGAGATTGTGCGTGTGCATGCCTCGTCGGGCACAACAGGTAACCCCACAATCGTGGGTTACACTCGCAAGGACTTGGCGGTGTGGTCGGAGGTGATGGCTCGCTGTTTGACTGCCTATGGCGTGACTCGCGACGATACTTTCTCGGTAAGTTATGGCTACGGCTTGTTTACCGGCGGTCTTGGCGCTCACTATGGTGTTGAAAACCTCGGTGCCACAGTGGTTCCTACTTCGACAGGTAACACCGAAAAGCATATCCGACTCATTCGCGACTTGAAGATTTCAGGCATCGCTTGTACTCCTTCCTATGCTCTTTATCTTGCCGAAACGCTCGATAAAATGGGATTGAGTAAAGACGATATAAACTTGCGCATAGGTGCTTTTGGTGCCGAGCCTTGGACCGAAAACATGCGTGCCGAAATTCAAGAACGTTTAGGATTGAAAGGGTATAACATCTATGGCTTGAGCGAGATTATGGGACCGGGCGTGTCGTATGAATGTCAAGAACAAAACGGCTCTCACATTTGCGAAGACCATTTCTTCCCCGAAATCATCAACCCCGACACATTGGAGCAACTCCCTTATGGCACTCAAGGCGAATTGGTGTTCACCACTCTCACCAAAGAGGGTATGCCGGTGCTTCGCTATCGCACAAAAGACCTCTGCACACTTATGGAAGGCACTTGTGCATGTGGTCGCACATCAGTGCGCATGGGTCGCATCATGGGACGTAGCGACGATATGCTCATCATTCGTGGTATCAATGTGTTCCCATCACAAGTGGAAAGCGTTATCCTCGAAATGCCCGAATTCGAGCCTCAATATATGCTTGTTGTTGACCGCGTGAACAATCTCGACACTTTGCAGGTTCAAGTAGAGGTGCGCCGCGACTTCTTCAGCGGCGATGTGGGCAGCATGTTGGCTATGAAGAAACGCCTTGCCGACAAGCTCAAAAGCGTGCTTTCAATCAGTGCCGATGTGCGCTTGATGGAGCCAAACAGCATAGAGCGTAGCCAAGGCAAGAGCAAACGTGTGATAGATAATCGCAAACTTTAACCATTTAAAACACGATATATTATGACAATCAAACAACTTTCGATTTTCCTCGAAAATAAGACCGGTCGCATCAACGACCTTACAAAGATATTAGGCAAACATGGCATCAACATGCATGCATTCAGTATGGCCGAAACTACCGACTTCGGTATCTTGCGCCTCATCGTGACGGACGTGGAACGTGCCGTTGAGGTGTTGCGCAACGAGAACTTCGCCGTGATGTTGACCGACGTGGTGTGTATCAGTTGTCCCAACGAGGCAGGTTCACTCTCTGAAATCCTCGACCACTTGGCGCAAAACGACATCTTCATCGAATACATGTATGCCTTTGCCGAAGGCGACAAAGCCAACGTGGTAATCCACCCCAACGACCTCGACAAATGTGTCGCAGAACTCTCAAAATGCCAATGCAACATCAATCAGTTGTAAAAAGATATATACAATTATGTTATGGGATTGCACCAATTAGTGCAATCCCATTTTTTATATTTTCCCTTTATTAATCACATAGATGCCGGTTGTGGCGAGGAGGGCGGCGAGGAGGTATTTCCAGTAGAACGGTTCGCCCAGGCATAGGCATGAGGTGAGAGCGCCCACCACGGGGATTAGCGAGTTGAATATCGCCACTTTGCCCACAGGGTTGCAACTCAATAGTTTGTTGTATAGTGCAAATCCTATAGTGGATATCGCGATGAGCAGCCCCAGGATTATCAGCCCTTGAGTGGTGATGAGGGGTAGGGTGCCACCTAATGCGAGTCCGGGAATGATGAGCAATAATCCACCTATGGCAAGGCTATAGCCGGTGCCTACAAATATATCCACCCGTCGGCCTAATCCACGAGTCATCAATCCGGCAAGAGCCGAACAGAGTGCGTTGAGAATAATCATGCCGTCGCCCATAAGGGTGAATTGTCCGCTTTCGCCACCACCTATATTCAGCACAAGAATGCCGGCAAAACCTATCGCACAACCTAATATCTTGCGTGAGGAGAGGCGGTCGCTCTTGAAAAACATACATGCAAATAACACGAGCATAAATGTGCCAAGCGAGTTGAAAATAGCCGCTCTTGCCCCTTCGCTATGCGACAATCCTATGTAGAAAAACGTGTAGTGTAGAGAGGTGTTGAGCAATGCGAATAATATCACATACACCCACCCCCAACGGTTTTTTACTTTGAGTTTCTTACCTGTAGTGCCGGCAATGGCAAGGATTATAAGCCCTGAAATGGCAAATCTAATCCCTGCAAACAGCATTTTGCCACCGGTCATATCTTGATTGATGCCCCAATGTTGAAATCCCAACTTGATGAGCGGATAAGCCCACCCCCACGCAATAGCCGCCGTGAGAGCGAACACCACAACCCACACCGGACGCTGAAAAATACTGCTATGATGCATAGTTTTAGATTGTTGTCAAATTAAAAAATACAATATTACGAAAAATAAATTGTAATGGTTACATATTACTATAAAAGTTTTCATATAAATGAAAAAGGTGGCTTGTTATGGCCACCTTTTGAAGTATAGAATCACAACAGATTATTTTATAGCAACTTTATAAGATTCATTGCCGATAGTTATTATGTAAATGCCGTCAGCGACATTGTTGAATGTTGCGGTGCCGTCAATAGTGGTAGTTGAACCAATTATAGCACCATTGGTGGTAATTAGATTGGCGGTAGTGCTGTTTCCTACATCTGTTTTAGCTATGATATTATTGCCTTCAACAATCACTATTGAAGATGGATTATCACTTATTATACATTCAACACCTGCTGTGACATCTATTAAATTAGTGTATAAATATAGGTTGGGGAACTTGGAATTTGTCATTACACATATTACACCTTCAAAATCATTGAGGAATGTTGTAACTCCATTTTCAATAGTGTATTCTGTGTCAAGAATAAGTTCTTCACCTTCGAGTTCGCCATATTCGTTAATGATTGGAGTTCCAAGGAACCAACGATATACAGTTTTGGTTGTATCAACTATCGCTTGGTCGGCAAGATTAATAATGCCTTCGGAAGTTTGAGATATATCAATAGGTGCTTGATTGCTGTAGTGATAAACTATATAGCTTGATTTTACTTTTGGCAATGTCTTGAATGTTAGTTTATTGCCGGTGAGACCAAGCATTTTAAGCTGAGTGAGATTCTCAACATTTATTTCGCTTAATTGATTGTTTGTAATAGTGAATTGACTCACATTAGGTACGCCATTGAGATCAATTTCGCTAAATTTGTTATTGTCGAGATATAACGCCCATATATTGTTATTGTTGAGCTTTATTTCGTTTAATTGATTGCTTGCCACCGACAATACCTGCAGACTGGGGTTATTTGTGACATCGAGAGTTGTTAAAGCATTGTTGTTAAGGCTTAATGTTGTTAAGTTAGGGAATTTAGATGCGTTAAACTCAGTAAAGTTATTGCCATCAAGAGCTGTTTCTTTGAGATTGTCAGATATCGGAAGATTGATTTCATTAAGCCCGGCATTTGTAATACTCACATTGATTGCATCAGTGAGTTTTGACATATCGCAGGTAGATAGGGTTGCTCCCGACATGCTGAACACTGATATTTTTTCTTCGGGTTCGTATGTATATACTTTTACATCAACACCGGCTTTAGTTTTGGCATCAAATAATTGATATGTTGTTCCAAGAAGATATTGACTGAGATTTTCATTTCCGTCCCAACCGATATAGATAGCCGTGTTGGGTTGTGATGCAGCCAATGAAAGGGTCACTGTTTCACCATCGTTTACCGTTGAGAATGAGGCGATTTCATTTGTAGGCATTCCTGCGGCAAGTATGGGGGTAGTTTTAAATACTTTGTCTCCGTTGAATCCTGGGAATGCGGCATTCTGCATTTCACATACAATTTCGCCAACTTCGGTATTTAAGAATTTCATGTATCCATTAGTGTTGGTATAATCAGAACCTTCGATAAGAGAAATTCCGTTAGCATCTTTCCATGTATATGTTGTGCCCACACCATTTATTATGCGGTTTTGATTAGAAAGATCTATGCCTGGACCTTTGGTTGGAATAGCCAAATCAGTTTGAGGAGCATAGATGTAGTTCTCATCATTGATATGCGTAATAATAGGTAAAGTGGCAATTGTGAAGTTGTTGTTGTTGCATGCAAAATATTGTAATCCACAATCGGTAGGCATTACAATTGAACTCAAATTATTATGCGACACATCAAGTCGAGTCATTATTGAGCAATATGTAAAATCCAATGATTCAAATAAGTTGTTTGATAAATCAACACTCAATATGTAGTCAGCATCAGATAAATCTAATGTTGTCAATTCGTTGTAGCTTAAATCAAGATGTTTTATTGCTTGGACGTTATTGAGAATGATGTCGGTTAATTTATTATTGCTGAGGTTTATATCGGTTAACGCATTCTTTTCGTAATAGCCATTATTGCCGGCAAGAGAAAGTGATGAGAAATTGTTACCGCTTAGATTCAACGATGTGAGGCATCGGTTCCATGAAAGGTCGATTGAATATAATCCTGCGTTTATGATTGATAATTCACGAAGTGAAGCGAGTGCTTTAACATCTATAGAATACATTGGGACATCAGCGATTTTAAACGCTGAAAGAGTGACTCCCTCGGGAATGTATATCTCAACAGATCCATATCCGTTTTTAGTACCATTTACATTTGGTGTTTGAGGGCTTGCTGTTGTTGTTGTGTATTCAATCTTATTTCCATCTCCGAAGTTTACATAAAATTTGACCGGATTGGATTCTGTTGCACCTTCCGCACCAATACAGAATGAAATTGTAGAGCCAACAGATACCCCTGAAGTAAAGCTTAAAGCTTTGTCAGGAATACCGATTTGTGATTCGTTTTTAATTTTAAATTTTTCTGTGTTTAATATTGCTTCGGGAAATGCTGAGTTGGCAAATGCGATATATACACTATCTTCGTGCTCTTTTAATATTTTTAATTTGCCGTTAGAATAAGTATAATATGAAGCATCAAGTAAAGTAGGGCTATTGGGCGATGATTCAGAGACCGAATATAATGCGGCTTCTGTTGTAGTTCCCTCTCGTAACACTTTTGAACTGAAGTCCAAGATTGTGTCAACTTTGCAATATTTTGCAATATGGAGATTTCGTTGACCATAGTAATAAGTATTCCAGTTGCTGTTTGGGAATGGTAAAGTCGCAAAATCCAAACAGTTTTTATTGATTTCAAAAATATATAATTGTGGATTATTGCTGACATCGATTGATGTTAAGTAATTATCAGTGGCAACTAATGTGACTAACTTATTACATTTTGAAATGTCAAGAGTTTTTAAATTATTGCCTGCACAGAATAAATATACAAGTTCCGGGTTATTGGAAATATCAAGAGTTTTTAATTTATATTCTTCGTTAAACGAACCGTCATGAGCGCAATATAATTGGGTGAGATATGGATTATTGCTTAAATCAATAGATGATATGCGAGTATTTGAGATGTTTAAAATTAGCAGATTTGGATTCTTGCTAATGTCGAGAGTCTCAACATTAGTCACATCAAGTGTTAAGCGCATTAAATCGGGGCAACCTGTTGGGTCTAATTTGTTTAAGCCTAAATTGTGGTAACCATCAAAAGATACCATTGCAGGATAATCAGACAAATTAAAAGATTGGTCAATATTATCAACTGTATTCATCTCAAGAATTGTGAGTTTTGGCTTATTTTTGCCAATAATTAATGACTTATCCCCATTAAATGGATTGTCTGACAGATATAGACCTTGCAATTTGGTTAGGTTGCTTAAATCTAAATCTTTTAACTCATTGTGTGATAAATCGAGAAACGCAAGCTCTGAGAGTTGTGTTAAATTTATCTCAGAAATGTAGCACCCCGAAGCATTGAAATAATCAATTTTTGATGCGTCACCATAAATTTTAACAATGCCTTCAGATGAAACTTTGCAATCAACAAAAGTCCCAGATATGGATTGGGTTGAATCTACTGTTGATTTTTCAAGAATATATTCAACTTTGCCGTATCCGCAGTCTATATCAATATATCCACCATCTTCTGTGCCACCAATTACTAATGAGAATTGATTTAATTCACCATTTGTTTGGTAAATATTTGTTTTAAACGTTATGATTGGTTCGGTCTCCGATGCCTTTGCAGTGGAGAAATTAAAAGATGTAATTAAAACTATCGCAATGATTAGCTTTAATGAATAAATAAATTTTTTCATATTAAATTAATTATAATAAAAGAGGGGTATTATTTAATTATTATTTTTTGGCTATGTATTCCATTGACTGACAATATATATATACCCGATGATATATTGTTTGTGTTAATGATAAGTTCATCATTATTGGTTGTTTGTGTTAAGACACATTGCCCCGATGTGCTATATAATGTCGCATTAATGGCTTGTGCGCCGCCATGGAATATTTCAAAAGTTCCATCTCCTTTAGGAGTTACTATTACTCGTTGAGAATCCACACTAATGCCATCAATACTTGCCTTGCGTATTACTTCTTTTAACCCGGCGTAAGCATCAAATTTTCCGGCTCCCCATTGAACGGGGTCACCTGTAAATTCGACAACATCGGCATCTTTAACCGCAGTCGCTTTAATAATCTCTTTTACATCACTTGCTGTTAAAGTTGGATCTGCTTCAAGCCACAATGCGATTGAACCGGCAACAGCAGGGGCTGCCATTGAAGTACCGATTTGCTGTTGCCAATAGTTTGTGCGGTTACTTTCTGTGCATCGAGCTTGAACCATATTGTCAACCGAACCCGATGATGACGCATAATAAAAATGATTTGCCGATGAAATTATTGCTGCTCCGGGAGCGCATACATGAGGCAAATTGCGCCCGTCAATTAATGTGCCATAAGAAGAGAATGGCGATACATTCCCTGGTTTGAATGTACCTTGATAACCATACGATTTTTTGTCTAATGAAGCCCATTCATCGCGGGTGTTATATGAACCTACAACAACAACATTATTTCCGCAAGCCATGTCGCTAATTGAACCATTAGTACTCCCTTTATCCCATCCTGATATTGCATAATCTCCGAAATAGGTAAAACTGCCGTCACAAAAGCAATCTATGCGTTGTCCTTCTTTCCCTTCAACAATAAATCCTAAAACATAATTTCCATTGGCATTTGATGTTTGATTGTCGCTTGTGAAATAATCGATTAAAGCATAATATCTATTTGAATATGTGTCTATCATTGAGCCAATACCTACATAACCATCAAATGCCCTATTGAAATTTGAACTGGATAGGTCGCCTTCTTGGGAGTAAGATGGAGAGGCATAATAAATGGAGTTCCCATTTGTGTTTGATGAAATAGGTATTTGGAAAGTAGTGGTTCCTCGGCTCTTATTGAAAATTACAACTTTAACGGTAAATGTGGTAGTGTCATTGCTATAGATATAAACAGAGCCATATCGTGGATTGTGATAGACATTGTTTAAGTTTTGATATGTAGGAGTAATGAATGTCTTGATTTCTTTGTCATCTTTTGTGAATGTTTGGTTTAATGCGATAGGCATATCCCCCTCATTTCCTGCCGATAGGCAAATGATGGCTTCTTCTCCCGCTAAATCCAAGAATTGATTCATTAAACTTGTGCCGTCATGAGCTCCTATATTGCTACCGAGAGACATATTGATTACTGCGGGTTTTTGTGAGTCATAGGCATAATTAAGAATATCATCCACTCCTAATGCAATGAACATATCCATTAGGTCTCCACATGATGCGGCGATTTCTGAATCGTATGCTATTCCATAAAATGGATTTTGCATGATGCTGACATTGTTTTTGAACGCACTTTCTTTTTCAGCGACCATTGCTGTATCTTTATATCCTCCCGACATTATTCCAAGTGTATGAGTGCCGTGTATTGATTCAAAATTGTCGGTTGAAAACCGTGAAATGTTTTCTGATGTATATGTTTTGTGAGAATAGCCACTTGCCGATGAACTGTTTTCATATATGTGGCTGAGCATGCTCACACGAGATGTCCCGTCGCTATTGCGAAAATTAATATGATTGGGGTCGATGCCGTTATCTACAATGCCGGTTATAACACCTTTTCCTGTATAGGCTTTGGGTAATTCGGTTCCTGCATGAATTTTATCAATTCCAATTGCAGGTCTGACTTTATCCATTTTAGCCTTTATCTCTCGAGAAAGTTGAAGTCTTTTTACGCTTTTAAGTGATGATATGCGTTCGACTTCATTGATGGGCATTGAAACTAATACAATGTTACCACGTTTGCGCACAACATTCACACCTTCTGTCTCAAGAGATTCAACTGTCGCGTTATCAGCAAGTTTAATAAAACCTGTTATGTGGTTTGTCGGAATATTATGTTGCTTTAATGCTTTTGTATATGCATTATGTGCAGGTATGTTTTGTGATTTGAATTGGCGTAATGTAGCGCGGCTACCTAAGTCTAATGAGTTTTGTGCTATCGCTGATATTGCCACAACCAAAAGCATTATGCTTAATTTAGTTTTTTTCATATTAAATGATGATGGTTATGATTGTTATAATTTATTTTTTTAATCACAAAATAGAGGTAGCTCTCTTTGTCGTTGTTGCAGAGTGAAACCTCTATTTGTGTTTAATGTATTAATAATTAGTTATTTGCGAATGATTTTTTTGCCATCTATGATGTATAAACCGGCAGGAAGAGTATTGATGTCTTCGGCATTGGCATTTTTGATAATGAGGATACCTTGCATGTTATAAACATTTTTGGTTGCAATCTTTTCAATATTTATGTTTTCAACACCCGATGCATCACTTATTACGATATTGGTATCTTTGGTAATTTCAATAATATAGTTGCCATTTACATCGGTTTCAGCTTTTTCTCCATCAACAATTACTTCAGCTTTTTCATCTGCAATTGATACTGCCACTTTAGTGCCATTTAATGCGGTGAAGCCTGTTGACCAGTTGGCGTAAGCTTGCCCGTCGGTAGAAACAGAAGCAATGGCGTCAGCTACATTTTGAGTAAACGAAACTGCATATTTTTGAGGTTCGTTAGCAAGATATATTTTTAGAGCATCACCATCAGCAAAAGTGATATAATAAGTTGTAGAACCTTCATATTGTGGGACATTGTAAACTCCATTTTGGAAGATTGCACAGCATGTAGGTACATAGAATGACATATAGTATGGGTTGTCAGAGTCATCGAAGTTGATAGCAACTTCCTCATTAGATATCAATGTTACGTTTTCGCGATCAGAGTAACGGTAGCAACTATAGCCATATTGTGTTGCAGATATGTCATCAACCCAGATGGTAGCTGATTTATCACGAGATATTTTTTTTGTAGTTATAATGATTTGGTCGTTTTCTTTGAGATTGCGAATAGTTGTGCTTGATGTTCCATATCCATTTTCTTTGCCATACTCAGTACCATTAACTTTTATAGATACGATGCTGCAATCAGCAGTTGGTCTTACATTGATATAATCGCTATTTGATGACAATGCTACAGTTGCCACTTCTCCCGCAGTCAATGATATAGGAGTGTTTGAATTTCCGGCATATGCTTCAATGTTTTCAGGTGTATCTACAGTTAGAGAAACATTATATGTGGTGTATTTTGTCGCATTGACTTCTACGGTATTTGTTTCAGCTGAAACGGTAAATTCATAATTTCCATAGAAATATTGAGAAGCACCATTTACAGTAATTGAATAGTTGAAGTTGTATAGGTCGGTATTGCCAATGAGTGTAACTTTATCGCCCATCATTACAGACAAATTTTTGCCGTCAAAATCAGTCACATCAACCCCATTTACTTTAACAGAAATACACCCAAGAACCTCAGCTTCATTTGCGCCGTATGAAAAAGTGATTGATGCAGGAATTACAGGGAAATTTGCAGCGATGTCAAGTTTGTCACCGTCAGCAACAGTTACATAATAACGACCGTAAGAATCGGTTTGTGCTACATCATTAAGTTTAACAGAATACAAAGTTTCGCCATAGTTAGTGTGTGAGATTTGGAATTGACTTTCAGTTTGAGGATTGAATTTAACAATGTTTTCTCCATTAATCAATTCTACTTTTGTTCCATCATAATAAGTCATGTTAACTTTTGAAGCATCGTCAATATTAACCGTGCAACTTGCTGTGCGAGATGCAGCTAAATCAGCCGATTTAACCGAAATCGTTTGTGCTGCGCCTGCATAAGAGCCGATATAGAAGTAGGTAGAACTGCCTGTTGAAGCTGAGCTGCCTGTTGTCTCGTTCATTGCATAGGTAATGACGTTTCCAGTTGTTGCGTTTACATATAAATATCCATAGTCTCCGGGAATTGTAAATGAACCACCTTGTTCGCTTGTAAATTGCGTTAAGTCAAGGTCAACTTGTTGAGTATTATAAGTTGCATCATAATACTGGTAATAAGCAGTTAAACGTGTTGCATCATCAACTTTTAATGTAACCGTAATGTCGGCTTTTGCGGTAAATGACAATGCGATAGTCATTAGCGACATCATAAAAACAGAGTAAAGTTTTTTCATAAAATTTGAATTTAAATTATTTATTGATTTTAATTTTAAGATTAATATTCAAAGACTTTTTATAACCTTTCTAAAAAATTGGGCACAAAATTTGCAAAAAATATTCAGTTATGCAAGTTTTTGACTGAAAAATAATAATGAAATGTTATATTTTTATAATAAATGTGAGAATGTGAAAGTTATTTGGTTTAAATAGTTTCACATTGTAAGTGGTGGATAGGATTTTTAGTTTAAATTTATGATTATGTTGAATCTCTTTGTTACCTTTGTAAGGAAAATAAAAAATGAAATAAACTTATGGCACTTGAAATAGGTGATAAAATTCCTAATGTATTGGGTATTGATGCCGATGGAAATGAGGTGTTGGCATCGGAATTTAAGGGTAAAAAATTAGTGATATATTTTTATCCAAAAGATAACACACCAGGATGTACTGCCGAGGCTTGTAGTCTGAGTAATGGATATGATGAATTGTTGCATGCGGGTTTTGCGGTTGTGGGAGTGAGCAAAGATAGCATAGCTTCTCATCGCAAATTCAGTGACAAATATTCACTTCCGTTTAAATTGATTGCCGATGTCGATTTAATGTTAAATAAAGAGTTTGGTGTGTGGCAAGAGAAAAGAATGTGTGGCAGGACGTATATGGGAACTGTGCGCACTACATTTATAACCGATGAGGAGGGTTATATTACACATATTATAAAGAAAGTCGATACAAAAGGTGCGGCAACACAAATTCTTGACATTACAAAATAAAATATCAAAGCAGGACTTGAATTTGAGTGTATAAAGAAAATATCAAACAAATAATATAACTCAGAAAAATATACTATCTTTGCAAAGATTTATATTGAGATTTTTAATCCTATTAATTTTACAAGATGAAAGTAATGAAATTTGGGGGTACATCAGTCGGTAGTGCCCAACGAATTAAACAAGTCGCGAAATTAGTGACTGAAAGAGGTAAAAATATTATTGTTTTATCGGCAATGTCTGGTACAACAAATACACTTGTGGAGATTTCGGATTATCTTTACAAGAAAAATACCGATGGAGCAAAAGAAACAATAAATGGATTGGAACAGAAATATAATCGCACCATTGATGAGTTGTATTCAACGCAAGAGTATAAAGAAAAAGCGTTAAAAGAAATAAAGGCATGCTTTAATTATATTCGTTCGTTTACAAAAGATATTTTCACCCTGTTTGAAGAAAAAGAAATACTTGCTCAAGGAGAATTGATGTCAACAGCTTTAATGAACCTATATCTTCAAGAACAAGGTGTAAACTCAGAAATGTTGCCGGCGCTTGATTATATGCGTACAGATAAAAATGCTGAGCCTGATACTCAGTATATCAAGCAAAAGTTGACCGCGTTGCTTGAAAAGCATAAAGATGCCGATATATATATAACACAAGGATATATTTGTCGTAACGCCTATGGTGAGATTGATAATTTGCAACGTGGGGGAAGTGACTATTCGGCATCATTGATAGGCTCTGCATTAAATGTCGATGAAATAGAAATATGGACCGATATTGACGGTATGCATAACAACGACCCTCGATTTGTTGACGGAACTGAACCGGTTGAACAGTTGCATTTTGAGGAAGCTGCCGAATTGGCTTATTTTGGAGCTAAAATTCTTCATCCCACATGTGTGTTGCCAGCAAAATTAAACAACATCCCTGTGCGGTTGCTTAATACAATGCAACCCGAAGCCAAGGGCACATTGATTTATAACACATCGTCAAGTTGTTCAATTAAGGCAGTAGCCGCAAAAGATAACATTACCGCAATTAAAATTAAAAGTGGTCGCATGTTGTTGGCATACGGATTTTTGCGTAAAGTGTTTGAAATTTTTGAAACATACCAAACTCCAATCGACATGATTGCTACTTCAGAAGTTGGCGTATCGGTAACCATTGACAATGAACGTAATCTTCAAAACATTGTTGATGACTTAAAAAAATTCGGTACCGTTACCGTTGACAAAGATATGGTAATCATTTGCGTGGTAGGAGACCTTGAATGGCAAAACCGCGGATTTGAAGCTAAGGTTATTGAAGCATTGAAGGATATCCCTGTGCGTATGATTTCGTATGGTGGTAGTAACTATAATATTTCTGTGCTCGTTCGCAAAGAAGATAAAGTGAAAGCGCTAAATGCATTGAGTGATCACCTATTTAAAAACAAATAAAGCTACATTTTTTACGATTACAAAAAAAAAATGACAAATTTTCCGATATCAGAGTTTGAGAATCAATGCACTCCGTTTTATTTTTACGATATTACGTTGCTTCGCAGAACTCTCGATGAAATAAAACGCTATAGTAATCATCCTGGTTATCATGTGCATTATGCTGTTAAGGCTAATGTAAATCCAGTGATCTTAGGTGAAATACTCAATGCCGGTCTTGGAGTGGATTGTGTGAGTGGGGGAGAGGTTGAAGCGGCGATGAAAGCCGGATTCTCTGCCGATAAAATCGTTTTCGCGGGTGTAGGTAAAAGTGATTGGGAAATAGAGATGGGGCTTACTCATGATATTGCCTGTTTTAATGTTGAATCATTGCCCGAACTTGAAGTGATTCAAGAGATAGCTGCGAAGATGCAAAAAGTGGCGCGTGTCGCATTACGGGTAAACCCCAATATTGATGCACATACTCATCACTATATCACTACAGGATTGGCAGAAAATAAATTTGGCATCAATATTGAGAAACTTGATGATATTATTGAAGCGGCGATGAAAATGTCAAATGTGGAATTGCAAGGATTGCATTTTCATATAGGTAGCCAAATAACAATCAATGACCCATTTAAGCTATTAAGTGAAAAAATCAATGAATTGCAGGCAAAATATGGCAAAAAAGGGATAACGTTCAAGTCAATTAACGTGGGTGGAGGATTAGGTATTGATTATGATAACCCGAATGAAAACGATATTCCTGATTTTTATAGCTATTTCAATACATTCAAAAAGTATCTAAAACTCAACGAAGGGCAAGAACTTCATTTTGAGCTTGGTCGCTCGATAGTTGGGCAATGTGGAAGCCTAATCACTCGTGTGCTTTATGTGAAAGAAGGTACTGAAAAGAAATTTGCGATTGTTGATGCAGGCTTTACCGAATTGATTCGTCCTGCACTATATCAAGCACACCATAATATTGAAAATCTCACTAGCAATGATGAGATAGAAAAGTATGATGTAGTGGGTCCAATATGTGAGTCGTCGGATTGCTTTGGAGAAGATGAAATGTTGCCAAAAGTAAAAAGAGGTGATATAATTGCAATTCGTTCAGCAGGAGCATATGGCGAAATTATGGCTTCGCAATATAATTGTCGCAAGTTGCCAAAATCAGTTTATAAAATGTAGAAAAATCAGACCTGAAAATATGTGTGAGGTGTATCAAAAAAAATGATATACCTCACTTCTTTTTGTGACAAAGATGTTTTTACGGTAAATAGAAAAATCATTCTCAAAAAAGATGTGATTAACTTTTATTTACGACACTAAAATGTTAACTTTGTGGTCATAAAAAATTATGGAAAAGAATATCACAATCAACGGCTTAAATTTTCACTATACGGTGCACGGAAATGGGACTCCCATTGTTTTGATGCATGGGTGGGGATGCAATTTAACAACCTTAAAAAGCATTGAAAAAATTGCCGCTGAAAATCATACTGTTTATAATGTGGATTTTCCCGGATTTGGAGATTCTAAAGAGCCGGGTGAAGTGTGGGGTGTGGAAGAATACACTCAACTCATAGAGGAGTTTATAAAGATCGAAAAGATAGAAAACCCCATATTGCTCGGGCATTCCTTTGGAGGTAGAGTGGGTATTTTATATTCATCACGCAATAAAGTGAAAAAACTAATACTTGTAGATGCGGCAGGAGTTAAGCCCATTCGTTCGTTGAAGTATTACTACAAAGTATATACCTACAAGATAGGCAAACGGCTAATGCCATTGATTTATGGCAAAGAGGGCGCTCAAAAGCGAATTGAAGAGATGCGTGCAAAAAGAGGTTCAAGCGATTATAATAACGCAAGCCCTATGATGCGTGCCATTTTGAGTAAAGTTGTAAATGAGGATTTGAGGTATTGTATGTCTGACATAAAAGCTCCGACATTGCTAATTTGGGGTGAAAATGACACAGCTACACCATTGAGAGACGCAAAAATCATGGAAAAACTGATTCCTGATGCCGGTTTAGTATCATTTCCGGGTTGTGGTCATTATAGCTTCCTTGACAACCCATTTCAATTTGCAGCAGTGTTGCGTAGTTTTATAAAAGAATAATCTAACGAAAAGATATAATAATGGAAATCGTGTTTTATATAGTTCCTTTATTTGCAATCATCAATATGTTTCTTGAATTGAAACGCGATTTGATGATGTTGCAACAAAATTCATATCGTAATGAACGATATATGCGTTGGCTTCGCGGTAGTCAAGACACAACTTCGACATCTCGATTGATAGCCATAGCAATTTTGTTTTTATCGCTAACATCATTTTGCCCTAATTTCATTGGTGCATATTTGATTTTATTATTCTCGGTTTTTAACTCGTTCAGATTTATCAAAGCCAAATACAAAAAACCGCTTGTTTTCACCAATAGAGCGCGTCGCATCTACATCGTTGCTTCAATTCTCGCTATTATCTTGATTTGTGTAGGCGCATTTGCTTTTGGGATATCAGGAGACATCAAATCATTGTTGTCGACAAGTGCGGTTGTCGCATTAGGAACCTATATTGCCTCTCATGTCATAATATATATTGCGAATATTTTACTTGCTCCGGTTGAAAAACATATCAACAATGGATACTATAATGATGCGGCTCGCATTCTATCATTAATGCCCGATTTGAAAATTATTGGTATTACCGGCAGTTATGGCAAAACAAGTACAAAGCATTATCTGCATCGTATATTGAGCGAAAAATATGATGTATTGATGACTCCCGGCAGTTTCAACACTACACTTGGCGTGATTCGCACTATTCGTGAATACCTTAAGCCTTATAATGAGGTTTTTATCGTAGAAATGGGCGCAAAGCAACAAGGCGACATCAAGGAGATTTGCGACCTTGTAAAACCTTATATGGGTATTGTCACGGCTGTTGGCGAGCAACATCTTGAATCGTTTAAGTCTATAGAAAATGTGCAACGCACAAAATTCGAATTGATTGATGCGCTTCCTAAAAATGGGGTGGGGATAGTCAATGATGATTTTCCTTATGTGGCAAATCGCAAAGTGGATAATGTGGAATGTATTCGTTATGCTGTTAATGGAACTAAAAATGCGACATATACAGCAAAAGATATAGTATATGATGAAACCGGCTCTCAATTCACCATAGTGGGAGGCGGCAAAGAATTGCGTCTTCACACTCGTTTGGTCGGAGAATGTAATATTTCTAACCTCATTGCAGCCGTAATTATCGCACTTCGTCTTGATGTTCCCGATGAAAAGATTCGTTATGCCGTTGAAAAGATTGAACAAGTTGAACATCGCCTCAACCTCAAACGCACACCGGGTGGTATTACAATAATCGATGATGCATTCAATAGCAATCCTACCGGTTCAAAAATGGCAATGGACGTATTGAGCCGATTCAACAAGGGCAAACGTATTGTTATCACTCCCGGCATGATTGAACTTGGAGACAAGCAATATGAACTCAACGAAGCCTTGGGCGTAAAAATCGCTGAGTGTGCCGATGTCGCTATTATAGTTGGGGAATACAACAAAGAAGCGCTTCTTAATGGCATCAAACAGGGTAAGATGAACAAAGAAAACGTTCATGCAGTAGCGTCATTTAACGATGCTCAACGAGTTCTTGCCTCAATAGCAAAAGCCGGCGATACCGTTCTTTACGAAAACGACCTTCCCGACACGTTTAAGTAATGCATAATTCACAATAAAATTAATAGTAAAATCAATATATAATGAAAACTAACATTGGAGTATTTTTTGGTGGACGCTCTACCGAACATGAAATATCAGTGATTTCGGCATCACAAGCTATGCACGCTATCAATCGTGACAAATATGATGTTACACCAATCTATATCACAAAGCAAGGCAAATGGTTTACCGGTGAGGCTCTTTTTGATGTGGCAAACTATCGCGACATTCCGGCGTTAACAGCTAAATGTACCGAAGTATATATGAAGCCAATTTATGACGATTACAACCTTTATAAAGCTAAAAAATCGTTGTTTGGCTCAGATGTATTTTCACATCTTGATGTAGTTATCCCTGTGCTTCACGGCTCAAATGGCGAAGATGGAATATTTGAAGGTGTATTAGAGTCAACAGGCATTCCTTTTGCCGGTTGTAATACGTTGTCGTCGGCTAATGGTATGGATAAAATCACGATGAAGATGATACTTCAAGCTTGTGACATTCCTGTTGTAGATTACATTTGGTTTACCGATAAACAATGGTTTGCTCAACGCGATGAATTAATCGCCAAAATCGAAGAAAAAATCGGATATCCGGTAATCGTTAAACCCGCCAATCTCGGTTCAAGTGTAGGTATCGGTCGTGCAATCAATCGCGAACAGCTCATCGAAAAAATCAACGATGCCGAACGTTATTCTACTCGCATCATCGTTGAAGATATGATTGAAGAACTTCAAGAAATCAACTGCTCTGTACTCGGTGACTGCGACGAATATCAAGCATCGGTGTGTGAAGAACCTATCAAGAGTGGCGAAATTCTCTCTTACGAAGATAAATATATGGGTGGCACAAAGGGGGCAAAAGGTATGCAAGCTTCACAAAAACGTATTCCCGCTGAATTGCCTGCCGAAGAAACTAAGCGCATTCAATTTCTCGCAAGCGAAACATTCCGAGTACTTTCATGTCATGGTGTGAGCCGTGTTGATGTAATTATTGACCGCAAAACTCGCAACATCTACGTTAACGAAATCAACACTATTCCGGGTTCATTATCGTTCTATTTGTGGGAAGCTACCGGCATTTCATTTGACAAATTGATGGATAAGCTTGTGCAACTCGCACTTAAACGCAAACGAGAATCGGGCATGAAAACCGTATCATACGACCAAAATATCTTCTCACTTGGTGGTGGAGGCGTGAAAGGCAGTAAATTAAAATAAAGAATTTGTTGTTTAAATTTTATTATGTAACTTTGTTGTAATTTACCAATGAGGCTGTAGCGACAGTCTCCGATAAAATAAATCTAGATAGAGAAATCTATCAAAAAGGTGTTATTGAAATTTTATCTTCTACATTCAAACTTGGCCGTTAGAATTAGCAATGAAGATAAATTGACAATGGCACCTACATCGGTAGTTATACACATATCCTGAGGATAATTGTATATACTAATCGGTGTGGGGCTGTCGTCTTATCCATTGCTAAGGTAAGCCAAGACCTGAATGTAGGATAAGATATAGATACAATCCTCACACCTTTTTTATGTCTAAACGTTAACCGTTTCGCAGAGGATTGAGGAACACAAAATAGAAATAATGAAAAGAGTTAAGAGTTTATTGTTTGCTGTAGTAGCAACATTAGTGTGTAGTATTAATGCAGTTGCGTATGATTTTGTGGTGGATGGGATTTATTACAATATAGTATCCCTATCTGATTTTACTTGTGCAGTCACACAACATCCAAATAGAGGATATGTTGGAAATATTGCAATACCGTCAATACTTACTTATAATGGAAAAGAATTAAAAGTAGTGTCGATTGAAAAAGACGCATTTTATAATTGTAAAGACTTAAAATCTATAATTGTGCCAAATACGGTGATAACAATTGGATCTTATGCTTTTTGTAATTGTACCGGACTTAAATCGGTTTCAATAGGGAATTCTGTTGAATATATCTATTACAGAGCTTTTGGCGATTGTGTTGATCTGTCAGATGTGAAATTTGAAGATGGAGAGAAAACGATATTTCTTGAGAATGGATATTATGGTGGAATATTTGTCGAGTGTCCTCAATTAAAAAGTATATATTTGGGACGAAATGTAAGTAATTATTCCCACAGCCTAATTAATTTTGGTGGTATAACGTCGCTAAAAACTGTGACAATCGGAAATTTAGTGACGACTATGCCTAGTTTTTCTGGCTGTGCAGGTTTGACATCTGTAACAATTGGGACGTCTGTAAAAAATGTTGAAAAAAATGCATTTAGCGGTTGCAGAAATATTATTGAGGTAAATTCATTAAATCCAGTTCCTCCGATATTATTAAGCGATTTTGAAACAACTGTTTATATTAATGCGGTGCTAAGTGTCCCAGGTGGTGCAAAAGGATTATATCAAGTAGAAGATTATTGGAAAAATTTTTGGTTTATAAATGAAAATATTTCAACAAAAGTAGAGCGAATTCAAATGAATAGTTGTAATTTGTCAGTAACGACGAAAAATGGTTATGTTATTATAGATGGAATTTTTGACCCACAGGTAGAATTGTTTGATATTAAAGGTCAATGTATTTATAGAGGTAATGATACCGCTATTCCAGTATTTAAGAGCGGCGTTTTTATTGCTAAAATCAATGGCAAATCCTATAAAATCATCATTTGAATAGTATTAAATTTTTGAAATATAACAATAATCTCCTAAATAATTGTGTCTAAAATTTATTTAGGAGATTATTGTTTTTTAGTTTGAATAATATTTAGTAATTTTGCATAGAAATAGGTGTGATTTGACCAATTTTAATAACCATAGTTTAATAAAAATAAACTTAATCTTATTTTAGATTTTATAATTTCAGCATTAACGCATAATTTATCAAGTAATGAAAAAAATAGTCATAGTTTGTGTTATCTTGACAATAGGCATATTTTTTGCAAATGCAAATGTGTATGACCATAATAGTATGTCGGCATCGCAATGCGAAGAATATGGTAAAAATTTATTTGAGAAGGGGCAATATGTGCAAGCATTACCTTTCATCAAAAAAGCTGCTGAAGCAGGGTATAAAGATGCTCATTATATGTATGCGTGGATGCATGAAAATGGTAAGGCAGTTTCAGTAAATTATTCAATAGCAATGCGTGAGTACTTAAAAGCTAAAGAAAAAGGTTGTGCTAAGGCCTCAAATGCATTGGGTTTGATGTATGAAAATGAAAAAGGAGTTGCGAAAAATTTAAAACAAGCCGCTGATTTTTATAAACAAGCTGCTGATAGAGGTTATATTTATGGACTAAGAAATTTGGCCAATTGTTATGAATATGGCAAAGGGGTTGAAGTTAATTATTATAAGGCTGCGCAAAACTATTGGGATGCTAGAGATAATTCAACAGATACCGAATTTAGAGATGAGACATATAAATTTTGGCAACGTGCAAACTCTAAAAGAAAAGATATAGAATTAAAAAGCAAACAAAATAAAACTAAAGAAGGAAGTATAATTCCTCATATTCATCTCATAGTTTCTGACTTTAAAATTAGTAAGGATTATAAAGAAACGATTGATTTGCAGAGTTATGGACGTCAAATCAAATTAGCGGATATATATCATAAAAGTGATTATATGCTCATTCATTTTGACCCAGATTTTTCAGGTATTGAAGAGAAGATAAAATTCTATAATCGACATAATAGTTATTTACACATTATTGATTGGCGAAGCAGTAATTATTTGGTTGAAAATATTGCTTGGAGTCAATATCATGAGGATAATGGTGATAATGATGATTACAATGAGGAATTTGGAGTAAGATGGGAAAGTTTTAATGAAAACTGTGAAAGCGTTATTACCAAGTCCGACTTTGCTGTATTAGTTGATAGCGTAGGAAAAATAATTTGGAGAGGTAGTCTGATTGATAATGTTGATGGTAAAGTGATTATCAATAAAGAATTGGAAAATAAGCTACAACCTAGATTTAATGCATTAAAAGCTGAAGTTATAAGTAAGTTTAATGTTTTGGATGTAATGGATCGTCATCCGTTATGTATAACTCGTGAGAAGAATGGCTATTATGAAATGAGTTTTTATGATGAGCCACAATTTTTGCCAAAAGGATTCCTTAAGGAAGACTTTACTTCACAAGAGTTGTCGGCATTAAATGATTCAGCTTATGTGCAATTTAATCGCATTGGTAATTTTTATAGTGCATTGGCTCCGACATTAAATAGTGGTCCGGTTGTACTTGGTACATTTAGCAAAGATGTGTTATTTAGTAGTACAAATAATACATTCTTGGTAAATAAGAAAACGTCAAAATATGATGATTTGTTTTTAGATTTATCTAAAAGATATAAAGAAAGTCCAATAATAAGAAATCGATTGTATTTTCTACGTTTGATACCAATGCAGGCTTATCAAGCTAAGGAGATAACTGGTCAGAATGAAGAGGAAGATTTGCGTAATGTGAGATTATATCCATCAGAACTTAATCTCAAAAAATTTATTGATAGTTATCCTAACAGTGAGCATATTGCGATAATTCAAGAAATGTATAATTTCCATATAACAGAAATAAAAGGTAAAGAATCTAATTTAAAGAAGAATTAAATAAGTAATATATTTCCTTATAAATATAAAAATAGTAGCAGTTTTCTGTTACTATTTTTTGCATTATAGACTAATTAATACCTTAATGACTTGATAAGATATTTGGGATGAGTAACTAATGCGTTAAAAGTCAATTGAGTTGAAGTGGGAACGCATATATTTCTTTGAATAGTATTGGAAGTGCCACCATTCACATCTATAAGTATCAAATCCGGCTCTTGTCATTACTTTTCGTAAGAGCTGACGATTATTATAGGCTTCTTGGCTTAGTCGCCCTTTCTTCAAATTTGTTAATTCATTATTGATATGCGATAAGGTGGAAAACTCGTCAAACCCGGCTCCCATGTCAAGTGGCTTACCATTATAGATAATGGTTACATCTATAGCACACCCATAGTTGTGATAACCTCCGCCTTTTGCAGGTTTTGCAACATACTTGCTGAATTTTGTCCCTTGCACTTTCTCGTACATCATTCGTTGAGCACTCAATGGTCGAGCCGCATCATATATCACGAGTGAGTATTCGGGGTTAATCTCTTTGAGATATTTTTGAGCCATTACAACCATTTTCGCAATTTCGGGGCGAAGGTATGCTTTGTGGAGGTCGCCATACATATTTATTCCCATGAAATTGTCGGTAGATGAATATTTTAAATCTACTTGAATTGTAGAGTCAAGAGTTTGGACATTGACAAACCCCATTTTTGCAAACTCTTTGTCATAATCAACCGCAATTATGTTAAGTGAGCTGATTAGAAGTGAAAATATAAATAAAAAATGTTTCATGACCATAATACATATAATATTTGTACAAAGGTACTTCTTTTATTTATGTTCACAAAAAAAAGAAATGGTGATAGGTCATTTTCAGAGCTATCACCATAATTTCACATTAATAGTGTATTCTAACTATAGGAGTATTTTAGAAACTTTATTACCTTGTTTTTTGATGAAGATACCCTTTGAAGGATTTACAACTTTGATGCCTTGTAGATTGTAATATTCAATAGGAGCTTCTTCTTCGATTATTGTATCTTCAATACCGGTAGTAATCAGTGCGAATGTATATTGAGCAGCAAGTTGTCCGGGGACATATTGGTAAATGATTGCTTGGTTTGTGTCAACAACTTCGGCTGAGAAGCAGTTGGCGTTAGGAGCAACTGCGGCGGCGGCGAGTTGGGCATCGTGAGTTGCGACAACTTTATTGTTTGAGATGTCAACAATCTGAAATCCATCGATATATGCGGTGCCAATAGGTTGCACATTATAGAGGGAGCCATTAAGAGTGAAGAATGTCCCGCCTTGAGTGGTATTGATGCCATTGTCGGGATATGCTACAAAGTTTGTACCATCATTGTGGTAGAAATGTTTGTTGCCACGAACTCTCACTGCAAAGTTGTCACCAAAGTTGTCTTCCAAAGGCATTGCAAATGATTGACCATCGGCAGTGATACCAACAGGAATTCCTCGTTGAGCTTTTTGTTCTCCATATTGGATATATATCTTAGCAACCGATGTCGCATCTTTCGGGAACATAAAAACAATACCGCCTTCGCCGTTTAAGATGTTTCCAACGATTTTGCCGAGGTATTGCATTTGACCGGCACTAACGCCATCAGGCATTGTAAGAGTGAGGTCTTGGAATTCAGTACCACCGGCAGGAAGCACTTTAAACATAGTGTTATTAAACATGTCGTTGGAGATTATGATATTACCGGCATCATCGCTTGTGATTGCTGTACCACCTGCTGAAGTGATACCGGTATTTGTCAACCCGTTTACGTCCCAATAATATAATATAGAGTCGGCATGGTTGTTTATGTATATTTTACCACCGAATCCTGTAGCCCAACGGGTGTTGGCGTTTGCGGTAAGATGACCTGTAGTGTGTGCCCAGTCTTGAGTGAGTGTGTATCCGGTAACAATTTCCGGTTCTTCTGGAGTTGGTTCTTCTGGAGTTTCAGTGTTTGAACCGATGAGGCTGACAGTTACAGAATCTGTAGCCTTAGATGTGATTGTTATATTGGCAGTGTGAGTGCCCACTGCGGTGGGTTTGTATGTAACGGTGATTGTTGCAGAAGCGGCACTTTGGCTGATTGAAGTTGACGAGATACTGAATTGGTTAGCGTTTGTGCCGGAGAGAGAGAGTGAAATATCTCCACGCAAATTTACACCTGTTACTGTAAAAGTTTTAGTTACAGGAGTATTGTCGATGGTGCTTAGTGATAATGCGGCGGAACTTGTAGTGAGTGATACTGAAGGTAGTTTAACTACAAATAAACCGTCGGCAACGGCACGAATGCCTCCGCCTGAATTGTTTGTATTGGCATCGTTTACAAGACCATTACCGGTAATCCAAAATTGAGAAGAACCGCCGCCATCGAAGTTCATAGCATCGCTACAGCCTAAGTTTTTCATAATGTCACCGAGAACCTTACCATTACAACCTGTGCTCCAACCAGAGCTACGACCATCGACAACACACATGATAAGTTTTGTTTTGTCGGCATTGTAACCAACAGCAGTGCGAGGTTGATTGCTTGAAATAGCACCGAGGTCGTTGGCATAAGAACTAATGCGAGTGCCGCCATCAAGAATCATCAATGAGCCACCGAGTGCTTGTGAGGCTACCGGAGTAGTGATATTGCCAGCGTTATCTTTGATGTTGGCGTTCATATATACTGTAATTTCAGTGCCAACAGTAAGGCCTTTCACGTATGCGCCGTTTTGAGTACCTTTACCAAACATTACAATCCCGTTTGATGGAATAGTTACGTCTCCGTTTGATGGAGTACTTGCCACTTTGTATTTCAAATATTTGCCGGGAGTGAGTTTTGAACCGTTAACAGGAGTGAGTTGCACTGCATATCCACCCATACCAGATGTTCCCGATGTGGAACTATTGCTTTCGGGAGTATAAAAA
The DNA here is from genome assembly GCA_015060975.1 of Bacteroidales bacterium. GTDB lineage: Bacteria > Bacteroidota > Bacteroidia > Bacteroidales > Muribaculaceae > RGIG4079. The sequence goes on from SUXI01000007.1 coordinate 76,305, forward strand.
ATGATTTGTTCGCCAACTCCGGCATTTGATGCGGCTGTTGAAGTGGTATTGATAGCAGCAAAGTCAGTCCAGCCTTCAACTCCATTTACTGCGCTACACCAACAAGTAATTTTGTTAAGATAGCCTGTTGTTGGAGTATTATTGTCATCAAATGTGATAGCATAATATCCATCTCCACTAAATCCTTTGCGGGCTTCGCTGCCTACAACTGTTAGCCCCCCTGGAGTGTTGTCGCTGAAGAATCCTCCGTTTGTACCAACGATAGGGGTTGCATCGGTAATGCGGGCTGCCATTGTACCTACTGTAGCTGTGTTGGTGAGTTTGCTACCTCCGGGCACTGTGCGTACAGCAATGTCCTCATTCGTTAAATCGGTGATTGTGTAGAAAATTCGCATATTATGCGAACTGGTGTAAACGTGAGCTGTTGAGTATGTAACTCCCGTAGTCAACGTTTTTGTTGATGTGACGTCAACGGTGTAGTTTGTGCCGTTTAACGTCCAAGTCGCAGCCATTGCGCTAAATTGCATAGCAATAGCCATCAAACCTAAGTAAATCTTTTTCATTAATTTAATTTTTGGTTATATGAAATTTTAAAAGTGCAAAGGTAGTATTTTTTCTTTAGTTGTACTAATATAGTGAGGTATAATGGATGAATTTACGCCAAGGAAACATTTATAGATTATTATTTCGAGTCGTTTTAATTAGCAAAAAATAGAAGTTGTTTTCCAACTTCTATTTTTGCTATGTAATATGTTTAAGTTTAGAACGGAAGATCGTCATTTTGGTCACCGCCTCCCAAATCAATTGGAGCTTCAGTCATGGTTGGTGGTGCAAATGGCACATCAGTTGGTGTTGGCATTCCTACAGTTGTTGCATCAACTTTATCGGCTTTCCATCCACGAATACTTGTAAACCACCGTCCATTGTATTCTCTACTTTCAATGTCAAAACTGAGCTTTATTGTGTCACCTACCGATAAAGGATATTGGTCGGCGCGTTCTCCAAAAAAATCGAAATGAACTTTTCGGGGATATGTTTCTTGTGTTTCAAGTACATATTCTCTTTTTTTCCATGCGTTGCCAGCTTTAGATGTTCCCGACATTTCGGGAAGGGCAACAATAATCTTACCAGTAATTTCCATTTATGTTTATATTATTTATTTTACAAAATTAGATATTCATTTTTAATGAGTAAACTTTTAACGAATAAACTTATTAACACTCTTATTCCCATTTTTATTAATTGTGCGTACGATATATACGCCCATAGGAAAGTTTTCGCAATCTATTGTTGCGCTTGGTCCTGAAATTTTTGTTTGTATTAATTTGTATCCAGAGATTGTGTATATTTCTACAAAATCAATTTCATTTGATCCGGAAATATGAATAGAGCCATTTGCATAGTAAAATATATTATCATGAGTATTAATATCATCTACATTAGCTATTGAAGAATAAGCGGGAGAACTTTCGTAATAGTTTTTATCAAATGTGGTTACTGCGAATCTCAAATTGGGATTTGTTGATGGATAAGAAAATGTTGTTTCTTTTACTATGTGACCTATAACATTTTGTGGATTATCTAAATCTACCGATGAGCCATCACTTAGATATACCGAATAATATTTTATTGGAGTTTCATTGATATCAAGTTCTGGAGTTTCCCAAGTGATGGTATATTCACCGTTGTAATATTCATGTATTACATTTATAGGAGCATTAGGTTGGGTTATTCCATTATAATCCATAGGCACGATATGAGCCGGATATTTGAAATAATTATCTTTAAGCGCTTCATATAAAGCGGCTATTTTGGGCTCAGACTCATCTATTACATGATCTGTGCGAAAAAAACACACACCCGAAGTCCCATTTTTAGCGCGTATTTTTTCTATTTGGTCAGTAACTACTGTCGTTTCCCAGTTATTTGAGTCAATCATTTTATAAGGAGCAAGACCAATTATGAGTTGACGACCTGCACAATTTGTCACCCAAGTTGACATATTTGGAGAGAACCCATAACTTTCATTCCAATACATTTGAGGAATTAGTAAGTCATGGTTTCCCGATTGCATCCATTGACAAGCATCTTGATATACACTTCCGTATGCAGTCATATTGCCATATCCTGATACGTTTTTGTATGTTCCAATAGGAGCGGCGCCAACTTTTATGTCGGGATTTATATCTTTTGCCATTTCATAAAATTCAGCGATAAATGTATTGATATTTTGACGGCGCCAATCATCTTTTGGCAAGCCTTCAGGGTTGTATGTTGCATACGAATCGGCATCATCAAAATCAGAACCCGGATATCGTGTATAGTCGAAGTTGACTCCGTCATAATCGTAGTTGGTAATCAGTTCTCTATATACATTAAGAAGATATTCTCGAGTTTCAGGCAAACCAGGATCAAGATAATACGCTCCATTATAATTTACACATAATTCGGGATGTGATTTATATGGATGTTTAACGGCGTTATTTTTATATCTGTTAGCTTCGCTACTTGTCCCAATGCGATAAGGTACAATCCATGCATGGCACTCAAGATTTCGTTTGTGACATTCGTCAATAACAAATTCACTCACATCATAACTCATTCCCTTTGCTCCATTACCGGTTACAGAGCTCATTGCCGGTTGCATTGTTGATTCCCACAATACATCACCTTTTACTTGGGCTTGAAAAATAATAGTGTTGAAATTTGCTGCTACAAGTTTATCTAAAATTTCACAAAGGTTTTCTTTTTGTGTTTCTACATCATATTTACTTTTAGGCCAATCCAAACCGCTATTGGTTGTTAACCACACCGCTCTCACTTCATGTTTAGGTTGAGCTATGGCGGTAATACAGTAGATTAAAGCAATAATAAAGAATATTTTTCTCATAAGCAATTCATTCTAATTTAATTGCAACAAAATTAATCAATAATAAGAATATACACAAATTTTACTCTGTTAATAGTATAAATTAAATATCATCACTTTAATCAGTGATATTAAAATATATGGAAAATCGTGAAGTTGAAATTATGATAAAATTTACTAACTTTGACACAAAATAAAAATATAAATACATATTATGGCAAAAGAGAATGATTGGTGGACATCTCCAACGGAAAGTGAAAGCGGAAAATTAATTATGGTTACCGGTCGCAGAGATGTGGATAAATTTATGAAGAATCCTCGATTTAATATCCGAGTTGAAGTATCATGGAAATATGATGGCGATTCTTCGGGTATGCCCGATTTTAATACATCGTCACTAATGGAGAAAGCACAAGAAGCCATTGAAAAAGAGTTTGAAAAAGACCCGGTAGCAGTGCTTACAGGCATATATACAGGTGACAATGAGCGTAATTGGGTGTTTTATACATTAAGCACGCATATATTTGGACGAAAAATTAATAATGCGCTTGCTCCTTTTGAATTGCTTCCTATAACAATTTATTGTGAAAATGATCCCGATTGGAATGAATATAAAGAAATGAAAGAACTTTCAGAGATTGAAGCAGGGGATTAATATTAAGTTGTTATTAAATAATTAAATACAGCATCGGCGCAACGTTCGCCGTCGATGGCTGCCGATACGATACCTCCTGCATATCCGGCACCTTCGCCACATGGGAATAAACCACGGATTTCAATGTGCATTAATGCATATTTATCTCGGGGAATTCTAATTGGGGCAGATGTGCGAGTTTCATCACCAATAAGAATAGCCTCATTGGTTAAGAATCCTTTTGATTTACGACCAAATTCTTTAAACCCTTTTTGTAATCGGGTTGATATGTGTTTTGGCAGTAATATGTCGATGCGTGCACAATGAATACCGGGAGCGTATGAAGTAGATGGCAAATCTTTTGATTCATATCCTTCAACAAAATCAATCATGCGTTGTGCGGGCGCATTTTGTGTGCCATCGCCCGATTCATAAAATTTTAGCTCTATATCTTCTTGAAATTTCAACATCTTCAGATTTCCGTATTTTTCATATTTAGGCAAATCTTCGGGAAGAACTTCCACTACCATGCCCGAATTAGCCCATTTTGTGCCGCGATTAGATGGTGACATACCGTTGACTACCATTTGCCCGGGTGCACTTGCTGCCGGAATGATAAAACCTCCGGGACACATGCAGAATGAATATACGGCACGACCGTCAACACGTGTTAGCATCGAATATTCGGCAGCGGGCAGATATTTGCCACGTCCGTTTTTGCTATGATATTGAATGCAATCGATGAGGTGTTGAGGGTGTTCCAATCTCACTCCAATGGCAATACCTTTTGGCTCGATTTTTACTTTTTTATCTTCAAGCATGTAATAAATGTCTCTTGCCGAATGTCCGGTAGCCAAAATCACCGGACCATGATAAATTTCGTTATTGGCACATTTAACTCCTATTGATTCACCATTTGCTATTAAGAGTTCTGTTACTCGGGTTGAAAAATGAACCTCGCCACCACATTCAATAATGGTATTGCGCATCGCTTTTATCACAGTTGGTAATTTGTCGGTTCCTATATGTGGATGTGCGTCGATTAAAATATCTTGAGATGCTCCGTGTTGATGGAACACAGTAAGGATTTTTTCAACTGAACCGCGTTTTTTACTTCGTGTATATAGTTTGCCATCGGAATATGCGCCTGCACCTCCTTCGCCAAAACAATAATTGGAATCGGGGTCAACTATATTTTCACGAGCGATGCGGGCCATATCACGGCGACGTGAGTCAACATCTTTTCCTCGTTCAAGGATTATAGGGCAAAGACCTAATTCGATTAATCGCAATGCGGCAAATAAACCGGCGGGTCCTGCGCCCACTACTATCACATGTTTTTTCCCTGCCACATTTTGATATTTAACAGGGGTTATTAATGAATCGGTTTCAGGACGTTCATTTATATAAACTTTAACTGAAAGGTTTATCATTACATTACGTTGACGGGCATCAATCGACCTTTTCACAATTTGCACTTTTGTTATTGAGTTTGCATCAATGTGTAATTGGGTTGAAACATAACCTAATAATCGAAGTTCCTCGTATGCTATTTCAGGAATAACCCTCAGTTGAAGTTCTTGAATCATAATCTTTGAATTAAATTTTTATTTTTGCGTCGCATAATTATGATTAATGTTATTATAGCCACAATAAATGCTAACAAATCCGACACTGCCAAACTTGTCCAAACTCCCTCTACTCCCCATAACTTAGGGAAAATTAATAGGGTGGGGATTAAGAATATTAATTGTCGAGTTAATGATAGAAATATTGATATTCCCGGTTTGCCTATTGCCTGGAAAAAATTTTGTATTACCACCTGTCCGCCTATGACGGCAAAGAACATGAAGCTGATTCTAAATCCGGTGGTGGAAATATCAATCAATGTTGCATCGGTTGCAAATAATGATGAAATTTCGCATGGTATAAGTTCTGCTACAATAAGCCCCATCGTTGTTACGAATATACCTACTACGAAACCTATATTTAAGGTGCGCTTCACTCTGTCCCAATTGTTGGCACCATAATTATATCCTAATATTGGTTGCATTCCTTGAGTGATGCCAAAAACAATCATTACAAACAACATACCCACACGATTAACAATTCCGTAAGCGCCCACAGCAAGTTCTCCTTTGTCTCCACCGGTATCGAGTAATGCTTTATTGATAAATATCACAACAATGCATGCACACACATTCATTAAAAACGGAGGTAACCCAATTGTATATACGTTTTTTATTATCGACCAAGAAAAGTGATTATGAGATTTGTCAAAATGCACAAAACTTGTTTTTGCTTTGAAATGTTTGATATGCCACACCAATGCCACGGCTTGTCCGCAAATTGTGGCAAGCGCTGCACCGGCAATGCCCCATTTCAATATAAAAATATATATAGGAGCCAATATGATGTTAATTAATACTGATAATAGAGCCGATTGCATTGCTTTCTTAGGATATCCGGTAGCACGCATCAAGTTGTTTAATACTATAAATAAATATGAAATAGGGGTGCCATATAGTATTATTTTCATAAACTCGCGGGCATACTTTATTGTCGCATCTGTTGCACCAAAGAAATATAATATTTCATCAATATATATCAATGATAATCCGCCAAACACTATTGAATGAACAAGACTCAATTTAACCACATTCGACAACACATTTGTTGCTCGTGAATAATCTTTTTGCCCTAAGAAAATAGAACTTATCGCCGAGCCTCCTGCTGCGATAAACACACAAAAAGCTATAACCAAATTCATTAATGGGAATGTGATTGCTAGTCCTGATATTGCCATTGTTCCAACTCCCTGACCAATGAATATGCTATCAACAATGTTATACAACGAAGTGGCAACGCTGGCAATAATGGCAGGCACCGAATATTGGATTAATAGTTTCCCTATTGATTCGGTTCCTAATGTTATAGGTGTATTTGATGTTGTTTCAGCCATAATATCAATTATTTTACAAAATTAACTCAAATCAATACAATAGTTGGCATTTTCAGTATTAATTTTGCGTAAAAATAAAACAATCGACAATGAAAAAAGTAGGAGTATTATTTGATTTAGATGGAGTTTTGATTGATAGTGAGGGACTTTACACCGAGTTTTGGGAGGATATAGAACAAATTTATCCCACCGGTGTCGAGAATTTCGCTCTCGTTATAAAAGGTAATGCTTTGTTCAAGATACTTGACACTTATTTCCCTAAAAATATACATCAGAATATTATTGATAAAGTGCATGAATTTGAGCATAACATCAAATATCCTATTTATGATGGTGTGATGGATTTTCTCAAATCATTGAAAGAGCTGGGGATTCCCGCAGCAATTGTTACAAGTAGTGATGATGTGAAAATGAATGCTCTGTATGTCGAGTATCCTTTTTTTCGTCAATATTTCGATGTTGTCATAACCGGATCTGACGTTTCTGAATCAAAACCGCATCCGCAAGGTTACCTTATGGCGGCTGAGAGAATAGGATGTGATCCTAAAGATTGTTATGTTTTTGAAGACTCGTTACAAGGACTTGATGCGGGAATGGCTGCCGGTGCCACTGTTATAGGATTGACCACAAGTAATTCTCGTGAGAAACTAATAAATAAAGCCCACGCACTGATTGACAGCTTCGCAGGCTTCAGTATCGACAAGATGCTTGCCGTTACGAAATAATATTTAGCAAGCTTTAAAGCTCATATCCAAACCTTTTACCGAGTGGGTTAATGCTCCTACCGATATGAAATCGACACCGCATTCGCCGTATGCGCGGAGTGTGTCGATAGTAATACCTCCCGAAGATTCTATTTCAACGGCTCCATTTATCAACTTCACTGCTTCGCGGGTGCGTTCGGGAGTGAAATTGTCGAGCATTATACGGTCAACTCCCACCTCAAGGGCTTGGCGAATTTCATCTTCATTTCGCACTTCAAGCTCTATTTTAAGGTTGCGACCGGTTTCTTTGCAATATTTTTTTGCCGACTCTACAGCTTCTTTTATCCCTCCGGCAAAATCAACATGATTGTCTTTTATTAATATCATGTCAAACAATCCAATCCGATGATTGCATCCGCCACCTATTCTCACAGCCTCTTTTTCAAGCATGCGCAATCCCGGAGTCGTTTTGCGGGTGTCGAGCACCTTTGTTTTCAATCCGTCAAGCAATTTTTGATATTTGGCTGTAACGGTTGCTATGCCGCTCATGCGTTGCATGATGTTGAGCATCACACGTTCGGTTTGCAACAATGAACGCACTCTGCCTTCAACCTCAAATGCAATGTCGCCGGGCTTAACCTCTGCACCGTCATTTATATATACGGTCATTTTTAATTCGGGGTCAAACTTATCAAACACTTTTTTTGCCATTTCCACACCGGCAATAATCCCCGGTTCTTTCACTATAAGGCGCTGTTTCCCCATCGCATCGGCAGGGATAGTGCTTAATGTGGTGTGGTCGCCATCGCCCACATCTTCGGCAAACGCCAATGTCAACAAATCATCTATTAGTTCGTCTTTGGTTTTCATATCAATATATTTATATTTTTCACAAAGTTAAAGGAATTTCTATAAATTACCCAATTCTTTACTTGAAAAATCTTATTATTATAATAAGCCTAAACGCCTAATTCTATTAATGTTAATTTTTTGTCCATTGAATAAAGGTCTTGCTTACAGAATAAACGTTATCTATAGCGTTTGCTAGATAGTTACTGAATATTATTAAGTGTTATTTCTTGCTAAAACGCTCTGCCTCAATAGCTTCATATTTGTATTTATTGGATTTTTATTATTTTTGTTTATTGAAATTGCACACCTATTTATTGAAAATATTCATTGATTATTAATTTCAAACAAAACATTCATGAAAATCATTTTACATTTATCAAAAACACTTTTTTCTCTCGGTTTATTATTTACTATGAGTAGTAATGTTTTTGCCCACGACTTTGAAGTCGATGTTATTTTTTACAACTTCATTGACAAAATCGCAAATACTGTCGAAGTCACTTATAAAGGTGATGATTTTTTTAGTTATGACAATGAATATGCCGGTGCGGTGATTATACCTTCTTCAGTAACTGAAATTGGAGACCATGCGTTCGTAAGTTGCTCAGAACTGACATCCGTTACCATTCCCAACTCAGTGAATTAGATTGGCATTCAAGCATTATACTATTGCAATAGCTTAACCTCAATAACTATCCCAAAATCTGTAGCAGAGATTGGTTGGCGTGCATTCTATGGTTGCTCCTTTAATTCAGTAACATCTTATAGCGAAACACCTCCAACGTGTGGAGGAACTGTATTTGAAGGCTAGTATTCGGCGGCGTTAGTGGTGCCAGAGGGCTCTAAAAAGGATTACGCTAATGCTGATGAATGGTGTAAATTTTCAAATATACAAGAGATTGCCGGGGTGGAAGGAATTGAAACCGACAACAATGCCATTGAGGTGGCTCGTTATGATATTCATGGGCGATTGCTTGCAGAGCCTGCATAGGGCATCATCATCAAGATGAGCGATGGCTCAACCCACAAAGTAATGGTGAAATAGTGAATTGAAAATAAATACTGAGCAGTATATTATATTTAAAGGGAGATATGCCGAAAAATGGTATATCTCCCTTTAAGGTATTAACGTTTTAGTTTTATAATAATGATACTGAGCGGTTGATAAATGCATTGAGCGCTTCACCTTTAAGCAACCCATTACCAAGAAGTGCAAGGTCAACAAGTTGTCTTACCATTGGTTGTGTTGCTGCATAATCGGACAACGCTTTGCTTTCATCATCGCGTAATGCTTTAGTGGCATTTTCAAGTGTGGAGATTTTTGCATTATCCTCATCGCTAAGTTTGCCATCTTTGTGTGTATCACGTATTTTTGTAATTTCAGCATTGTTGTCATCAATAGATTTAGAGATGGGTGAAATTGTCGAAGCGATGTCGTTATCGGCGTTTTCACGAATTTTGACGATTAACGGGTGTTCGGTGTTGACAATGAGATTATAGCTATCGGGCATTTCTCCATAGAAACTCATGCCTGGTTGGAACGCAGCCATTTCTTTCATGCGTCGCATATATTCATTTTGTGTGATAACGATGGGGGAATCGTTTTCGCTCATAGCTTCAAACGACACGATGAATTGAGAGTTCTCAACAGTGGGGATTTGAGAGTTGAAGATGCCGGTGAGAATGTTACGTTGCGCAGATGTGAGCAAAACTTCCTTTTTGTTCTCTTTGCGAATGAGATTGTCGATAACATCACTATCGACACGCACAAATTGTGATTTCTCGATTTGTTGTTCAAGAAGACCGATAAAATGGCTGTCGAGTTGTCCATCCATGAGCAATACGTTATAACCTTTGTCGGTAGCGGCTTTGATATAGGTGAATTGCGCTATAGGGTCGGTAGAATATAGATGTATGAGATTTCCGTCTTTATCGGTTTGAGATGCACCGATGAGTTGTTTGTATTCATCAAGAGTGAAATATTTTCCGTCGGTATCTTTCAGCAGTGTGAATTTTTTGCCTGCGTCACGGAATTTTTCATCGCTTAGCATTCCATATTCAATAAAGATCTTAATATCATCCCATTTCTTTTCAAATTCATTGCGGTCGGCTTTGAATATTTCTTCAAGTCGAGATGAAACTTTTTTCGTGATATATGTGGATATTTTTTTGACAGCGGCATCGCTTTGAAGATAAGAGCGTGATACGTTCAACGGAATGTCGGGAGAGTCGATAACGCCTTGAAGCAACATCAAAAATTCAGGAACAACACCTTCGACCGAATCGGTCACAAATACTTGGTTGCAGTATAGTTGGATGCGATTCTTGTTGATGTCGAAATTATTCTTGATTTTAGGGAAATATAAAATGCCGGTTAATGTGAATGGGAAATCGACATTGAGATGAATCCAAAATAGAGGTTCATCTTGACCGGGGTATAGCTCATTATAAAATTTTAGATAATCCTCATCTTTTAACTCAGATGGTTTTTTCATCCAAGCCGGAGCTGTTTCGTTGATAACTTTGTCTTTATCGGTATCAACATATTTTCCATCTTTCCATTCTTGTTCTTTTCCCGAAATTACAGGAATAGGAAGGAATCGGCAATATTTTTTTAATAATGTGTCGATGCGAGATTGTTCGAGAAAATCTTTGTTTTCATCATCGATATAAAGAATTATATCGGTTCCTCGATTATCTTTTTCGATTTGCTCCATTGAGTATTCGGGAGAACCATCGCATTCCCATTTTACGGCTTGAGCTCCGTCTTTATATGATTGTGATTTAATGACAACTTTTTTTGCGACCATAAACGCCGAATAGAAACCAAGACCGAAATGACCTATAATGGTGTTGGCATTGTCTTTATATTTTTCAAGGAACTCTTCGGCACCTGAAAATGCTATTTGGTTGATATATTTGTCAATGTCTTCGGCGGTCATACCAATACCATGGTCGCTGACGGTGAGTGTGCCATTTTCTTTGTCAATGGATACAGTCACTTTTAGTTCGCCAAGCTCACCTTTATATTCACCGCATGAAGATAACGTTTTTAGTTTTTGTGTAGCGTCGATAGCGTTTGATACAAGCTCACGAAGGAATATTTCGTGATCGCTATAAAGAAATTTTTTTATTACGGGGAAGATATTTTCAGTTGTTACCCCAATATTACCTTTTTTCATATGAGTTTGTTTTATTGTAATTGTTTTTATTTAGTATATAACAAAAAAAATGCCACATTGATTAATGTGACATTTTTACGGTTATTGGGTGACATTTTTACTTTGTGGCATTATCGGGGTGGATAATCGTTGTGGAAATTTTGTCATTTTCACTATCATAATCCATTTTTATAGTATCTCCTGCAACAGCGGCTTCGCTGATAATAATTTCGGATAATTCATCTTCAAGATATTTTTGTATGGCACGTTTTAGGGGTCTTGCTCCATATTGAACATCGTAACCTTTTTCGGCAATAAAATCTTTTGCATTATTGGTTATTTCCAAGTTATATCCCAATGCGTTTATGCGATTTAAAAAGCTGACTAATTCAATATCTATAATTTTGAATATTGCGTCTTTATCGAGAGTGTCAAACATCACTATATCGTCGATGCGATTTAAAAACTCGGGAGCAAATGCTTTATTGAGAGCTTTTTGCAAAATGCTGTGGGTGTATTCTTTATCGATGGATCGAGTGTTGAAACCCACTCCCGAACCAAATTCTTTAAGTTGACGTGTTCCAATGTTGGAGGTCATGATTATGATTGTGTTTTTGAAATCAATTTTACGACCAAGACTATCAGTGAGTCGGCCTTCGTCCATGACTTGTAACAATATATTGAACACATCGGGGTGCGCTTTTTCGATTTCGTCGAGAAGAACAACAGAGTAGGGGCGACGGCGCACTTTCTCGGTTAATTGTCCTCCTTCTTCATAACCAACATATCCTGGAGGCGCTCCAACCAACCTTGAAACAGTGAATTTTTCCATATATTCGCTCATGTCAACACGAATTAAAGTATCGGCTGAGTCAAAAAGATATTCGGCAAGTTTTTTTGCCAAATGTGTTTTCCCCACACCTGTAGGACCAAGGAACATGAATGTGCCAATAGGTTTGTTGGGATCTTTCAACCCAATGCGATTGCGTTGGATGGCTTTTGTTATTTTATCAATTGCATTATCTTGTCCGATGATTTCACGTTTAAGAGTGGGAGCCATCTCAAGAAGACGTTTACCCTCGGCTTGTGCCACACGTTGAACCGGAACACCGGTCATCATTGCCACAACTTCAGCTATTTTATCTTCATCAACGGTTTCTCGTTCATTGCTTAAACGCTCATCCCATTTGCGTTTGGCAATTTCGAGTTGTTCTCTCAGATTGTGTTCTTTATCACGATATAAAGTCGCGCTCTCAAAGTTATGAGATTTTGCGGCTTTTAGTTTCTTTTGGGTGGTTTCGTCAATCTCAATTTCTAATTCTTCGATTTCTTTAGGTACTGAGATATTTGTAATGTGAACCCGAGAACCGGCTTCGTCAAGAGCGTCAATGGCTTTATCGGGGAAGTTTCGATCGCTTACATATCGTTGAGTTAACTTCACGCAAGCCTCTAATGCTTCGGGAGTATATTTTACATTATGGTGACTTTCATATTTATCTTTTATATTGTTAAGAATTTGCAAAGTTTCATCGGCGGTAGTGGGTTCAACCATTACTTTTTGGAAACGCCGTTCAAGAGCTCCGTCTTTTTCAATATTTTTGCGATATTCATCGAGAGTTGTTGCTCCTATGCATTGAATTTCTCCACGGGCTAATGCCGGTTTGAGCATATTTGCCGCATCCATTGAGCCTTGAGTGTTTCCGGCTCCGACAATGGTGTGTATCTCGTCAATAAATAAAATGATGTCTTTATTTTTTGATAATTCGTCAAGAATTGCTTTTACTCTCTCTTCAAATTGACCTCGATATTTTGTTCCGGCAACTATTGATGCCATATCAAGAGCTATTACACGTTTGCCAAATAGTAAACGAGACACATTGCGTTGAATGATGCGTAGTGCTAAACCCTCGACAATTGCTGATTTGCCTACACCGGGCTCACCGATGAGAACAGGATTGTTCTTTTTGCGTCTGCTGAGAATTTGAGCAATGCGTTCGATCTCCATGTCACGCCCAATCACAGGGTCTAACCGGTTTTCTTCGGCGGCGCGTGTCATGTCAATGCCATATTTGTCAAGGACCGGGGTGTCATTACCACGATTTGCCCCATTTCCTTTGGGGCTTTTTGTTGAGGATTGCTTGTTGACAGAATCATTGTTTTGTGACATAATGTCATTATCTTCAATCTCATCGTCTTCGGTAAATCCGGCTCCAAATTTAATATCGCAGATTTCGTTATTGTGAAATGACATATAATTAGATGAAAATGTTGTATCCATATCAATTTTTACAAAGAACTAATCCTAAGTATGCAATTATTGTGCCAAATATGTGGTGCTACTTCTTAAATAGATATATCATAGAATTAAAAAAAATAAAACGAGTTGATAAAGTTTAATTTTTCATTAAAAATCACTATCTTTGTATGATTATTTAAATTAAAATAAACTTAAATAGACATCTATTGTCTGAATGTATTAATATAGCTAATTAACTATCACTATAATAGAAATGTTGGAACAAGATCGAATATTAAAGATCAATATCGAAAATGAGATGAAGTCGGCATATATCGACTATTCTATGTCGGTTATTGTGTCGCGAGCATTGCCTGATGTGCGAGATGGATTAAAACCGGTGCATCGTCGTGTGTTATATGGAATGAATGAGATGGGTAATACATCTGATCATCCTCACAAAAAATCAGCGAATTGTGTGGGTGAAGTTATGGGTAAGTATCACCCGCATGGAGACTCCTCTATATATGGAACTGTTGTTCGACTTGCACAACCATGGGCGCTAAGATATACTCTTGTCGATGGTCATGGAAACTTTGGCTCGGTTGATGGTGACAGTGCAGCGGCAATGCGTTATACAGAAGTTCGCTTGGATAAAATTGGGGAAGAGATGCTCCAAGATATAGATGCCGACACAGTGGATTTCCAACCAAACTATGACAACTCACGAAAGGAACCAACGGTATTGCCAACACGTTTTCCAAATTTGCTTGTAAATGGAGCGTCGGGAATTGCGGTGGGTATGGCAACCAATATGCCACCTCACAATCTCACAGAGTCGATAAATGCGTGCGTGGCATTAATTGATAGTCCTGAAATGACTATTCAGGAGCTTATGCAATATATAAAAGCTCCAGACTTTCCTACCGGAGGGACTATCTATGGTTATAATGGAGTGAAAGATGCATACGAAACCGGTCGTGGGCGAATCTTAATTCGCGCAAAAGCTGAGATTGAAAGTGATGGAAACCACGAAGACATAATTGTAACTGAAATACCTTATAATGTTAATAAAGCTGAGTTGATAAAGTATATTGCCGAGCTTGTTAATGAGAAAAAAATAGAAGGTATTGCCGACCTCAACGATGAGAGTAACTATAAGGGCATGCGCATTGTCATAAAATTGAAGAGCGATGCTAATGCCAATGTTGTGCTCAACAAGTTATACAAAATGACACAAATGCAGGCTTCATTTAGTGTTAATAATGTAGCACTTGTGAAAGGACGTCCTAAGTTGCTTAATTTAAAAGAGCTATTGCAATCATTTGTGGATCACCGTCATGATGTTGTTATTCGTCGCACAAAATACCAACTTGGTAAAGCTCAGGAACGAGCTCATATTTTGCAAGGATTAATTATTGCATCTCAAAATATAGATGAAGTTATTCATATTATTCGTTCTTCGGCAAATACTGAAGAGGCAAAAGAGCGCTTGAGTGAACGGTTTGAGCTTACCGATGCTCAAACCTCTGCGATTGTTGAGATGCGATTGAAACAACTCACAGGTCTTGAACAAGATAAACTTACTCAAGCATATGAGGAAATTATGCAATTAATTGCAAGTTTGGAAGAAATTCTAAATAATGATGTGGTTTGTCGCAATCTAATTAAAGAAGAACTTCTTGAAATACGCGATAAATTTGGAGATGAGCGTCGCACAGAAATTGATTATACAGCAGGTGATTTCAATGCTGAAGATTTCTATGCTGATGAAGAGATGATTATTACAATCTCTCATTTAGGATATATTAAACGTACACCATTGACAGAATTCCGTGCGCAAAACCGTGGTGGAGTAGGCGCTAAAGGTAGTGATACTCGTGATGAAGACTTTATCGAATATATCTATCCGGCGTCAATGCACAATTATATGTTGTTCTTTACTCAGAAAGGTCGCTGTTATTGGTTGAAAGTTTATGATATTCCTGAGGGTACCAAAAACTCAAAAGGGCGTGCAATCCAAAATCTGCTTAATATTGAGCCTGATGATGCAGTTAAAGCATTTATTCGCATAAAAGCTCTTGGCGATAGTGAGTTTGTGAATAGTCATAATTTAATTTTCTGTACAAAGAATGGTATAATAAAGAAAACTAAACTTGAAGCATACTCGCGCCCTCGTGCAAATGGTGTAAACGCAATTATCATTCGTGAGGACGACCAATTGTTACAAGTTGAATTGACCGATGGGAATTCTGAAATACTTATTGCTAATCGCAATGGTAGAGCTATCCGCTTCCATGAAAGCAAGGTGCGAGAAATGGGACGCATGTCAACCGGTGTTAGAGGTATGACACTTGATGGTGGTGATGATGAGGTAGTTGGTATGATTTGTATGAATGCCGATTCGGAAAACAATGTGATGGTGCTTTCTGAAAATGGTTATGGCAAACGTTCTCTACTTGATGATTATCGAATCACAAACCGAGGTGGAAAAGGTGTTAAGACTATAAATGTTACTGAAAAGACCGGTGCGCTTGTTGCTATTAAGAGTGTTAATGATGAAAATGATTTGGTTATCATAAATAAATCGGGTATAACATTGCGCATTCATGTTGCCGATTTCAGGGTTATGGGACGTGCGACACAAGGAGTAAGAGTTATTAACCTTGAAAAACGTAACGATTCAATTGCGTCTGTATGCTGTGTTGACACCGATCCTGAAGAAGCTGTAGAGCAAGTAGATGGCGAAGTTTTGGACGGTCCGGTGTTAGAGGATAACGTTGATGCAACTGAAGAAATACAAGAAGTGGAAGAATAATATAAACAACTTATATACATTAAATTATGAAAAAAATAAGTATTTTAGGATTATGTTTGGTTGCCGGATTAACTATGTCGGCACAAAAGAGCCTTCTAAAAGAGGTTGAAAATACTGTAAAAAGTGGTAATTTTGATTATGCGGCTATTAGTGATAAAATTTCACAAATAACAACTAATCCCGAAACTAAAGATGACGTTAAGGCATGGTTGGTTGCAGGGCAGGCTGCATTTGCTAATTATGATGCTTTATTCTTGAAAGTTCAAATGGGGCAAGATGTTGATAAAAAACTTATGGGGCAGTCTATGCTTGATGGGTATAACTATATGGTAAAAGCCCTACCTCTCGATACAGTAGTTGATGATAAAGGAAAAATTAAGACAAAAGAGTCAAAGAAAATAGTAAAAACAATTGCTGATAATTATAGCCATTTTAATAATGCCGGTATTTTCTTGTGGGAAGTAGAAGATTATAAAGGTGCGTATAATGCATGGGATATTTATGTAAATCTTCCTAATGATCCACGCATGGGAAAAACCGGATTGAAAGCTGATAATGATTCAATCGTGTCACAAATTGTATTTAATCAGGCATTGGCTGCATGGCAAACAGATGAATTGGACAAAGCGTTAGTTGCTTTTGATAAAGCATATAAAATGGGATATAATAAGAAAAACCTTTTTGATTATGCAATATCTGTAGCTACACAAGCAAGAAAAAATAATGAAGCTTTGAAATATGCAAATTTGGCATATCCTATATATGGCAAAGAAAACCCGGTGTATCTTCAAGTTATTGTTAATGATTTCTTGGAAAAGAAAGAATATGTAAAAGCGCGTGAGATGCTTACCGGTTTACTTGCTTCAGAGCCTAACAATGCAGAATATTATGATTTGATAGGTGTTCTTTATGAAAATGAAGGTAAAACCGATGAGGCTCTTGGCTCATATAAGAAATCGGTTGAATTAAATGGAAAGTCAGCAGTGGCAAAATTTCATTTAGGAAATTTGTTGTACAATAAAGCATACGCTATTGACAATGAGGCTTCAAATAAATCTCAAGCCGAATATGATAAAATTCGCAAAGAGCAAACTGAGCCCCTTTTACGCGAGGCTGCTACTCAATTAGAAGATGCATATAATCTCGATGAGCAAAATATGGGAGATGCATTGAAACATTTGAAGAACATCTATTATATTCTTGGTGATGAAGAAAATCTTAAACGAGTTGAATTAATGTAACATAATTAATATAATCATTGCTAAAAGCCGTGTTGCAGAGAATTGTGATACGGCTTTTGTTTTAGAAAAAAAGGAAGGTATTTGATGTTATTGTGTATAAATATGGTTTTTAATCTCTTAAAGTTTCAGTATCAGCAAATAAATCGTAACTTTACAATAAAATGTAATTTGCTATATGAAAATAATTTTATTGGCGATAGGTAAGACCGGAGAAAAATATATAAAAGAGGGGATAGGGCAATATATAAAACGGTTATCTCATTATGTGCCGTTTGAGTTTAAGATTCTTCCCGATGTGAAAACAACAAAAGGAATCTCACGGGATCGACAAAAGAATATAGAAGGAGTTATGTTTCAGTCCGTAATACAGCCGGGCGATGTTGTTGTGTTGCTTGATGAAAGAGGCAAGGAATATACTTCGAGAGAATTTGCGAATTATCTTGATCGCAAGATGGTTACTGTTGCTAAAAATATAGTATTTATTATAGGTGGTCCATACGGATTTTCCCAGGAAATGTATGATAGGGCAAATGAAAAGTTATCATTGTCGAAGATGACTTTTTCTCACGAAATGATACGCTTGTTCTTTGTTGAACAGATTTACAGGGCAATGACCATACTTAGGGGAGAACCATATCATCACGATTGATTATTTTATAACGTCGAGCATTATGCGGTCGGAGATAAGCATCGCTTTTTCTGAGATGGAAAGATGTGTTTGTGTTAACTGCATGTTTCCCTTGTCAATGTGAGGCTCAGATAATTTAATCAGCTCATTTAGTGTAGCTGTTCCAAATTTTGATTTATAAGTTTCTAAGTTTATCCCTTGAGATGTGCGTAGTGCGACAATAATATAATCATTATGTAGCTCTTCAGCGGTTTCATCTTCAATTACATGTATGCAATTCCCTTTTGACAATTCGGTGATATAGTTTTTTAAGTTTGATGGGTTAAAGCTTCTTGCTTTGCCATCAAATGAATGAGCCGAGACGCCTAATCCGAGGTAGGGTAGGCCTTTCCAGTAATTGGAATTATGAATGGCTTGAAATCCGGGCTGTGCAAAATTTGATATTTCATAGTGTTCATATCCATATCTTTTTGCTTGAGATATTAAGTAGGAATACATTTGGGTAACTAAATCTTCAGTCGCTTCCTCAATTTTTCCGGAGATTAATTGCGTATATAAGCCGGTACCTTTTTCGTAGGATAACAAATAGGCTGAAAAGTGTGGTAATCGCAAATTTAGCATGCAATTCAATGAGTATTTCCAACTATTAAGGTCTTGTTTGGGTAATCCAAAAATTAAATCACCACTAATGTTATTTATGCCATTTTCTCGTAAAACATTTATTGCATTAAGTGCGGTCTCTGCCGAATGTCGCCGATTGATGTATTTTAATTCGATATTATTAAATGATTGTATGCCTAAGCTAACTCTGTTTATGCCAAAGTTTTTTACAGTTTTTACCCAATGAGCGGTTATATCTTCAGGGTTCGCTTCAATTGTAAATTCAATGATGTTGCAAGGTTTTATGATTGTATTTATGGATATAATTAATCGTTCCAATAAATGTATTGGTAAAATTGAAGGTGTCCCACCTCCGATATATATTGAGGAAAAAGTGTTGTGAAATTGTGGACCTCTAATTTTCAATTCAAAAATTAGAGCGTTGATATATTTTTCAACGCTATCTAAGCGTGGAGTAGAGAAAAAATCGCAGTAGGAACATTTGCTATGACAAAAAGGAATGTGTATATATAGTCCTGCCATTATTGAGGTTGTTTATTGCATAATTCAGTAAACTTACAGTATAAACAAGCGTTGTCGTTTTTGGCAGGTTCAAAAGGAATTGTCTCATCAAAAATTTCATTGATTAAATTCTCAAATAAAGACCAAAATTCAGTCTCATATTCCTTGTAGCTCGTTAATGTTTTCTTTGCGATTTTTATGGGAGGCAAATGTTCGGTATTTAGTGTGCGATATGTGTAGATATATGGTTGTATATCGCCGTCATATCCGGTGGTATATGCATAATAAAAACAGTAAGTGAATAATTGAAAAATTGCTTTACGTCGGTCGGTTTGATTTTTGTCAAACAATGATTCAAGTGTGGATAAATTTACTTTATCACTTCCTGTTTTATAATCGACAAAACGCAAAATCGGTTCTGAAAGAGAATCAGTATAAACTTTGTCAATGCGGTCAATGATTTGTTTAAAGTTAATAGTGTGTTGTTCATTTATTTTCCATTGCCCATATTGTTTTTTCTCGGCATCAACGAAATAAAAATTGGTGAATTGTTTTTCGTTTTCAAGCATTAACAATGTGAAATGTAGCATTATTTCTCCTATTATCTTTCCATCACCTTGTAATGGGGTGTCGTTCTTGTCACCTAATTTATTATAATGCTTGTTTATTGAACGAGTTATTTGTTTCATTATATCACCTTGTCGGCGTTTTAGAAAATCAAGAGTATTTTTTGATACTAATACTTCATCAGCTTCATTTTTAAGTCCTATATATATCTTTTCGGCAACTTCATGCATGATGGTTCCGTAGGTTCCTTCATCCATATATTCAGTAATATCATCATCTTGTTGTAATCCTTCAACATATTGCAAATAGAATGAAAGAGGGCAACTTATATATTTATTAAGAGCACTTGCTGATAGATATTTTTTTGAGTCAGGATCTTTATAAATATTGAGTTTTTGAATTATTTGAGGAGTTTTTTCAATAATAAGAGTATTATTGTTTGTGGCAGTAACATCATAGTTAATCATAGAAAATTTTATGTCGTTGCTGCTATATAGGAATTTTAATTGGTAAAGATATCTTGACATCTCGCCACTACTAACCCCACTGGTTCGAGCATCATACATAATATACACATTTTTTGCTCTTGAAAGCATGCGGTAAAAATAATAAGCATACATACTTTCCTGGTATGATATGGTTGACATCCCATATCCGCTTCTTAACGCATTTGGGATAAAAGTCTTTGTATAGTGTTTGCGTGGAAAAATTCGTTCATTCATTGAAAGAATTATGAGGTTGTCAAAATCAAGAGAACGAGTTTCAAGAACTCCCATTATTTGTAAGCCTTTTAATGGCTCTCCTGTGAAATTGACAGATTCGTTACCAACTATTCGTTCCACTAAATGAAACACTGTTTTATCATTCATTTTGATATGGTAACGATTGGTTAGTAACTCAAGATTGTCTAACGCATCAATATATTTGTCAATAAACCCAACATCAACCGGATTTGGGTTGGATAGTGTAGTTTTAATCCAATATATTAATACTCTGATGTATTGGATGACCTCATGAGTATCTCTAACATCTTTTACTGGTTTAAATATAGTTGCTAGTTTGGGATTTTGTTCAATTAGGAAACTGGAGCTAATGTTAAATGCTCTGTTTTTGTTGATATATTGGTTGATTTTTAAGCATTCGTCAGATGCAATATTTTGTATAATAGGATGTGATAGCACATTTAAAATGTCTTCATAAAAAAAATGCATTTTATTGTGTATAATGCGAGCCCGTAAATGCATTGATGTAATATCTCCAATCAAAGCAGCTATAGGTGTGTGTCGCATTGGATATCCCATTGTTATGTTTATATTTTTTATTTCAGGTGGTATTGAATGAAGAAGCGGAATAAAAAGGTGTTCATCAGGTAGAACTACTGCAGTATTGACATCTGTAATTTTACCGTGTTGATATAACTCTGATATTATTATAGACGCCTCTTTGGTTTGTCCTATATTTGATGGTATGCCTATGACATTTATTTTAGGGAATGATTTTATCGGTTCTTCTTGCAAGGGATATAATGATTTGAATTTTGTAATATATTTTCCCACAAATTGAGAAGCATGATTGTCCTTCAAAATATAAGAGGGTGAATTATAATCCCAATAGAAATCGGCGCAGCCGATTTGTTTAAGCCTTTCGAAAATCTTTATCTCTGATGTAGATAATACATTAAATCCAACGAAAATATAGCGTTTATCAGAAAGCATATCTATATCATTGAATTTTACAGTCTCAGCGACTTCGCGATAAGACATTCCGGCGTAACATAATCCTAAATTGGTTAATCGTTCTTTAAAAGAAGTATATAACTCAAATAATATTTGCCAAAGTTTTATAAATTTATTTGCTAATATATTTTTGTCATCAGAATGATTTATGTGCTTCCAAAATGAGTTAATAGATTCATTATATACTCTATTTTCATTCCAATATTGATTTATAACTTCAATTTGAGCATCGGTTAAGAAATTGCTGTTAATTTCTTTTAATTTGTATATATTTACAAATAATTGCTTGGCGTCAACAAGATATTTATCAACATCGTTAAAATCATTAATAAGCATTTCAGCCCAAAATTGAAATTTATCAAAATCAACAATTTGTGTTTCTGCCGATTTTTCAATTAAAAGTTTGCGATATTCATCATAGAGAATAAACATTAATTCCATGCGAGTTGCTTCCACTCCTGATGAATACTCTGCAATGAAGTCGCTAATAGTAATTATTCGTGGCATTATAGTGCTTGATTCAATTATTGATGATAAATAATTTGAAAAAAACACGCCACTTCGTTTGTTTGGAAATACAAAACAAAAATCCATCAAGTTCTGTGAATCGTTTTTTTTGTATTCTTTAGCTACTTGTAATAAAAAAGGATCCATTAGTTAGGATTTTAATAATAATATTATTTTTACAGAGAGATCAAAAAAAACAATCTTGGCATTAGCATTTCCAGATATATCAATTAATGCTTTGTTTAACACCTCCATGAGTTTTATAACATTTCGTTCTGATATAAAATGGGCAAAATTAATACTAAATTGCGCTTCATTATGATTCATATAGTTTAACTCGGCTACATTCAGATTATAGATGAAGTTTTCTCGAATTAGTCGTTGGCAGTAGTTTAAAAATTGAGTTTCTTGTTCCCTGCCAAGTGTTGCTACGTCATAACTCCATCTTTTTAATTCGTGGATTTTGCGTTGATAAGCTAAACGCATCAATTCAATGAACATTGATAAATATTTAGATGTGTCTTTTGATAAGGTAATTTCTTTTTCGGCTTTGTTAATGTTTCCTTCGGCAATATGGGCAATAGAAATAGCATCATTTTGTCCAATAGCATATTTCTGAACCAAATAATTGGCTATTGCGTCGTCTCCTAAACGAAGTAATTCAATGCGTTGAGTCCTTGAATATATTGTTGGCAAAATTTGTTTGGCATCATTAGATACCATGATAAAAATAGTATCATGATATGGTTCTTCTATAAGTTTGAGTAGCTTATTAGAACATTCTATTTTCATACGTTCAGGTAACCATAATAATACTATTTTATATTTTGCTTTGTGTGCAGTAAAATTTAGTTTTCGCATAATATCGGCACTCTCATCAACATATATGTGAGGTTGCGCATTTGCATTATCAAGAGTTATTAGCCATTTTTCAAAATCCATATATGGGTTTTGTCCTAAATATTCACGCCATTCTTCGATAAAATTGTCGGAGATGGAAACTTTTCCGCTCCCTTTTTTAATAATTGGAAAAATGAAATGGGTGTCAATGTGGTTAAAAGACTGATGTTGAATGCAAGATGGGCACTGTCCACAGCTATCTCCATTTTGTGGATTTTCACAATGTATATATTGTGCGAATGCACGTGCTAATGCAAATTTGCCAATACCAGGCTGACCCTCAATTAGAATTGCATGTGGAATGCGGTTATTATCAACAAATGAACGCAACTTGTTTTTCGCTGCTTCATGTGAAATAATATCAATGAATCTCATGATGAATAATGTTAAAACAATTGAGCTACGACATTTTTTACGCTTTGCACCGCATTATGTGAGTAAAAATGTATTGAGGGAACCCCATTTTGCATGAGTTCGTGAGTTTGTTTGATACACCAATCAATGCCAACAGTTTTTGCGGATATATCATTTTTGCAATTCATTAGTTTGGTTACTAATTCTGTAGGGATATCAACTTTAAAAACCTTTGGGAGTACCGTTAGTTGATTAAGGTTTACTATTGGTTTTATTCCGGGAATTATAGGAACTGTAATGCCGGCTTTACGACATTTTTTTACAAAATTAAAATATTTAGTATTGTCAAAAAACATTTGAGTGACAATATACTCGGCACCGTTGTCAACTTTGGCTTTTAACCATTGAATATCAATTTCTTGGTTTGGTGCTTCTTCGTGTTTTTCTGGGTATCCGGCTACTCCGTAGGTAAATTTCTCTCCGGTATTTATGTCCATTTTTGTTCCATCAATGAATAACCCTCGATTAAAATCATTTATTTGTAATTGAAGATCAGAAGCATGGGAATGCCCATCGGGGTTTGCAATAAATTTGCTATCATGTTTTGCTTTATCTCCTCGTAATACCAAAAGATTTGTAATTCCAAGGAAATTTAAATCAATTAAAGCATATTCGGTTTCTATTTTGGAATATCCGCTACATATTATATGTGGTACGGCTGTAATTCCATAACGATGTTGTATTGTGGCTGCAACAGCTACCGTCCCGGGGCGAGAGCGTTCTGTGACTTTTTGATATAACCCATCATGAGTGCATTTATATACCATTTCACTACGATGGGTTGTGATATTAATAAATAATGGATTAAATTCCATTAATTGGTCAATATTGTTAAATAATTGCGAAATGCCATTGCCTTTAATTGGGGGTAAAACTTCAAAAGAAAATCCAATGCCATTATGGTTATCTATAATATGCGGAATAGACATAATTCAAGTTGTATTTTTAGGTTCAATATTATTACAAATTTACAATCTTATGGCAAATTCTCAAAATAAAGCTTCTCATAGTTTATAAATGAATTTATTTGTCAATGAGAATAGTATCGTTATCATCAAGCATTCGGGCTATCTGATTTCGGGCTATCTGTAATTGTCGTTCTAATTTTTCTTTTTTTATTCGTAATTTGTATATATCAACCGATGGCGCTTTTGAAATTTGAGCCATTACAAGAAGACTATCTGTTTTTAGGATTTCAGATATAATTAATTGTTCTTTTATGCGAGGTCTCAATTTCATTGCTTTTCTTCGTATGTCAATTTGATTTGAGTAAACCCTATCAATAGAATCAATTAATTTTATTGCTAATTTGTGATTATTTTTGTTATAAGCAGCATTGGCATGAAGTAATAGTAATTCAGCGTTTGCTCGTTCTTCTTTTGCTTGTTCATTGTTTGAACTTTTGCATGAAATAACACTTATTGTTATAATGAATATAATCAGTATTTTAACTACGTTGAACATCTTTTACACCTTTTACGATTTTTATTTTTTTTATTAGTGAGTTTAATGATTGCGTATCTGAAACATTTACAACTAAATATCCTTGAAATAATCCATCGTTAGAATCGATAGAAATGCTTTTTAGTAGAATATTCTTTTCTTTTGTGATAATTGATGTAATATTATTTACAATACCAATGTCATCATATCCAACAATGCGAAGTGTGGCTCCAAATTGGGTGCCAACTTTCCCGGACCACCGTGTGGATATAATGCGATAAGGGTATCGGGTTTTTATATGAGATGCGTTATTACAATCATTTTTATGGATTTTTATGACTCCATCGGCTGAGATAAATCCAAACACGTCGTCACCATATATTGGATTACAACATTTAGCAAGACGATAATTTATGCCTTTAATATTGTCTCCAATAATTAAAACATCATTATTTTGATCAGAATAGTCGCTTTTGTTAAACGTAAATTCAGTAGCAGAGCGAACTTCAATGTTTGTGTCGGTTAATTTTTGTTCAAGTAGTTCATATTGTGCGATAACATCGTTGATGTCTAATTTATTTTTAGCTATTGCATGATAAAAATCTGTAACTGTTTTGAATCCATACTTCTTTATCAGTTTCATTAAAACAGCTTCATCAATTTCGATTTTGCGGTTTTTAAAACGTCTTTGTAATAATTCTTTGCCAAGTTCTGACGCACGATTGTTCAATTCGTGTATTGTCTGTTTGATCTTGTTTTTGGCTTTAGTCGTTACTACAAAATTAAGCCAATCGAGTTTGGGTGTTTGGTTGGAAGATGTTAGTATTTCAACCGAATCGCCATTATTTAGCTTGTAATTTAACTTTTTGTTTTTGCCATTTACTTTGCCACCTATACATTGACAACCAAGCCTTGAGTGGATATTGAATGCAAAATCTACGATTGTTGCACCTAATGGTAACTTATATAAATCACCTTTTGGAGTAAACACAAAAACTTCTTTGGCATAAATATCCATTTTAAAGTTTTTCATTAGCTCCATAGGTCCGGTTTCTGCGGCTTCAAGAATATCTCTAATATTATTCATCCAAGCGTCGAGGTCGTTCTCACTTTTAACACCTTTGTATTTCCAATGTGCCGCTAATCCTTTTTCTGCAATAAGATCCATTCGTTTAGTTCTTATTTGCACTTCTACCCATCTGTTTTTAGGACCTAAAACGGTCGTGTGGAGTGATTCATATCCATTACTTTTGGGAATCGTCAGCCAATCTTTGAGCCTGGATGTATTAGGGAGGTACATATCTGTGACAATGGAATATGCTGTCCAACAATCGGCTTTTTCTTTTTCAATAGATGAATCTAATATTATACGAATCGCAAATAGGTCATATATATTATCGATGTCATTTTTTTGTTTGCGCATTTTATTCCAAATGGAATATATGGATTTTGTGCGACCTTTTATCTCAAATTTAAAACCAGAATCCTCAAGTTTCTTTTTTATTGGAGTTATGAATGACGCAATATATTCTTCTCGTTCAATTTTTGTTTCATTTAGCTTATGGGCTATTTCTGTGAATTTCTCTCGATTAGTGTATTTTAAAGATAAATCTTCGAGTTCAGATTTAATAACATATAAGCCTAATCGATGAGCTAATGGAGAGTATAAATAGTTTGCTTCGTATGCAACATCTCTCACATATTTTTCGTTGGGATGATGATTGATTGCGCGCATCAATGATAGCCTTTCCACAATCATTATAATAATAACTCTAATATCTTCCGCAAAAGTAAGTAACAACTTTCTGAAATTATCACTTTCAACAGCGGCCTGACGACTATAAAGAGTATGAACCTTTAATAATCCTTTTATGAGTTTTGCGACATCATCGCCCCATTGCATAGCGAGTTCTTCAATTTTGATAAAACCAGATTGGCACAGGTTGTAAAGTAATATGGCAATTACCATATTTCTATCAGGACTTATTTTTTCGCAAAGTAAAGATGCGGTTTCGATATTGTGTATAATTGGATTTATACCAAATCTATCTCTGCTACAATGATTTTCGGTTACCGCATTTTTTAGTACCTTTTTTATTAAATAAAAGTCTCGGTTTTGTACAACATCGACCATAAGTGCCAATAATTTATGACACAATTGTGCTAATTTCTCTTTCTCTTGCCTATTAAAATAATTATTGCTCATTATCTTCATTGGCTTTATTGGTCGCTATTTTGCATTAGGTTGTTTAATCCTTCAATATAATTTAATATTTCATTACGCCCTCTGCCATCCTCGCTTGAAGATTTGAATAAAGGAGGTAGTTCTTCCCACGTTTCTTTAAGTGTACAGCAATAATTATCGATAGATTTTTTAGCGGCGGCAGATGATAATTTGTCAAGTTTAGTAAATATAATGCTAAATGGTATCTCGTTTTCTCCGAGCCATAGCATAAATTCCATGTCAATTTTTTGAGGTTTGTGGCGACAATCAATAAGAAGAAATAAAGACACCATTTGTTGGCGTTTTAAGATATAGCTTTCGATAATTTTTTTTAGTTGGTTACGGCTGTCTTTGCCTCTTTGAGCATAACCATAACCGGGTAAATCGACCAAATACCACGATTCATTTATCAGAAAATGGTTTATAAGCATAGTCTTGCCGGGAGTTGAAGAAGTCTTTGCTAAAGATTTGCTTCGGGTCAACATATTTATTAAAGATGATTTACCGACATTGGATCTACCTATAAATGCATATTCGGGTAAATTGTCTTGTGGGCATTTATTTACATTCGTATTGCTTATTATGAATTTGGCGCTTTTTATTTCCATCTTTATCTAATTTTGATGTAAAGATAGTTAATTACAACATATTAAGCAAGTAAAAGAAACGTGTTAGATTACTAGTTTTGAAAATTATCGTAACTTTGTAGATAATATTCACAATTGGCAATGAGTGATAACGATAAATTCCGGTTCAGATTTAAGCAATTCGGCATCAATGATAGTGAATGTGCGATGAAAATTGGCACAGATGGTGTCTTACTCGGAGCGTGGACGAATATTGAGCAATCGCATAATATCCTTGATGTTGGGTCGGGTAGCGGTCTTATATCTTTGATGATTGCTCAGCGAAGTAGTGCGTCAATTACAGGCATAGAAATTGACAAATGTGCGGCAAAACAATCTATTGAAAATATAAATGATTCCCCATGGAGCAATCGGATTTCAATAATTAATTCTGATTTTATCAAATGGGCATCTATATCTCATAATATTAATAAATTTGACCATATAGTGAGCAATCCTCCATTCTTTAATAATGGTCCAATCTCCACCTTTCAATCTCGGGCAATTGCACGACATAATAATTCTCTTGGATATGAGCAACTAATAAAGTTATCTAAACGACTATTAACCGATGATGGTAAGTTATCAATTATATCACCCATTGAACGTAAAGATGACATTATTTTCTATTCAGAATTAGAACAAATGTTTATTTCTCGTCTAACTAATGTTTACTCAAAGGAAGGTGGAAAAATAACTCGTATTTTATGGGAATTTAGCAAAATAAAATGTGCGACTGAATATGCATCTCTTTCAATTAGAAACATTAATAATAGTTTTAGTCAAGAATATGTTAATTTAACCACTGAATTTTATCTGAATTTTTAATTAAATGGAATAATTATGATTGATAACAATAAACTTATCTTAAATTTTAAATCAAGAATAGGGATATTCTGTTGCCTTACTATAATTGGAATGTTTATTAGTGGATTCCTTGCGCAAATTATTGCATTTATTTGGGGCGAAAGTTCAACAACGCTACGCATTTCAACAGTAATTCAAAATCTCTTGTTTTTTATTTCTCCTGCTATAATTATAGCGCTTTTCATTACGAAATTACCTGCTGATTTTTTGCAATTACGAAAAACTCCAACATTAAAAAGTGTCATCTTGACAATCTTAATAATAGTTCTTAGCATTCCGGCTATGAATTATATTATTTATTATAATGAGTCTGTAGTGTTGCCCGAATCTTTAAGTGGCTTGGAAAGCTCATTAAAAGCATTAGAAGAATCTAGCCGAAGGCAAATTAACATACTTCTTGGGGAACCAACATTTGGCGGCCTCATCCTTTCAATTCTTATTGTTGGTGTTCTTACGGGATTAGGAGAAGAATTATTTTTTAGAGGTGCGCTTCAAAATATTCTTCGTACTCGTCCAATGAATCCTCATTGTGCAATTTGGATAACTGCTATTATTTTTAGTGCATTACATTTCCAATTTTATGGTTTTATTCCTCGTATTCTAATTGGTGCATTCTTTGGTTATTTAGTCCTATGGAGTGGCTCAATATGGCTTCCAATATTCGCACATGCGTTGAATAATACACTTGTGGTTATATCGATGTGGTTTGTTAATAGAGGTATAATGACTACCGATATAAATAAAGTTGGTATAACAGTGTCGGCTATTGACTGGATGATGGTTGTCGTGAGTGTTATTGCTACAATAATTGTGATAATTGTTTTACGCAAAGAGTTATTATTGAATAATAGATAAATAATACCTGCAATTGCTCTCAAAATAGTTTTGTCAGTGTTTTTTTAATTAAAAAAGTTGGTACAGACTATAAGCCGGGTTATGTCATTGTGATACTATCAATATGAGTTGTCACAATGTTTCGTCATTTATCTGAACGATATGTTGCCACATCGCTTGAAACTTGTGTTTCAGCACTCTACCCCCCGACAATGGACGAGCAATCCTTAAATGCCGGTATACTTGAGCTTGCAACCCATAAGGTGTGCGGCACGCAATATCGCTATTGCGTCCGGTGGGCTCTTACTCCACCTTTTCACCCTTACCTCCGGAGGGGGAGGAGGCGGTTATTTTCTGTCACACTTCTCTACCGTTACCGATAGCTTCTCGTTAAGAAATATGGTGCTCTATGTTGCCCGGACTTTCCTCACACCCCTCATTATTGTGGGTGAGCGACGAAACGTCTGTGCCAACTTTTATTTTACAAAGGTACAAAAATCTTGTAGATGTGGCAATTTTAAAAGTAATAACAACTGAGTTATGTTTAAAATGCCTCGCCAATAGCAAATACTATTCCGTTGGTTCCTTCTCCAAATCCCCAGTCGATACGAGCATTAACATTGTGTTTAAACTCATATCTTATGCCAACACCAAAGTTGTATAGCCATTCAGGTTTTATATTTTGGTCTTTAAATTCGTCAAAATCGGCAAATAATGTTGCGTTACCAACCCACGCAGTCATCCCTAATCGTTTCCATAAATGTTGGCGATATTCAATTTGAGCAACGACTTGATTATTATCAATGGTAGAGCCCATATAATATCCGCGCATTCGTATTCCGTCTGATGCAAGCATTTCTCGCATGGTCCATGGTGTGTTTACACTATTTAGTTTTGTGTATAAATCAACTGCCATTATCGCACCATTCCACATGTGAAAATAGCCATTTGCAATAAATGTGTGGCTGAAAAATGTTTTTGGGGCATTGCCCAACCCCTTTGGATATATCATAGGTTTATATGCTATATGTAATCCTTTAGTGGGGGTTAGAAGGTTATTACGAGAGTCATATTCGAGAGATACCCCCATTCCGGTAACATAATATTGAGGTCTGTCGCCTAATAAATATTCCGGGTTAAGGATTCTTTTTGCATCGGTATAGTTGGAACGAAGCATAGCTCCGGCATAAACATTGCGATTGACTTTATAAATATATTCGGCTTGAACATCTATTTGTCGTCGGTCATACTGCGATTGGCGATTTTTTGCTGTTTCTTCCGATGTAATTCCCCAAAAATTCAATCGTTTTTGATATAATTCAGTTTTATATGATAATCTTGAGCGATGGTCATTGAATAGATTATTGCCTTTGAGTGTTAATACATAAAAGCCTTTATATGATACATTTATAGATGCAAAAATATCCGAAGGTTGCATCGTTGAATCTTTGCGGTTAACTCGATATAGACCGGTCATTGCTCCGCCTATGCCAAACCCTCCTTCTCGGGTATATGATGGTGTGATGGCAAAACCTACGTCAAGAGCTTTTTCATGGGTGCGGTCGATATTTCCTCGCATAAGTGAGTTAAGATATTTCCTTGACCATTCAGGAAATTTGGATATAAAGCCTAAAGAGTCGGGGTATTCAGTTGGTGATTTCGGAATTTCATACGGCACGGGGGCAGGTGCAACATAAAATGTTCCTTGAATCACTTCTTTGTTGGCTCGAATAGAATCAATATTTGTTTTTGCCGATATAGGACTATGGTATATAATTGATGATATAAGTACAATAAAAAATGCAACGATTCTATTCATTTTATTCTATTTTATATTTAATACAAATATACAAATTTAGAGACGTATGACAAAAACCAAAAGCTATGCTACATATCTTATATGCATAGCTTTTGGTATTTATTGATAATAAAAACTACTTTTGGGGTAATGGAGGCATATTTGCGGGGAATGATTTATCTTCGTTTGGACTAATTTCAGAATCTTCTGCTTTAGTCGCACGCTCTTGAGCTATTTTCTCATTCTCGGCTATTTCTTCTGCTTCGGCATTTGCAGCCTCTGCCGATTTTGCTTTAAGTATCTCATCGGTGCGTGATGTCCATTGTCGTTTCCCAAAAATATTTTCTACATCTTCAGTAAATATAACCTCACGAGTAATGAGAATATCAGCAAGCTGTTTATGCCCGTCGGCATAATTTGTTAGTAATTCTTTTGCTCGATTATATTGTTCATTTATTATGCGTGACACCTCATCATCAATCATTTTTGCTCGTTGGTCACTGAATGGCTTTGAAAATCCGTATTCTTGCCCTGTAGAGTCATAATAACTGATGTTAGGAAGTTTGTCACTCATGCCATAATATACAACCATTGCGTATGCTTGTTTTGTCACTCGTTCAAGGTCATTTGCCGCACCCGTTGAGATGTGTCCTAAGAATAACTCTTCTGCGGCACGTCCTGCAAGTAACGAGCAGATATCATCAAGAATAGCTTGCGTAGGAGTAATCTGACGTTCTTCGGGAAGATACCATGCGGCACCAAGAGCTTTACCTCTTGGAACAATGGTAACTTTAATCAGGGGATTGGCATATTTCAAATGCCATGACACGGTAGCGTGCCCTGCCTCGTGAACGGCAATAGCTCGTTTTTCTTCATCGGTTGTTATTTTGTTGCGTTTTTCCAATCCACCGATTATACGATCTACCGCATCAATAAAATCTTGACGCTCAACGACTGATTTATTGTGACGAGCTGCAATAAGAGCTGCTTCGTTACATACATTTGCAATATCGGCACCTGAAAATCCCGGAGTTTGTCGTGCAAGTAAATCAACATCAACACTTTCGTCTATTTTAATTTTACGCAAATGCACATTAAATATAGCTACACGGTCATTGAGGTCGGGTAGTTCTACATAGATTTGTCGGTCAAAACGTCCAGCGCGAAGTAAGGCTTTGTCTAGGATGTCGGCACGATTTGTTGCGGCAAGTATTATGACACCACTATTTGTGCCGAATCCGTCCATTTCGGTAAGTAGTTGATTTAATGTGTTTTCACGTTCGTCATTGGCTCCCATGCTTGGGTTTTTCCCTCGAGCACGTCCCACGGTATCAATCTCGTCAATAAAGACGATACATGGCGATTTTTCTTTTGCTTGACGAAATAGGTCGCGAACGCGTGATGCCCCAACACCTACAAACATTTCGGTAAAATCCGATCCCGACATATAGAAGAATGGCACATTGGCTTCTCCTGCCACGGCTTTTGCCAATAAAGTTTTTCCGGTTCCCGGAGGTCCCACAAGTAAGGCTCCTTTGGGTATTTTACCACCGAGTTCGGTATATCTATTGGGGTTTTTAAGAAATTCAACGATTTCTTCAATTTCTGTTTTTGCTTCGGCAAGTCCAGCAACGTCATTGAAATTTACTTTTACATTGCTGTCTTTGTCAAAAATTTGGGCTTTAGATTTTCCTACATTGAAAATCCCCGCACTTCCGCTACCGCCACCACCCATGCGACGCATCATGAATATCCAAAGGGCAATGAGTAGAATAATTGGACCTACCGACCATAGAAATTGACTTATGCCACTTTCTTGTTCGACATCATATTTTGGAACATCAATACCGCTTTTCTCCCACTCGTTGATTTCGTTGAGCATTGATACTTGGTCGCAATTGGTATGAACACGTGCTGTTGTTCCTTGCGTATTTGCCTGTTTATATTGTTCCGGAAATATTTTTGTTGCTAATGAGTCGTTTAATATTCCAATAACAATCCTGTCATCGCCTTTAATTATAATTTCTTTGATGCCATGATCTTTTGTTATATATTCCTTGAATTCTTGTAGGGAAATTTCTTTATCCATCGTGTTCCCTTGATTAAGGAAATACATGCCAAACAAAAAAAGTATTATTAATGCATACATCCAAAAGATGTTAAATTTGATTAATGGTTTTTTATTCGGGCTGTTTGTCGGTTTAAAATTTGCCATATTATTGGTTGTGAATAATATTTATTTTAATCTAAGTCGGGAATCTCTGTTATTTTGGCATCACTCCACAATTCCTCAAGATTGTAAAGCGTGCGAGTTTCGGGCAAAAATACATGAACAATGGTTTCTCCATAATCAATTACAATCCATTGTGAGTTTTGGTAGCCGTCATAGTTATAAGGTTTAATGCCGGCATTCTCAAGGAGGTATTCTCTAATGCTATCGGCGATAGCGCTCACTTGCATTGTTGAGGACCCCTCGCATATAATAAATTGCTGTGTTGCCGCCGATTCAATATTGCTGAGATCGACAATAGAAATACCTCTACCTTTTCGTTCTTGTATTCCTTCTATTATTAATTGGGTTATATTAGTAGATATTGTCATTAATATGTTGATTTTGTATTTTTAATGCAAAGGTAATCAAAAAATGCTATTGGAATAAAGTCATTTGTGATTATATCACCATTATAACAAATAATGTGCCAAAAAAGGTCAATGTGTGGCAATATTATTCATATCTCATAGTTTGCGAGGGACTGATTGTCGATACCAAATGAGATGGTAGGATTAAAATGAGTATTGAAACAATTATTACTACTATATTTAAAATGGCAATGTGCCACCAATTTATGTCGATGGGAACATAGCTAAGGTAATATGCTTCAGGGTCGAGAGGTATAATATGGAATCTGTTTTGAATTATGACAAAAGATATAGACAATAAATTACCAATAGCCATGCCACGCAACACTAACCGCTGTGTCATATATATGAAAATGTTGCGAATTTGGGAGTTTGTCGCTCCTATAGATTTAAGCAGCCCAATTGTTTTTACACGCTCGAGTATTAAAATGAAAAGGCATGAAACGAGTGTGAAACCGGCAACGCACGACATCAGTATTAATATTACAACGACATTTGTGTCAAGTAGGTCAAGCCAATTAAGGTATATTGCGCCTGTGTGCATAACGTTGTCGATATTATACAATTTGTTTAGTTTTTGTGTGTAAACCGCTTGGTTTATTGCCGATTGCAGTAGCTTTGACTTGGTGATGATTCCTTTATTGTCAAGGCCCGATATATCGATGGAATTTCCCGATAAAGAGTCGAGCAGTGATAATCTTTGCAATGTAGTTGTTGAAGCATAGGCTGTGACTTTGTCATATTCACCGAAACCGCTGTTGTATATGCCAGCTATCTCAAATTTTCGAGGTTTTATATTTCCATGCGTGAAAAAATAGGTGTTGATATTGTCGCCTATTTCAAGATTGAGCGCGTTGGCTGTCAGTGTGGATATAATGATTTTATTTTTACAAGAATCATTATTGTAGTCGGGTATTGCGCCTGATATAATATTCTGTTCAATAAAACTGTTGTCATGGTTGTTATTTATCCCTTTAAATATTGCACCAACAAAATTTTTATCGTTTTTTAACATCCCAGGCTGTGTTACGCCAATGGAAATAATGGCATTTGAACTGTCGGGATTGATGACAGGTTCTATTATATCATAAAGTGTTTTGTCTAATGTTATGCTTTGGTCGGTGATTCCGGTGGAATAGTCTATTGCGGGATTGATTGTTATCTGGGCGTTAAAACCCATTACTTTTTCTTGGATTTGTTTCTTGAATCCCGATACCACGGTTAAAGTTATCACCATCACAACTATGGCTATTGCCACACCTGTGACGGCGATTATTGTACTCGATGACGATGTGTCTCGTTTAGTTCCCTTGAGTTGAAGTCGTTGGGCGATAAATAAAGAAAAATTCATCGATTAGTTTGTCTTTCCCGGATATGCTTTTAATGCTTCGGCAAGTACTTTAAGGGCTTTGGCGAGATTCTCTTTCTTGAGAACGTATGCCATTCGCACTTCATTGCGTCCCACTCCTTCGGTTGTGTAGAATCCCGATGCCGGAGCCATAAACACGGTTTGTCTTTCATATTCAAAGTCACGAAGGCACCATTCGCAAAACTTGTCGGCGTCATCGACAGGAAGTGATACCACTGTGTAGAATGCTCCCATAGGAATAGGGGAGTAGCACCCCGGTATTTTATTCAAACCGTCGATAAGATATTTACGGCGCTCTACATATTCGTTATATGTCATCAACATATAGTCGGCACTTGCATCGATTGAAGCTTCTGCCACGATTTGTCCCAATAGGGGTGGACTTAATCGGGCTTGGCAAAATTTCATCACATTTTTCTTAAGCTCTTTGTGCTTTGTGATGATTGCACCTATGCGAATGCCACATTCGCTATAACGTTTTGATACTGAATCGATAAGCACGACCTGTTCCTCGATTCCGGGAAGATGAAATGCTGAGATATATGGAGCACCTGTATAGCAAAATTCACGATAAACCTCATCAGAGAACAAGAAAAGGTCATATTTCTTTACAATATCGCGAATTTGGTTCATCTCCTTTTGAGTATATAGATAGCCGGTGGGATTGTTGGGATTGCATATCAAAATACCCTTGGTGCGAGGAGTTATCAATGCTTCAAATTTCTCTACCGGGGGCAATGCAAACCCTTCATCTATACTTGAAGGAACGGTAACGATTTTTGCACCTGCCGAAATTGCAAATGCCATATAGTTGGCATAGGCCGGTTCGGGAACTATAATTTCGTCTCCGGGATCAAGACATGCCATAAATGCAAACAACACAGCCTCGCTACCACCGGTTGTGACGATAATATCGTCAACATCGACATCAATGTTGAATCGCTTATAATATGCCGCCAATTTTTGACGCAAAGAAAGCAGTCCCTCCGATGGGCTGTATTCAAGCGTAGTGCGGTCGATATGTTTCAAAGCCTCCAATCCTTCTTGGGGAGAGGGTAAGTCGGGCTGACCGATGTTCAAGTGATAAACTTTCACTCCTCGAGCTTTTGCCGCATTTGACAATGGCACGAGTTTGCGAATGGGTGATGCCGGCATTATCTGCCCGCGTTGTGATATACTTGGCATTTTATAAAAATGTTTTTATTCTGAAATCTAAAATATTTTGCAACATATTATTAAAATGCAAAGGTAATGCAAAACCACATAAAATAAAAACTAATCTCAAAATTTAACCATGAAATGACACAAAAAAAGGTATAAAAAGGCTACCGCTGCTCATTGCGATAGCCCTGTTATATAAAAGTACATAATTACATAAAATTAGTATCTTTTATGCCTTTTGTTTTTTTGTTGAAAAAATATCGTACGACCTTAATTATTAACATTTAATTTTTAATTATAAATTTCTTTGTGGTTCCGTCGCTATACTTCACAATATTTAAGCCTTTAGTTGGTTCCGAGAGCAATCGACCGTAAATATCATAGCGTACCACCTCGATGGCTTTTTTATCTATTTCAATGCCTTCTACCCCTGCTATTTCAGTAATATTGGTAAAATTACGCCATTCATAAGCATTAACGTATGCATCTTTTGTTCCTTCCGGCACATTTAATAGAGCTGAAAAGCTTCCCCCGAAAGCGCAATAGTCACATATTGGCGGAGTTTCACAATAAGATGTGACAGAGTCTAAATAGCAATAAGCGAACGCATACCTTCCAATATATGTAATCGAATTGCCAATAGTTACCTCAGTCAGCTTGTAGCAATACTGGAACGCCCCATCGCCAATTTTAGTCACCGAATTAGGTATAGTTACCTCGGTTAATCCTGAACAATTATAGAACGCATAGTTACCAATTGATGTCACCGAATTAGAGATATTGATCACAGTCATCCCAGTGCATTCCATGAATGCGTTGTTCCCAATTGTAGTTACCGAATTAGGTATAGTTGCCTCAGTTAGCCCATAGCAACCATAGAACGCCAAGTTCCCAATTTCAGTAACCGAATAAGTAATACCATTATGTGTCACCGAATTAGGGATCGAAACCGCACCGTAGTATTCGTTAGAATAATCATCGTAAGAATCTCCTCTATATGTCACCTTCACAGTATTATTAGACGAGTTAGAGAAGTTGTAATAAATGCCATCGGCTTCAAAGTCGTGAGCGGAAGCTGAAAGCCCAATGGAAAGCATTGCCACGATAGTGACAAAAGCCTTTGATAGAAAGATTAAATTTTTCATTATAGAATAAATTATATTATTGGTTTGTTGTTGATTATCAAATTATTAGTAATAAAATAACATCTCCGTTTTTAATAAGAGAGAGATGCAATTACCTTAAATGACTGAAAACCAACTTCGTAAGTCATGACAGAATACAACGACTTGCAACGAAATTATTTATATTGTTGCTATTTTTTATGAGTTATATTTTGTAAACGTTTGATTTTTAATTACTTTTGTGAAGCGATTCTCTCTTATTAAGAGAGAGATTTTGACATATTTTAAGTATTAAAAATTATATACCAAAAATTATATACCAAAAATTATATACCGAAAATCAAGGTGTTTAGCACCTAAACTGTCCCCTTTTTGAATGAAAGGGGGACGAGGCTCGCAGAGCCGGAGGGGGATAGAACAATGCACAATTAATAATTCACAATGCATTAGCCGTTATGTTCATTATGTCCTTCTGTCAAAAAAACTCTCGGTGGCGGTGAGGACAGAACGACAAAAGTTTTAAATTTATGTAATATTTAGAGATTGTTGAATTAAAGAAACGTTTAATTGGATTGATTCTAAATAAATAATGTGAAATTCTTCTTAGTTAGCGTTTTTTTTCGGATATTTGCACTCTCAAAAATCAAGTTTAATGAGATTGTCGGGATTAAAGCCGGGAGAATCGGGCATAATAGTAAAAATTCTTGGTCACGGAGCTTTTCGTAAGCGTGTGATAGAGATGGGGTTTGTGAAAGGTCGCAAAATCACCGCTCTTATGAGTGCGCCCTTAAACGACCCGGTGAAATATACGCTTATGGGATATGAAGTGTCGCTTCGATTGAGCGAGGCTAATCTTGTTGAAGTTATTCCTGTCTCGGATGCCGATAAAGTTGCCGACATGGCACACCTTGATGTTATTGATGAAACCGACGAATATTCGGCTGAGTATCGCGGGTTGCGTCACACTATTAATGTGGCACTTATAGGCAATCCAAATTGTGGCAAAACTTCGTTGTTTAATATTGCCGCCGGCACTCATGAGCATGTGGGGAATTATAGTGGAGTTACGGTTGATGCAAAAAAGGGAAAATTTGAATATGGAGGATATAAATTCAATATAGTTGATCTTCCGGGCACATACTCACTCTCGGCATATACTCCCGAGGAACTTTATGTGCGTCGTTACCTCAAAGATGAAATTCCCGATGTGATTATAAATGTTGTTGATGCCTCAAATCTTGAGCGCAATCTATATCTCACTACCGAGTTGATCGACATGGACCGAAGCATGGTAATCGCATTGAACATGTATGACGAGCTTAAACGCTCGGGGTGCGAACTTGATTATTCAATGCTTGGCAATATGATTGGAGTGCCGGTAGTGCCAACTGTTTCCACTTCGGGGAATGGTATTAATCGATTGTTTGATACCGTTATTGCGGTTTATGAAGGCAGGGAGGCAACAGTGCGTCACATTCATGTCAATCTTGGAGAGGATATTGAGGCAAGTGTAAAGTCGCTTAAAGATGAGCTAAAGAAAGACCGTCATGTAGGTCAACATTTTTCACCTCGATATCTTGCAATTAAGTTACTTGAATGTGATGGAGAGGTTGATACTATGCTTAAAGTATCGCCCGAATATAATAGGCTTATTGCATTGCGTGATCGTGAATTAAAACGCATAGAATTATTGAGGGGGGAAGATGTGACATCGTTAATCGCCAATCAAAAATATGGTTTTATTGCAGGTGCCTTGGCAGAGACTATGACTGAAAACGAGAAAGATGTCACACGCAACACTCGCATAATCGATGCTTTTGTAACCAATCGTTTATTTGGTTTCCCTATTTTCTTGCTTATAATGTTTGCTATCTTTTGGGCAACGTTTGAAGTAGGCGCTTACCCGATGCAGTGGATTGATTGTGGGGTTAATTGGCTTTCGTCGGTTGTTGACGACATTTTACCTGTTGGGCCATTGAAAGACTTGATTGTCGATGGTGTGATAGGTGGAGTTGGTGGTGTGATTGTTTTTTTACCCAACATTTTGATACTTTTTTTCTGCATCTCCTTTATGGAAGATTCGGGATATATGGCACGAGCCGCATTTATTATGGATAAACTTATGCATCGCATAGGGCTGCATGGTAAATCGTTTATTCCATTAGTGATGGGTTTTGGTTGCAATGTGCCGGCTATTATCGCTTCAAGGTCGATTGAAAGCCGTAGTAGCCGATTGATAACGATATTAATAAATCCGTTTATGTCGTGTTCGGCGCGATTGCCAATATATGTGTTGCTTGTGTCAACATTTTTTCGTGAATATGCGGCTGTTGCGTTCTTCTCAATGTATTTGTTGGGGATATTAATTGCAATGATAACGGCAAAACTGTTGCGTAGATTTTATTTTAAGGTCGATGAAACCCCTTTTGTAATGGAGTTGCCTCCCTATCGCATGCCTTCGCTTAAAATGTCGCTTAGCCATACTTGGAGCAAAGGTCAGCAATATCTCAAAAAAATGGGTGGGATTATTCTTTTTGCAAGTATTATAGTGTGGGCGTTGAACTATTTTCCTATGCGCAATGAAATGTCACAACATAATATGGAGATGATTCATGATGAAGCAACAATAAATCCGGCAACCGATTCATATCTCGAAATGATAGGAAAGGCTATTAATCCTGTTTTAGAGCCTCTCGGATTTCATTGGCGGGCATCGGTGGCGGCGATTGCCGGATTGCCGGCCAAAGAAATTGTTGTTTCAACCATGGGGGTATTATATGCCGATTATGGTGACAATGAAATGACAGATGCGACTTTATCGGCTCGCATTACAGCACCTTCGCCAATTACAGGAGAACCCGATTTCACACCAGCATCGGCGTTGAGTTTTATGGTGTTTATATTGTTATATTGCCCATGTATCGCATCGGTTACTGCGATAATTAAAGAATCGGGGAATTGGAAATATGGAGCATTTGCTGTGTTGTATAACACGGCAGTGGCATGGTTGGCAGGATTTTTAATTTATCAAATAGCCTCGTTATTCTAAAGTGACAACTGTAATACCTGCGCCACCGAGTTGCACATGCTCGTCGCGGTAGGATTTTACACCGTTTACCGAGTCGAGATATTGGCGCAAATATTGACGTAAAGCCCCGGTGCCTGTGCCATGAAGTATTCTCACTTGCTTGGCATTAAATTGAATGGCGTCATCGATGAAGTATGTGATAGCTTGCACGGCTTCATCTACACGCATGCCTCTCACATCAATTTCTTGTTTGAAATTCAGTTGACGCTCGCGCAGTTTGTCGGTAGTTGACGCACTCACAAACGATGCTTTTTTTGCTCCCGATTGAGCTTGAGCAATGGTGCGTTTCAATCGGTCGAGTTTTACTGATGTTTTTAGCATGCCAAATGCCACAAGAGCATTCTTGCCATTGATTTCCATTACTGTGCCCACAATTGATTGACCGTCCATTTTCACGTTATCACCTATTGATATAGGTTCTGCATCTTTTTTAGGCGCTTGATTATTATGTTTGTTTTTACTTTTGGGGGCTTTTTTGAGCAGATGATGCTCATTATTGTCACTTCTCTCTTTAGCTAATTGCTTTTTCTCCTCTTGGAGACGGCGGCGAGCCTCAAGTGTGCGCTCTTTTTCGGCTTGAGCTTGCTTTATCTCATGTATTGTGCGCTCTATTGATGCGTTACTGCTATCAAGAATGCGACGAGCCTCATCGCGAGCTTCACTTATGATTTCACGACGTTTCTCACGAAGTTGTGTCGCATCGTTTTCGTATTGTTCGAGAAGATGTTCGAGTTTTTTCTCTTTTTGACGAATTGCGGTACGCTTGTTTTCCCAATAGCGTTTGTCGCGAGTTATGTCGAGCAGATATTTATCGAGATTGATGTAATCGCTTCCCACAATCTCCTCGGCATTAGCGATAATCTCGCTTGGCAACCCAATCTTTTTCGCAATTTCTACGGCAAACGAACTTCCGGGATTGCCTATCGACAATTTGAACTGGGGTTGCATCAGATGCCTGTCATATAGCATTGAGCCATTAATGAGCCCCGGAGTGTCTTCGGCAAAATGTTTGAGGTTTTGGTAATGGGTTGTAATTACTCCCCACATTTCTTTGTCGTTAAATACTTTTAGAATCGCTTGTGCTATTGCTCCTCCTATTTGGGGTTCGGTGCCTCCTCCAAATTCATCAATCAATACCAATGTCGATTTGCGTCCTCTTGCCACAAAATGTTTCATGTTTTTGAGGTGAGAACTATAGGTGCTCAAATCATCTTCGAGCGATTGGTCGTCGCCTATATCTATAAATATGTCATCGAAAAAACCGATGTGAGAATTTTCATATAGTGGAGGCAATAAACCGCATTGAGTCATATATTGCACTATTCCTACAGTTTTAAGGCACACCGATTTCCCTCCGGCATTTGGGCCCGAGATGATTAACAATCGATTTTCGGGCGTGAGTGTAATATCGAGTGGCACAATTTCTTTTCCTTGACGTGCGAGTGATTGTAATAACACAGGGTGGCAAGCGTGATACCATTCTATTTCGGGGTTGTCGCTCAATGATGGCAATTCGCCTCCAATCTCTTGCGCAAATAACGCTTTGGCATGAATGAAGTCAAATTCGCCAAGGACTCCATAGCTTACAAGCATTTCATCAATATGTGGACGCATCTCGTCGGCTACCGATGTCAAAATACGGGTAATCTCGCGTCGTTCATCCATTTGTAGTTCTCGCACACGATTGTTGGCTTCAACGATTTCGGCGGGTTCGATAAACACAGTTTTACCTGATGCCGATTCGTCATGCACAATGCCATTTATTTTGCGTTTATACATGGGAGGCACAGGAATAACCAATCGTCCGTCGCGCATCGATGGGGTAGTGTCTCCTTCGAGGTACCCCTCTTTTGTCGCTCGAGAAATAACACGACGCATAGCCGCATTGATTGTGCCGGTCATAGCCGATAGCGCTCGGCGAATTTCTGCCAACTCGGGCGATGCATTATCTTTCACATTCCCGAAACGATCTACTATGCGGTCTATTGTTGAAACAATATGAGGGAATGCAATTAGTGTTAGCGATAGTTGGTCGAGGGTTGGGTAGGAACTGACTCCGTTTTCATTGCGATGATGAGCAAAAAATGTGGCTATGCCGGCTATTGTAGCAAGCGATTGGCGAATGCTAAACAAATCGGGAGCAGAGATAAAAGTTCCCGGTACTCGCAAATTTTTCAATAATCCGTTTACATCGTGGATATTCTCTAAAGGTAGAGTTTCTTCGCTTACGATGATGGTTTTCATTTCGATTGTTGAAGTGAGTAGGCGTTTCACTGTGTCAAAATCGGTTGAAAACACCATTTTTCGGCAGCATTCTTTGCCGAGAGCTGATGAGCAGTGATTTGCTACCATATCACGCACCGTGGTAAATCCTATCTTTGTTTCAAAGCTATCGGGATAGATCATAATCGTAGAATATAGAAAAATATGATTATGATATTATTCAAATTTCTTGCGGTGAAACACAAAGTTGCGACCAAGATATTTTTCTTTTACTACCGGATTTTCTGCTAATTCCTCAGATGTACCTTGAAATAGTATTTTACCTTCAAATAAAAGATAAGCACGGTCGGTAATGCTTAATGTTTCGGGTGCATTGTGGTCGGTAATCAGTATGCCTATGTTTTTTTCCTTAAGTTTATATACAACCGATTGTATTTCTTCAACAGCAATGGGATCGACACCTGCAAATGGTTCGTCAAGCATGATGAATTTGGGACTTATGGCGAGGCAACGGGCTATTTCAGTGCGACGTCGTTCACCACCCGAAAGACGGTCTCCGAGATTTTTTCTTACCTTTTCAAGGCTGAATTCAGAAATGAGACTTTCTAATTTTTCTCGTTGATATTCCTTTGTAGTGTTTGTCAATTCAAGAACCGACCTGATATTGTCCTCTACTGTCATTTTGCGGAAAACAGAAGGCTCTTGAGCAAGGTAACCAATACCGTTTTGAGCTCGTTTATATACCGGGAATTTGGTAATATTCAAGTCATTTAGATATATTTCACCTTCATTTGGGGTGACAAGTCCTACAGTCATATAAAAGGTTGTTGTCTTTCCGGCTCCATTGGGACCAAGAAGACCAACAATCTCACCTTGTGTCACATCTATTGACACATGATTTACTACCGTGCGTTGACGATATTTTTTTACGAGATTTTCGGTGCGAAGCACCATGCGCTCATTTTTTTGTTCTTCCATAAATATATTTGAGGCTGCAACTATCTATTTAGCTACGAAATTACTAAAAAATCATTATACCTACGAATCTTTGTAGCTAAAAATGCTCATTTATTAGCCAAATGTGTGAAACATTCGTTTAGTAAGTGGGCTTTATGCCGAAAAATCATTAAATTTGCAATTTAAAATTAATAATAATGTTATTAACCGATTCATTAGCTACGTTTGGCAAATATTGCCTTTTTATAAAACGAGTTTTTGCATTGCCCGATAGATGGCATGTGTTTTTGCGTCGCACTATTTTTGAGATATCTAAACTTGGAGTTGATTCAATTCCATTGGTGCTTATAATTTCATTGTTTATCGGTGCGGTGATTACAATTCAAATGCAACTCAACATCATGTCGCCACTCATTCCGAGTTATTCTGTGGGGCTTGCAACTCGTGAGATTATTCTTTTGGAATTCTCATCATCGATATTGTGCCTCATTCTTGCCGGAAAAGTTGGGTCAAATATTGCGTCTGAGATTGGAACGATGAGAGTGACAGAGCAAATTGATGCACTTGAAATTATGGGTGTTAATTCGTGTAATTTTTTGGTGCTTCCTAAAATCACGGCGTTTTTGCTGTTTATGCCGGTATTAGTTGTATTTTGTATGGGGACATCATTAATAGGAGGTTATTTAATTGCATTATTGACCGATATGATTCCGGTATCTCGTTATATATATGGTATTCAAACATTATTTAACGAGTGGTATGTTTGGTATGGGTTGATAAAGTCATTATTCTTTTCATTTATAATTTCATCGGTAGCATCGTTTTTTGGATATTATGTAAAAGGAGGTGCGCTTGATGTTGGTAAGTCAAGTACAAATGCAGTAGTTACAAGTAGCATTTTGATTCTTCTTTTCGATGTACTTCTCACAAAATTATTATTGCAATGATTGAGGTTAAAAGCATAAACAAGTCGTTTGACGATAAAACGATACTTCATAATGTTGACGCTGTTTTTTATGAAGGTAAAACCAATCTTATAATAGGTCAAAGCGGGTCGGGAAAAACAGTGTTGATGAAATCTATTGTTGGACTTGTCACTCCCGAGGTTGGTGAGATATTATATGATGGGCGTGATCTCTTGAAAATGGATGCCGGACAAAAGAAAGATTTGCGAAAGGAAATTGGTATGTTGTTTCAGGGTTCGGCACTATTTGACTCAGAAACAGTGCTTGGTAATGTGATGTTTCCTTTGATAATGTTTACCG
Organism: Bacteroidales bacterium; assembly: GCA_015060975.1. Taxonomy (GTDB): domain Bacteria; phylum Bacteroidota; class Bacteroidia; order Bacteroidales; family Muribaculaceae; genus RGIG4079. Next base: position 121,275 of record SUXI01000007.1, read on the forward strand.
ATATGAGTCAATCAGAAATTCGTGATAGAGCTTTATTTTGTATAGAGCGAGTGAACCTAAAAGGAGCTGATAAGAAATATCCGTCGGAATTATCGGGTGGTATGCAAAAACGTGTTGCTATTGCAAGGGCAATAGCAATGAATCCTAAATATTTGTTTTGTGATGAGCCAAATTCGGGATTAGATCCCAAAACCTCAATTCTTATTGATGAGTTGTTGAGTGATATTACTCATGAATATAATATGACCACAATTATTAATACCCATGATATGAATTCGGTATTGGGTATTGGTGAAAACATAATATTCTTAAATAAAGGTCATAAAGAATGGGTAGGGGATAAGGACCAGATTTATAGTAGTGACAATGTTGCATTAAATGATTTTGTGTTTGCAACAGATTTGTTCCAACAAGTTAAAAATTATTTGGTTTCTAAGAAATGATAAATTTGTAAGATAGTTTTTTCTCTTTCAAATTAGATTAAATGTTAATGCAAATAAAAAGAACCTCGGAAACAATGTTTTCGAGGTTCTAAATTTTTCAACAAGTTTGAGATTGTCAAGCGATTATTCTGCGCTTTCAGCAACGACTTCTTCTGCAGGAGTTTCTTCTGCAGGAGCTGCAGCCGCAGCGAGTTCAGCTTTTTTCTTAGCAACAGCTTCGGCTTTTGCTTTGTTTTTAGCTTGCTCGTCTTCAAAACGTTGTTTAGCATCGCTTGCCTTTTTGCTTGCAAGGTCAGATTTGAATGCTTCAGTAGCAGCTGTCTTTTTGCTTTTCCAAGCGTCGAAACGACGTTGAGCTTCAGCTTCATCAAAAGCACCTTTTTTCACACCACCTTGGAGGTGTTTCATCAAAAGTACACCTTCGTTAGAAAGGATAGTGCGCACTGTGTCGGTGGGTTGAGCACCGCAGTTTACCCAATACAAAGCCCGTTCGAAGTTCAATGTTATTGTAGCAGGATTAGTGTTAGGATTATAAGTACCTATCCTTTCAATAAATTTACCATCTCGTGGTGCTCTGCTATCGGCGATAACAATAGGATAAAACGCATAGTTTTTGCGACCATGACGTTGTAATCTGATTTTAGTTGCCATTTAAATAAAAATTAAAAAATTGGTTTTGTATTGATTTTGCGACTGCAAAGTTACACAAAATATATTGTTTGGCAAAATATTAATCTTGATATTTTGTTTTTGTAGATTCAACAAGCAAGTGCAAAATTATTTCAAAAGTTTGAAGAATTCAATTATAGGAGAAGAAAAAATCAATTTTTCTCGAGGTCGTCGATTTATTTTAGCTTGAATAGCATCAAACTGACTCTGCTCAATTAGTCTAAAATCGGTTCCTTTAGGGAAGTATTGTCGGAAAAGTTTGTTTGCGTTTTCAACGGCACCTTTTTGTCCGGAGCAGAAAGGATCAGCAAAATACACTGTAGCACCAATGTGTTTGGTTAGCCACTGATGATTCATGAACTCGCTGCCATTATCAGTAGTTATTGTAAGGACGTTAGCTTTATATGGCAACAATAATCTCCAAGCGGCTTTAGCAACTACGTCAGGCTTTTTAGAAGTTAGTTTAGTTTGCAAAAACATATTTGTTTTGCGTTCTATCATAGTTAACACTGCGCTTTTCAGACCTTTTCCGATTACCAAATCCATTTCCCAATCCCCGAAACGGGTTCCATCAGCCTCAACCGGACGTTGGTGAATGGATATGCGATTGGGGATAAGAGTTCGTCCCGATGATTTGCGTTTATGCCATTTATGTCTGCGGTATTTCATCTTGTGACGGCAATGCTTCTTAAGCAGTCCTGTTTCATCAGCACGTATTTCTCGGTAAATGCGTTCATGGCTTATGTTTATCCCCTCGCGCTTAAGATAACCTGATATTTGCTTGGGTGACCAATCTTCTTCAATAAGCAAATTTAAAGCCCTTTTCAGTATGTGATTTGGCGTCTTTCGGTTGGAACTACTTCGTTCTCTACGAACTATGGTAAGTTCAACGGCATTTTGGAACAAGTATCGTCCATGACGATTACTATTACGCCTAACCTCTCTACTGACTGTTGAAACAGAACAATTAATCTGCCGAGCAATAGCAGTATATGTCTTTTTTTCTTGTAGTCCCAGGTAAATTGCGTACCTTTGCTCTCGGGATAATTGTTTATACATAAGCAATACAAATTTAATTATTCCATGGGAGACTGTGAAGTCTCCCTTTTTTGTATTGCTTGTTTCTCTACAAATTCACTCTTTGGGGCTACGCGCCCCAGCCGTTTGGCAAACCTGCGGTGTTTTTCATATTATTATTTTTTTACCGCAAATTTTGCACTTCGGTTTTGAATGTACATGATATTTTGTTTTGCTGATTAAGCAAAACAAAATTTTGACGATTATTTATGTATTTATGTTTATATTGTCGCAAAATTCCTTTTCGGCTATTGCGATTGATTCAATTTTGCCAATATCGTGCCATTTATAATCTTCTGTTGGCGTATATCCCATTATTTTCAAGTCATTACATTTGTCAATATAAAATGGTGTAATTGAAAATTTTGGCTCGTTGCTATAACTTTTCAGCTCATTGAATATTGCTGGAGAAACGATGTGAACTCCACCAAAAGCGCGCAATTTATCGGTATCATTTGCGATATAATTTGCCGGTTTTACTTCTCCGGTTGAGATATTTGTCCACCCGCGAAGTCTATTTGTGTCATCTATGTAGAAGTATCGAGCAGTTTTGCGGTCGGCTACAAGTAGGGTTGCATCGGCATCATTTTCGATATGTTGTTTTACCATTTTGTGTAAATCAAAATCGGTAAGAATGTCAGCGTTGTGAATTATAATTGGCTCATTGCCGTCAAGCCATTCTTTGGTTTTTAATATCCCCCCTCCTGTATCAAGCAATAAATCTCGTTCATCGCTTATGTGTATATTAATTCCAAAGTTGTTGTTTTCTTTTAAAAAATCGATAATTTTTTCACCAAAATGATGAATATTTATAACGATTTCATCTATCCCATGACCTTTTAGTCGATTTATAACACGTTCAAGCATCACTACGCCACCCACTTTAACAAGAGCTTTTGGTCGGTCATTTGTCAACGGGCGCAGGCGAGTGCCTAATCCGGCTGCAAAAATCATCGCTTTCATAGATGGGAGTATTATAACTTGGCGTTGAATGTTTGCTCTATGTTTTGTTCGCGATGCACCAACTCAACTTTCACATTGAATTTTTTGTTGATATGTTCAGCCATGTGTTGTGCACTATATACCGAGCGATGTTGTCCGCCGGTGCAACCAAAACATACCATAAGATTGGTAAATCCACGTTCAATATAACGTTTGACGGTGGAGTCAACAAGCTCGTATGCGTGTTCAAGGAAAGTTATAATTTCGCCATCATCTTCAAGGAATTGAATAACTTGTTGGTCAAGCCCGGTAAAAGGTTTATAGCGTTCATATTTTCCGGGATTATTTACCGCGCGACAATCAAATACATACCCACCGCCATTTCCCGAAGTGTCATTAGGAATACCTTTTTTATATGCAAAACTCATAACTTTAACTGTTAGAGTGTGTTTTTGCAAATCATCGCTGAATTGTTTCATTTCAACCAATTCTTTAAGTATTTTGCTCAAATAGGGGTATTCGGGATATGGCTCTTGCAGTAGTGTGCGAAGGTTGGCTACAGCGTATGGCACACTTTGCATAAAATGTGGTTTTTTCTCGAAATAACCACGGAAACCGTATGCTCCTAAGACTTGAAGAGTTCGGAATAATACAAAATGGCGCAATTGTTCATAAAAATATGTTTCATCTACAGGCATATATTTACGAAGTGCGTCAATGTATTCATTGATGAGTTCGTTACGAAGACTGTCGGGCATATTCGCTTTTGCCTGCCATAGGAATGACGCTACATCATAGTAGAACGGACCTTTGCGACCTCCTTGAAAATCAATGAACCATGGCTCATTGTCAACAAGCATCACGTTGCGTGATTGGAAGTCACGGTACATGAATGTGCTTGATTGGCTACGCATTAATACTTCACTCATCGCTTGAAAATCATCTTCAAGAAGATCTTCTTGAAACTCCAATCCCGTAGCTTTAAGGAAGCAATATTTAAAGTAATTGAGATCCCACATGATTGTGCGGGTGTCAAACTCGGCAAGAGGATAGCATTTGCTGAAATCAAGACCTACAGCACCGGCAAATTGTATGTCGGGTAGCATCCTGATAGTTTTAATCAACAACTCTTTTTCCTCATTACTGAATGAGCGGGTTAAACGACCTTTCTCAATTGCTTTGAATAACATTTCATCTCCAAGATCCTCTTGGATATATGCCGAATGATCATCTGATACCGCAAGCACTTTAGGTACAGGCAATTCTTTCTCTTTGAAATGGTCGGCAAGATAAATAAATGCTTCGTTTTCTTCCCGGCAAGTGCCTAAAACGCCAATGATAGATGTTTTGCCCAAAAGTCTGAAATACCGGCGATTGGAGCCCGATGCCGGAAGTTCGATTATTTCAGTGGATTCGCTACCCACTACTTGTTTATATAATTGTGCTAATATTGTAGTTTTCATTGTCGAAATTTTTATTTATTGCAAAGATAATGGTTTATTTTGGTTTATAGCTTTATGCCATAGTCTTAATTTCTTCTTTTTTATATAATTGGGAGAAATTACATTAAGTTATGTATAAAAAACATTGAAATTGTTGTATCTTTGTGGCAAAATGGAGTGAAGTATGTTGAAATTTTTAAAGTATATATGTCAGTTGATATTATCACCGGGAAACGGATGGGAAGATATATCACATGCCGGCGAAGACCATAAGCAACTTATTAAAACGAGATTATTTCCTATATTTGGAGTAGCGGCTATTTCTGTTTTTATACAAATGTTTTATGATTTTGATTTGGAGTTTGTCTTGGTTTTACAGCAAGCTATTGTGATATTTGTACAGTTTTTTTTGACATATTTTATTGCGACGTTAGTGTTTGCCATAACAATGCCATCGTTTGTAGATGGTGAGCCTAATGAGAAGAAATACACGACGGTAATTATATATTCATTAGCAATAATTGCACTAATAACTATATTCCAAAATTGTGTGCCTGTAGAATTATCTTTGGTGCCATATTTGAAGATTTATGTGGCAATTGTGTTGTGGAAAAGTGTAAGATATTTGGCTATTAAAGAGCAAAACGTAAAAAACTTTGTTATAATGGCAGCGCTATCGATTATTTTGCCGCCTATGATTATTAATGCGATCTTTGATTTTATTATACAATGAGCAAAATAAAATATACTAAAGATGTAAGTATTAAAAACAAACGTGCCACGTTTGACTATAATATATTAGAAACATTTACAGCCGGTATTGTCTTGACGGGGACTGAGATTAAGTCTATACGATTGGGAAAAGCCGGTTTGACCGATACTTATTGTTATGTTACGAATGGTGAAGTGTGGGTTAAAAATATGTATATTGCCGAATATTTTTATGGAACATACAATAATCATGAACAGCGACGTGATCGCAAATTATTGCTTAATCGCAAGGAAATTCGTCGTCTTGAAAAAGACGGGAAAGAGGCCGGGTTTACTATTGTGCCGTTGAAGTTGTTTATAAATGAACGAGGATTGGCGAAATTGGTAATCGGACTTTGTCGAGGTAAAAAAGAATATGACAAACGTCAATCAATAAAAGAACGAGAAGATAAAAGAGCGATGGCTCGAATGTTTGAAAAAGTTTAGATGCGTGTTGTAACAATCAACAAACGGTCGCCATTTGCAACTGAGACACCATAAAGACGATACTTGTTATCGTCTTTTATTTTTAATCGTTTGCGAAGTTCATCGGCAGAAAGGATAAAATTTCTCACAGCTACGTTTGCTCGAGGATAATCTTTTACAACTTCCTTTATCGTGCGTGAAGAAAAAGGATAAATTCGTTCAATTTTGTGGCAATCACCTGGGAAATCTGCAATTACTTCGGTTGATGCGTATAGATGTGTGTGTTGATGCAGTTTTATTGCATTAAATTGTTGAGAAATTAATTTGAACGGTTGTAGTTTCATTATGGCAGGGTATGGCTCGTAAAGATACATTCCCTCTTTGATCTCGCCAAAATTGTTGGTGGATGATATTTCATTGTCAAGAGTAAATGAAAAATCAAATGTTTCATCATCCATTGTAATGCAATGGAGTGTTGGGGAATCTTGGGGATTTTTGAAATCCACTACGGCAACGATTTCTTTACATTCTTGACGTGTGCCTATGGCATATAAATTGGTAGTTTCAGGCAGCTCACGCAACACTTGTGTCGCATCGAGCATGGGTGATGCTTTTACTATAAGTTTGTTGCAATGCTGCTTGATGAGATCGAGGAATTCCATTACATTTGGTTGACAATCGGCAAGAGCAAATAATCGTTTCCCTCCATCGCCACGACGAGCAGGGTCGATAAAAATTGTGTCGAAATGTTCGGTAGAGTTTTTAAGGTATTCGATGCTGTCGGCATTAACGCCTGTGAAATTCGTTATGCCAAGAGCATTGGCATTTATTGATAACGCTTGTGCTACATCTTCATTAAGATCGATTGCTGTAATTCGTTTCGCTTTTTGAGCAAGATGAAAAGCATCAATACCAAGACCGGCAGTCATGTCGAGAATTGTTTCCCCCTCATTTATTAATGTTGCGTGAAACTCGGCAAGGTTATCTGAAGTGCATTGCTCAGCCGAAAGGGTAGTGGGGAACACAAAATGAGATGATTGGAGTGTGCTATGCAACTTTTTTGCAGTCTTTTTTCTGCATTCAATTTGCATTATAGCAAATTCATATACTGAGGCATCATCTTTTTTACGACAACTCAATCTCAATTTAGTTGTGTCATCATTACGATGCTCCTCAATCCACTTAATAATATCGTCTGTTATTTCAAAACACACAGTTGATATTTAGAGTTTTAGGAGATTCTCGACTTCGATCCGTAATATGGGTAAGTGATTTATAACAATACTCCAAAGAATGTCTAAAGCTAAACTATCATAACCATGTATAATATAGTTCCTCGTATCAACTATTTTTCGAGCATTTGTGATGTTGATATTGGGGTATTCTTTAAGAATACGATTCATTGCTTCGCCCAATATTTCAATATTTCGTTCAACAGCTCTGCGAAAACATAGATCTGAGCAGAATGTATCATATCGTTTAGGTCGTTCTTCCATAAATAGATTAATCTCATCTATGGCGATTATTATATCTTCAAGATATTTATATATTTTGTTATCCATATATTAGATTTTTAGTTTGGTCTAATTCTTTTCTGAAATAAGAGTTTTTGACAGCTGATTTGTCAACCAAATCAACATCTCTGTCTAAAATATCTTGTAAAGAATATTTGAAATCAAAAAAATTAACGAAAGGATCTTCAATTTCTTGAGAGTTGAAATCGACTAAAAAATCTATGTCGCTATTGTCGTTAAATTTATCGGTGAGAACCGACCCAAACGCAAATAATTTATTAACCTTATGCTTTTTACATAAAGCAATAATTCGTTCGAGATTTATTTCAATTAATTCCATAAATAACTATAAACTTTTGCAAATATAATTATTATCTATGAATATAAACGAGATAATAAGTGAAAAGTTGTAATTTTAGATTAAAATAAAGAACAAGAGAATGTATTATAGATTATTCTCTTGTTCCGTTATTACTAAAATAAAAATCGAGATTTTATTATTTGTAAGTTACCTCATAATTATAAACATACACATTGCCATTGTATTCGCTATAATCTTTAGTAACTGTGATTTTTACAATTCTATTATTCGAGTCAGTTTCGTATGTGTAAACATTTTTACAAGGACCTAAATATTTATCTGATTCAGAATAATAGCCGGTTTCAACTTCTGAAATTAGATTTTTGGTTCTTGTCCCAGATGCTAATCCGAAAGCTATAAATTCTTCACCATCTTCATCATCAATCATGCTACTCATATTGTATTCAATAAAAGCATTGAAATTGATGCTTGCATTGTTAAGTAATTCGTTATACATATACTCATGTTTGCGCCCACTTATTATTACAGAGTTAATATTGTCACCATTCCATGCTATAGAGCTGAACTCACCTTTGACAAGTTTATTGTTTTCGTAAGTCATACTCCTATATGGAGTTTTTGTGATGAACCCATTATCATATCTGTAATTTATATGGCTGATACTGTCTCCATCTGCTTGAATCTCAACAACTGAAATCGTATTTTTCCCTTTTTTTATTACAAAATTTTCTGTACCCCAATAATCCGATTCAATCCATCCTGTCACCTTGTTGTTTTCATCATATTCAAATTCATAAATCTTATTGATAGTGCCTGATAATTTGTACTCAGTTATGGATTGTACAATAGCATTATCATTAATTTGTTCGGAGGAGGCTCCTGGTTCATCGTTTGAATCAGAACAATTTACAAATCCCATTGATAACGTTAATATTACAGCGATATTGACTACTTTAATTCTTTTTTTCATATTAATGATTTTTGTGTTTCTCATCTCCCATTGAAACAATTAAAATTTAGGCATAAAAAAGGTGTGGAGAATGCATTGTCGTTTTATCTTGCTACCAGGTCTTGGCGTACCTTTCTCGTAGATAAAACAATAGCCCCACACCGATTTGCTATATATTTTGCCAATCCCGGCAAAGTATAAGCCACCAATGCAGGTGCTATTGCCAATCTCATCTTCACGAGAAATACAAACCGCCAAGTTTGGTAACAGAAGATAAAATTTCAATAACACCTTTCGTTATATATAACGGTTTCAAAAAGTTATCGCTATAACTAAATGTCGAAACCACTGCAAATATAACGAAATTTTTCAAATGGTTGGAGCTATCGAGTAAAAATTAGAGAAAATTTTTGAAATTAAAGAAGTAGGGGAGAAATAGCTTTTATGTTATTAGTGTCATTAAAGACATAAATTGCCACAAGGCAAACAATCTTTGGTTATGATGTGTTATAATGTTGTAACCAAAATTCAAGTATTGTATTATGACGACGATAGTTTTTTCGCATCCGTGGGAGGGGAGCTTTAATCGAGCGATATTAGATGGCGTTGAGAAAAAGTTGCGTGAGGAGAAACGTCCATATCAAGTGATAAATCTGGTTGCCGATGGATTTAATCCCACAATGACGGTGAATGATTTGGCGTTGTATAATAGGGGTGAGACTGCCGACCCCCTTGTGGCTAAGTATGGTGAGATGCTGCAAAATACTGATGAGTTGATAGTAATCTTTCCGATATGGTGGGGCATGATGCCGGCCATTTTCAAGGGATTTCTCGACAAAGTCTTATTAAAGGGTGTGGCTTATAGTTATTCCGATGAAGGGGCTATGATGCCGGGATTGGATATACGTCGCACAATATTGATAACAACGTCGCAAGGACCAACGGCTCTATATCGTCATTTTATCGAAGATAATCTCATTGCCTTTGTATTTAATTCAGTAGGTATCTTCAACGTAAAATGGTATAATTGTGAACGCACCGCTCACGGACTGAGTGAAAATCGTGGAGAGTTTTTGAAAATGGTAATATCAAAAGTGTGATTTAAGGCGTAAAACTATAATTCTGTATAAAGAATCAGAGCCGACCGTTGTCACTGTATGAGAAATAATCGGTGGGTGTGATGATCAGATGATCAAGAACATTGATGTCAAGTAATTTGGCAGCCTCCTTTGCCTTGTTTGTAATGCGGTCATCGTCGGGACTTGGGCGTAGATTGCCCGAGGGGTGATTATGAACAAGAATAATCCCTGAAGCAAGTAACTCTATGGCACGTTTCAAGATTAGCCTAATGTCTGTTACTGTCCCCGAAACCCCACCTTTGCTCATACATTCTTCAAATATAACTCTATTACTGCGAGATAGGTATAGCACCCAAAATTCTTCATATTCGAGACGTTGAAGTTTGACTCGCATCATATTGTAGATGTCGGTTGAATTTTTTATTTGAGTGTCTAATGCTGCATCTTCATCGCGAGTGCGAAGTCCTAATTCAAACGCTGCAACAAGAGAAATTGCTTTAGCAGTTCCAACACCTTTGAACCTCTTTTTCATCTCATGAATTGAAAGTCGGCTCAATCGGGAAAGACGATTATCACACGAAGCCAGTATTTCTTGGCTCATTGAAATTACCGACTTGCCCGGCAATCCGCTACCAAAGATGATTGCAAGTAACTCGGCATTACTTAATGAACGAATACCTTGTGAGAGTGCTTTCTCACGGGGCTTGTCGCTATCGTCAAGGTCGGCAATGCGTCCCAAAAAACGATTTTCGGGTTCTTTGAGTTGGTCGCTCATGATAGAAGATGTTATTTGCCTTTTCTTATTGCTACTTCTTCTTCGATATTTCGTCCACGTCCGAAAAGTATCTTTGTAGTAAATGCTTTAATGAAGCCCCAACCATATCCACTTAATTGTAAGATACTTGCGGGGATGGCTTTAAGTGCGATAATTAAAGATTTTGTTGAGAATAGGGCAGTGATGAAGATTGCTAATATATATGCCACTAACGGAAGAATACACCACCACTTCCACAATAAAGAGAGTAATATCAATCCTACTGAACCAATGACAAATATGGCGGGGAGAGTATGTACCAACTTGAGCGAATCAGGATAGAGTAATTTAAGAGTTATGCGAGACATGCCAAATACATATACTTGACGTGTAAATAGTCGCATATTCACTCGGCGTTTGTGATATACGTATGCTTCACGAATCAAGCCAATAGAGAATCCGGCTTGGCGTATGCGTGTGCTCATATCGATGTCTTCAGAGAACATTTCACGGAATCCCCCCACTTTTTCATATACCTTACGAGAATATCCCATATTGAAAGTGCGTGGCACAAATTTCTCTAGTTGTACTTTCCCACCACGAATACCTCCTGTAGTAAGGAATGACGTCATTGAATAGTTTATTGCTTTTTGTGTGCTGCTGAATGATTCGTGTGCAGCATCGGGACCTCCAAAGCAGTCAAGAGGATTTTTGTCAAGAGCCTCTGATAATATTTTGAAATAATCTGGTGGAATCACGCAATCAGAGTCGAAAAATATAAAGTAGTCACCTTTTGCACGTTCAAGACCATGGTTGCGGGCGATTGAACGTCCCTCATTTTCTTTATAATAATATGATGCATTGACGCGGTCGGCATATTCCTCTACAACATCTTTGCACGGAGCCGAGGAACCGTCCTCAACTATTACAACTTCAAAATCTTTGCATGATTGGAGCGCGAGGCTTTTCATCAAATCGCGTACTTCGTCAATGCGGTTATATACAGGTATTATTACTGAAAATCGTGGCATAGGGTTATGTTTGTTATTTATTATTAGCTCATTCGTGATTTATAATCTTCGTAGGTGTATTGTCGCAGATATTCGCAATCTCCATTTGAGCGACAAAGTACTATAGCTGGATGTTGAATGCCGTTAAACATATTCGTTTTAACGGTGGTGTAGTGGTTCATATCTTCAAGAGTGAGGCGGTCGCCTATTTCGAGCGGCTTTTCAAAACTCCAATCTCCAATAAAGTCACCGCTTAAGCATGAATTGCCCCCAAGACGATATGTGGGTAGCGAGGTGTCAACCTCCACACTTTCAGTGATTGCGGGCTTATAAGGCATTTCAAGGCAGTCGGGCATGTGGCATGCAAACGACGCATCTATGATTGCGGTTTTCACGCCTTGATTTTCAACCACATCTACTACCGATGTAATTAAATTACCCGTACGCCATGTAAATGCACTGCCGGGTTCAAGAATCACATCAAGCCATGGGTAACGGCTCTTGAACTCTTTTAAGAGCGAGATGAGGTGTTCCACATCATAACCCTCGCGAGTCATTAGATGTCCCCCTCCCATATTCACCCACTTCACCTGTGGTAGATATTTGCCAAATTGTGCCTCAAATGCTTCGAGAACTTTCGCTAAATCGTATGATGTTGATTCGCATAGCGCATGGAAGTGCATTCCTTCAATCCCTTCGGGCAATCTGTCGCCTATAATGTCGGCTGTAACACCAAATCGAGAGCCGGGTAGAGCGGGATTATAGATGTCAGTTTCAATAACCGAGCATTGAGGGTTAACACGCACTCCGGGCGACACATGTCGCTTCCCCTCGGTGCAGTTGTGTTTTATAACCTCATCTTTGAAGCAATGCCATTGATTGAGAGAGTTGAATGTGATGTGAGTGCTACCCTCAAGGTAACGATTTATGGTCAATGGTGTATATGCAGGACAATAAGAGTGAACTTCATTTCCCAAACAATCAAGAGCTAAATCCATTTCATTAAGCGAACTCGCTGTTGAGGCAGTACAATATTCTTTAATAATAGGGAATGTACGCCACAACGCATTGGCTTTGAAAGCCATGATTATATTTACTTCGGCTTCACGTTTTACTCGATTGATTAATTCGAGGTTGCGACGAAGGCGATCTTCATATACGATATAAAAAGGAGTGGGTATTTCGTTGATTTTCATTATCCAATAATCTTAAAACGTGCAAATTTAAGTAATAATGTTTTTGTTCCGGTATTGGCAAACTCAACAATAATGCGAGCATCAGTAGAAGATGTGTCAATAGTAATGATTTTCCCGGTACCAAAGCGTTGGTGCTCAATAAGCATGCCTATTGAAAGATTGTTTGCTTCATGAATATCGCTAACGTTTGAACCACTGTAAGAATTTTTGATTGGAGTGGCAGATTTTGTACCGTGAGATTCTTTTAGAGGTTTCAAATTGTTTGGAACACGATAAGTCTTTGTCTCAGAATGAAAAGAAGCTCTGTAATTTTCAATGGGATTTGTGAAATTATTGTTGCCACCTATTGTCGACCCCGAACATATATTGAGATATTGGGGGTCGATGTCGCGAATAAATCGTGAGGGATTGCATGCTGTAGTTTTACCATATAATAATCTAGATAGAGCATATGTAATCATGCAATTGTTTTTTGCTCGAGTAATCGCAACATATAATAATCGCCGATTTTCCTCTATTTCAGAAGAAGGAATTAGCTCATTTTCTCCTGAAGGATAATATACTTCTTCTACTCCAACGATAAATACATTGCTAAATTCTAATCCTTTAGCAGCATGTATGGTCATCAATGTGAGTTTTTCTCCTCCATTACCCTCGTCTTGAGTATCTTGATCGGTTGCGAGTGAAACTTCAGCAAGAAAATCAGTGAGTGAAATATTTTCGGTGTTACCTTCTTCAAGTTTGGTTGATACAAATTCTGTAGCACCATTCAATAACTCATGAAGGTTCTCTATTTTTGATATGTTTTCTGGGGTGTCATCAGAATGAAGCATACTTAACAATTGAGTCTCACGAATAATATGTTTTGCTATTTCTTCAGCGTTCTTCCCTTCTTGATTTAAATCAATAAATGATTGAATCAAATCTCTAAATGCAATAAGTTTTTTAGTGGTGCCTGAATTAACTCCGGGGTTAAATTGTGCTATATTGTTGATTACATTCCATATGCTCACTCGATTATCAATAGCACATCGCACAAGTTTATTCAAAGTAGTGTCGCCAATTCCGCGAGCAGGGAAATTGATTACACGCTTCAATGCTTCATCGTCATTGGGATTTATTGATAACCTAAAATATGCAATTGCGTCTTTTATCTCTTTGCGTTGGTAGAAGGATAGTCCTCCATATATACGATATGGAATATTTCGTTTGCGAAGTGATTCTTCAAGAATACGTGATTGGGCATTGGTGCGATATAGTATTGCAAACTCATCATAATTATCATGATATTGCATTCGTACTTGTGAAATGCGATTGGCGACCAAAAAGGCTTCCTCGTAATCGCTGTAACTTTGCACCACTTCAATTTTGCTCCCTAAGTCATTTTTAGAAAATACTTGTTTCCGGATTTGTTCGGTGTTTTTATCAATCAACGAGTTTGCCGCATTGATAATCGTTTGTGTTGAACGATAGTTTTGTTCCAGTTTGAATATACGCAAATCGGGATATGCGTTTTGCAAATTAAGAATGTTGCGAATGTTTGCACCGCGAAATGAATAGATACTTTGAGCATCATCACCAACAACACACAAACTATGATTTTCTTTGGTTAGTTGAGAAATAATTAGATGTTGTGCAAAATTGGTATCTTGATACTCATCAACAAGAATATAACGAAAATATTCTTGATAATGATGAAGAATGTCGGGATTGTCGCGAAGTAGAACGTTAGTATAATATAGTAAATCATCAAAATCCATTGCTCCGGCAACAAAACAACGATGACAATAACCTCGATATATTTCATGTGTGCGAGGACGTTTTGCTCGTTGGTCGGCTTCCATTATGTCTTTTGATTGAGCATAAACAGTGGGGGAGATTAGAGCATTTTTCGCCATTGATATTGCATTCATTATAGTTGATGGCTTATAAATTTTGTCATCTAATTCCATGTCTTTGATAATCGATTTGATCAAAGATTTAGAATCGGCGGAGTCGTATATTGTAAAGTTGCTCTTAAAACCTAATCTCTCTGCGTTTATGCGTAATATTCGAGCAAAAATGGAGTGGAATGTGCCCATCCACAATTTTGAGGCAGTGGCACCAACAAGACCTTTGATGCGCTCACGCATTTCGCGTGCCGCCTTATTGGTGAAAGTCAAAGCCAATATTCGCCATGGCTCATATCCATGACTTAACAAATGCACGATTTTATATGTGAGTACACGCGTTTTCCCCGAGCCGGCTCCTGCAATAACTAATTGAGGCCCATCGAGATATAAAACGGCGTCTTGTTGTTGCTGATTTAATTCTTTAATGTAATCTTCCATTACATGCAAAGTTACTCTCTTTGTTGAGTGAATGCAAGTAAAATGATGTTATTTTTTAGAGAAATTTATTTAGTGCGGCATCATAATGCATACCTATTGTTGCTAACTTTTTGATTAGCTCGTCTTTGTCTATATCTAAATCTTCGCATAAAATGTCGAGTGATACATAATTATCACGCAATTTAGTGTTGATATAACTAAATAGTATAAAAGGGTCTTGTGGTAAATTTTTCATTCTGATTTGATAATAATTTGTAGTGAAATATCACCCAGCAAACTTCTTTGCAAAATTACAATATTATATTGTTTAACACAAAATCATTTGAAAAAGATGCATGTTCTTATTGTGAGATTGGTAAATAGTGGCATTTTTTTGTTATATAAATCTTTTTTTTGAAAAAAAATTTGTTATTTCACATTTAAATGTTAATTTTGACACATAATGTTAACGCTGATATGCTGCTAAATAGTTTTTAGTAAACAAAAAGTCATTTTAATTGTTAACATAATAAATTTTAATTAGCTGAACATCAGTTTGATTAATAAAAATATTTTTTAGTATGAAAAAATCGACGATATGGATATTAGCAATTTTAATGGGGCTTACGTTCATGGGATTGTTATATGTTCAAATTTCATATATGAAAAATATGATTAGAATGCGTGAGGACCAATTCTCAGAGGGTGTAAAACGTAGTCTATATGCAGTTACAACAATGCTGGAACAAGATGAGACACGACATTTTCTTGAAGAAGATGTCGCCAAAACAGGGTCCTCACTTATTTTTACTCAGTATAATGATGAAAAATTACCGCAACAAACGGGAATCCGCTATTCGTTCAAAACAACATCGGGAGTTGAAGCAGATTTGATGATAAAGGGAGATGCCGAAAAAATCAATCAAATTCAGGTTGCGCAGATGGATATTAAGAATCATTATAAATCGATAAAAGAAGTGCTTAGGGGGCAGTATTTATATCAAAAAGGATTGATTGATGAGGTGATTCTTAATATTTTAAATCAAGCAAGCAACCGTCCAATGAGGGAGCGAGCTGATTCAGCTGTTGTAAGTTCCTATTTAAGATCTGAATTTGATAATAATGGCTTAAAGTTGCCATTTGAATTTGCTATTGTAAACCGCAATGGAGGAATAATATATAGTACATCGAATTACAATCAATCGGCTGAAGATGAGGGTGTATTTGTACAAACATTGTTCCCCAATGATCCCTCAAATAAGATTAATTATATGAAGGTATTTTTTCCTACAAAAAAAGATTATATTTTCTCTTCGGTGAAATTTATGATACCTTCGTTTGCATTTACAATTATATTATTAATAATATTTATATTTACAATTATAGTGGTTTTTCGTCAAAAGAAGTTGACAGAAATGAAGAATGATTTTATTAATAATATGACTCATGAGTTTAAAACACCTATATCGTCGATTTCTCTTGCTGCTCAGATGTTAAATGATGATTCGGTAAGAAAATCTCCGGTAATGTTGCAACATATATCATCGGTAATTAATGATGAAACTAAAAGATTGCGTTTTCAAGTGGAGAAAGTGTTGCAAATGTCTATGTTTGAACGACAAAAGGCTACGCTTAAATTGCAAGAAATTGACGCTAACGCTGCTATTGAAAATATTGTTCACACATTTAAGTTAAAGGTTGAAAAGTATGGTGGACAAATTGAAGCTCGATTAAATGCAGAAGATCCCATTATAAATGTAGATGAAATGCATTTTACTAATGTAATTTTTAATTTACTTGACAATGCAGTGAAATATCGAAAAGAAGATGTTCCTTTGAGATTGGTTGTTTCGTCGCGAAATGTGTCGGGGAATAAACTTGAAATTTCGATAGCAGATAATGGTATCGGGATTAAGAAAGAAAATCATAAACGAATATTTGAAAAATTTTATAGAGTTTCAACGGGTAATCGTCATGACGTAAAAGGTTTTGGTCTTGGTTTAGCATATGTGTATAAAATGGTACATGAGTTGGGTGGCGATATTCATGTTGAAAGTGAACTAAATGTTGGAACAAAATTTATAATAGTATTACCATTAAATAACTAAAAATTAAAAATTATGGAAGATCGTATGAAAATTCTATTGTGTGAAGATGATGAGAATCTTGGCATGTTATTGAGAGAATATCTTCAAGCTAAGGGTTTTAATGCCGACTTGTTTGCAGACGGTGAAAGTGGATATAAGGCATTCTTAAAAGGTAAATATGATATATGTGTGCTTGATGTGATGATGCCTAAAAAGGATGGATTTGCATTAGCTCAAGAAATCCGCACTGTAAATAGCGAAGTTCCTGTGATTTTCTTAACAGCAAAATCATTAAAAGAGGATATTCTTGAAGGCTTCAAAATAGGTGCTGATGATTATATCACAAAACCATTTTCAATGGAAGAGCTTGTGTTCCGTATTGAAGCTATATTGCGTCGAGTAAAAGGGAAGAAAGGAAAGGAAATTACCATGTATAAAATTGGGAAATTTACTTTTGATACCCAAAAACAAGTGCTTATGATTGATGATAAGGTTACAAAGTTGACTACAAAAGAATCGGAGTTGCTAAGCCTTCTTTGTGCTCATGTTAATGAAATTCTTGAACGTAACTTTGCACTGAAAACAATTTGGATTGATGACAATTACTTTAACGCTCGAAGTATGGACGTTTACATTACAAAATTACGTAAACATCTTAAAGATGACCCATCGATTGAGATTATCAACATACATGGCAAGGGTTATAAACTAATTGCACCAGATGTTGAAAAAAGTAAATAAACAATATTTATATGATTTATCAAGGTGAACTATCGTTATTGAGGTTCACCTTTTATTTTGGTATCCCCTAAAATAACAAGAGTGGAAATCCTCACGGATGCCACTCTCAAATTCCTACACATAGTACTTAAATGTTAGATTTAGTCGTCTATTTGAAATTATATGAAATGTTATATAGACTTATTGGTATGTTTATAGTTAAGAAGATTTGTTTTATTTCTTAGGCAAAGTAAAGGATTTTTTTTTAATAAAGTAGCATTTTGAATATTATGTTATATAACATGAAAATGACATTTTTATTTAAATTTAAACTAATTTATATATTGTAGTAACGAAAAATAGAGATTGAAAGATAGATTGTAATTTTTTCATCTGTTCTTGTGTTAGATTGTGAAAATATTAATAATGGTTAAAATTAACTTGTTAGATGGCAATATGTAAAAGAGTTTTGTTTAATTTTTCATAACACTGAATAATTTTGTTTTATTTTCTATTTAGCAATCTCATTGATTTATTTATCTTTGTATAGAAAGAAATATTAATAATATCAAATCATGGAGTATAGTTTATTTTTATTGGCTCCGATAGCTTCTGTCGTAGCCTTGTTTTTTGCATGGCTCTTTTACCGTCAAATGATGCGCCAGAGCGAAGGTACTGAAATTATGGCTAAGATAGCCAGACATGTACGCAAAGGAGCAATGTCTTATTTGAAACAACAATATAAAGTTGTTGGTATAGTATTTTTGGTTTTAGTTGTTTTATTCTCAATTATGGCGTATGGATTTGGAATTCAGAACCCGTGGGTTCCTGTTGCGTTTTTAACAGGTGGATTGTTTTCGGGTTTATCGGGATTCCTTGGAATGAAAACGGCGACTTATGCATCAGCTCGAACTGCAAATGCAGCGACAAAATCCTTAAATAGTGGGCTTAAAATTGCATTTAGAAGTGGAGCTGTGATGGGGCTTGTCGTTGTTGGCTTAGGCTTGTTGGATATCTCATTTTGGTATATTTTATTAGATTGGATTATTCCAAGTAATGGTGCGTCGGATGTGGCAAAGTTATGTATGATAACAACTACTATGCTCACTTTTGGAATGGGTGCAAGTACTCAAGCGTTATTTGCTCGTGTTGGTGGTGGTATTTATACTAAAGCCGCCGATGTTGGTGCCGATCTTGTAGGAAAAGTGGAAGCCGGGATTCCCGAAGATGATCCTCGTAACCCAGCGACTATTGCCGATAATGTAGGAGATAATGTAGGAGATGTTGCAGGTATGGGGGCCGATTTGTATGAATCTTATTGCGGTTCAATATTAGCGACTTCTGCGCTTGGTGCTGCGGCGTTTATGGCAACCGGTGATGTTGGAATGCAATATAAGGCTGTAATTGCACCTATGTTGATTGCTGCAGTAGGTATTTTCCTCTCTATTATTGGTATATTTGCGGTGAGAACAAACGAGAATGCTACGATGAAAGATTTGTTGAAATCACTTTCATTAGGTACTAATTTAAGTTCTGCATTGATTGTTGTTGCCACTTTTGCTATTTTATGGTTATTGGGTTTGTCAAATTGGTGGCAAGTTTCTTGTTCTGTGGTTATAGGGCTTTTAGTTGGTATTGTCATTGGTCAATCAACAGAATATTATACATCACAATCATATAAACCAACAAAAAAATTGTCTGAAAGTGGAAAGACCGGACCTGCTACAGTTATTATTTCTGGTGTAGGTTTAGGCATGGTTTCAACTGCAATTCCGGTTGTTGCAGTCGTAGTAGGTATAATTTTATCATATTGGTTCGCTTCTGGCTTTGATTTTTCAAATGTAGGTATGGGATTATACGGAATTGGTATTGCTGCGGTTGGTATGCTATCAACATTGGGAATTACCCTTGCAACCGATGCATACGGACCAATTGCTGATAATGCAGGTGGCAATGCTGAAATGAGTGGTTTAGGTGCCGAAGTAAGAAAACGTACCGATGCACTGGATTCCCTTGGAAATACTACAGCTGCAACAGGCAAAGGCTTTGCGATTGGTTCTGCAGCTTTGACTGGCCTTGCATTATTAGCTTCATATATTGAGGAAATACGTATAGGATTGGAGCGAATAGGAACAACCGTATTAAATATGCCAAATGGAGTTGATGTTGCGATAAAAGAAGCGTCATTTACCGATTTCATGGTTTATTTTGATGTAACTTTAATGAACCCTAAGGTCTTATCGGGTATGTTTATAGGAGCGATGATGGCGTTTCTGTTTTGTGGCTTAACAATGAATGCAGTAGGTCGCGCAGCTCAAAGCATGGTTGAAGAAGTTCGTAGGCAATTCCGAGAAATAAAGGGGATTTTAACAGGAGAATCGGAACCGGATTATGCTCGTTGTGTGCAAATATCGACTAAAGGTGCTCAGCGTGAAATGATATTTCCATCATTATTGGCAATAATTGTTCCAATATTAACAGGTGTTATCTTTGGGGTAACCGGAGTAATCGGGCTTTTGGTTGGAGGTCTTTCTGCTGGATTTGTGCTTGCTATCTTTATGGCAAATGCAGGTGGCGCTTGGGATAATGCTAAAAAATATGTGGAAGAAGGTAACTTTGGAGGTAAAGGTAGTGATGTACATAAAGCGACAGTGGTTGGTGATACTGTTGGTGATCCATTTAAAGATACTTCAGGTCCAAGTCTAAATATTTTGATAAAGCTGATGTCTATGGTGGCAATTGTAATGGCCGGGTTGACAGTTACATGGAGTTTGTTCTAATAAATGAGTTTTAAACAAAAAAACAACCATTTAATGGTTGTTTTTTTGTTTAAAGTAATAATAGTTTATTTAAAAATTAATGAGTATTGAGTCATTAAAGAGTTAAATCTTTTATCATTTCTTATCGGTGCGACATTCACATTGGTATCGTTATTTTTAACCCAATTATGGTAGTTTGAGTATCCTTTTTGTAGTGAAGTTTTCATGCATTCAAATGCTTTGTCTGTATCTCCGATTTGAGAATATAAACATGCGCCATAATAGTTTTTTATGCCATCATTGTCGGTTGTATTTTGTAATATATTTTCAATCCAAGCAATTGCCTCATCGTATTTATTAAGTGATAACAAAGCAAAACCCTTTAATGAATTTATGTTTGTTTTTTCAAAATTCATTTCAACGACCCTTTCGTAAAGATATTTTGCATCGTTGGGTTGGTTAAGTTTCTTGTCTAATAGGTCTGCTTTTAGAAGTAAATAGTATGGGTTATTGGCTTCATTAAGTATTGCTTCACCATATAATGCGGATGCTTGTTCTTGTTTTTGCAAATCGCTTATGTTTAATCCTTTCTCTATAATAGCCGGAGTATAATTGGCATTTATTTTTAGTGCTATATCACAAAATTTTACAGCTTCATCAGCTCTATCTGATGCTCTTAAAATTTGTGCTTTGATTGTATTGTATTCGCAATTTTGTTGGTCTCCGTTTATTGCATAGTTTATATTATATATTGCGTCTTTGTAATCGCCAAGGGCATATTGACATTTTGCAATATCTTTATGCAATCCGTGATAGTTATATAGGTTTTCGTTTACAATTTTTTTAAAATCGGCAAGAGCTGCACTATAATTGAAATGTTCACATGCTATTACACCTCGCACATAATAATGCATACCAACTTTCGGCGCATGACGTATTGCATTACTCAATCCGGTTATTACAGAATTATAGTCGCTATTAGCCAATTCAATTAGTTCATGTAGCGCTTTTGCATTGCCGTCCATGCTTAATGAAATTATCAAATCATCTACCGCTCCAATATTGTTTCCCATCATTTTTCTGACTGATGCGCGTTTTACAAAAACGTTAGCGTCAGAAGATGCGATAGCGACAGCATTATCGGCATATTCATTTGCAAGTTCTTTATCGTTTTCTAAAACTGCAATTCTGGCAATACCAATTAACGCTTCAACGCTTCTATTATTTAAACGTAGCATACGTTTATAGTCGGCTTTGGCAGCGATATAATCTTTTAGCATGTATTCTGCATTTGCTTTGCGGTAGAGTATGGAGTATGAATTTTTGTCAAGATTATAAGCCTCATTTAAGTCATTAAGGGCTTTTTCATAATCTTTAGTCGCTTCATATATACTTGCTCTTATGTTTAAAGCTTGTAGCTTCATGTCGGTTTCTGTTGCCGGAATGTATGCCAACGCATTGTTGATGTCACTTAGAGCATTATTATATATGTCTCGATTATAATATTCAATGGCTCGTTTAAAATACACATCATAATCTTGTGGATTTTCATCGAGTTGTTGTTGATAAACATCCATCATCGCTTTCGTGATTGGGTTATCAAGACCATTTTGTGCATTAATTGATATTGTAAAACAAGAAATTAACGTTGAAATAAAAATTAAAAGTCTCATCGCAATTATAATTGATTTATGGTTTCTTTGATTTTGGTTAAATTATGTAGTAACCTTGGAATGTAATCCAATTTAAGCATATTGGCTCCATCACTTTTTGCTATTGCAGGATTTTGATGAGTTTCAATAAATAATCCGTCAACACCAACTGCAATACCGGCACGAGCGATTGTTTCAATTAATTCGGGGCGACCACCTGTAACACCTGCGGTTTGATTGGGTTGCTGAAGTGAGTGGGTTACATCCAAAATAACAGGGCAATTACATTTTTGCATCTCAGGAATTCCACGATAATCAACAATAAGGTCTTGATAACCAAATGTAGTGCCTCGTTCCGTAATTGCAACTTGATTATTCCCTGTATCTCTTATTTTTTGAACGGCAAAACTCATTGCCTCAGGAGATAAGAATTGTCCTTTTTTTATATTGACGAATTTCCCGGTTTTAGCGGCGGCAACAAGTAAATCTGTTTGACGGCAAAGAAATGCCGGAATTTGTAGAATATCAACATATTCAGCGGCGATTGCAGCTTCTTCAGCATTATGAATATCTGTTACAACCGGTATTTTATAAGTATTTCTTATTTTTGCTAATATCCTTAACGCTTCAATGTCTCCTATTCCTGTAAAAGAATCAATACGAGATCTATTCGCTTTGCGGTAACTGCCTTTGAACACATATGGGATATTAAGTTTAGTTGTTACTTCAATGATTCTTTCGGCAATTTCGAGTGCCATTTCTTCACCTTCAATGACGCATGGACCGGCTAGAAGAAAGAAATTTTGTGTTGATGAGGATTTTAAATAATCAATCATTGTATCCATTCATTTATTGATTTATTTGATTTATAATATGGCAAATTTGGCATGATACCAATGCTGCAGTTTCTGTTCTTAAACGATTATCACCTAAACTAATTGGTTTATATCCATTATTAATAGCATGAGTTATTTCATCAATGGAAAAATCTCCTTCGGGACCAATCAAAATTATAGTATCTTTATTTGGTTTATATTCTTTGCTAAAAAGTAATCGAGGTATGGATGGAGAGCAATATGCGATAAATTTTTGTGTTGCATCATTATTTTTAATAAATTCAGAGATTGTTGTCATCGGTCCGATTTTTGGTAGCACAGTTTTTAGCGATTGTTTCATCGCTGATATTGCTATCTTTTCCATTCGTTCCGGTTTAATTTCTTTACGTTCCGAATAACGACATTTCAACGGTACAATATTGTTGATACCTACTTCTGTTAACTTTTCAATTAACCATTCCATACGATCCATGTTTTTTGTAGGTGCAACAGCTATTGTAATGTTATTATTCCACGATAAAGGGATATTTTCGCTATTAATAATTTTAACGAGCGTCTTTTTGGTATGAGCGTCTATTATCTGACATTCATACCGATACCCTTTCCCATCAATAACTTCAATAAAATCACCCGATTTCATCCTTAACACCTTTACACAATGTTGGGATTCACTTTCGGGTAATATCGGATTTATAGATATGTCGGGAGCATAGAACTGAATCATTTCTTAGATTTTATTATTTCATTTATTTTTGCCGCTTCTTCATACTCTTCCAATTCAATATGAAGATTAAGTTTGAGCTCAAGTTCCTCTATGGTTAAATCCTCAAGATTTTGATTGGATTTATGTTGTGTCAAATCCTTTTCTAAAACGTAAGTGTCATTTCCTGACATTTCTAACATAAATCCTGTCTCATCAATTATTTTTTGAGTGGTATATATAGGCGTTTTTGTGCGTAACGCTATTGCAATGGCATCAGATGTGCGAGAGTCTATTGTTATTTGTCTTTCCCCATTGTCAAATGTTAATTCTGATGAAAAAATTCCATCTTCGAATTTGTATATAAAAACTTCTGTTAATTTGATGCCAAATGCTTGTGACATACTTACTATCAAATCGTGAGTTAATGGTCGGGGCATGGTTATATGTTCCATCCTTATGGCTATGGATTGAGCTTCCGATGCACCAATAACAATAGGTATATGATGCAAGCCCTTTTCTTCGGCGAGTATTAATGCGTATGCACCTGACCGAATTTGACTGTATGATATGCCCACAATTTTTAGTTTAATTTTATTGTCCATAAATAACCTCATTTTATGTTTTGTCCGGTTATTATTCCACTACCATAACATAAATGTTTATTTTTATCATATATAACGGCAAATTGTCCAGGAGCAATACCTTGGACTTTTTCTTCCGATTCAATCAAATATTCCATATTACCTAAATGAGTAAGTCGTGCGGGTATGAAGTTAGGCATGTGCCTGTTTTTAAAAGTAATTTCAACGCTATTGCAATTTCCTTCCCAAGGATTGCCCGAAATGAAGTGCATTTCATCGAGGTGAAGCGTTTTGCCATATTGTTTTTCGGTATCATATCCGTTACTCACATAAATCACATTGTCATGAACATTTTTTTTGACAACATACCAAGGACCGCCACTAAGTCCAAGTCCTTTGCGTTGTCCGATTGTATGAAACCAATAACCGTTGTGCAGTCCTAATTTTCGACCAGTTTCAAGTTCAATAATTGCACCTTTTTTCTCTCCAAGATGACGTTTGATAAAATCGTTGTAATTTATCTTACCGAGAAAACATATTCCTTGACTATCTTTGCGATATGCATTTGGCATTTGGGTTTTTATCGCAATTTCTCGAACTTCGGCTTTAGGTATGTTTCCTATGGGGAACATTAAATGGCATAGTTGAGAATAGTCAATACGTGCCAAAAAGTCAGTTTGATCTTTTACGGGGTCAACAGCGGTAGATAGAAAAGTTTTATTGTCAATAATCGTTGTTGACGCATAGTGTCCGGTTGCGGTTTTGTCAAACTCATGTCCCCAACGTTGCTCAAAGTAACCGAATTTGATCATTTTATTGCACATGATGTCGGGATTTGGAGTTAAACCTTGTTTTACTGTATGTAAAGCGTATTCCATAACATTTTCCCAATATTCTTCATGTAATGACACAATATCAAAAGGTAGATTGTATTTTCGTGCTATATAACTGCACATCTCAATGTCTTCCTCGGCAGAGCAATCACCTTCGTCTGTATCAAGTCCTATTCTTATATAAAATAAATGAGGCTCATGACCTTGTTCAAGTAGTCGATATACGCTTACAGCACTATCAACACCTCCTGATATTAATGCGGCTACTTTCATTCTATCGGTTAAAGTTTTATATTATTTACAACCATTAAAATTCCATCGACATTTAAATTTTTTGCAACAATTTTGTGTTTATTATCAAGTTGATATATCGAAGGGGTTGTACGCATATCAAATAATTCATAAATGTTTTCACAGGCTCCTATTATCCAATTTTTAGGGTAATCAGCAACTTCATTTTTCCAACTATCATCAGCAATCCCGGGATATATACTTGCAATTTTTATCACTCCTGCATCAATCAATTTGTTTAGGTTTGTGTCAGTAGCAAGCCTCACTTTCGCTAATCGGCAATCAATACAATCGGGGTCATTGAAAAACAATATTATTGCAGGTGCTTTGATTGAATCAAAATGCTGCTTATTGCCATTGGGAGTAGTATATTCAAAAGATGGAGCGGTAGTGCCAATTGATGAGTTCTTTAACACTGTCGCTTGGTGTGCATATCTGGCTTTTTCAGCTTTAGATATTTTTTTTGTTTGCGTTATAGCTGTAGCAAATGGCAAATATAGTTCGTCACTCCAAAACAAAGCACTGTCACTATATAATGTTTCCTCGGCTATTTCGGCAAGATAGAGCATGTTTTTTGGAGACTTCTGCACTTCCTTGATTAATTTGTCAATAGATGTATATATGGTGTCGCTTGATGCATATTGCATATATGTAACATAATCAATAAATGCTTTTTTCATTTTTTTGCGAGAAGAAAAAGCTGACTTTAAATTACATTTATCCCAAAAATGAATTACTACATAATTTGCTCGTTGAGATAAACTATTTAAAGATTCGGGTGCTTGTGGGTATTGAAAAAAAGTATCTTCGGCAAATGCTATTGCAGATGAAAGAAATGTTATGATTAAAAATAATATGTTTTTTTTCATTTTGGCATATTGTTTGCAGTACAAAGATAGTGCAAGCCGAGCGCAAAAGCAAATAATAAACAAATTTAAAACAAAAATAAAACAAAAATAAAAACCTTTTTACAATCTATTTGTTTCAGTTATTAATTAAACACAAATTTATTATGAATTTCAACAATTTTACAATCAAGTCTCAAGAGGCTGTTCAAAAAGCGGTTGGATATACTCGTGAGGCGTCTAATCAAGCTATTGAACCTATACATCTACTTAAAGCAGTTGTTAATGTTGGCGACTCGTTGGTGAAATTTATTTTTCAGAAAGTAGGAGCGAGCACACATCAACTTTCATCATTGATTGATCGTGAAATTGCCTCATTGCCAAGGGTGTCGGGCGGAGAACCATATTTAAGTCGAGAATCAAATGAGGTGGTGCAAAAAGCACTTGATTTAGCAAAAAAAAATGGTGATGAATATGTAACACTTGAGGCATTATTGTTGTCGCTTTTTAAAGTGAAAAGTCCGGCATCTGCAGTTCTAAAAGATGTGGGTTTGGTTGAAGCCGATTTAGAGGTTGCGATAAATGAGCTTCGCAAAGGAAGAAAGGCAACTAACCAAAGTGCTGAAGATACTTACAATGCTCTCAATAAGTATGCTATAAATCTCAACGAACGGGCAAGAGCCGGAAAGCTAGACCCGGTTATTGGGCGAGATGATGAAATTCGTCGAGTGTTGCAAATCCTTAGCCGTCGCACCAAAAACAATCCTATGCTTATAGGTGAACCTGGTACCGGTAAAACGGCTATTGCTGAAGGACTTGCTCAACGTATTGTGCGAGGAGATGTGCCTGAAAATCTTAAGTCAAAGCAAATTTTCTCACTCGACATGGGGGCGCTTGTCGCAGGGGCGAAATATAAAGGCGAGTTTGAGGAGCGATTGAAATCTGTTGTAAACGAGGTAATTCAAAGCGATGGTGATATAATTCTGTTTATTGACGAGATTCATACCCTTGTTGGAGCCGGGAAAGGAGAAGGGGCAATGGATGCGGCAAATATTCTGAAACCGGCTCTTGCTCGTGGTGAGTTACGAAGCATCGGAGCAACTACCTTAGATGAGTTTCAAAAATATTTTGAGAAAGACAAGGCTCTTGAACGTCGTTTTCAAAAGGTTATGATTGAGGAACCCGATGAAATGAGTGCAATAGCTATTCTTCGCGGCTTGAAAGAACGATATGAGAACCACCACAAAGTGCGTATTCTTGACGAGGCTATAATTGCAGCTGTGCAACTTTCAGAAAGATATATTACCGACCGTTTCCTTCCCGATAAGGCTATTGACCTCATTGACGAAGCGGCATCAAAACTTCGTCTTGAAATAGACTCTGTGCCTCAGGAACTTGACGAGATAATTCGTATGATTGCCCAAAAAGAGATAGAACGTGAGGCAATAAAACGAGAAGGTGACTCGGAAAAAGTTAAGGAAATAGAGAAAGATATAGCTCAGTTGCGTGAGGAAGAAAATGAATATACTGCTCGTTGGAAAGCCGAAAAAGATTTAATCAATAAAATTCAGCAAAATAAAATTGACATAGAACAACTCAATTTTGAAGCTGAACGTGCCGAGCGTGATGGTGATTATGCCAAAGTGGCAGAAATTCGCTATTCAAAAATTCAACAAAAACTTGATGAAAATATTTCTATTCAACAACAGCTAAAATTAATGCAAGGTGATGAGGCGTTGATTAAAGAGGAGGTTGATGCCGAGGATATTGCCGATGTTGTTTCTCGTTGGACCGGTATTCCTGTGCGAAAAATGGTGCAAAGTGAAAAGGATAAATTGTTGCATCTTGAAGATGAATTGCATCATCGTGTAATAGGACAGAATGAAGCAATTTCGGCTGTAGCTGATGCAGTGCGTCGTAGTCGTGCGGGATTGAATGACCCCCGTCGTCCTATTGGTTCATTTATTTTCCTTGGTACGACAGGAGTGGGGAAGACGGAACTTGCAAAGGCTCTTGCCGAATATCTCTTTGATGATGAAAATATGATGACACGCATTGACATGAGCGAATATCAGGAGAAACACACCGTTTCGCGATTGGTTGGAGCTCCTCCGGGATATGTGGGATATGATGAAGGTGGGCAGTTGACTGAGGCTGTACGTCGCAAACCATATTCGGTAGTGCTTTTCGATGAAATAGAAAAGGCTCATCCCGATGTGTTTAATGTTTTATTGCAAGTGCTTGATGATGGACGTCTTACCGACAATAAAGGTCGATTGGTAAACTTCAAAAACACTATCATCATTATGACTTCTAACATGGGTTCTTCGCTTATTCGTGAAAACTTTGCGAAGATGACCAGTGCTAATCGCGATGAAACGATTGAGAACACAAAAAACTCTGTGCTTGAAATGTTGAAACAAACTATTCGTCCCGAATTTATTAATCGCATTGATGAGATTATAATGTTTACCCCTCTTAATGAAAAAGAGATTGAAGAAATCGTAAAATTGCAGATTGATGGGATTAAACGTATGCTTCACGCTAATGGTATCACCCTCGATGTTACACAGGCTGCGTTACATTATCTATCAGAAGAGGGGTATGATCCCGAATTTGGTGCCCGCCCGGTGAAAAGGGTGATTCATCGTTTGGTGCTAAATCAGCTTTCAAAAGATATTCTTGCCCAAACTGTCGATAAAGATCGACCGATAATTATCGATATGCAAAATGATTCTTTGGTATTTAAAAATTAGCTGAAAAAGCATAGGATTTTAAAAGAAAATATCTAATTTTGTGTTGAATTCGGTATGTAGCTGTAGCGGCAACAACTTCCCGGGTTCAACATTTTGTTGAATGACAGAGTTATCTGTCAAAAGGTGTTATTGAAATTTTATCTTCTGTATTCAAACTTGGCGGTTAGAATCAGCAATGAAGATGAAAAGACAATGGCACCTGCATCGTTGGTTATTCCCATGTCCGCATTGGACTTATGATATATCCAAGCGCTGTGGGGCTGTCGTCTTATCCATTGCTGAGGTAAGCCAAGACCTGAATACAGGATAAGATAGAGATAAATCCTCACACCTTTTTTATGCCCGATTATTAACCGTTTCCCCGGGGATTGAGAAACTGAAAAATTTAGCACAAATGAAAGGAAAACGTTTAAAGTTGGTAATTTTATTTTTGTCATTTTTTTGTGGGATTAATGTTTCAAATGGAGCTACGTTTGATTGTGAAGGGCTCACCTGTGAGCTGTACGCTTCGCAATTTGATGAATTTGGACGTTTGGCAGGTTATGCCAGGGTTGTTGCCGGAGACACTCCATATAAAGGCAATATCATAATCCCATGGAAGGTCTATGATTTGGATGTCAATTGTGATTATATTATCATTAATGAAATCGCAAGTAATGCATTTTGGGATTGCACTGAATTGACATCGGTAAATATGCAAGGTATAGTAAATATTGGTGATTACGCTTTTACCGGGTGTTCTAATTTAAAATCTGTGAGTTTTCATTCCGGACTTAAAGTTATTGGAGAAAATGCATTTCGTGATTGTATAAACCTGGAAACCGCTCTTGTATTTCCTGAAGGATTGACGCGTATTAAGCGTGATGCATTTAGTGGTTGTACCAAAATTCCGTCAATAAAAATTGCAAATTCTTCAGATTTAGTTGTCGGACCAAACGCATTTTCAGGGTGCGTCGGATTGACTTCGGTGCATATTCCTGGAAAACCGACTTACTCAGTAAATACAACGTCAGCCGGAACATTTGATAACTGTACTGGATTAACATCAATAACATTTGGGGATGATTTGACGTATCTTCCTCCCGGAATGTTTCATGGGTGTACGGGGTTGACTTCCATAACTATTCCCGGACATATAAAAACGATAGGTGGGGATATTACATATCATTATGGAGTATTTCAAAAGTGTACAAATTTAAGTTCTGTAACAATTCAAGAGGGCATAGAAGTAATAGGCACGATGGCTTTTTCTGGTTGCTCAAATCTATATTCTATTAAATTACCAAATACGTTGAAATATATAGGTGGTGGAGCTTTTGAAAGTGCAGGGTTGGAAGAAATAGACTTAGGTGTTAATTTGGAAAAAATAGCGGATAAAAGTATGGTATATACTGATGATCGTGGTGCATTTAATTATTGTAAAAATCTTAGGAAGGTTATTATACATGAAAAATTAAAATATATTGGTTCAGATGCATTTGATGGTTGTTCCAATTTAAAGGAGGTTCATATTGATGATTTATCGGCATATTGTCAAGCTGATAAAAACACTTCATATTATAGAACATCTCCATTCAACAATGGCGCGGATTTATATGTAGATGGAGAGTTGGTTGAAAATCTTGTGATACCAAATGATGTTGCAGAAATAAAGGCGCATTCATTTAATGGTTGTAATAGCATAAAGAGTATAAAATTTGGCGCCAAATTAAAATCGATTGGCTATAGAGCTTTTAATTGGTGTCCAAATTTGAAGCATGTTGTTTTTCCGTCTTCCCTTGAGACGTTTGATAATGACGTGTTTGCAGATTGCCATGCGCTTGAATTTGCCGATTTGTCGAAAACGTCTTTGACCAAAATAACGAATGTTTTCTGGAATTGTTCAGGTCTTAAGGTTGTTAACTTGCCATTAACAATTAAAGAACTTCAACATACGTTTTTTGGCTGTAGTTCTATTTCTGAATTAAGTGTTCCATGTATTATGCCTCCAGTAGTGAATACCGGTGCATTATTAGGTATCGATAAATCGAAATGTATATTGACAATTCCTGAGGAGTCATACGATGCCTATATGGCTCATAGTGAATGGAGTGGTTTCTTGATAGACAAATCGCACCTCAAAGTCGAAGATAATTATATTAAAAACAATGGAGGGGATGTGGAAATAAGATTTAAAAAGAACGATATTATGGCTGCGTCGGTAGATGATAATTCCGATACATATAAATCACTTGCTTATGATGGTTCGAGCATATATGTGCCGACTGAAACAAGTTTGGCATTCCGCATTTCATCTGACATTCCTTTTGAATTTGGCTACAGCGGAGTGGATAAAGAGGAAAATAAGAATCCTGAAGAATGGGAATCTTGTTATGAGTTTGCGACTCCACCCATAGTCTCAAATGAAACGTTATATATTGTAAATCTTGATAATACATCGATTGAAGATGTATTTGAGGATAGTTATATAAATGTGGAGATTGAGGGTGGGAATCTTAAAGTGTCAGGATTGAAAAAAGGTGAACCATTCTCTCTATATGATGTAAATGGAAATATGTTATATCATGGCATTGAACCGGTGATTTCTGTCGCAATAAAAAAAGGTGTCTATGTTGTTAAGTGTGGAACTGAAACAAAGAAGGTTTTGTTATAATATTATGTAAAGCAAGTTTGATGGGTGGTGTGTCATTGTTATTTGTGGCACACCATCTTTTTTATTACCTTTGAGATTAAATAACATTAGTTGTATTATGGAGATAAAAAAGGTTTATAAAGTTTATTTTAGCGCTACTTATACCACTCGCTTTGTGGTTAGTACAATTGCCGGTGAAATGTGTGATAACATCGTGGACTGTGATGTGACATCTGTGCCTATTGATAAGGATATTGTAATGGATAGGGGAGATGTGTTGGTGATTGGTATGCCTGTTTATGGCGGACGAATTCCTGAAAGCGCATTGCAATCTATCGCTAAATTAAAAGGTAATGGTACTCCGGCAATAATCACTTGTGTGTATGGTAATCGTGATTATGATGACGCATTGCTTGAACTGAGGAATGAAGTCGAGGCGCAAGGCTTTAAGATTGTGTCGGCAAGCGCATTTATCGCTCGGCATTCAATTTTTACTCAAATTGCAAAAGACCGACCTAATGCGCAAGATATAGCTGAGGTCATAAGGTTTGCGACACGCTCAAAAGAGATGATTGAATCGCTTGATTATTTTGATTGTTTGCAACAGATTAAGGTTAAAGGCAATGTTCCATATAAAACGTTTAATCAGTTGCCTATTTGTCCTACAGCTGATGATAGTTGTGTGGAATGTGGAGTGTGTGCGTCGAAATGTCCTGTAGCTGCGATATCAAGCGACAACTATCGAGAAACAAATATGGATAAATGCTTGGCTTGTGGGCGTTGCATAGTGGAATGTGTGGTTGGTGCAAGAGATTTTCGAGGGGATTTCTTTGATGCACGAGCTGCAAAATTTATTGAGGCATTTTCGGTGCCAAAGGCAAACGAATTATATTATGCCGAAGTAAACAAATGAGTGGGTGATTTGTTATAATTTCAAAGAAATTAAACTAGAGAATTATGAAACGGATATTTTATTTGTTATTTGTGTTGCCATTACTTTTGGTGTCGTGTAAAGATGATGACGATATGCCAAATGTTGATTTTAAGGTTGAAATATCGGGTGGCAAGTTTGTTAATAATACAATTTATGTAGTCAAAGGTGATACATTAAAGGTTGAGAAAATAGAGGTTGTATCGCATGATAAAAAGGCCGCCATGGGTGAAGTCTCATATTTTTGGGACGGTAGATTTTTATTTACTAATCCTATTCCTCCATATAAAATCAGTATATCAACAGATAAAATGGTATTAGCTGAGCATAGATTCCATTTTAATTGCCCGGTTTATGTAGAGGATTATCCTATTCTGACATCATATTTTGATTATAAAGTAAAATTGGTTGAAATACCCGATAGTATTCCAAATCAACCCTCACGTCCAATAACAAGTGGTTATAGTGTGGTTAGAGATTGATATTTGAGTTACTTTGGATTTTGAATATATTTATTAAGACTACACTGAATGGTCAATGATGCGAGCGATATTCGAAGATTAGGATAATATATTGGTATTTATGGGGGGATTTTTGAATATTTATTCCATAAAATTTGCAAAAGTCCAAAATGTTTTATAAATTTACAATGAAGCAATAATAAAGATATTAACCATAAATATTACGACGATGTTTAATTTTGCACTATTAGGAGAATTTGTAGTATTTGTACTTGCAATAGCGGTAATTGTAGGTTGCGCAATTCTTGGGCTTCTAGCAATAATAGTAGAATACATCTGGGTGCCAATAGCAGTAGTTATGTGTATTGGACTTGTTTCTTGTACCATTAGACAAAGTTATATAGCAATAAAATCACGATTCAAAAAGGTCGAAGCCAAAAAAGAATTAAATTAAAAATATTGACGTAATTTCTATTTGAAAATCATAACGAACGCAGTCTTTTGAAGATTGCGTTTCGTCTTTTTGGGGGTGGTGCGGAGGGGGTATCTGAGTTTTGTCCGACCTATAAATCGCAAAATCCTATAAGTAATTAACTTACAGGATTCTAGTGCTACTTTGGCGGAGAGGACGAGATTCGAACTCGTGGTAGGATTACTCCTACGACAGTTTAGCAAACTGTTGGTTTCAGCCACTCACCCACCTCTCCTTGATTATGGGCATTGTCAAAACAACAATGCAAAGTTAGGTAAAATAATTTAAATTGCAATAGTTTTTGTGTAATATTTTTTAGATGTAAATGTAATGTGATGAACAATAATGATTTGTATCTTAATTTTTTTCTTTCATTAATAGTGATTAAATTTGTAATCACTATTTAAGTACGAAATTTTAAGATGAAGTTTATAATTAAAAAATTGAATTTAAAAAAGCGGTGGTGGATTATTGCTATAGCTTTATTGGGATTAATATTTATATTGTTGATATATGGTATTGTTTATATTTCAAAAAAATATGTAGGAGAAGAGCAGTGGGTATATGTTGATAGAGATTATAATGAGGCTGAGTTTCGAGATTCTTTAATAAATCGGTTGGGACAGCCATTTGGGGAAAAAGTGTATGACTTATGGAATATAATGGGAGGAGAACTTTCAAGTAGCTGTGGGGCATATAAGATTGATTCAGGGTTGTCTGTAATTGATGTTTGTCATAAGATACTCAATAATCATCAAACTCCAGTAAAAGTCGTCTTTAATAATGTTAGAACAATGGAGCAATTGGCAAAAAAAGTATCTAAAAATATGCGATTTAACGATGTCGATTTTTTGCGTGCTTGCGATAGTATTTTGTTGAGTGAAGGATTTGTAAAAGAGGAGTTTCCTGTAATTTTCTTTCCAGATAGTTATGAATTCTATTGGACAACTTCGGCAGAGTCAGTAGTTAAAAAAATGCTTGCTCATTATTGTAATTATTGGAGTGCCGATCGTAGGGAAAAGGCTAAATCAATGGAGTTGTCACCTGCCGAGGTTTCGGTTGTGGCATCAATTG
Organism: Bacteroidales bacterium; assembly: GCA_015060975.1. Classification (GTDB taxonomy): domain Bacteria; phylum Bacteroidota; class Bacteroidia; order Bacteroidales; family Muribaculaceae; genus RGIG4079. Next base: position 155,790 of record SUXI01000007.1, read on the forward strand.
TGGAAGAAGAAACAAATAAAAAAGATGAACGACCACTTGTGGCTCGATTGTATCTTAATAGAATTAAGCAAGGCATGAAGTTGCAAGCCGATCCTACGGTGAAATTTGCTCTTGGAGATTTTTCGTTGCGTCGCATCACCCTTAAACATTTATATGTTGAATCGCCATATAATACATACATTAATAAGGGATTACCACCCGGCCCAATAAGAATTGTGAATAAAGCAACACTTGATGATGTGCTTAATGCTCCGGAACATAAATATATTTACATGTGTGCAAAAGAAGATTTTTCGGGTTATCATAATTTTGCTGAAGATTATGCAACTCATAGGTCGAATGCTCGTAGATATCAGGCTGAATTAAATAGGAGAAATATTAAATAAAATAGTGAATAGGATTAAGATATATGGACGATAAATTGGTGACGATAAGGGTGTTTAGCGACAATACACAAGCACATATTGCACAAGGTTTGCTTGAAGATAATGGTGTAAAGTGCGTCCTCAACAATGAAATCATGTCGAGTGTGTATCCATTGACGTTTACATCAATAGGTGGCATTAAGTTACTTGTGAATTGTGATAGTGTTGAAATTGCCGAAAAGATACTAAATACAACTAATTTTTAGTTTATTTTTTTGAAGAACTCATATTTGCATCAATGGGAGAATCGTTTTCATTTTTCCCAATCACATATTTATTATAATAAGATAATAGTAAAGATGTTAGAGGGAGAGCTATTATCAATCCGATAAATCCTAATAATGAACCCCAAATAGACAACGATAATAGAATAATGGCAGGATTAAGCCCCATCGTTTTTCCCATTATGCGAGGAACCAGAAATAAGTCTTGAATAATTTGTACTATTACATAAACCGCCATACATTGCCACCATATAACCCAAAAGTTTACTCCTGTATCAACAGAACATACGAGACAAAGTAAGGTTGTGGGCAAGAATGATATGAGTTGAAGATATGGCACCATGTTAAGTACACCAATAAATAATCCCAATATAATTGCTAATGGTAAATCTATGATTAGAAAACCGATGCTGAATAATATTCCTACACAAAATGCAACGAGGGATTGTCCGCGAAAATATAGGTTCATACTGGTTTTAACATCATGCCCAACTGAAAATACTATGCGACGAAATTTTACAGGAATTATTCGTTTTATCCCTTTTGTGAGATTTTCATAGTCAAGCATTATAAATATTACATATAGTAATGTTATAAACCATCCTAGAACACCCATAACGATGTCAACTCCGCCAGATACAAATGATGATGTAACGTCTATAAAATTTTTCAGGTCTTGTCGGGTAAACAATGCGGATAATTGGTTAAAATCTATAGTTCGTCGTAAAAATTCATGGACTTCAACAGGAAGAAATGGTGTGTTTACATTGGTTGAGGCATATTCCTTAAACAAAGTTGCCATCTGTTGAGCTTCTGAGATTATTGATGGAATAAATAAGAAACCTAAAATTGTTACAACAAGAAATGTTTCGAGTAACGTAAGCATTATTGCAGGAAAACGCTTTTTTAAATGGAATAATTGCCGGTTAAATCGCACAATAGGCTCAAGTATATATGCAATAAGGCAAGCAAGGCAAAATGGTAATAACACATTTGCTAATGAGTTTATTAACCATAAACTTATGCCTATGATAAATATTGTGATTAAAATTCTTACAACTCGATCAAGTGTATATGGTTGACGGCTATACATATATCAAATTTATTTTTAGATATTTAAAAATTGTCGCTAATATAGTAAATTATTTTTATTGCAAAATGGTTTTCATTAACTTTGTACCGGAAAAATAATTTTTAATAAGTTTATAAGATGACAAAAGAAATTAAACAAGTATTAAATGACAAGTTTTGGGCGCGTTGGGTAGCTTTGATTCTTATTGCATCGATGATGTTTTTTGCCTATATGTTTGTCGATGTAATGTCGCCCTTAAAATCGTTAATTGAATCTTCTCGCCAATGGGATAGTTCAACTTTTGGAACGTATGCGGCTTCGGAGTATATGTTGAATGTGTTTGGATTCTTGATTGTTGCCGGTATTATACTTGACAAAATGGGTATTCGTTATACCGGTATTTTATCAGCGTCTTTAATGGTGGTTGGTGCTGTAATAAAATTTATAGGCATTACCGATTGGTTTCAAACAACCGAATTTTGTGCATGGTTAAATTCATGGTGGATTGAAATGCCTGGAAGTGCAAAAATGGCATGTTTTGGCTTTATGATTTTTGGTTGTGGCTGTGAAATGGCAGGAACTACAGTGTCAAAAGCTATTGCAAAATGGTTTAAAGGTAAGGAAATGGCATTGGCAATGGGATTAGAGATGGCGATTGCTCGATTAGGCGTATTTGCAGTTATGTGGTTGGCACCCGGTATCTCTGAATCATTTGACAACTCAATCGTTGCGCCTATTGCTTTTTGTACCTTGTTGCTAATTATCGGTTTGATTAACTATTGTGTGTTCTGTGTAATGGATACAAAATTAGATAAACAAGTAGGAGGCATAACCGAAGAAAATGCAAATGATGAAGAGTTCCATTTAAGTGATCTTGGTAAAATTTTTAGCAGTAAGATGTTTTGGCTAATTGCTCTACTTTGTGTGTTGTATTATTCTGCGATTTTCCCTTTCCAACGTTATGCGCCTAATTTCCTTGAGGAAACATTGAACGTTGATGCTGCTACAGCATCTCAATTGTTTAGTTGTTTCCCTATTTTAGCTATGTGTTTAACTCCGGTATTAGGTATGTTCCTCGATTATAAAGGTAAGGGAGCATCAATGTTGATGTTTGGCGCTTTAATTATGATTGCATGTCACTTAAGTTTTGCATTTATCTTGCCAATTTTTCCATATAAATGGTTGGCTGTTACATTAATTGTGATTCTTGGGGTTAGTTTTTCACTTGTGCCGGCTGCATTGTGGCCTTCAGTACCCAAAATTATCGATGAGAAGATATTGGGAAGTGCATATTGCTTGATATTCTGGGTGCAAAACATAGGGCTATGTCTCGTTCCGTTGCTTATAGGTTATGTACTCCAGGCTACGGGTGGCTATTTTTACCCAATGTTAATCTTCTCTTCATTTGGGGTGATGGCGTTATTATTGGGAATATGGCTAAAAATAGAGGATAGACGTAAAGGATATGGCTTGGAAGAAGCTAATATAAAGAAAAATTAGTAGATGTTCCCCTAAATAAAACTAAATGGGATTGACATGAAAAATATTATCTTTCGGTCAATCCCATTTTGGTATATATATATTTCTATGATTTACTATCTAATGCGGTCGGCGGCTTTTAATAACTTGTCATCATGACAAATACGGCGATATGCGGCAAATGTTACTAAAAGAGAGCAAATGAGCATTAACGGTCCCTCATGCCAAAGGATTTGGATATTGGAGGTGTTATAACAAATTATAGCGCCGGTTATTGCAGATGCAATGATTAGAAATGCGGTTACTTTAACCAACATTTTTTGTCGTGTTATATTTTTAAATAGGAAAATAGATATAAATAATAATACCGCAATAAGAAGGTTGATTATCATATATACAGGTAGGTCATTAGGACTTACATCATTGCCATTCTGAGACGCAAATGGTATAAAACTGAAAAATCCCATCATGAGAGATGCAAGAAGTAAATAAACCGATTGTAAACGTTGTATTACCATAATTAATGATTTAAAAATATTATTGATTAAAAAACTATAAGATTGTTACTATTATTACAAAGTTAGCCATATTTTTTTATTAATCAAAAGAGTAAAGAATCGAATCTATAATAAACGGTATAATAGAAATGTCTATATTGATAGTTTTAAGATATTTTTCATCATTATGTAATGATTCTATAAATGCGTCAATATTATCGTCATTATTGTTTATGCTCTTTTTATACCATGCAATAGCATCGGTAAATTTTCCTTGAGCCAATGCTAAATGACCCATATTCAAGAAGTCTTCGTGAGAGGGGTTATCGGCTAAAATTTTTTCATAATATTTATTGCTTTGTATATAGTCGCAAGATAGTAGAAAACTCCATGCTAACGGTCGCCATGCTTTTGTCGATTTTTCGTCGAGGAATTCAACTTTGTAATAGAATTTTATTGCTTCTTGATAGTTCCCCATTTCTAAATGACAATGTCCAATATTCATTGCTGTATTTAAATCGTCGGGGTTTGTGGATTCAATACGCTCATAATATTTTAACGCCTTTTCGGGTTGATTTAATTGTCGGTAGCATGCGCCAATGCGTCGTAAAGTCCAAAGACTATCTGCATTTAACAATTCTGCTTGTTCGTAATATTTTAATGCGTTTTCAATATCTCCAAGTTGGTGATAACAATATCCTGTTTTTTGCAAATATTGAGGTTCGGCAGGGGTCTTCTCAAGTATTGATAAAAACACATTTAATGCATCTTCAAAATATTTACGCTGAAAATAAAATTCAGCTACAATAGTAAGAGTTTCTTCATCATCTATATCTGCTGTGATTAAAGGAATATTCACTAAATTGATAGGTTTTTTAAATGGGTCATTAAACTCGCCTTTACGACGGAACAATTTGAAAAATCTATATAGGTCTTGTATATATTTGTTTATGATGTTTTTACGTTGCCCCGGGCGAGTAGTTGACGCCAAAGTTATTCCGGCTTCGTTAAGAGCTTCTCGCTGTTGCTCAAATTGCAATATCATCATTTGGCGCTGTTGTTGAGGAATCGAACCGAGTGATAATAAGAATGAATATTTGTCACTATCACATAAATAAGGTGCTGAGTCAATAATATTTCCTACTATTGCTAAATCAGAGCCAAGAGTGTCGCATACTAATCTGTTTTCAAGTGAGAATGGCATAAACCAATTCGTTATCTCTGAAAAGAAAGGGAATGACTTTAGATGTGAGAAAGTACTCATAAAAACATCGCTACCATCTTCTTGAAGTTTGTTTAGTTCCTTTATCTTATCGGTTATACCTGAGTTTTTAAGCATTTCTTCCCATTCGGGATTTTCTTCAATCGATGACATGTCGATCATCGCTGTGCTGTCGTTCAGTTTTTTATATAAATCGGGTCGCAGTTTTAACATTTCGGGAATTAGTTCATTTTGCATTTTGCGACTAATTCTTTCTGTGTCACGAGTGCGCACCATTTCAATATATGCTGTTTTTACGTCAGAGGTCCATGTGGGTAATTCCTTGATAGAGTTGAAATGATTCAGTAGTTTTGGCGTATTAATGCGATTATTATATATGTGCATTGTTAATAAAATTGCAATCAATGCTTTAGCCGACACCTCTTGTTCAGTAGATTGATAAGCTGTAAATAATAGCAATAATCGTTTTTCGTCGAAAAACTCAAATAAGCCTATTAATAACGCAGATACAAGTAATTGTTTAAAGTAACTCGGTATTGAATCTGAAGTAATGGCATGTTGTATAGCTTCTTCATCGTCATTTTTAATTGGGAATGTAACCCAAATACGATTAAATATGCGATGTTCTAATTGTTCTTTTTCTTTCGCATAATCTTTTTTGTCGTTATTCTCTGATGATATTAGGTTATATAGAGAGTTTTTATCTATTGCTGTGATATAATTATTAAGCAAATTTGTTATACTTTCTGCCTGTTGAAGTTGCTCATAACGCAATGTATTATAATACAAAGTAGGTTCTTTTGTTATAAGTTTTTGTCGCACAACTCTATCAATGAGTGTGTATAAATCGGTTACTATATTTTCATAAAGCGAGTTGCGAGCAGGGTCATCGGCTCCTTGTGTCGCATATTGTAGCATTAATTTGTAAGCATCTTCTATGCGCACAATTTCATCGCCTATCTCCCATGTCATAGCTCCTTCTGACAATGATTTCAATTCTTTAAACGCATCTCTGAGTCGGTGTTGTTTTATGTTTGAGATAATGCGGTTGCGTTGTTTTAATATGTCGTTTGTTGTCATAAGCTTTTTAATAAGTTGTTACAATGGTTATTGCAAAATATATGCCAAAAAATCAGTGGCATTACCATTTATTGCATCTATTGGAATTGATATAAATCTGTATTTTCGTCCGGTAAGATGAATCATAATACTATTTCCCATGTTTTCAATCTGTTTAAATTCCGAGCGAGATATAAAGATGGGTTTTGGCGTTTTTTCATTGGATGGATGTTCAATATCATTATGTTTTATTGGTTCAAAATTGACATGAATACCGGCATTGTCGATAGTTATGCTTTTTTGTAAAACGGCAATTCTTGCTTCTGTCGTTGCGAGATGGTTGAAGTATGTAAACATTAATACGGTTGGTATCAAAATAAATATCAATATCAGTGCGATATAAATAAAAGCCGCATTTACGGTTAGGGCTAATGTTATACACACCAATAATAAAAAGATTGGAACCCACCACCACTGTGATATTATCATAAGCATCACTGTTTTTATATATTTTGATGCCGGAGTGGAAAATGTTTTAGTGTTGTAGCATACTTGTTTCATAAAACAAAGATAATGCAAGATTGTCAAAAAGTAATTAACCTTGCATTATCTTTTTCACCCTGAATACACTTTTTGTTAAAATTTCATGTTAGATGGAATATGAAACATGGGTGTGAAAGGTTTGGATTTTACCATTAATTTATTCATTTCTCCAACAAGAGTTTTTTTGTTGTTGATGAGGTCGAGTTTCAACACCGGAGCGCCTTCACGAAGGTCACATTTTGCCAAATCCACCCATATAATAGCTGGGCTTAATGTTGATTCAAAATAATATACTTTATCTTTTTGGTCAGAGACTGAACGCCATCGGGTAGATGAAATTTCGGGTTGATTGTCAACCGAAATCCCAATAGGGACTGAACAATTGTTAACTATTCCGAATATTCCGGCGAGAGCCATTTGATGCGTTGTGTCGAGAGGCAATGCATCTACATAAAATGACGCGCGCACAAATCGGTCGGAGCTTTTGTTTGTACCCGGCAGCATTTTAAGTCCGCCTATTTCTTTCCAATATTCGTTTATTGCCAGTTGCTTGTCGTATGTCGGAGCGTTTGTCATTACCTTATATTGTTCGCCCTCATGGATTGATATATAGCCATTTATATATTCGATAATGGCGCTATTGCCGGTTGCGTCAGAGATTGCCATGTGAAGTGTGGTGGCATTCCCTCCGGGCATTGCAGGAGCATTGATTTGAAATTTGTCTTTTGATAATTCGGCAACAGCTTCGCTGGTTGTGGCAAAATTGTCGAGTACATATTGCGCCCATACCGAGGTGGATATGTAAGGTCGAGTATCGTTAGGACGTGAATATACAGTACCGGGGAGATATAGTAAATTGCAAACCAACCCTTTTTCGTTCATTCCTTCGTTTACGCCAACGTCATATCCTACCGATACCACGCTTCCGTATTTTGAACGCCATTTAATAGTATTGCTTTCATCATATCCCTCCCGCTCCATGCCTCGTGGCATTACATAAAGGTTTGTGCCAATTTCTTCTTTCCAGTCAAGGGTGCGTCCGGTAATAACTTCACCGTTATTGCCTACATACACCACTCTGGTGCATGCTTCAGCATCATTTATTGAGCCTATCGCGGCTACTATAGCTATTGTAATTGAAATCGTGTTTGTGAGTCTCATGATTTAATGTTTTTATAAATTTATCTTTCCTTAAAACATTCTATATCAAAAAAGGTTCAATGTTTTTGTGACCAAATTATTTGAGGTTATAAATAAATCAATTACCTTTGTAACGATTGAACTGAGGCAAAGAGTTGTCGTTTTAATCATTATACATATTAGAAAATAAAGAAGCGTTATGTTTTTCTTGTTGTCGAGAACCTGAGAAATTTAAGACAAATATGCGAGGATTGGCAGAACGGTTCTCACGTGTATATACGTGGGCTGTTTATCCATTTCTGTATATTTAGGTAGTCTCAGGACCTTCGACGAAGATGTGGCATTGCAGTTCCACGTTTCCCGTTTAATATAGTTGCTCATCATGGGAACTGAGGTGGGTTTTATATTTAGTTATGAGAAAAATTTTCTTTGTTGCGGCACTGATGACAATTTGTTTTGTGTCGCATGCCGAGAGTTACGAGGGGATTCTGGTGACGCTGGTTGACGGCACAACAACCACCATCAGTTTCTCCGAAAAACCGGTGATCAAATTTCAATCCGACAAGCTTGTGGTCCATTCCGATGCCGTCTCTACCGAGTTTGACCGCTCGAAAGTCGCCCGCTTCAACTATGTCACGGATTTAAGCGGCGTCGAAGGGATTGACCGAAGTGAGATTTCCATCGGGAACAACGGCTCGACGCTGTATCTGTCTGGCCTTCCGACCGACAGCGACATAGATGTATATTCAACCGACGGGAAATTGCTTGAAAGCGTCAGAGCCACCGGTAATCACACCATAGGGATATCCGGGTTGCCCGCAGGGGTTTATATCGTGAGTGTTAACGGAGTGTCAACCAAAATAACCAAACAGCAATGAAAAAGAGAAGCCTTATTATCCTGGCACTCATTTCAGCCATGACAGTGTCGCATGCTGAAAATGCAATGTATATCTACCGTAACGACGGTCAATTCAACGCCTTTCTCGACCGTAATATAGACA
>SUXI01000026.1 GCA_015060975.1 Bacteroidales bacterium
AAATCTGTGCAGCAATGAAAGAAGCTTCTGAAGGTGAACTCGCAGGCGTTCTTGGTTACACTGAAGATGCAGTTGTTTCTAGCGACTTCCTTGGCGACGTTCGCACTTCTATCTTCGACGCTAAAGCTGGTATCGCTTTGACTGACACTTTCGTGAAAGTTGTTTCTTGGTATGACAATGAAATCGGTTACTCTAACAAAGTTCTCGAACTCATCGCTCACATGAAGAAAGTAAACGGCTAATCATTAGCTTTTACATAAAAACAGAAAACTGCCGAAGCAATTGCCTCGGCAGTTTTTTTATTTGCTATCATAACTTTTTTTCATTTTTTCGCTAACTTTGTGGACTGATGCAATTTAATCAAATACACTTCTATTTCATGAAAATTCTCACATATCTTCATTCCCAAATATCTATATAAAAGAATTCTTTCCACTGCTCAGCAACCTTATATTTATTTAACGCATTAGTTGGTACATATAATTTGCAATTCCATTTATTTAAATCATCTAGAGCCTGTTGCTCACAAAATGGTGGAGTATTTGACTTGCTATAAATAGAGATTAGAGAAGTGCAATCAGAGAATGCTTCAGCCCCAATAAACTCCAAACTTTTGCCAAATTCAAAACGCTCAAGACTTAAACAACCCGAAAAGGCATTGTTGCCTATATATGTAACACGATCACCCACTATTACTGATTTCAGATTAGAACAACCATAAAATTCATTATTAGAAATAGCAGTTTCGCGTTCGGCAATCTTGACCGTCCTTAGAGTTTGGTTACGGAAGAACGGAGAATACCCATGTTCTTTGTCTTCATAATAAGAAATATCGCCTCCGATATAAACCGAATCTAACGGACAATCATTAAACAATCCTTTTTCTTTGTTTGAATATAATTTCAGCGGTTCATCCCTATCAGCAATGACCACATTTGATAAAGATGCACACCCTCCAAAAGCGTAGTTCCCAATAGCAGGGACTCCTTTAGGAATTAAGATATTCTTTAATGATTTACAATCGCAAAAGGCATAATCATAGAATGAATATTCCATTGCTTCTGGAATTGCTATTTCTTCAAGGTGCACACACCCTTTAAATGCCCCATAACCTATAGGCCCCCTATAATCCGAGAATATAGCGCATTTGTTGATATAACTATTACCATGGAACGCATAATCACCTATTAAATTTAACTGCATATCAACACCTTTGTATGACACAATTTGTGGCAAACACAAGAATGTACATTGGGGATCATAGGTGCAATCTATCGCATCGCAAATACGCTCCGAAGGATTTCTTAGCACATATCTCACTCCATCGACAACGAACATTGAACTCAAATACGGATATTTCCATACTGTCTTTAGACCTGTATACATATCATTAGCCACATAATTAATCGCACCTTCGGCATTTTCATATCCCTCCGGTGGAGTATTGGTCAACCATATTGTCTTAATAGAAATATATGTATCTCTATGATTCATAAGATGAAAACGATTCCTACTACCGTACATATATGAAACATCTCTATTTACACCAATCTTGGTAACTTCGGCTCCTATAATTAAAGTATTCAAATTGCAGTTTACAAATGCTCCGGCACCGATCTCTTTCACGGAATTTGGAAGCTGCACATGTGTCAATCTGTTAAATCCGACAAATGCATAATCTGGAATTTTCTTTACTTTATTTCCAATTTGCAAAGTTTTAATCGACCTACTCATGTCTCCAAATGCTTGAGACACATAATCTCCTCCTATGCCTATATTTGCCACTTTTGCATCAATAGCGTTGTAATTAAGAACCTCTACTCCTGTACAACCTTTAAAGGCATCACTATCAATTTCTTTCACAGCCTCACCTATTGTTACCTCTTTTAGATTAACCCAATTTGCAAATGCGTGACTTCCAATAGATATAACCGAGTTAGGAATTTTCAAAGCAGTTAATCCTACACAACCACAAAAAGCGTAGTTTCCTATTGATTTAAGCGAATCCGGAAGTGATATTGAAGCCAATTTTGAACAGCCACTAAAAGCATAATCTCCGATTGAAGTAACTGTATTAGGTATTGTTACAGATGTTAATTCTTTACATTGAGAAAGTATGTATTCAGGAATATTTTTCACTCCCTCTCCAAAATGAATAGTTTTTAAACCTTTACATTCATTAAAAAGGGAATAGCGATAATAGGTAAAATTATCCGTATTGATGTTAACTTCCTCTAATTTATTACAACCCCGAAAAGGCTGAATGTCAATATAAACGACACTATTTGGAATGGTCATAGATGTTAAACTAGAGCAATCGTCAAATGCAAAACTGCCAATTTTGGTGACAGAATTGGGGATAGTTACCGAAGTCATATCATGACACCCTATAAATGCGTTATCTCCGATTGCTTCCACGATATATGTCACCCCTTTTCTTGTCACTGTTTTGGGAATCTCTATATGTCCCTTATAATGTTTCCGATTAGAATCTTTATAAGAATCTCTATATGTTACAGCAACGATTTGTTTCGCTTCATCAATAACTTTATAATAAATGCCATCTACTTTAAAATTGGAAGCAATTCCTTGCATTACAACACTAAATACGAGCAATACTAATGCAATTTTTTTCATCTGAAATAATCAATTTAATTTAACATAGGAATGTTTCATAAAATCCACTTTAATACTAGCAAGTAGCCTGAGCCTCATTTAAGGAACTACTAATGTGGTTTGCTTTCACATAAATAATGAAATTATTTAAAAAGTTATATCAATTCTGACGTTTTTTAAGAGTGATCATTGCCGCTTATTCTCTCATTAAATCAATAATTGTTTTTATTTCAGATAATATATTGTTTGTTGTTGAGTCATTATCATATCCGTATCTTTTGAAAAATTTAGTTCCAATCCAACACCCATTCTTTGGCAATACATTAAATCCATATTGGTTTAATATGTCAGTATATTTTTGAATATTTGGATATTCTTCATTAGAATATTTCTTCTTATTGTCAAACGATATGTGCCTAATTCCAATATATCCTTTCCCAGTTTTAGTAATAGTTATTGCAATTTCATTATTTAACTCAAATCTTTGTGTTTTATCATTTAATTCAAATGGTTTCCCCAAAATTGATATTAATTGATTTGTTATATTTTCAAATATTTCGGTTACTTCTTCATTTGATGGCTGTATGCAACTTTGATCTGAATTAAGCGAAATTTCGTTTCTTATTAATTCTGCACATTCTTTCAAGCATAAATGACTATTTTTTATGGCTAAATTAATTACATTTCTAATGTATTCTCGTTTTGCATTTGTCAAACGACCCGATGGATGCGGGGTACCTATAATTTGAATATTTTCAAGTTGACCAATTAAAACATCTTCGGTTAAATATTCTCTTTCAAAAGACTGTTCTATCCCAAAAATCTTTTTTGCACTTAAACATAACAATATCCTTGGGTTAAGTTTTCTTATTAAATCAATTGTGAATGGAAGTGATTTGCAAAGAAGATTATATCCTAACGCACCTGCCTTTTTTGTTTGAAAACAAGATGCATTTATATACACAATTCTATTATCATTAGAAAAAATATTTTCTGCATTGTTTCCTAATCCTCGTTTCAAGAAGTCTTCAATTCTTTTGATATATGCCCAACTTCTATGTTGAGTCCAATAAAAATTTCCTCTCATAAATTGTTCAATGGAATAGTCTTTTTGAAATGAGCCATTGGAGCCCGGGTTAATACCCATCACAACAATATCTGGATTGGATGAAATATCATTCAATGGCGTTTGAGTGTAAAATCCGATGTTTTCCTTTTGCCCTAATTGAGAATAAAACTCAAAAGCTTTTTTAGCCCATTTTGTTAATTCATCTTGCATTGTCATCTCTAAAAATATATATTTATTCTACTCAAAGGATTTTTAATATTTGCATTTATTACTACTCGTTATTTACAATAATATTGTATTATCCTGATTTTGGTTGACCATATATTGGTCTAACCCCGAATAAAAGTTACCATATTTTTATCCTTTATAATAGTTAGTTTTTTACAATACATAAGTCACCATGAGGCGGGCTGAGGTTGATTTGCTTTGCACATCTTTATATCCTTTGAAATCGTAGTTTGTGTCGCGCCAGAAGTGCTGAAGTGAACCCGATAGGAACCATTTCTTTGCCAAGCGATAGTCGAGGCGCAACTCACTGATGTGCATTGATGCTTGTGAGGCAGCTCCTTGTGCATTGAGTGTCTTTATTTGTTCTTCTTCCAATGTTCTTAAATCGACTTCAGGGTTAAAATCTTTCCAAGTAAACATGCGATAGAACTCATGCGACAATGTTGCTGAAAATTTATTGCGTTTAAACAATGCATTGAGATTAACCTTTGATCCAAATCCACTTGCTACATTATAGTTGCGATTTTTGAGTTGGTAATAGTCGCTCAACACACCTCCCATGAGGATGCCATTGGCATGTGCCGCTGCCGAGAAGTCCCATTCCCCCACATTGAGTTGTTGGAATTGCAACCCACAACCCACCGACGCCGGTGTGGCAAACTTATATGGTACTCGCTCGGTTTCTTCCGAGATTGTATCAGAGTCATAAAAATCATAATGTTGATACATACCTATGTTGAGCGTAGTATTTTCCTTTTCTACCAATCCGCGATTTAGCAACCGACCTTTTATATTTAATTGTCCTAAAATAGGCTGCCCTTCCATAACGCTGATACTTCCACGCAATGTAAAAAAATCGTATGGATTTCCATTCTCCACACTGAAACGGTCGCCATATTCAATGTCAACCTGACCGGTTAGACCTACACCTTTATCAAACACATCTCCTTTATATTTAATGTTACGAACACCAAGCGAAACCGCCATTTTCATATTAGGAATACCAAACTGACGCCCACTGGTAGAGCGTTTGCACCATGCATCGCCGTTAATCACACGAGTAAGTCCACGCATTGGCGACACTACAAATGCACCTATTTCACGAGCCCAGCGTTCACCTCCTATTGCTCTATCGTCAAGAATCAAATCACTTGCACGATAGAACACTTCTCCAATAGCCATACCACCTATAGGGGTTGCGATAATATCGTTTGTCGATGGGTATTCACATTCCATAAACAACTCCCACATGGCGCTACCGCCAAAGGCAAACAATCCCGATTGCCAATAATTAAAACCATTAGAACGACCGGCATTGAAATACAAATTACCATGATAGGGATGGAAAAACATATTTGTCCCCAAAAAATCATTATCCCATATAAACCCATGCTTAAAGTTTTGCTCTACCGAGTTCATGCTGATATAGGCAAACTCACCATCAATAACATATCGGTCAAAAGCCCACACTCCAAGGTTTAGACCTACAACAGTTGCAGCCCCTTGCCAAAATTTTTTCTTCCCATAGTATTCCAAGTCAACACTATCAGGTGCCACCGACGGGACCACACTATGTTTATATCCTAATTGTGCCCACATTGTCACACTTGACAATATCGCACACACCAATAATAATCCTTTTCGTTTCATATCATTTTTATTTCCTTCACAAAGGAAAGCATATTTTTTCTTTATTCAAAATATACTATAAAGAATACACTCACTCTATATTCATAATTTCGACCAATCATAAACACATTTCTCCTAAACTTTATTCATTAAACTAACAATTATACTATGCAAAACCTATAAACAACAAAGCCCCGACTCAGAATCCTGAATCGGGGCTCTCTAGATAGGGGGCGGTGACCTACT
>SUXI01000015.1 GCA_015060975.1 Bacteroidales bacterium
ATATCGAAATCAGTGATGTTGAAGAAATTGACGCTCCTGTAGAATACTACAACCTACAAGGTGTTAAGGTGGTTAACCCTGAAAACGGTATCTACATCAAACGTCAAGGCAACAAAGTTTCTAAAGTTCTTGTAAAATAATTGTGGTTGGAATAACCAATAATTAGAATAAGTTATGGAGGTGCGTCAAAATTTTGGCGCACCTCCTTTTTTTTACCCCCCCTCCAGGTGAAAGCTGTCCCCTTTTTGAAAGGGGGACGAGGCTCGCAGAGCCGTAGGGGGATAGGCTCCCGGGTAAAAATAAGTGGCAAATTGCGGTAGTTTATTGTAAATTGTGATTTTTTTTTGCAAAAATATGGTGGGAATAAAAAAAATATATTACATTTGCAAATTATTTGAGTATTCATAGAGTATTATGCCTTAATCATTTATATTGATAAAGATTATAATATATTTATATTTATTTTTTGTTTAACTAAATTATTTTTCAAAATGAAAAAAACATTACGTAATTTGATGCTTGCGGGTGCAGCAGCACTCCTCGCTACAGGTGCTAATGCCCAAACACTTACCGAAGTTTGGAAATTAACAACCGGAGTACCAGGTTTAGCAAGTGGAGGTGAATTCCGTTTCGCCTCAGCGAAAGATGGAAAAATCATCGTTACCGACAAAGCCAACAAGAAAATCATGGCTATCGATGAAAACGGTATGGCAGAAGAAGCAATCTTTGACCTAGCTGAAGCTATTGATACTCACTATGGAAAAGATGTTACTTATAAAGATCAAAATGGTGCTGACTCTGTGGCTCACGAAGTTCCAGGTGGCGCTACAGGTATCACAGTTGACGATGCAGGAAACATTCTCGTTGGTACAAACTTCCCTAACGCAAGTTCTTCAACCGACCTCATCATCATTTCTTCAGATCTTAGCAAATCTTACAAACTTCAACTAGAACTCCCCGAAGGTGTGGCTGCAGGTCGTATCGACCAATATGGCAAAATCGTAGGTGATATGCTTTCAGAAGAAGGCGCATATTTGTGGCTTGCTATCAATGGTCAAAGTGCGGTTGCTATCATTAAAATCGCTAATGGCGAACAAGTGGCAGACTATTGCCAAGCATCAAATCCTGTATCTGTGTCAATGAACACCTCTACTCTTGCTCAACCTATGTATTTCACAGTAGAAGAAATCGATGCGCTTATGGATGAAAATGGCGACCTTACTCCATCATTCTGGTCTCGCAACCGTGGTAATGCACAAAACATCTATGGTTGGAATGAAGATGCTTCTGAACAAACTATCCTTAAATTGACTGAAACAGACGCTAATGGTGTAACTACTGCCGGTGCAGGTGCTGAAGGTTTCGCTACATTCAAACTTCAAGATGTAACTTATTTCGCTGTGCCAATGTCACTTGATGGTAAAAATCGTAGTGGTGCGTTTGGCGTATATGACGAAACAGGAAAACTTCACGCAGTATATGGCAACCCCGAAGGTGTGACAGTTGGTATGGGTCAAATGGGTAGCGTTGTAGCTGAACCTGTTGATGAAAATTCAGTAAACATCTACCGTTTCATCCCAGGTGTTATGGCTGTTAAAACTACTTTCTCACTTCCTGCTCCATACGATGGACCTGCTGAACTTTACATCGTAGGTTATAACAACCAATGGGATCCTGCTAACCCAACAGTTATTCCTATGTCAGAAACTCCAGGTGTTTATAAAGCTACTCTCAAATTTGATAACAGCGAATTCAAATTCTCTGAAAACAAAGGTACTTGGGATGAGTTCAACACAAAAGCTATGTGTATCAGAGATGACCAAACAGTTGCTCTCGCTCAACCTACCGGTATCTGGAAATATGCCGACACTAACTGCAAAACAAGCGTAGAACTTGGTAAAGAATATGAAGTGGAAATCGACTACGAAAACGAAACTATCACTATCAAAAATCTTACCGGTATTGAAGGTGTTGAAGTAGAAGAAAATGCAGAAGCTGTATATTACAACCTACAAGGTGTGAAAGTTGCTAACCCTGCAAATGGTGCATTCATCAAAGTTCAAGGTGGCAAAGCTTCTAAAGTTCTTGTAAAATAATTAAGGTTGGAATAACCAATAATTAGAATAAGTTATGGAGGTGCGTCAAAATTTTGACGCACCTCTTTTTTTTACTCCCTCCCGGTGAAAGCTGTCCCCTTTTGTGAAAGGGGGACGAGGCTCGCAGAGCTGGAGGGGGATAGAATAATTTAAAAACAAGAATTAATTTAGAGGTGTTATGTGTTTAGAAAATAATTATGTAACTTTGTGTTGTAATGAGGAAAAATATATATATAATCAGTGGTTGTAATGGAGCCGGAAAAACAACAGCTTCATACACTGTGCTTCCTGAGATATTGCAATGCAGGGAATATGTAAATGCTGATGAAATAGCAAAAGGATTATCCCCGTTCAACCCCGAAGGTGTAGCAATAGAGGCAGGGCGACTTATGTTGCAGCGAATAGAAGAACTTCTAAATCGTAATGAGTCATTTTCTATAGAAACAACACTTGCTACAAAAACATATATAAATTTAGTGCGTAGAGCCCAAAAAAAAGGATATTGGGTGCATTTAATTTATTTTTGGTTGGAGACCCCCGAATTAGCGATTCAGCGTGTTGCCGAAAGGGTAAGTAAAGGTGGACATAATATCCCAATAGACGTGATACGGCGAAGATATAAAGCCGGCATTTGCAATCTTTTCAATCTATTCATGAAAGAGGTTGATTTATGGATAATATATGACAATAGTTGTACCCCTCGCTCTTTTGTTGCAAAAGGTGGAAAAAAGATAAGCAATGAAATAGTGTTAGAAACAACATTTAATAAAATAAAGGACTATGTCGGATAAAGAAATAAACGAATTTGTTGACAAACTTGATGCCGGCTTGAAATTAGCCGAAGAACGAATGTTGCAAGAAAAGTCTTTGCATGGCGAAAATGTTGTGATTTATACCGAAGATAAGGGTATTCAACACATTCCTGCCTCTCAATTAATTATGGATAATACTATAAAATAAATCTGTCAAAAATTTTGGTGGGAGGGAGGACAGAACGACATAATATTTCATAATGACATAAGTTGGTTTTAATTATGGTAGCGGATTAAATGACCCCCTCCCGGTGAAAGCTGTCCCCTTTTTTTGAAAGGGGGACGAGGCTCGCAGAGCCGGAGGGGGATAGAATTATTCACAATGCATTATCCTGAATATGGTTGGCAGTATATTTGAGAGCTGGAGATGTGTCATTATTTGAATTTTGACACATCTCCATTGTTTTTATACCCCTCAGTCGCTACGCGACGGCTCCCCTAAGGGCAGGGGAGCAATGTCGTTATCTTCTGGGAATAAGTGAGTTGTATTAAGGTAAATACTCCTCCCCTGCCCTTAGGGGAGGTGGCACGGAGTGCCGGAGGGGTTTGTAATAGGATTTTGAACAGCCCCGAGCTGCGTTATAATTCACAATGCATTATCTTGTGCATTAACCTGAAGATGGTTGACAGTATATTGGGAAGCTGTCCTTTTTTTGAAAGGGGGACGAGGCTCGCAGAGCCGGAGGGGGATAGTTTCCCGCAGGGGTGCGTGGGGCTTTGTGGTGGAGTGATTTGTCGATAAAAAAGGGTAGATATGAGTGCAGGTGTCTTAAATTGTGCTAAATGGTGCGTTTTTTCTTAATATTTTAGAATTTGTTTTTACCTTTGTACTCAAATATATACTAACCTTAAATTAAGTGAATTTCTATAAGTTCCCTTATATAAGTGATTGTATTTATGGAGCGTGACACGGAAAAGCAGCGTTTTTTCGTGTTTTAAGGCGTTGAGTGTCTCAATGCCACTTGTTGTGTAGTAACTTAAATTTAAATAAATGAAACTAAAACATTTACTTCTTGCCGTGACAACGGCATCGCTTGCGCTCTCGGCATCGGCCGCAAACCCTAATGCAACTGTCGATCAAGTGCGCATCTACATCAACCCTGGGCATGGTACATATACTTCTAGTGACCGCCCAATGGCAACAATCAAACATGGTGCAGCGATGGCTGATACAGCCGGATTCTATGAATCAAACACCAATATGCAAAAAGCATATGGGTTGCTTGATAAATTGAGAGAATATGGGGTTCCTTATAATGCTTCAAAACCTATTACCGGCTCGAATCAAACAAACATTCGCATGAGCCATGCCACAACAGGTATTAGTCCGGGATTGTCAACCGTTGCAACGGAAGCTCAAACGATGAATGCCGATGTGTTTATTTCCATTCACTCTAATGCAAACCAAGGGGATGGAAATAACCCCTCGGGGCACACCAACTTTAACCAACTTCTTTTCCTCCATCGCGGCTGGGACGGCGACCCATATGTAGCTGGTAGTGACAAGATTGCAAGAGCATGTTGGAATCACGCTATCAAAAATAAACACATGCATTATAACTGGCTTACCGACCCAAGGTACCCATACGATGCAGGAAGTGCTAACTGGGGTAATGCTTCATCTTTCCCCGGGCGTGTCTATTATCCATCGGGCAAAGATGCCGATGGCAACCCCTATTGGATTAAAGGTGACGTAACATTCCAATATAATACCAACCGTAATAACTCATCATATACTCGCTATTATGCGGTGTTAAATCACTCAATCCCCGGCTTCTTGGTTGAGGGTTATGACCACACTTATCGTCCTGCCATGCACCGTGCTATGAATGATGATGTATGTCGTCACGAAGGTGAAATGTATGCTCGTGGGCTTAACGACTATTTTGGGTGGGGCATAAAAGACAGCTATGGTAAAATTTATGGCATCGTTCGTGACCAATCGGTAACGATGAATCATACATATTGGTCGGTGATTCAAAATCCTACACGTGACGCCAATAAATATATCGACCCTATCGATAATAAAAAGCCTCTTAATAATGTGACAGTTACGCTTTATAACTCAAATGGCGTTGCTGTTGACACTTATACTACCGATGATGAATGGAATGGAGCTTATTTCTTCAAAAAAGTAGCTCCGGGCACATATACCATCAAACATTCTCTCAATGGATATAAAGAAGTAACTCAAACTGTTACCGTTGTAGCCAACGAAACGAACTATATTGATATTGACATGCGCACCTACTCTGCTGCTGATGCAGTGCAAGGTCATTATGCATATGGTCTAAAATTGACAAAGGTTGATGATGAAACTTATACTGTATCATTCAAGTCAACAGGAGCAATGAGCAATGGTAAAATTATTCTTACCAACACTTCAACAAAAGCACAAACTGTAATCCAAACTGGGTCAATCAGCAAAGGCTCAAACAATGTAACAATTGATGCAACTGAACTTGAAGATGGTGCAAACTATTCTTGGGCAGTAGCATTCGATAACCCCGCTTCTAACGGTTGCAATCTTGTCCAAAGCGATAATTCAATTATTTATAATAATGGTTCTGCCGATGCTCGTATTGGTGTTGCAATTGATAACGACCAAACAAGTGCCAATTTTGGTACAATTTACACCTTGACGTCAATGGGGCAAGGGTTGCAAAAATTCAACCCCGACTTTAGCAAAAATGGTGGAAAGGTTATTACCGGCATGTTTGGTAAAGACACCGATGCTTCTACTAGTTCAAATAAATTCTACCGTAGTAACCGTATTGAAGTAGAAAATGGTAAAGTTTATATTGCAAACTATGCCAACTATAACACCGGTATGTGGGAATATGACCCTGCCACAAATGCTTCACCTCGCAATATCACTAATGTTTATTACGAGCGTGGTCTTGCATTCTATGGCGAAGGTTCTAGTCGCAAAGTGTTCTCTACTCATGAAAACAATCTTCAACGTTTCGACATTGGCACTAACACATCATGGACTGCAAATAGCCCTACTAAAAGCTATACTACAGCTGGCGTCATGGATAATGGTGACGGAGATGTACTTGTTACCGACAACGCTGTTTTCGTATCTCAAAATCGTTACGCAGGTAACAACCTTAGCCAAAACCCTGCCTTTGCGGTATTAGACCACGATTTGAATCTCAAATACAAGTCAGATGCTATTAATGCGACCCTTAATGGCACAAGTAATGGTGGTATGGCAATTACTCCCGACTATAAAACATTTGCAATAGCAGATGGTTACAATGAATCTACAAAAGCAGATATTAGTGTTCAAGTTTATAGCGTGACATGGAACGGAAGCACTCCTTCATTCACACATCAATACTCTATTCCATTAAGTGGCACAAAATTAGTTGACCAAATGGAATTTGACTATGCCGGAAACCTTGTCGTAGCATCACGTCAACAAGGCCTTTTAATGTACGCTATCAAAAATCCATCGCGTCAAACTGTTACTAACGGTTCGGGTACAATTGTTGGCGCTAAACCTCCTATACATCTTTATATCGTAGGTAATAGCGATGTTATTGGTAATTGGGACCCTGCAAAAGCTGTTGAACTTACCGACAATGGTAAAAACTATACAATTACGCTCAACGAAACTGTAACCGAGTTTAAGATTTCAACAGGTAAAGGTGAGACTTCAGGTGATTGGTCTGCATTCGATGCCGGCAACCTCACCAGCAACGATGCTATCACAAATGGTGGCACTATAAATTTGATAGCGCAACATTCTTATAGCAATTTCGTTCTTCCATGGGCTGGTGTGTGGAATATCACTGTATCAGGTGACCTCTCTACATTGACTGCAACTACTACAACTCCTAAACCACTTCCACCTCTTTATATCGTAGGTAATACTGCCGAACTCGGTGCATGGGATACTGAAAACGCAGTTGAAGTTGCTAATGATGGCACAAAATATACCGTTACACTCAATGAAAATGTAACAGCATTCAAAATCTCAACAAACAAAGGTGATGCTACTACATTTAATAATGGAAACCTCACACCAGGTGGAGCTATCACAAATGGAGGCACCCTAAATCTTATCGCTGATAAAGATGGAGGCAACATCGCTCTTCCATGGGAGGGTGTTTGGAATGTTACTATAGCAGGCGACCTCACTACATTGACTGCAACTACTACAACTCCTAACCCAAATCAAGGTCCCGGTATTGGTGCTGAGCCTGAAGATGCTCCAAACCCCGATGCCGAGCCGGACGAAACCGAAGAGGCTGAAGATGCTCAAACCGAAGGCTATTTTGCCTACGCATTGTCATCTTCAAAGAGCGGTAACGAATATACTTTCAGCTTCAAATCAACCGGTGCAAGAAAGAATGGTCGCATCGTTCTTACAAATACATCTACCGGTGCTACTACCGAAATAAAAACAGCTATCGTAAAAGGTCAAAACACAGTAAAAGTTAATGCCTACGACATCGCAAAAGGCTCTTACACTTGGGCTGTTAAAATGACCAATAACGCAAATAGCACTGTAACACAAGTTGGTATTTATGGAGATGTTGCTAAAAATAACGGACGTATCGGATTAGCTCTTGACAAAGACCAAACAAGTGAGTTCTTTGGTCAAATTTATACTTCAACTGGTTTAGGTGGTGGGCTCCAGAAAATCAATCCTGATATGACAAATAATGGAAATGAATTGTTTGCAGGTTATTTTGGAAAAGACACAGATGCTTCTACAAGTACAAATAAAAATGAACGTCCCAGCCGTTTGGAGGTAGAACAAGGGAAATTATATATTGCAAACTATTCAAATAGCAGACCGGGGGTTTGGGAATTCAATCCAAAGACAAACGCTTTGTCTAGTAGTAGTATTGAGACGAGTCCTCAATATGAAAAGGCTGTAGCA
Organism: Bacteroidales bacterium; assembly: GCA_015060975.1. Lineage (GTDB taxonomy): Bacteria > Bacteroidota > Bacteroidia > Bacteroidales > Muribaculaceae > RGIG4079. The sequence goes on from SUXI01000015.1 coordinate 7,806, forward strand.
TTTTATGGTACAGGGTCTAATCGAAGAGTATATGTATATAATGAAAATAATATTCGTAGATATAACATTGGAACTGCTACAACTTGGGCTCAAACCGGATATTCAAATAGCTATCATGGAGTATTGATTAATGGTGATGGTGATGTTTTGATTACAAATAATGCTGTTATTGCATCACAACACCGCTTTAAGGGATTGAATGATGCCTCTGTTCCTGCTTTTGTGGTATTAGACCACAGCTTGAATCTAACGTTTAATTCAAGTAGTCTTGAGTCAACCTTAAATGGTACTCAAGTAGGAGGTATGGCAATTACACCTGATTACAAAACGTTTGCTATTGTTGATGCTTATCCCGACGGCTCTCCAGCAGATATTAATGTTCAAATTTATAATGTGTCGTGGAATGGTAGCACTCCAACATTTACTCATAGTTACACAATTCCATTGAGTGGCACAAAGCAAGTTGATCAAATGGAATTTGACCATGCAGGTAATCTTTTGCTCGCATCTCGTCAAAAAGGTCTTTTGAAATATGCGGTGAAGACTTCGGCTCGTGTGACTACAACTAATGCGTTGACATCTTATACTGTTACCGGTTTGGGTAGAGATGTTGCACCATCAAATGTTGTGGCAACTCGCAAATGTAATGGTGAAGGTAGCAACACCACAGCAGGCACTGTAGATGCCAATATTACATGGATAGGCGAAGCCGGTGAATTTAAGGTTTATTACCAAACAATGCGTCGTGATGAATCGGGCAACCGTGTATATGACAATAACGGCACATGGGTAGAAGCCGGAACAGCAACTATAGCTTCGGGTTCTACTTCAGGTTCTTTCACTCACAAAAACCTTGAACCCGGTGATGGTTATAACCGCATCTATAATTACAAGGTGGCTAACTATTATTCAGAAGCAAGCTACGTAAGTGAAGTAAAATCAAAATCAATCTCTGGTAAAGGTCACACCGTTACATCGGCTGCTCCGGTTGTGCCTGTGAATGTTGTATTATCTCAACCTTCGACAGTGGTTGATGGAGTGACTCAATATTTATTAGACCTCAAACTCGACCTTTCACTCAATGAAGATGTGTTTAACTCAACACTTCTTGATGATAATGATGAATTGGTTACTGCTACAAAATATGTGATTGTGGTTGATGAAGCGACAGCAAAAGCACTTAATGCTGCATCGAATAAGGATAAAGTGGGACGATTCTATCAAGGTCCTGCAACAATGACAGCTAACAACTGTAATCACTTCACTATTAATGATTGGTATATGGTTGTTGACTTTGACGATGTGACACCAGCCGACGACCTTTCAAAAGCGACTAAATCGATCACTTGGAAAGATGTTGATCTTTCAATGACATATAAGCCTCAGGTTTATACAAGTGCGGTGAGAACGTTTAACTTTACCGACGTAGCATTATCAAAGCAAATCGAGTTCCCAACACCTCAATGGAGCGCAAATAACGCAACGGTAGGCGACAACGGTGAATTAAATCATATTGCCGATGTGATTCCGGTAAAAGGTGATCAAATATCAACAATTGTCGGAACTGAAGATTATCCAATGGGTACATTCCGTAAGGTGGGTGACACAGAAAACGCAACCAATCCGGTATCTATCACCAAAGCCAATGTGATAGGTGTAACCGGTGTTATTGAGCCTCTACCTGCCACCGATGATATAATGAATGAATGGGATATTACATATACATTCATGGTGAAGGACGCTCAAGGAAACGTGATAAGCACTTTGCCTCAAGAAAGCAAGAACAACACTACCGATGCTAATTTATATTCAAACACCAAAAAGGTTATGGTGGATGTGCTTGGTCTTCCTGTAGGCAGCGATCAATCCACTGCTCCCGACGGACGTACACGCTATACTTATAACGCCGAAAAGAATGCTGACTATAAATTGGTGGTGCAAACAACCTACAGCCGTGTAGTAGCCGGCGAAACAGAATCGTATTCAAACGAAACCGAAACCGATATTGTTGTTGACCCGGTATTCCCCAATCCGGAGATTGATCCGTATAATTCTCCCGGTTACATATTCTTGGAAACAGGTACTCACTGGGATGCCGATTGTGCCTCAAATGGCGGTTACTACAAGTACTACTATGATGCGGCTATGGATATTGCATGGAATAGTTTCAATGATAACCTTGTGCGCTACATGGGCTATTATGCCAACCCGAAACGTGACTGTGTAGGGCATACCGTAGCAGGTTCAAGCGAATGGGTTCCTTATCTTGCCGCATCGGTATTGACTGAAGATCAAGTTACAAGTTACAATAGCCGTTTAGGAAAAGACCAAGCTCCGTTGACAGGAATAGGCTATACCGGAAGTAACGAGTGGTCAACATTGTCGGCATCGGCACGCCATATTCCTGTGAAAGTGCACTATGTGTGGGCTGGAAATGAAAAGCTCGCTTCAGATGCGCGAGGTGAAGCTGAGTTTGATTGGGAATTGAGTGCAAATTATCCTGTAGTGGTTTATAATACACCATTGTTGAAAATCAACTCAACACCGCAAGATGGAGGTGCATACGATATCACCGAGCCGGTTGTTTTCGCTCGCAGTGTCCCCGGTTATGATATGCAAGTGATAACTGCCACAAACCAAAATTATACAGAGTTGACGATGGATGGTGTTATTGAAGCGAAGGTTACAACCGGTGTTGATGGGGTGAATCCCGAAAATGGAAAGGTGATTGTTTATCCAAATCCTGCCACCGATTTTGTGACAATAAAATCACCATTTGCTATTAAAGATGTGAAGATATTGTCATCAAGCGGATTGTTGGTTAAAGAAATCGATGCCGATGGCACCCAATTGCGTGTTGATGTGAGCGACCTCGCTCCGGGTGTATATGTGGTGCGCATAGCCGACCAATCACAAATCTTGATTAAAAAATAATTTTTTCATAATATTATAATTTTGATTGAGAGTAGGTGTGCCAAAAAATCGGCACACCTACTCTCTTTTTTATATCCCTCAGTCGCTACGCGACAGCTCCCCTAAGGGCAGGGGAGCAATGTTGTTATCTTCTGGGATGAGTAAGTTGTATTAAGATTAATACTCCTCCCCTGTCCATAGGGGAGGTGGCATGGAGTGCCGGAGGGGTTTATAATAGGATTTTGACACAGCCTACCTCTCTTTTTTATGAGAAAATGATGATAAAATCAATATGTGAGCCAATTTATCTAATTATTTTACATAAGTGAGGTGAAAAACTTATTTTTTATGTCATTTTGCAAGAAAAAATTGGGTTATTCAAGAAATTTGCGCTATCTTTGCAGTCCAAACTCGAAAATACAGCATAATTATGGCTCTTATTATACCAAAGAAATATAAACGAAAATTGCTGCCCGAAACAACCGAAGTGGCGATAAAGAATATAAAAGAAACATTTCAAGAGCGACTTGCGACGGCGTTAAACTTGCGACGTGTCACAGCGCCATTGTTTGTGCTTTCGGGCACCGGTCTTAATGACGATTTAAATGGTATAGAGAAAGCTGTTACATTTAATATTCAATGCATGGATAACAGTCCTGCCGAGGTGGTTCATTCGCTTGCGAAATGGAAACGCACAAAATTGGGAGCCTACGACATCGCTCCCGGATATGGGTTATATACCGATATGAATGCGATACGCGCTTGCGAAGAACTTGATAATTTGCACTCTCTTTATGTTGATCAATGGGACTGGGAACAATCCATCACTCCCGAAGACCGCACGCTTGACTATCTTAAAGAAACCGTGGTGAAAATATATGATGCTGTGCGTGAAACCGAACAAATGATTTATCGCTCGTTCCCACACATCACACCGGTGTTGCCCGATGAGATAACTTTTATTCATGCCGAGGAATTGTTAAAGGAATATCCCAATCTCGAGCCTAAAGACCGTGAAGCGGCGGCCGCCAAGAAGTATGGTGCGATATTCCTCATAGGGATTGGTAATCCTCTTTCAAATGGTGAGCCTCACGATGGTCGCGCTCCCGACTATGATGATTGGATTACCCCCAATTCAGATGGATATGTGGGCTTGAATGGAGATATGATTTTTTGGAACACAATTTTGGAGTGTCCGTTTGAATTATCGTCAATGGGAATAAGGGTGGAGCCGGCATCGCTTATGCAACAGCTTAAGGCTCGCGGATGCGAGGAACGCTCGAGATATCGTTTCCATCAGATGCTTCTTAATGGCGAACTACCATCGTCGATAGGCGGAGGGATAGGACAGAGCCGATTGTGTATGTTCCTTTTGCAAAAGGCTCATGTGGGCGAGGTGCAGGCAAGTATATGGCCCGAAGAGCAAATCGCTCAATGTCAAGCTGCCGGTATAGAACTGATATAACAACAATCTATAATAAACATATTTGTATTAATGCTGTTGAGGCTGAAACCAAATGCCTTGACAGTATTTTTTTGTTGTGGGAAGAGGATGGTTTATTTCACTTCAACCGAGGGGTTGATGAGGTAGAGGCGATGGGTGGCACGAGTGATTGCGGTGTAGAGCCATCGGTAAAATTCCATGCCTTGTGCTTCGGGTGCAATATATCCCATATCGATAAACACATTGCGCCATTGTCCCCCTTGTGCTTTGTGGCAGGTGACAGCGTAGGCATATTTCACTTGCAAGGCGTTGTAATAGGGGTCGGATTTAAGTTTTTTGATGCGTGTTGACGTAGGCACTTCGGGCGCAAAATTGTTGGGGTCGTTGAGGCATTTGTTGTAGAGAGTGGCGGTTTGTTCGGTGGTTAGTCCCGGTGCGTCGGCAGTGAGAGTTGAAAGCAAGAGTTTGGCATCGAGTTCGATGTCACGGTCGGGGAACAATATTTTGGCATCGGCAAAAAGAAACCCATATTTAGCCTCTGTGCCGTAAATTTTTGTGACAATCGCAATATCGCCATTGGCAATAAAATCAATACCTTTCACTTTTGAACTCCACAAATAATTGTTTTTTGCAACAAGAATAAGCTCATCCTTACATAGATACTCCTCTTTTTCGAGAATAGTGTTGCGTATAGCCAAATTGAATTTCACGGCGCGTTGGTTGGAACGAGTGATGAGAATTGACTCTTCCATGCCATCACGGCAGTAGGCATCGCTGAGAACCTCGGGCAGGTTCTCACTCAACACCGGAGTCACATCGGCAAATGTCGATGCCATTAACATGGGTGTGGGCAGAGGATTTGTGAGCATCGCACGTCGCAACCAGGTGGCGTTGTATAGAATGCCGCTTTTTTCGTTTTGTCGGGCTGTGGCAGTGATAACGGCTTTCGATACTCTAAGCCCAAATGTTTTAAGAACGTTCACATTCATGGCCGGAGAGAACTGGCACCCCACCGGAGGTAGCTGGGCAGTGTCGCCAAGGAGTATCAACCGGCAGTTGTCACCGCTATACACATATTGGATAAGGTCTTCGAGCAGGTCGCTACCATTGTCGCCACGCGAACCAATCATCGAAGCCTCATCGACGATGAAAATAGTGTTGTGATGACGGTTTTCTGTGACAATCGCCATATATGAAGTGGCATCGCCTGACGATGCTTGGCGATAGATTTTGCGGTGAATAGTATAGGCAGGGTGCTTGGCAAATCGTCCGAACACTTTGGCGGCACGACCGGTAGGCGCAAGCAGCACTGAGGTGATGCCTACCTCACCAAGTGATTGCACAAGTGCTCCGGTGAGCGATGTTTTCCCCGTTCCGGCATATCCGTTAAGAAGAAATATAGAATCTTGCGGAGACTGAAGCGAGCAGAAACGAGCCAACGCAGCAATGAGCTGAACCTGTTGCTCATTGGGGTCGTATGGCAAGTTTAATACAATCCGTTCGGCAAATTCCAATGCGTCCATAATATTGCAAAGGTGTTGATGATCGCAATTATAACATAAATGTAATGAATTTTAGTGGTAACTATAGCTCATTTGATGCATCTAATTGATTGCGTTCGCGAATAATCTCTTGTTGAAGAAGCTCCGGAGTAGGTAACTCAAGTATATATTTTGATGCAAATATTTGACGATGCTCAGATAGAACAGAGTATTTTACTACTGCGTTATTTTTATCTGAGCAAAGGATTAGACCTAAAGTGGGGTTATCGTCGGCTTGTTTATATAAATCGTCAAACATACGGATATAACTATCCATTTGCCCTACATCTTGATGAGTCAATTTGCCTAATTTTAGATCAATTAATACATGGCATTTTAGAATAGAATGGTAGAAGACCAGATCTACATAAAAATTGTCTTCATCATAACGCATCAATTTTTGTCGAGCTACAAAACAAAACCCTTTGCCTAATTCTAGTAGGAATTCTTTTAGGTTGCTAATCAGCGCTTTTTCAAGATTTGATTCTCGAATAGCGGGGTAGTCTTTGAGATTAAGAAACTCCAAAACGTAGGGATCGTGAATAAATTCTTGAGGAGCAACATGTTTTAGGTTCTGATACGCTTCATCTCGCACCGGAGCGGTGTTAGAACTATTAAGTAAACGTTCATAGTATAATACTGAGATTTGGCGGTCAAGTTGTCGAGATGACCATGTTTGCTCTGCAGCTTCATTCATATACCATATGCGAGCAGTTTCATTTTGTACTCTTATTAGGAGGCGATAATGTGTCCATGTCAATTCGTTACGCAGTGCGTAGCAATTTGGAAAGCTAAGATAAAATTGGCGCATATTACGTAAATTGGCCTCGGTAAATCCTTTTCCAAATTCTTTGGTCAATTGTTTTGACAAATCGGTCAATACGGTTTTGCCATATTCGGCACGAGCATTGCCTTGCTGTTCATCTTCAACAATAAGTCGCCCAATATTCCAATAGGCTGTTACCATTGCAAAGTTTACTGCTTTATAAGCATTTTTTCTTGCGCCATCAAGTATTTGGCGAATTTCAGAGAACAAGCGTTTTGATGTCGATAGGGATTCTTCTATAATTGACATAAAAAATAAAAATTAAATTTTGGAGTAAAATCGCTAAAAGGATATGCATAATAATACACAATCCGTACGGCAAATTCCAGCGCATCCATAATATTGCAAAGGTAGTGCAAGCCGAGCGCAAAAGCAAATTAAGCTTGCTTAAATTTGTTTTGCCGAGGCGCAGCCTACCTAAGGCGTAAGCCAACGGTAGAAAAGAAAGAGCGCAAAAGCAAATTAAGTTTGCTTAAATTTGTTTTGCCGAGGTGTCTCATTTCTTTGCTCGTTGCTTTTTTTATTTTGTGTATTATTTTCAATACCTTTGTATCGTGAAACAAAATTAAGAAATGATGAAGAAAATCTTTTTGATAGTTGTGATGTTGTTGAGCGTTGGAGTTGTGTTGAATGCACAGGAAACGCAAGATGCAACAAAAAACGAACCTAAAGGGCAAGCCATTATTCAGGTATTTGGAAATTTTCATACCGGCTTTGGAGCCGATAATGATGACCGCGGATTTGAACTCGACCGCAGTTATTTGGGGTATCAATATAACCTTGATGATGGGTTACAGGTGAAAGCCGTGCTTGATGTGGGGCAGTCGAATGATGTAGATGATTATCATCGCATTGCTTATATAAAGAATGCGCAAGTGACATGGAACGCCGGTCGATTGACGCTTGATGGAGGTATGATTTCGACAACTCAATTTAAAATGCAAGAAAAAATTTGGGGCTATCGCTATATTATGAAATCGTTTCAAGACGAGTATAAATTTGGGAGCAGTGCCGACCTCGGAATCTCGGTGGCTTATAAGTTTAACGATGTGGTAAGTGCCGATGCTATCATTGTTAATGGTGAGGGGTACAAGAAAGTGCAGATGAAAGACGGTTTGCAATATGGATTGGGAGCCACTGTCGCACCGGTTAAGGGGTTGACCTTGCGTGTGTATGGCTCGCTTAATGAGTCGGCACAAAAGGGAGCGAAAGACGCCTATAACTGGGCTGCCTTTGCCGGTTATCAAAACGACCGATTCTCGCTCGGAGCCGAGTATAATATTTATCAAAACTCAGGATTTGTTGACGATGCCGACCAATATGGTTTGTCGGTCTATGGCACAGCCCACTTGAGCAAAGTGGTAGATGTGTTTGCTCGATATGATTATCTCACCTCAAAAGATGATTGGAATATAGGCAAAGATGAGTCGGCGGCAATACTTGGCGCACAATTCAAAGTGTGCAAATACGTGAAAATCGCTCCCAACTTCCGCATAAATATCCCCTCGGCCGATGGCGCCGACAACGGCTACTCAGCCTATGTGAGTTGCTTTTTCGGAATTTAAGGATTAATCATTGTTTTTGTAGTGATAAGGTGAATTTTAAACCACCTTCATCGCGGTTTGTGGCGGTGATTTCACCTCCATGAAATGCTACAGCATGTTTCACTATGGCTAACCCCAAGCCGGTTCCTCCCATTTTTCGGGAGCGCCCCTTGTCAATTCGATAGAATCGTTCAAATATACGAGATAAATGAATGTCATCAATCCCATAGCCATCGTCTTCAACGGAAATAATACACTTTGAATCATTATTGGTTATGAGGGAGATGTATATATTGCAACCACCCGAGTAAGAGATGGCATTGCTTATGAGATTGCTGAAAATAGAGGCAATCAAGGATCTGTTGCCACATATTTTTATTGGAGTTGATAAGCGATTGTGAATGATGAAATTATCGTTGTTCGCTTTAGTGTCATCAATTACCTCGTTAATAATTTGAGTTATGTCGATTTCTTCTTTTGCGATGAGCAAACTTCCTTCTTCCATGCGAGTTATGAGCGATACGTCATTTAAAAGATGTCGCAATCGTCCACAATTAGAATAGCATCGGTCAAGCAGTTCACGACGTTTTTCGTCATTTAGTTGAATGTCGGACGACAAGATAGTTTCAAGACACACTTGGATAGAGGCCACCGGTGTTTTTAATTCATGAGTAATGTTATTTGAAAGCTGTCGTTTGATGCGAATTTTTTCTTGTTCTTCGTGTAACATTGCTTCATGTTCGTGATCACGTTCGGCTATGGTTTTTTGAAGGTTTGAATAGAGATTAACGATGCTTTGAGATATTTTTCCTAATTCGTCATTGGGAAATTCCTCTGATTCGGCTATTAAGTCTCCTTTCTCAGCTGTTTGTGCGAATTTGTTGAGTCGCACAATTGTTTTCCCTAATCTAAGGCTGGTGAAATAAGCGACAATGCTAAAAATAATACTAATGGCTATTATAGCCCATAGATAAGGCAAATCAGCCTCAAGTAATTCATGGAGTGAGTCAGAATAAGGAATGGCTGTTCTCACAATTACTCTATTGCCTTTTGTAGCTGAGTAAAAATATTTGTGACCATCACTGTCTGATTGACGACCTATGTTGTAGCCTTTGCCGTTATCTAAAGCGTGTTTTATTTCGGGACGGGAAATGTGATTATCAAGAGAGTCAATGTTTAATTTAGAATCAAATATCACCGCCCCATTGAGTGATATTATTGAAATTCTCAAAGAATCAAATGGCAACTTATGGTCGTTGATTAATGTTGCATAATCTTCGCCCGACTCCACCGCTTCAATCATGTATCGATTATAAATTTGGAGTTGAGCGTTAAGAAAGTCGGTTTTATATTGTTTCTCCCGATGATATTGAAACACAAGAATACTCGCTATTATTCCCCAAATAAAAAAGAGGACAATTAGGAATAGCCGGTTATTATAGGATAGGAATTTATTCTTTAAACCCATAGCCATATCCTGAACGAGTGATTATGTGCGATCCGTAAGGAGAAATTTTTTGTCGCAATCGAGTGACATTAACATCAATAGTGCGGTCGAGCACAATCACTTCATCGTTCCACACTTTTGATAAAATCTCTTCTCGTGAACATATTTTATCTTTTTGCTTGATGAGGTAGGCCAATAATTCAAACTCTTTTTTTGTGAGTTTCACTTCTGACCCATCAACAATGCAACGCTTTAATTGATGGTCAACACTTAGTCCGTCGAGATTATAGGTGTTATTATTGGTGCGCTCTATGTTGCGAGAGCTACGTCGAAGCACACTTTTCACTCGGGCAAGAATATTTCTAATCGTATAGGGCTTCATAATGTAGTCATCGGCCCCTATGTTCAGTCCCATAATCATATCATCTTCAGTGTCTTTAGCGGTGCAAAATATGATGGGAATATTGGCTGTTTTGTGATTAGACTTTAATATTTTAGCCATTTTTATGCCACTTATTTCACCCATCATAATGTCGAGTAGTATCAATGAATATTGTGAGAGATCTAATTCTAATGCTTGCTCGGCACTATATGCCACATCTACGTCATATCCTTCATTTTCAAGATTTAACTTTAATACATCGCATAATGTTTCTTCGTCATCGACAACTAATATACGTGAGGAGTCCATAGTTATATATTACATTATTTCGCCACAAAATTAATGAAAAATCTAATTCAAAAATTTCGAAAAGATAGATTTAATAAAAATGTAATATTTTGAGTTAATGCATCTTTAATCAAAGCCTAATTTTTTTGAAATATTTATGAAACAATTTTGCAATTTCTTTGCACCAACAAACAAATTAATAGAAAATTATGTCGATATTACAATTATTTACTTTGTTGGGAGCATTAGGAATGTTCCTATTTGGAATGAACATGATGAGTTCGGGTTTGCAGAAAGTTGCAGGAGACAGATTGAGAAAATTCTTGTCGGCAATGACCTCAAATCCGTTTAAAGGTGTTTTGACAGGATTGGGTATAACATCAGTTATACAATCATCATCGGCAACAACTGTTATGGTTGTCAGCTTTGTAAATGCGGGCTTGCTCACATTGACACAATCAATAGGTGTGATTATGGGAGCAAATATTGGCACAACCGTAACTGCGTGGTTGGTATCGTGGTTGGGTTTCAAGGCTGATATTTCTATTCTCGCAGTGCCATTAATGCTTTTTGGCTTTCTTTTTTCAAATTCAAAAAAAGATAAACGTAAAAATATAGGCGAACTAATAGTCGGATTCAGCCTTCTATTTTTGGGATTGTCATTTATGAAAGAGTCGGTTCCCGATCTTCGCCAAACCCCCGAAGTATTGGAGTTTGTTACATCATGGGCATCTCATGGATTTGGCTCAATATTGTTGTTTTTAGCTTTTGGTACAATATTGACACTTGTCCTTCAATCGTCATCGGCAACAATGGCAATTACTCTAATTATGCTTAGTATGGGTTGGATTCCGTTCAATATGGCTTGCGCAATGGTGTTAGGCGAAAATATAGGAACAACTATTACCGCCAATATTGCGGCGACGGTGGGGAATACCTCTGCAAAAAGGACCGCATTGTCACACACAATATTCAATGTGTTTGGTGTCGTTTGGGCATTGGTATTGTTCACTCCATTTCTTGCGCTTGTAGGAAAAATCACTGAAGTGGTTTTTGGCTTGCCTAATCCGGCTGAAGAAGGGTTTGTTGTAAACGATAATTTATCATCTACAAGTACCGCGGCATTATATGGCCTTTCAATGTTGCACACATTGTTTAATGTAATTAATACATTGTTAATGGTGTGGTTTACAAAGTGGATTGCAAAGACTGTGAGTTTGATTATTCGTGCTCCAGAAACACAAGAGAAAGAGAGATTCAAACTTAAGTATATTTCGGCAGGACCTCTTGCCACTCCCGAGCTTTGTGTAGAGCAGGCTTTTGATGAAATTATTCATTTTGCACAAATATCTAAGAATGGAGCACAATACGCCAAAGATGCAATAAATGAACCCGATTCCGACAAATTTGAAGAGTTGAGAGGAAAGCTTGTGAAATATGAGGAAATTTCCGATCGCATAGAATATGAGATAGCAACATTCCTTAATGGCGTATCTACCGAAGAAATTAGTGAAAAAACATCGATAAAGGTAAAGTCGATGTATAAAATTATCGGAGAGTTAGAGTCCTTAGGAGATTCGGGCGAGACAATAAGTCGCATATTGACGAGAAAAAATATACACAAAAAGACTTTTGACGCTGCGGCTATCAAGAATCTTAATGTTATGGCCGATGCTGTTGCCAAGGCTTACGATGTGATGATTTATAATCTCACGATTGCCCATAAAGGGGAGCTGAAAGATATTGCAAATGCTTATAATGCAGAGACTAATTTGAATACCTTGCGTGATAATTTTAGAGATGCAGTGATTGAAGGAATTGATAATAGTGGCAAAAATTATCAAACAAGTGTATATTACATGGACATCATGAATGAATATGAACGTATGGGTGACTTTATGATAAACATTTCGCAAAATCTGGAGCGAGGATTTATAAATAAATAATACATATATCTATAAAAACATGTCGTGTCATTCTTCATTAGCATGGAGAATGACACGATACTTTTATATATCCTTAATTAACATATAATTCATTTGAAATATTTTTGAAATCTATTAAAGATACCTTTGCAATGTCAAAATTATAAACTAAAATTAATAAAATGAAAAGAAAAATTTTAATTGTAAGTGTAATTGCTTGTTTTGCTTTCGGAGCAGTTGCGCAAGAATCGGTAAAAGAAGAGCCTAAAGGAAAAGCGATCATTCAAGTATTTGCCAATGCTCATACCGGATTCGGAGCGGATAACGACAACCGCGGTTTTGAACTCGACCGCAGTTATCTCGGTTATCAATATTCATTAGGCAATGGATTGCAAGTGAAAGCCGTAATGGATATTGGCAAGTCAAGCAGTGTGAGTGATTATCAGCGCATTGCTTATATAAAGAATGCGCAAGTGACATGGAAACCCGGTCGTTGGATACTCGATGGCGGTCTCATCTCCACCACTCAATTCAAGGTGCAGGAGAAACATTGGGGCTATCGCTATATAATGAAATCGTTTCAAGACGAGTATAAATTTGGTAGCAGTGCCGACCTCGGTATCTCGGCTGCATATAAGTTTAACGATGTGGTAAGTGCCGATGCCATTATCGTTAATGGTGAAGGTTACAAGAAAGTGCAAGTGAAAGATGGATTGCAATATGGATTGGGAGCCACTGTCACACCGGTTAAGGGGTTGACCTTGCGTGTGTATGGCTCGCTCAACGAGTCGACACAAAAGGGCGCGAAAGATGCCTATAACTGGGCTGCCTTTGCCGGTTATCAAAACGACCGATTCTCGCTCGGAGCCGAATATAATATTTATCAAAACACAGGGTTTGTTGACGATGCTGACCAATATGGTTTGTCGGTCTACGGCACAGCCCACTTGAGCAAAGTGGTAGATGTGTTTGCACGATATGATTATCTCACCTCAAAAGATGATTGGAATATAGGCAAAGATGAGTCGGCGGCAATGTTGGGCGCACAGTTCAAAGTGTGCAAATACGTGAAAATCGCTCCTAACTTCCGCATGAATATCCCCTCGGCCGATGGCGCCGATAACGGCTACTCAGCCTACGTGAGTTGTTATTTTGGAATTTAAAACATAGGTTATTATAATCAGAATTATGAAAAAGAATTTTATGTGTGCTCTATTGAGCATTGCCACAATGGTGGCTACCTCTTGTGGCGGTAATAATGCCCAAACATCAGAGGGCGAATCAAAACGTGAATCAATCGAACTATCAGGAGCAGGAGCAACATTCCCTCTTCCATTTTATAACGCAGTTTTTGAAGAGTTTCACACCGTGAACAATGATGTGGTGGCATATGGTGGAATAGGTAGTGGCGGAGGTATTCGCAACTTAAAAGATGGCATTGTTGATTTTGCCGGCAGTGATGCGTTTTTGTCGGATAAAGAGATGAGTGAAATGAAACCTGTGGTGCATATCCCCACATGTATGGGTGCGGTTGTGTTGGCTTATAACCTCCCCGGAGTGAACGAACTTAATCTATCGGGAGATGTTGTTGCCGATATTTTTGCCGGAAAGATAACAAAGTGGGACGATGCACGCATTAAAGAACTTAACCCACAAGCACAGCTTCCATCGCAATCAATAATTCCGGTATATCGTTCCGATGGTAGTGGTACTACATTTGTGTTTACCGATTATCTCTCAAAGGTGAGCAAGGAATGGTCGGAAAAATATGGAGTAGGCAAGTCGGTGAATTTCCCTGCCGGACAAGCTGCAAAGGGTAATCCCGGAGTGGCAGGTGTGATAGCCCAAACGGCAAACTCGATAGGGTATGTAGGTTCGGAATATGCTTTTGCCCAAAAAATACCATATGCAACGTTGAAAAACCAATGTGGAGAATTGGTGAAACCTACAGCCCAATCAATCTCGGCAGCGGCGAATGGCGAGATGCCTTCGGATACTCGCACAATGATAACCAACTCATCGGCCAAAGGAGCCTATCCTATTAGCTGTTTCACATGGATTGTAGTTTATAAAGAGCAAAACTATTCAAATCGAACAAAAGAACAAGCCTTGGCTACACTTGATTTAATTGAATTTATATTGAGTGAAAAAACACAAGGAAAAACTACAAAAGTTCATTATGCGCCCCTTCCTGCAAAGGCGATTGAGTTAAGTCGTGAAAATCTCAAGGCTATAACATTCAACGGCGAAGCGTTAAAGAAATAATAGATGAACGATAAGATTTTTCGAACAATATTATACCTTGCGGCATGTCTTATGCCGGTTGTGTGCGGGGGCATTGTATATGCCCTCGTCACCGACGCTTTTGAGGCTTTTAACCATTTTGGATTTCTCAACTTTTTGACATCATCGGAATGGAGCTATACCGATGGAGCAGAGCGTTATGGAGCATTGCCATTTATTACCGGCACATTGCTCACTACTTTATTGGCATTGGTGTTTTGCATTCCGTTTTCATTGCCGGTAGCGCTGTTTGTGGGCGAATATTTTAAAGGGACTCGAATTGCCGAGGTGTTGTCAACCATTACAAGTTTGCTTGCTGGTATTCCTTCTATAATATATGGATTGTGGGGATTTTATACCTTGCGACCTATTATCATGTCGCTCAATATATCTCCACAAGGTTCAGGGATATTGACCGCATCGTTGGTGTTGGCGATAATGATAGTGCCTTATGCGGCATCGCTTAGTGCCGAATTTGTGAAGATGGTTCCCGATGACCTCAAGGAGGGGGCTTATAGCCTTGGAGCAACGCGTGCTGAAATGGTGCGAAAGGTGATTTTCCCTGTCGCAGGGTCGGGAATATTCTCTTCATATATTCTGGCTATAGGAAGGGCTCTTGGTGAAACTATGACGGTGACAATGCTTATAGGAAACACTAATCAGATGCCGGGTTCAATTACCGAAACGGGAAATTCGATGGCAAGCATTATTGCAAACCAGTTTGGAGAGGCTGATGGATTGCGGTTATCATCGCTCATTGCAATCGGATTAGTGTTATTTCTTATTACCGCCATAATTAATCTAATAGGTAAATATCTCATAAAGCGTGCGCGCATCGCATAAACCGTTATTGATATGCAGAAAAAGAAATTATCTCAAAGATTATTTATTGATCGCCTCATGAAAGGTGTGGTGTGTGTGCTTGCAGCGTTGACAGCGGTGCCTCTCATTGCTATTATTGGCGAAGTGTTGTTGAAGGGTTACGATCAGTTGAGTTGGTCGTTTTTTACAGAGCCTACTCCCACCGCCTACAAAGCGATGATGGCAACGGCTGCCGGTGAACCTATTCCCGGAGGTATTGCCAATGGAATTGTGGGAACGGTAATAATGCTTGGTATGGCAGTTGTGATTGCTGTGCCTATCGGGATTCTGTGTGGAGTGTATCTTGCCGAACATGGCAAAAGTCGTTTTGCCAAGACTGTGAGTTATCTTACCGATTTATTACAAGGTACACCTTCGGTGATTATAGGTATTATCACTTATATATGGGTTGTTGTGCCCATGAAGGGATACTCGGCTATAGCAGGCAGTGTAGCACTATTTATTATGATGCTGCCATTGATTGTTCGTTCCACTGAAGAAACAATGAAAATACTCCCGGCATCGCTCAAGGAAGCGGGGTTGGCATTAGGCGGAAATAATGCAAGAGTAATATTAAAAGTGCAGCTCCCGGCTGCTTTTGGAGGCATTTTTACCGGAGTGTTGCTTGCGGTATCGCGTGTTATAGGAGAGACTGCTCCTTTGATGTTTACGGCATTAGGCTGTACGATGATAAGATTTAGCATCGATAAGCCTATCTCGGCTGTGCCATTATTGATATGGGAGTTTTTTAATGACCCCAATCTCCAAAGCCTAATTTGGGGAGCATCGTTATTCCTCTTGTTATTCGTATTGTTTTTAAATTTAACAGCTAAAAAGATTGCAAATAAATGGAACTCATAAACCCTATTTTGGAATTTAAAAAAGTGTGCGTGTCATATACCAAGCAGACAATGGCGGTGAAATACGTATCGGCACAAATTGAACAAAACTCAATAACGGCTATAATGGGTCCGTCGGGTTGTGGCAAAAGCACATTGCTGCGAGCGGTAAACTTGATGCATAACCTATATCCTAATATTCATGTTGATGGAGAAATATTACTAAACGGAGCGGATATATTGACAATGGAGCCTATTGATGTGCGAAGAAAAGTGGGAATGGTATTTCAGCGTCCTACTCCATTCCCCACAATGAGCATTTATGACAATGTATTGGCGGGATTTACTCTCAATGGTATTCGTTTGTCTAAAAACGAGCGTGAAGAAACTGTAGAGAGTTGTTTGAGAAGCGTATCGTTGTGGGACGAGGTGAAAGATGTGCTAAACAAAAAAGGTACATTCCTTTCGGGAGGACAGCAACAGCGATTGTGTATAGCACGAGCATTGGCATTAAAACCTGATGTGTTGTTGATGGACGAACCCACATCGGCCCTCGACCCAATAGCAACAAAGCATATCGAAGAATTGTTATTGCAACTCAAAAACGATGTAACGATACTTATTGTTACTCACAATATGGGGCAAGCCATGCGCATATCTTCACGCTCAATGTTTATGTATCTTGGTGAGTTGATAGAATATGATGATACGCAAAAGATGTTTTCAGTCCCTTCAGATGAACGTACCAAAGCCTATCTAACGGGCAAAATGGGATAAAACAATATTTTATTAATCTCGAGCCTCAAAGTTGTGATAACTAAGAGGCTTTTTTATTGCAAAAACTATTCAAACCGAAAAATTAGTGGGTAATTTAGTGGTTGTAGCCGAAAAATTAGTGGGTAATTTGGCGGTTTGGAAAAAGTTTTTTATTTTTGCGATAAAATTAAATATATGATAAGCAGAGATATAGAGCCATTAATTGTAAAAGATTTCAAGAAAAAGAAGGTTATAGTAGTTTTAGGAGCGCGTCAAGTAGGTAAAACTACGTTGTTGTCGCAAATAAATCAAGACGGAAAAAAGGTGTTATCGCTCAATTGCGATAATGCTGATGATCGATTGCTTCTTGAACATCGTACATCAACTGAGTTAAAGCAGTTGTTGTCATCGTATGATTTAGCTTTTATAGATGAGGCACAAAGAGTGGCTGATATTGGTATAACGATAAAGATGATTGGAGATTTAAAACTCGACACACAAGTGATTGTGACCGGGTCTTCTTCTTTGGATATTGCTAATAGCGTAAATGAGCCTGCTACAGGGCGAACAATAGAATATAATCTATTTCCGTTTTCCATGCGAGAATTGGCGAATAGCACATCGCAACGCGAAGAAAATCGGTTGTTGGGAAATCGATTGATATACGGAATGTATCCCGAAGTGGTGATAGACCCATCTGATGCAAAACGTACTCTAATATCGTTGGCAAATAATTATCTCTATAAAGATCTTCTTTCATATAAGGGAATAAAGAAACCCGAATTGTTGCAAAATTTGGTAAAAGCTTTAGCGTTGCAGGTTGGTAGCGAGGTCTCTTATAATGAATTGGGAAATATGTTGGGGGTTGATAAGGAAACTGTTGAGAATTATATCAATCTCTTAGAGAAATGTTTTGTGGTGTTTAGATTGTCATCGTTTAGCCGCAATATGCGCAATGAGATTAAAAAAGGCAAAAAAATATATTTCTATGATAATGGAATAAGAAACGCCGTGATATCAAATTTCGCACCGATTGAAATGCGTACTGATGTGGGTGTGTTGTGGGAAAATTTCATGATAAGTGAGCGAGTAAAACGCAATAGTTATTCGGGAAGTTATGCTCAGTTATATTTCTGGCGCACACATGATCAAAGTGAGGTTGATTTGATAGAGGAGGAAGATGGTGTGTTGCACACATTTGAATTTAAATGGAATCCTCGCCGCAAGCCACGATTGTCGCAAGCATTTTCAAAGGCATATCCTAATTCAACATTCCAACTCGTATCTCCCGACAATTATTGGGAATTTTTAGAGTAAATAAATAGGGTTGAGTATGAGGCTCAACCCTATTTATTTGTTTTATTTTGAATTCTTTTTACTTGTTTACAACGATTGTGGCTTCGTTGGCTACGTTCCAGTTGAAGGTGATTGTAGCGGTTGAGGTTTTGGCGTTGTATTTTATAGAGGTTTTTTTGCCGTTTATGGTTGCATTTGCGGGCTTGGCGGTGATGCCGTTGAGCTCGATTGTCATTTTCTTTGATACTTTTGCTCCGGCATAGGTGCCTTCACTTTTGAGGGTGATTGTGGTTGCAGAGGCAGATGCATCGCCGGTGAATGTGATGAGGCGATAAGCATTGTCGGCAAGTGAGCGGGTTGATTTGCGGTCGTCTTCAAACATTGTGTAGCTTGATTTTACTCCATCAACCGGGAAATATTTCACAGTGTAGCGGTCGTTGGTGTAGTCGCCTGTATTTCCCATTTTATAGTCGGCTTGAGGAATAAATGCCCCGGCGCGCACAAACAATGGTAATACTTCGAGAGGAGCTGCATATTCAACTGTTTCGCCACAATGATATGTTTTTGTGGGGTTGTTATAGTCAACCCATTGACCGCAAGGGAATGTGATGTTGCGTGAAGTAGCGCCTTGAGTCATCACCGGAGCCACCATCACATCGCGTCCCCATAGATATTGGTCGTCGATATTGTCGAAGCGAGTGTTTTGCTTGCTGTAGAAGTTGAGCGGACGCACCATTGGGAGCCCTTGTGACGCATTTTCGTAGGCGAGGGTATAGTTGTAGGGTAACCAACGATAGCGCTCGTTGATGAGACCGAGAATGATGTCGCGTTGTTCGGGATATTTATAAGGCTCTGCCACTTGTTGTGAGTGAGTGCGGAGAATTGGCGAAAATGTGCCGAGTTGCAACCAACGCACATATAGTTCGGGATCAACAGGATTGGCTGGGTCAATAGCGAAACCGCCCACATCGTGGCTCATATATCCCATGCCACTCAAGCCTGAGTTGAGCATGATTGTTACTTGAGGTTGCAAGCCTCCCCATGAGCGAGACACGTCGGTTGACCATGGATAAACACTGAAGCGTTGTAAACCGGCAGTACCGCCACGCATCATTGTCATCAAGCGAGTGTCGGGATATTCTTCTTTATAAAGGTCGTAGATGATACGGCTCCATTCGTTGCCATAAAGGTTGTGATATTCGCGTGCAGTTTTGCCGTTGTGGTGGTAGATTGAGAATGGGTGTACTTCGGGTTCCCCAAGGTCGCCCCACCAACCACCGACACCTTCGTCGGTGAGAAGTTTGTAGCGGTCGCGAAGCCATTTGCGAGTGTCGGGGTTAGATACGTCGAACATGCCGCCCGAACCTACCCAGATAGTTACTTCGTGAGTGTTGCCCACTGAGTCGCGGCAGAACATTCCTTTAGATGAAAGCTCGTTATAGTTGTCGATAGCGCGACCATTGGTCAATACATAGGGTTGAGATATGATGATTGTGTTAACTCCTTTCTTTTTGAGGTCGGCAAGCATTTTTTTGTGAGTTGGCCATTGGTCGGGATCCCATGAAAGGCGTCCCATGTCTTGCTCTTTGCCATACCAATAGAGGTCGAGCACCACACCGTCAACAGGGTAGCCTTCGCGTTTAAGAGTGTCGATTACTCCGCGAGTTTCAGCCTCGGTTTTATATCCGTATTTAGAGGTGATATATCCCATCGCCCAAAATGGGGGTAGTTCTTGTCGACCGGTGAGAAGCGTGTATTCTTTCATCACGCCTTCGAGTGTCCCACCTCCATTGATGAAATAGTATGATACCGGCTCTTTACCTTCGGTGATATATTTCACAGGGTTACCCATAATCATTTCAGCAGCCGCATAGTCGTCGAAAAGCACAGCGTAGCCATTTGAAGAAACAAACAATGGCATTGTGATATTCATCTGATTAATGCGCTTTTCTCCCTTCATGTAGCTGTAGTTTTGCTTGTTATACATAACTAGCGTGTCGCCATTAAGAGATAGGCTATGACCGCGTTCACCGGCACCATAGAATGAGTCGCATCCGGGCGTAGCAAGATAAAGCACTTGTTTGCCATTAACAATTGACCGTGCGCCATTATCGGTAATTGCTCGACCATTGCCCGCATAGATTGAGACGCTACCATCGTAACTATTCAAAACAACTTCTACCGAAGGTGTGGAAAGTGTTTTCACACTGCCATGCGATGAAATTGTTCCATTGAATTTTTGCGGAACAAGAATAGCCGAATGTGATTGGGGTATTGTTTCCCCATCTTTGATATTTGATACTTTAATGATGTTGTCGTTGATTGCAGTTACAGTCACGACACGTTTTGAAGGAGTTTCAATAGAGATAACTCCGTTATCAGCCCAAGATGCTAATGAAGTGGATAACAAAAGGGCTAAAGTTGCTAAAGTTTTGCTGATTTTAGATTTGCACATTGTAAATTATGGTATAAAAATAAAGATGCTTAAATAAATTCTTAATATACAAAGTTACTAAAACATTGTAGATTATGCAATAAAGGGTGGGAAATACTCTTTTTTAACAAATAATGCTATTAATTAAGTAAAATTTAAAGATTGAATCATTAATTTTGTAACAGATATACAAAAACGTGTAAACTATATGATATAGGCTGCTAATGTTAATAATGAAATGTGAGTTTTAATTAAAGAAACAATATACTTGAATTTTGGTTATGAGGGTGCTGTGAAGTAGTGCACTTTCGCATTTTAATAATATATACATAATTTTCAACTCTCAATTCAAATAGTTATTTTTGCATTATCAAAGTTGATTTAATAACAAAAAAAATATATATGTTTTCAGGAATAGTTGAAGAAGCTGCTCGTGTGGTGGCTATTGAACGTGATGGTGGTAATGTGCATTTGTCGTTGACTTGCTCGTTTGTGAATGAGTTGAAAATTGATCAATCGGTGGCTCATAATGGAGTGTGCCTCACTGTGGTGTCGTTGAATGATGATAACTCTTATACAGTAACAGCAATTCAAGAAACTCTCGATCGTAGTAATCTTGGTGGCTTAAAGGTTGGAGATTTGGTAAACCTTGAACGTAGCATGTTGATGAATGGTCGCCTTGATGGTCACATTGTGCAAGGTCATGTCGATTGCACTGCTGTGTGTGAAAGTGTTGAGGAGGTTGACGGAAGTCACTATTATAAGTTTGTCTATGAAGTTGACCCGGCAATGGCTTCAAAGGGTTATGTTACAGTCGAAAAAGGGTCGGTTACGGTAAATGGCGTGAGCCTCACTGTGTGTGATTCGGAACGCAACAGTTTCCGTGTGGCAATTATCCCTTACACTTTTGAACATACCAATTTCAAAGACATCGTTGCCGGCACTCGCGTGAATCTTGAATTTGACATCATTGGCAAGTATTTGAGCCGATTGATGGAGTTTCAAAATAAATAAACCGATGTTATTCACTGATTTTTATCAACTTGTAGATGCTCGTCAGAGTTGTCGTGCCTACGATTCCTCTCGCGAGGTGGAAGCCGACAAACTTGCACGCATCATAGAAGCGGCGCGATTGGCTCCGTCGGCATGCAACTCACAACCTTGGCATCTTATCACTGTGACCGATGCCAATCGCCGAAAAGAGGTGGCACAGGCTCTCACTTCAATAGGAATGAACAAATGGGCTGAGCAAGCTACGGCGTTTATTGTTATTGTGCAAGAGGCGCCCAATTTCACTGCTCGACTTGGCGGGTGGATTAAAAACAAACATTTTCCGCTTATCGATTGCGGCATAGTGTCATCGCATATCACATTGGCAGCCACACAAGAGGGATTAGGCTCTTGTATTCTCGGCTGGTTTGATGAAAAGCAGATGCGTAAAATACTTGAGATACCTCGTTCAAAACGAGTGTTGATGGTCGTGTCGCTCGGCTATGCCACCGATACCCACCGACAACATCAACGCAAATCCATCGAAGAAATGTCATCAAGCGAAAAGTACTAAGTGTTGCAACACATTGAAATGAGTTTGAGATGAAATATTTGTATGCCTTTTCCATTGTGATATGTTTTTTTGGGGCTGTTTCATGTTCTACTTCAAAAGAAGTGTTGTTTTCAGATGAAGATTGGTCATTAAGCCGTTATAGTGGTAATATGATTAATTCAGATTCAACATTGCAATTCTCATTTGGGAATCATCTGCTAAATCCAAATATGACAATTATCAGTAATAAGGATTCATTGGCAGTATATCCCAATTCAGACAAATATATCAATAGAGTTTTACAGATATGTGGTCTTGAAGGGAGTAAAGTATATTTCTTTGCTCCTTTGGAGCATACAATGTGGGTGGAATTGCCAACGGATTTTGTTGATATAAAACCTCGAGCTGTTATTAGCAATCTTTCTGACGAAAATCCTTATACTTCATGGATCTGGGATGATGATTCTTATGAAGGGAATAGAACCACTGAAGATATTTATTCTAATACATTCGTTGATAAGAAAAACGAAACAATTATAGTTGTGGATAAATTAAACTATGGAAAAATTCCAATGGCATGTTTAAGTATTTACCAAGCGGCGACAAAACGAGTTTCGGAGGTCGGATTTAAGCCTTGGCATTGGACGTGTAAAGGAAGCATCTTGGATTATTCATATATTGATATATTAGCAAATTGGGTTGATTCTCGCAGGGAAAATCTAATAAATAATTATAGGTTAGGGCAGAGTGTGGATTATAGGCGAAACGTAAATGCAATTCGCATTGAACTTAAAGAGATTTTGCGTAAGGATCAGGAACCGAGAAATCGGATTTGTTTGGCATGGCAGGAGCATCCTAATGACACATTATTGCATCGTCAAATCGCTCGTGAAATATTAACCAATGATAGTGTAAACCTTGTTCAAGTATGTGAAATACTTGATAACTATTCGCTTGATTTTGGAGAAGAAAATGAAATCCTTTGGGCTGTAATTCAACATAGTAATCTTGAAACTCAAATAAAATATCTTCCTAAATTTATTGAAGCGGCTCAAAAAGGGAAATTAAAAAGAGAATTGGTTGCTGTAATGCAAGATAGAGTGGCTTGTTGGTCGGGCAAGCCTCAGATTTATGGATCACAAGGGAATATAAACGAGTTGGGCATATTTGTGCCGGCAGAAATAGAAGATCCTGAAAATGTAGATATACGACGAGCATCTATGGGGATGTGTCCATTGAAAGATTATATCGAGCAAATGAGCCGTCATTGAAAATCTTCTAATAGATGGTATGCAAAAAAGAAATTTCCTTTTCTGGAGGAAATAAATACCAAAAAGTTTCCTTTTGAAAAGGAAATAGATAAAATAAATAGCGAGCAATGGTTCCATTGCTCGCTATTGTTTCTATGATTTAGTTGTTATTTTATCACAGTTTTAAGTACATTGCCCCATGCGGTGTAGCCTTTGCCCATGAGTTTGAAGCCGTCGTTGGTGAATTCGGCTTTGAGGTCGCCATTTTCATCAATCATTGCAGGATAAACATCTACCCATTGGATTTTGTGTTTCTTTGCCAATTTTTGGAGCTTTTTGTTGGCTGCTTTCACTTTCTTAGCCGAGCCTTTGAAGTCGATATATTTTTCGTAGGTTGAGTTTACCGGAATGAGGCTTTGAAGCACGATTTCAGTGTTTGGCGATACCTCTTTGATGTTTTTGATTGCTTGATCAACGTATGCCACGATAGAGTCGGCATTGAACGCACCACTGAGGTTGTGACCTTTTTCTAAGTTTTTGCCGTTGTAGCTTGGAAGCAATACGATTTGTTTAGGAGCTTTCTTTGCGACATTTTTAGCAAGAGAGGGAAGACCGTCAACAACATCGGCCCATGAGTTGCGAGATTTCACATTGGCATTGCCAAGAAGTTCGTGCCACTCTGCACCACCTATTAATTGATTGCCTACTAGCACGATATCTTTGCCATCGATAGGATATAGGTCGTTGGGGTTGAATTGTACATCGGGATTGATGTATTTTGCAATTTCTTGACACCAAATGCGATAACCGGCATCATTGAGGTGAAGACCGTCGTTTGTGAGGTGTTTAGGAAGTTTCATTTCTTTGTCGGCAAAGGCTGGGAAAAGGTTAATCCAGGTTACACCTTGACGACGTGCCACTTGTTCAAGCATTACATTGCCATGGAATATAACCATTTCTTTGCCAATCATGTTTTTATAACGTTTGAAGTCGTTGTTGATAGGCAACCAACTTTGAAGATAGATTTCGGTTGTTGGTGTTTGTTGTTTGATTTTCACAATAAGTTTTTCCACCGCAGTGGTGATGCTGTCGGGAGTGAGGTGGTGAGATACATCATTAACACCAATGAGAAGGAAAATCTTTTTAGGTTTACCTTTAGTAACGAGTTCAAGACGATCAGAAATTCCTTGCACCACATCGCTGATGATACCGCGGTTTTTGATGTTTGCATCGTTAAATGCTTCATTCCAACGGCCGTTGTCGCTAAGGCTGTTGCCAAGAATGATGATGTCGTCGTTATCGACAGGTAGCTCGGCAAAGTGTGATGCACGTTGATAGTAATAATCGTTATACTTATATGCCTCGGGCGCTTTTTCCGAGAGGTAGTCATAAATTGCTTGAGAGCTGACTGTCATTGAGCAGACGCCGAGCAAAGAAGCTATAATCGCTAATTTCTTCATGTTAAATAATGGTTAAATATTGTTAGTAAATTAATCGCAAAAATACATCATTTTAATCATAAATGCAAAATGAATTTCAGATGATTCAATGTATTATGATTTTTAGTTTGTATGGAGTTAAAATGTGTTAAAAAATAGGGGGGGGGTAAAAGTTACTTATATTTGTATATATGTTTAATTCAAATAAATAAATTGCTAGTTATGAATAAGAATGAAGAAAAGGAATTTGAGAAAAAAGCTGAAATTATGGCTGAAACTATGATGAAAACACATAGCAAATGGTCTTGCCAAGGAATGTTATTGCTTTTTGGTATAATAATATTCTTATCTCTACTTTTATCATGGTGTACATCGGACGATACCGATGCTGATAAAATAAATAGTGTGGCAGTAGAAACAACAATAGGCTCTAATGAGAGAGATTTGGAGATGCCGGTGTCAGAACCTGTAATAGAAAAAGATTCTGTAAGATGGCAAGTTTCGGAGAGTGTTGATGAGATGACCGACTCGAAAAATGTGTGGAAATCATTAGTTAGTGAAAATTTGGCACATTTTAGTTTCCCATACGAGGGAGGGGCTTCTTTAAATTTGTGTGTTCGTTATATGAAGAAATATGGGACTGATGTAATATTAACAATCTCTAAAGGGCAGCTATTGTCAAATGAATATAACGGAACGAATTATGTTACAGTAAGGTTTGATGATGACGCACCTCAAAAATTTTATACAAATGATGCTGCAGACGGAAGTAGTGATTATTTATTTTTGAGAAATGCAAGAAAATTTATTAAACGGGCAAAAACAGCAAAATCAATTAAAATTCAAGTCCCGGTTTATCAAGAGGGGAATCCAACTTTTACATTTAAGGTTGATGTTCCTTTGACTTGGGAATATTAATAGCATTAGGTATGATAAACGAAATAGGAGATGAGCCATGGCTCATCTCCTATTATTTTTGGGAAGATAATTTGTTAACTTATTTCTTAACTGACCATTCAAAGCCGTCTTTGGTGTCTTTTACATCGAAGCCTATTTGAGCGAGGCGGTCGCGAATGAGGTCACTTGTAGCCCAGTCTTTGTTGGCTTTGGCAGTGCGACGCATTTCGAGCAATAGGTCTATTGCTTGTTCGAAAGGACGTAGAGCATCGCCATTTTTTTCTCCCCCGGCAATCATTTCGGTGCGAATGCCTAAAATATCAATCAAGAAGGTGTTAAACAATTTCTTCAATGAGTCGATATCTTCGGCTGTAGCAGTAGCTTTGCCGTCGTTTACTTGGTTGATGAGGCGACACGCATCAAAGAGGTGAGAAATCACTATTGATGTGTTGAGGTCGTCGTCCATCGCTTCATAACATTTCGCTTCATAGCCGCTCACGTCGATTGATGATTTTTCGCTCGGAGTGAGGTCCTGTAGGCGTTTCCAACCTTCGAGCATGCGGTTAAGCGCTTTTTCTGAGGCTTGCAATGCTTCGTTGCTGAAATCAACCGTGCTACGATATTGAGCTTGAAGAATGAAGAAACGGATTGTCATTGGCGAATAGGGTTGAGTCAAAAGCTCATGCGACCCGGTGAAGAATTCATCGAGAGTGATGAAGTTGCCGAGTGATTTACCCATTTTTTGTCCGTTGATGGTAATCATGTTGTTGTGCATCCAATATTTCACGGTTTCTTTACCATTGTGAGCCACTGATTGTGCGATTTCACATTCGTGGTGAGGGAACATCAAGTCCATACCACCGCCGTGAATATCAAACTGTTCGCCGAGGTATTTCTCGCCCATGGTAGAACATTCGAGATGCCAACCGGGGAACCCGTCGCTCCAAGGTGACGGCCAACGCATGATATGCTCGGGAGCCGCTTTTTTCCACAATGCAAAGTCGGCAGGATTGCGCTTTTCTTGTTGTCCGTCAAGTGCGCGAGTAGTCGAAAGCAATTCTTCTACGTTGCGACCTGATAACTTGCCGTATGGGTAGTCTTGGTTGAATTTAGGTACATCGAAGTATATCGAACCTTGACTCTCGTAGGCATATCCGCTTTCAAGGATTTTTTTGATATATTCGATTTGCTCGATGATGTGACCCGATGCGTGAGGCTCGATTGAAGGGGGCAACACGTTGAGTTTCTCCATCGCTTTATGGTAGCGGTTGAGATAGTATTGTACCACTTCCATAGGCTCTAATTGGTCAATACGAGCTTTCTTTGCGATTTTGTCCTCGCCATCGTCGGCATCATGTTCGAGGTGACCCACATCGGTGATGTTGCGTACGTAGCGCACTTTATATCCGAGGTGTTTTAGATAGCGAAACAAAATGTCGAAAGTGATAGCGGGGCGGGCGTGTCCCAAGTGTCCGTCTCCATAGACGGTGGGTCCACACACATACATTCCCACTTTCCCTTCGTGAATGGGTTTAAACAACTCTTTGCGACGAGTGAGAGTGTTATATATAAATAAATTATGATTAATCATGATTGTAAAACAGATTATTAAGCCATGAATGGGTTGGGGATATCGTTTCCGCCGTTTCCTTGGTTGCCGTTTTTAGGCATTTTGCGTTCTATTTCGCCAAAAGTGCTTTCATATTTTTGGATGTTATCGCGAAGCGCAAAAAGTAGATTTTTTGCATTTTCAGGAGTCATGATGATGCGTGATTGCACTTTTGCTTGAGGCATATTAGGAGCTACAGCGATGAAATCGAGGAAAAACTCGCTTGCCGAGTGAGAAATAACAGCAAGGTTGGCATAGTGTCCGTTAGCAACTTCGGGAGTCAGCTCGATTTTTATTTCATTTTTTTTATTTTCCATTGTCTGATATTATTAGTTAATAGGTATTAATGTTGTTTTTTTGAATTCGTATGAAGCCTTGTCGTAATATTTGTCGTTGACATGGATTCTAATGCCTTTGCATGATTGACGATTCCAGATGTTTGAAATGTCTATTGATGCGTAATAAGGTTTAATATAGGTTTCGCGTCCGCTTTCTTTGTCATATACAATATACAAGTCGGGAATTTCATTGTTGATGGTAACCTCGTCAACGACAAGGGCGAAAGCGGCAGGCTCAATGGTGTATTCAAGTCCGCATTGGATATTGATATACTTGCCGGCACGCCATAGCGCATATAATTCGATAGGATTGTTTTCCCAATCAGGAATTTTTGAAATGTTATTAATTGCCACTGTGTCATTGTATATATTAGTCACTCTTATTATAGATATATTATCATCGATGTTGTGTGTGCCTGATTCGGGGATGTAGTTGAGCAATACACGGGAGTTTTCTTTATACACATCACTATTAATTGCAATGTTGCCAAGTAATGTGTTTGTTCGAGAGTCGCCGTCTTTTTGGTATTGAAACACTGCGTGATTGTTGTTTGACTCAAGATTGCCTTTGAATGTAACGATGTCGTACATGGATTTGTCATCATTTGATGGCTCATCATCGCTTAAACACGCTGTCATTGTTATCGCAAAGACTGTTATAAAAAATAAGTTTCTAAGTTTTGTCATTGTTATTTGAAATTTAGTTATTTGATTTTTTTATGATATTTATTATTTGTCCGTCGCACATCTGCACTATGCGGTCGCAGTCGGCTGCAAGTGATTCATCGTGAGTTACGATAACGAATGTTTGATTCATGTCGCGACGCAAGTCAAAAAATAACTTATGCAATTCTTGGCGATTTTTTGAGTCAAGACTGCCCGAAGGCTCGTCGGCAAGTACTACTTTGGGCTTATTGATAAGCGCGCGAGCCACAGCAGCACGTTGGCGCTCACCTCCCGATAATTCAGCAGGACGATGGTTTTCGCGATCTTTTAGACCAAGATAAGCAATTAATTCTTTTGCACGCTTGTAGGCGTCGGATCGCTTAACTCCACCTATCAATGCCGGCATTGCTACATTTTCAAGCAATGTGAATTCGGGTAGGAGTTGGTGAAATTGAAATACGAAACCGATGTTTTCATTACGAAAACGAGCAAGTTGAGCATCTTTGAGCGAGAAAATATCGATGTTGTCATATTTTACTTGACCTGAATTGGGACGATCAAGCGAACCGATTATTTGTAGCAGAGTGGTTTTTCCTGCGCCACTTGGCCCAACAATCGACACAATTTCTCCGGGCACTATGTCAAGACTAATCCCTTTAAGCACCTGTAGAGAGTCGTAACTCTTGTTTATGTTGCGAATTTCAATCATTAATGTCAGTTATTCAAGATTGCGAAGTTACGCATTTTATCCCATTAAGTCAAATAAATTATGAATTTATGGGGTAAAGTTTAGGGATAGAGTAGTTAAGGTCGTTAAAGTCATTAAGGACTCTAACGGCTTTGAGGAAAACACGATTGACGGTTGTGGGCTATTTTTTTAGTTGTTTTGCGATGAATTCCACCATTTCGGGGGCATTTTTGCAGCCGAGCATATATTTGTGGCCATCGGAGAGTTCAATGAGGAAACAATCTGACGCTTTTCCATAGTAGGCGAAGTATTTGCCGAGGTCTCGTTCCTTAAACAACCCCCAATAGCCTAAATATCCACCTTAACCACAAACACGTATTGCTCCCATTGTTGGAGGGCAGAGCCGCACCGATTTAACTTCAGCAATAGAAATTCTTTTTACTTTAAGGCTGCGATTGATATATATGCTGTGTTCATCAGCAGCGATACTTAATGGCATGTAGTATAGGCAAACTATATGTAGGATAGCAATAAAACCACCCCAACCGATTTGCCACCATATTTCGGGAATTATGAATATTGTCGATAATAATATGCCAAGGCATAAGATTGTTATGATTATTGAATAAGTGCTTAATTCTACTCGTTGTTTCATTGTCTGGATATTTTTTACTTTGTAGAATCGGGTACATCTCCGTCTTCCTCTAATTTAAAAGAATTCAGTCTAAAAGTATCTTTTGAAAAATGTGTTACGTTGGAGTCTATTTGTTCTAATTTGTTTTTCGCCCTATTTGCGATATTTGCAGAATCTTGCCAAGCGACGTCTCCTACAATGTCAATAATATTTGATGTTTGTTGTTTCTTTTTTGTTGTAGAGTCTTTTGCTTTGTTTGAGTTGTTAATAGAAGTTGCAACAATAGAATCGGAATTGATAGTTGAGTCTATAATTTCAATATCTCCCTCTAAAATAATTTCGTTCCCATCGGAATTGCTATTGATAGAATTGCTTGAACAAGATGTCATTATCAACCCGGCTGAGATGCCGGCGAGGGCTATTGCTTTGCCGGCGGCATGACGAGACGATAGTTGTTGCTCGAGATATTGCACTTCGGCTTCGCATTTAGGGCATGTGCCGAGGCAGTCACCTTGAAATCGACACTCCGATGTGATATATTCAATATCATTTGCATCGGCAATTTGTCGGCGTATCTCTTTAAGAATACGGCATGTTTCTTTTCCTCGTCTCATGGTTGTTTTGATTTAGAACACAATGCAAATATATTGAATAAAGTTTTAATTGTCAATAGTTTTATGATCCTTTTGTGTATAGGTGAAGATGTCAAATTTTCAAATCCCATTTCGACTAATAGGCTGCGGCTATACTCTTGGTGGGCAGGGGTGCTGCTGTGGATTTGTAAGCGATTGAGGGTTGAGACAGTATTTGCAACGCAACGGGCAGCCATGGAATGCCACCAAAGTGGTAACACCCTCTCCGTCGGTAGTCAAGCGATGTCGGCAAATCCCTATTATGTGAGCAGCATCGTTCATCGATTGCAAATATAGTGATATTATTGGAGTGAATAACTGTGTATGTGAAAAAAACGATGTGTCAATCTTTTGATTAGGCACATCGTTTTAGATAAATCTGTTGAATATGATTTAGAATGTGTAACTTACACCTAAATTGAGATATAGGTTATAGTTGTCCATATCCATCTTGCGCTTATCGGGATCAAGCACGCTTATAAAACCCCATGTGAAATTGGCTTCAATAGCAAGGTTGCGATACACTTTGCATGCTGCGCCTATTTCCGCGCCAACGTCCCACTTTTGTAGATCGTCGGAGTAGTTGTAGTCGGCTTTTGTGATACCAATGATAGGGGTGAGAGGAGTCTCACGAATTTGACCTTGTACCACTTTGCCTGTAAAGTTGTAATCAA
>SUXI01000016.1 GCA_015060975.1 Bacteroidales bacterium
AATCTACCTGACGACCATTTATTTGAAATATCGCAACTCCGTTTTCAATTGTCACTCGATTTAACGACGAGTTCACTTGCAATCCAGGAAGTTTATATTGCATCTGCTCCAATAAATCAATCGAAGTACCTGATTGTTTGATTTCATCTGCCGTGGGGAACACTATATAATTGCATCCCTTTTCAATTACATTTTGTGCCACTACTGTGATTTCGCCAAGCAATTCAGTAGCCTCAGCCAATGTAATCGCACCTAAATCTACATTTCGACCGACACTTTCAAATTGCACGTTTGAAGTCATGAAGCCCACCATCGACACCTCAACTCTCATATCTCCCTTTTGATTGGTTTCTAATAAGAATTTCCCATTTTCATCTGTCAATACACTCCCTATTACTGTTATTGAGTCTTTATACAGAATCACACTTACTCCACTCAATAGTTCTTTTTCCGAATCAAGGACTTTTCCTGTAATTGTGTAAGCACACAAAAACTGAGGTACCAGCATCGACAAAACAAACATTAGAACATTAACTTTCATATTTTATCAAATTAAATGAGTTTAACTTATTATTTCTGATGTAAAATTACCATAACAGCATCTCTGCCACAATACACAAAAGGGTAAAAGTACCGAATCTGCCAATTTTACTTACCCAAAGCAAATGCACCCAAAGCAGCCCATGCCGCAAACGGTATCAATCAAAACTACAAAACACTAATTTACAACCACTTACCCCCCCTATAAAGTTTGTTTTTTTGCAATAAAATCTTTACCTTTGCAGTAAATAAACCTGAAAGGATTATGGCAAAAATTGACGATTTCTTTATCCCTGATAATTCTGTTGCAATCATTTCTGACGCTTCTTATGAGGGGATTCAACATACTATTGATGAGATAGAAGCTTTTTCACGATTAACATATAAGAGTGTTTATATCATCGATTATTATAAACGCAACTTCCTCTTTGTCGCTAAAAATCCGTTGTTTTTATGTGGGCATACTCCCGAAGAAGTAACAGAACTTGGATATAATTTCTACATTGAGAATGTTCCACCCGAAGACCTAAAATTCCTACTTGAAATAAATGTCAAAGGATTTGAATTCCTGAAAGAGATTCCCGCCAAAGAGAAAAAAGAATATACCATATCATATTGCTTTAACATTATCAACAAACAATCAAAAAAGAAACAGCTAATAAATCACCAAATTACCCCATTACGATTAACGAAATCGGGAGAAATTTGGTTAGCGTTGTGTGTAGCATCAATTCCATCAAATGGCACTGTTGGAGAAATCATAATGTCAAGGAATGGAGCTAACACCCAATGGAGATATAGCCGAGAAGGGAAACGATGGAAAGAAGAACCTCGCTTTGAATTAAACGAAAATGAGCTTAACGTTCTGAAGTTCTCAGCAATGGGTTATACCATGAATGAAATCGCCGAGTTGGTGCATCGTTCTTTCGACACCGTTAAAGTATATCGAAAAAATATATTTGAAAAACTTGGCGCCGAGAACATCAGTGAGGCGATAAATATCGCAATGAATTATCGTCTGATTTAGGCTCAATTAACTAACAAATAAAACCTTGAGAAGTGCCAACATTATGATTTTTTTGACACTTCTCCATTGTTTTAATGCTCTTCATTTGTTCGGTTTAAGATATTATCATTATTGCTTCTTTTCTTAAACGGATTATTTATCATATTGAATGTGTAGCGAGCCATTATCGTAACTCCTCGAGTATCATTTATATTGTGATTATAAATATATGTATTATGATAACGGTTCTCACTCCATTTTGCCATACTTCTTCGCAATAAATCATTAGCAGTTACTCCAACTAACAACTTACCTTTACACAAGATTGTCATAGCACTTAAATCAATCGTTGCTGTTGGAGCCATTACATAATAACATTCATTTGATTTTG
Source organism: Bacteroidales bacterium (assembly GCA_015060975.1). Taxonomy (GTDB): domain Bacteria; phylum Bacteroidota; class Bacteroidia; order Bacteroidales; family Muribaculaceae; genus RGIG4079. The sequence goes on from SUXI01000016.1 coordinate 1,938, forward strand.
AATTATATCCAAATTTAGTGCCTAACATATATTTATTAGCGATAGTAAATTCCAAGTTTGCATATACACTCCATCTCAAATCATTTACTTTTATTGTCTCATTCAAATATGGATATAAGATATTTGGTATTTTCGCATCAGCATGAAGTCCCATATTAAACCAATTTTTTTGATAAAAATAATCTGCAGATATTGACCAAATCTGTGAACGATCAATGTTAATAGGTTTCTCAACAATATTATTTCCCTCATTTAAATATACTGTAGTTATTTTATCTGTAATATTCCGATATGCCAATTCTAAATTTACCCCAAATAGATTTGCACTAAGATTAATGCGGTCAGTGAACGAAGGTTTTAGCAATGGGTTACCTGTAGAATATTCATTTTCGTTTATATAATAAATCGTAGGTCGCAATTGCGAATAAGTAGGGCGTGCAATTGTTCTTCTATAATACAATGTGAGATTTACATTTTTATTGAACTTATATCCAAAACTTATATTAGGCAAGAGGTTGGAATATGATTTTGAGAAATCATCAGTCTGTTCTCTATTGTCAAATATTTTCACATCAGTATAGTCATATTCATAGCGAAGGCCCCCTTTTAGCGTAAATTTATTCCATTTGCGTGAAAATGTATAATAAAACGAAGCATATCCATTATCTCGTTCGCTGTTTTGAATGTCATTATTCATAATAACATCTCCACTATTATTTACATAACCGGCATTTGCTCCGATATTGCTTTTCAGTTTTCCTGATGTGAAATTATAGTCTGCCGACAATGTGTATATATCATAATCATTAATATTCTTTATTGCATTATTTATGCTATTTCCTGTTTGCAAATTTATTTCTTCAATATCCTTATAATCATTATGAACTGTTGTAGCATAGTCTGCGACGATCAGCAAATTAGATGTTTTGTTTCTGGTCCATTGATAACTTGCAGAAACACTATGACGATCATTATTATAATCCATTGACGCAGGATTATTGTATAAATAATTCATTCCATTATCAAAGATGTTTAATATATTGTCATTATTCATATCCGTTCTAGAGAAAACTCCATTATATTGCAGGCCTAACACACTTTTTCTATTTAGAGCATAATTCACACCTGCAAATAAATTCCAGTTATGAACTCTTGCCGAATAATTAGTAGTGTCAAACTTTTCATATATTCCATTCTCTTTGGTAATTATAGTATGACTATCATTATAGCCCTCTGTATTTCCCAATGTGTAACTTAATGAAACATTTCCTGACAAATTACCATTCTTACCATCTACTGTAAAATTTGTAGTATTGCTCACTCTTTGCTTTATATCAACAGCATCTAACAAACTAGCAGCAAGATAATCTTTTATAGGTTTCTTTGTGTAAATTTTTATTACACTTTCGGTTTGAGAACTGTACTTTGCATCTGGTTCTCGTATGATTTCAATTTTGCTCACATTGCTTGGGCTTAATGCTCTCAATTCTGAATTATTCATTACCTTTTTATCGTTTATGTATATTTCAGAAGAACCTTTCCCTATCACAGAAATGACATCATTGTTATCAACTATAACTCCGGGTGTCCAACGCAATATATCAATACCATTCCCGGCATTTCCCATGATTGTTCCTGATAAACTGCGAATGGTATAATCTGCTCCATCATGTTCAACGCTAAGTTTAGGAGCTCTTACCACAACTTCATTTAAGACATGGTTTCGCTCTAATTGAATATGTCCCAAATCTAATACTGAAGCACTATCCACTTTATTAAATCGTTTTGTATATTCACTATAACCCGCAGAACTGACATTTACCAAAATTCCGCCCTCAATATTCCCAATATTTACCTCAAACTCATTTTCATATCCACAAAACTGCATAGCAGAACATTTTAACGAGTCGTCAGGAATAACCGAAACATTGTATATCAAATCGGCATTTTTATTAAAATTACCCTTTATCACTGTCGCTGACATATTAAGAGCCAACAACCCACAAGCAACAATCAATAAGTCTTTTTTCATAATTTTATTTTTAATGATTTATAATGCAAAGTTATATGGATAAAGAGTGTCTTTATATACCCAAATGGGTATTACCCATTAAACTTGAAATTATTACCCTTTTGGGTAATTTAGGGGAACTTCTATAAATTGCTTTGTGGAGATTTATGAATTTTATTTGAGCAGATTTTTGTTTTTGTTGAATGAGCATAGCGAGCTATGCGATTGAAACAAAGGCAAAAAGATGCCAAAGAAAAGCATAAAGCACACAAAAGAACGTTCTCATCAACTAATGTTAAATTTATTCGTGGAATTTATAGAAATACCCTTAATCATGTGCATAATATCACCTTTTTGCTGTTAAGAAATAAAATTGAGGAATTTTTTTATAGTCTTTTTCTGTTGCAATATCAAATAGCAAATTGGCAACTAACCCTCCAACAATCCATGATGCCACCGATAGTTGAGGCAAATTTAAGTTATCTGAACCTTTTTCAAATTGATTTATCATATCTTCCAACCATATCTGTGGAGCTCCCCAATAGCGAAAGTAATCAGCAATATATTTGGAGAATCCAACTCTATCTTTTCCCAAATTTTCATTCTCCCTCAAGTCTTTTAATCGGTCATTTGACAATTTGGCAATAGTAGCCAGACCGGCCCAACCCAAATTATAGGGTCGAATTATAGGGATATCCATTTTTTTACTACATTGATTAAACATCTCCGAGAGATGAGAGGATGGTTCAAGCGAATCTACTACAATACCATGTTCAGAAATTATCTCATATAAATCTTTTAATTCTAAATCTGAATTAATTATCTTTATTCTCGCTGAAGTATTTATTTTCTCCAACCTGCTTTTAAGAGATTCAATCTTCAATCTCCCAACATCTCTCTCTTCATAATTTTGCCAACATAAGTCTGATGTATCCACTACACCACTATCAATGAGTGTAATTGTTTCAAATCCCAAACGCAATGCACACTCGGCAATCACACTCCCCAATCCTGCTCCGACAAATAAAACTTTTGTCTGTTTTACCTTTTGTTGTTCTTCGAGTGTAATGTAAAATCTGTTCCTTTGATAACGTTCTTCCATATTATTTTTTGCACAAAATTACCCCAACGCCATCTCCCTAAAAATACCCAAAAGGGTAATTCTAACAATTATTTTCATATTAAAAGAGGCTGCGTCTGAATCCAGACACAACCTCCATTTGCATTACATATCGTTATCAAGTTTAGTATTTCGTTGTCATTATTGCTTCCTCCCAAATATCATCAAGAAGGTCTTGATGATATTCTATATCAAATTCATCTGGATCATAGTCGAGGTCCATGCAATACCATTCCAAGCGCTCTTTATCATCTTTTGATTTGCGTTTCTTTTTGAGAATCTCTAACAGTTCGGCATATCCCCACACTCCACCACAATCTTCGGGTGGGCACTCGCCAACACCCTTTACCACTTTTAGGCAAGGTTGCTCACTGGGCTCATATTCTCTAATACCTTTTAACCACACTTCATGTTCCCAACCATCGCCAAAGTCATATTCATATTTTATGCGATCTTTTTTCTCTCGCAACAAAAAACTGATGGGATATTTATTTGCATCTAATGCCATCTCCGATTAAAAAGAGCCAAACAGTTCCCCATCTTGTTTTATACATACTGTATTTTTGAAATTAGCTGTTTTAGTTTTAAACTGATGCAGATGTATATTATCCCAACCCATTACATCATTTACCACAAATGCGAATAACTCCAAGGTAATATTTGACGGAACTTTTACTTCCCGCCACACCGGAACAGGAGAATCTTTCAATTTTATTCTCACATGATATTCCTTTGGCTTATCCCCAATAAAACAATTTTCGGGAAACGCAAACGGATCGTCTTCATCAGAATAGTCATCTTCAAGACCTTCTGAACCGGCAAATTTCATCATTTGCGCCAACCCTTTCATAGGGTTATCATCGTCAAATGCTATTTCCTCCATCGATGGCATTGGAGCATCTTTCCCATTCTTTTCGTAATAATCATTGACTTTGTCAAAATCAATTCCCATCATAGCCGATAATCCTAACATATCTTCAAATGAAGATATTCCAAAACTATCAAGCATTTGTTGCATTTCGGCTGGCAACTGTTTATAAAATGCCACAAAATCTTTTTCCATAATCATTTGCGTCTTTTATTTCACAATTCTATCTACGGCATTGCGGATTGGGTCGGTGCTTACGCTTGCGCCTACGGCTTGTTGCATCCAATGGTTAGGTGTCAAGCGACCAAGTTTGTAGATGCGCATCAACTCGTCGGCAAAGGCTTTCTTGTCGGTGAATTTTGCGAGATGCTCTTCGAGTTGGAATTCCACAATGTGCCCTAATGGGTAGTTGGGTAGATACATAGGCGAATTAACCATGTGAGAATACACAGCTAAAATTGGCGAATCTTTCTCGCCAAGCACAGGTTGATAATATTTGTTCCACACATCTTTGGCTATTGCGATAGTGGCATCACGAAGTTCGGCTGCAGTGGCTTGGGGGTGAGCATATAGCCATTGCCACACTCGCATATCAACCAACGACACTCCCATTATTTCATACAATCCCCAGAAAATATCAAGCGTGGTGTTGTCATCAATTTGTTGGTCATATCCGAGCAATTTGAGGTCACGTTTTTGGAACACGAAAGCCAACGCTTCGGTAAATCCGGTGTTAGGCACACCTGCCATCATAAAGTGGTCGATGAGATATAAGTCGATAGTTTGTTCTACATTGTGACCAAACTCATGTACGGCGATATTATATCCCTTATAGTCCATACCTTCACCACCTATGCGAGTGCGAAGGAGCGAATTTTCCCAACGACCGGCAGCACCCCATGCGTGGCCCGAACCACGAGCACCTTGCACCTTGATTTTGCTTGCAATAAATTGCGCATCAGCTTCAGAGAAACCTAACTCTACAAGCATACGAGGCATATCTGCTTCAAACGCTTTGGGTGTAGGATATTTAGCTCGTGTTTGCGCTGTAAGATCATCTTCCGAAATTGCGCTACGGCTCTTAAATCCGTCATACCAAATATCGTAAGGGCGAAGGTCGCGGCCGAGGCGTTTTTTAATCAATTTACCCACTTTCTTGGCTTGTGGCGACGAAATAAGGTTCACAAACAATGCCTCAATCTCTTCGGGGGCAATTTCCATTCCGCTCTCAAAATTTCGGGCAATTCCTGTGGGGCGTTGTGGCTCATACTCGTCAACTTTGAGCATTGTTTTATAGTGAGCCAATATGCGTTCATATCGGCGAGTATCCTCGGCTGCCAAAGTTACCTCTGCTCCATCTTTCCATGTGAGGTTGCTATAAGGAGCCCAATCATATGCGCCATTGTTTATCACCTCTAACGGAATTGTTCCGTCGATGATACGCAACATCACTTGATATATCATCTCTTGTTTTTCGCGAGCATTGGGCAAGTTGGCATAGTTTGATTTTATCTCGTCGCGGAGGTTCCAGTGCGAAAGCAACACCATATTTTCGGGGAACAATTTATTCCCTTTCTTGTCGAGGAGATGCCCCATCATGATGTTATACGATGCGATATAATTCTCGGCATCGGCATTAGCTTGCGCAGCCTCTTTGTTCAATGCGGCAGGCACTCGCGAAGTGAACATGTCGCCCATGCGAGCGTATGCCCATTGTTCACGGCTCCAATTCCCGCCCATTTCATTCTTTTCTTGAAGCGTGAAATTAGGGAAATTGAGAATGGTGATAAATGCCACCTTGTTTTCATAGAGGTCGTTCCACAAATGCGAATATGGATTAAACGCACTCATGATATAATCAATATTTGTAGGCTCGGGACCGGCCAAAATCGTTGGCAAACTCAATTCGATTGCCACTTGGTTTTGTGTGCCGAGCAACACCTCGTAGGCAGTGCTCAATTTGTCGAACAATTCGCGACGAGCCTCAGGCGATGCGGCATAGTTATCTTTCACAAACTGCACAAACTCATCGGCCGTACCATCTTCGGCTTGCCACAGAGCTGCCACTTGCGATGCACCGCGTTGCAACAACTTGCCATCAATCGACGCATCATCAGCAGTCATCTGCCCCACCAATTCTGTCACTACGGCATCATCAATCACCTTTGCCTCCAAATTATTCACTCCTATAATAGTCATAATAGCCAATAGTAAATGTTTAATCCTTGTCATCATATATTGTTATTTTTTTATTTTCCAATCCTCAAATTTAGCAATTATTTCCGTGACTGCAAAAAGAGCGAAATTTCATATGTTTTATTAATCTGTTTTTATATCTTTGTATGATTAAACTACAATATCATGATATACTTCGATTCCGACTATATGGCAGGGGCTCACCCCGATGTGATGCAACACCTTGTTGAAACAAATCTCGAGCAAACCGTGGGGTATGGTTGCGACCAATATACCGAACATGCGATTCAACTCATTCGCGAAGCATGTGGCACCCCTCATGCACAAGTGTCACTATTGGTAGGTGGCACTCAAACCAATGCCACCATTATTGACGGGATTCTTGCACGACACGAAGGAGTGTTGGCTGCCGAAAGTGCCCATATCAATGTACACGAAGCCGGAGCAATCGAAGCCACTGGTCATAAAATACTCATTCTTCCCCAACACGAAGGAAAAGTATGGGCTGAAGAAGTTGAAAATTATATCAATGAGTTTTATCGCGACGAAACATTCCTCCACATGGTAGCTCCGGGAATGCTTTACATTTCATTTCCCACCGAATATGGCACTATCTACACTCTCAACGAGCTTGAAGCTTTGAGCCAAGTGTGTCGCGAAGCTCAAATTCCTCTTTATATCGATGGCGCACGATTAGGCTACGGACTAGCCGCCGATGGTGGAGATGTCACACTCAAAGACATTGCTCGATTGGCCGATGTGTTTTATATAGGTGGCACAAAAATGGGCACATTGATGGGCGAAGCCGTAGTCGTTACCAACCCCAATCTTCTCAAAAACATCACACCCCTCACAAAGCAGCATGGAGCATTGCTTGCAAAAGGCAGACTCTTGGGGGTACAATTTGAAGCATTATTCACCAATGACCTCTATATGCAAATTGGTCGCTACGCCGTTGAATTGGCTATGGAGCTAAAAGAAGAATTTATTGCACGAGGATACGAACCTGTCGTTGATTCCCCCACAAACCAACAATTCTTCCGGCTCCCCAACGTCCTCATCGACCGCCTACGCCAACACGCAAGCTTCGAGCTATGGGGGCCACAAGGCGAGACCCACTCCATAGTTCGCTTCGTAACCTCCTGGTCCACTACCTACAACGACATAAACCAGTTAGTGAACTTAATATAAAATCATTATTCTCAGTAATGGTCACAATTTAAATTTAAATTTACACTATGATTATAGCAACCGCAAAAAAGATATTAATATCATTTTAAAGTTGTTGCAACAGGTGTTGAGTGTGCAAATCTTTGAAGTTATATCACTCAAATCATTATAAATCAATCGCCAAAATACATTTCAAACCAAGAATATTTTGTAAAAAACCGAATTTTCACTAATTTTGCAAGCTAATATATGAATGAATAATAACGATACGTTCATTTAAGGAAATGCGAAGTATTTTCATTCAAGTTATATTTCATACACAAAAGCGAGAACTTTATTTATTGGTTTTCGCTTTATTTGCGTTACTTAAACAAGAATTACAAACCTCTCTACACTTATAAACTTATGAATTTGAAACTTTTTAAATCAGCCCTCTTATTTTTAATGGCTATTTTGTGTGCAACACCTGCAACAATGGCAGCTGATGCTCCGGTAAAACGTGAAATGCGTAGCGCATGGGTAGCGACCGTGTGGCGCCTTGACTGGCCCGATAATGTAATCTCCTCAACAGGAAGCACTACTCAAATCAACCAACAAAAAGCATCAATGACTCGCCTTCTCGACTCATTGCAAGTTAACAACATGAATGCTATAAACTTTCAAGTGCGTAGCCGTTGCGATGCCATGTACAAATCAAGCTATGAACCATGGTCAAGCGACTTGGTTTCTACCCGTGGATTAGATCCGGGTTGGGATCCATTGGCTTGGATTGTTGAAGAATGTCATAAACGTGGCATGGAATGTCATGCTTGGGTTAACCCTTATCGTTATGAGTCGGTGGTAGGGCAATGGGAACTCCCTACTGATTATCGCCAAACTCACCCCGAATGGCTGCTTGATGTGAATGGCGCAAGTATTCTTAATCCCGGTCTCCAAGAAGTGACTGACCAAATTGTGAAAGTTATTCGTGAAATCGTTCAGAATTATGATATCGACGGCATCTTGTTTGACGACTATTTCTACCTTAGCGGCACTCCCACCGATTCAAGCGGTGATGGCGACCAATATGCCGCATACATAGCAGCCGGTGGGACATTGTCGCATGGCGATTGGCGTCGAGACAACGTAAACCGCATGGTGCAATCGGTTTATGATATGATTCAAGAAGAAAAACCATGGGTGCGTTTTGGTATATCTCCTGCAGGAGTTTCTTGTACAACTCCCGCACATGCCGCAAAATATGGCATCGATCCATGCACATCGGGTAGCGATTGGCAATATAATGATATTTATTCCGACCCTGTCGCTTGGATTGCGAACCATTCGCTCGACTATATATCACCTCAAGTTTATTGGACTATTGGCTATTCAATTGCCGACTTCTCGATTATCACTCCATGGTGGGCAAAAGTTGCGGCGAAATTTAATCGCCATTTCTATACCAGTCATTCAATATCTTCATTGACCGCATCAAGCAAAGCTGCAACAATGTCAATGCGTGAAGCTACAATTGCCGATGCCATGATCCAAGTGAAAGCATCAGGACCAAACAGTACTTCGTTTGAAGAATATGCCAATGAGGTGCGACTAAATCGTTCTTGTTCTCAAGATGGCGCTCCCGGTGCTATTTTCTATTCTTGTAAGTATCTTTACAAAACTGCGCCAAAATTTGCCCACTATTTAAAAACCACAGTGTTCAACACCCCTGCGTTGGTTCCTGCAATGAGTTGGAAACCCGGTTACAACCCCGGAAATGTAAAAAATTTAAGTCGCAGTGGCAACAATTTATATTGGGACGGCTATGATAATGTGCGTTATACCGTTTATGCCGTACCGACAACCGTTGCAATGGAAAACTTCGCAAAAGAAGCCGAATACCTTTTAGGCACATCTTATTCTACAACATACGCAATTCCAATGGATAAACAAAACGGCTACAACTATGCTGTGTGTGTGCTTGACCGTTATGGCAATGAATACTCGCCAATGTTTGCCGGAGTTGCTGCCAAAGACATGGAAGCTCCAACATTGATATTCCCTGCCAATAATACCGAAGTGGAATTGCCAATGGATTTCCAATGGAATTCGGTGGCAAATGCAACAAACTATATCCTTGAAATTGCAAACGACGCATCTTTCAACAAGATGCTCTACACGATTGAATGTACATCAAACTCTTGTCCATCAACCAAATTCGACAAATTCCCTACCACTAAATTATATTGGCGCGTGCGCGCTTGTGGCAATGGATACAACGATGGTGTTTCTACCGTAAATTCATTTACAGCAAAAACATTTGAAATCACATCTCCCAAGAATGGAGATGCAGCGGTTTCACTCACTCCAACCATCACATGGAGCGTTCCCAATCGCAACGTTACGGTTGAGATAGCAACAAATACCGACTTTGAGGAAGACCAAATTATACATGAGGCAGCAGGAACAAATGGCTCCTACACCATACCAGCCGGGCTTCTTGCCGGTTACACCGTATATTATGTAAGATTAGGATATGAATATGCCGGTGAACAACATTACACCGAAACAGTAGCATTCACTACAATCGATGTTATTCCCGGAGAAATGGAATTTGCATACCCAAAAGATGGTGGAGAATTCAAATCAGAAGACTTTATTCACATTGTTCCAAATCCAGGTGTTAAAAGCATTAAAGTTGAAATGTCAAATTCCAAAACTTTTGGTCGTACCCGTTATACCGAGAGCTGCGCTCCGGGGACTTGGGTTACAACAACAAAAGCTGCTGATATAAAAATATCAAGCAAAAACCTCGTGAATGGCAATTTATATTATATTCGTGTACAAGGTGATTACACCACTTCTGAAGGCTCAAAGAAAACCGAATGGAAAACCATCTCGGCATACTATAAAGGTGAAGGGTCTGGCATAGAAGGTGTCGATATTAATGGAAACAATATCGCAGTCATTAAAAATGGCAATGAAACATATTTAACCATTATTAACAATCCTTGTGCAGATTTATCAATCGAAGCATTTACACCATCGGGAATAAATATTGGAACAGTATTTAATGGAAATATAGGAACATACAACGCTAAAATCCCCGTATCTCACCTCGGGGAAGGAGTTGTAATTTTTGTTATAACCCAACCCGAAGGTCGCTATGCAATAAAAGCAATATTATAAATTTAAATCAGAATACAACTTAAATGAAAAAAACAGCATTAACAATTATAATGTTTTTAATATCGGTGTTGCCAATATATGCGGCAACACCAATATTAGGTACAAACGTGGCTACAGTTGAGCGAATGTATCAATTTGTAAAATCAAAAAACAATTCATTCGATCGTGAAATCGCCGAACAGTTTATAGCCGTATCGCAAGTTTATGGCATGCGAGGGGATATAGCTATGTGCCAATCAATCATTGAAACCGGATGGTTCAAATATACAGGTGGTACAGCCGTAACCCCCGAAGACCACAACTACTGCGGTCTTGGTGTAACGGCTTTAGGTCAAAAAGGGTGTCAATTTGAAACTGTGAAGGAAGGTGTAACCGCACAGATTCAACATCTTTATGCATATTGTTGCACAAAAGCGCTTCCTGCCGGCGAAACACTTGTTGATCCTCGATTTAATTATGTTTCTCGCGGCACCGCCCCAAATTGGGAAAATCTTGGTTCGGGAAAGTGGGCTACGGCCGCAGGATATGGCACTTCAATCATTGAAATGTATAATGAGATGATGGCTTTCAACTATTCCGAACCGTCATCATTAAAAGCAAGCGAAACAGCAATATCACTATCAGCCACACAAGGAGCAACCGCTCCATCCAAAACGATAACTATTACCGGTGTGAATTTATCGAGTGCTATTTCCTATAGCAGCAGTTCTTCAGCATTTACAGTATCGACATCGGGATGGAACAGTCTCACCGGTGGTAATCTCATTATTAAGCTTAACACATCACTCTCTGCAGGGACTTATTCGGGTGTTATCACAGTGAAAAGTGGAAGTTATAGTTTGACCATTAATTGTACAGGTGTAATATCTCAACCTATTGTATCGTCTCTCACTGTTAATCCCACAAGTATCTCCCTTGAAGGCGAAGTTGGCTCAACCGATATAATTTACAGAGATGTCAAAGTTGTTGGCACAAACCTATCTAGCGACATCACAATTGCCAGCAACACATCGGCTGTCACCGTCACAAAACTTTCAGGTTGGAATGATCTCACCGGAGGAACTTTACGCCTAACTCTCAACACTAACTACACATACGGAGCCGGTACCTACGATAGCTATGTCGCCGTTCAAAGCGCTTCAAGTCGCGCACAAATCAACACGACTATAACACTAACAGAACCTATAATCAGCAAAAATCCGACAATAGAAGTTTCCCCCTCAAATGCTTCAATGCGTGCGATAGTTGGAGAATCAACCACAACATCAATCAATGTAACAGGCACAGACCTTTCGGGGAACATTTCGGCTTCGCTTTCCGGTAATTCCGCATTCTCTATCAACAAAACATCTATCGGCTCAACCGGTGGCACCATCACAGTAACCTATAAGCCTATAGTTGCAGGCACTCACTCTGCGACACTCTCATTAACGTCAACAGGCGCAACAACAAAAACTGTCACATTGTCCGGAACCGCCACTGCAGCCGAACCTCTCGGTTTATCGCTCATTTGGCGCAACACCACAAGCATTCCCGGCTCCACATCAGGTGGAGACTATCGTTTTGCCGGTGTTTCAAACGGGCACCTGCTCGTTGTTGACAAAGCAAATAGTAAAATCATTGAATTTACTCAATCGGGTTATTCAACCTATTATGATTGCGCTTCAGCAATAAGCACACACTGGAACGCAACCACAATGGGTCCCGCCATTGGTTGTGATGACGCCGGAAATATACTTGTACACACAGGATGGTCGGGAGCCGCTTCGGGCAGTAATTTTATGATTATATCGGCCGATTTAAAAAACACATATAAACTCAACCTTTCAACCATTGAAGGCTACACTGTAACTCGTTTGGACCAAATAGGTCGCATTCGCGGCAATATGCTTTCAAGCGAAGGCGCATACGCATTTATTTGCTCATATAACGGCTCTACCGTGCTCATCCTCAATATCAAAAATGGCTCTATTGATACCGATTATACACAAATTTCAAACGATACCGGTTTAACTGTAGGGGCATCGTCAACACCCCAACCCGCATTTGAAACTACGTCGGAAATAGATGCCCTCATGGACGAAAACGGAGACTTGTCAAATGCTTTCATTCTTCGTCAACGAGGCAATGCAAACGATATATATTATTGGAACGATGACAACTCGGCAATGAAAGCCAAATACACCTTCACCAATACCACTCCCGAAGGATATTCCCCCATAGGAGCGACAAGCGAAGGGTTTGATTGGTTCCATCTTGATGACAAATCATACTTTATCATTCCATTAAGTTCAGATGGCACTACCAATGGCCGCAGTTCGGCATTTGGAATATATGACGAAGACGGCAATCTCGTAGGTTACAACGTAACCGCGGCAAAAACCGGCATAGGTCAAGGAATGGGTAGCATTATCGCAGTTCCAAGAGATGAACATGCGGTTAATATTTATCACTTCGTTGCCGGCACAGTAGCAGAGAAATATCTATTCCGTATCTCGGGTAATGCCACAGGCACCGAAAAAATCGAGAACTCAATAATTGAAGAAGATATTAACGCTCCTATCTGCTTCTACAATCTTCAAGGAACAAAAGTAGCCAATCCGTCAAAAGGCATCTACATTAAAGTTCAAGGAAACAAAACCGAGAAGATTTATTTTAAATAATCAATCACCTCATTTAACTTAATATGAGAGATGTGTCATTCACTATTTTGGCACATCTCTTTAATTTTCATGTAAAACTCGTTTTTGAAACTTTGAATAGGCAACATCATGACATTTATTGTTACTCATAAATATCATTCTCCATGCGGTATATTGACGATAGGGGATTACAATGGCAAATTATGCCTATGCGATTGGACAGAGATACCTCAACGATATATTATACAACGCATTTCTAATAGTCTAAGTTGTAAATACACCATAGGAATAACACCCTTAATTTCTTCTGTAATTTCTCAGCTCGATGAATATTTTGAAGGCAAAAGAATCTCATTTAATCTTCCTTTGCTTTTGATTGGCACAAATTTTCAACACAAAGTGTGGAATGAATTAATGAATATTCCATACGGCACAACAACCTCATATTCTCAACTCGCTCATAAAATAGGTAATCCCAATGCCTCACGAGCAGTTGCAAACGCTTGCCACGCAAATGCCATGTCGATAATCATCCCCTGCCATAGAGTGATAGGCACAAATGGGGAATTATGCGGCTACGCAGGAGGGGTATCTTCTAAAAAGCATCTTCTGTCATTAGAAACAATTCGACTCAACTCTTAAAAAACGAAACACAAAAAAGTGCAAGAACCATTTATCGATTCTTGCACTTTCAATTGTATTGTTTTAGTATTAGAAATTAAATTCCACTCCGGTAAATTCTTTATAAGCCTTAACTGTTCCGTCGTCCGATACAATAGTGATTGTTATTGTATGTGTGCCACTGCTTAAATCTTGTGTGATATGGAATCTCACTTGACATGAATTAGTGATTGCTCCTGTCACCGGAAGTGATTCCAATGTGAATCCGCGGAAATCTGATGTCGCATACAATACTGTTCCTCCTGTATATTCTGAGAATAGCCATGGTTTTTCTTTTTGTCCCGAATAACTATAGCTTCCGCCGCTATAAACCGTATGGATAGTACCTTTAATCGCATTCCAATTATATATCTCTGATTCAGGATTTACCGACTCTACCGAATAATTATTCTCATAATTTGTTTGGTTAGGTTCATCGGTGAAATACACATATATTCTGTTTGAACCTTCTCGCCATGCAAAGTTTTCATCGGCAAAACGCAACATTATACCACCACATTCACCTCCGGCATTTGAATATTGGTTTGCGCTTGAATATAATGCATCGGCATCATTCCCTCCAAAGCCCACTGTTCGAGATGTCCCTGTGTGATAAGCGCGTGTGAGATATGCATGCAATGAATCGACATCGGTAATATTCAATGCTCCATTCACATAACGGTGGTCTATGCCCACGCAACCAAACTTCACATCCATAGCTTGTGACAAAATTCCCGACCAGTAAATAATTTTTGATGCTACCGAGTCGGCTTCCTCACTCATACTTCCTGAGTTATCCACCAAGAATACAACGTCGGCCATTGCTTTTGAAGCATCATTCGACAAATCTTCAGGGTTGACAATGTCAATACTTTTGGGCACGCCATCGATTTCCATCCATATATTTTGTCCGGCAGAGTTTGTGCCATAAAGTTTCATCCAATCATTATTAGGTGTTCTGATACCTGTCAAACTAAACACAGCTACATCTGAACTGCCTTCACGGGTAGGCGCCGAGATGTTGGGTATTGATGTGTTTTTCTCTTCAGGAAGCACCAACGGTGCCGCTGTCGCTTCACTATCGGCAGGGATGCCTGTTAATTCTTCGATTGATTGACCATCACTTTCTTCACATGAAGTAAAGCTAAACGCACTCGCTGCTAAAAGCAACATCACACTAAAAATTTTGTTCTTTTTCATTGTAAATCAAAATTAAGTTATAATAATTAGTTCATTAAATTTTTTGTTTTGTTTCACCGCCATTAGCGATGATTTACAATGCAAAGTTACTTGTGGTTTTGTTTATGGCATAGGCACACATACTCATGAATGACGAAACAGTGTGTTTTTCTTATGAAAACATCATTTTTGATGACAAACATCAAAAAAACGAGTTCTAACATTACAAAAATGAATCTTTTGTTGCGACCAATAATGTTTTTCAGTATTATAAAGGATTAGATTCTGAAGAAATCTTTAATCTGCATCTAATAATGAATCTTCCAGATTCAAATTCAACTCGACACCATTCCGTGCATAACCTCTTCGAGCCAATGCACGGCTACATACTAAACATTACCTTCGGAATGCCATTGACCTCCACTTTATGGTGCTTGTAAATCAAAAAAAGAAATCCCAACCGCATAAATTCAGCAATTGAGACTCTATTTTTATATTCTACCGACTTTTACCGGACGGCAATATTTTTTTATAAGATAGGAGGTGGGGCATGATTCAAAAAAAACGCTCCACCTTCTTGTTTTTTGCGCACATTATTTCACAACAAATGTGTTTCCCCACGATGCTCTATCAAGATTGCGATAGGAGATTGCCTCACGCATGTGAACAGGAGTAATTGCAGGCGAAGCGTCGAGGTCGGCAATAGTGCGTGCCACCTTTAATATGCGGTCGTAGGCGCGTGCCGACATATCAAACCGGGTCATGGCATCGTGTAATATTTTCTTAGTCACTTCATCAAGTGCACACCATTTTTCAATCATCTTTGAATTCATCTGCGCATTGCAATGGATTTCTTTTTCATCACTGAAACGAAGCGTTTGAATGGCTCGTGCCGCAATAACCCGTTTGCGTATAGTGGCGCTACTCTCCCCTTTTTGCAACGATGACAATTCTTCAAACGGCACCGGCAAAATCTCCACTTGCAAGTCAATGCGGTCTAACAACGGACCCGATATGCGGCCAAGATATTTCGACACTTGACCGGGTGCGCATGAGCATTGTTTTGTAGGATGGTTATAATATCCACACGGGCAAGGGTTCATTGATGCCACAAGCATAAATCCGGCAGGGTAGTCTATCGTGTATTTTGCGCGCGCCACGGTTATATGTCGATCCTCAAGAGGCTGACGCATCACCTCAAGCACCGACCGGCTAAACTCGGGAAACTCATCAAGAAACAAAATGCCATTATGAGCAAGGCTTATTTCTCCCGGCATTGGATTAGTGCCACCACCTACAAGTGCCACCGGTGATATTGTGTGATGAGGCGAGCGAAACGGTCGCCGGGTCATCAACATAGACCCGCCCTTTAGTTTTCCGGCAACAGAATGTATTTTTGTTGTTTCCAAAGCCTCTTGCAAGGTGAGAGGGGGCAATATCGACGGCAACCGTTTAGCCATCATTGATTTTCCCGCTCCCGGAGGCCCAACAAGAAGGATATTATGACCACCTGCCGAAGCTACTTCAAATGCGCGTTTGACATTCTCTTGACCCTTGACCTCATCAAAATCATAATCAAATATATCACTTGCTTTCGCAAACTCCTCTCGAGTATTTACCACAGTGGGCGACAAAGATAGTGTTCCGTTAAAGAAAGAAATTACTTGCGACAAATTATCAACACCATATACTTCAAGATTATTAACCACAGCGGCTTCGGTAGCGTTGGCTTTAGGCACAATCATGCCTTTAAACCCCATTTCCCGAGCCTTTATTGCCATTGGCAACACACCTCGAATTGGCAACACTGAGCCATCGAGCGACAGCTCACCCATGATTATAAAATCACCAAGACGCACAGACTCAAACCTGCTATCGGCGGCAAGTATTCCTATCGCGATAGGCAAATCATAAGCGGCGCCTTCTTTTTTCACATCGGCAGGCGACATATTCACAACTACCTTGCGGCGCGGAAAATCCTGACCCGAGTGTTTCACCGAAGAAAGTATTCGTTGATAGCTCTCTTTAACGGCTGTATCGGGCAACCCCACTATACAATACATTATACCTTGTTCCACCGATACCTCGATAGTAATTAATATTGCATCAATACCGTCAACTGCGGCACCGTATGTTTTAACAAGCATATATCTTATAACTTTTAATTGATATTTTTCAACTTAATGGTAGTTTCTAATTTAATTGTTTCGTCACTTCTGTTTCTATATCTTTGATTGACGCTCCTCGATACAACTGCCTGCCGGTTGAATCGGCAACAATATAAAATGGCAATCGATAAATCCCCAACCGTTCTATATATGGAGAAGCCGCAGCTCCGACAACCCATCCTTGTTGCCAGTCAGCACTATCTTTTTTTATTGATTTTTTCCACAGAACAGTATCAGAGTCTAATGATATTTCTAAAATTTGAAGGCGGTTTTTATCATATTTTTCGCTCAATTCTTTCAATCGCATCGCTATATTATCTTTATTGCGCGAAAAATCATCGGAAAACGCCAATAGCGTATATGACGCATTTCGTGAAGACAATGTTGCAGTAGTGTCATTCCTACTAAAATATGATATAAAATGCACATTATCATTGGTTTTCACATTGTTTTCCCGCTCAAGCATAGCTTCATATCCTGCTACAAGCGATTGCGGTCGAGCCTCGGGGGCAATTGATGACAGCAATTTCATTGCTTCGACCGAATTTTCCATCGTAATATATTGCGACATTAATAATAATGTTGACAACACATCGGCTTTGTTATTATTAATATATTGAGCCACGACAGCATTTATCTCTTTTGAGTCACCCGAGTCTATTACCGCCGAGTTTTCCCTCAAGAATTTAATCCACCTCTCCGAAACCTCGTTTCCTGTAACCTCCGATTTATTGGGTTCGGCAAGATTAAACTTACACTCAATATTATCACCCGCTTCCACATAAATTCTTCCAAAAAATAATTTTTCGGGGGTATAAAATTCAATAACCGCAGGTTCCTTCAATTTGATTTCAAACTCAAACTTACCTTTCTTTAATGGCTCGGTCAAATAGTTAACCTTATCATCGGCACAATATATAACTCTCACCTCTGTAATGTCGGCACCAGTAATCTTTCCTTCTATTGTTGCTTTTGAAGTATCGCCACATGCGCATAACGCCAATAACATTACCAATGAAAACAAATATTCTATTTTTCTCATTTTTTTAAAATTTATGCAACAAAAATACAAATAATAACCGCTCTTTACAAACAAAAGAATATCTAAAAACGCTTCATAATTACCCTTAAGACATAAATTCCTTAATAAAATTAGATAGTTTTATTATAATTCGTGTGCAATTAGTCACGATTTTATACTAAATTTGCAGTTTAGAAACAAATGGCTGATATTATGGATATTTTTGAAAAAATCGGAGCCGATATAAAAGCAGCTATGTTGGCTCGTGACAAAGTGAGATTAGAGGCTCTTCGTGGCATTAAAAAGGAATTCCTTGAAGCTAAAACAGCAAAAGGCGGTGATGGCACATTGAGTGATGATGCCGCAATGAAAGTGCTTGTCAAGATGGTAAAACAACGCAAAGAAAGCGCGCGCATATATGAAGAACAAAATCGTCCCGAACTCGCCGAAAGCGAACTCGCCGAAGCCGCTGTTATCGAAGAATATCTTCCCAAGCAGTTGAGCGAAGAAGAACTTACCGCCGAATTGAAAAAAATCATCGAGCAAGTTGGTGCCACTTCTGCCAAAGAAATGGGTAAAGTTATGGGCGTGGCAAGCAAGTCTCTCGCAGGTCGTGCTGACGGACGCTTGATTTCAGCAAAAGTAAAAGAACTGCTTGCATAATTTATCCTGAAATATAAAGGGAACTTCTATAAATTGCTTTGTGAAGATTTATGAATTTTATTTGAGCGGTTTTTTGTTTTTTTGTTGAATGAGCATAGCAAGCTATGCGATTGAAACAAAGACAAAAAGATGCCAAAGAAAAAGTTGCGGTTCAGCGAATAGAGAATAAAGTTTGCATTTGTTCTTTTGAGCGAAAGCAACTTGGACGAAGTCAACCATAAAGCACACAAAAGAACGTTCCAAATAACTACTGTTTAATTAATTCGTGGAATTTATAGAAATTCCCTAAAAACAAAAAAATATGCTTACTATTGCTCAAATTAAAGAAAATCCCCAATATATCATTGAACGCCTTGCCGTAAAAGGCTTCAACGGCACTAATGATATTAATAAAATCCTTGAATTAGACAACAAACGTCGTGAGCTTCAACTCAATAACGACAATCAGGCTGCCGAACTCAACAAATACGCCGCCACTATCGGCAAATTAATGAAAGAGGGCAAAAAAGATGAGGCACAAGAAGCTAAAAATGCTGTTGCCGCACTCAAAGAATCTCAAAAAGGCATTGCCGAACAACTTGCCGCAGTGGAAGATGAAATCAAAAACATTCTTCTCTCAATCCCTAACATTCCTTGTGAAATGGTGCCCGAAGGCCGCACTGCCGAGGACAATGTTGTGGAAAAAGAGGGTGGCGTGATGCCTAACCTTGGCGAAGACGCACTCCCACACTGGGATCTTGCAAAGAAATATAACCTCATTGACTTTGACTTGGGTGTGAAAATCACCGGAGCCGGATTCCCTGTATATATTGGCAAGGGCGCTCGTTTGCAACGTGCCCTTATCCAATTCTTCCTCGACCAAGCCGGAGAATCGGGATATCTTGAAGTGCAACCTCCATACGTTGTTAATGAAGCATCGGGCTATGGCACAGGGCAACTCCCCGACAAAGAAGGGCAAATGTATCATTGTCAGCTCGACAACCTATATCTTATCCCCACTGCCGAAGTACCTGTTACAAACATCTATCGTGATGTGATTCTCACCGACGACAAATTGCCGGTTAAAAATTGTGCTTATTCGGCTTGTTTCCGTCGCGAGGCAGGTAGCTATGGTAAAGATGTGCGCGGGTTGAATCGCCTGCACCAATTTGACAAGGTAGAAATTGTGCGCATAGAAAAACCCGAAAATTCATACGCAGCCCTTGAAGAAATGAAAGACCATGTGCAAGTATTGCTCGACAAACTCGGTTTGCCTTGGCACATCCTTCGCCTTTGTGGTGGCGACATGAGCTTTACATCGGCTATCACATTCGACTTTGAAGTGTATTCTGCCGCTCAAAAACGCTGGCTCGAAGTGTCATCGGTTTCTAACTTTGAAACATACCAAGCCAACCGCTTGAAATGTCGTTATCGTGGCGAAGACAAAAAAACACGTCTATGCCACACCCTCAACGGCTCGGCTCTCGCATTGCCTCGCATAATGGCAGCATTGCTCGAAAACAACCAAACACCCCAAGGCATCATAGTGCCCGAGTGCTTGCGCCGTTACACAGGCTTCGACATTATCGACTGATTTATCAAATAGCATAATGCTTAAAACGCAGTGGGACAATCCCATTGCGTTTTGTTTTTCTCGGCATTTTCAACACCAATACCACATAAAGCTCTAAAACATTTTGCATTTTATCATTTTTACATACGCCAATTTGACAATACAAAATCAAAATCGACTATTTACTGCCCAAAATTTTGTATTTACAGCATATTTTTGTAATTTTGCGCAAAATTTAATGATTTTATTAGAAAAATGAAAGTAGCAATCGTTGGCGCAAGTGGCGCGGTAGGTCAAGAGTTTTTAAGAGTACTTGACGAACAAAATTTCCCTCTCGATGAATTAGTGCTTTTCGGCTCAAGCCGTAGTGCAGGTAAAACATATACATTCCGCGGAAAAGAAATCACGGTAAAAGAGCTTAAACATAACGACGATTTTAAGGATATAGACATCGCCTTTACATCGGCAGGCGCCGGTACATCAAAAGAATTTGCCGAAACAATCACAAAGTATGGCACAATAATGATTGACAACTCTAGCGCATTCCGCATGGACGAAGATGTGCCCTTGGTTGTTCCCGAAGTGAATGGCGACGATGCATTCAACACTCCGCGCAATATTATTGCCAACCCCAACTGCACCACTATTCAAATGGTTGTAGCCCTCAAACCACTCAACGACATATCGCCTATCAAGCGAGTGCATGTGGCTACTTACCAAGCCGCAAGTGGAGCCGGTGCAGCTGCGATGGCTGAATTGGTGAAACAATATGCCCAACTTCAAAATAGTGAAGAGCCAACCGTTGAAAAATTTGCTTATCAGTTGGCTTACAATGTAATACCCCATGTCGATGTATTCCTTGACAATGGCTACACCAAAGAAGAGATGAAAATGTATCACGAAACAAAGAAAATCATGCACTGCCCCAACCTCGATGTAAGTGCTACATGTGTGCGTGTGCCTGTGATGCGTGCTCACTCCGAAGCAATTTGGATTGAAACCGAAGCACCCATCTCGGTTGAGCAAGCTCGTGAAGCATTTGCCAAGGGCGAAGGTCTTGTCGTTGTTGATGACCCTGCCAACAAGAAATACCCCATGCCTCTTGAAATAGCCAACCAAGACCCGGTATATGTTGGTCGCATTCGCAAAGATATCACCAATGAAAACGGACTTTCATTTTGGGTTGTAGGCGACCAAATCAAGAAAGGCGCAGCGCTTAACGCCGTGCAAATCGCTTTATACATGATTGCAAATAAAAAATAACAACTTTATTCCTAAATAGTAATTCTCTTACCATAACAACGCCCGAGCCGAAAACACCTTCGGTTTGGGCGTTTTTTCTTTTTTGCACATTTCATAACTTTTATTTGAAGAATTATATGTAACTTAGCAAGTTGGAAAATAGAGAAAAAGTGAAACACCTTAGCAATTACAAGGCATAATCACTTGATTACCCACAAGTTATCATAAAAAACAAAATGAAAGAACATAAAAAAATAAGGGTAGGAATCACCCACGGAGACATCAACGGCATAGGATATGAGGTAATTCTCAAAGCTTTAGAAGACCCTCACATGCTAGACATTTGTACACCCATAATATATGGCTCGGCTAAAATAGTTGCATTCTACCGCAAAAATCTCGATTTGCCGCAATTCCCCATGGGACAAATTGCCGGCGCTGTCGATGCTCGAGATGGAGCATGCAACATTATCAATGTTGTGGGAGAAGACACTCAATTAGAGCCGGGGAAATCGACCGAAACAGCCGGAAAAGCCGCATTTGCGGCTCTTGAACAAGCTGTTGCCGATTTACGCAACAACACAATCGACGCACTAATAACAGCGCCAATCAATAAAGATAATATTCAAAGCGACATCTTCTCTTTCCCGGGGCACACCGAATATCTTGAAGCATCACTCGGAAACGGAGATAAAGCATTAATGATTCTTTGCA
The DNA here is from genome assembly GCA_015060975.1 of Bacteroidales bacterium. Lineage (GTDB taxonomy): Bacteria > Bacteroidota > Bacteroidia > Bacteroidales > Muribaculaceae > RGIG4079. Next base: position 24,309 of record SUXI01000016.1, read on the forward strand.
ACGAAAATGTGAGAGTCGCTCTTGTGACCACACACACACCAATTGCAAAAGTTCCCGAAGCAATTACTAAGGAAAATATCATTGAAAAACTTACAATTTTCAACAATTCTCTTAAAAATGACTTCGGCATTGACCGTCCCCGCATCGCCGTATTGTCTCTTAATCCTCATGCCGGAGAAAATGGGTTATTGGGCAAAGAGGAGCAAGAAATAATAATTCCGGCGATAGAAGACGCCAACGAAAATAAAATAATGTGCTTTGGTCCATACGCAGCCGACGGATTATTCGGGAGCGGACAATACTCAAAATTTGACGGGATTCTTGCTATGTATCACGACCAAGGGCTCATTCCTTTTAAGACATTAGCAATGGAAAACGGGGTAAATTTCACTGCCGGACTAAAATATGTGCGCACCTCCCCCGACCATGGCACAGGATATGACATTGCCGGGAAAGGCTTGGCCAACGAGATTTCAATGCGCGAAGCCATTTATAATGCAATAGACATTGTTAAATGCCGTCGAAACGAGGCCTACATACATCGCAATCCTTTACGCCGCCAATATTTTGACAAGAGTAATGATAATGTTGTATTGGATCTTTCAAAAGATGACAGCAACGACTTTAATTAAACTCACAAAAGAAAGCTCTCATAAACCATTGTTTAATTAATTAGTGGAATTTCTATAAATTCCCTCATATCACATTAATCAATTTCAAAAAAAATGAACTACGCTATAATTGCCGCCGGCGAAGGCTCACGTTTGGCACAAGAGGGAGTAAAACTCCCAAAACCTTTGGTAAACCTCAACGGAACACCAATGATTAAACGTCTCATCGACATTTTCATGCGTTGCAATGCCACCTCGTTGAGCATCATCGTAAACGAAGAGATGCACCAAGTGCGCGAATACCTCGAAAGCCTCGACATTCCCGTGCCTTTTCGCCTTGTGGTTAAATCCACTCCAAGCTCAATGCACAGCTTCTATGAAGTGAGCCGCCATTTCGAGGAGGGAAAATTCTGCCTCACAACCGTTGACACTATTTTCCACGAAGAGGAATTCAAGAAATATATCGAAGCATTTGAAAACGACACCACCGGTGCCGATGGATATATGGCGGTAACATCATTTATCGACGATGAAAAACCTCTATATATCGACACCGATAGCAACCTCAACATCACCGCATTCAAAGATGCCGCATGGGATGGCGTGAAATTTATCTCAGGTGGCATTTATGGCTTGACCCCTCCTGCCCTTCGTGTGCTTGAAAATTGCATGGAAAACGGTGTGTCGCGAATGCGCAACTATCAACGCGCGCTCGTTGATGCCGGACTCAAACTCAAAGCATTCCCATTTGAAAAAATCGTCGATGTCGATCATGCCGGCGACATCGAAACCGCAGCCGCATTTGCCGCATTGCGTCCTTAATATTGAACCAATTTATTAACATCATTATAAATTCAACACCAAAGCGATGGCTGAAATTACAATTGCCGGAGTTATGAGAGCCGGCGCTTATTCACCCAACCACATAGGCAACGATGCCGCAATTTTCAACGTTGTGGCCGAACATTTGCGCAAACGTGGTTGCATCGTAAATGTATATAGCGAGGAGCAACTCATTGCCGGTAAAGTAACCGAAAACATTATCGTCAATATGTGCCGCGAACAAAAATCGATTGCTCTTTTGCAAAAAATGGAAGATGAGGGCAAAATCGTAATCAACTCGGGTTATGGTATCGAAAATTGCACTCGCGAACGCATGACACGAATACTTTTAGGTAGCAATATCCCCTACCCCGAAAGCCTCATGGTAAACACCGACGAAGGCATCAAAGAATCCCTCATGAAAGCCGGTTTTTCTCAATGCTGGATTAAACGTGGCGACTTCCACGCAATGCATAAAGAAGATGTGAGCTATGTGCGTCACCCCGAAGAAGCTCAAGAAGTGCTCCAAGAATACTTTCTTCGCGGCATCAAACGTGCCGTAATCAACAAGCACTTAGTGGGCGATTTGGTAAAATTCTACGGCGTGCAAGGCACTCCTTTCTTCTTTTGGTTCTATCCTTTCGACCTTGGGCATAGCAAATATGGACACGAAGCAATCAACGGCAAGTCACAAGGCATAGAATTTGATGTGGAAAAAATGCGTCAGATATGCCAAAACGCATCTGAGGTGCTCGATGTTAAAATCTATGGTGGCGACTGCATTGTATCACCCGAAGGTGATATTCGCATCATCGACTTCAACGACTGGCCCAGCTTCGCGCCTTGTCGTGTTGATGCCGCTCCTCATATCGCTAAATGTATTCTCAACACTATTAAAGAGCATAAATAATAATGGCTGACGACAAAAAAACTCAAAAAGTGAGCTACCGCGACACTTTGAAATCGATGGATACCGAGGAAACATTCGACCTCATATTCTATCGCCCCATTGGATATGCTTGGGCTTGCTTGGCTAAAAAACTTGGAGTAACGCCCAATGCCATCACCATCGCCTCTATCTTTTTAGGCGTGGGAGCCGGCATTATGTTTTACTTCAACGACATTTGGCTCAATGTTATAGGTATCTTATTGCTCGTGTGGGCCAACTCATTCGACAGTGCCGACGGTCAACTTGCCCGCATGACAAAACAATATTCCCGAATTGGCCGCATTCTTGATGGCGTGAGTGGCGATTTGTGGTTTTTCTCAATATATTTTGCAATCTGTTTCCGCACAAATGCCACATCCGACTTTTTCAGCCCTATGCCTTGGCTCATTTGGACTATCGCCATCATTGCAGGTATATGTCATGCGCAACAAGCTGCCATGGCCGACTATTATCGTAACTTCCACCTCTATTTCCTCAAAGGCGAAGAAGGTAGCGAACTCGATAGCTCGGCACAACTAAAAGAGAAACTCTCACAACTATCATGGGGAAAGAACTTCTTCCAAAAACTCACTCTCACATTCTACACCAACTACACTGTGGGGCAAGAACGCCTCACCCCTTGGATGCAATGCCTTCGCAAGGCTATGGCTCAGAAATGGAATGGCAACGTGCCTTCACAAGAATTTCGCGATGCATTCCGTGCCAAGTCATTACCCATGATGAAATACACCAACATGCTATCGTTCAACACTCGCACATTCGCATTGTTTGCTTCGATTCTTATTGGAATGCCTTGGCTATACTTCGCATTTGAATTGACGGTGCTAAATATAATGTTGATATATATGTTGTGTTGCCACGAACGATTCTGTAAACGTTTCACCAAAGAACTTGAAAATGGAAAATATTAAGGGTATCATATTTGACTACGGCGGCACTATCGATAGCCGTGGTGTGCACTGGAGCGAAATAATTTGGGACGGATACCAACAAGCCCAAATCGACGTAACTAAAGAACAATTTCGCGAATGCTATGTGTTTGCCGAGCGTGAATTGGCACGCACACTTCACATTCTCCCTCATCATAACTTCTACGACCTTCTATTAATAAAAATGCGCATCGAGCTCGGTTATCTTGCCGAGCAAGGGTTGATTGATGCAGCTATCGTTGAAGAAAAAGCCTTGACAGTTGCGAAATATTGCTACGATGCGGCTCGCCAATGCGTTGAAGAGGCTCGACCCACAATCAAAGCTCTATATGAGAAATATCCATTGGTTTTGGTATCAAACTTCTATGGCAATGTGGAAAGCGTGCTTGCCGACTTTGATTTACGTCGCTATTTCAAAGAAATCGTGGAATCGGCTGTGGTTGGTGTGCGCAAGCCCGATCCTCGCATATTCTCTCTTGGAGTGGAAGCTCTCAACCTAAAACCCGAAGAAGTACTCGTGATTGGTGACAGCTACAAAAAAGATATCGTGCCTGCCGAAACAATAGGATGCAAAGTAGCTTGGATAAAAGGCAAAGGTTGGACTGCCGATGAAGATGCCGTTACCCACACTTGCATCATATCCCAACTCAGCGATGTGCTGAAACTAATTGAAAGTTGAAAGTGCAAAAATTTAGACAGAATGCCTGAAATGAGCCGAAAGTTAATTTTTAATTGTGCATTTTTAATTATGAATTGTGAATTGGCTTCTTTGCCCCATTTTAATTCATTAACAAAAAACTATCCTTTTTAGCCACATTCTTTGTCTTTTTTTGCTAAATATCAACAAAATTAACACACCTTTACAACTTTAAGGGAAGTTTATATTAGAAATAATTTTGCATCTCAAAAACTATATGTAATTTTACACGCTGATTTTGCCTTTTTATGGTAAAATCCTTGAAATTTGAATAATAATAACCTATTTTTTATAAAAAAATGAAAAGTAACGTAAAAGCTGCCGAAGGTAAACTCGGTGTATTGGTTGTAGGTCTTGGTGCGGTTACTACCACATTCATGACCGGTGTATTGATGGCTCGCAAAGGTCTTGCTAAGCCTGTTGGTTCAATGACTCAATACGACAAAGTACGCGTTGGAAAAGGTGCCGACAAAAAATATCTAAAATATGACGAAATTGTGCCTATCGCAAAACTCGATGACATCGTGTTTGGCGCATGGGACGTTTACCCCGAAAACGCATTCGAATCGGCAATGCACTGCCAAGTTCTTAAAGAAAAAGACATCATGCCGGTTAAGGACGAACTCGAAAAAATCGTTCCTATGAAAGCTGCTTTCGACAAGAACTTCGCAAAACGTCTTGAAGGCAACAACGTGAAAGACTGCAAAGACCGTTGGGACATGACCGAACAACTTCGCGAAGATATCCGTAACTTCAAAAAAGAAAACGGCGTAGATCGCATCGTGGTTCTTTGGTCGGCTTCTACCGAAGTTTATGTACCAGTTAACGAAAAAGTTCACTATACACTTGCCGACCTCGAAGCTGCAATGAAAGCCAACGATGTTGAAAACATCGCTCCTTCTATGTGTTATGCTTACGCCGCTTTGGCCGAAGGTGCTCCTTTCATCATGGGCGCTCCTAACACTACTGTCGATATCCCTGCTATGTGGGAAATGGCTGAAAAAACTAAATTGCCTATTGCTGGTAAAGACTTCAAAACAGGTCAAACCCTCGTTAAATCAGGTTTCGCTCCTATCATCGGCACTCGTTGCTTAGGTCTTGCAGGGTGGTTCTCAACCAACATTCTTGGTAACCGTGACGGTCTTGTTCTTGACGAACCTGCTAACTTCCGCACAAAAGAAGTTTCTAAACTTTCTACTCTCGAATCAATCCTCGTTCCCGAAGAACAACCCGATTTATATACCGACTACTACCACAAAGTTCGTATCAATTATTATCCACCTCGCAATGACAATAAAGAAGGTTGGGATAACATTGATATCTTCGGTTGGATGGGTTACCCAATGCAAATCAAGATCGACTTCCTTTGCCGCGACTCTATCCTCGCTGCTCCTTTGTGTCTTGACCTCGTATTGTTGAGCGACTTGGCTGCTCGCGCAGGTCGTTGGGGAACTCAACGCTTCCTCAGCTTCTTCCTCAAGAGCCCAATGCACGACTACACTAAGGGTGAAGTTCCTGTTAACCACCTCTTCCAACAATATGCTATTCTCAAAAACGCAATCCGCGAAATGGGTGGCTACGAAGCCGATCAAGAAATCGACTAATAAACTAATCGCATATTCACAACAAGGAGGTGGCATTTTGGTCACCTCCTTGTTTTTTTATTGGTGCAATAAAAGTTTTTGAGCCACAGCATCACAGCTAAAAACAACACCTAAAAGCCATCGGCTCAAATGTGTTAAATAATGTTACCCCCCCCCCGATTTTTTTGTTAAAATTTGCATTTGTAATTTATTCAATATATTTTTGTGTTGTGTTTTTCATAGTATTAAATTAAGATTAAGGTTTCAGCCAGTCACGTTGAGAAACGTGACTGGTTTTTTGTTTATACCCTTGCTTTGCACTATCTTTGCGTTATGAAACACATCTTCGCCGTCATATTATCCATTATGTTGCTCACTGCCTGTGGCGAAAGCGAGCGTAACAGCCAATTACTCAAACGTGCCGAAACTGTGATGGAAGATAGCGCCGAGGTGGCTCTGGCGATTTTGCAAGATAGCATCGACTCGGCATCTCTATCCACCGAGCGCGGACGCGCCATTCATGCCCTTCTCCTTTCACAAGCACTCGACAAGAATTATATCGACATCGCTTCCGACTCAATCATCGCTCCCGCCGTAAAATATTTTGCCAGTGGTGAAGAACCTCTTTATGCAATGCTAGCACATTATTACTATGGACGGGTCTTTGAAAATGCAAATGATAACCACAACGCAATAGCACAATACACCAAAGCAACAAACTATATTAATCAAACATCAGACCACCTCATCCATGGACTAATTTTTAGCCATTTAGGCAATTTGTATAGTAATTCTTGTGATTACCCCAAAAGTATTGAAGCATACCTTAATGCGTATAACTCATATAAATTAGCAAACAGCTATAATCATAAAATATATTCACTTTATGATCTTTCATGCTCATATCGAGGCAATCAAGATTACAATAACGCAAATAAAATAATTTCTCAGGTAATTGCCGAAGCTACAGATTCTTGCGACCACAGAATGATTCAAACCGGAAATGAAGAATTTATTATTCAACAAATTAACATTGGTTGTTACAAAAATGCTATAAAATTATATGAAAGTTTAAAATCTCAATATACCGACAATTCTCCATATTCAAATATTAATATATACTTAGCTAATGCTTTTGCATTTCTACAGGATTCCAAAACGGCAGAATTTCACATCAATAAAGCATGGGAGTTAGCCAACTCTACTAATGATTCCATTGTGATTTTTTATAAATCATCAAAAATTTATGAATATCTAAATGACTATCCTAAATCTTTAGAATGTTTAAGTAACGGAGTCATCTTAGAAAACAAAATGCTACGCAAAGAATTAGAGCAACCATTACTTACTGCGCAACGCAACCTATTAGCTCAAGATTTAGAAATAAGCAAATACAAACTACATCAATCAATTTTCACCATTGTAACAATATTATTGGTTTCAATTATTATAATTCTTCTTATTGTTTTATACTCTCGAAGAAGAATACTAAAAAAACAACAATTAATTAATGAATACACCGAAACAATTTTAAGTTTACGCGACACTCTTAATTCTAAAGATAAAACCTATTCGGCGATTATCAACGACTTATTTGACTATCAATATTCTATCCTAAATGACATTGGAAATACTTTTGCCGACATCTCTGATAATGCAACCGACCAAAAACGACTTTATCAAGAAGTAAAAGAAATCATTTTTCGATTTGAGAATCCTAAAACACAATCAGAACTCGAAAAAATTATAAACCGCTATAGGAATAATCTAATGCAAAAATTAAGATTAGAATTCCCTAATCTAAGTAATGATGAATATAAACAAATATGTTATCACTATGCCGGATTTTCACCAAAATTCATAAGCCTACTTATGCACCAAAAATATCCTACAATCTATAAGCGTCGTTCTCGTATAAAAGACAAAATCTCAGCGTCCAATTCATCTCTCAAAGATGAACTACTTGCTTATATATAGCTAATCAGCTACAATTCAGGCAATTACCCCCCCCCATTTATAATTCATTGGTTTTCAAATACTTATATCGTGTCTAAAATTTTAAAATTAGATACGCCGTATATAGCTGTGCCATAGCGATTTATGCAAAACCTTGTCTAATTTTTTCTTATGGAATTTTAATGCTTTAACTTTCAATTACAACTAAATTTGCATAAAACATAATTATCAATTTTTAAGTTTAGTTTGAAATATGAAAAAAGTTGTATTTTTATTATTTTTCTTGCTACCATTTCTATCATTTGCGGAAAATAAAAGTGAGACACATGAAATTGTGATTATTAAACAAGACAAAAAACAACAACCACGCACACCCGATTTTGGAAGTGACATCACTGCTTATTATCAAGACGGCAGAGCTTCATTCATTCCAATCACCCCCGCCCCTTCTGACCCTGAAAATCCGGAACATTATGCATTGGTGCTGCATGGGGATCACTATTGTCATAAAATGCCAATAAATGAAGTTATAACAGGATCT
>SUXI01000008.1 GCA_015060975.1 Bacteroidales bacterium
ATATCGAAATCAGTGATGTTGAAGAAATTGACGCTCCTGTAGAATACTACAACCTACAAGGTGTTAAGGTGGTTAACCCTGAAAACGGTATCTACATCAAACGTCAAGGCAACAAAGTTTCTAAAGTATTTGTTAAGTAATTAGAAAATTAGCAATATACTAAGCACACCCTCGGAGTAAAGCCGGTGGGTGTGCTTATTTTTTTTTAAAAACACATTGTTATTTAGTAAATTATTGCTAATTTTGCGTCTGATTTTATTATATAATTTGATAAAACACTCTTTATTTTAGAAAGGGGGCTTGAAATACAATTCTGATATAAAATAGGATATTAAATATTTTTCAAATATTTTTGTAAATGCGCAAGAAATGAGGGCGAAAAGTTTTGGCATATTAAAAAGTATGCGTAACTTTGTGCCCGCAAAAAACAATAAATAAGTTTAGCAAATAACAATAAAATAATTATAACAAAATGATCATCGTACAAGTAAAAGAAGGCGAAAACATCGAGAGAGCTCTTAAGAAGTTCAAACGTAAATTTGAAAAAACCGGCATTGTGAAAGAACTCCGTAGCCGTCAAGCATTTCAAAAACCATCAGTGACTAATCGTAAAAAAATGATGAAAGCTGTTTATGTGCAAAAATTACGTTCGGTAGAAGAATAATTAATTTTTTTGTTTGAATTATTTGGAATTTTAAAAAGAAAAGCATAAATTCGTAGCTATAGAAATTAACGGTATTTACGTTATTATTAGCTCGAAGGTAATATGCTTATAAATTCATTCTTAACATATATGCGGTGTGAACTGAATTTTTCGGTTCACACCGTTTCGGCTTATAAGCGGGACCTTGAGCAATGGCGCGAATTTATTACGGGTGGTCAACCGGAGGTATTTGATGCGCAAAAGATCTCGACAAGCTATCTCAGGTTGTGGGTTACACATCTTAAAGAATGTGATTTGTCGGCAACAACGATTCGTCGCAAAGTGCAATCATTGCGAGCTTTCTATAAATATTTGAATCGGTATCATTCAATAGAAAAGAATCCGGCGGCAGAGTTGTCAACGGCAAAGATATCGAAAAGTTTGCCAACATATATTCGACCAGAGGAGACATACTCTATTTTTAGTGCTGATTGGGACCGACAAGACTTTGTCGCAACTCGTGACAGGCTCATTTTGTTGATGTTTTATACAACAGGCATGAGATGCACCGAACTTGAAACGCTTGCTGATGTGAATGTCGATACATTCAGGCTTGAACTAAAAGTGCATGGTAAACGTAATAAAGAAAGAATAATTCCATTTGGTAAAGAACTCTGTGAAGTGATAAATATATACCGTACACTGCGCAACGACATCATAAGTCAAAGTATAGAATATTTCTTTGTGCGTCCAACAGGAGAACCTTTATATCGACGCATGATATACAATATTGTTCATAGGCAACTTGCTGATGCCGGTGTGCATTGTGAGAAATTGAGCCCGCATGTGCTTCGTCACTCGTTTGCGACCGATATGCTTAATAATGGGGCAGATATAACTGCAGTTCAGAAGTTATTGGGACATGAGTCGCTGGCTACAACGCAAGTATATACACATACAACATACCGTGAATTAAAACTTAATTATCAACGCGCACATCCACGTGCATTAAAAAAAGGAGGATAATATGGAAGTAAAAATTAAAGCAATCCATTTCGACATCGCTGAAAAACTTGAACAGTTTATCAACAAAAAAACAGACCGTCTTGCTCGCAAGAATGAGGAAATTACCAATGTCGATGTCTCACTTAAAGTGGTAAAACCTGAATCTGCAATGAATAAAGAGGCAATAGTGAAGGTGGCAGTGCCTCAACACGATGATATTGTTGCGTCTAAGACTGCCGACACTTTTGAAGAAGCAATTGATATGTGTCTTGAAGCAATCGAACGACAATTAGAAAAGAAAAAAGGAAAGAAATAATAACCATTAACCGTTAATCTAAGTCCCACAGCTTGTGGGGCTTTTTCTTTGTTTTTACTTCTCATTTTATTACCTTTGTAAAGGTAATTGGAATAACAATGTTATGAGTGTAAACAACCCTAAAGAAGTTATAGAAAGTGCCATAACTGTTGGCAAAAATAAAGTTTTGTTAAGCAGTGGCAATTATGGCAAATTTGCTGTATTGGCAATGCTCGCAGGCGTATATATCGCTTTTGGTGGTATTCTGTCATTAACAATAGGCTTCGGTTTTCCCGAAATCACTGCCAATAATCCTTCGTTGCAAAAAATATTGAGCGGATGTATGTTTCCTGTCGGATTGATTTTAGTAGTGCTACTTGGTGCCGAACTTTTCACAGGTAACAACGCCCTGCTCATTCCAGCTTATATGAAAAAACATTATGGAATGTGGGCTATTGTCAAAAATTGGTCTTTGGTTTATTTGGGCAACCTTATTGGAGCATTGGCATTTACATATTTTTTGGTATATCAATGTGGATTAACTGCTACCGACCCTTATCATAGTGCAATCATAAAAATCGCTGAAGCAAAAGTCTCGATGTCGTGGGGTGTGGTGTTTCTCAAAGGCATTGGTGCCAACTGGTGTGTGTGCCTGGCTGTGTGGTTGGCATTGTCGAGCCGTAGTTTTGTAGGCAAGATGCTCGGATGTTGGCTTCCGGTCATGGCTTTTGTCGCCCTTGGATATGAACATTCGATTGCCAATATGTTTTTCATTCCTCTTGGCATGATGGAGGGCGCAAATGTAGGCATTGTGCAATCAATCACAGCAAACTTTATTCCTGCGACAATAGGAAATGTTGTGGGTGGAGCTATATTTGTGGGGTGTGCCTATGGATATATCAATTTAGATAAAAATAGTATTTGAATATCTACATTTTAGAAAAATTATTGCTATTGTGCTTTTATATGAAATAATAAAGCAGTAACTTTGCATTGCGAAAAAGAAAATTAATTTATTAACAAATAAATAACTAAAAGCTAAATGGTAAGTTATAAAGAGTTAGGCTTGGTAAACACTCGTGAGATGTTTGCTAAAGCAATCAAAGGTGGATATGCTATCCCCGCATTTAACTTCAATAACATGGAGCAACTTCAAGCAATCATCAAGGCTGCTTCAGAAGAAAAATCTCCAGTGATTCTACAAGTGTCAAAAGGTGCTCGCAACTATGCTAACGCTACATTGCTTCGTTACATGGCGCAAGGTGCTGTTGAGTATGCAAAAGAACTTGGTTGGGAAAATCCACAAATCGTTCTTCACCTTGACCATGGCGACAGCTTCGAGCTTTGCAAATCTTGTATCGACAGCGGTTTCTCTTCAGTAATGATTGATGGTTCACACCTTCCTTACGAAGAAAACGTAGCTCTTACTAAAAAAGTTGTTGAATATGCTCATCAACACGATGTAACTGTTGAAGGCGAACTTGGCGTACTTGCAGGTGTTGAAGATGAAGTAAGTTCTGATCACCACACTTATACTGACCCTGAAGAAGTAATCGACTTCGCTACTCGCACAGGTTGCGACAGTTTGGCTATCTCTATCGGTACTTCTCATGGTGCTTACAAATTCACTCCTGAACAATGCACAAAAGATGAAAACGGCAAGCTCGTTCCTCCTCCTTTGGCATTCGACGTATTGAAAGCTGTAGAAGAAAAACTTCCCGGATTCCCCATCGTGCTTCACGGTTCTTCTTCAGTTCCTCAAGACGAAGTTGAAACTATCAACGCTAATGGTGGTGCATTGAAAGCAGCTATCGGTATTCCTGAAGAATGGTTGCGCGAATCAGCTAAATCAGCTGTTTGTAAAATCAACATCGACTCTGACAGCCGTCTTGCCATGACTGCTGCTATCCGCAAAGTCTTTGTTGAAAATCCTGCTGAGTTTGACCCTCGCAAATATCTTGGTCCTGCTCGCGACAACATGGAAAAACTTTACAAGCACAAAATCATCAATGTACTTGGTTCAGCTGGTAAAGCAGAATAAATTCCATTAGATATTATAGTAAGCGAGGTTGCCAATCGGTAGCCTCGCTTTTTTATTGAATGGAAGGGTGGTTAAGGTCATTAGGGGCTCTATGGATATTAAAGTCGTTAGAGTTTTTATGTGACCTTTGTGACTTTATTTACCTTTTTGTCACCCAATAAGCCCCAATATGAATTAATCACAAAAAAAAGAGACTGCCCAAATTTTATTATTAGACAGCCTCTTTATTGCTTTTCTGCGTTAAAATTATTCGCCTGGGATAATTGCTTCGCTAGGGCAGTTGTCAGCACAAGTGCCACAGTCAATACAATTATCTGGGTCAATTTTGTAGATGTCACCTTCAGAAATTGCTTCAGCAGGACAAGCACCAAGGCAAGTGCCACAAGCAACGCAGTTATCAGTAATTACGTAAGCCATAATAAATAAATTTAGATATTAAATGAAATAAAATGTTTTACGACTACAAAAGTAATGGTTTTTATATAAGTTGGCAATTTTTTTATAAATAATTTTTGCAAAAAATAGTGGTAATAACAGATAAACAGCTGAAGCCTATTGGGTTATATGAGTGCGCATGTCTCATTAAAAAGATATTATAATATATGCCTTAGTATAAAATGGTAGATGGCTGAATTTTTAATACTTTCTAAAGCCTGGAATTGTAAAAAACAAAAAGTCTGTTTAATTTTGTAGTCTGAATAAATTATAAGAATTAAATAGAAATAAGAGTATGACAAACGATAAGAAAACTTCGGTGTTGATAGGTAGCTTAGGTGCTGTTGTTGCAATAGTTACAATATTGTTTGTGTGGTTATATTCCTCACAGAGTGATTTGATTGAACAAGCGTATAAAGTTAATACCGAATTAAAAAATGCCAATGAACAATTGAAACTTGAGAATGAGCAAATTCAACTAAATAATGAATTCATGGTGCTCGATAATCAGTTTCAAGCGATAGAAAACCAGGCGGTAAAAATAGTGGTAAACGATTCGATTACCGCTGAATATGAGCAAGCAAAGAAAAAAATAGAGGAACTTCGTAAAGAACTAAAAACTGAAAAGAATAAAAGTGCGAAGCGAATCAAGGAATTGCAAGGAGAAATTGAAACACTCAAAGGAATTCTTCGTCATTATGTGGCACAAATCGACACTTTGAGTAAGGAAAATGCAGGATTAAGAGCTGAAAATGAAGAGATAAAGAATATTAATACCGAGTTGGCATCACAGATGGGATTGGTAACTCAAGAAAAAAAGGTTCTTGAGGAAAGAATGGAACTTGCTGAAAAATTAAATGTTACCGGTGTGACATTTTCGGCATTGAAAAAGAATGGTAAAAATGAAAAGAAAATAACCAAGGCAAAACAATTGAAGGTAATGTTTACTATTCCTCAAAACAATTCAACCCCGGTGGGAGTTAAGAATTTATATTTGCGCATTATAACTCCCGAAGGGACATTGCTTGGTGGAGTGGGCTCGTTTAAGTTTGAAAATACTACATTACAATACACCGCAAGCAAACAGATTGAATATGGTGGAGAAGAGATAAATGATATTTCAATTTATTGGGATGTAAATACGGCATTGAATCCCGGAGAATATCTTGTGGAAATATTTACCGATGGATATAGATTGGCATCACGTCGATATATGATGAAAAAATAGAATATTTTAGCAAATATTTAATCAAAATATGCGATGAATGATATATTAACATTGATAAATAGTGTTGAAGTAAACACAACTTCAGCAATATTTAAGTTGTGTTTAAGCTTGATACTTGGTAGTGTAGTTGGTCTTGAACGAAAGCGAAAAGGTCAAACAGCCGGTATTCGCACATTTGCTCTAATATCAATGGGGGCTACTCTCGCTATGTTGATATCAATATATGTGCCACAAGTATATTTTGGACTTAAAAACGGCGATCCAGGTCGAATTGCGGCGCAAGTTGTATCAGGAATCGGTTTCCTTGGAGCCGGAGCGATTATTCAAATGAAAGGTTCGGTAAGAGGATTAACCACTGCTGCCGGAATTTGGATGGTTGCAGCAATAGGGTTGGCTGTAGGAGTAGGGCTGTATTTATTGTCGATTATTGCAACAGCGTTAATTTTGATAATATTAATGCCTCTTGAACGATTTGAACATCGCATAGGTATGGGTTCTGAATCTCGTATTATTCGCATCAAAGTGGGATGCGTTGTTGAAGATATAGAAGATTATCGAAATTTGTTTAAGCAACACAAGGTGCATTTGAGTAATGTGTTTGTTGAATATGATTATGATAAAAATATAACTCATATAAATTTTGTTGTATTAATGAAAGATAATGTTGATAATGTAAAATTGTTTGCGCAACTGCGACAACTTTACGCCACTCATTCAATATCTTTAGCAAATCAAGTAAATCTATAATTATAAATAAAAATGATAACATCGCTAATTACAGATCTTGCGTTTATACTAATATTAGGTGCGGCTGTAACAATATTATTTAAATGGATAAAGCAACCGGTGGTATTAGGATATATTGTGGCCGGATTTTTAGCAAGTCCTCATTTTGAGTATCTTCCATCGGTGAATACTGAGGAAAATATTGAGTTTTGGGCTCAGATAGGTATTGTTGTATTGTTGTTTTCATTGGGGCTTGAATTTAGTTTCAAGAAGTTGATGAATGTTGGTGGCTCGGCAGTAGTAACGGCATTGATTATTGTGATAGGAATGATGACCGGGGGATTTGCCATTGGGCATATATTGGGATTTTCTCATATAAATAGTTTGTTCCTTGGAGGAATGTTGTCAATGTCATCAACAACGATTATTATAAAGGCGTTTACCGACATGAATTTAAGACAGAAAAAATTTGCGTCAATGGTATTTGCCGTGTTGATTGTAGAAGACCTTTTTGCAGTTTTGATGATGGTAATTTTATCATCGATTGCAGTCAATAATAGTGTTGCCGGAGGCGAGATGCTTTATAGCGTGGGTAAACTTGCATTCTTCCTTATAATATGGTTTTTGGTGGGGGTATTTGTTCTGCCATCGGCATTTAATGCAGCTCGCAGATTTTTAAATAGTGAGACGTTGCTTGTTGTGGCAATGGGCTTGTGTTTGGGCATGGCGGTATTTTCGGTTTATTGTGGCTTCTCGTTGGCTCTTGGAGCATTTGTTATGGGCTCGATTCTTGCCGGCACAAGCTATGCCGAACGCATCGAACATGTGGTAGCTCCGGTTAAAGACCTTTTTGGTGCTGTATTTTTTATTTCGGTGGGAATGATGGTGCAACCACAAGTGATATTTGATTATTGGTCACCTATTCTCATACTTTCGGCTACCGTGGTTGTGGGAATGATTTTGTTTGGCACATTCGGTATGCTTGTTACCGGACAAACTCTTAAAGTGGCAATGCAATCGGGATTTTCACTCACGCAAATAGGGGAGTTTGCATTTATTATCGCTTCCCTCGGTATGTCACTTGGGGTGTTGGACGCAACGATTTATCCTATTGTGGTGGCAGTGTCGGTAATAACAACCTTTACTACACCCTATTTTATAAAGATGGCAGATCCTGCATATAGATTTGTAGAAAGGATATTGCCTAAGCAACTTAATTTTTTGATTAATAGATATACGACTCAAGCATCGGGCGAAAGTGAAAATGCAAATTTGTGGACATCGTTGTTGAAACGATATTTATGGAGAGTTTTATTATATTCTATTGTTTTGATAGCCATTGTAGTTGTTTCTAATCACATTATGTTGCCATGGCTGGAAAAGATTATGCCTTCATGGTATAAATTTTTAGGAAGTATTATAGCCCTTAGTATAATGTCTCCATTTTTATTGGCTTTGTCATTACCTGTGTCAAAGAAGGTGGAGCGGCAAAGATTAAAACAAGCTAATGCTCATTTCGATGTTCCATTAGTTGTGATGTCGATATTTAGGATTACGATAGCGGTTGCGTTTGTTGTATATATATTGACTTCAATCTATAGTTTAGTTATTGGGTTGTGTTTTGGAATCGCAATTTTTATTTTGATGATAACGTTACTCTCAAAACGATTGGGAAAACGATTAAAAAGTATAGAAACAAAGTTTTTGGATAACTTGAATGAAAGGGAGTTGCGTCGTAGTGGCAAAAATAATGGTCTTGTCAGTGACCTGCATTTGGCGTTTATGCAAGTGGGATATGGATGTGAGTTTGTTGGAGAGCGTTTGATGGATTCTGATTTGCGAAAACGATATGGTGTAAATATTGCCAGTATTCAACGGGGAGCAAAGTCTATCCCTGTTCCAACAGGCGATATGCGCATTTTTCCCGGTGATGTGCTTGGCGTTATTGGAACCGATGAACAAATACAACGGTTGTTGCCGTTTGTGGAAGCATCAAATGAAGATGACGCATCGGTAGTGAATGCTCTTGATTTTAAACTCACAAATATTCAGCTTAGTGAAGACTCTCCGTTATTAGGAAAAACATCGGCATCGGCAAGTATTAGGAATAAATATGCTGCATTAGTGGTGGCAATTCAGCGCGGGACTGACTATCTTAAACCCAATGGTGAGGTGGTATTTCAACCTCAAGATATTGTGTGGCTTGTGGGCGATTCTAAAACAATATCGCAACTCAAATAGTTACTTGAGCATTGAAACATAAATACAATGTGATATATGCTATTGTTTAATATTGTGGAATCGTTTATATTGATATTCCTCGAATGGAAATGAGAGAATGGCATCGCACATCTGTTTTAGGGTATCGGGTTGAGCATAAGGGTTAGGTGCCATACGCGCCATATTTCGAGTATCTTCGGATGTTACATTTTTTAGCCCTACAATTATATCTTCAATAGATGTGCCACAATGAATAACCGATTTGCCGGCTGTGCGTCCTTGTTGGCGGATGCCTATATTCAGTGTGGGAATACCGACCGATGGCACTTCAATTAATCCACTTGAAGAATTACCCACAACGGCAGTGACATAGCGAAGCGCAGATAAATATCTAATCCTCCCCAATGATGGCACCACACACACACGTTGGGGATTGTTGTCGCGATATCTGTTGATGAGGTTAATCATAGGAGCCGAGTCTTCATCGTTGTTGGGTAGAGTGAATAGTATCTTATATTCGGGAATGGAGTCAAGAGCGGTGAGCAGATTTTGCATTTGTTCTGCAGGAGATAGCCTTTCGAGTGTAGCCGGATGTAGAGTAACCAATAAACACTTGTCAGAAAATGTGAAATTAATTGATTGTTCTAAATCGTTGAGAGGCATAATATCAACATTGAGTGCATTATGCACGCCTATCGCACCGGTGTTTATCACTCGATTGGGTTCTTCTCCCATCTGAATCACACGTTGACGATATTCCTCGGTCTCGGTTAGATGCAAAGTGCTTAATTTGGTGATTGCATGGCGCATGGAGTCGTCAAAGGCTCCCTCTGAAATCTCTCCTCCGGCAATGTGAACAATTGGTATTTTGTTAAGTATAGCAGCGGTTGCAACCCCGAGCATTTCAAAACGGTCTCCTAAGATGATACAACAATCGAATTTGTTGCTTTTAAAAACATTGTTAAATCCTATAATAGTTTGTGCTGTAATCTCTGATGGAGAACCCGATGTAGGAATATTGGCAGAAATTTCTAAACCATCAGCAATAATTTCTTTCCAAGTATATCCATATTCAGGTAAATAGTGCATATTTGTTGCTAAAACCGAGATTTCAGTATTGTTATATTTAGATAGTTCTTTAGCTAAAGGGGATAATAGCCCCCAATCGGCACGAGTTCCTGTTGCAATTGCTATCTTCATTTCTTGTTAAATTTCAATTAATTCATCTTCCTTAAAGTCCTTTATTGCGGGAGTGCCAATAATGCAATCCCATTGCATGGGATTAATTCCATTTCCTGGACGTTTTACAGTTATGTTTTTCTCTGATAGTATTTCGCCTTTTCTTATATTGCGTGCCGCTACAATGCTTTTGCGTGCTATTGCCATATTTTTTCGTTCCGATTCCGATACTTGTTTAGTGCCTGAACCGAGCGCACATTCAATATGTCGAATCGCATCGACCATGGCTTTTAGCCGGTCAGGTTCAAGCGATGCTTTATGATCTGGTCCTGGTAGATTATTATCAAGCGTGAAATGTTTCTCAATTACAGTTGCACCTAATGCTACTGCCGCAATAGGGACTTCGATGCCACGAGTGTGGTCGCTATATCCTACCGGCACATTAAATCTATTGGCAATATCGTGCATGGCACGAAGATTTACATCGTCCCAAGGAGTGGGATATTCGGTATTGCAATGTAATAACGTAATGTTTTCAATTGAAGTGCCATTTGATGTGAGAACATTTAGGGCTGATTCAATATCCTCGTGGTTGCACATGCCGGTTGACATTATTACTTTGCCTTTTTTTTGAGCAATGCTGCGCAGATAAGGTAGGTTGGTAATTTCTCCCGAAGGGATTTTCCACAAGTCGAGGTTGAGCGAGTGAAGAAATTCAATGCTTTCAAGGTCGAAAGCTGTAGAGAGGAATTTTATACCGCATTTTTTACAATGCTCAATGAGTAGAAAATGGTCGTCGCACGATAGCTCAAGTTGTTGCAACATTTTTAGTTGCGAATCTTCGCCACCGGTATTAGCCTTTTGATAATCGGCTTTGGCGGCGTGTCGCGAAACGAGTTTTTCTGATTTAAACGTTTGGAATTTCACATAATCCACACCGGCATCTGCTGCTTTTTCAATAAGTTGCAGAGCCATATCAATGTTACCATTGTGGTTCACGCCGGCCTCGGCTATGATAAGCGTTTTACTCATTTTGCTTTAATTTTAAGAATAGCGGGGTTTCCTGAGTAGATACCTTTTACTCTGAATGATTTGCGCACCAACGAACCGGCACCAATAACGCAGCCGTCGCAGATTGATGTGCCGTTGGCCATCACCGATTGGCTGCCAAGGAATACATCATTGCCCACAATGCAACCGCCATTTACCATCGCTCCGGTTGAAATGTGGCAATAATTCCCAACGATGGCGTCATGCTCAATGTTGCTATGGGTGTTGATGATGCACCCGGTTCCTATTTTGGAATCGGCATTGACCATTGCAAAATGCATCACCACAGTTCCTTCGCCTATTGTGGCACGTTTTGAAACATAGGCTGTTGATGCAACAAGAGTGGCTAATTTGCCTCCGGCTTCTCTGACTTTGTCGTGTAAGCGTTTGCGCAATGAGGGGTCTTTTATGCTGCCTACGGTTACTATAAATGATGCAGAGCCGACATATTTGGGCATATCGTCATCGCAGCCTATCACTTTGTAGCCGAGTATCTCATTGCCTATTTCCGATGGGTGGTCGAGAATGCCTATAATGTTGTAGCCACACGATTCAGCCACTTCGATAACCGATTTACAGTGGCCGCCACCCCCCACGAGAATCAGATTTTTATTCATGCCACAGGCAGTTTATACGTTATAAATATTTGACTTGTATTTTTTGAGGTTATCTTTGCAAGTGAACCATTTGATTGTTTCTTCAAGGCCTCGGCGAATGTCATATTCAGGTTCAAAACCTGTGAGACCTTTAATCTTGGTGTTGTCGCCCCATAGACGGAACACTTCTGAGTTCTTTGGGCGAAGTCGTTGGGTATCCTCCACAAAATTTATCTCTTTGCCCATTATGTCGGCAATAAGGTTGAGGGTGTCGCGCATTGATATTTCGTAGTTGCTACACACATTTACCTCTTGACCTATCGCCTCATCGCAATCGGCAAGTTGGATAAATCCGCGACAAGTATCTTTCACGAAGTTGAAATCGCGAGTAGGTGTGAGGTCGCCGAGCTTTATCTCAGTGGCACCATTGGCAATTTGTGTGATAATCGTTGGGATGATCGCGCGTGCGCTTTGTCGAGGACCGTATGTGTTGAACGGACGAACAATTACAACCGGCAACTCAAATGCGTTGTAGAAGCTCATCGCCATGGCGTCAGCACCGATTTTAGTGGCCGAGTAGGGCGATTGTGGTTGCTTGGGGTGCTTCTCGTCGATAGGCACATATTGAGCAGTGCCATATACCTCAGAGGTAGATGTTACAAGCACTCTGCGCACTCCGTTTTCTTTTGCTGCTTGACAGATGTTGAGCGTACCTTTCACGTTGGTATCGACATAACTGTCGGGGGCTATATATGAATAGGGTATCGCAATCAATGCCGCCAAATGGAAAATGGTATCAACATCGCGCGAAATGTGTTTGCAATAGTATGGGTCGCGCACATCACCGGTTACGACTTCGAGGTTGGGGTGATTGATGCCTTCGAGCCAACCCCAATTATTGAAGGAGTTGTATTGCGAAAGCGCACGCACTTTGTAACCCTCGTTGAGCAACATCTCAGTTAAATGTGAACCGATAAATCCGTCGGCTCCTGTTACAAGCATTATTTTATTTTTATCCATATAATTCGGTTATTGTTGATTATAGCCATTTTTTTAATTTATAAATATAGCTGTCACCATTACTATCATCAATGTAGCTTAATATCATCTCATTGCCATTTAATTTTTTAATGTCAAGTCTAATTTTTGTGGCTTTGGGCAAATGTGTTTCAAATAATGGAGAATATTTATCAGCCCCCACCGGATTATCATTATCAAAGTGTGTAAAGTCAAATATTATTTGGGACTCATCATTGGCGTATTCCCATGTTCCCCATGATTCAAACCTGTCATGTGTGGCGTCATTTGTTTTTATCATAGAGATTATTGAGGATTGAAATTTCCACAATATATTGTTTTGATAGTTTGTGTCGAGACTATTATTAATGGTTATTGATTGTAGTTTCCATGTGCCAAACAACTCACCAATATCACCATTGTTATGAGTGCATGCGTTAAAAAATAATGCAAGACTTATTATTAAAAAGAAACGAGATATTGTTTTCATTTTTTACCTATGTTAAAAAGTCCATTATAACTTACTGAAACTAAGGCACCAAAATTGTCGCCATACATAGTGCCTTTATCAAATGCGATTTGTAATTTGATGTCAAGACCATTTATTGAGGGAGTTTTATATTTTGCTTCCATCATCATTGATGTGTTTTCTACCGGAGTGGCTCGGGGAATTCGTCCGTCGCCCCATGCTTTTTTATAGCCCCCTAAAATGCGATAGTCAATAGCATCGCTTATGTTACCCATTAATCCAATATGAAAACCCCTTACGAGATTGTCAACAAACATTGGGTATCCGTCGGTGTTGTATATTGGTGATCGCATAAATGGCGAACCTATTGCCATGCCATAGTGAGCGTATGAATTGTAAAAAGCGTTGTTGTAATATTCATCTCCTCCGGTAGTTTGATCGGTGATAGTTGTGCCGGGAGAATCGCCTGGAGCCCAATGTAGAGGACCTGATTGGTTGGTGAAGTCGAGATATTCCACCACAACTCCATTGACCCATCCTTTGCGGGCACTTTTGTATTCAAGACCCCAAAGACCATCGAAGCCATTCATCTTACCTATGCCCGAGCCGTCTTCCCATGGCCATTGGAAATATGCTTTCAACTCATCGTTGTTTTTGAGGCGATATCGGGCCATGAAGTCCCAACTGCCAAGGTGGTTGCCGGCAACAAATCCCTCTTTGTCGCTTAGTTTAGGGATAAACATCTCAAACATATCGCCGAGATTGGCGGTTCGGTGGTCGGTATGATAGTTCACGCCATTGTGGTAATATTCGGTATAGCCGCCAAATTGCGCAGCTGCTTGCGCTCCGATTGTAACCGAGAAGCGTTCATCGGGTTTGGTGCGAAAATAGGCACGTTTATATGAATACCATGTGTCTTGCGAAATGTGGCTGTTGTAGTGGTTGAAGTGATTTCTCACCCAATCGTTATCTGTAACTTTGCCGTATGAGATCTCTCCACTTATTTGTACCCAACCATTAGTGAACGGAATGTCTTGAAAGTCAATAAATCCGGCTCGCAGCTCAGGAATAGGGCGGGAGTTGCCACTCTCAACCAAGTCTCCGCTTGTGAGACTATTGTTGAGCATTTTTGATGCGTGTTCCTTAAGCCCGGCAGTGAGGAATACACCACGATATTTAACCTCGCCATAAAATTGTTGAATCCATAAATTTGCGGGTTTTTCATTGTGGGGATAAAACGAAGATGTTGCTGGATCATATCGCATGTATTCTACGCCTGAACTTAGACCGGTTAAAAAGTCAAAGCCAAAGCCGTAGCTGAAACGCGTGTCGGTTTCTAATGTTTTCCATGCGCCGAGTCGTAATAATGCATTGTTGCTTTGAGTAACAATTCCATGATTTAAAGATGAAATGTAATAGGGCGCAAAATCATTATTCCCGAGAGTCCCAACTATTATTGCATTATAGTTAACAGGAACTTCTGCCGACAATAAAAAAGCAGATATCATAGTTAATGAAACTGCAATACTTTTTAATTTGTGAGTTATTGCCATGTATTTATGTTTTATATTTGAGTGTAAAGATAATAAATAAAACTGTGAGCAACGTAATTTAAGAAATAAAAAAGATGATAATTAAAAATTACCATCTATTAATACTCTCTCTAATTATAATCATAAGTTGTTTACATTTCACAATGTATTAATTAACATAAAAAATAAGTGAATTATAGTCAATCCAAATATCCATAAACAAAAGCTAGATTAAGACAAGAAGTTATTAGGGGTTAACCTAATAACAAGAACAAAGGTATATCGTTAATCTTAAAAATCCAATAATATTGGTCGTAAAAAATGTTAATAATGAGATTTTGTTTTGGCCCCGATTTTATAACCTCTTTATTTCTGCAATATTATCTTTGTTTTTTGAAACGGTGCATAAAGTAATCAATTGCGTCTTTTTGTATTTGCGAGTGTAGCAAGTGATTTATGAATATATATATTGATATTCCGGTTATTGATTGAGAAACTAACAATAGTAATGCGTTGTCAACGATGTATGATAAAAGATGCATTGGGATTACTATTATTGTTACTTGAATCAAGTATGGAATTAAGTCAACAATATAATTTAATATTGTTCTATTTGATAATGGTGCTGTTACACACATCGTTGCGATCCAGCAAATTGCCGATGCAATAACTTGTCCCCAAAGTAAAATTTTTACCCCATAAACAGGGTCGTCGTGAAGTGTGATAGCAACAAATGGAATAGTTGCGAAAAGGGCTATCAATGCTACTCCATCACGAATTAGTTCCATATAAACCACTAAACGCGCTTTGCCAAGTGAGATTATGTAGTTGTTGTATAATGAATTTAATACAGTGAATATGCCCCTAACTAATAATAACTGAAATAATATAATCGATGGATCCCATTTTGTTCCAAATAGAAGATGAAAAATAGGTGTTGACATTATTATGAGAAACCCAATGGCTGGAAAGAGGATGTAGGCAGTGAATCGATTCATTTTGGCAGTTGTGCGAGAGAATCGTTCCGGGTCATCTTGCACTTGTGATAATACCGGCAAGAATGACGATGTGAGAATCTGAGAAATTGACATTATTCCCATTTTACTCCATTTATCTGATTGTGTGTAATAGCCTAAACTCACTAATCCTACTCGGTTGCCGATGAAAAATGCATATATGTTTTGGAATAAGGTGTTTAGAAATGATGTAATCATCATGCCCGACCCTACATTAAAGAATGATTTTAAGGCTTTCAATGAAAAAGTCATAGAGGGTAACCAGTGGCTTGTTAACCACAAAATAAGTGATTTTATTAATGCAAGTGTGATAGTTTGCCACACAATTGCCCATGCGCCATATCCCGTTAAGGCAAGAGTTATGCCGACAATGCCACTAATGATTAATCCTATGGTGTTTGAAATGGCAATCATTTTAACATCCATTTTTTTCATCAATCGATTGGTTTGAACAATGGCTGTAGCATTAATGATAAACGATATAAACATCACACGAGATAGAGAGATGATACGAGGGTCGTTTTGGAAACACCATGCGATTAGCGGTGCGCAAAACCATAAAACAATATATATGAGAGTTGCAATGCCTATGTTAAACCATAACACGGTGCTATAATCAACTTGTGTGGGATTTTTGCGCTGGATTAGAGCGTATGAAAATCCGCTGTCAACAAAAAGAGATGCAAATGCTTGAAATACCAATGTTGCACCAACCAATCCAAAGTCTTCTTGTGTCAACACACGCGCAAGCACAATGCCTGTAACGGCATATAGCACTTGTGATGAAATACGGTCGATTGCATTCCATTTTATGGTGCGTGCGGTGCGAAGCTTTAAATCGGGGGTATCGTTCATTGTGTGGTCTAAAATGGTTCTTTTACCGCTTTGCTCTTAGTTAGTTATCAAGAGGGATAATTTTAATGCCTATAGAGCGGTTCTTTATTTTTTGGGGCGTTCCTTTATAATATACTTTTCCCGATGATGCCCCTGAAACGTTTAATGTTTTGTTTGTGTTGCAACCAATTGTTCCTGTCCCTAACATTCTGCAGTTAGTGTTGTCTGATTTTAATTCATCGGCCTGAATTGTCCCTGTGCCGGTATTGCTTAATTTTGCGTTTTGGCATGCGCCTGAAACAATAAGTTGACCATTCCCGGTATCAATAGAACCATCAAAGTTTGCAACATCAATATCTCGTATTATAATTTTCCCATTTCCTATGACGCGAGCTTTGAAATTAGAGCAAGGTGCTGTTTTATAAACTATTATCGTAGAGTCTCCGCTGTTTTCCACTTTGGATAAAAAACGGGAAAACACAGTGACGGTAGGCAAATCTTGGTGAGAAGATCCGTTGGTTGTCAATTGTATTTCCAATTTGCTGTTTTTGTTATTGAAAATTAGCATTGAAGCATATTTGTTTGATGATGTAAATATCGCTTTGCCGGCAGAGTCAGGATTGCACACATAGTTTACGTTTATACCTTCGATTACTTTTAATTCGGTAAAATCCTGAATATTTAATTCATGGAGAGTTGCTTCCTCTGCCGCCCCTTTAAGGCATATTATTGCAGAAAAAAATAGTAATATAAAAAGCTTTTTCATCATTTATATGTTTTCGTTTTTAGTAGTGGCTAAATTAGGGATAATTTCAGTCTCAACGCGATGAAGAATTTCATCAAGTTCGGCAAATTTGTCGGCACGGAGCATGGCGATGCGAGTGTCGCGGAAGAAAGGTATGCCTTTAAACAATGGCGAAGCTGCCAAGTGACGACGAATATGAAGTATTCCACGATATTCATCTATGCGGTCGATGCTCTCGGTGATTTGTCGGCGTAGGATTTTAAACTTTTCGGCGATAGGTAGTTCTTCCCCTTGTTCTCCTGTAAGTAGCATCTGCTTCATGTCGTGGAAAATCCATGGAGCGCCTATCGAGGCTCGACCCACCATCACGCCATCGACACCATAGCGGTTAAAAGCTTCTACTACCTGTTCAGGAGTAGTGATGTCGCCATTGCCAATCAATGGGATTGTCAATCGGGGATTTTCTTTCACTCGTGCAATCATTTCCCAGTCGGCATCACCGGTGTACATTTGAGAGCGAGTGCGACCATGTACGGTCAATGCTTTTATGCCACAATCTTGAAGTTGCTCGGCAAGTTCGACGATGATTTTGCTATTATGATCCCACCCAAGACGAGTTTTCACTGTTACCGGAATTTTGACAGCATTGACAACAGCACGAGTGATTTCAAGCATCTTGGGTATGTCGCGAAGCATTCCGGCTCCGGCTCCTTTACCTGCTACCTTCTTCACAGGGCAACCAAAGTTTATGTCAAGAATGTCAGGTTTGGCTTCTTCCACAATTTTAGCGGCCTCAACCATTGGCTCAACTTCACGACCATAAATTTGGATAGCAGTGGGGCGTTCTCTAGTGTCAATAGATAGTTTGCGAGTGGTGGAATTAATGTTGCGAATTAGCGCATCGGCCGACACAAATTCGGTATATACCATATCTGCCCCTTGTTCCTTGCAAATCAAGCGAAACGAGAGGTCGGTGACATCTTCCATGGGAGCCAACATCACAGGGCGATTTCCTAAATCAATATCTCCGATTTTCATATAGTATAACTAATCTAACCACGAAGATACTAATTTTATAGCTATTATCCGTTATTTTAACCCTTTTTGAACAAAAAATGAGGAATAATGGGCAATCCATTGCAATAATTACCACATCAATACAGTAAACTCGCTATTCCGCTTGAATTGCCACCTTAATGATAAAAAACAAAAAAATCACCCCTTATGTTAGAAAAATGTGAATTACATGGAGTGAATCGCAAATTTCTATTTCGTTAAAATGCCATTTCCCGTTTTACAAGAACGAAAGTGTCGATATGTTTTTGGCGATTGATTCGGCTACTTGGCGCACTTGTTCGGGGGTGATGGCGTTGATGCTGTCGAGTACTTCGTCAGACGATGCTACATGGTTGTGGTATAGCATTGAACGACCTGTGGTGATGGCTGCTTGTTCGCGGTTTTCCGAGGCTACGATAAGCTGGCCGAGGTATTGTTTCTTGGCGGCCTCTATCTGTTTTGATGTGAGGGCTTTTGATGCTAATGTGTCGAGTTGGTTTATAACCAATCTTCGGCAACGATTGAGATCGTTATGGTCGCAACCAAAGTATATGGCGAAGGCGCCGCTATCGGTAAACATCGCCGATGACGCTTCCACTGTATATACTAATCCTCGGCGTTCACGAAGCGAAATGTTTAGTAATGAATTCATGCCCGGACCGCCAACTATGTTGGTGAATAGGGCAGTGGGATAACGCTGTTCGGAGTACATACCTTCGATGCGGCTGCCTATTATTGTGTGGCATTGGTGGTTGCCAAGGTCGCGTTTTATGTCAAATGTGACTACATTAGATGGAATAACGCGATTAATAGGCGCTAATTGGTTGGAGAGTGAGCCAAAATACTTTTCTGTAATTTTAAACACTTTTGAAGGGCGTTCACTTCCCATATAGAAAAACACCATGTTTGGTGCAGTGTAATAGCGGGCAAGGTAGTTGCGACACACTTCGGGTGTGAATGTGGCAATAGTGTCGGTTGTGCCGAGGATATTATGACCGAGCGAAGACCCACCAAACATCAAATCTTCAAAATCGTCAAACACTGCTTCTGAGGGGCTGTCGAGATACGAGTTTATCTCGTCTGCCACAACTTCGCGCTCTTTGTCGAGCTCGTTTGCCGGGAATTGTGACGAGGTAACGAGGTCGGCAATAAGGTCAATGGCACGGTTGAGGTTGCCCGAAGGGAAAATCGAGTATAGCATCGTTTCTTCCTTGGTAGTGTAGGCGTTGAGTTCGCCTCCCACAGCCTCCATGCGGTTGATTATGTGCCATGCACGGCGGTGCGATGTGCCTTTAAATATGGTGTGCTCCACAAAGTGAGCCAATCCATAATGTTCGATAGCTTCATCGCGACTGCCCACGTTGACAGCCACTCCGCAATATTCCACGCCCGACCGTGCTTGGCGATGCACGATGCGAAGTCCGTTGGCGAGTGTGTGATATGAATAGATGTTATTGTCGGCCATAGCAGTTGTTATGCGGGGTCAACCCAGTCCCCTTCCGATTTTATGAGTTCGATAAGTCGGGGTATTGCCTCGTTGGTGGGGATATTCTTCTCTATACAAGTTTTGTTTTTATATAGGCTCACTTTGCCCACTCCGGCACCCACATATCCATAGTCGGCATCGGCCATTTCGCCGGGACCGTTCACAATGCACCCCATCACACCTATTTTCAATCCTTTGAGGTGTGCAGTGGCTTCTTTCACAGCTTTTACGGTTGATTGTAGGTCGAAAAGGGTGCGACCGCAACCGGGGCATGAGATATATTCGGTGCGAGAAATGCGCAAACGTGCCGCTTGCAATATTCCAAACTCCAATCGTGCCACTGTCGTAGCATCTACTTGTGGCGCTTGGATCCATATGCCATCGTGATTGCCGTTGAGCAATATCGCTCCCAAATCGGCTGCCGCCATGATTGTTACATCATCGGTGGCATAGTCGTATGCCATGCGCATCACGATAGGATTTTTTAGCCCGTGTTGGGTGAACGCATGTGCAAAAGCTTGCATTTCGCCCGGTGCGTTGATGTGAGAGCTATGAAGCACTATCACCACGTTTTTGTCAATCACCAGAGCTACCTCGTCGATAGGCGTTGCGGCATTGACTTCAAGGAATTTTATAGGAGCATCGCAACCCTTTATCGCGTCACGTTGTTGCCATGTGAATAGTTGGCAATATTTGTTAGACCCATCGGTAAAAGGAACGATGATTTTATTGGCATCTACACCGGCAGGGATGTTACCATCGGCGATATAGAAATAATCGGGGGTGCAACCGTCGGCATACTTTTCGGTATATCCGTTGGCAATAACGATTGGTAGCGCATTGCCTCCAATGTTACCCACAGCGTCGCTCGCTCGGCGTGAGGGCGATTCGTAGCAGTAGCCGTCGTAATATTCGCCGTTAATGGCGGGGGCGTTTTCGCGTTGAGCGATATAGTCGGTCAATGCTTTAGCCACCGGTATTTCATATTCGGGTTCCTCGCTGAGTGATACCCTTATTGTGTCGCCAATCCCTTCGGCAAGCAATGTGCCAATGCCAACCGCCGATTTTACACGACCATCTTCTCCATCACCGGCTTCGGTGACACCCAGGTGCAGTGGGAACATCATTCCCTCTTGCTCCATTGCCACAACCAATCGGCGCATCGTTTCAACCATTATTACGGTGTTTGATGCTTTGATTGAAATAGCCACGTTGAGGAAGTCGTGAGCCACACACACACGAAGGAATTCCATAGCCGATTCCACCATGCCGGCAGGGGTGTCGCCATAGCGGCTCATGATGCGGTCCGATAGCGAACCGTGATTCACACCTATGCGTATGGCAGTGTCGTTTTCACGGCAAAGGTCGAGAAACGGCACTAATGTGGCTTCGATTTTCTTTATCTCGGCGGCATATTCTTCGTCGGTGTATGTTAATTGTTGGAATGTGCGACCGGGGTCAACGAAATTGCCCGGGTTGATGCGCACTTTCTCCACCACTTGAGCGGCGGCAAATGCCGCGCGAGGGTTGAAGTGTATATCGGCTACCAATGGAGTGTCGATGCCTCGATTACGGAGTTGCGCTTTGATGTTGCCGAGGTTTTCGGCTTCGCGCACCCCTTGGGCGGTGAGGCGTATGAAGGTGGCGCCTGCTTGGGCTATGCGCTCACATTGAGCCACCGACCCTTCGGTGTCCATCGTAGAGGTCGATGCCATTGATTGAAGTCGAATAGGGTAGTCGCTCCCCAATGGAGTGCCACCGATATTAACGGCAACTGTTTTGCGACGATTATAGTTGAATATGCTCATCGAGTTGATGCTATTAGTTGGCTTTGAATTTATATTTTACGTTTTTGAGGTCGTCGTTTGCCTTAACGATTTTCTCTGAGAGAGTGGCGCGATATTCGGCAAAACGAGCTGCGAGCGCTTCATCGCTGAGGGCGAGGATTTGCACTGCCATCACAGCGGCATTCATACCGTTGTTGATGCCCACTGTTGCCACAGAGATGCCGGGAGGCATTTGCACGATTGAAAGAAGTGCGTCAACTCCGTCGAGAGTGGAGTTGATGGGCAAACCAATCACGGGTAGCGGAGTCATTGCCGCGATAACACCGGGAAGGGCAGCTGCCATGCCTGCTGCTGCGATAATCACTTTGATGCCGCGACCTTGAGCGTTGCGCGCAAACTCTTCCACTTCGCCGGGAGTGCGGTGAGCCGAGAGTGCGTTCATTTCAAATGGCACTTCCATTTGGTCGAGGAATTTCGCTGCTTTTTCGAGAATGGGAAGGTCAGAGGTGCTTCCCATTATGATGCTTACTACTGGTTTCATTATTTATCTTGTTTTAAAATTGTTAAATAGTCAATATAAATACCCAAAAGAATCCGTTTAGTGTGCCGGCAATAACTTGTCCGAGGGTGTGTCGTCGTAATATAAGTCGAGCTGAGCCAACGATTCCTGTAACTAACAAGGCTATAGATGCAAATGGCATGAAATCAAAAAAGTTATATCCGTGCATCCATATTGAAAAAATCAACGCTAAAAGTCCTCCCATTCCGGCTCCATGAGCACTGATTTTCCATTTGAAATTAATTAGAACCGACGTTAGAGCAGCAATTCCACCTCCAATCAAGAACATTGGAATCCATTTAGGAGCATTGATATAATCTAAATATATAGCACATGCAATGTAACAAGCTATTGTCACAAGATATGGTATAAATCGATCTTTTTGTTCATTTACACCGGGGTCGGATATTTTACCCAACTTATACAAAATAGCAATAGCGATAATTGGAATCATGCATGTAATGGCAAGAGTTGATATTGTTGCCAACATGCGGGCTGAAAGCGGTGACGCACCAATTATAAATGTGTAATTTAGCGATATTATAACACCGTATGTAGGTGCTAAAAGTGGAGTGAATATTAATGAGAAAATTTCAGCCACATGTTCAATAATCCCTTTCTTGGATGTTGATGGTTGAGGTGATATATTGTTTTGATTTTCTAACATAATGCTGTGTTATTGTAATTCTTTTCTTAAACGAGCTACCGGAAATCCTAATTTTTCTCTATATTTGGCAACTGTGCGCCGGGCTATATCATAGCCTTTTTCTACGAGTATTCCTGTTATTGCTTCGTCGCTTAATGGTTTGTTCTTATTCTCATTTGAAATGATTTCTTTTAGTGCTGCCAATATTTCGTGTGAAGATGTGTCGTCATCTTCTTTTGGCCGTTCATTAAAAAATAGCTTAATAGGGTATATTCCTCGTTGCGTCATTACATATTTCCCGGCAGTGGCACGAGATATGACAGAAAGATCATGACCGGTTAAAACCGATATGTCTTTGAGTATCATCGGACGAATTTTACTTTCATCATCGGAAAGAAAAAAGTCGCGTTGAAGTTTTACAATCGCTTGCATCACTCGATAGAGTGTTTCTTGACGCATTTTTAAAATCTTGATAAACCCATTCGCTTCATCTCGTTTCTGTTTTATAAATGTTGCGGCTTCACGTTGACTGCGAGTGGCGTTAACCGGTAATTCACAAGCATTTTCCGAGAATGTTTTTTCGATTTGAAGTTCGGGAATGCGATTGAGCAGTGTTAATGTAATGTTGCCATTATCGTTGTCAACCTCAACGCTAAAGTCGGGAATTATGTGGCGAGTGCGGTCGCTAATGTCTCCGGTGAGGATGCTTCCCGGTTTAGGATTTAATGAAGTGATAACAGCCATCGCATGTTTTAATTCATCGAGGGTAATGCCCAATAGATTACGCATCCGGTCGTAGTGCATCTTGGAAAACAAATCAAAGTAGTTGTCGATGATGTCGGCGGCAATATCAATAATCCGGCTGTGTTTTTTGCGTTTAAGTTGTAGCAAAAGACAATCGCGTAAATCAACCGCTCCCACTCCTGCTGGTTCAAGGCTGCGTACTATCTCAAATATTTTTTTTGTGTGTGATAATGGGGCGTCAATGCCTACATTAAATGCCAAATCATCATTAATGTCGGTTATGTCACGAGTCAGATATCCATTGTCGTCAAGGTTCCCGATGATATAATGGGCTATGGCAAGCTCATTGTCATCGAGGTCAAAGTCCATTAATTGGCTATTGAGCGATTCGATAAGAGTGTCACTCGAATCAACGGCAATAGGCTCATAATATTTATCATCGGCACTATGGTTGCGGGCTTCTAATCGATATGATGGTATTTCATCTTCGTTGCGATAATCGGCAAGTTGTATTTCTTCGGCACTCTCGTTGAATGTTTCAGATGAATCTTCGGTGAGGTTATTATCGTGTTCATTGGAGTCGATTAATTCAAGAGCCGGATTTTCATCAAGAGCTTGTCGCACTTCTTCTTCAACTTCCGGTCCGGTCATCTCGAGCATCTTTACAAATTGCACCTGCAACGGTGTGAGACGTTGCTGAAGTTTTTGCTCGGTTGATAATTTTAACGATTCCTCCATTAAGTGTTGAACTTGATTTTTTTACAAAAATAGTGATAAAATTGTGATGTTGTATCATTATTTCGTTATATTTGTCATTGTTAATAACGCTTAACTCATAAATGCGGTTAAAAATGTTATGAATAAAAACAACATATTGGCAAATGAAAAATTAATGCAATGAATGATTTTAATTATTATACCCCCACGCGATATGTGTTTGGGCGCGGAGTGGAATCTCAAACAGGTGAATTAACTCGATGGATGGGTGTTAACAGAGTGTTGCTCGTCTATGGTATGGGTTCGGTGGTGAGAAGTGGTTTGCTCGACCGAGTAAAGGCATCGCTTGATGCATCGGGAATAGAGTTTTTCGAACTTGGCGGCATATTGCCAAATCCAACCGATGATCGTGTATATGAAGGCATTGAAGTGTGTCGCCGAGAGAATCTAACCGGGCTTGTGGCTGTGGGTGGTGGTTCGGCGATTGATACTGCCAAAGCTATTGCTTGCGGAGTGCCATACGATGGCGATTTTTGGGATTTCTATGCAGGAAAGAAAGTTGTTGAGAAAGCTTTGCCTGTGGGTGTTGTCCTTACGATTCCTGCTGCCGGTAGCGAAGGCTCGGGAAATTCGGTTATTACAAAACTTGATGGTTTGCACAAAATAAGTCTTCGCACCGATAGCGCTTTGCGCCCGAAATTTGCGGTTATGAACCCGGAACTCACATTCACTTTACCTCCTTATCAAACAGCAAGTGGCATCGCCGATATGATGGCGCATATATTTGAACGTTATTTTACGAATACTCCCGAGACAGAGGTGACCGACCGTGTTGCCGAAGGTGTATTAAAAGCAATCATCACCGAGGCGCCGCGCGTGATGGCTGAGCCTGAAAATTATGATGCTCGTGCCAATATCATGTGGTGTGGCACATTGGCTCATAATGGCATTTGTGGCACCGGTCGTCAAGAAGACTGGGTATCGCATTTTATGGAACATGAATTGAGTGCCGTTTATGGCGTTACTCATGGAGCCGGTTTGGCGGTAATGACTCCTGCATGGATGACATTTATGACTACTCACAATCCCTCAAAGGGTGCGCAATTTGCCCGTCGTGTGATGGATGTGGTTAATGATGACGACACGCAAGCGGCTCTTGAAGGTATAGCTCGATTAAAAGCATTTTATGCCTCATTGGGGTTACCGATTACTCTTGCTCAACTTGGAATAGAAGACCCTGATTTCGACTTGTTGGTAAAGAAACTGCACGAAAACAAAGGAGAGGTGATAGGTGGATATTATCGGCTCACAGCTGTCGAGACACGTCAAATCTATGAATTAGCGATGTGAAAAAAGATAGATTATGTTAAGCCTGTCACAATACCGCAAATGTGATAGGCTTTTTATTATAGTTTTGTTTCGTTATAGGATTCGGCGATATACACCGGGCGGTTTTTCGTTTCGTTGAATATCCGACCTATATATTCACCTATAATTCCGAGTGAGATAAGTTGCACTCCACCCATAAACAATATCACAGTAATCAAAGTGGGGTATCCCTGAACCGGCTCACCCACAAAAATGGTTTTGATTATAATGTAACAAAGATATAAAAACGCTGTTATCGAAACCAAAAATCCCATTATTGTAGCCATTCGTAGTGGGGCGGTGGTGAAACTTGTTATACCTTCAATCGCTAAGTTCAATAAACTCCATAGGTTAAAAGATGATTTGCCTTTAGTTCTGTTGGCTTGATTAAATATCACCTCTTTCTTTTTATATCCTATCCAGCAATATAGCCCTTTGGTATATCGCTGAGTTTCGCGTAGCTGTTTTAACGCATTGATGCAACGGCGATCGAGAAGTCGAAAGTCTCCCACATTTTGAAGAACGTTTATGCGAGTGGATTTTTGTAGTAGATTATAGTATATAAGAGATAATTTTTTGCGCAATATTGATTCTTTGCCTCGGCTGTTGCGTTTGGCATATACATCTTCATAACCCTCTTCCCAATAAGTTATCATTTGGGGTATTACTGTGGGTGGATGTTGCAGGTCGGCATCCATTATGATTGCACAGTCTCCGGTCACATAGTCAAAGCCGGCAAGCATTGCGCTTTCCTTCCCGAAGTTGCGGGATAAATTTACATAATTGATTCTATCGTCGTTAGTGCGTAATTTCTTAATGATTTCAAGAGTGGAATCGGTGCTGCCATCATTTATAAATAGAATTTCCCAATTATAATTGGTATAATTGTCCATTAGTGATATTAAAGCTTCATATAAAAAAGGAAGTGACACTTCTTCATTATATGTCGGAATCAATATTGAGATGCATTTCATTGAAAAATCCTATTTTAGTGGTGTTTATAGTCGCAAAGGTAATAAATAATTTCAAAAGAAAATTATTTTTTGCTATAACCTGTAGGGACGTTCAATAAATTCCCTATGGGTTATATGGTTTGAGTGAAATTGCGTACTACCAAAAAAATATATATTCTGTTTGATTTCGGATATATGCCGAGGCAATATCTGATATGGCTTTGGTTTTAGCAAGTTCAATGCGTTCGTGTGATTGCATTTTCTCTGCTTCTAATTTAAGCAAATCGTCATATTGCTTATCCAGATTTTGTGTTATGGATTCCAATAATTCTTGAGCATCACTAACGCAGTCACTTTGAGCGTCAATCAAAGATACGAGTTCGGTTGCAAGTTCATAATCTTTTCGAGAAAATGCAGCTTGTGCCGATAGTAATAATTGACTGCACTGTTGAGTTTGGTATTTTTTGAAAATAGAAGAAATAGTGTTTGCCACTTTGTTATAACTTGGTAGATTTTCGGGATAGGTGGCAAGTAAAGCAAAAGCTTTGTCAAATAATTGTTGCGATGCTAAAGTATTGGCTTTTTCTATAATAGCACTAGTGTTGGTTTCATAGTAATCTAAAATGCGTTTACCGGTAGAATCAATGAATTTTTGATAAAATGGGCTAGATGTTTCTATTTTGTTGATTGCAGAACGGTTTGCTTCAATCATAGAATAACCTTCACCCGATAATGTTGTTTGGATGCTGTTGAAAACAGTATTTGTGATTATGTTTCTAACGGTAAAGGTTATACATAATTCTACTGAGTTTATTTGTCTCATTCCTCCATGAATGATGTTTGAACGAATGATGTTTACTTCGGGGGTTATAATTAATGCCCCGCACTCAGTCCCTGCAACACCTTGATAGGAAATAATATTTTGCAGTTTGTTTTTTAGCATGAGTTTTGCTTCGTTCTCAAGATTGCAATCTTGAGGCATTGCCACAGAAATATTTATACTTTGTGCATTGAAGAAAACAGATAGCAGAAAAATCGTGATTAAATAAAGTCTCATTATTCTTATTTATTTAAATGTGATTACAAGTGTGTTGTTTGCTATGGCTCGGGAAATTTGCAATCCTATGCCCCTTGCGTATTTTAAAAATTCAAGGCTGAATTTATTTATAGTATAGTTGTTGCCGTTTGCATCTTTTAGTGGTATGCGCACATCGTCAAAAATCATTTTTTTGTCGGTTGTTCCTTGAATGTGATAATAGTTTTTATAGGCGTGTTCGCTTATCCATATTTCCAAATGGTCAGAAAGGGTTAATCCGTCATTTCCTATTTCTGTTGCCATTGAAATGGTTGATGTTGGGTCAAATCCAAAATCAACAATAATTGACTTGCCATTATTGATAATATCGGTGAATTTACCTTGCATCACGTCTAAAAATTCATCGGCAATGCCTTCTATGGCTTTGGTCCCGAGTTTCCCAATGTCATTAGTGTAAAATTTTCCGCTATCACCTACTTTATTTGAAATAGATCCTCCGGTAGATATATCATAGGCTGTTACGATGATTTTTACGCTATTCCCACTCTGCGAAAACAATACATCCATTTCGGCCTCTACATATATGTCGGCTCCCGATTGTTGAATAATCATAGATTTAAGATCGGATGAATTGTTAATAGATAAACCTTCAGTGCGGGATAGCGATTTTAATTTGGCGGCAAAGTCCACAGTCGTGAAACCTCTATTGTCAAATGCTTCCCGTATTTTAGTAAGTACTATTCGTTTGTTAACGTCGCTTTCCAAAACTTGAGAAATATCCTCGCCTTGTTTTGTGTATGGTATAACCATGATTTTAGGTTGCACGGTAGCGACTTGCGCAAATGCTAAGCTAAAATTAATTATAACCATAAATAAAGTAAAAAATATTTTTTTCATATTTATAATCCGAATTTTCTTATGAGACCCTGTTTTTCAAGATATGATTTTAAATTACTTGCTTTTATCTCAATATCTAAAGTTATGCACTTTTGTTTGTTCTCGTTTTTGTCGAAAGGAGTGGCTATGACTGATTCTTCGATGAAATTTTTGTATTCGGATTTGTAGAAATTCTCGAAAAATGGTTTATTGTCTTGTTCAATTATAGCCTGGTTTCCTTGAATAAATGCTATGCGATATTTACTATTGGGAATGCCATGGAAAAGTAGTGACTTTATAGCTGAAATTTCAGCGTCATTAGATGCTTTTGAAGCATTTTTTCCATATCCGGTACATCGCAATGTAATGGTTTCGTTTGTGAAGCCAATCATTGATGCATTATATTGGGCAAAAGTATCAAACAAACTTGCTGTAAAAATTGTCAGAAATAACAGTCGTTTCATTTGTTTATTAATTAATGATGAGAGTGCATGTTATTTTTTTGTTTGCATTAAAGTTCTCATAAATGGAGTCGCCATCTTTTTTTGGAACTTTGCATTCGGCAAAAGTTTCGCCTTTCAATGAAATAACGGTTATAGCCCCCAATGAGATAGGAAAATCTTCACCATCAATTGTTTCTATACTTTCAACTATGAACTTGTCCCCAACTTTAATGCCATGTTTTTTTCCTGCTTTTATAAGAATTAGTTCCGCGGCTCCATTTTTCTCGTGTAATATTTTCACAATTTTTGTGGAGATAGGGAAATTAATTCTAAAATACTCATTTATCTTATCTTGTAACGATATCATTGCCATTGTTACCGCACTTTCAGGAGAGAGGCATTCTTCGCTCGCTTTACCGTTAAAACTTGTCGCTTCACTACTTAATCCGGTAGCGACATCGACGATCTTCATTTGAAATGCGATGCCGGCTTTGTAACCGCGAACAGAACCATCTCTGTTTTTTATTCGATATACGGGTATTTTTATGATTTCGCCGGTGATTAGTTTCTCGGCAGCTAATGCTATATCTTGCTCTACTAAATTTTTGCTGTCGATAAAAGCTTCGCTTTTTTGTAATTCCAATTCTTGTACTATTTTGTCGCGACTTGTGCGATCGACAACTCTGAACCTATTGCAATTAATGAGCATTTCTACAACTTTCTCGGTTACTAATCTTGTGTATGGGCTATTTTCAGTGCTGGAAAATTCGGCAACGCCTATTACTTGACGGTCATCATTATATGGTAGGGCATAGGAGGTTATATGCCCTACCAAAATGATTAAAATAGTTATAAATCTGATGACTGTCATCTGATTACAAATTACCACCCGATTTGAGTGTTTCGATGATTTCTTTTACCGCTTTTGCTTGTGCCGCACTTTCTTCTATAAGGATTGGTGTTGCGGTATTTCCAAATTCCATAACTGCAGTTGCCGCTTTAGCTTTTTTTGCTGCTTTGCCGGCTTTCATCGGGTTTCTTTCTTTGGATGCATTTTCAGCTATCCCCTTTGCTTCTTCAGATGCAGCTTGAAGTTTGTCGGTTGCTGATTTAATGCTTAAAGCTTCTCCGGCTATAGTTGTTGACAACGCTATCCATTCTTCAAGTGTTGGTTTTGTGATTGTCACATCTGTTACGCCATCTATTGTCTCGCCAATTTGTCTTTTGTACAAGTTCTCCAATTGTTCGCTATTTGCTATAGCTAAGATAGCGGCACTTTTAATGGCATCACCATATCCGTCAACATTTGCGTTGCCCGATGTTTTGTACCCATTGCATAGCGATTGTAGCTTTTCGGCACGTTCTTTACTTTTTTGAATGTCATCGTTAATTTGAGCATTCACTGAGCCCACCAATACAAACATTGATAAAGCCATTACTAATAATTTTTTCATATTAAATAATATTGTGCCATTAGGAGCCCGAAATGACTGATTTTTTAACAAGTTTAAAATGCACAATAAAAAACGTGGACCCCACATTTCTGCTCGTTTGCTTCTGAGGTCCTGAGAAAACCCTGTTGGTGAACGAGAAGAGTGTTTGCCCACGCCGATATGTAATACTCCCAAAAGGTGTAGCTGGAGTATAAGTTCTCCGCTACACACTCCGGGGTGTTGTAATAACATACCCGTTGCATTCACTTCTGACATTGTCCCAGACCAACAATTTGAAATTTCTCAGGTTTCAGAAAGCCAAAAGACAAGCATCAATGACGCTTTTATATTATGTAATATATTTCCCATCCCTCATTACCATCGCTACGGCGTGGGAAATACGGTTGCAAATGTAAGTATTTTTAATTAATTATCAAAAAATAAAAATACGGTGGTTATAGAGACCCTTTGGTTGAAGGTAGTGAATAGTTGTTTATATCTTTACTTATTGCCATTTTTATGGCACGAGCGAGGGCTTTGAAAATGCCTTCGATTTTGTGATGCTCGTTAGTTCCCTCTGCTCGAATAAATAGGTTCATGCGGGCACTATCACTTAGACTTTTGAAGAAGTGTAGAAACATTTCAGTAGGCATTTCTCCTATTTTTTCACGTTTAAAATCGGCTTCCCACACAAGCCATGGACGTCCGCCAAAGTCGAGAGCAACTGTACAAAGGCAATCGTCCATAGGTAGGGTGAAGCCATATCGCTCAATTCCTCGTTTGTCTCCAAGCGCTATGCGTAGTGCATCACCAAGAGCTATGGCAGTGTCTTCGATAGTGTGGTGCTCATCAACGTGCAAATCGCCGTTTACCTTTATTTTGAGATTCATACCAGAATGACGACCAATTTGTTCAAGCATGTGATCGAAAAATCCCAATCCGGTTGAAATCTCACATTGCCCCGTCCCGTCGAGTGATAACTCTATGTCTATTTGAGTTTCGCTTGTGTTTCGTGTCACATGGGCTTTACGCTCATTGTCAAGAAGAAATTTTGCGATTTCTTCCCATGACTTAAACGCTCTTTCGTTGATGAATATCCCTTTGCAACCAAGATTTTCGGCGAGTTTCATGTCACTTTGGCGGTCACCTATTACAAACGAATTCTCAAGGTCGTAGTTGCCGGTGAGATACTCAGTCAAAAGGGCTGTGCCCGGTTTGCGAGTGGGTTTGTTTTCGTGCTCAAACGTGCGGTCAATGATGATGTCGTCAAATTTTATCCCTTCGTTTTCGAGAGCCTTCAACATCTTGTTATGGGCAGGCCAGAAAGTGTCTTCGGGGAATGAATCGGTACCTAGTCCATCTTGATTGGTTACCATCACCAATTTGTAATTCAATCGGGTAGCAATCAAGTTCATCGCACGCATCACACCGGGAAGAAATTCTAATTTTTCAAGCGAATCTACTTGATAATCTACTGGAGGTTCTACAATGAGAGTGCCGTCGCGGTCAATGAATAACACACGTTGTTTATCTTGTGCCATATTCTTGAATTTTTTCGATTAACAATTTGTTTTCCTCATCGCTGCCCACAGTAATACGCAAGCAGTTGCCGCATAAATGCACTCGTGAACGGTTGCGAACAATAACCCCATTGTCGCGAAGATATGCGTAAATGGCATTGGCATTCGTTACTTGCACAAGCACAAAGTTGGCATCGGAAGGGTATATTTTCTCTACCACATCAAGCATCGCCAATTCAGCTACAAGCTGTTTGCGTGCATCGAGAATCTCGGCAGTGATGCGATTGATGTTATCGATATCGTCGAGCACTTTTAGAGCTTGACGTTGAGTGAGAATGTTGATGTTATAAGGATATTTTACTTTGTTGTATATTTCGATGATTTCTGGTGAGGCATACGATACCCCAAGTCGCATTGCCGCGCTTGCCCAAGCTTTTGAGAATGTTTGCATCACAATCATTTGTGGAAATTCGTCAAGATATTCCACCATAGAGCCTTTTGGCGAGAAATCGATATATGCTTCGTCGATTACGGTAATGCCCTTGAATCGAGTGCAAAGCTCACGTAATTGTTCGCGAGGAAATGCGTTACCGGTAGGATTATTAGGGGTGCATATCCACAATATTTTAGTGTTTTCGTCGGTCGCATTTAGCACCGCATCGACATTGAGGGTGAAGTCTTTGTTTAGACTCACTCGGCGATATTCTATGTCATTGATATCGGCACACACTTGATACATGCCGTAGGTGGGTTCAAGTGCCACAACATTGTCTATTCCCGGGCGGCAGAACACACGATAAGCAATATCGATACATTCATCACTTCCCACACCGAGGAAGATGCGCGACGCATCTACGCCACGGATAGTTCCCAATCGTTTTTTTACCTCCCATTGCAGTGGGTCGGGGTAGCGGTTTAGCCCTTCAATACGGCTGTTTTCGTTGGCGTCGAGCCATGCACGCGCTTCGCCGGTAAATTCGTTGCGTGCGCAGGTGTAAGGCTCAAGATTCCATATATTTGGTCTTACTAATTCTTTGAGTGACATATCTTGTAATTAGTTTTGTTCTAAAGATTTTAAACGTAGAGTCATTGCCATTTTGTGAGCGTGTAAATCCTCGTTTTCAGCCATCACTTCCACTGCTCGACCTATTGAGGCTATACCTTGAGCAGTGAGTTCTTGGAACGTGATTTTCTTTGTGAAACTATCGAGATTTACACCGCTATATGTGCGAGCGTAGCCCGAGGTAGGGAGAGTGTGATTCGTGCCCGATGCATAGTCTCCGGCGCTTTCGGGAGAGTAGGGACCAACAAATACTGAACCGGCATTTTTTACTTTGGCGGCCAATCCCCAAGCGTTGCTATGGTTGATGATGAGGTGTTCGGGAGCATAGCAGTTTGAGAAGTCCATCACTTCTTCATCGTCGTGCAATAATATCATTCGGCTATGGCTCAATGATTTTTCCATCATTTCGCGGCGAGGCAGCACGTTTAGTAATCTTTCTATTTCAATAGGTAATTGCTCAAGAAGCTTTTCTGAGGCAGTTACCAATATCGATTGGCTATCGGGGCCATGTTCGGCTTGTGAGAGAAAATCTGATGCAACAAATGAAGCATCGGCATTTTCATCGGCAATTATCAGCACCTCAGACGGGCCGGCAGGCATATCTATAGCCACGTTGCTTTCGCACACTTGGCGTTTTGCCTCGGTGACAAATCGGTTGCCGGGACCGAATATCTTATACACAGCCGGAATGGTTTCGGTGCCGTATGCCATAGCAGCAATGGCTTGCGCTCCACCGGTTTTGAATATTTGTTTTACTCCGGCCACGTTTGCTGCATAAAGTATAGCTGGATGTACCTTGCCATCTTTTCCTGCGGGAGTACAGAGGATTATCTCCTCACATCCGGCAATTACGGCAGGAATAGCGAGCATCAACACGGTTGAAAATAGGGGTGAGTTACCTCCGGGAACGTATAATCCCACCTTAGTGATAGGCACCTGGCGTTGGATACATTTCACACCGGGAGCCGTGATAACTTCTACCTCGGTAGCTTGCGCTTTGTGGAACGCCTCGATATTTTTTCGAGCAGTTTCTATGGCCTCTTTTAATTCATCGCTCACGAGCATTGAGGCTTCGGCTATCTCTTGATCGCTTACTGCGAGAGAGTCGAGCAATGCACCGGTAAAACGTTGCTCATATTCTTTTACAGCCGCATCGCCACCTTTAACCACGTTGGCAATAATATCGGCAACAATGGCTTTCACTTCCGATGCTTTATCGGCGAGAGCTCGTTGCGATAATTGTTGCCATTTGTCGGCTGATGGATATTTAATTATTTCCATTTTTGAGTGGTTGAATCATGTTTATAAAACCATTTTTTCGATATCAAGGGCGAGAATTCCTTCAGCGCCAACGGCACGGAGTTTGCCGATGATTTCCCAGAACCGTTTTTCTTCGAGAACAGTGTGAACCGAACACCAGTCGGCGTTGGCAAGAGGTAACACTGTCGGGCTTTTTATGCCGGGCAACACAGCCAACACCTCATCGAGCTTTTCGCGAGGTACATTCATCAAAATGTATTTTTTGCCGTCGGCAGCCTTCACTGCATCGAAGCGGAACAACAACTCATCGAGAATAGCTTGCTTTTCGCTTGAAAGGGCATTTTTAGACGAACCAATAAGGACTGCTTGGCTTTCGAGAACTTTCTCAACCTCTACAAGGTTGTTGCTCACGAGGGTTGAACCCGATGAAACGATATCGAAAATGCCGTCGGCAAGACCGATGCCGGGAGCAATTTCTACCGAACCGGTAATCACATGTATATCAGCATTGATGTTGTTGTCGTTGAGGAATTTTTTTAGAATCACAGGGTAAGAAGTGGCAATTTTGCGGTTGTTAAACCATTCCACACCATTATATTCTATGCGTTTGGGAATGGCGAGTGATAATCGACATTTGCTGAACCCAAGATCTTTAATCACTTCAACGGCTTTGTCTTTTTCGAGAACTTCGTTTAGTCCCACAATACCTATATCGGCAGTGCCCATAGCAACCGATTCGGGAATATCATCATCACGAAGAAATAGAAGCTCTACAGGAAAATTGCGGGATGGTACAAGAAGTGTGCGTTTTACCGAAGTCATTTTCACGCCTGCTTCTGATAGCAATTCCATTGTTTCTTCATAAAGGCGGCCCTTTGATTGTACCGCAATTCTAAGTTTTGTTTCCATCGTTATATGTTGTCGTTAATTATTATCAATTATACTAAGGAGAAATGTTTAATAAGTTTTCCTCTTTAAAAAAGACTAAGCCGGTTACCTTATGAGGAAGCCGGCTTGGTATTTTGTATTATTTAATTCATGATTTTACACATACCTCATAACCATGCTCCCCATTAGAGAACAAGATGATGATAATGATGAAGTGTAACGTTATAAATCATAAATTGGTGATTATTTCTAATAATTTTTGCAAAGATATAACCTTTTTGTTGCAAATGCAATACTTTTTGTGGAAAAATGTCAAAAAATGCGGTTGCCCATTAAAACATCCACATTTTCTCCATATTTCCATAATACTTTTTATTCTGTCCCGGCACTATTTCCTCCTCGGGATATTTTTCCTATCGCTTTGTGTAATAGAGGGAAGTGTTTCATTATTCTCCACTTGTTAATTTTATTATGGAGGAGCCGTAGTGGAGTAAACAATGTTATAGATGCCAAAACAAGAAGTGTGTCAACTATAATTATAATTGACACACTTCTTCATATTTATTGAAGTTGTATTTATTGTTCTATTATTTTAATCCTAATTT
This sequence comes from Bacteroidales bacterium, assembly GCA_015060975.1. Taxonomy (GTDB): domain Bacteria; phylum Bacteroidota; class Bacteroidia; order Bacteroidales; family Muribaculaceae; genus RGIG4079. The sequence goes on from SUXI01000008.1 coordinate 35,472, forward strand.
GAGCTTAACTAATGGTGTAATGTCGGTAACATCATTGCCGGTATATATTGCAACACCTTCGGGGAATATTGCAGAAAAACCATTTTCTTGACCGACTGCTTTTATTGCCATCATTATTTTTTCGCGAATAGGAGCAATGAGTTTTTGTTGTTGTGATTGGATTTCACGTTCAGCTGTTTGGATAAATTGTTGGTATTTAGTATCCAATTCTTGAATTTCTTGGATGCGACGTTGTTTGATTGATTCGGGAGTAGTGGCATCTTTATCTAATTCTTGATACTCGGTGTATTTTTTTTGAAGTTCTTCTTGAAGTTTTTTGATTTCACCGTCATACATTTTTGCTTTTTCCTGAATTTGTGCTTGAATTTGAGCGGTTTCAGGCATGATTTGGAAAACAGAATCAGTATTTATTACTCCGATTTTTGTTTGTGCAATAGCACACATTGGAAGCGCAATCATTATTGCGACAAGGATTTTTTTAATCATTTTATCGAGATTTTAGTTATAAATTATCGTTGTTTTTGTAAATTGTTAATGCAAAGGTAATTTAATTATTTTGAATATCCTAATTTGTCAAGAACTTCATTACTTACGTCTATGCGTGGTGATGCAAATACTATGCTTGTTGATGAAGCTCGGTCGAATATCACTTGATAACCACGTTCTTCAGAAACTTTTTTCACGGCATTGTAAATGTCTTCTTGAATGGGCTTAAGCAAACTTTGACGTTTTTTGCTCATTTCTCCATCTTGCCCAAAGTATTTATTGCGAAGTTCAACCGCCTCTTTTTCTTTGGCGGTTATTTCTTCTTCTTTTTTCTTTTTTTGGTCATCGGTTAAGAACACCATGTCGGCTTGATAATTCTTATACAAATTTTCGGCTTCTTTGAATTTCGCTTCAACTTCTTTTTGCCATCGTTGAGATAGTTGATTTAATTGCTCGTTTGCCATTTCGTATGATGGAATGTTTTTTAGGATATATTCCATATCTACGAGCGCGAATTTTTGGGCAGATGCACAAATTGTGCAGGCAATCATTATAGTTAATGTTAATGCTAATTTTTTCATAAAACAAGGTATTTAATAATTTATATATTGTTAGACAAATATATCTGAAAAAGGTTTATTGTAATAAAAATTAAAACTCTTGGCCAAGGATAAAGTGGAAATGGCTACCACCTTTGGCTCCATATACTTTATCGAAACCGTATGCCCAGTCAATACCCATCATTCCCACCATGGGCAGATATATGCGCACGCCAAGACCTGCACTGCGTTTTAGGTTAAACGGCGAGAAGTCTTTAACCGAGGTCCACGCATTACCACCCTCGGCAAAGGCTAACCCATAGATGGTAGTAGTGGGTTGTAGCATGAATGGAAAATGTAGTTCCATGCCAAATCGGGTGTATGCGTAACCTTCTTTGCCCCAAGGGGTGAATTGTCCATTGTCATAACCTCGCATCCCGATAGTTTCGGTAGCGTAAGTGTAACTTCCTGTCATGCCGTCACCTCCCACATAGAATGTCTCAAATGGAGATTTTAGCCACTTGTTATAGCTGCCAAGCAAGCCTATGTCGGCTCGAGTCATAAATACTAAAGTCCATTTGCCGTAAGGGTCGGTAAGAGGAGTATATGTGCGAGATTTGAATTTAAGTTTCCAGTATTCAATCCAATGGTATAATTGCTCTTTTGCTTCGGTTGAATTATCTTTATATAGTTTTTCCCAATTTTTACCCGGATTTAAAAGTGACGCAGGAGGGGTCATCTGGAAGTTTAAAGAGAATGAACTGCCTCGACGAGTGTATAATGGATTATCAATACTATTACGAGCTAAGGTTAATCCAAGTACGATAGAGTTTGATGTACCATTATTCATATAATATAAATATTCCCAATTCTTGAGGTAATACCAATTGTATGAAAGCTCGGCTGATAGTGTAAAGTAGTCATCGGGCCAACTCAAACGTTTACCAAACCCCAAAGTGACACCTGCCATTTGAAGTATTTTGTTGGGGTCGTATGCATTTTGAATGCTGTTTTGGTAATAGTCTGAGCCATAACCATAGTTATATCCATAGCCACCACCATATAAATATGGATTTGACCAATTGCTATTATAGTATGATGAGTTTACGCCTGTTTGACGGCTGTAATAAGCCGAAACCGAAAGTGAGTTGGGGCGTTTTCCTCCAAACCATGGGTCTAAGAATGAAATGCTATATGCTTGGTAGTATTTAGCATTGGTTTGCGCACTGATTGTGAATGTCTGACCTTCCCCTTGCGGAATTATGCCACGGTATGAACTTGGCTTGAATAGGTTTTTAATTGAGAAGTTGGTGAATTTTAACGCTAATTTACCAATAACACCGGTTTGTCCCCATCCCATAGAGAACTCAATTTGGTCGTTGGCTTTTGATTCGAGGTCGAATATAATGTCAACTGTCCCATTTTCAGAGTTGGGCTCAGGGCGTATATCCATATTCTCGGGGTTGAAGTGTCCGGTTTGTGCTATTTCACGGGCTGATCGCATTAAGTCGTCTTTACTAAACAATTCCCCTGGCTTAACGCGTAATTCACGGCGAATAACTTTTTCATAAAGACGATCATTACCATTTATTACCACTTTGTTTATGCGGGCTTGCGGACCTTCAAACATACGTAACTCAAGGTCGATAGAATCTCCAATAATGTTTTTCTCAATGGGAACAAGTTGGTATAACAGATACCCTTTATTCATGTAGTAATTTGAAACGGCATCTTCATCTTCAAGCAGGCGCTTGTTTATTAGTTTTTGGTTATAAACCTCTCCCGGGTTGATGCCTAAGAACGTAGATAAGTCTTGAGTTGGGTAAACTGTATTACCCACCCAGTCAATATTTCTTATATAATATTTTTTACCTTCTTCAACCTTGATATATACATCTACTGTTTTGTCATCATACTTTGCGACACTGTCAAAGAGTATTTTCGCATCGCGGTAACCTTTCTCGTTATATTTTTGAATTATGCGGTTGAGGTCGTCGGCATAATCTGATTTGACAAATTTCTTTTGTTTGAAAAGATTTCTGATGTCTCCTTTCTCGTTTGTTTTTTTCATCGCACTTTTGACATCACGATCGCTAAACATTTCATTCCCGTCAATATATATCTTGTGAACTTTAACTTTATCATGCTTGTCGATTTTTATGTCAACAATCATTTCATTTTCTTTTGAAAGGTCTTCGCGTAAATCGATTTTAACATCGGCGTTACCAAATCCTTTGTCGTTGAAATATTTTTCAACGATTTTGGTGGTGCGGTTAACAACGTTTTGATTTATTTGGTTGCCTTTCATGAGTTGAAGGCGTTCTTGTAAGTCTTCTTTTTCGCCCTTTTTGATTCCTATGTAGTTGATTTCCGAAATGCGGGGTTGTGTGCGTAATGCGAGTTCAATCCACACTTTATCACCGGCGATTTTCTCTATTTTTATTTGTGCTTGCGCAAAAAGCCCTTGACGCATGAGGCGTTTTGCAGCCAAGGAGAGATCTGTGCCGGGAACTTCTACAATGTCGCCTATCTTCAGCCCTGAATAGCCAATGACAATAAATTCTTCATAGTTTTTGTTTCCTGTAACTTTTATTCCGGCGATTTCATATCTTTTGGGCATCGCCGAAAAAATAACAGGAGGATTATATATGGTATCAACTTGATTTTGTGCTTTATTTTCTAATGAATAAAAGCAAATCAGTGTAATTAGTAATAATAGCTTATATCGCATAATGTTAGAATGATTATCATTGATTTATTTGCTCGCTTGTCAAGCCATAACGGCGTTCACGCGATTGAAATTGAATAATGGCATTACAGAAATCATCTTTACTATAATCGGGCCAAAATGTGTCAACTACGCATATCTCGGAGTAGGCAATTTGCCAAAGAAGAAAATTGCTAATCCTCATGTCCCCGCCAGTGCGAATGAGTAGGTCGGGATCAGGCATGTCTGAAGTGTTTAGGTGTGATGAAATTGTGTTATCGTCAATTTCATCGGGTGAAAGCGTTCCGTTTTTTACTTTTTTTGCAATGTTTTTGCATGCGTTGACTATTTCCCATCGAGCAGAATAGCTTAAAGCTAAACATAGGTTAAGTCCGTTGCAATGTGATGTATCATTAATACACTGGCATAGACGATCGTATGCTTCTTGAGGCATGCGGGTCACATTACCAATCATGCTTAGTCGCACGTTGTTTTTAATCAAATCGGGAGTTTCCCGTTCGATAGCGGTGACGATGAGATGCATGAGTGCGTCAACTTCTTCTTTGGGACGATTCCAATTTTCGGTTGAAAAAGTGTACAATGTGAGATGTTTAATGCCTATCTCACTTGCTATTTCAGTGATGCGTCTCACGGTGTTGACTCCTTCTACATGTCCGGCAGAGCGATTTAGTTGTCGCGATTTTGCCCAACGTCCGTTTCCGTCCATGATTATTGCCACATGGATAGGAAGTCTTGTTTTATCTATTTTGTCAATAAGAGCCATAACGTGAAAAGCGTTTATTATTCGACATAATGACAGGTCTCACAACGTTTGCCAAATTCGTAGGTGATTGATAGATTTAGCTGTGAATACCAGTCGGTGTTTTTTAATACAGAACTTTTTATTTGATATAAATCGGTTAAGTTTTCACCATCTATCTTATCTCCCAAAACCTTTGTCATAGAAAACTCTACGCCAAGGTTTATGCGAGGCTTTAGTTTGTATTTGATGCCTATACCCATGGGGATATTCATGGCAAACGATGACACTCCATCGCAATTGGCAACGGTTGCTCCAACTCCAAGAGATAAATAAGGAGACCAACGGCGCATTCTTTTATATGTTTCCCCAATTCCGTAGTTGAAGAAGTTGAACTCAAAACGAGCACCTAAATCATAAACCTGAGAAGAAAACTCATAATTTATATTGTTTGGAAATTTATCTTCAAAATCAAGAGTGTTGCCACTAAGTGAAGCAGTTGAGAATATCGCGCGTAATGCCAAACGGCTGTTGGCGATATATCTAAAAGATGCTCCGGCGCTGAATCCGGGATGTTTGAACATGTTGCTTTCATTGGCATCGCCAAGATATCCACTCAAGCCCAAGTGAACGCCTGCATCAAATTTATATGATGCAAATTCTTCGGCATTCAGTTTTGAGGTGAAAAATGAAGATAATGTCGCAAGAACAACTAATATGAGATAAAATCGTTTTATCATATTATAGGTTTGAAGCTTAGACGGTTTATTACTCCTCTCCAAATAGTGTTGTAAAGGTTGCCATTTTTATCATATCCGCCAAAAAGGTATATATAAGGACATTCCCATTGATTGGGTAACTGGCTCGCATAAGTGTTTATTGCGGAATTGTGTATTCCACACCATGAGGGGAGCGTTTTTGAGGGGTAGTCAACCCACGATGAAGCGCTTGAGCGTGCTTGCATTGTTTTGTTGAATACAAGCGCTTGAGCGTCACCCATTTCAGGTATATAATCGGGCAATTGTAATAAATCATCGGCGAGTTTCCAATTTATACCCATGTCGATTGATATATAAACTTGTTTGCCCGGATAGCCTTCCTGGTCAAAACCTCCAAATGCAATAAGTGTGGGGTATTCTGTGACATCCCAGTTTTTTTGATTGGTTTTAAATGTATAATAAGAGAAGAATGTCATATACTCGCGGGCATATATGCTGTTGTTACTTATTTTTGCCCATGTGGTTCCGTCATATCCCCACATTTCACCTATAACAACGCCATCGGCGCGACGTCCTCCCATAATAAACGCTTGAGGTGTGTCGCTCCATTCAGTGCTAAATGTTACAATTGGGCTTGTGCCCGATATGGGACATCCGGTTTCGACTAACGTATTTTTTGTTTCGGGATATGTGGTGTGATAGAACTGCTCATCGATTTTAGTTACTCCGAGTAATGTATCTCCATATCCGCCATATATATGATGCCATTTTTTATTGCATGCATTCCAATCTAATCCATCAACTGAGGTGTAAAGGTTGCCGGCTGTGTCAAGGATATATAAAGCCTGGTTGGTAGCGTTTAGCGAACTTATGTTTGGGATGAAAGGAAATGAGAGGTCTTGCTTTTTCCAAATAAAGTTCGCCGGATTGCTGATCGTTGCAAGTGTATATTGAGGATGTATGCCTGAAATACATACAGCCATATTTTTGTAGCGAATTGTTTTTTGAACCGACGGATTGCTGAAATCATTTGGCAATCGGTTTTTCGATAGTTTATTCCAGAATAGTGAATCGGGTTTGATTTTATGAACATTCACTGAGATTGAGTAGTCGCGTTGAGATACTCCGTCGAGAGCGACAATATGAAATTTCACCGGACCATTACTGAAATTAATGCTATCGGTTGAGTTTTTAAGGTAATTTATTGTGGTGTCACCTTGACCAGGCTTAGGGTATGTGATTTCAGCTACAGAGCTACCGTATGTGCCTATGTTGACTACTAATCGAGAAACGTCGGTGCCGAAAGGAAGGGAATCGGCATTATAGATTTTAGCGTTTTCCAAGTCAATAGTAAAAAAGACCGAATCAAGGTTTTCGAGAATCTTATCATTGGCAACGATAGAGAACGAGGAAACCATTACATTTGATGATTCTGATACCATTGGGTCAGATGAGTCTTCGTTACAAGAGTGAAACCCTAATGCGGTAATTGCAAGTATTATATAAAAAGCTAATTTTTTCAACATAATATATTATTTTACAATTTGCAAAGTTAGCAACAATTTCATTAATTATATAGTGTTGATGGTGCTAAAATATCAATAAATTGTAAAAAAAATATATGAGTGTAAATGTTAATAGGTTGATTGCCAGTAGTTGGATAGTATTTTGTTAAGGGAAATATATGGCTTTTTATATGTTTTTAACGTGAAACATCTATTTATTATGGTAAAAGGCGAAATAATGATTGTCGATTTCTAATGATTTATATGGCATAATATTTAATATAGGAGCATTGATAGAGCCTTTTTTACAAAGAGTAATCGGTGAGATTTCCACTTGGGCTTCATCCCAAATGTTGTTGTCGATTGCGTTTTGCAATAAAGATGCCCCTCCTTCTAATAATACCGAAGTGATACCTTTGTTATAAAGAATGCGCATTATTTCGCAGAGTGACGAATTTGTGTCAACGAGAATTTGTTCCACATCGCATGGCAATTCTTTTCTGATTTTGGATGTGAAATAAATAGTAGGAGATAGCTTGTCGTTAAATATATTTGCTGTATTATGGAGCTTCGTTTGGCGGTCGATTATAATGCGCTTTGGGTTATTCCCATTCCAGGAACGGCAATTTAATGATGGGTTGTCTTTGATGACGGTACTGCTTCCTACCATTATAGCATCGTGTGTGGCTCTTAATTTGTGAACAAAACATGATGTGATGGGAGTGGAAATTTTTATAGCATTAGGCGTTTGATGTGTCCTGTGATGGTCGATAAAACCATCGGAACTCTGAGCCCATTTAAGGGTGATAAATGGACGTTGCTTTGTGTGGCAGGTAATGAACTTGGAGTTTAATTCCTTGCATTCATTCTCTAAAACACCCCATATAACCTCTATCCCTGCATCTTGTAGCATTTTCACTCCTCTGCCACTTACTTTCTCAAATGGGTCAAGGCAGCCAATCACAACTCTTGGAATTTTTTTGTCAATGATGAGTTGTGCGCATGGAGGTGTTTTGCCATAATGAGAACAAGGTTCAAGCGTGACATATATTGTGGCGTGTGGAAGAAGTTCGGGATGAGATACCGATGCCACGGCATTGACCTCGGCATGAGCTTCGCCACATCGACGATGAAATCCTTCGCCAATGATAGTGTCGTTATATACAATAACTGCCCCAACCATAGGATTAGGTGATGCAAATATTTGTCCGTTTCGAGCTAATTGAATTGCTCGGTGCATATATCTTTCATCGTAATTCATATCCAAGTTTTTTCAAAGAACAAATTTACGATTATTAGTTTAAAATAAAAAGACCGATATGTTTTTTCCACATCGGTCTTTAGTAATATTTGTTATTTAAACCTGTCTCGGCTTATTCGCATTTCCCATCATTTTGCGATGAGGGGAGAACTTGAGACGAGTTAAATGTTTATTTTATAACAATGCTTTCTGAGATGGTAGCATTTTCGGTAGTTGCACGCACAAGGTAGAGCCCTTTTGAGATATTAGCGACATTGAGCGTTTTGCTGTTGATTATTTCGGCAACTTTAACGCCTGATGTTGTAAACAATTCAATTGCATCAGCTACTTGTGAGCAAATGACCATATCATCTTTAATATTTACAGTTAAGACTGCTCCATTCTCAATTTTATCTACACTTGTTGTTGTCGCATCTGAAATACGATATGCTCCAAGACCATTGTTTGGTGTGTAAATATAAACATTCAATGAGCCGTCAGCGTTTTGTTGGGTTGCGGGAATTGAAGATACATATGAATTTCCTGAGTTACCAAGCCCGGCTTGAGGAATTTTCCACATCAATCCCATATCGGCAAAACTATAGTCGTTGGGGTTTGATACAATCGCAAAGTTGTAAAATTCGGCGACATCGTCATTGAAACTGTAAATAAACAATTTTTGACCATTAACTTCACCGTCACACATACCCGCACTCAACATACCGGCAGGTTTTACATCTGCGTTTGACTCAAAACTGTCTTCGATAGTTGCCGATGAAGAATTATATGAATATAATGTTGGATATGTAGAGGACCCGTCGATGATAATGCGAGAACTTGATACGGGGAATATGCGAGGTGCATTGCCAAATGATGTGGTTTGAGTAGTGGGATAGAATGAACTTGCATCATGGTATTCCATTGTCCAATTTCCAGATGCATCACGAGTCCAACAATAAACGCGTTTGCGATAATCATATCTGTTATTCCATGCTGTAGAATATGATGCGGCGGCTGCGGCGGCATATACTTTTGCTCCGGTTTGGGTCAAATCGCCATACACACCGCAATGGTCAAAGCGTAAATTATATGTTCTCCAACTGCTTGATAACGCTAAGTCAGACTCAAACATACGAGTTGTAGTTCCTGTAGATACATCAACCGAACAAATGGTTAACTCATTAGTGGTGTTTTGAGATGTCATCATGTTGCTTACACAAAGGTGACCTCCTCCATCTACAAACACGTCGTTACAACAGTATCCGTTTGTGCTGCCGCCAGATGTGGTAAGATAGTCGCCTGTAAGTGTGATTTTGCGAAGGAACTCACCTGTGTTGCCATCAAATTCGAGAAGGTAACCTGTGCCACTTGCACGTTCCGAGATATATACTTTACCGTTATATGCAGCCATGCCACGTTGGTCGCGACCAAGCTCCTCATGGAAGTTTCCTTTAGCAATCGAATATAGCCATAAACTTTCAATTTTGAGGTTATTAATCACTTCATATTGAGCATCATCTTTTGGCGAGTCGCTTGGTGATGGAGTGGGATTAACAACTTCGGCTTGTTTGGTTGTGAATGATTCGATAGCTGAAACTGATTCAATTGCATCTTCGGTATCAGCTTTCACACGCCAATAATATTTAGTGCCGTCCATAAAGTCAAAGTTAGACGAAGAATAACTATTGCTTGTAGTTTGAACCGAATACATGGTAGATGCAAATCCTGCAACAGCTGAGATTTCAAGGGTGTATGTTGCGCCTGAAATAGCACTCCAATTGAAAGTGAAACCATCCTCAACAGTCGCTCCACCTATAGGACTTGTCAAAGTAACTGCGGCAAGGGTTTCTTGAGCAGTCTTAAATGATGCCACACTTGAAGTAGAAGATAGGTAACCATCTTTAGAAGCATTTACTCGCCAGTAATAAGTGGTGTTGGCTGCGAGATTGAAGTTGGAAGATGAGTAGCTATTGCTTGTTGTTGAAGCAGTGAAGTCAACAGATGCGAATGTTGAAGATTTTGATACTTCAATTGTGTATGTGGCACCTGAAATAGAACTCCAACCAAAGCTAAATCCTTTAGCCGCAGTAGTACCGCCAACCGGGGTGCTTAACGATACTGCATCGAGTTGAGGTGTTACTATAGTTGAACTTGATTTAAGTTTGTAAGCGGCAAGACCGTTGTTAGGAGTATATATATACAAAGTAACCGAACCGTCGCTGTTATTAACCATTGTGGGTTTAGATGTTACATAACTATTTGTTTGAGACCCAAGACCATTAGCGGGAACGGTCCAAAGTTTAGTCATTGACGCGAAGTTATAGTTAGATGGATTAGTCACGATAGTAAATGTATTAGGAGCAATTGCCGATACATAAGCAAAGATAGGAGTGCCATTGAGTGTCGCTTGAGATACTCCATTCCAGTTGTTGGCACTTGGAGCAATCGAAGGATTGTTGCCAAAGCCGTCAACGTAGGTAGCTGTTCCACTTGCAACGAATGAGAGAAGAGCAGGTGCAGAGTTGTGTCCGTCGAGAATGAATTGAGTGTTTGAAACGGGCATAATGCGAGGTGCTGTGCTGTTGGTTGTTGCGCTTCCTGACGGATAATAAGTTGAGACTGTAGTGTAGTTTATTGCCCAATAGCCGCTTGCATTGCGAGTCCAACGATATACATAGTTACTATTTGCAACTGCAGCCCAAATTTCACACCCTGTTTGTGTTACATCACCACGAACAGCAGCGAAGTCGATACGTCCACCTAATGAGCAAGTCATGCTAAACACACGGGTTGTTGCACCGGTATTAACATCAATAGTGCAAACAGTTAGAGGTGTTGTTGAACAATCAAGAGTCATGCTACTTACACAAAGATGATTGCCTGCGTCAACAAAAAGATCTTGGCATTTGTATTGAAGAGAGTTGCCGTTGGCATCGGTAGAGCAATCGCCTGTCAAAGTGATTGAACGAAGGTATTCACCTGTTTCACCACTGAATTCAAGAAGTGTGTTGTCGCGTTGGATTATATAAACATTCCCATTGTATGCTGCCATGCCGCGTTGGTCGCCACCAAGTTGTGATGGGAAGTTAGATGTGTTGACCGAATACATCCAAAGGCTTTCGATAGAGAAACCATTCACATTAGAGTATGTGTTAGGGTCTTTTACTATATCGGTAGGGGTGGTGGTTGACCCTCCGGTAGTAGCCATTGTGAATGACCCTACCCATGAAGTAGAGCTTGTATAACCTTCTTTAGATGTGATAATTCTCCAATAATATGTTGTTCCTTCGGCAAGTGAAATGTTTGCCGATGAATAGCTTGTGCTACTTGTGGTGGCAGCAAAGATGACATTGTCGAAGGTGTTGGATGTGGCAACTTCAAGACGATAGGAAACACCACTTACCGAGTTGGCAGTCCAACCAAAAGTGAAGCCTGATTGAACGGTAGAGCCATCGGCGGGAGTGTTGATTGTTGTACGTTCAAGTTCTTTTGGATCTTCATCACCGGTTCCGGGATTTTCGCTGTCATCACCTAACCATGCGATTTCATATTCATTACCATAACGGTCAAATACCGATACACCAAGTTTGTAACCACTTGTATATGATGAAACATCTAAAGTGGTAGAATATGGGTTGCCGATAATATATTCTGACGAAATATCATCAGAAACAGTTGTCCCTTCGGGAACTGCATAAACGACATAACGCATGTTTTCATAACCATTCCATGAAAGTGTAGTGCCTGATAGGGTGAGGCTTGTAACTTTTCCCGGATTGTAGGCATAGCTTGATTTCCAAGTTATACATGGGGGAAGTGCCATATTTTGGAATTTGTATTGCTTCAAGTATTCGGCAAGACCTTGGTTGCGGTTACCGGTAAGATCTTGGGATGCGAAAAATACGCAACCGGGAGCGTTTAATCCGTCGTAATCGCGATTGGATTGTACTTGCCCTGCTATTTCAGCCCAGTTGGATTCATAATTGTTCCCCTCAAGGAATGAGATAGAATGGCTTGAATAAAAGTGGCGTCCAAACACATCGGCGCAAGCGTCGCTCCACCATTTTGCTATTTTGCTGTAAGAATTGGTCTTGTCTGATTCGAGCCAATAAATCTGAGGAGATATAAAGTCAACAGTGTTTTCACCAAGCCATGCCAATGGGTCGGAGTGGATTTGTGAATATTGCCAGTCAGACGCAGAGCTGATGGAACTTGTCGAGATTCCATATTTTGAAGCGGAAGTTTTAGCGACACCGGCAGGAGATATACCAAATTTCACGTATGGTTTGGTTGATTGAACCATATTGTAAACCTTGCGCACCATTGAGTTCACGTTTTCACGACGCCAGTCGGCTTGTGAAAGTGATGAGCCTGATGCTTTATAGAGATCGGAGTCGTATGATGTAGGTGTACTTTCAATATAGAAATAGTCGTCAAAAACAAGACCATCCACGTCGTAGTTACCTACGATTTCGCGACACACATCAACTATGCGGGTTTGTACCGCTTCAATACCGGGGTTAAGAATACTTTTGTTATTGTATTCCATAATCCAATCGGGGTGAGTTGTGCGGTAGTCATTTGCTCCGGTCCAAGAAGCCCCTGAAACAGATGATTCATAACGATAGGGGTTTACCCATGCGAAAATTTCCATGCCGCGTTTATGACATTCTTCTACCCAAAATGCAAGTGGGTCGTATGCCGGAGTTAAACCGCGAGTACCCACCAAATAGCTTGACCATGGTTCGTAGCTTGATTTATACATGGCATCACTCATGCTTCGCACTTGGAAGTAAACGCAGTTGAAGCCATTTTCTTTCAATAGATCAAGATACTGAATCGCCTCGTTTTTTTGAGAGGTGGCAACTGTGGATGATGTGCCATAGCTTGTCGGCCAGTCATTGCGCCAAGCAGTGGTTATCCACACAGAGCGGTGCTCACGTTTAGGCGTTGTAGCCGACCATGACGGGAATGCAATTAATGCAATCAATAATGTCATGGCAATTTTTAAGGAAATTTTTTTCATAAAAATAGTACTATTATTTAAAGTTATTATTTGTTGTTTCTAATTGAGTTATATTATTATTTTATGGGTTGTTGTTTTCCCGTTGACAGTGAGTTGAATAACATACACACCTTTTGCATCCGGTTTTTCTATTGATGATGCATCATCAATAGAATTTATCAACATTCCTGAAAGTGAATAAATGCAGGCTTTGTCAACTTCGCAACCAAATGTTATTTCTTGTGCATTTACACCTATTTTTATATTTTGTGCATTTATCCCTTCGGCACCTGTATAGATGTGGCGAGTGAGTGAATAAGCAGCCATTCCGTTTCCCGGTACATAAATATAAACATTAGTGCGGTCGTAGCCCGAACTATATGTTTGAATGTTGCTGCTTTTTGCAGTACCTGTTACGGCATCATATTGCAAATAATCGGCAAGCATACCAAAGTCTTTTCCTGCATTGGCAACTTTTCCTATGTCATCGTTAGGAATGGTCCAATATTTGGATATTGCACCCCAACTGGTTAATTCCGAAACACGGGCAAGGTTGAATTTATAATTAATAGCATCGGCAGTTGGATTATTTGAACTAAAAGATGAACTATTATATACAATGAATGGAACACCATCATGGTTGAAGAATGTGCCGCCATTGCCGGAGTTGCCTGTTGGGGCTATGTCAGCGTGTGAAACAAATGAGTTTGATAACGTGGCGTTTGTGCCGGATTCATTGAATTTGTATAAAGTAAATGCAGTACCGGCGCCATCAACACAGAAATATTCTTTATCTATAGGATAGATGCGAGTGGCAGTTCCTAAACTTTTAATAGTTGTGCCTGATACTTTTGATGGGTAGAAACTTGTGATTGTATTTGATTTATAGGAACCAACCAATGCGCCATCTGATAATTCCCAACGATAAACGTTAGTCGCATTATCAGTGCCAAAAATATAAGCTTCACCTGAAGATATGTCTCCAACAACTCGAGCATGGTCTATGCGAACGTTGGATAGAGATAACGTAATGTGAGGAGTTACTTTTACCGTTTGAGCTTCATTGTCAATGGTTGAAAAATCAATGGTTGATATTTCCAAATTGTTTGATGTATTTTTGAGGTTCATTATACACAAATTGCCTCCGGCATCAACAAAAACATCATTACAAGGGTATGTGCTTTTGAGGTAATCGCCTGTTAATGTTAGCGTTCCCAAATATTCACCATTGGCGGCATCATATTTTTCTAAATAACCGGCTGTGCTGCCATCATGGCGTGCAATCCAAATAATATCTTTTCCTTCTTGATCTCCATTTTGGTCATGACGGGTACAAAATCCTCTATAATTGGTACTTGTTGTGCTGTTCCACCAATCAATGTTGCTTTTTTCGCTGTTGCGAATCCATAGGTTGGTGAATGTATAATAATTCGAGCCAGAGGATTTTAAGTCATATTCATATTGATTTTCGTGTTTTAGAGAATACCCTGTCTCGGCGTTACCTGGAGCTTCGCTTTGCCCTTCAATTTTGAATTGACGCACTTCTGAAATGCCTTCCTCGAGATTAGGGTCAACGCTTTCGGCTCTAACTCTCCAAAAATAAGAGCCATTTGCAAAATAAGAAATAGGAAGAGTGTATTGCAACCAAATTTCGTTACCGCTGGCTTCGCTTGATTCTTCTTTCCAATTAGAGGAACCTGAATAATATATTTCAGAGAAGTCGGCTGTCTTGGATATTTCGAGGGTCGATTTAGTGGCATATGTTTTAACACCATCAACTAAAAGATAAGATTTTTTTGCGACAAATGAAATGTCGGATGAATGGGTGGTCCAATTATAGGGTTTGAATAATTGGGGTGGAGTCATTGTTGGTTTTTCGGGAGAGATGAATTGACCAACTGCCGATGTGGTTGTAGTGTAATTGTCGTTTGCGGCTTTCACTCTCCAATAATATTGGGTAGAGTTGGCAAAACTGAAGTTAGACGATTGATAAGTTGTGTTTTCGGTAGTAGCCGAGAACGCAATGACATCAAATGTTTCAGAGGTCGATAACTCAATAATATAAGTTGACCCCTCAACACCGTTCCAAGAGAACTCAAATCCTTGTTCAGTTTGAATATTGTTAATAGGAGAGGTGAGAGTGATAGGCATATCGGGCAAATAAATGCGATAAGCCGCAAGTCCATTTTTGGGAGCATAAACATATACGGTGGCTGAGTTGTCTTCGTTTTTGATCGTTGCAATTGAGTTTAATCCATAGGCGTGGCTTGTGGCTCCAAGATTGCCTTCGGGAATGTTCCAATACAATTCCATTTTAGAAAAATCGTAAGATGATGGATTGTAAGCAATATTGAAATTGTGTCCAGAACCCAGATGTGTTTCATTACTATAAATAAATAGAGGATATTCGCCTATAGTGATTTGACTCATACCAACGGCATTAATAGTTTTAGGCATTAACTCTGTGCCTAAAGTAGAGTTAAGACCATCAACTAATGTTGCATAACCTCCGGCTTTAAATGTGTATAAAGAAGGATAGTTGCCCCCTCCATCAACAATAAATTGAGATGATGAAAGTGGCAAGACCCAAGGTGTTCCACCGGTTTTCCCTGTAGTTGGATAGAAACGGTTTGCGACTGTTGATTCAGAGGTCCACGAACCATCGCTTTTGCGAGTCCAACGATATATGCGATTGTTATTGGTGGTTGTAGTTGTATTCTCTGTTGATGCCGCCCAAATTTCCCCCCCGGCTTTAGTGATATCGCCACGGGCATTAACATAGTCGAAGCGTAAATTTGCAGCTCCATAGGAGAATTGTTTTGTGGTTTTCCCCGTTGAAATATCAACAGTACAAACGGTAGTTAATATTGATGAAGATGTCCCCATTGCCACAATGCATAGATTATTTCCATCATCAACAAATAGCCCATTTGCACCATATGAACCGGTTACACAATCTCCTGTTAATGTTATAGTGCGAATGTATTCACAAGTTTCACCACTAAACTCCAATAAATGTAATTTAGATGTACTCTCACGATATGTAACATATACTTTACCATTATAGGCGGTCATTGAGCGTCGGTTGTCCCCATTGAGTTCCGATAGTAATCCACCTTCGTTCTCAACAGGACTTCCGTCTGTGTTTACACTGTAATTGAATAGTTTTTCAATTGACAAGCGTCCGGTTGTAGATTCTTTAACAGGGCTTGTGAATTTACGAACCTCAGATGTGGTTGTTGTGTGATTTTCGCATGAGGCTTTTACTCTCCAATAATACTGAGTTTCGCTTGCGAGGTTGAAGTTTGAAGAGTTATAGCTTGTTGCAGTTGTAGATGCCGAGAACGCGATATTATCAAATGTCGCAGTTGTAGATAATTCAAGAATGTAATTGGCACCTTCAATGCCTGACCATGCAAAATCAAAGTCTCCATCGGTTTTAGCGTCATTAATCGGTGAATCAAGAACAATATCAATCTCCGGTAAAAAAATACGATAGGCTGCAAGCCCGTTTTTAGGGGCATAAAGGAATACAGTGGCGCTGCCGTCGGCATTGTTAATTGCTACCGGTTGGTCAAGATAGAAATCATTATATGTAGAACCTAATTTATTTTCGGGAACCGATTTCATAAATTGAAATTGAGCGAAATCGAAGTCATGTTTGTTTGCAACAATCGAGAAGCTATGACCATTGCCGTTATTGTTATCGTCAACATATATAAATAATGGTGTTGAACCAATCGTGATTGAATAAGTTCCATTTGAACCAGCAGTTACAGGTTGAATTGCGGCATTATTTGCAAAACTGTTCTCAAGTGTCGCATTTCTGCCACTATTAAACGTGTATAATGTGGGGTGTGTAGAAGCCCCATCAACTATAAATTGAGACGAAGATATTGGCTGGATAGAAGATGCGTTTTCTAATGATGTAGCCGATTCGGGGTAAAAATTAGTGATGGTAGTAGAAGCCTCGGTCCATGTGCCATCGCCATTGTTTGTCCAACGAAAAACCTTATCAGTATTAGTGGCAGCCCAAATTTGACCTCCCGAATTTGTCAGGTCGCCAAATGCATTGGCATAGTCAATGCGATAACGTGAAGATGTGAGATTTGCTTCAAAAATTTTGGTCGTAGCTCCGGTCGAAACATTAACCGAACACACTGTTAGCGGTTTCAACTCAGAGGCTGTTGTTATACAACTGATATATAGATTGCCGGCACCATCTGAAAAAATGCAGTTACCGACTTTTTGTGCCCAATGGTTAAGATTAGGGATATTTCCTCCCGAATATGTATAAATGTCACCTGTTAGGTTGATAGTCTTAAGATATTCTCCGGTGTCCCCGCTAAATTCTAAAAGAGAGCATTTGGTGTTATCGCTTGTTCGCTCAAGGATATATACATTTCCATTATAAGTGGCTATTGAACGAGGATTGGCACAATTTGACAATTCTTCAGGGAAGTTGTCGGTATTGAGCGATTTTATCCATAATTCGTTAATTGAGATACCATCAACTAATTCTCCTTCATTTTTTGGAGTTTTGAATGACGCATAGTTAGAGGTGCTCGATTGATATCCATCGTTTGTTGCTTTGATACGCCAAAAATATGTTTTTCCACCTGTAAGTGAAGATGTGGAAAGGTTGTGACTTGTGGCAGTGGTGGTTTCTGAAATCAGAATATTGTTGAATGATGAATATTCAGCTATCTCTATAGTGTAATTTGCTCCTTCGACGCCCTCCCAACTAAAAAAGATTGTTTCGGAATCAATTGTGCTTGTGTTCTCGGGAGTGAGTAGTGTTAAGGTTATAAATGGGCGAGTTTCCATTATGAAACTGCGAGTTTCGCTCCATGCCGAGTTGTAATTCTCTTTTGAAGCGATAACTCTCCAATAATAAGTGGCTCCGTCGGTGAAGTTGGTTGTGGAAATAGTAATATTTTGAGTTGTAACAACTTCTTCAATTATAGGGTTGGTAAAGTCTTCGCTTGTGCTGATTTGGAATGTGAAAGATGTGCCATCACTTGTCCAACTAAAAGTGTTGTCGCCAAAAGGTAAATTACTTGCGTTATTGGCTGGTGAATTTAATGATAAATTAACGTTGCCAAGAGCAGGAACTCCAATCGTTGCGGCTTCCCATTCATATCCAAAACGGTCAATAATTGTTACTGCATACCAATATGAATTAGAAGGATAAGAAGTGACATCAAAACTATTAGAGTATGTAACATCAAGAAGATAGTCAGATTTAAAACCACCATCGGAAGTATGAATAGATGACTTTGCGTCACTTTGCCCTATGTTTAGAGGTATCGCATACACCGCATATCGCATGGGGATGTTTGAAAGGTTGTATCCTAAGATGCTCATTGTTTTTGCTGTCCATGAAAGTGTAGAACCATTTAATGCGAAATTTGCAACTATTCCGGGATTGACAATGATTGCTTCTTCATTGGAACGCACAATCTTTGGAGTGACAGCACGGTGTTGGTATAAATTTGTTTTTAAATAACTGCCAAAACCGGTTGAGTTTGGACCATTGACATGTCCGGCAGAATAATAAACTTCACCGGGATTGTGGTTGACAGATGTTTGGCGGTTATATGTGACTTGGTCGTAGCGCTCTTCATAATCGGCTTGACTATTTGTCCAGTTTGAGGTGCTATTGGCTATGTCGTGGCTGACATAACAATGAATGCCGTATGTGGCGGCTAAGTTATTCCACCATTCACAAAGTGGATTGAATGGTGCCGATGCATGAGAAGTTACCCAATACAACTGAGGCGAAATATAGTCGATATATCCATCAATAATCCATGCGCAAGGATCGGCGAAAATACCATTATATTGATATCCTGTTGATGTGATATTGGCTGGAGTTATGCCATGTGCTTTAGCCCCTTCGTTAGCGACACCGGCAGGCGCAATCCCAAATTTAACGTATGGTTTCACGCTATGAACCATGTTGAAAGCTTGTTTTACGGTTTGGTTTACATTGTCGCGACGCCAATTGGCCATTGTCATTGTTCCGCCTGAATTTTTGTAGGCCTGGTAGTGTTCGTAATCTTCTGCTTCGTTTGTAGTGGGAATGCCATTGGGGTAAAAATAATCGTCCCAAACCATGCCGTCAATGTCATAATTTTGAACAATTTCTTTACACACACTTTCTACTATGTAATTTCTCGCATCTTCAATTGCGGGGTTTAAAACAGAAGTCGATCCGTATGTTATAATCCACCCATTATTGCGAAGATTCAAGTCATTTGTGGTGCTGTATAGAGTGGAACTTGTACAAAAACGGAACGGATTGACCCATGCGTGACATTCCATACCCAATTCGTGGCACACCTCGATGCAATATTCAAGAGGATCCCAGTCTAAGGAAGGAGTTTTGCCACGAGTGCCGGTCAATGCTGATGACCAAGGTTCGTAGCTGGATTTATACATTGCGTCACACATGCCGCGCACTTGAAAGTTTACGGCGTTAAATCCCGAATCTTTCAGTTTTTGAATTATATTGCGGAGGTATGTTTTTTGAGAAGTGCAATTTGCCGATGATTGATCATAAAATGCTTTCCCTGCATCAGTTTTAGGCCAATCGAGGTTCCAAACGGTAGCTAACCATGCCGCGCGCATCTCGCGTTTAGGGTAGGTATCGGCCAAAGCATGTGAGAATATTGAAAAAATAAGGGCAATTGATAACGTTAGCCTTAGGTATATTTTTTTCATCGTATGATTTACAAAATAAGCGTTGTTAGTTATGTCAATAAATGTATTCATGGCTTATTACCAGGCGGTATAAACCACGCAAAAATAGTTAAAAACATTGAAAACGCAAAATATCATATCGAATGTTATTGAATATTAACACGCATGTGGGCGCGTAATATATACAAAAGGCTTGTTTGGATATTGGTTGTGACGTTTTTTAACATATTACCATGTCTGGTAATATAAAGGAACGCAATTTGAGAGATATTTGCGAGCGTTTTCCCATGGAATATATATGTCGTTATTCCCGGGAAGAAGGGTTGTGGGGATTTCATTGTGGTCAATGCGTAGGTAGAATTTCCCTTTTTTTGATTTGAATAGTATCATTTGCAAGTTTGCCGACATGGGAACTACCTCAAAATCTTTCCAATGTAATGCTACTGTATCAAAATAGTTGGTTTTGTAATAACAACCGTTAAGACGCATGAGTGATAATAGCGGCATTAATGTTTCGGCGTGACCAAATCTTAGTTTTGCCGAGATGAGAGTGGCTCCTTTTTTCTCAACAACGCTGTCGATTGATTCAATAATGTCGCATAAAAGAGGCGATGCGATGTCGGCAGGTATAGATGATAGGGTTGTTGATGTGCGTTGTAGGTATTGCCGTAAATTGAAACAAGACCATAGTGCGTTATATTCTTCGGTGGTGAAATATTTTGAAGCGTCACAAGGTACTTGCATTGCGCTCATTCCCGCAATTACATAGTATTCCACTATTGCCAAGTCTTTGGGATTGATGTCGCCATAGTTAAAATTATTTCCGAGTACACGAGATAATGCCGAGGTTGGAACAAAAGCATTGACATGTTGTTGATAAGGCTCTTTCCATAATGATTCGCTCGCAAAATCGGAATATGACTGGTCTATATCAAACGGACGCATTAGATATGATTGTTTGCGCCCCGATTTTGTAGCCAATTCTATGGAGTTGTTCATGCGTGTGAGCTGATGTGTGAAAGAGTTCATGCTCATTACGCATCGTGGTGAGTAGGATGATATCGCTATAACCTGTTTTTCTTTAAACAAATTGGGATAACTGTTATACATGCGAGCCGCGATGCTTCGTTGCTCATCAACTCCGAGTGAATCCAATGCACCCCATTGACCATCGGCCTTTTCTATTACATATTGAGTCAAATTAAGCAATTCATTGCCGAGGTTGGTTAATGTTCCTTGTTCCTTTGCCAAGTTTAAAGCGCTGAGAAGTTGGTTGCAGTGTGTGGAAGATGCCGGGAATCTGCTACCATGTCGTCCCACATAATTTATAAATACAGGAGTTAAAGAGTCGGGGTATTCATAATTTTTGTCGGGTGCAGTATATGGTTTGAGACTGCCTTGGCAATCTGCAGCGGAGTAACGTGTCGCAGTGGGGTCGGCGGCAAAAATTGAAAATGAGAATATTAACGTTAAAGAGATACAAAAAATGCGATACATAATGTTATTTGTTATATATTTGACTTCAAAAATAATAAAAGATGAGCGTTTTGCAAAAAATTAAAGAATTAATTAACGAAAATAAATTAGAGGAAGCACTTGAATCGCTCGATTGTGAATTGATGAAAGGTGAAAATGATTTATTGTATTTTGAACGAGGAAAGCTTCACTGGCGCATGGGAAATAAACGATTGGCTATTTCTGACTATGAGAGAGCCGTGGCTCTGAATGCTCAAAGCCCGGCAAAAATAGCGCTTGAAAATGCTCGGTATATAATGAATTTCTATGACACTAATTTATATAATCCGTAAACTGTGGTAGCATGCTTCGTAATTGGGCTCGGTTGTGATTTCATTGACTAATTCTGAGTATCTAACGATAAGAGTTTCATCTATCACAATGACACCTCGGGCAAATAGTCCTGAAAGGGGGCCGTCAATTAATTCTACTCCATATTTTCGTCCAAATACCTGAGAACGAAAAGCCGAAGCCACGATAACATTGTCAATGCCTTCGGCTGCGCAAAATCGTGATGCCGCAAATGGCAAATCCATTGATATGCACAATACTATAGTATTGTCGAGTAGCGATGCCATTTCATTGAATTTACGAACAGCCATAGCGCATACATCGGTATCTATGCTCGGAAAGATATTTAAAACTATGCGTTTCCCTTTATAATCACATAATTCAATTTCCTTGAAAGATGATGATACGAGAGAAAAATATCGGGCTTTGTCGCCAATTTTTGGAAATGAGCCTAAGGTGTGGCATTCTTTTCCTTTAAAATAAACCGTTTCCATGAATATATTTGTTAGCGATAATTTTATTATACAAATCTCCTTATTTGAAGTGTTTAGCCGTTTTATTAACACCCATAATCATATCTTTGTTTAGATTTATGTTCAAAAAAATTACGTTTAATTGCATTTTTTTGATTAAAAATTTGGAAGATTAAAAGAAAGTGTTTTATCTTTGCAGTGTTGTAGATGTGTACAACACTAAATAACCAATATGTACTCATAATCAAAATTCAAGTTTTATTAATTAAATTCAATTAGTTATGAAAGAGTTAATTTTATCATTAGTCGTGCTTTTTGCTGCAATAGGTAGTAATGCACAAGTGTTTTACAAAGTGAGTGGCAGTAACATTAAAGGTGATTCATACGTTATGGGGACACATCACCTTGCGCCTGTTTCAATTCTCGATTCAATCGAAGGGTTTGAGAATGCTTTAAAGAGTGTAGATGCAGTATATGGCGAAATTGAACAAAGCGAGATGACGTCACCTGCCACTCAACAAAAAATGATGATGGTGGCGATGGCACCTGCCGATAGCACCATCTCAAAAATCTTCACAAAAGAGCAATTCGATTCTATTGACAATGTAATAAAGAGATATTCAGGTGGGCAGGCTGCGTTAAACATGTTAGAGCCAATGAAACCGGCATTAGTAAGCCAGCAAATAGCATTACTAATGAATATGCAAGCAATCCCCGGATTTAATCCTATGCAACAACTCGACATCCAAGTGCAAACGTTGGGTGCGCAAGCCGGAAAAGAGATTAATGGTTTTGAAAGTATAGAATTTCAGTTAAACATACTGTTTGGTTATCCTGTCGCCGAACAAGCCGAAGATCTACTTGAAACAATTCGCAACGAAGAAGAGATGGCTGAATTTAGTGTAGAGCTTTATCAAGCCTACATGAACCAAGACATTGAAAAATTGCATAAATTAATGTTGAATCCCGACTTGGGTATGGAGCCTGAAGATGAGAAGAGAATGCTCACCGATCGCAATGAGAATTGGGCAAAACAACTTCAATCTATTTTACCGGAGAAGTCGGTGTTGGTTTGTGTTGGTGCCGGACACCTCCCCGGAGAAAAAGGCTTGCTCAACCTGCTTCGTCAAGCCGGATACACTGTTACACCTGTAAAATAATCGCAACTCAACTAAAAAACATCATTATGATTAACATCGAAAATTTATCCTATAATTATCACAAAGGCTACAAAGCCCTTGATAATATCAATACTCAATTAGATTCTGGGGTGCATTTGCTTCTTGGAGAAAACGGTGCCGGAAAAACTACGTTGCTCCATGTGATTGCCGGGCTGTTGTTTGCCAAAGAAGGCTCATGTGAGATTGATGGCAACGATATCTCAAAACGCTGTCCAAGCGATATGAGCAAAGTGTTTTTCATGCCCGAAGATATTACATTTCCGGCAAAAAACATTAATGATTTCGCAAAAATACATTCCCCATTTTACCCTACATTTAGCGCCGAACTGTTTTGTCAAAATCTTGAAATATTTCATTTGACCGGTGATGAACCGTTTAATGCATTGTCGTTAGGCAATCGCAAAAAAGCCAATCTTGCATATGTGATGGCCTTAGGTACAGATGTATTGCTTCTTGATGAGCCAACAAATGGATTGGATATAAATGCTAAGAAAGATTTGTTGAAAATAATGGTGGGAAGTCTTAAGGAGCACCAAACTGTGATCGTATCAACTCATACTGTGTGGGACTTGAAAAACTTGTTTGAGAGTGTGATGATGTTGCGTAGAGGGAACTTGCTCCTTTCCATGAGTACCGAGGAAATTGGTCGTAAGTTGTCTTTTATGGCTTCGACATCTCCAAATCCTAATGCCTTATATATGGAACAAGATATGAATGGTTTTCGCTCTATTGAGAAGAATATTGATGGTAACGAAACAGAAATTAATTTCGCTCTTATTTATAGCGCATTAATGAGCGATGCGGCTCAAAATGTGTTAGACGCATTAAAATAACCATATATTTAAATAAAATTATGACTGAATTAACAAGCACAATATATAATCCTATTCAAAA
This sequence comes from Bacteroidales bacterium, assembly GCA_015060975.1. Lineage (GTDB taxonomy): Bacteria > Bacteroidota > Bacteroidia > Bacteroidales > Muribaculaceae > RGIG4079. The sequence continues at coordinate 59,492 of SUXI01000008.1, forward strand.
AGAGGGATTCTCGTGGAATAGAGTGAAAATGCTTTATTCATTCTACTTTCCCGTTATTAAAAACCAAATGATCGCTTATGCGATTGGGGCATTTATAATTGCATTTGCTTCAACTTTGCTAATAGCGTTAGACCCGTTATTTGTCATTCTCGACATGTTGTTCTTTACGGCTCTTATATATGCGCTATATTGGAATCCGATAATATTTTCTCGACGAAATTATCATTTGATAGAGACAATCTTGCCGGTATCGGGAAATGAAAAAGTTACGTTCTATTTTTCTTATTCATTTGTAGTGATTCCTCTAATTGTAATTGGAACCATTATTTTGGGAGCCGGAATCACTTATTTAATCCCTGCATCAAGAGAACTCATAGATAAAATTATAAATTTTGAGATTCCGTCAGAAGTGTCAGACGAACTTAAAGCGCGGTCATTTGGTGTAACTTATATTATATCAGCTATTGTTTCATGGTATCAAATGGTTATCACATCATTATTTGCCGTAACTTATTTCAAGAAGAATAAGGCTTTAATGGCAATTGTCTTAACTATTGCCATATCAATGGTGAGTGGTATAATTGGAGCCATTGCAGGGTTTATCACAGGCTTTAATTCGGCAATAAACGACATTGACGCTCCCGATAAATTCTTGAGCAATACAATGTTCATCTCTATTATTGTATATCTGATTTTTGATGTGGTAATGACCTATTATACGATACACACCATTAAACATCGTCAATTATAATCTTTGCATCTATGGATTTCAAACCCAACAAACCTATATACCAACAAATCATCGATTATTGTTTCAATAAAATTCTTGCGCAAGAATGGGTTGAAGACGCAAAAGTGCCATCGGTTCGTGAACTTGCATTAGAACTGTCGGTAAACTCTCATACCGTATTAAAGGCATACGAATATCTTCAGGCTGAAGAAATAATTTATGCAAAACGCGGGCTCGGTTTTTTCTTGGCGGCAGATGCTAAAACGATAGTCACAACCGCCCGACGGGAAGAATTTTATGAAACGACTCTAAGCGATTTGTTTCACGAGATGGAGCGTTTGCAAATCTCTATCGATGATGTTATAGAACATTATAAAAATCGGGAATAAAAATGCTAAAAAACTCTCACGACAAAAACCATCAATCCAACTTATTGGTCGATGGTTTTTGCCTTATTAAGGAATGTTTGCACAACAAAATGATTGAAAAGTTGCATAATTAGGCTAATTTTATTTCCTTTGTACCGCTAAATTTAGTATTTATAACAATCGTTATCATGAAAGAAAAATTACTTGAAATTTACTCTCAAAGTTTCAAAGATAATTGGGAATTACCTGCGTTGACTAACTATATCACGAAAAAGACAATAACATACGGCGAGTTTGCCAAGTCAATAGCCCGATATCATATTCTTTTCAAGGAGTGTGGTATTAAACAAGGTGATAAAATAGCTATTTTAGGAAAGAATACTCCCGAATGGATTCAAATATTTTTTGCTACCATTACATACGGTGCGGTGATTGTGCCGGTGTTGAATGATTTTAATCCGCAAGATGCTCAGCATATTGTTAATCACTCTGATTCTGTGCTTTTATTCGTGTCTCAATATATATGGGAATCTATTGAGTATGATAAATTGCCTAAGGTTAAAGCGGTTTTTTCATTAGATAATAATGAACTTCTTGCCGAACATGAAGAATCAAATGATATGGTTTTGAATGCGGTGCGCAATCTGTCAAGTGTTTTTAATGCGAAATATCGCAATGGATTCAGTAGGGAAGATATAAAATATCCCGATGTCGATTCAAATGCGCTTGCAGTGATAAATTATACCTCGGGTACTACCGGATTCTCAAAAGGAGTGATGTTGTCATATAATAATTTATGTGGGAATGTGGTGTATGGTCTTAATGCTAATTTGCATTTTCGTGGCTCTCGTTGTGTTTCATTCCTGCCATTGGCACATGCCTACGGTTGCGCTTTTGATATGCTTGTCCCATTGGCGATAGGTACACATATAACCTTATTGGGAAAACTTCCTTCACCCAAGATTTTGATTAAGGCAATGAACGAGGTTCGTCCCAACTTGGTGATTTGTGTGCCGTTGATTCTTGAAAAGATTTATCGTAAGCAAATTGTGCCAATGATTACCAAGCAAACTATTCGTTGGGCGCTTGCCATCCCTTTTGTCGATACAGCGATATATTCTCAGATACGAAAGAAACTGATAGAGGCTTTTGGTGGTAATTTTGAAGAGATTATAGTTGGTGGAGCACCTCTGAATAAAGAGGTTGAGGATTTTCTTCATAAAATCAAATTCCCATTTACAGTAGGTTATGGCATGACCGAATGCGGTCCGCTCATCAGTCACACACCATGGCGTGAGTTCATTCCCACATCATCGGGTCGCACGCTTCCCGGAATTATGGAAACGAAAATTCTTAGTGTTGATCCCGAAAATATTCCGGGAGAGATATGTGTGAGAGGCGCAAATCGCATGCAAGGATATTATAAGAATCAAGAAGCAACCGATTTGGTCCTTGATGAAGAAGGGTGGTTGCATACCGGTGATATGGGTGTGCGTTCGGCCGATGGAACGATTTATATAAAAGGACGTTTAAAAACCATGATTCTTTCGTCGAATGGTCAAAATATATATCCCGAAGAAATAGAATCAAAACTCAATAATATGCCATTTGTGGGCGAGAGTCTTGTTGTAGAACGAAATAACAGGCTTGTTGCATTGGTTTATCCCGACTATGAGGCGATGGATGCAAATGGCATAGGAGCTTATCAGTTGAGAGATGTTATGGAGCAAGTGCGTAAAGACCTTAATAAATTGGTGGCTCCATACGAGCAGATAGAAAAAATACAGCTCATTGCCAATGAGTTTGAAAAGACTCCTAAACGTTCAATAAAGCGCTATCTATATAACGCATAATGTAAAATAATCATTTTATGAATAGAGTTGTGTCAAGAAATTCGGCACAACTCTATTTTCTTTGCTCTAAATATTAAACGACTAAGAAACACACCTATGTAGTAGTTGATTAATCGCATTTGTAGTTTTACAAATAGAAGATTTTGGCATATTAAAGTTATGAGAATCATAAATTAGAGTTGGTTGAAAGGAAGTGTTAACTATCGTGTTTAATATGCGATTTTGTCGATATAATGTGCCGATATGAATAGGAATGAGAGTTAAATTGGTTTTAGGATAGGGCTATAAATGCTAAAAATTATTTTATTTGCAAATAAATTTTAATTTAACAAACTCATTATCATGAAAAAGATTTTAACGACTATCTCGATGGGATTGTTGTGCTTTCCTATGATTGCTTCAGATGTTTTATATGTGAGGCAAAATGACGGGGATTCGCAACTGAACATTAGTGCAATTAAGGAGATTACATTTCCCAATGGGGGTGTGGCGGTAACAATGAACGATGGCACGACAACAACTTATCCTTCGTCAACATTCGTTTCATTGCGATTTGATGGGAATGTTGCGACCGGAGCGATAAATGGTTTGCCGACCGATGGAGATGGAATTATTTATAATGGCAAAACCGTTGTTTCTTCATTAGATGGCGGTATTATGATTTATTCGGTAGATGGACAGTTAGTGTTATCAACCAATGAATCGGAGTTAAATGTGTCAACACTATCAAATGGCATATATGTTGTGAAATCGGGTTGTTTAACTTCTAAAATTGTGAAATGATGAGAAAGAAAGTAATAACAGGTGTGGTATTAACGTTATCGGCACTTTCATTGGCATGGGCTGCCGAAACAATGTGGATTCACCGCACTGATAATACAACTCTTGGATTGTCGATAGCTAATGCCGATAGTGTGTCACTGAATGGAAGCGATGTTGTGTTTACTGCAGCAAATGGTGTTACTAAATCAATGCCAAATACTGAGATTGAAAAAGTGACATTAGGCGAAGCCTCATCAATAGTTGAAATCAAATATAATGGCAGTGATGCCGAAATTCTCAATCCGTTTGCATTTGAAGGGGTAGAGGTTACTAAAAATGGAGCCGATGTGATTGTGACTTCTACATCAACATCAGAAATAACGTATGAATTGACCGGTACGACAACAGTTGGTTCGCTCAAGGTTTATTCTGATAAAAAAATCATATTAAACTTAAATAATGCAAGCATTACAAATGATGATGGTGCTGCTATCAATATCCAAACAGGGAAAAAATGTACTGTTAACCTGATTGGAACATCAACTCTTATTGATGCCGCTTCATATACAACAGTTAGTGGCGAGGACCAAAAAGGTTGCTTCTTTAGTGAAGGTCAGTTGGTGTTTACCGGTTCGGGAACATTGAATGTGACAGGTAACTACAAGCATGGTATATGTAGTGATGACTACATTGACATACAAAGTGGTGCTGTAAATATCATTAAAGCGGCTAATGATGGTATTCGCACCAATGATTATTTCTTAATGACAGGAGGCGCACTTACCACAGCCGCAACAGGTGATGGTATAGATGGTGATGCCGGATATATTCAAATTGATGGCGGAACAATGAATGTGACAGTGTCAACAGCCGATACAAAGGGTATCAAGTGTGATAGTATTATTACAGTTAATGGAGGAAATATAACTCTTACCGTTCCTGCCGCTCAAGGTAAAGGATTCAAAACAAAACAGTCTATGACAGTTAATGGTGGTACAATCACTGCTAATATGACCGGTGCTGTAGCTATCATTTCAAATGACCCTTCTTATTGTTCTGCAATCAAAGCTGATGTGGATTTTGTTCAAACAAATGGTACTATCAATATCACTCACTCGGGTGCAGGAGGCAAAGGGATTTCGGCCGATGGAAATGTAAATCTCCAAGGAGGAACATTGTCAGTGACTGTCACCGGTGGAAATGGGACATATACAAATACATCGGGTGTGATTGATAATTATGCCCCAACATGTATCTCGGCCGATAATAATGTGAATGTAAGTGGTGGAAATGTTACACTCAACGTGAAAGCAAATTCGGCTAAAGGTATCAAATCAGATGTTAACACAACAATCTCAGGTGGTACAATCACCGGAACATTGACAGGTAGCAGTGTTGTTGTTAATTATGATCCTTCACATTGTACTTTGATTAAATGTGATGGCAACTACACTCAAAATGGCGGTACAATCAACGCAACACACTCGGGGGTGGGTGGTAAAGGCATCTCGGTTGATGGTGTTGCAACATTCAATTCGGGTAATGTTACAATTACCACAACCGGAAGCGCTGCTACATATACAGCTTCGACAGGAACCGACACTTATAGCCCGATATGTATCTCGGTAGATGGGAACTTGAATCTTCTTGGAGGTACATTTAATGTGAAATCAACCGGAGCCGGAGGTAAATGTATCAAGAGTGACCAACAAATCATCATGGGCACGATTGATGGTGTGTCTCCCGAAATCACCACTCCATCAGTAAGTTCGGGCAATGTGCAGCAAGTGTGGAATTTCTCTCAAACCGGAGGGAATAGCTCAAATTGGGTGACAACCGGCTCTCAAGGAGTAGAGGATATTGCGTTGTCTAACGGTAAACTTTATGCTGTGTGTCGCGGTTCAAGTGCGACCGACCACACCATTAAGATAATCAATGCATATACAGGAACGCAAAGTGGCACATTGAATACTTCTTCATGCACTGCAGGCACATATAACCTCAGTTCGGTAGAAACACTTGGTAGCACGATTCTTGCATGTAATTTGGCGGCAAACACATCAACAAATTTGGTGATTTATAAATGGGATAGCGATAGCTCGGCTCCTACGGTGTTGTTGAATGCCGCTCCTCCATGTACTCGTGCTGGTGACGCAATGTCGGTAAGTGGAACGATGACAAATGGTCGTGTGTGGTTTGCATACGGTAGCCAAGTATATTATTATACAATTTCAAATGGCGCAATAGCATCAACAACTCCTACAACAATCAACTTGACAAAAAATGGAGCGGCATACGCAATAGCTTCGGGAGTACCTTATTCAAATATTACAGTTGAAAGCGATGGCTCATTCTGGTTGTCAAGTTCATTGGCAAATTATGCGGCTACACACTTCAGCTCAACAGGTGCTTATATCGAAGAAATGCCAAGTGGACTTGTGAATAATCAAGGTACCGATGTGAAATTCTTTACATATAATGGAGTGAAATATGCGGCGGCATCAACATATCTCAATACCTCTAACACTGCGATTGCCGATGGTGCGGTTTCTATTATCAATATGTCAACAAACGCATTAGAGGGCACTTATCCATCGGCTGGTCTTGGCGGAACTCGTAACACATGTTTCCGCAACTCGGTATGTGCCGAAGCCGGTAGCGATTATTATTATGTGTGGATTAACGTGCCGTTCCAAGGTGCGGCTTGCTACAAATATACCGAACCAACAACCAACGAAGAAAGTGGAAGTGGCGAAGAAGAAAGCGGATCTACTTCAACTACCGAAATTGCTCCATTGATTGTTACAGCCGAAACAACCGGAGCGCAATTTGGCAGTTCTTCATCAAGCGGTGGTCCAGGCGGAAATCGTCCGGGAATGCCGGGAAGTTCAACATCTTCAAGCTCATCAACCAGTCCAAAGGTAATCAAGGCTATGGCTGCGATGACGGTTTATAGCGGTAGCTTTACAATCAAGTCATCAAACGAAGGTGGTGAAGGCTTGGAGTCAAAGACTACAATGACTATCAATGGTGGAAACTTCTACTTCAATACCTACGATGACTGCCTCAATGCGGCTACTGCACTTAATATCAATGGAGGAAATCTTCGTTGTGTGGCAACAGGAAACGATGCTGTTGACTCAAATAGCAAGTTGTCTATCACCGGTGGTCTTCTCCTTGCAAGCGGTTCTCGTGACCCCGAAGAAGGTATCGATGTGGATCAAGCAAGTCAAATGTCAATTACAGGTGGAACAGTTATCAATCAAAAGGGTAATATGTTGAACCTCACAACAACTCAATGCAAAGTGCCTACAATTAAGTATTCATCTTCAATTTCGGCAGGAACATTGATTACAATCACAAATTCATCGGGAACACATATCATGTCGTTCAAAGCACCTCAAGCCATGAGCCAAGGATGTTATATCACATTGCCCGAATTTGTATCGGGTAGCTCTTATAAATTATATAGCGGAGGTACAGTGACAGGAGGAACAGTCTTTAATGAGGTGACTAAAGGTGGTTCGTTCTCAGGTGGTACTCAACTTAAGTCGTTTACAATTTCGTCAAATTTAACCAGCATCTAATTCGAGATTCGATGATATGATGGGGGAAGATGTAGCCTGTGGATGGCGCATCTTCCCCCTGTTTTTATGCATAAATACTCCGATTAACAACTTTTTGGGTAAAAGAATTTGATTTTTATCTAATTAGTTTATAATTTTACAAAATTAATTAGGAAATAAAATCTTCGCTGATGGATTTTACCAATGAGGATATATTCTTTATGACAAAGGCGGCTGAGCTTGCCGAGAAAAGTGTCGATGAAGGTGGTGGCCCGTTTGGAGCGGTTATTGTTCGTGACGGTAAAATTATATCGACCGGAGTTAATCGTGTTACAGTGGATAACGACCCCACGGCGCATGCCGAGGTTAATGCGATACGTAGTGCTTGTTCTAAAGAAGCGACATTTAATCTAAAAGGTTGTGTTGTGTATTGTTCGTGCGAACCTTGTCCCATGTGTCTTAGCGCATTGTATTGGGCAGGTGTCGATAAAATATATTATGGTAACACTCAAGAAGATGCCGAAGCTATAAATTTTAGCGATAGGTTTATTTATGAGGAATTGAAAAAGCCTGAAGTGGACCGTAAATTATCGAGTGTTCATTTGAAAAATAATCGCACAATTAAGGCCTTTGAAAAATGGATGGAAAAGAAAGATAAAATTGAATATTAATAATGAAAAATAGAATATAAGATTATGAAAAAAGTAATGTTTTTAGTGGTAGCAATGGCTACATTTATGTCAAGTTTCGTAATGGCAGAAGTTCCCATTTCAAAAAACGATAAAGTGTCGCCGGTTGATGAAATTTGGATGGATATGGCCACCGGTTTGGCAAAAGACAATAAAAGTGAAGGGGGAAAACCTTGTGGTACGGTTGTCGTGTTTAACGGTGCATTAAAGAGTGTGGGTGTCGCTGCCGATGGAGCTACTTCGGTTGAGGCGGCAATAATCTCGTCTCGTCTTGGCTCATTGGAAAATGCGGTTATTTACACGGTGAATGAACCAACAGCCGAAGCCTATAATATTATTTGTCATTCACAAGCCGATGCGGTGTATTTTGTGAATTCAAAAGAAGATGTTATTGCAGCAGGAGTTCAACCAAAAGAAGCATACGATGAAAGCAAATTAAGTCCCGATTTGGGTAAAGTGCCAATGAAGAAAATGGATTATGATGCAGCGGCATCGTTGTTGAAATAAATTACAATATTTGAATATTTTGGAGATGTGTCATTATTTGAATTTTGACACATCTTTATTTTATATCGAAAATCAAATAAGGACAATGTCTATGCCAAGATTTTCAATTACCGTTATCGGTGTTATCAGTGTTATCATCCGATAACACTGATAACACTTAATTACGGATAACACTCATATACGTTGGTAATAATATATTATAGAAATAGTAGAAGTGTGGAATTTGATTGCATGGTAAATATTGATGGTTGCGATGATTTAAGTGATTAGCATGCCCATACTTCGCACTATTTTTGTTTCGATACAAGCATATAATCATAGCATATTTATCTCTATTGTAGCATATTATCTACAAGAGCCATTTAATGCCGACAACTTTAAATTGTTGTCGATTCCTTGTTGATTTATAATAAATATATTTAAATGCTAATTAAATATATATGTCATCCCCTACCACTATACCTATAGTAGTATTGTCAAAGTGTGTGTTGTTAAGTTCAAAGATTTGTTATAACCTCTTTGATATTGCAAAGATACAACGCAAGTCGGGTTGAAAAATGCGATAGTGCAAAAGTGTTATTAAAATTTTTTATATAAATACTGTTATCAGTGTTATCACCGTTATCACTGTTATTGGGTGATAACACTGATAACACCGATAACACTATTAAGTTAGGAATTGAGTAATTCGCCTTGCTTGATTTCTGTTTTTTTAATAGTGTTGTTTAGGAGATTTGTGAACTCATAGTTTTTTAGTCCCCAGCGAGGCGAGATGAGCAGATTGTCGGGCGATTGTGATACAAATCGTTCTATGGCAATTGTCGGAGCTGTGTGTTGAATTATTTTGCAGCAAAGGGCAATGTATTCATCAACTGTGAAATGTGTCACATCGTAAAAGCCGTCTTCCACATCTTTTGCCATACGAGTGCCTCGCACAAGTTGCAACTGATGAAGTTTTATTGTGTCGAGTGGTAGTTGAGAAGTTTTCTTTATCGTATCTATTATCATCTCGTCATTTTCTCCGGGTAGCCCTAAAATGAAGTGTAGCCCGCAAGGAATACCGACACCATGAGTGCGGAGGACGGCATCAACGGTATCTTCCCAAGAGTGGCAACGATTGATAAAGTCAAGAGTGGAGTTGTGAGATGTTTCGGCGCCATACTCAATCATTACCCAATGAGATTTGTGTAGCTCGGCAAGTTTGTCGAGCAATTCTTGAGGCATGCAGTCGGGGCGGGTGCCAATAATAATCCCATCAACTTTATCTACGGCAAGAGCTTCTCGATACATTTCCATGATGCGATCAATGTCGCCGTGAGTGTTAGTATAGGCTTGGAAGTAGGCGAGATAACGCATGTCGGGATATTTCTTCCCGAAAAAGCGTTTGCCCTCTTCAAGTTGCTCGGTGATTGATTGAGATGGGGAGCAGTAGGCGGGGTTAAATGTTTGATTATTGCAGTAGGTGCAACCACCACGACCTTTTGAGCCGTCGCGATTAGGGCATGTGAAGCCTGCATTGACTGCGATTTTTTGCATCTTGCAATCAAAGTGTTCAGCAAGAAACTGAGCAAAGTCGCGATAACCTTGAGCCATTGAGTGAGGTTAAATGTGGGTTGTTTTGTTGAGCAGATAAGCGTCGAGCATCACTAAGGCAGCCATAGCCTCAACGATGGGCACGGCACGAGGTAACACGCAAGGGTCGTGACGTCCCTTGGCTTTGAGTATAGTGGGGTTGCCATCTTTATCGACTGTTTCCACCTCTTTGAGCAAAGTGGCAACAGGCTTGAATGCTATGCGGAAATATATGTCTTCGCCGTTTGAGATACCACCTTGAATGCCTCCTGAATTGTTTGTCGCAGTTCGGATTGTTCCGTTATCATTAACGAATAGGTCAATCATTTCACTGCCACGACAACCAACGCCTGCAAATCCCATTCCATATTCAAATCCTTTTGCCGCATTTATGCTCAACATCGCCTCGCCCAATCGGGCATGAAGTTTCCCAAATGCCGGGTCTCCCAATCCCACAGGTGCGCCTTTGATAACTCCGGTAATAACACCTCCAATGGTGTCGCCATCGGCTTTGACCTCTGCGATGAGGTTGTGCATCTTTTCGGCTATCTCGGGGTGGGGGCAACGCACATCGTTTGATTCGATTAACGTAGGGTCGTATTTTGTGTAATCGTTGTCGAGAGTAATGTTTCCAACTTGCGAAGTGTAGGCATAGATTTTTATCCCAATTTGTTCAAGTGCTTGACGAGCAAAAGCACCGGCAACCACGCGCGAAATCGTTTCGCGAGCCGATGAGCGGCCACCGCCTCGATGGTCGCGAATGCCATATTTTGAAGTATAAGTAAAATCGGCATGAGAGGGGCGGAAAGTGTTACGAATGTTTTCGTAGTCAGATGAATGTTGATTGGCATTTTCAACGATAAAACCAATAGGGGTTCCGGTTGTTTTACCTTCAAATAAGCCTGATAGGATTTTAACTTGGTCTTTTTCATCACGAGGGGTGACGATTGCCGATTGTCCGGGGCGTCGGCGGTTGAGCTCTTGTTGCACCCGGGCGAGGTCTATCTCAATGCCAGCTGGCATGCCGTCGATAACACCACCCACGGCAGCTCCATGAGATTCTCCAAAAGTGGTTACTCTAAAAATTTTGCCAATTGTATTCATCGTTTTCGTCGTTATTGTCTTTAGATTGAATTAAATCGGTTACCGAAGCTTTTACATATCCAATAAGGTCATGCGGATTGATTTTGAGTTGCAATCCACGCACTCCGGCACTCACATATATGATGTTAAAGTCAAGTGCCGATTGATGAAAAAAAGTGGGGAATGGCTTTTTCATACCTATGGGGCAACACCCTCCGCGAATATATCCGGTTAAGGGCAAAAGCTCTTTCATGGGAATCATTTCGGCTTTCTTTGCTCCGGCTGCCTTTGCCGCTTTTTTGAGATCAACTTCGGTATTTCCCGGAACTACGCACACAAAATGTCCGCTTCGGTCACCGTGTAAAATGAGTGTTTTAAACACCTGGTTTATATCTTCGCCCAACTCCTCCGCCACATGGTCGGCTGCGAGATTGTTCTCGTCAACAGTATATGGCACAAGTTCGTATGTGATTTTAGCTTTGTCAAGTAGTCGCGCCACATTTGTTTTTTGTATGCTCGCCATATATGGTTGTTTTATTTAAATGTCACCATGCGGTTGTATATGAAGTTGACGAGAGTATAAACAACATTGCCAAGCAATGTCGCCACGCCATATCCCGAAATGGTAAATATCGTTCCGAGTTCCCATTGTCTGTCGCCAAAATCGTTGGAGTTGAGAAGAAACACGACAAGTAATTGCAACCCATAGCATATTCCAAACCCCACCGCGAATTTTATGGCTTCACGGCTATATCCTTTTTGTGATTTAAATACCCAATTTTTATTCCAGATGAACGAATTTATCAATCCCGCAATATATCCAAGAGCGTTTGAAACGTAGGGATTCACATTGAGTAGTGATTTGCATAAAAAAATCACGCCAAGTGTGATGGCAGTATTGAGACATCCCACAAGAATGTATTTGATAAATTGTATCGCTGTTTGTTTTTTAGAAAGTGTCATGTTAATTATTTAATCTTTAACTTAGTGGATTAATCATTGTCGTGCTTGAGGGTGGGAAGTTGCCAAGAGTATTTCACGGCAAGGAATCGCAGTGCGATTACCGTAGTGGCGCATGCGGTTTGTTGAAATATCTCTGAGCCTCCACACATCATTGATAGCCAATAAACGCCACCACCGGCAAGGCAGGCTGTCGCATAAATGTCTTTACGAAAAAACAATGGTTCTTCGTTTATTAAGATGTCTCTAACCACACCACCAAAAGCTCCGGTAATCATTCCCATTGCAATGGCAACCCACATGGGAAAATCAAATGCGAGTGATTTCTGAATCCCGATAACAACAAAAAGTGCTAATCCGATGGTGTCAAATAAAAGTAACGCACCTAAATGTTTCACCAATGATTTGCGAAATATAATAACAAACGCCAATGCTAATCCGGTGACAGCTAAATACCACCATGTTTGCATCCAAAAAACAGGCGCGTCAAGCAATACATCACGCAATGTCCCGCCTCCAATGGCTGTGACCAACCCCACAACGTATGCTCCAAACCAGTCAAAGCGCTTGCCTGCAGCCATTCTTATTCCGCTTATGGCAAAAGCGACAGTGCCAATAACTTCGATTATGAACAAAAATGTATTATCCATTTTTATTGTTTTTTTTCTTGTTGATAGAATCGGCACACCGATGTCAGTCCGCAATTAAGGCAATCGGGTTTTCGTGCTTTGCACACATATCGACCATGAAGAATGAGCCAATGGTGAGCCAATGGTATTATTTCGTCGGGGATATTTTTACACAATGTACGTTCCGTTTCCAATGGCGATTTGCTGTTGGAGGTGAGTCCAATTCGTTCACTTACTCTGAACACATGAGTATCTACAGCCATTGCCGCTTTGTTGAAAACTACGGCAAGCATTACATTGGCGGTTTTGCGACCTACACCGGGCAACTTGGTCAAGGCATCAATTTTGGCAGGTATTTCACTGTTGAAATCCTCCACAAGCATTTTTGCGGCACCTATAAGGTGTCGGGCTTTATTGTTGGGATATGAGCATGATTTTATCAGCTCGAAAACCTCATCAAAATCGGCATTTGCAAGGTCCTCGGGTAAAGGGTAACGTTTGAATAGCCCGGGTGTGATTTGATTCACGCGTTTGTCGGTGCATTGTGCCGACAAAATGACTGCAAGCAATAAATGAAACGGAGTGTCATAGTGTAACTCCGTTTCAGCTATAGGCATTGAATTGTGAAACCATTCGATAACCTTTTCGTATCGTTGCTTTGTAGTCATTCTATGGTTTTGAGATTGTAATTAGTGCGCGCTTTGGAATTCATCGAGGAAACGGGTGTCGTTTTCCGAGAACATGCGCAAGTCTTTTACCTGATATTTGAGGTTGGTGATGCGTTCTACACCCATACCAAGCGCAAAACCGGTAAATTCTTTGCTATCTATGCCACATGCTTCAAGCACATTGGGGTCAACCATTCCGCAACCGAGAATTTCAACCCATCCGGTGTGTTTGCAAAATGAGCATCCTTTGCCACCACAAAGGTTACAAGAGATATCCATTTCGGCCGAGGGCTCGGTAAATGGGAAATAACTTGGTCGAAGACGAATTTGAGTCGCAGGTCCAAACATCTCTTGTGCGAAATATAAGAGTGTTTGTTTTAAATCGGCAAATGATACGTTGCGGTCAACATAAAGTGCTTCAACTTGGTGGAAGAAACAATGTGCGCGGGCCGAAATAGCTTCGTTGCGATACACACGCCCCGGGCAAATGATGCGAATGGGCGGTTGGGTCTTTTCCATCACACGGCTTTGAACCGATGATGTGTGTGTGCGAAGAAGCACATCGGCAGGGTCGCGTTGAATGAAGAAAGTGTCTTGCATGTCACGGGCGGGATGGTCGGCAGGGAAATTCATTGATGAGAATACATGCCAGTCATCTTCTATTTCGGGGCCATCGGCAATAGAAAATCCTAATCGTGAAAATATTGAAACTATTTCGTTTCTCACCAACGAAAGCGGATGTCGGGTGCCGAGTTTAATAGCAGACGCTGTGCGACTTAAATCCAATCCTTCAACGGCTGTGTCAACCGATTCCACTGCATCACGCAACGCATTTATTTTATCAGTGGCAATATTCTTTAACTCGTTAAGAGCTTGTCCCATTGCTTTCTTTTGTTCAACAGGCACATTTCTGAAGTCATTAAACAATAATGACACTTCACCTTTTTTACTTAGATATTTAATGCGCAAAGCTTCAACCTCGGCGGCATTGCTTGCTGTTAAGCCCTCTATTTGAGCTTTTAGGTTATTTATTTTTTCTAACATTGCAATGATTGTTTTTTTCTTTGCGCAAATTTACAAAAAAAATAGCTTATAACGGTTAATTGCAATCATAATCATTGTATCTTTGTGAAATAAAATTGATTTTATGACAATATTTTTATTGATATTAAGTGTGGCGTGTGTGGTAATCGGTGTGTTGGGATGCGTCATTCCTGTGTTGCCCGGTCCGCCATTATCCTATGTGGGGTTATTGTTGCTCCATTTCTCTGATAAATATGAAGTAAACACAACAACTTTGTTGGTGTTGCTGGTGTTGGTTATAATCGTGTCGCTACTCGATTATTTAATACCCATGTGGGGTAGCAAATATTGTGGCGCAAGCAAGTGGGGAACGAGAGGAAGCCTTATCGGTACATTTATAGGATTGTTTTTTATGCCGTTGGGTATAATTTTAGGCCCTTTTTTGGGAGCTTTGATTGGAGAAAAAATAGGTGGTTCCAATACAGGAAAGGCTGTAAAATCGGGTTTTGGAACTCTTTTGGGGTTATTGGCCGGCATAGTCTTTAAATGTGCGTTGTGTGGATATATAACATGGGTTTTTATTGAAACATTAATCGTTGGCGCTTAAAGGTTGAAGATGCATTTGATGGAAGAACGCATATTGAAAAATATTCAGCGATATGAGTTGCTTAATGATAACGATGTGATTATTGTGGCGTTGAGTGGCGGAGCCGATTCGGTGGCGTTGTTGGCAGTGCTTGTGTCATTGGGATATAAATGTGTTGCGGCACATTGCAATTTTCATCTTCGAGGGGAGGAATCTGATAGAGATGAGGCTCATGCACGGTTGGTCTCAACCGAGCAGGGAGTGGAATGTGAGGTTAAACACTTTGATGTATCGGTTTATGAGAATGAACATGGGGTTTCAACCGAGATGGCATGTAGGGAATTGCGATATGCGTGGTTTGAACAATTGCGTGTGGAATATAATGCGCAAGCCATCGCTGTAGCTCACCATCGTGACGATGATATAGAGACGATGTTTCTTAATTTGCTTCGCGGTAGTGGTATAGCCGGCGTGGCTGCAATGAAATGGCGCAATGGATATGTGGTGCGTCCCATGCTCAATTCCTCTCGCAATGATATAGAAATGTATTTGGAAGCTCGTGGTTTAAAATATATTGTAGATAGCACAAATGCCCAAATTAATTATAAACGCAATAGGCTGCGCAACATAGTGTTGCCTGCTTTGAGAGAAATGTTCCCCAATGCCGATGAAATGTTGGCAAAATCATTGTCGCATTTAAAAGAAAATCGGGAAATATACAATAGGTTGGTGGCACAAACAACCGAGCGTTATCGCCAAGGCGACATAATAAACCTTATGGAAATGGTTGAAACGGCTCCCGCTCCGGCTACAATGCTTTATGAAATGCTATATCCCATGGGGTTTAACATCACACAAGTCAATGCTATTGTTGACATGGTGGGGCAGTCGGGTAAAGTTTTCTATGCACGTCAATGGGTGGCGGTGGTTAATCGCCGATGGTTGCAGATAGTGCCTGTTGCCGAATTTGAAAATGACGACGCATATAATGTCGATTTGTCGCAAGATGTGGTATCACCCATTCAGTTGCAAATAAAAGAGATTCCTACGCAAGAGTTTAAGCCTGTTAAAGATGACAACGTGATATATCTTGACGCAAAAGTGCTTAGCGATGATGCGCATTTCGTGATTAGACGTTGGCGCAATGGCGATCGCATAGCCCCATTTGGCATGAGTGGCACAAAGAAACTTAGTGACCTGTTTAGTGATGCGAAACTATCGGTAGCCGAGAAACAACGGGTATGGGTTCTTGAACGCAACAATGAAATATTGTGGGTAATAGGAATGAGAGCGTCACGACATTTTAAAGTCACAAAAAACACAACATCGGTGTTACAAATCAAAGCACTTTATAGAAGTTCTCTTAAAAGAGATTTACAATGAACACATAAACAAGGAGGAGTGTCAAATCAATGCATTGACACTCCTCCGGCTGCATACACACGGTTATAAAACGAGTTAAAGATTTTCGATTTTTCCGATAAAGAGAATAGCGCCGGAACTTTGCTCGGTGAGAGCAAACATAAACGGGCGGTCGAGAGTGAATGATGGGAGCATATTTGCCATTATGTCATTAACTATGCCTGATGCGGAAGCCGCGGTGGCCCCATTCTCGTCAATTTCAAAATAATTGCTTTGAAATGCCCCTGTCATAGATATTGAGTTGGGCGACATCTTGGAGAAATCGGCAAAATTGCCATCAAACGCCATTTTAATCCCCATTTTTTCGTATATAGGTTTCATGTCAAGACGCATCTTTAATGAGAACTTGGGGAGTTTTATGGTCGCGTTACCATTTTGAGAGAAATTAGAGATGATATATTCCCATCCCGATGTCTTGATTTCATTCACACAATCATCAAATGTTTTATCGGCGTTTGGCAAGATAAACCGTGCGGCGTATGCTCCATTGCCAAAGTCGAGACTTGCCATTGTAAAATTTTGAGCCGTTGTGTATTTAATCTCCTTTGTCCCTTTCATAAAATCAACTGCAGAAATATCTCCGTCAGAGGAATGGAACAGCCCTTTATAAGTGTCTTTTTTGTCAAATTTATCACTCCATTCACCATTGAAATACAGGGCGTTTACTAACACCGTCGCTGTCAATCCGGTTATATCACCGGGTTCAAACAAATCATCGATATATCCGTTTGTTTTATTTGAACACCAATCATTTATTTGCTCCACGGCATTGGTGGCGTCCAAGGGCATCACTTCGGCATCGTAGTATGTGTTTAAACTTGTGATGTAATCGTCGAGAATATCAAAAGAATTGTTATACCATATTGAATTTGCTATTGACACAGTGGTTTTGGCATCAAGTGATCTGAGTTGGTTTGAGAGTTTTTGCATATAACCGTTTACATCAGCTTCATCGAAATTTTCAAATCCAAACGCATTTAAAATTTCGTTGCGGGTATCTCCGCAAGCACCGTCGGCAGTCATGCACATGGCAAAAGACGCGCTCAATGGTGATATTATAGAGTTGCCGCATTCGTATAATGTGTTCCCAAACATATTCCAGGCAAAAGCGTTGTTTTGTTTTGCGACAACCAATTCACCATTAGTGAGATTGATTGATTTTAATTCCGATTTGGCACTGCCATTTGGATTATTATCATCCTCACAACTTGCAAAAGAGAAACATGCCAAGGCAATTATTAATGCCGAAAATAATCTTGTTTTCATGTCAGTAAAATTTATCTGTTAGTATGTCTAATCTATTTAATGCCTTGAATATGCTATTGCTTGGTAAATGTTATGTCAAACATTGTTATTTTATTCCCTTTTATTTTATATGAATCTTTACCATCAACAATTAAAGTCCCATTGTCATAAGTGTAATTGTGAATATAATGGGTTTTTCCGTTGCTCAATAATGGATCATAATTTACATAACGTTGGTTGTCGATAGTGGCATTTAAATTGTCGGGATCGGCTATCCAACGTGTTCCCACTAATTTATTGGGGACTTCGGGATCGACGACCGGAGAGGGTTCATTGTCGTTGTCGGAACAATATACCACTGTGGTGGAATAAGTAACAATAAAAGCAATTTTAAAGTTTTCATAATTAGCGTAGTATTTATGGTCGTTAATAATAAGACAGCGACAAAGCTATATCATAAAGTGTGAATCCACAAGTGAAATTACACTATATAACATAATATAGATTTATATAGTATAATAACAGTGTAAATTCACACTTTTTGCGTTAATAATGATTTGACCGATATAATTTTAATTAAAATTCATTATTTAACAATGACTTTTGTTGCTTTTTCGTCTTGTATTTTGATGAATACTCCGTTGTGAGGGTTGTCCACTTTTCCCCCTTGTAGGTTATAGTATTCGATAGGTGAGTCATTAGTGTCATATTCTATTCTATCGACAGAACTGATTGGATTAATTGACGAAAATTTTTCCCAAATAGGGGCATTGCGATATGCATCTTCGCTACCAGCAGGAACATATAAAGAACAGTTGTTAAAACTTACAAAAGCAAGATATTCACATTTGGGTGGTATTGGATTTAAACAGGTAATGCACTCTAAAGAAACATTGTAAAATGCTTCAAGTCCAATATTAGTAACTTTCGCGGGAATAACAATAGTGTCTAATGAAGAACAAGAATGAAAAGCGCCATTTTCTATAATGGTTAAATTATCGGGTAGAGTTACATGTTTTAAATTGCTGCATGATTGGAATGTTCTACTTTTTAGAATCTTAATGGAGTTAGGGACATTGAATGAAGTGAAATTACACCCTAAAAAAGCATATTCACCTATTTCGGTTATGGAGTTAGGAAGCTCGATATTTGAGATTAAATTATAAGCGAACGCCAATGCTCCGATTTTTTTAGTTAATGGAGGAAGAGGTGGAATAGAATCAAGCTCACAATCTTTAAATAGCTTTTGAGGAATTTCAGTAATTGAATCATTCCATATGATATTTTTTAGATTAGGTGTTTTATAAAATGGACCATAGGAATCATTATTTGAAATGAATAGGTTCTTTGGAATGGCTAATGTCTCTAAATTTGTTGTTTTCTCACAAATATGTGAATTTAGAATTATAGCTTCGGGATTAGGAGCTGAAAATACCAGTGAATTTGGATTGTAAAAAGCTTCAGTACCAATAATAATATTGGGCGATTTTATTTCAAAATCAGTAATATCTGTTCGGTAAAAAGCACTTCTATATATTTTAATAACCGATTCAGGAATCTCATATTCTCCATTTAATCCCGAATAGGAAAATGCATTTACTCCGATTGTCTTTATTGAATTGGGTAGGGGCGCTTTTGTTAGATTTTCACAATGAGAAAAGGCACTGTATCCAATGCTGTCAATTGAGTTTGGAATTATTACTTCATAAAGTTTGCCACTATTGAAAGAATAATCCCCAATAAATGTAATAGCATATGTTTTGCCATTATAACTTACTAATTGAGGAATTTCAACAATGCTATCATTTTTACATAACGCATATTTAATCCCAACTTCACTTTCGGTGTTGTCGCGTAGTGAGTATTCAAAGATGGAGTCGGAAAATGAAAGCGTATTTTGAGACGAGCCATAAAACTGAACTATGGTTACAAATAAAAGTAGTAAAATGTGTTTTGTTGTTGATTTCATAATAGTATGTATTAAATGTTTAATAACAAAAAAACGATAATTTGATTAAAATATTATTCAAAATTAGCAATGTGAAAATATCTTAACACTTTAGTTAGTGGGGTGTTGGTAGCAGGGTCATATGTGTAGGCACATATCTCAAATATATTGTCGTTATAAGTAGGTCTTAAATGATATAAGCCACTTTCTTTGATAATACATCTTTTTGTTGTTGCATTCAACCGAATCTCTGAACCGGGAGTCACATTGCAAATCATTAATAATGGAAATCTGAAACTTAGTTGATTTAAGATATTTACCATTGATATGTTGAGGGTAGAACTCTCACATACCGAAATGTAACATTTGTCACTAAATGTGGTAAATTCTCCATTTTGTACTTTATACAAATCTTCTAAATACATATTTTCAACGATATTTGATTCTTGGGTGTCATTTTTTCCTACAAAAATTCGGTTGAATTCTTGAGAGGGAACTATATGCCTTGTCGCCAATATATGCGTTTGGTTAAATACGTTGTCGGAACTATTAAGGGGACTGAAAGTTGGGTTTGAATTGATAATGTGAAGACAGTCATAGTTGCTGATATAGCCGAGTCCGCTATCACAAATTTGAGCCTCTATCTTAATGTTATTACATTTTTGAGCAGAGATTGCTTTATATGGGATTTGACTTTTAAATGAGAAGTTTAGATAGCTACATCGCTCTAAGTCAATCCATGGAGTATTATTAAAATTAACATATCCTTCCGATAAGCGAATATCGTTGAAATTATTGTGGCTTGCATTGCTAAGTGTTATCGCTTTGCAGAAAAAATGCCATGGTCTAATATCTGAATCATTATAAACCACATCTCCTTCAATCCCTATTGAGTTAAAAACATTTCCGTTGATAATAGCCACCCGCTTGTTGTCTTTATTGGCGACAAGGTCTGTATCTGCTTTTTCTGTGAAAATGCCATACTTACAATTAAGACGCCCTCCGTTAAATTGATTTTCATTTATCCAAGTGCGAATAGAAGTGTCATTCTCATAATCCATCCGAGATACCATGTCAAAATATATTCCATAGATAGTGCGGATATAACTCCATGAAATTTTGCAATATTGTATGCCGATATAATTTTCGGTAGTTGCTGAATTTGTAGGAGCTAATTCAATTGCTTTATTAAAAAAAAGAATATTGTCAATTGAAATTTTCGAATACCATACATTGCCTGAAAATAATACTCCTGTGCCGGAATAATCATCCGGTTCAGAGTTGGAATATACACCAATGCGCTTTAACTCTCGGATGTCAATATCAATATCTATACCTATAAGATTAATAGCGACATCGGCAGAAGATAAAATGGTGCCTTTGCAACGAAGACGTTTTTTGTTGGTTATAACAATGGGGCTTTCAGTTTTATAAGTTAGATTTTCTAATACTACAAATGCCGAATTAGAACAATTTAAAGCTTTTTGTATTGCATTGGAATCATCAGTACTTCCATCTCCTTTTGCGCCAAACCAATGAGCCGAAATCTCATCATTGGCTACTCCTTGAATGTCAATATTGTCGCCAAAAATTTGGATGCCTTTAGGAGCTTCAATAATTACTTGATTACTTGAGATTGTACCGTTCCCACTAATAAATCCTCTTGTAGGATTGAGTACATTTGATGAATCAAATTCAAATTTTAGAACAGATCCATTAGGGATAGAAACATTACCATCAAGTATGCAATTCCCTTTGATGATATAAATTGTTTTTCGGTCACCACAAATACGATTGTTGAAAATTTCATTTTGAGAAATAACTTCCATTGATGTTGTCATGGTAAAAAAAATTAAATGTTAATAATTCTATTTGTTAAAAAAAGGCACACAAAGCGAATTGCCCCGTGTGCCGGGTGCATATAATAACAAGGATAATTTGGTTGCGAAATTACTTGTTATAGGGCGAAACTTCCCGAGTAGCAAACTCCATCGTCGGTAACTATCGAGATAGTGTAGCTGCCGGCAGAGGCAGAGGTGGCGATTGACGCAGAGCCAAAGGCAGAGTCGTCGGTTTGCTGCCACATTTCGCCGGTGGTTTCGTTAGTCACTGTTACATCCACGTTGCCCATATCATAGCCGAATTGCAGATACACAACCCCGTCTTGATAATAAGCAGTGATGTCGTAGCTGTAATAGGGCATACGAAATTCGGGAGTAGGCTCAGGGTCTTTCTTAATAGGAATTTCTTTTTTCTCCTCGGCAGAAGATAGAAGGACTCCACACATTAGAAATAACAGTAAAAATATTTTCTTCATAATTTTTAAAATTTAAAATTACTATGTGCAAATTAATGAAGAAAATAATGAAAAACATGCAAAAATGACTTAACAAAAACTTAACATTTTCTGTGATATAGTTTCTGGGGGGGGGTAAATGGTTGATTGTTAATTGATTGTGTGTTAGATGTTGTGTATGAATTTATCCCAATCAATTGCATGACCATTTGAACCTGTTAACTTTTTGTGAAGTCGAGCACGTGTCATTGATACGGATGCATCGGAATGATTAGTCAATCGGGCAATCTCTTTGGGTGTAAATTTAGTTTTAATGAGAATCGAAATCCTAAATTCATGTACACTGATTTTGAATGGTAGATTTTGGAGAGTGTCAACAAATATCGGGAATAAATCGCAAATTTTTTGAGTAAGTACTTCCCATTCATTTTCTGAGATTAAGTTTTTGTTGATAGGGTAGTTTTGTAGCCTATCGTGTATCTCTTTAACAAATGTGTCGTTGTTAAATGAGGTTATAGCACTTTCGTTTTGAGCCTTGATTAAACGAGCGTGTTCGTTGTTAAGCTCCAAAAGCTTCTTTTGATTTTCCAATTCATGGATAAGGGATTGGTTTTCGCTATTTATTAAATTAATTTGTGATTCTAATTGAGCTATTTTCTCAATGTTTTTAGCAATGGCGTTTTCGCTTAAGTCATAACTTCGTTTAAGTAAAAGTTCAACATTATGGAGCTTTAATTTAATAATGTGTTTTCTTTTTTGTGTAATATAAATTATAAAAAGAGTAATAAAGATGACTATGATAATTGAACCACACAAAGAAATAATCTTGATTTCGTTTTCTTGTGCCTCTTGTTTTAATTTGTTGTTTTCGCGTTCACGAATTTGGTAGTTGTAGATAGACGATAGTTGACGTATTTCTTGAGGTGTATTTAATTTGCGAATAGAGTCGGAGAGTATTTGAGATTCTATGATATAGGGTGTCGCTTTAGTAATATTGTTCTGGTTAAGAAATAAATTAGCTAAGATATTATATCCATTTAATTGAACATTAAGATTTTTTGACTTAATAAGTTTATTACAATAGAAGATAGTGGAATCGTTATTGTTAAGACGATAATAAAGATGTGCAAAAGTATTGGCAATTGTAGTAGAATCTTCTTTAGTTTGAACACAGTTTAAAGAATTTAATATTCTATGGGCTTGATCATAATCGTGCTTGAAAAGATATAATTCAGCAATATTGAGTTTTATAGAAGATATAATTTTGTTATATTTAAATTTCTCAGCAAGTTTAAGAGTGTTATTATATAAAATTAAAGCACTATCATTGTTATCTTCTTTAAAATAGATATTACCGAGTCCTTTGGAATTATGTATAACACCTATAATATTATCATTATTTTCACTTAGCTCAACGGCTTTTTTGTATGCAGGAATTGCTAAATCGTAAATGTTTTGACGATTATATATGCCGGCTATTTGACTGTAAGCAACTGCTTGGGTGTGGGGGTTGATATTCTCACAATCTAAAGCCTTTTGGAAATATTCGAGGGCTTGGGGAGCGTCACCGAGGTCGGAATATACGCGACCGCCATAATAGTATGCAATGGGTAGCAGGTTGTTGAAATCGTGATTTTCAAAATAATTGATAACAGATAGAATTGCCGAATCGGAAGTGTGAGCGATATACGCCTTATCGCTGGCTCGAATTTGTAATAAATCGAAATAATATTTGTTGTCATTGCTCGAAAGAGAGTCGCGATTTATCGCATTTAGCAAGACGATTGCGCTATCGACATTAACTTCGGCAATCGAATCGATTTGTTGCAATCGCCCAAATTGCACTTGCTCGCTTTCGCCACAGGCAGTGAGCAACATAATGGATAATATGATGGCGAAGATGTGTTTCACAACGCATAAGAATGTAATGGCGTATTATCGTCCGATGATGTATCCGCCAAGATTGTCGGGACCATAAACACGATATTGTTGAAGACCGTATTTTTTTTCTACAGCCGGACCCGAAAGCGGGTAGCCCGAATTGTCATATACGTCAAATCGGCTTCCGCATTTGGGACACACTGCTTGAAGTTTCTCTTTGTCGATATAAATGCGAATGTTGTTTTTTGCTTCTACCGGACATGCCATATCGTAAGCCCTGGGGGTGTTCATGATGTCACTCACAAGCAAAATGCCTCCAAAACCGGTGTATGTGAGTTCGGTATAAGGAAAGTTGGAAGGAATGCGCTCTGATTTTATAAAATAACGAAAATCGGGAGCGGCTGCAACTCCATAGGTATTCCAAGTACCGACGTTGGGAAATTCGATATTTACCGCAACAGGTGGAATGCGGTCGTCATTAATTGACTCACACGAAGTGGTTAATAATAAGTAAAAGCAAATGGTGGAAAATAGCCAATACCGCATATTAATGTAAAAGTTTGTTGAATGCTTCGTGATATGTGTCAAAATCAAATAGGGCAAAAGTGTGGTTGAACAATTCGGTAATTTTGTCGTTGCACAAATTGCCTATTGAGCCTTCGTGAGTGTGATTAATGTCATAACGAGGCTCAAAGTTCCCCGCTTCGATTTCAAGACCCACTTGCTTATAAGAGTCACGGAACGGTATTCCCTCTGATACGCGGCGATTAACCTCTTCGACCGAATACATGAGTTTATATCGTGGGTCGGTGGCTATCTCGGCATTTACTTTTACTTGAGCCAGCATTGTATCAACCATGTTGATTATGTCGATAATAGTGTCGAATGCAGGTAGGAAATTTTCTTTTATTAATTGCAAATCGCGAAAGTACCCCGATGGCAGATTGTTGGTAATCAGAGTTATTTCCATGGGGAGTGCTTGCAATTTGTTGCATTTGGCTCGTGTCAACTCAAACACGTCGGGGTTCTTTTTATGGGGCATGATTGAAGACCCGGTGGTGAATTCATCGGCTAGTTTAAGGAATCCGAAGTTTTGAGAGTTAAACATGCAAGCGTCAAACGCAAGTTTGGATAATGTGGCGGCAATGCCGGCGATAGCTTGTGCCACAATGCGTTCGGTTTTGCCACGTCCCATTTGTGCGTAAACCACATTATAAGCCATTGATTTGAATCCCAACAATCGGGTTGTCATTTCACGGTTGAGAGGGAATGAAGAGCCATATCCGGCTGCTGAGCCGAGTGGGTTGCGATTGGCGACTTCGTATGCCGAATGTAAAACCATGAGGTCATCGGCAAGAGATTCGGCGTATGCACCAAACCATAACCCAAACGATGAAGGCATGGCAACTTGCAAGTGTGTATATCCGGGGATTACAATGTCTTTATAACGATTGCTTTGGGATATGAGTGTGTCAAACAATCGTTTCACTGCCACTGCTACATCTTCGATGCGTGAACGAGTGAACAGTTTGAGGTCAACAAGCACTTGGTCGTTGCGTGAACGTCCTGAGTGTATTTTTTTTCCTATGTCACCAAGTTTGCGCGTCAGCATCAATTCCACTTGCGAGTGTACGTCTTCAATCCCATCTTCAATCACAAATTCGCCACGAGCGGCAATGTCGTAAATGTTACGCAATTCATTTAGTAATACTTCAAGCTCTTTAGCTTCGAGTAGCCCAATGGATTGAAGCATGGTGATGTGTGCCATCGACCCAAGAATGTCGAATGGGGCGAGATAGAGATCCATTTCGCGGTCGCGACCTACGGTATATGTTTCTACATTGTGATCGACTTTAACGTTTTTCTCCCAGAGTTTTGATGCCATAATGAATTTGTTCGTTATTGATTTCCGTTTAGTCTTCCTATCATTTCACCAAAGCGGTCGGCGGCTTCTTGCATTTTGCCGCCAAGCAATGGACGTAACATTGCCGGAATATCAACATCGATAGCTGTGACAACGTTTGATGAGGTGTTGTCGATTGCTGTGATGTCGATAACCATTGACAATGGGATCGGGGAGCCTACTGCCGAAAACACAATATGCCCCGGGGCTACACGTTCGGTAACTTTAAATTTTAGTTGTCCCACTTGTGGAGTGTTAAGACAAATAGCATCGGCCTCAAATGTGACATCGCCAAGTTTTGAACGGTCCTCGGCGGGAATTTCGTTGATGCGTTGTTGAAAAAGTGAAATATCACTAAAACGGTCAAACAAGACCTCAATGGGTTGATTGACCGTTATGGTTTTACTACTGTATTTTGCCATGTTTTATTCTGCTTTAGTGTTTGCTGGAACCCAGTTTGCAGGGTCTTTGCGCCACTCTTTAAGTGTTTCGATGTCTTCGGCTTTGATGTATTTTGTAGCCAACGCAGCATCGAGCATAGAGTTGTAATTGCTAAGTATGCGTAATTCCACTCCGGCTTTGCGGAAGTTTTCAATAGCAATAGGGAATTCATAGGTGAAAATCGCAGCCATTCCCACAACTTCGCAACCTGCCGCGCGTATAGCTTCAACGGCTTTAAGGCTGCTACCGCCGGTTGAAATCAAGTCTTCAATAACAACAACTTTTTGTCCCGGTTTCAGATTCCCTTCAATAAGGTTTTCCAATCCGTGGTCTTTTGGAGAAGAACGCACATACACATATGGCAACCCCATTGTGTCGGCAACCAATGCACCTTGTGCGATAGCACCTGTGGCTACTCCGGCAATGGCATCGGGAGTTTCAAATTCTTCCATAATCAATCGGCATAGCTCTACTTTGATGAAGCTACGAATGTCGGGATAAGAAAGAGTTTTGCGATTGTCGGTGTATATAGGAGAGTTCCATCCCGAAGCCCAAGTGAATGGATTTTCGGGTTGTAATTTTATTGCACTAATTTTGAGTAATTTCTCAGCTAAAAGTTGTTCCATTTTTTTCATAATACAATCATATAAAATTTATTTTACAAAATTAATGCACTCTTAGTTTAATTGCAAGATATTGGGAATTTATTTTTTGACAAAAAAATGTGAAAAATGCCATTTTAAGATAATGAACGGTTTGGAATTGGTTGTTTGGCTTAGATTATTGGAGGAAAAGGATTGTTTTTGATTTTGAGTTAAACTTTTTGTAATAAAGTTCTTCTAATATAAAAAGTTGGGATATAAAACATAGAAGCAATAAGTAATAAAATTAGTTTTTTCAACATTCGGGCGAGGTATTTTCTCGCTCGAATGTTTTTTTGAAAATATACTATAAAGAAGTGTTGCACAGGTCGTGGATGCATGGTAACTTTGTTGTGTATTAAAGTTATATAGTATGGCAAAGATTTATAAAAGTTTGACTTCATTGATAGGTAATACTCCTTTATTGGAGGTGGTAAATATTGCAAAAAACAAAAATTTAAAAGCTAGGATTGTCGTAAAACTTGAAAACTTTAATCCCGGTGGCAGTGTCAAAGACCGTGTGGCGCTTGCAATGATTGAAGATGCCGAGCAAAAGGGAAAATTAAAGCCCGGCGGTGTCATAATAGAACCTACAAGTGGAAATACCGGAATAGGTCTTGCGTGGGTGTCGTCGGTAAAAGGTTATAAATTGATATTGACAATGCCTGAGACGATGAGTAAGGAACGTCAAAGTTTATTGAAGGCATTGGGCGCGACATTGATACTCACTCCGGGCAGTGAAGGAATGAATGGTGCAATAAAGCGAGCAAATGAATTAAAGGATGAATATCCGGGAGCGATAATCCCTCAGCAATTTGACAATGAGGCAAATCCATTGGCGCATGTCAATACTACAGCCGAGGAGATATGGCGTGATACCGATGGCGATATTGATATTTTTGTGGCATGTGTGGGAACCGGCGGAACATTGAGCGGAACGGCACGAGGTCTTAAACGTCATAATGCGGCGATAAAAGCTGTTGCGGTGGAGCCCGATGCCTCTCCGGTGTTGTCGGGAGGTTGCCCCGGAGCGCATAAAATACAAGGGATAGGAGCCGGTTTCATTCCTCATAACTATGATGCAGAGGTGGTAGATGAAGTGGTGAGAATAACCGACGATGATGCAATGAGGGCTTCGCGTTTAATGGCTCAGCAAGAGGGGTTGCTCGTTGGAATATCGTCGGGTGCGGCGTTGAGTGCGGCAATTGACCTTGCTCGAAAGGCAGAGAATGAGGGTAAAACTATTGTGGCGTTGTTACCCGATACCGGAGAGCGATACCTTTCAACCGACCTTTATGCCTTTGATGAACATCCATTATGATTATCTGTTGAATTGGATGATATTGTAGCCAAAAAATCTTTAAAACCTATAATTAGGAGTATTTGACGGCTATAATGCGATTTAACGGGTTAATATGATATATATTTCATTTGCAGTAGTTTTGGCGGCTTTGTTGGAGCCGAGGCGTGAGCGCATGTCGGCGTAGGCGTCGAGTTGTGATTGATGTTGGTCGCCACCGGGTATAACTTTGCTCAGTTCGAGCGACACCCCTTCGGGTTCGCAATAGTGTAGGAGCATCTCTTTCACTATCTCACGGCCGGCAATGAGATTGGGGAGTGACACAAATGGTATTTTCAAGATGCGTTTAAATAAGTTATAGGATAATTTAGAGCCATTGGCACGATAGCACACCACCTGGGGAGTGCGTAGCAATGCCGCTTCGAGAGTGGCTGTGCCTGATGTAACAAGTGCGGCTTCGGCAACGCTCATTAATTCAAATGTAACACCTGTAACGACCGGTAAATTACTCATTTCGGAATATAAAGAGGCATCGATGCCCGGAGCCCCTGCTATCACAGCTTGATATTGAGGGAAACGCTTCGCCACCTCAAGCATGATGGGTAGGTTGTTGCGAATCTCTCCTCGACGGCTTCCCGGCACAAGTGCAAGAATGGGACGAGGTTCAAGATTATGCGTTGTGATGAAGTCATCGACCGAGGGAAGAGCTTGCATACGTTGCTCAATCTCCTCAACCGAAGGGTTACCCACATAGGTCACCTCATAATCATGTTTCTTAAAAAACTCCACCTCAAAGGGCAAGATAGAAAACAATCGAGTGACATATTTCTTAATCTGCTTCACGCGATATTCTTTCCATGCCCACACCTTTGGTGAGATATAATAAAATACCGGGATACCCAACTGATGGGCAGCCTTGGCAAGTTTGAGATTAAAGCTGGGATAATCCACGAGTATCAATGCGTCGGGGGTAGATTGGCGCAACGCCTCTTTGGCTCGTCGAAGATTGCCAAACACTTTGTCAAGATTGCGCAACACTTCGCTAAAACCCATATAAGCCATATCGCGATAATCCACTACCGGTTCACACCCGGCAGCCTCGCGCATAAGGTCTCCTCCAAGATACACAAATTCAGCCCCACTATCAACCTTGCGCAGCTCCTTTATCAACTCCGCAGCATGAATATCACCCGAGGCCTCACCCACCGACAAAAAATACTTCATATTCCTTCTTTTATTACATTTTTACATCTTTAAGATAAGTACAATACTCATCTAATGACTTTTTCATCACCTCTTGTGGAATTAACTTTCGGCGATATTCTGCCACCATCGTTGGGCTTAACGACCTACTTAAGGTATATTCAACCATACTACGATCAGCCGAAGGGCAAAGAATGATGCCTATACTTGGATTTTCATTTTCACGTTTGACATCTCGGTCAAGTGCTTCCAAATACATGTCCATTTTACCTACAAACTCAGGTTGAAAATCCACAGCTTTTAACTCTATAGCAACTAAACATTGTAATGCGCGATGAAAAAACAGCAAGTCTATACGCTTTGTTGAGCCTCCCACAGTCACTCCAAATTCGCTATCTACAAACAAGAAATCCTTTCCTAATTCAAGGATAAACTCCTTCATGTGCTCTAACAACCCTTTATGGATATGTCGTTCATTATGTTTTGCCGGAAGATTTAGAAAATCAATAAATGTTTTATCTTTAAGCATTAATTCTGCATTAGGATATTCAGCGAGCATTTTTGGCGACAACATTTTATCTTTTTCCATAAGCGAAGCATACGTCTGATTAACTATGCATCGTCTAAGCGCCATTGCATTTAACCGTTGATGCGCCGCATATAGCATATAGAACATACGCTCATCATATGTTTTACATCTATTAAAAATTTCTACATGATTTGTAAAGGTTGTAATTGATAGAATTTCGGGCATTTTAGATTGTGCAATAGAGGGCATTTGTGCAGTTGGCAACTGCACAAATTCATTTAGCCCTAATGGCTTTGTCAACTCTTCAAATTGCGAATCGGAATATAGCTCATAAAATTTCACCATATTATACAAATTACGCTTGCTATATCCTCTTCGTTTGGGATTTTGGCGCTTAAGATAATCAGCCAATTCACTCACAATTTTAGCACCCCAATGTGACGTTTGCAATTGTGCTGATATATATTGTCCCACTTCCCAGTTCACGAGTAAGGTCTCCTTGTTGACCATTGAAATAGCCATTGTCCTATGTCGTTCGATAATCGAATTGACATATTCAAATTGGGTCTCTAAATCACCCGAGGCCTCACCAACCGACAAAAAATACTTCATATTAATATTCAATTTAAAAACAGGCAACAATCAAAATGCCATATATAGCGCAAATTTAATGATAATTTTTCAATCAATACTCATTTCTATTTTTTAGCTATTATCTTTCACAAGGATTTCATTAGGCTTAGCCCCTAAAATATAAATTCTGGATATTTTGAGATGTTTTTCTAATATTTATGTTTTTAGTTACATTAAAAAAACATATTTTTGTATTAAATAAACTTAAGTTATATATAGCGTGGATTTTAATGAACATCAATATATAGAATCGTTAACTGATGTAGAAATCGTCAGTGCCATACTCAATAAGGATGCTCGAATAACTCGATTGTTTCTTTATGAGAAGTGTTATCCTCTTTTTAAAACTCGTTATGATAAATATTATACCGATTGTGAGTCGTGTATTGAGTTTATCAATGAGATTTATACCTATATTATGACTCCTGGAGTAAAAACAGGTCGGTGCTATCTTTCTACGTTTGGTTTCAGTTGTAGCCTAACTTGTTGGTTAAAGATTGTTGCAGAGAATTATTGTCATCAACTTTTCAAAAAAAGACTTGATGTTATAGATTCGATTGAAGATGTAGGTGATAGTAAGTTCCTTGAACCAATCTCTAATGAAATAGACTCATTTTCCAAACAAGATATGGAAGTCGCATTAAGGCTGATGCCAAATAAGAGATATAGTAGTATAATACGTTTTCGTTATATAGAGGAAAAAAGTAGTGAAGAAACAGCTGAGATATTAGGAATGACGATGGAAAATTATTATAATAAACATAGGTTGGCAAAAGTTCAATTGGCAAAAATTTTAAGAAAGGAGAATATGCTATGATTAAACATATAAAACCACTCCCCATATCCGAAGAAAGATTAGGTGCATATCTTGAAGGAAATCTATCGGTTTCAGATGCATTGATGGTTGAGAATTTAATAAATGAAGATAAAAGTTTTTGTGAGTTTGTTAAAGAAATATCTGTTCCAGATGTAAATATTGAGGATCCAATATTTGATAATTATCCGACTTTTGAGTTAGACTTTGAACTCCCCCAAATCCCT
Organism: Bacteroidales bacterium; assembly: GCA_015060975.1. GTDB lineage: Bacteria > Bacteroidota > Bacteroidia > Bacteroidales > Muribaculaceae > RGIG4079. The sequence goes on from SUXI01000008.1 coordinate 90,971, forward strand.
AATACAGGAGATGTTTTTGATGGCTTTAATGATTTAATACCATTTCCATTAGGTATTGAACAATCAATAGTTGACGATATTGTTGTTAAAGATGATTTATCTCATGTTTCAATGGATTTGTTGTCACATAATGAAGAAAATGATATTTTTTCTTGTGGTGGTGATATGTTCAATGATAATGAACACTCTATAGATATAAACTTGCCTTTTGATATGGATAATTTATTGGATAATTAATGATAAATAAATGATGGATTTTGAAATCGAACCTGTAGAGGACGCTCAATTGAATTCACTCTTACAAGAGATACAGGAGACTATTACCGAAAATAATAATTTTCTTTTGCCCGACGATATGGTATCAAATGCCATTCATCGAGCATGTGATTTTTTTAGTTTGCCTGATGCCCCTTTTTTTGAAGGAAAAACTGTTTGTATCTTACCTAATGATGTATCAACGGTGATGGATGACATCTTTGGATTTAGTAGAGTACAGATGATGGAGATGGGTATTAATGGAGAGGATGCTTTGACACTTGTTTATACTCATGAATGTGCTCATCGCATATTGCAAAATAATTTAGAATTAAGTGAGAAAGAGATTGAATTGGCATGTGATTTTTTTGCTGGAGTTCATGCTGGAATGGAGGGTTTAGATACCGAGCCACTTAAAGAGGCGTTAGGACAAACATTAGAAAGCGATACGCATCCGGAAGGGAAATTAAGAGCAGATATTATTGCGTATGGAGAAGCATTTGTTGAGAGTATGAATGTACAACATATTCCTATTACATTTGAACTCTGTATGGAAGAATTTGAAGATTATTTGAGACGATGCCCGGTTGAAGAAACAATGTTTTGGAATTCATCTTCATCGTTAGGATTAACGCATGGCGAAAATATATCCTTTGGTTCGGGTTGGACACCGGAAGAATATGAAGCGAAAGCCAATAATTGTTATAAAGAAGCTAAATATTATACAGATAAAGCCGTACGATGTGATAATCTTGATGACAAGCAACATAATTTGAATGAAGCAAAAAAGTGGCAGGATCGAGGTGATGAGTATATGAATAAAGCTAAATATGCACGTAAGTAAAATAAACGAAAAAAATAGACAATTATGGATTTATTAGGAATGTTAGGACTGGGAAGTATTGGGGGTGGAATAGTTGTTTCTAAATTAATAGATTATTGTGTCCCTTTTAGTCGCACTCCGCAAGGTAAACTTTTTAGAGAACAAAAAAAGTGGCAAAAAGAACAGGAAGAACAACGGATGGATTTTCAGGAACGCATTGAATCTAAACGTATGCATTTTCAGGAAAACTTGGAAAAGCAAAGAGAAAAGCTCCAAAAATATTTAGCAGAACAGAATATAAATAATAGTAGGGAAATTGCCTTATTTCAAGCTCAAGCAACTCGCCAGACACAAATAATGTTAGCACAAGAAAATGCTCATAACTTGTTGCAAGATCATTTGGTCCAAGACGCATTGAAAACTTATCCACTTAATGTTTCTCCTTTGGTGTTATTAAGAAATCGTTCTCGTTCGATTTCATCGTTATTGCGATTTTCAACAAGAGATGGAGACCAAACTACATCGATAGAACAAGTATTTGAAGAGCTAAAAGATGTAAGACTTCACCCGGAGGCTTTGAATATATTTGTCGCACCAGTACATGTTGATTCAAAGATTAGAAATAGAGAGATTTTAAGTAAACAAATTTGGGATACGGTTTATCAACGTATAGAGAGTTTTTTTACTCAGCATTATAATCGTCGTGGAGACCATCCTGTTGTGTTTTTTCCAACAGCATGGAGTGATAAATCTAATCCGGGGATGCATGCCAGCGAGACTTTGCATTTCTTTTTGAAGGATGTTCCATGCGTAGTTATCGAGCCTCGTTTTGATGGATCAACATTCCGGTTAATGTTTTCTACATGGGGTATTGGTTATAACTCTACCGATCATCACCGCACAGAGTTGAGTTTCCCTATGAATATAGACATAGCGTTGGCTTGTGCCGTTTACGATCGTTCATTGAAAGCTTTAGATGCAATTGAAGAAATAGACGATTTGTTAGATGCCAATGCTTATGGGTTCAAAAGCAAACGAGAAATTTTAAAGAGAAATATCGATTTATTTCAGGCATTACATATTGAACAGCGCATTCAAGAAAATAGATTGACAGAAATAGAGGCATTGGGAATCTATAATATATTTGCCGTTGAGCCATTACAAGATTTAGCGCCACTGGCTGATTATTTATCAGCACATATCGGATTTAACTTGGCGGCGTTGGCCGATATTCATCATTTGCGTTCAGTTGATGTGAATCCATTATTGCCAAATTTATTTAAATCACACTTCCCAAAACTATATAAAAACAAAGATTTACGACAATCGTTGGCTGATGAATATGAACGTTCTTATCGTTTCTTGAGTCAAGAGGAATGTGAACTGAAGGCGATAGATGGTATTCGAGAAGCTCAATTTGAAGTAATAAAAAAAACATTGGAATTATCAGAAACATCTTCGAGCGAAGTTGTAGAAAGATTATTGCGTGATTATGCTCGAAAAAATTATAAAATTGAAGATGATAATTTCGATAAGATTATTGAGGAATGTTTGTATGGAGATTGTATGACATTAGATGATATCCCATTTTTTGAAAGCTTGCTTAATAATATGGATGATACTAATGAAAAATTTAGATGGTTGAAAAGAGAATTGTTCCAGAAATTATTTGATTTACAACAAACAAAATAAAACAGCATGGGTAAAATTTTGTATATACGATTGGATTCAACACCTCTGCCCGAAGCAAGTGATGAAATAATTGTAAAAGATTTTAATTTGGAAAATTATTTCTGTACATTATTGGGTGAACAGTTGCTTGCAGAAACCGGGATGTCAGGAACAATGCTTTACCCAGGTAAATTGATAACGGATTTTGAAAAAGTTGATAGGGAGGCTTATAGAGAAATTGTTTGTCAAATTCATGAAATCCTTATAAATTTATTAAATGTAATACATCTTTTTAATGAAGATGAAGTGTTTAGCATAATTATACCTTCTTCATATGCTGAATGGTTACGAAACAAATACAATGATTTATATAAAAGATTGTCATTGGAAAATATTAATAAATTGTTTATAGATATACCTAAGGAGTGTTTATATCGAGAAATAATAGAAATGTCTCTTTTGAGGAAAATGCGTTTCCATTTAGCAAGGATTGAGAATGAGTCGCAAAGTATAATGTTTTCTGTAGAAATCTTTGTGGCGAATTCAAGATTTATGGAGAGTATAAGTCGATGTATAGGGAGTCAAACATGCGAAAAGATTAAACTGGGGTCTTTTCCATATAGTGATGTCAGGAATTTTGCAGAGGGGGTTGCAGCTGTGAAAATCAAAGAGAAATGGGGCTTCATAGACAAAAAAAGAAATTTAATTATACCAAATATATTCGATGACGCAAGCTCGTTCTCAGAAGGATTAGCTGCAGTTAAGAAAACTCATTGGGGGTATATAGATAAAAAGGGGGATAAAGTAATTCCATTTAAATATTTTAAAGCTATGGATTTTAATTCCGGGTTAATATTCATGGACGAAAAAATAATAGATAAGAGCGGGAATGAAATAATGCTGGGAGTTTATCGTCCAATTTGTCGTCCCTCGGAAGGTCTTATTGCAGTGAAAAATAAAGATAATGGAAAATGCGGTTTCATAAATAAAGAAGGTAAAGAAATAATTCATTGTAAATATAAAGATGTTGTTTACCCGTTTTCTGAAGGGTTAGCTATCGTAACCAAAAATAGGGAAATATACAAAAATCCCCAGTCGGAAAAAGAAAGATTTGCGAATGAATTGGGTGAGTATTTTGGTGTTATTGATAAGTATGGAAATGAAATAACCCCCTTTGTATATGATTTTATATCTAGTTATTCGGAAGGAATGGCAAAGGTTAAGATGAATGGAAAGTTTGGTTTTATTGATAAGTATGGAAATGAAATAATCCCCTTTGTATATGATTCTTTATTTAGTTATTCGGAAGGAATGGCAAAGGTTGAGATGAATGGAAAGTTTGGTTTTATTAATAAAAATGGAAAGCAAATTATTCCGTGTATATATGAAAAAGAAGATATTGATGATGAATTTAAAAATGGATTTGTTTGGGTAAAAAAAAGTGAAAAATATGGTCTTATTAATAAAGATGGGAAGCAAATAATTCCGTGTATATATGATTACGCAATCTCTTTTCACGAAGGTTGGGCTTATGTCAAAGTAGGAAGTCATAGAGGCTTAGTAAATGAAAAAGGTAATACTGTTTTTTTTAATGGTTTTTTTCTCCATTATTATCCTCATGATGGAATGGTTTGTGTTAGAAGTCGTGACGAATTTTGGGAGGAGGACTGTAAATATAACTTTATCCCAATTGAGTGGTTGGGTGATTTATAAATTATGAAGAAAATATTATATATACGATTGGATTCATCACCTCTGCCCGAAGCAAGTGATGAAATAATTGTAAAAGATTTTAATTTGGAAAATTATTTCTGTTCAATATTAGGAGAAAGATTATTGACGGAATGTGCAAAGACTCAAACAATATCATATTTTGGCGAAGTTGTATCTGAAATAAAGAAATCATTGCCAAAAGTATATAATGATATTATAATTCAGTGGGAAAGTATGCTTTTGGATTTGTTAAATTCAGATAATGGACGAGGTTTGCAATTAAACTTAAATATACCTTCAGCTTATTTTAATTGGTTATTGCATCATAATAATGCGGCTTATAGGGAAATAGGGAACCTTCAATTAATAAACTTGTCATTTAATGGCGAATTCCTTTATGAAGAACTGATAGAGCGTATATTGTTAAAACGGTTGCAGTTTACAATCAGCAAAATAACTATTGATATTAGTTACATAGTGATAAGTTTCTTATCATTAGATAAAAACGCAAAGATTGTCAATTATTTGAAAAATATAAACAATAAGTTCGACGGATTAGATATCATAGACCGTCAACTGTTCATTGAAGAAAGACGTATAATGACAAAGTTATCAACGTCGTATGAAAAAAAGAATGTTAAGTTTGAATCCATTCAAAATATTAATGACAAATTATTGGATAAAGATGATATAGATTCTATATTAGAATTGATAGAAATTGTATCAGGTAACAATAATACACTAACAGAACAATTAATAGGTATAGTAAGAAAGAGACTGTTTTCGTGGGATTATATTATTGCACAGAACACAGTCGAACAGAAGTTAGGATATGCTCTTTATAAGATAGGAATACTAAGGGTAATTAGGGATAAAATAGACATTAAAGATCAAATAGAACATATTATAGCAATTTGCAAAAATGTATTTACTGACGTTGATATTCAGAATGATATAAGAAAAGCGACTTTACTCTCGGAACTTTATTGCAAGTTTATCAATAAGATAAATATATTAATATTAACATTGGTTAAATGTGAAGATATTAAAGAAGAGGTGTCCTTATTATTAACTATTCTTGCAAAATTCCATGGGAAAGAGTTCTATTCGTTAGATCAAATATGTCAAATAGACAAGAAAACAGAATCCCTTTATATTGATGTCCCATTATTAATACGCTTATCAAAATTAAGTGATAGAATGGACGACAGACATTTGATTGAAAAAATAATATTAGAATCATATAAAACCCTAATATGTCAAAGAATAGAGTCAATATTTATAAGCAGTGATTTTGTTACATTTAAGATAGAGATTATAAATAAATATCAAAATTGTTTAGAATCTATTTTTTCGTGGCAAAAAATTCAAACATTATATCGAACAATTACAGATCCGTTTATGATTAAATATAAAATAAGGGAAATTGCGAATATAGTATTAGAGAAAACTGCTCATGAAGTAAGTGTTGATATAGCTGCGTTTTTTAGTGAACGATTGCATAAGATACTTCATGACTTAAATAATTTAGTTGGATGTTATTCGAAAATCCCTTATTTTGTTGATAACTTTTTACAAAGTTTAAATAACTTATGTATGTGGTGCCACATGGATATCTCAGAAATATCAGAAATTTATGCGAATAGCATTGTAGAGAGATGTAGTATGTTTTATTATGCAGATATTGATGAAAATTCTAACTTTTTCGAAAGTTGTTCAGAAGGGTATCTTAGTGCATTTCGGTCTTTATTAGAGAATATAACAGAAGATGGACGAAAATTGATTAAAACGGATGTTTTTGATGGATTAAAAAAAATGATAAATAATAAATTAGATTATAGTATTGAAAATTCTAAAAACAAGTTGTTGGTGGAGCTAGTAAAAAAATGTTAAAATATATTACTCCTGATATGCGGCGAAAGTTTGATGATATTTTGGATAAAATGTTTCCTGAATATGCTCAATATGAATTAATAGAGTCCTAATTAAATTGTTAAATTGATGAATGTGATACGTTTGATATTTTATTTCGGTATATTATTTTTTTGCGTGGCATGTAGAAATAGCATGTCTTTGAACGAAGTATTTAATAAAACGCTCCAGATGGAACGTTTTGAAATAGTGGAAAGACCAGTAGGCGGATTTCCTGAGAGTTTTGGAACTGTAACAACTTGTGCTCATCCTAATTCGTCCCTTCGCGAAGATATTATTGAGTTATTGTCAAATCTTCCTGAAGAATGGTTGGCATTTGAAATAAGTGATGAACGATTGATTTATCGTATCTACATTTCGCCCAACGATTCTGTTGATAATGTATTAGTCGTTCTTGTCGGACAAGGTGGGGGAGATACTATGATGTCTCTTTTTTCGGCTACCGATATGCAAGGTGTGAAACAATTCGTTTCGCAGTTAAACGAAGAATATAAACAATAATTTACACACAAAATATAGAAAAAGTAGATAATGTGACTTGATGTAATATATTTATTGGTTTTTATTAACTCCTGACTTCGTCACTGAAAAGTAACTAAATTTTTATTTGTCTGAGACACAATATTTTGTAATTTTGCGTACCCTGATTTTGGGGTACGCAAGCTTGTTTTTATGTATATCAAACGAAAGAAGAATAGATATGGGACAATAAGTGTAGTAGTTGCAGAAAAGAGTAAAGGTAGATACACAGAACTTATTACGATTGGCATTGCAAAAAGTCAAACTGAAGTTTGTGTTTTTGAAGAAAAAGCACGAGATTGGATAGAGCACAAGAAAAGACGTCGTCAGCCTCAACTTGATTTATTTGGAGAGCGGCTGAATGAATGTAACGAATAACGATTGTCGGTAGAACAAGTACTATCAATATCACAAATATTTCAATCAATGGCTGCGACCTTATTCTTGATAGGGTATTTGATAATATTGGTTTTAATCGAATTGAAGATGATATTTTTCGCAAGCTTGTAAAAGCCCGCCTTTCGTATCCATCAAGCAAGGCAGCCACTGTTGAATATCTGAAAAATCATTTTGATGATGATGTCAGTCTCTCAAAGATTTATCGCTATCTTGACCGATTAAGCGATAATCAGCATGATATTGTGCAAGATATCAGTGTTTCTCTCACAACGGAGATTCTTGGAGGATATATTGGAGTGTTGTTTTACGATGTTACAACTCTTTATTTTAAGGCTGATTATGAAGATGATTTGCATAAAACAGGATTTTCCAAAGAAGGTCGACATAGCAATCCTCAAATAATACTCGGGTTATTGGTTTGTATCGGTGGCTATCCTTTGGCATATTGTATTCACGAGGGGAATAAATATGAGGGACATACAATGTTACCTATCGTAAATGAATTTGTAAAGAAATATAATTTAGAGGACTTTATTGTAGTAGCAGACTCGGGATTGATGAATAGCGCCAATATTGCAGAACTCGAACATCTTGGTTACAAATATATCATCGGAGCAAGGATAAAGAACGAGAGTGCCAAAGTAAAAGAATGGATACTGAGTCAGCCGAAAATAAACTGCAATATGGTAGAATATGACAAAGGAGGTGGCAGACGTTTGCTTGTGGGTTATACTGAAGATCGAGCTCGCAAGGATGCTTACAATAGGAACAAAGGTATACATCGTCTCGAAAGGGCTTATGCTCGAGGCTCACTGACAAAAGACAAAAAATATTTCATAGTTTATTTCCATATTTTATCCAATCACAAAGATACAACAAAGAATCGAAAACTAAAGTATTCAATAATGATTCAATTAAATAAGAAAGAATTAAGCGTGGTAGAAACTTCGCCCACCAAAAGACAAAAAAAGCCCACTCAAATGAGCGAGCTTTAATTTCTCTGAATTACTATTTATCTTTCTTATTTCTACTAGACAAATAACTAACGACTATAATCCCTGTCGCTATTGCACATCCTATTATTGCACCATCAGCCCATTTATTAGGTACTTCAATCAGACAATCGAAAACGATAGCAATTACAATGCAAATGATAATAGTTGATATAACAAATTTCTTACTCATAGGATATATTATATTAAGAAATAGTCAAACTTACACGACGACCTAATCCCTCAAAAATGCGGAAAAGAGTACTTAATTGAATATCAGCTTTACCATTTTCAAGTCGTGAGATATAAGTTTTTTTTGTTCCAATTCTGTCAGCAAGTTCTTGCTGAGTAAGTCCGGCACGCTTGCGTTCTTCTTTAAGAGTTTGAGCAAGACAGAATGCCTCAGTCTCCTTATCAAACACATCACGAGAAGGAGTCCCAATTTCACCAAACTCAATATTGAGAAGTTCATCAAGACTGCTACAATTCATTAGGGCTTCTTTTTTTCCTTCTTCCATAATACTCTTTATTTTGCGTCTTTAGATTCAAAATATTCTTTCATTAATCTTTCTGCCTTTTCGATTTCACCCGAAGGAGTTTTTTGAGTTTTCTTTTGAAATCCATTGAAAAGGATAACTAAAGAACCTTCATCGAAGCAGCAGAATACACGGAATATATCGCCACCAAATTCAACACTAATTTCAAAAAATCCTTTTTTGCCCTCTATACTCTTAAGTATGGTAACAGGCAATCTATCTAAAGTTTGCAACCAAACCAATGTTTGTGCAATCTTTTTTCTGACCTTAGGTCTGTGCTACATAGAACTCGTTGAAATAATGCTTGTAGAATTTTATTTCACGCTTAGCCATATATCCATTTTTACAACGGCAAAGTTAACTAAAAAGTTTACTCGCACCAAATTTTTCAATCTTTTTTATCAAAAGCTTCCGATATTATCCCTTGAAACTCACTACCAAGGTTTTCAGCTCAAAGAATCCTATTTCACACTACCGAATAGGATCGCAGTTGTTTATCATCTCATTGTGCCAACCACGAGGCACAGTGAGATTGATTGTTTTCATAAAAATGTTACTATACCACGACTGTTGGTGCCAACGAAAGCAGAATGAAGTTCACTTCAATTATGCCGAGTGCAGCCCAACTTGTGCGTAGCAAATGTATGGTAACATTCTCTATGCGTAAAAGACAAGAATTAGTCTGCTAATTCACATTGCATAACAGTAATGCCTAAGGTACATTCTATTTTTGCCATAGTTTCAAGTGAAAGATTTTCACACCCTTTCAGAATTTTAGACACATATTGCTGACTGCAACCCATACGCTCTGCTAATTGCTTTTGCGTAATCCCATCGGCATCCATTTTATCAAGCATACGCATTGCGATATTTTGAGAGTAGCGAAGCCATTCCTTGTTCGCTTTTCTCTTTTCAGCCTCCTCTCGCCATCTTGAAGGAGTGGCTGATTGATGTTGTCGAAGTCTGTTTAATGTATTATCCATATCCGTATGTTTTATAGTTCACTAATATAATCGATAAAACCATCGTCGTCAACAATGCCCTCGTCAAGTAAGAAACGACGCACTTTTTCTATTTTATCAAGTTCGACTTGAGTGTGTGGTCGTTCTTGCATTGTTGCAGTAAGTTTTATAGCACCACCTGTGATGATATACTTACCATCAGCAAGACGAATTGCATATATTCTTAACCAAGAATCATGGCGATTTGTTCTCTCTCCACGAGCTTTCATTTTCTCCAACATTTCAGCAATAGTACGATTATTGCTTAATGGGCGAAAAATCAAATCAAGGTCGGCTTCAGGCGAAATATCAAGTATTACTCCTTCAAGTACTTCACTGTCGTCAATGGTGTCGGTAATAGCCTGATTGATGTCGGTGATTTTGAAATATGCACTGAGGTCGTTAATGTTTTCTTTGAAAAAATTACGCAACCACATTACATCATTCCACTGATCAAACAGACGAAACAATTCATTATCTGTTGCTCCATCATATCTGACTGCCCAAAGGCGACCATCACCGGTTATATCGTCAAAAGTCATATCTTGATTATTTTGGAGCAAAGGTAAAACAAAAATTCGACATATACAACTTATAGGTTGTGCTTTTCAAAACCAATAGCGTTTATTCTGTTATTGTTTTCAATTTTAAGAGCAACAATCACATCACCGAGGCTAGTTTGTGCAACCACGAGGCACAATGAAATTGATTGACCTCACAAAAATACAACAAGACTACAAATCAAAAAGAATGTTGCCACACCACAGGTGCAGTAACATTCTCTATGCGTAAAAGACAAAAAATTACTGATGAAATTTATTGCGTAAATTCTCCCATATAGAATCAATGTTTGTTTCACCCTCAAAATATGCGTGTTGTTCACTTCTTTTGAATGTTTCTCCATTTGGGACAATTATTATTTTGTCTGAATCGGGATATTCACACACATCATGCCCAATATAAGAACGCATATCTAAAAATACGCATGGAGCGTCGCTATGATTATATAATTGATGGGCTCCTTGTTCGCCGGACTCAAAAAAGATAAGGTCGCCCGCTTCTACTACTTCCAATCCTTTTGGGGTTCGCAAAGTTGAAGTTCCTGATAATATCACAAATAATTCTTCAGCATACCGATGAAAATGATATGCTGCATTATATTGTTTCGGGTTTAATTGCCGTATATCAAAATTGAGGTACTTAGGATTAATTCCTTTCGCACTTCTCGACATATCTGTCAGTAAGCGAAAACCATCTATTTTGTTGAGGTTTGGTTGAAAATCACATTCTGACCGTTTTATAATGGTAGCCATAATTAGAACTCAACACTGATTTTTAGGCGACCACCTAACCCACGTTCAACTACATCAAACAATGTTTTTAGAGTAATATTTTCGCCATCAGTTTCAACCTTTGAAATAAAGGTGCGTTTCTTATTAATACGCTTTGCCACTTCTTCCTGTGTGAGACATTGTTGTTCTCTTGCAGAACGAAGTTTGAAACCAATACGCAACGCTTCAAGTTCGCGTTCAATTCTATCTCTTTCCGGAGTACCAACTTCGCCGTAATATTGCGTTTTAAGTTGGTCTAATGATTTAGTATTTTTCATTTATCTTCCTCCTTTTCTTTATAATATTCGTTCATCAATTTAACAGCTCGTTCAATTTCACCCGATGGTGTTTTTTGCGTTTTCTTTTGAAAGCCTGACAATAGTACAACAAATTTGTTGCCGTCAAAGAAACAAAAAATTCTAAAAATGTTAGAACCTAATTGTACTCTGACTTCAAAAAGTCCGTTTGTTCCCTCAATAAATTTAAGATATTGAACAGGAACACGCTCAATCGTTTCTATAATGCTTAATATTTTGATTATCTTATCTCGAACCTTTTGATTTTGAGCGGCAAAAAATTCTTCAAAATAATGCTTATAAGTTACTACTTCTCTGACTTTCATGTCGCAAAGGTAATTTATAAGTTACATCTATGCAAGAAAAATAGCGATATTTTTCAGAACCAATAGCCTTTATTTTCTTTTTTGTTTACAAATACAGGTGGCGAAAATAGTTTTGCCGTGTCGGAGTTGTGCCACTCAGGAAATTCGTTGGGATTGTTGCGAATGAAATTCATTATGTCAAATATCTTTCTCCTCATCTTTTCATTATTGTTAAGGTGTTGAGAGAAATTTTTAACAAAATTGCGAAAATCAATCTAAATAATATATTAATAGAGTGTGTTTTGTCGCTTTTCTTGGTAAAGAATTATGCAATTATGAATTGTAATAACTATCTTTGCCGGTGAAATGAAAGATTTAATATTAAGCAAAGAAACAAGCGAAAAAGCGGTGCTCGTAGCTCTTATCACTCCTCAACAAGGTGAGGCAAAGGCTAATGAGTATCTCGATGAGTTGGCATTTCTTGCCGATACGGCAGGTGCGGTTACTGTAAAAAAGTTCCTTCAACGTCTCGACCACCCCAATACTGCTACTTTTGTTGGGAAAGGTAAACTTGAGGAGATTAAGCAGTTTGTGGAAGAAAATGAAATTGGTATGGCGATTTTTGATGATGACCTATCAACCAAACAGGTGTCAATAATTGAGCGCGAATTGCAAGTGAAAATTCTTGATAGAACAAGTCTTATTCTCGACATTTTTGCAAAACGCGCCCAAACAGCCAACGCTAAAACGCAAGTGGAGTTGGCTCAATATCAATATCTTTTGCCCCGATTAACCCGCATGTGGACTCACTTGGAGCGTCAACGTGGGGGTATCGGTATGCGTGGACCGGGTGAAACTCAGATTGAAACCGACCGCCGTATAATCCTTGACAAAATAGCACGCTTAAAAGCCGAACTTAAGAGCATTGACAAACAAAAGTCTATTCAACGCAAAAATCGTGGCAAGCTCACTCGCGTGGCTCTTGTGGGATATACCAACGTGGGTAAATCAACCCTCATGAACCTATTGAGCAAAAGTGATGTTTTTGCCGAAAATAAATTGTTTGCGACACTCGATACGACTGTGCGCAAAGTGATTATTGAGAACCTCCCATTTTTGTTGACCGACACTGTAGGGTTTATCCGTAAACTTCCCACACACTTGGTCGAGTCGTTTAAATCAACACTCGATGAGGTGCGTGAGGCTGATGTGTTGCTTCATGTAGTGGATATTAGTCATCCGCAATTTGAGGAACAGGTAGAGGTGGTGAACAAGACCTTGCAAGAGATATGTGGCAGTGGAGATAAACCCATGATAATGGTGTTTAATAAGGTTGATGCATTTACTTATACTCCAAAAGATGAAGATGACCTCACTCCTCGCACTCGCGAAAACATTTCGCTCGATGAATTAAAGGCAACATGGATGAGCAAAATGCATGATGATTGCGTGTTTATTTCGGCGAAAAAACAAATAAATATTGATGAATTGAAGGCGAAAATCTATGCTAAGGCTAAAGAGATTCATCTCTCTCGTTTCCCTTATAACGATTTTCTCTTCCAAACATACGACCAAGAAGATTGGGATAGCGAGTCGTAAGCGACTCTACTACCCAATCTTTTATTCCAAATTATTCCAAATATTATTGCAGAGACTAAAAAGTCTCTTATCATAACCAAATTTTTATTTATTGTTTAGTGTAAATTTATGAATTATCGCAAATTAACTGCGACTGAGATAAAGGTGCTCAAGTCGCGAGGGTGTGAATGTGACACATGGGGACGCATAGAGGTGTCAAATGATTTTAATCCTCAAAATTATCGAAATGTTAAATTCTCGGGAGTGATACGTTTAGGTTCCACTAACGGAACATTCTGCCGGGATAACAATGTGATTTATCAAAGTGGCATATATGATGCAACGATACGCAATTGCACAATCGGCGACAATGTGTATATTGCAAAAACTGCCAATTATATTGCCAATTATGATATTGCCGACGGGGTGCTGATTGAAAACGTCAACCGAATATCTGTAACAGGTTACACCTCATTTGGCAATGGTGTGGAAGTGTCGGTGTTGAATGAAACCGGTGGGCGTGAAGTGCCTATATATGATAGATTGTCGGCGCATGTGGCATACTTTGTCGCTATGTATAAACACCAACCGCAGTTGGTCGATGCGCTTAGAGATATTATAGCACGATATGTTAATGCAAAACGTAGCGAAAGGGGGGCAATCAGACCCGGTGCTGTGATTATAAATTGTGGAACTATAACAAATGTCAAAATAGGGGAGTGCGCTCATCTTGAAGGGGTGTCGCGATTAGATAATGGCACAATAGCATCAACGAAATCGGCTCCGGTAAAGGTAGGGGTTAATGTTATTGCATCTGACTTTATTTTTGCATCGGGTGCGTATATCGATAGCGGTGCGGTATTGTCGCGGGTGTTTGTGGGACAAGCCACAAAAGTGCAACATCTGTTCTCGGCTCACGATTCATTGTTTTTTGCCAACTGTACATGCGAAAATGGCGAAGCGGCAGCGGTGTTTTGTGGCCCTTATACCGTTACGATGCACAAATCGAGTCTTCTTATTGCCGGTATGTTCTCATTTCTGAATGCCGGTTCCGGTTCCAATCAAAGCAACCACATGTATAAACTTGGTCCCATTCATCAAGGTATAGTGGAAAGAGGGTCAAAAACCACAAGCGACTCTTATATCCTTTGGCCGGCTCATATTGGTGCGTTTTCTCTTGTGATGGGGCGGCATGTAGATCACCCCGACACCTCGCGTTTGCCATTCTCTTATCTCGTGGAAAACTCGGGACGCACATGTCTTGTGCCGGGGGTGAACCTCAAAAGCGTAGGTACAATACGCGACAGCCGCAAGTGGAAATTGCGTGATCGTCGCACCGACTATGACCGTTTAGACCAAATAAATTTTAATCTGCTAAGTCCATACACTGTTTCAAAAATGATTGATGGAGTGGAATTGCTTAATCGCATAAAGGAAACATCGGGCTCGACTGCCAATGTATATTCATATCATGGAATGCAGATTGAAGCCGCAGCGTTGGAAAAAGGGATAAGATATTATAGGTTGGCGATAGACAAGTTTATGGGAAATTCGGTAATAAGCCGCCTCAAAAACGCTGAGAATATTGATGATGCACAGTTGCGAAATATCCTTGCCACTACAGCATCGGCAGGTGAGGGCGAATGGGTTGACGTTTGCGGACTGATTGCTCCAAAAACAGAGATAGTGCGTCTTTGTGACGATATAGTCAATGGTGTGATATGCGATGTGGAAGATATAAATACCCGATTGCGTGAAATTCATCTCCATTATTATAATATGGAGTGGAATTGGGTTGCCGAAAACTTCAAAACGTGGTGGGGCAAAGAGTGTGGCGAACTCACTACAGGTGACATAGTGGAAATAGTGACTCGTTGGAACGACAGTGTTGTGGCTCTTGACCGGTTGCTTTATGAAGATGCCCGCAAGGAATTTTCAATGGTGTCGAGAGTGGGGTTTGGTATAGATGCCACTACAGCCCAATGTAAAGACTATGACTTTGAGCAAGTGAGAGGTGAATTTGAATGCGACCCGTTTGTGAAAATGATTCATGAACATATTGCCGATAAAACAGCATTGGGCAATGACTTGATTAGTCGGTTGGCGTGTGTGCAAAACAAATCGGCTTAACCGGTCGAAATAAAAATAATGGAGGTGGGGCGTTTATTGAATCTTGCCCCACCTCCTGCCTTATAAAAAAGATTAAGGTTTTTCTTTTAAATTATTAACTTTTAATTTTTAATTATTAATTTCTTTGTGGTTCCGTCGCTCATTTTTACGATATTGACGCCTTTAGTTGGTTTCGAGAGCAATCGCCCGTAAATATCATAGCGTGCCACCTCAGTTGTTTTGTTTTCAATAGAAGCATTTCCTATACCGGTTGCCACATTAATGACAAATTCTCCGGTGTGATTTTCCAATTCCACTCCATTTTCCGATAGTGCCGACACGCTATAGTAATATGTGCCATCGGCAAAGCCGTCAATCGACAATTCAAGAGAGGTTGACATAGGCATGATTTTACCATCGGCATCATAATTGGCTGTAGCAATCAATTGTGTCATTTCGGCATCAGAATATACTTTTACCGTATATTTTACAGCGTCAACGGCAGTTGGAATCTCAAATGTTGCATTATCGCCTTGAGTTGAAACCTCTACGGTCGCAATTTCAATGATATTTGTAAATTGGCTCCACCCTTCAGCTGCGGAATAAGCCTCCTTTGCTCCGGCAGGGACTTTCAATATAGGTTGAGCATTATAAACGAAACTATTATCACCACAAATAGGTGGAATAAAATTTAACGTTACAACTTCTTCAATATCCCAACAATATCCAAACGCATAATCCGCAACTAAACGGGTCCCTTTTTTAATTGATAATTTTATTGGTCGTTCACCTTTATACCCTAAACAACAATTCTTCAAGTATAATATATCTTCGGGGTGATTGTTATACCACCCTGTATTATAGAATGCATCACGTCCTATTTTAGTGACAGAATCTCCTATTATTATATCAGTCAAAGCCGTACAACCATGAAAAGTATATCTGCCAATTGAAGAATTGGGAATGGTTATTGAGGTCAAGCCGGTGCAGTATTCGAACGCATAGTTGCCAATCTCAGTCACGGAATTTGGGATGGTTACGGAGGTCAAGCCGGTGCAGTATTCGAACGCATAGTTGCCAATCTCAGTCACGGAATTTGGGATGGTTACGGAGGTCAAGCCGGTGCAGTATTCGAACGCATGGTTACCAATCGTAGTCACTGAGTTAGGAATATGAGTATTTCCACATCCAATAATAAGTTTATTTGTTGACGTTTCAATTAGTGCATTACAATTATTCCGTGAATCATATACACTATTATCTTTATTGATGATAATTGAAGTCAAGTTCTCACAAAAATGGAATGCGTCAATGCTAATCTTCTTTACAGATTTACCAATATTTACTTTTGCCAAATTGCGGCAATTGTGAAAAGTTCCACTGCCTATTGTTGACACTGAATTGGGTATGCTAATTTCTGTCAAGCCACAAGCCGCAAATGCATAATCTGGTATTATTTTTATGGAATTACCAATAATTACATTGCCTAAATTTTTACAACCCCAAAACAACTGTTCCCCGATTTCAGTTACCGAATCAGGAATTACAAATTCCGTCAAGCCCGTACACCCAGAAAATGCGTAGGCACCAATCTTGGTTACTGAATTAGGCAATTTAATTGATGTTAATTCTCTCCAATTATAAAAAGCATATTGTTTTACTTCGGTAACGCCTTCCGGGATAATCAAGGTTTTAATCTTAGAATCATTCAAATACATATAGCCACCATAATATAATGGGTTGGCACTATCATTATCAAAATTAATATTTAACCATGCCGATAAATCAAAGATATTTACATAATTTAAGTTCTTACAATTACCAAATGTACTAGTACCTATTTTAGTTATGGAATTACCAATAGTAACTTTTTTAAGAGCTGTACAGCCAAAAAACACTAGTCCCCCTATCTCTGTTACGGAATCAGGTATTTTTATTTCGGTCAGCCCCGAGCAGCCATAGAACGCACTTTCACCAATCGATGTTACAGAATCACCGATTGTTACTGATGTCAATCCAGAGCAACCACTGAACACATAATTTTTAATTTCAGTAATATCATCAGGGATAACCAAATCTGTTATTTCCTCACCATTTAAATATAGATGATGTGCATAATAAAGAGGATTAGCAGAGGAGTTATAAAAAACGATTTTGCACCATGCGGATAAGTCAGAGATATTAACCTCGGTCAGCCCGGAGCAATTTGCAAAAGCCCCACTTCCTATAGATGTTACTGAATTGGGAATATTAACCTCGGTCAGCCCGGAGCAACCACTGAACGCATTGTTGCCAATCGTAGTCACATAATCACCGATAGCCACCTCCGTTAATCCGGAGCAAATTGCAAAAGCCTCACTTCCTATAGATGTTACTGAATTGGGAATATTAACCTCGGTCAAGCTGGCACAATCTTGAAACGCATAATTAGGAATCGTTTTTACAGAATAACTAATTTTTAAATTTTTTAATGCCGTGCGACCGTTCCCAAAACGACAACTTGCACAATTTTCAGCATTGAAATTAATTGTTGTCACATTTTTACAATCGCTAAACGCATTATAAGGAATATTAGTTACATTTTTTCCGATATTTAAAGTTTTTAAAGAAGAACAGTCGCTAAATATTGGATAAAAACTATAAGAACCATCCGCATAATATCTACGCCCAATATCAATGCAATTAACAGCATTATAGTAAACATCAGTTAAACCAATACAATTCCTAAACGCATTGCCACCAATAGATGTAACTGAATCGGGGATTGTTATATTGCTCAATCTGGAGCATCCTGCGAACGCCTCGTCGCCAATCTTTGTCACAGAATTGGGGATAGTTACCGAGGTCAACCCCGAGCAACCATAGAATGCTTTATTGCCAATCTTTGTTATGGAATTAGGGATTGTTATAGATGTAAGATTGATACACTCATGGAATGCCACATTGTCAATTTCGGTTACAGTATATATTGTGCTATCATCACTAACAGAAGATGGTATTACAATACGACCTTGATATTCTTCATCAGAGAATGGAGAACAGATTGCAACAGCAACAGTTTTAGCGTCTTTGTCAAGATATTTGTACCAAATGCCATCAAACTCAAAATCTTGGTTGGCGAAAGCTGAAAACCCAATGGAAAGCATTGCCACAATAATGACAAAAGCTTTTAATAATAAATTGTACTTTTTCATTTTAAATAGGTATATTATTGGTTTATAGTTGATTATAAGATGATTAGTTATGAAATTATGTCCTCAGTTTTAATAAGAGAGAGATGCAATTACCTTAAATGACTGTAAACCAACTTTGTAAGTCATAACAGAATGCAACGACTTGCAACGAAATTATTTATCTTGTTGCTATTTTTTATGAGTTATATTTTGTAAACGTTTGATTTTTAATTACTTTTGTGAAGTGATTCTCTCTTATTAAGAGAGAGATTTTAACAAATTTTAAGTATTGAAAGTTTTATACCAAAAATCAAGGTGTTTAGCACCTAAACTGTCCCCTTTTTGAATGAAAGGGGGACGAGGCTCGCAGAGCCGGAGGGGGATAGAACAATGCACAATTTATAATTCACAATGCTCCTGTTCATTCTGTTAAAACTCTCGGTGGGAGAATAGCAAAAACAAGGAGGGGCGTGTCAAAATTAAAAGATTTGACACACCCCTCAATTTTAGCAGTTGAAATATATAGAATTGTTATTTCAATGTGCCTGAATTGGCTTGTTCAATCATTTTGTCGTTGGCTGTAATGTATATTTCCACACGGCGGTTTTGTGCCCTACCGTCGGCTGTTGAGTTGTCGGCGATATAATAGTCCATAGGCAATCCTTTTGCAGTGAGACGACTTGATGGAACACCGCTGTTTAACAGGTAATTGCGAACCGACTCGGCTCGTTGTGTAGAAACTTTTTCATTTACCGAATAAGAACCGGTGTTGTCGGTAAATCCATAAATTTGCACGTTGGTATCGGGATTGCTTTTGAGTGATGCCGCGAAATTTGTCAAGTTGTTTTTTGCCGAGTTGTTTAGTGTTGAACCGTTTGTAGGGAAAAGTATGCCATTGTCAAATGTCACTTTGATACCTTGGTAACCATTAACATCGGTTACTTCTTCAACTTTGGCTGAGTTTGCCAATTGAGCTTCGAGCTCGGCTTGCTGTTTATCCATTTTCTTGCCAATCAACACTCCGGCTCCGGCTCCGAGAGCCGCACCGATTCCGGCACCAATAGCCGCGCCTTTACCTTTGCCAATGAGTGCCCCTATTCCGGCACCGAGAGCTGCACCGCCACCGGCACCA
Organism: Bacteroidales bacterium; assembly: GCA_015060975.1. GTDB lineage: Bacteria > Bacteroidota > Bacteroidia > Bacteroidales > Muribaculaceae > RGIG4079. The sequence continues at coordinate 110,736 of SUXI01000008.1, forward strand.
ATAGCCGCACCTTTGCCGGTGTTTGTCATTGATGCACATGCCGTAGATAGCAATAAACTTGCGCTTAAAAATAATACGCCTGTGATTTTAAGAAATTTCATAAATTTAATGTTGTTAAGGGTAATGTAATTAATTATGATGCAAAAATAATCATATTATATACATTAAGACAATTAAAATTGTAAATTGTTAGAAGAATCTAAATAAAAAAGCGACTTTTTTCGGAAATATTGAGAGTTAGAAGATTCTAATATTATGAAAAAAGCCGCATGATTATCAAATGGTTGGTGGAGACGTGTCATTATTTGAATTTTGACACATCTCGATTGTTTTTATACCCCTCAGTCGCTACGCGACAGCTCCCCTAAGGGCAGGGGAGCAATGTCGTTATCTTCTGGGAATGAGCAAGTTGTGTTAAGGATGATACTCCTCCCCTGCCCTTAGGGGAGGTGGCATGGAGTGCCGGAGGGGTTTATAATAGGATTTTGACACAGCCCCATCATACATTTATAGGCTGTCGCCGAAATCTTCACGGAACTTGGCGGCAAGACGGTCTTGCCAATCGCCAATCGCCTCTAAGCGACCTGAGAAGAAGCGCAATACCTCGGGTTCATCTTTCCATTTCAAACCGCCAATAAGGTGACGATTGTCATACAACCATTTCACACGGTCGGCGCAATACTTAATTTGAGAAAGGGTGAACACACGACGAGGACATGCCAAACGTAGCAATTCGAGTTCGGCATAATTTTCAGTGCCATCTTCATTGCGTTGTTCTGAAATAGAACCACGTTCCATACCACGAATACCTCCGGCTATATATAATGCGGCGGCAAGAGCTCCGGCAGGATATTGATCATGAGGCATATCAGGCAAAAATGCAGAGGCGTTGATATGTGCGCCAAGACCTCCGGCGGGTTTAACCATAGGCACTCCATACTCATCGAGTTCTTTCACAAGATATTCAATAAATTGAGGACCTTGGTTGATAATTTCTTCGTCCATAGTTTCAAGAAGACCTACTGCCATAGCTTCCATAGCGCGAACTTCCATACCTCCGTATGTCAAGAAGCCTTCAAACAATGGGATTAGTTCTTTCATCTTCAAGATAAGGTCATTGTTGTTCGACACAATACCACCCCCGCGAGAGAAACCGAGCTTGCGACTTGAGAAGTATATGAGATCCATTGCATCGGCAATTTTGTGAGTGATTTCTTTAATCGACATATCCTTAGCGGCTTCTTCGCGAGTCTTAATGAAATACAAGTTGTCTTGAAGAAGAGATGCGTCAAGCACCGACATAATTCCATTTTCACGACACACTTTAGCTACCTCAAGCATGTTTTCCATTGAAAGTGGTTGACCACCAATGAGGTTAGTACCTGCTTCGATACGCACAAATGGAATGTGTTCGGCACCCACTTCGGCAATAAGAGCCTTCAAGCGTTCGATATCAAAATTACCTTTAAATGGATGTATATAGTCGGGGTCAAGACCCTCTTTTGTCACTAATTCCTCAACACGACCACCCATGCGAGTGATATGTGCCTTTGTAGTGGTAAAGTGGAAGTTCATTGGCACAACATCACCGGGTTTAACAAATGATTCGGCAAGAATATTTTCGCAAGCACGACCTTGGTGAGCTGGCAAAAAGTATTCTGTTTTGAACACTATTTTAAGTGCCGAAACCAGACGATTATATGTTTCAGACCCGGCATAAGAGTCATCGGCTTGCATTGACGCGGCGACTTGATTATCACTCATAGCATTCACACCCGAGTCGGTGAGCATATCCATAAATACATCTTTATTTTGCAACAAGAATGTGTTATTTCCTGCTTCACGAATATTCGCTACACGTTCATCTACATTTGGTAAAAACAATTTTTGTACCACGCGCACCTTATGCATTTCCAAGGGCACTTGTTGGTCTTTTTTGTAAAATTTTACAACTGACATAGTTTTATTGATTTATATTTATTTTGTATAATTTATTCTATAGTTTTGCAAATGCGACCGCAAATATAAGTATTAATTTCTGTTTTATACAAAAAACTCGATAAAACTTTCATTTTTTCATTGTATTTTGCTTTTGTGCTTGCAAATTGATAGTAATATTGCCCTATTTAAATGATTTTGCGTTTATCTTCAATAATCTTTAAATTATATGCAGTTGAAAAAAATTCTTAAAAATTAATAGGGGGCATATCGATAAATTCCACGAGATTGTTTAAGATAAAATACCGATAAATTTTTAGATATATGAGAATTTGTAATTAAATTTGCTGTCATAATTTTCATAGCGAAAAAATGGCGATACTTAAAACGAACAAAAAAGCAGGCTCAATTTTAGCTCATGTAGGTGCATTGATTACAGTGACAGCATGGGGGGTGTCGTTTGTGTCAACAAAAGTATTGTTAGATAACGGGCTTTCTCCTACAGAAATATATATATATCGCTTTGTGTTGGCTTATATAATGATATTGATTGCATGCCATGAAAGGTTGTGGTCAAATTCGTTTAGAGATGAATTTCTGTTTATGGTGTGTGGCTTATGTGCCGGGTCAATATATTTTATTGCCGAAAATACGGCTCTTGAATATACTTTTGTCACAAATGTTTCGCTGCTTGTAACCACATCTCCGTTGATTACCACATTTTTGATGTGGTCGATATATAAGAATGAAAAACCGGGACGCGGAACGGTATTGGGGTCGATTGTCGCATTTATAGGCGTTGCATGTGTGATTTTCAATAGCAGTTTTGTTGTGAAAATGAACCCATTGGGGGATATTCTGTCGTTATTGGCGGCTATAAGTTGGTCAATTTACAGTCTTGTGCTTAAAAAATTAAATGCGATTTATGGAGTAATGTTTATATCTCGCAAAACATTTTTTTATGGAGTGTTGACGGCATTGCCTTTTATGCTGTTTCAACCCGAAGTATCTCACCCATCTATATTATTGAAAAGCGAGGTGTGGAGCAATTTGTTGTTTTTGGGGGCTTTTGCTTCAATGCTTGCTTATATTTTATGGGCGCAATCGGTAAAACAATTAGGTGCCATTAAGGCATCAAACTATATGTATCTGTCGCCGGTTGTGACTCTTATCGCGTCGGTGCTGTTTCTTGGCGAGCAAATATCGGTAATAGGCGGAGCCGGTTGTGCATTGATATTGGGCGGAATGTGGTTAGGCGAAAACATGAATCGACGCAGACGTTAAAACGCGGGTCCTATTCTTTGTTGAAATTGCAATCTTCGCTTAGAAAGTCAATCTCATCTATGATTTGTAGGCATAATAACGATGTTAACGGTTCGTTATGTTTCATTTCTTCAATGGCATAATTTTTTATATCATTAATGTGAGCCGGCAACAAATTAAACATCAATCTTAATGCGGTGTAACGTTCCATGCTTTTTTGAGAATTGATAAAAGTTGTTGATAATTGCCATGCGTAATCGAGGTGGCGTAACAATTTAAGGCAAAGCACGTCGGCGACCTCGGCAGATGGGATTTCACTAATCCAACGTATCGCTGTTTGTAAATTAAAATTTTCACGAGGATAAATCATAGGTGCCATCAACATGCTTTCGCGGGTCGATTGGTTTTGCCATAATTTCTCAGCCAATTGGCAACTATGTTGAGTGGAGTGCGCAATTTCGGTGATTTGTGGGAGATTCAGTCCAAAAATTATTCTATATTTGGCTCCATGACGGCGCATATTGTCGGCAACCGCTCCATTTCTCATTGCGAAGAAATGACGTTTGATCGTTTGCATTTCATTAAATTCAGCCATAATGTTGTTTTTATTGTGATTTGCAAAAGTAATAAAAAACACGGAGTTAATAGCTATAAGATGTGAAATGGTGTTGCATAATTAATGCAAAGAAATTATCTTTGTCAATCAAAATATTGTCTAAATGAGTGAATCCCAAAATAAAACGCCTCAAAATAAAAAAGGCTCTAAGTTTAAAAGGGCTTTAGTGAGAATTATTTGGATAACATTTCTCACAGGTGTAATATCTATATTTGTATTCTTGGCATTGTTATATAACGGAATTATCGGTTATATGCCATCGATTGAAAACATAACAAATCCAAATGACAAGTATGCGTCGTTTATATATTCGGCCGATGGCGAAGAAATGGGACGATATTATTATGGCTCAAGTAACAGGGTCTATTCGGATATGGGAGAGATTCCGCTACACATGGTGGAAGCATTGATCGCTACCGAGGATGTGCGCTTTTATAGCCATTCGGGGATTGATATGAGGGCGTTGTTGCGTGCGATTGTGAAAAATGGTATTTTGGGACAAGAGAATGCCGGAGGGGCATCAACACTCACACAGCAATTGGCTAAGCAGATATATACCGGTAAGCCGGCTGAGAATAAACTTGAGCGAATATTGCAAAAACCGGTGGAATGGATGATTGCGTTAAAGATAGAACGTTATTATTCAAAGGCTGAGATAATAAAAATGTATTTGAACCATTTTGATTTCTTATACAATGCTGTGGGCATCAAGTCGGCCGCGCATGTTTATTTTGGCAAGACTCCGATGGAGTTGACTGTTGATGAAGCTGCCACGCTTGTGGGTATGGTTAAAAATCCGTCATATTATAATCCTATAAGATATAATGAACGTTGTCGCGAGCGACGCAATATGGTGTTGCATCAAATGACCAAAGCCGGTTTTTTGACCGAGGACGAAGCCGATGATTTAAAGAAAAAGCCATTGGTGATAAATTATCATAGACCGCAAGATCATAATGCCGGCATAGCGCCTTATTTTAGAGAAGAATTGCGACGCTATCTCACAGCTAAAAAACCTGAACGAGAAAATTATCCGAAATGGGAAATTAAACGATTCAGAGCCGATTCTATAGCTTGGGCTAATGATTCGTTATATGGCTGGTGTGAGAAAAAAGGATATAATATTTATAGTGATGGATTGAAGATATATACCACGATTGATTCGCGAATGCAAAAGTATGCCGAAGATGCAGTGCAAACTCAGATGCAAACTTTGCAAAAAATGTTTGGATATGAGAGGTATAAATCTCGATATTCGTTATATAACACACATGGTGGCGAAATAACAAAAAACGACATAGATCGATTTGTAAATACATCAATAAGACATAGTGATCGATATCGTTTAGGGAAAAAAGCGGGTAAAACACATGCCGAAATTCTTGAAGAGTTTAATACTCCTGTTGATATGACGGTATTTAGCTATGAAGGTCCAAAAGAGGTAACTATGACACCATTGGATTCATTGCTATATCGCAAACAATTCCTAAGAGCCGGTTTTATGGCTATGGATGTTGAAAATGGTCATATAAAAGCTTATGTAGGAGGTATAAACTTCAAATTTTTCAAATATGACATGGTGTCGATAGGTCGTCGTCAAATCGGTTCTACTGCAAAACCATATTTGTATGCCGCTTCTATTGAAGAACTGGATCTTGACCCGGGAGATGTGATTCCTACATATTCTCCGATATGGTGGCCTAAAGGTAGTGAACATGGTGAAATGCCTTTAAAAACTGCGTTGACGAAATCGCATAATGGCGCTTCGGCTGGTTTGATTTATGAGATTGGTGCGCAACGTATGGTGGATCAAATGGGATTCCACGGTTTGATAAAAGAGAATATCGGACGAGATCAAGCGATTGCGCTTGGAGCCTGTGAGGTTCCTTTGATTGAAATGTGTGTAGGATATTCAGCGTTTGCAAACAAAGGATATTCGTCGGCGTCAATGATGGTAACTAAAATTACCGATCGTTCGGGTAATGTGATTTCAGAGTTCTTGCCAAGACAGAGCCATGCTCTTTCTAAAAACGGTTATGCGCGTATGCTAGAAACACTCAAAAGCGTTGTGAGAAGCGGTACCGGTTGGGCAATCAGTACATTAGGTGCAGAGATGGGTGGAAAAACCGGAACAACCGACTTTAATGCTGATGGTTGGTTTGTGGGATTTACTCCAAAATTGGTGTTTGGCGCATGGGTAGGTGGCGAAGAACGTTATATTCACTTGCATCTTGTGGGTGGTCGCACGGCATTACCTATTTGTAAAACATTCATGTCTAAGGTATATGAAAATGAAAAATTGCCTTATAAAAAGGGTGACAAGTTTTATGAATATAAAGATGCTATAGTGTATAAGAATCCATTATTTGAGGAACAGGTAGATGAGGTTGAAGCTACAGTTGAGGGAATATATGATTAATTAAAATATAGTGCCCGTTTTGGAGACAATTAAACTAATCTTCATTGCGGTTTTGATGTTTTAAATCTTGATGTTGCCCGGAGCTGTGAGAATATGAAATATGAGATCTTTAAGCAGGTTGTATTCGTTTTGACGGCTGTTTATACCTTTACTTTTTGTGTCAAACTCTCTTATTGCCGATATTATTTCAATTACTTGATAGGCATTGTAGTTTTTCATTCCATGGCGAAATTTTGAAAATTGTACCGGCCATTTTAATCCCAACATATTCATTAGGGCAGATTCGGATTTGTCTTTGGCGAAATAAAGTGTGAGTAAATCTGAAAAATACCCAAAAATAGTGGATGCGGTAAGTACTGTCGGGTTGTTTTTTGAATTAAGCCTGAAATATTCAATGATACGATAAGCTTTTTCGGCATTGCGTTGTGAAAGAGCGTCAATCAGTTCAAAATTGTTGTAATCTTTGCTGACACCTATGTTACGCTCGATACATTCGGGGGTAATCATTGCATTAGAGCCTAATATGATAGCTAATTTGTCAATCTCATTATATAATCGAGACAAATCGGTACCAATGTAGTCTCGTAACATTTCAAGCGATTTGGGCTCAGCGTTTAATCCTTTTAATTTAATATATGAATTGATGTGATTAATTGCGTTATTTTCTTTTATTTTTTCAGATAAGAATATAATCCCATCGTTTTTTTTGATTTGAGCGATAAGATCTTTGGCTTTAGATATAGCACCGCGGCAGCATATCACAAGTATTGTTGTGGGTGATGGGTGTGACGCGTATAGATGTAGTCGGTTGAGCTGATTTGCCGGTATTGCTTGAGCTTCTTTGAGTATTACGATTTGGCGTTCTGCCATCATTGGGTAACGTTGGCATGCATCCATTACCGTATCGGGAGAGACCTCGGGCGCATACATCGTGTACAAGTTAAAGTCTCGTTCCTCGGGAGGTAATATTTGTTCGAAAATTTTAACGAGTGCGTCAATGTAGTACCCTTCTTCGCCATGAAGAAGATATATAGGTGCGTATTGACGTTTTGCCAATTGTGATTTGATGCTTTCGAAGGTTACAGCCTGAGTAGCCATATAATGTTTTGAATTTTGTTGAAAAAGATTTAATGTGTAAATTTACACAATTTTATTTTTATCGCAAAATCCTATATATTTTGACTGCGCTGAATTTGCCTGAGTGCGAACATAAAATTGTTGAAGAAAATGGAGTTTTAAAAATTTTTGACCCATTAAGACGTAAATTTGTGGTTCTTACTCCCGAAGAGTGGGTAAGACAGAATTTTGTGGCTTATTTAAAAAATCAAAAAGGATATCCGGTGGGGTTGATGGCAAATGAGGTGTCGTTGTCACTAAATAGAACGGCTCGAAGAAGTGATACGGTGATTTATGATTGCCACGCATCTCCGTTGGCGATAATTGAGTATAAGGCCCCTACGGTAAAGATAACCCAAAAAACATTTGATCAAATAGTGCGGTATAATATGGTGTTTCGCGCGCCGATTATTGTTGTTACAAATGGCTTGACGCACTATTGTTGTTACATTGATTTTGAAACACGAAATTACCGATTTCTACCTGAAATGCCATCATATAGGCAGTTGAAAGAGCTTTAATATGGTATAATTTTAAATTAAAGGCTTTTAAGTTAAAAATAGTATTGAATAAAGTTTGTCACCCCACGCCCAAATCATTGTTGTTTATCAATATCTCGATTTGAGAATCGAGTTTTAGCTTAGGGTAAAGTTCAGATATAAACCATTGTTGAAGTTCTTTGTCGGGAGCTATTGCTGTTGAGTTTTCATTGAATAGGTTGATGCTTATATATTCAAAATGTTGTTTTGCCAATATGATGTCTTTAATTATTCGTTCTTTAGACTCTCCTTTCGTTCCGCACAACAGGCATACACCATTAAAATATTGTGCAATTTCTCCAACTGTTACATTGCTTGATATGCCCTTATTCCATTTATTGCGCAAATTGGCGTCAAATGTTTCTATCCCACATCTGAATTTGACCTTGGCGGGAGAGAATTGCTTGGCAAATGAAAAAAGGTTATTTCGATACATATAGTGCATTTCAAACCATATTGTGTGAATGTCTTTCTCTGCAATGATTTGTTTTATTAGGTTAATTGTATTGCTGTCAAGTTCTAATCCTGAGCCTGAATTAATGATGTCGAGCACTCCATATTGTCCGGTTATTTGTGATAACACATATTTGTTTATCTCAAACGGATTTTCGCTAATGTCATTATGATAGTCGCAAAATGTGCATCTTTTCCATTTGCAACCGGTACCTTGTAATAAAACAAATTCACGAGGGAATTTTGAGTGAATTATGGAATATCGTTCCATATACAGCTAATTTAACACGTTCTTGCGAAGGAATCGTATTGCTGCGTATGCCATAGGTGTGCCTAAAAAAGCCTCAATCGATAATTTTGAAACATATTGAAATATCAACATGTAAATCAAATCGTGAGTTGATACCACTCCCAAGAAGGCTATCAGCACAAATGGCACTGTGTCAAAAATATATGCTACCATTGAGCTACCTATGGTTCTTACCCAAAGTCGGCGACCGTTGGTCCATTTCTTAATTTTATCCATTAACCATGCATTAGACAATTCGCCACACAAGAACCCGGCAAGCGAACCAATCACAATGCGGGGTACATAATTAAAAATGTGATTGTAGGCCGATGATGTTGGGTTAAGGTAGTCAACCGAAGGGAGCCATACCCCTATTTGGGTACATAGCACCAATATCACATTACACATAAAGGTCATGAAAATTACTTTGCGGGCAGTGCGATAGCCCCAAATCTCGGTCAATACATCGCCAAGCATATACGCAAATGGGAATGTTATTGTTCCGGCATCAAAATAAAATAGATTAAATAAACCTATGACCTTAACAGCCATAATGTTTGACACAAGATATAGTGTCACAAATAGAGCTACCACGACAATCAATAGCGATTGTGCGTGTTCTCGGTTTTTTAAAGGGTTGTCCGATACCTTATACATAATAATTTTTAATAAAAAAGGAAGCCTAAAAAGGCTTCCTTGCGGAGAGAGAGGGATTCGAACCCCCGGAGGTGTTACCCTCAACGGTTTTCAAGACCGCCGCAATCGACCACTCTGCCATCTCTCCAATCGATGTTGTTTCTCGATTACGGGTGCAAAGGTAATACCTTTTGAGAATCTGTGCAAATATTTTGTCAACTTTTTTCAAAAAAATATAGAAAATTCATTTTTGAACTTGATTGTATGGTGTTTGTCAATTTTTTTAGAATGATTTACTATGGATTTTGGTATTAAAACAGCATCAGTCTCAAAAGTTATTTTAAGATTTATCTAATTTTCTTGTTTTATCTAAAAATATTTGTTAAATTTGTCATTGTATTATGATAATATATTTTAATGCAAATAATTTCTAAACAATTAATACTAACTTATTTTTTTTACTAAAATTTTGTTATCATGAAAAAACTGTTTTTAATTGCGGCTGTTGCTGGTGCTACACTCATTACATCATGTGTTGGTCTCCAAAAGGGTGTTTCTCACTCAGCTACTTTTGTCAACGTCACTACTTCTGTTCAATCTTGCAATGTTGCAGATCTTGAGGTTGGCGAGCGTGTTACTTACAAATACACTACAACTTCTGATGACCGTGCTTATGGCCTTAATAATTGCAAGGCGGCAGCAATTGCGTCTATGCTAAAAAAATGTGGCAATGCCGATGTTATAGTTGCTCCTGAATACAAATATGACTCAAAATGTGACTATATTGAGGTTTCCGGTCGTCCGGCTAAATACAAAAACTTTCGTAGCGCAAAATAATTTTAACTCGGAATAATGTTTCGACATTTTGTTTTTTGTTTGATTTTTTGTTGTTTTCTTATCGGTGGTGTATTTTCTGCGTATGCCGAAGATAAGGAACAACAAACGTTATCCAACATAGTGAATGTCGAAACCACAATTACGGCAGTGTCTGCAGCCGACCTTGAAATTGCGGATGAACGCGTTAGCAAATCCACAACTTGGACTTTGAATTTCTTATCAGGGACAGCCTTGGAACAACGAAAAGCCAATTTGATAATTGAACTTTGTCGAGAAGTGGGTGCTGATGTTTTAGTTGATCCCCAGTTCACTTATTCAAAGCGTATGCTTGGAGGTGGGAAGCTGACAGTCTCGGGATACCCCGCTACTTATAAAAATTTCCGCACTATGACTGATAAGCAAGTTGATGCATTCATTACAAGCCCCGAATACAATACGGGCAAGGTCGTATTTATCAATAAATAGTAAATACAGCAAATCATACAGGCAGGCGATCTCTTATATCGCCTGTTTTTTTATGTTTAATATCAGGTATGGATATAGGGTGTTCCATGATGATTTATTCATATAAAAATTGTTGTGTTGACTGAGGATTTTTGAATTAAAATAGTCTCTACTTGTTTCTGATTATGTGAATTATTATGTGAATTTGCTTGTATTTTACTTGATAAGTAAAAAGTGTTTTGTATTTTTGTATTTCAAATTTAATGAGTAGAATATTATGAAATATATAGGCGCTCATGTTTCAGCGAGTAGTGGAGTAAGTCAAGCTCCAATCAATGCCTATGAAATAGGGGCTGACGCTTTTGCGTTATTTACTCGCAATCCGTCGCGATGGCAATCTAAACCCATTAGTGGCGGGGAAGTTGAGAAGTTTAGGGAAAATTGTGAGAAATATGGATATACTCCCGATAAGATACTCCCTCATGATAGCTATCTAATCAACCTCGGTGCTCCCGAAACCGAAAAACTTGAGAAATCACGCGAAGCTTTTCTTGATGAAATGCAGCGCTGTGAGCAATTGGGTCTTACTATGCTCAACTTCCACCCTGGTAGCCACCTTAATATGATGCCGGTAGATGATTGTCTTGATCTTATTGCAACGTCTATAAATATCATTCTTGAAAAGACATCCGGAGTTAAGGCTGTTATTGAAAATACTGCCGGGCAAGGCTCAAATTTGGGATATTCTTTTGAACAAATTGCTCATATCATCGATAAGGTTGATGATAAAACTCGCGTGGGTGTATGTATTGATTCTTGCCATGCTTTTGCCGCAGGATATGATATGTCAACAATTGATGGCTATGCCGACACTTGGCGTCGCTTTGACGAAATTATTGGATTCAAATATTTAAGTGGTATGCACTTGAATGATACAAAGAAAGGGCTTGCGTCGAAAGTTGACCGACACGAAACGCTCGGCAATGGTGTGCTTGGTGCTGATTTCTTCTCATTTTTAATGAATGATCCTCGCATGGATAATATCCCTTTGATTTTAGAAACACCCGACGAGTCGATTTGGACGCAAGAAATCGCATGGCTGAAGTCGTTAATAAAATAAATTTATAATATATCAACTTACAATTTTAAACATGAAAACAAAACCCGATTTAAGTTTTTGGAAACTCTGGAATCTCAGTTTCGGATTTTTTGGTGTGCAAATTGCTTATGCGCTCCAAAGTGCAAATATCTCTCGCATATTCGCCACTTTAGGCGCCGACCCTCATGATTTGAGCTTCTTTTGGATTTTACCACCATTGATGGGTATAATTGTTCAGCCTCTTGTTGGCAAATGGAGTGATAATACTTGGACTCGATTTGGTCGTCGCATTCCTTATCTATTCATCGGTGCGCTTGTTGCTGTATTGGTAATGTGTATGTTGCCAAATGCAGGAAGCTTTGGCTTGACTGTTAGCGCTGCCATGATTTTCGGACTTATTTCATTGATGTTCCTCGACACATCAATAAATATGGCTATGCAACCATTCAAAATGATGGTTGGCGATATGGTTAACGAAAAACAAAAGGGGCTTGCATATTCTATTCAAAGTTTTTTATGTAATGCCGGTAGCCTTGTGGGATACTTGTTCCCTTATATCTTTACAGCGATAGGCATAGCAAGCGTTGCAGCCGAAGGCGAAATCCCCGATTCGGTTAAATGGTCATTCTACATTGGTGCAATAATCCTTATTTTATGCGTAATCTATACTACGGCTACCGTTAAGGAAATGCCACCAAAACAATATGCTGAATATCATGGTATTACCGAAGATGACGAAAATGAGAAAACAAATATGTTAAAGCTCCTTGTCAAAGCTCCTAAAACATTTTGGACTGTAGGGTTAGTGCAATTTTTTTGTTGGGCGGCTTTTATGTATATGTGGACATACACAAATGGAGCCATCGCAGTAAGCGCATTTGACACTCCTACAATAATGAAGGATGGGGTAGAAGTATTGGATGTTGCGTCTAAACAATATCAATCGGCCGGTGACTGGGTTGGAGTATTATTTGCAGTTCAAGCTATCGGTTCTGTTCTTTGGGCTATTGTTATACCAATGTTTAAAAATCGCAAATTCATTTATGCTTTAAGCCTAGTGTTAGGTGGTGTCGGTTTTATTTCTACATACTACATTGCCGACCAATATTTGTTATTCATCTCGTATGCGCTTATAGGTTGTGCATGGGCAGCAATGTTGGCATTGCCATTTACAATCCTTACTAACTCATTATCTGGTAAAAACATGGGAACTTACCTTGGATTATTTAATGGAACAATTTGTCTTCCGCAAATTATCGCTGCAACCCTTGGTGGCGTTTTTGTGTCATTACTCACTCCCGCTGGTGAAATTGCTGCACAAGATCGCATGCTTGTTTTGGCGGGTGTACTTCTTTTAATTGGTGCACTTTCAGTCTTTATCATTAAAGAAACTTCAGCCGAAAAGAAATAAAGCTCATTGAATATGGCATATTGACCGCTGTCTCAAATTGAGATGGCGGTTATTTTTTATTAATAGATACTATATTATTGGCAATGCACAATTAAATCATTAAATTTGCACTATGGAACAGCAACAAACATCATCAAAAATTTCAACTCGTTTTCGCAAACGCAAGCCGCCAGTGTATGATGTGATTATCCACAACGATGATTACACAACTATGGATTTTGTGGTGATGATTCTTGAAACGATTTTCAATAAAAATCGAGATGAAGCAATGCAATTAATGTTGCACGTTCATGAAAATGGTGAGGCAGTTGTGGGCACATACATCTATGATGTTGCCCAATCAAAAGCCGACAAAGCTACATCTATGGCACGTGCCGAAGGATTTCCCCTTCAACTAACTGTTAATCAAAAAATATAAAAACATATACATTATTTATGTCAAACAATAATAACAATCTCAACATATCTCCATTTGCGAGAGAGATACTTAATGATGCACACCAAATTGCCACTATTATGCGGCATGAGTTTGTTATGCCCGAACATTTTATGATTGCGACGGCCAATTTATGTAATTTTGCTGATGAGGAAAATCGTTTTGGAGATAAATTTGAAAAAATATCTGAAGATATCAACAAAATATTAGCTGAGCATGTTCCACAAACCGATGAAGACATTGAACCTATAATGTCGAGTTTGATGAAAAAAGTGATGAATAATGCTCGCAAAATAATTCAGCAAGAGGGTGATGTTCCTGTTCCGGCTACGGCTATTGTCATCGCTATTTTAAATACATCGGAATGTATATGTAACAATATTCTTGCTCAACATATATCTGAAAAGGAAATTGCCGATGTGCTTAGTTTTATTATGAGTATAGATGGAAAAAGCCTTAGAGGATATGACCTTGCCGATAGTGATGATTATGTTTCTTCAAATAAATCATCTAATGATTGGATGAAATATATCATTGATCTAAATCCGTTGCGTGGTAATGCTGCAAAAGCTATTGTAGGCCGCAAAAAGGAAATGGCGCGATTGGCTCAGGTATTGTGCCGATGTGATAAAAACAATGCTCTCATAGTAGGGGAGCCGGGTGTGGGCAAATCGGCGATTGTGAAAGGTTTTGTTGTGCAACTCGACTCCTATCCTTCAAAAATAGCTCAATTACCGGCATACGAACTTTCGGTAACATCTATTCTTGCCAATGCACAATATCAAGGCGACATAGAGCAACGCATTGCTTCTACAATGAATGGTATTAAGCAATTGGGTGGTGGTATAATTGTGATTGACGACATTCACACTCTTGCGGGGAGTAAAGGTGATGCTAATGGTGCACGCGACCTTACAGGAATGCTTATGCCATACCTCGACGATGAATCATTGAGATTCATAGGAATAACAACGTTTGAAGATGTAACTCGGCATCTTGATAGTCATAACCGCTTTTTACGTCGATTCCGCCGCGTTGACATCGATGAACCTACACAACAAGAAGCTATTGAAATTCTCAATGGAGTGAAACGTCGTTATGAAAAGTTTCATAATATTCGCATAGCTTCAGGTGTGACCGACCGTGCAGTGAAATTGAGCAAACGTTTTTTGTCGGGTAAAGCCCTTCCCGATAGTGCCATCGATGTTATTGACGAAGCCGGTGCATATCGGGAACTTAATCCTCTCAAAGGATATAAAAAACAGGTTATACACAATGACTTAATCGATTCAATAGTTGCGCAACTTGGTAACGTTGAAACAAAGATAATCGACGACAATGATACTATGCCGCTTCGTAATCTTAGCGATAATATGCGAAATAGCATATTTGGTCAAGATGAAGCAATTAGGCAAGTTGTTGAAGCCGTACTTACAGCAAAGGCCGGATTGACCGACGACCACAAACCACAAGCAAGCCTATTGTTTGTAGGTCCTACCGGTGTCGGTAAAACAGAAGTGGCACGTGTGCTTTCTGAAGAATTAGGCGTTACACTTCATAAATTTGACATGAGCGAATATTCCGAAAGTTATAGCGTATCAAAACTCATTGGGTCATCACCCGGATATGTGGGATATGAAGAGGGTGGGCGTTTGACAGAAGCTGTACGCAAAAATCCTCATTGTGTGTTACTTCTTGATGAGATAGAGAAAGCTCATGAAAAAGTATATGATTCGCTTTTACAAGTAATGGACTATGCTTCCTTGACCGACAGTCGTGGACGTAAAGTTGACTTTTCTCATGCTATTATAATAATGACATCAAACTCAGGTGCTCGATATGCCAACCTTGCCGGAATTGGATTCGGGTCAACCGTAACCACAGGCGATGCTATGCTCTCTGAAGTCAAAAAGACATTTAAGCCCGAATTTATCAATCGTCTATCGGGAATCGTAGTGTTTAATGATATGAATCGTGAAATGGCAACTTTGATTCTTGATAAAAAAATCGCAGAGCTAAATAACCGTCTTGCCGAACGAAATGTAGAAATAACATTAACGAGCGATGCTCATGAGTGGCTTCTCAATAATGGTTTCTCGGCTAAATATGGAGCAAGAGAGATTGAACGTGTGATAACGCACAATCTTAAACCCCTTCTTGTTAATGAAATTCTATTTGGCAAACTCGCTAAAAAAGGAATTGCCGAAATTTTGGTTGTTGATGGCAAATTGACACTTACGGTAAATAGATAGTTGATATGGTATTTCAACTCTGTGATGAACTTATATTCCCCGACCCATATCTCGGAGAAGAAGATGGCTTGTTGGCAGTCGGTGGCGATTACTCTACCGAAAGGCTCTTGCTTGCCTACTCTAATGGCATCTTTCCATGGTCGGCATTTCGTAACGAGCAAAAACTATGGTTTTGTCCATTAAAACGTTTTGTGATTTTTCCGAATGAAATACATATATCTCATTCGATGCGTTCACTCATTCGCAAGCAACGTTATGATGTTACAATCAATCAAGATTTTGAAGGAGTGATTCGTGGTTGTGGAGAAGATAGATATGAACAGCCCGGAGCATGGCTTGGCGATGAAATTATAGAAGCATATACTCGGCTTCATCGTGAGGGGTGGGCTGCGAGTATTGAGGTGTGGGACGAAGATAGACTTGTGGGAGGTCTTTATGGTGTTTTGATGGGGAATTGTTTTATAGGAGAGAGTATGTTCTCTCGGGTGCCAAGTGCATCTAAGCTCGCACTCATCGCATTGGCACATTGGATGGAAGCAAATGGCGGCACACTCATAGACTGTCAGCTCGAAACGCCTCATCTAAAATCTATGGGAGGGCGTTTTATCTCTTATGAAGAATATATGAGCTATCTACAACCCGAAGATGATGACGTGAAATATGATGTTGAAAATTATTAGGGAAATAAATTTTATTTAAAATCCTTATTATCATAAAGAAAGATGAAAAGATTGTATTCTCAAAGAAAAAAGTTTGAAAAAAAGTTGAAGATATATTTGCACATATAAAAAAAAGTGCCTACCTTTGCATCGCATTTGAGGGAAAGCCTTAGTGCAAAAGAGGTAGATTCGCTAGCTCAGCAGGTAGAGCACATCCCTTTTAAGGATGGGGTCCTGGGTTCGAGCCCCAGGCGGATCACAAAAAGAAAGGACTTTTTCAAGTCCTTTCTTTTTTAGAGTATTCTTATTGCCTTTGATTATCAAGAAGTTACATTCTATCCATTGATAGCTTTTTTATAGAATAAAAAGTTAGAGTACCCGCAAGATACTCTAACTTTCTATACTATTAAAAGACTGAATTTCAATAAGATTGATATGGTGAAATGAAAAATTCCGCCTTAAAATTCTTAATTATATCATTATCTGTTTTTGATTTATCAATTATATCTAAAATGGTTTGAAAATCAACATATTTCCAGACGCTCATACCCCAACATGAAGTTATTTCTTTGTTGCAAAAAAATTTATATTCATGTGGAATTATAGGAGTTATGCCATATTGATTAAGAGCATTATATCGGTGTGAAACAATCCAACCCGTAAATGTTCCAATACAATATTTATTAACATTAGCCTTAAGAGCGTCAAGGGTTCTTGAAAGCTCCCTATTATATTTTTCTAAATCATAAGTGGCTTTTTCTTTTTTTGAAAATATCTCGTCATTGTCACAGAACTCTCCTAACGTTTCAATCTCAAGTTCTATCAAATCTATGTCTCTTTCACACCTATTTACACAAGATATAAAATGCTTAATTTCTTCACTGATTACCAAAATTGGCTCTATTGCTGTAGCATCTATAAACATGCTATCCATTCGAATGGAAATCGCTTCATATGAATCAGGGTATTCAAGAGAACTCTTGACCGTTTTCTCAACTAATAATACTGCTTTTTCCTCATTTGAGAGTGTGCAAGATGTCATTATCAATGCGGTTGTACAGAATAAAAGATGTAATTTATTCATAATCTATGGTATTATCATACGCAAAGATACTATCAATAATTAACATAGCTATTATTTTCGCTTAGATTTAGTTTTTTGTTTCAGATAAGTTTAAGGAAACTTCTACAAATTAAATATTTACAAATCAGATAAATAAGAAGTATATTTGTATTCAAATAGTACAAATATGAAAAAGTCACCAAAATATCGCCGCAATCAATCGAGAAGTCTGTTTGAAAAAACTCAAACGCTTGAAGCATTATCCAAACAGGGTAATCCATTGGAATTTATCTCGGGTATCGTTGATTTCGAGATGTTCCGCCCCGTTCTTGAAGCGCAATTGCAAGCGCAAGAGCGCAATTGCAAGGCCGGTCGTCGCCCCATAGACCCTGTGTTGATGTTCAAAGTCATGTTTGTGCAACGATTGTATGGGTTGAGTGACGAACAGGCAGAATATCAGATAAAAGACCGCACCAGCTTTCGTGATTTCATAGGTGTTTGCAGTGTTGATGATGTTCCCGATGCCCGTACGATATGGAAATACCGCGAGGAGCTGACCCGCACGGGTGCGTTCGATGAGTTGTTCAAATGCTTTTATGGGCATCTGCAAAGCCTCGGATTGATAGTCAACGAGGGCAAGATTATAGACGCAAGTTTTGTGGTATCACCTCGTCAACGCAACACACGCGAGGAGAACAAGGCAATCAAGAATGGCGAGGGAGATAGTTTATGGAACGACAATCCTCACAAGAAGAGCCAAAAGGACATCGATGCCCATTGGACAAAGAAGGGCGGTGAGTCATTCTACGGCTATAAAGACCACGCCAAAGTATGCCGTAAGACAAAATTGATAGTGGGGTACGACACCACTCCCGCCTCCGTTCACGATTCACAACGAGGAGCGGAACTTGTTGATTGCAACGATATTGAGGGTGAAGAGTTTTGGCTTGACGCAGGCTATGTCGGTACAGAAGATGGCTTTGCAAAGAGAGGAGTAACCCCAATTATTTGCGAGAAAGGTTTTAGGGGACATCCGCTAAGTGACGAGCAGAAACAACATAACCGCGCAAAATCAAAAGTGCGCTGTCGTGTGGAGCATGTTTTTGGATTTATAGAACGCTCGACGGGCGGTCTTGTTTTTCGGGGGATAGGTATTATCCGGGCAAAAGCAAATGTTGCAATGACAAACCTCACCTACAACATGGCACGCTTGGCACAGATATTCAAATATCATAGAAATTGGATAACCGATTAAAATATGTGCTTATGTATATTGTTAATAATCAGCCATTTACCCCTCCCCAAAAAAACAGCGGAATTATTTAAAATATTCCAAAAAGTTTTGCTAACTTTGTGCAAACAATAACACATTAGCGGTAGCCTTAATGAGGTTCTGACTACTCGCTAATGAAAAATGAATTTATAGAACCTCCCTAATACCAAAATGAAAAAAATCATTCTCAGCCTATTTCTTATTGCAAGTTTAGGCGTTAATGCTCAAATTCTCAACGTGAAGAACACTACCAAAGTAGCTGTTCCGGCAGGAGTGAAAGTGAGCACTGCTCAATTAAGCCCCGATGGGAAATGGGCTGTAATTTCACATCAAAGTAGTTTAGGTCTTGACAAGATTGACCTTTCGACAAACAAACTCACTCGCATCAGCGACACTGGTAACGGTTTTGACCTAAAAATTTCGGGTGACAACAACACCGTTATTTTCCGTGAAAGTAACTATGGTACTGATAAGCGTCGCTACACTACCCTCAAGAGTGTAAACATCTCAACAGGTGCAACAAAAGTGGTTTCGCCCACTACTCGCGACACTC
>SUXI01000017.1 GCA_015060975.1 Bacteroidales bacterium
CGGTGACAAACCGTTTTTATCTGAGGGATTATCTCGGAAGCACGGCGGCGGTGATAGATGAGAACGGCGATGTGTTGCAAAGCACGGCTTATTTCCCCTCGGGATTGCCCTTGACGCCCAACAATCTTGCGCCGCAAACAATCAGGTTGCACACCGGAAAGGACTATTTCGGGCTGCAGGACGCCGGATGGTATGACAACCGGGCCCGCTACTACGACTGCATCCTCGCCCGATTCACAACCCAGGACCCCCTCGCCGAGAAATACCCCTGGCTATCACCTTACAACCACTGCGCGAACAATCCGCTGAGATACATCGACCAAAACGGTATGGATATATGGACTATTAATGATCGTGGTGAAATTACTGAACATATAGTTAATAAAGAGATTGACCAATTTATAATGGCAAACAATGATGGAAGTGCCAAAATTGATGACGAGGGAAATGAAGTTTCCATATCCTTTAAATATGGTACAATTATATCTCAAAAATCAAGCAAGCACCTTGCCGATAGTAAAGTCGTGGATGTCGATGTTTTCAAAGTAAGAGGGGATGAGAACGGATTAAACTTATTTAAATTTCTAAGTGACAATGTTTCAACCCCTGATGTTGGCATTGAATATTCTCTTTTTCAAACAGGTATGCAAGGGGAAAATGGTCTAAATTTTGTTTCGACAAGCCACTTGGCTGGGGCTGATGCAAGTCATAGTCTGTTATGGAATAATCAAATTGGTTATGGATATTTTGTTAGAAATGTCTTTCACTCTCATCCAAAAGGAACGACTTCTAGTAAAGTAGATAATGATAACGCAACTATAATTTCATCAGATATGAAAAACAGATATAATACTACACCGTTGTTTTTTATATACCATGTTCCAACAAAAAAAATAATACAATATAAATAAGCACTTAAAACAATGAAAACTATATTATATACCCTTTTAATTATTTTATCTTTTAACTGTTTCGCTCAAAACAGAAGCAATAATTACAGTATAATCTATTCTGCTAAAAAAAATCAATTTATGCATATTATAGATTCTATTATCACGAATAACGCCAATCCACAAGCTCAAAAATTTGCATTAAAAAATGATAGTTTTAATTGTTATATTTTTATTAATGATAAATTAATTTCTATAAACTCTAAAGAAATAAATTTAAAAGAATTTTACAATTATACTTTTTTTATTTGTTGTGCATATCCTTTTTCTTCAGAATACATCCTTAGATATCGACAAAAATATTATGGTTTTGGTTATCGTATTTCTGAACTTTTTAATAAAAAAATAAATCAACATAAATTAACTTCAAAAATAAAATTTGGTGGAAATTGGTGTTTTCATATAAAAGATGGTGTCTTGCGAAAATATCAATTTGACCCGGTCGGATATGACGACGCTCCCGATTCAGTAAAATATGTCATTAATAAAGAATGCTATATTCCATTATGGGATTGACAATAGCGCATTTATGATAAATTAGTTTCTTTAATTCTTATATAATTGAACCAACGTGTCAAACATATCATTTTGTTGATTGTCGCCGGGTGGATAGCTCTCGTGTCGCAGATGGCGACGGCGCAAACATCGTCGCAAAACTATATCCGCACCATCGAGCCGGGGACGGTGACAAACCGTTTTTATCTGAGGGATTATCTCGGAAGCACCGCGGCGGTGATAGATGAGAACGGCGATGTGTTGCAAAGCACGGCTTATTTCCCCTCGGGATTGCCCTTGACACCCAACAATCTTGCGCCGCAAACAATCAAGCTGCACACCGGAAAGGACTATTTCGGGCTGCAGGACGCCGGATGGTATGACAACCGGGCTCGCTACTACGACTGCATCCTCGCCCGATTCACCACTCAAGACCCCCTCGCCGAGAAATACCCTTGGCTATCACCCTACAACCACTGCGCAAATAATCCACTGCGTTATATTGATCAAAACGGTATGGATATATGGACTATTAATGATCGTGGTGAAATTACTGAACATATAGTTAATAAAGAGATTGACCAATTTATAATGGCAAACAATGATGGAAGTGCCAAAATTGATGACGAGGGAAATGAAGTTTCCATATCCTTTAAATATGGTACAATTATATCTCAAAAATCAAGAAAGGAGATTGACAAAAATAGGATAGTGGATATTGACATCTTTAAGGTAAGAGGCGATGAAAATGGATTAAACTTATTTAAATTTCTAAGTGACAATGTTTCAACCCCTGATGTTGGCATTGAATATTCTCTTTTTCAAACAGGTATGCAAGGGGAAAATGGTCTAAATTTTGTTTCGACAAGCCATCTAGATGCAGAAGACGTTAGTGGAAAAATATTATTCAATAAACAACTAAAATATGGATATTCAATACGACGACACATACATTCTCATCCTTATGGTGATACATATAGTCCTTCAGATGCTAGATTCTCTAATTCAATAAAGAATATTTTAAAAAATAACAATACAATTAGTCCTTCATTTTTTATTTATTTTGTTCCAGCTAAGCAAATGATTCAATACAATTAATCAATATCATAAAAACAACAATCATGATTAGAATTCTTTATCTTTTCATATTTATATTATCAATATTCTTTCAATCAAAGGCAGATAATAATATAGATAAGTATAGTACTATATATTTGGCAAAAGAATGTAGGTTTCTCTACATAATAGACTCTATTATGACCAAAACGCCTATGCTTGAAGCTAAAAAGTTCATAAAGAAAAAATATTTTGAATGTGATATTTTCAATAATAATATCAATTCACAAAATATTGATTTAAAAACAGATGAGTATCTATTTATTGTATGGGAAATAGATAGATGCAAAAAATCTCCATATGTAACTAAATATTTTGTTAAATATAAAAACCTATATTATGGATTCAGATTTTATGTTTCGGAATTATTTGCATCTAAATTGTACAGAAAATTAAGGACTGAACCATATATAAGTTTTGGGGGTATAGCATGGTATTTCCACGTCAAAGATGGCGTTTTGCGAAAATATCAATTTGACCCGGTCGGATATGACGACGCTCCCGATTCAGTAAAATATGTCATTAATAAAGAATGCTATATTCCATTATGGGATTGACAATAGCGCATTTATGATAAATTAGTTTCTTTAATTCTTATATAATTGAACCAACGTGTTAAACATATCATTTTGTTGATTGTCGCCGGGTGGATAGCACTCGTGTCACAAAGTCATTGTTAAATAAACTCATTTTATAACCGTGTGTATGCAGCCGGAGGAGTGTCAATGCGTTGAATTGACACTCCTCCTTGTTTATGATAAGTTGCACACTTTTTCCCTTAATTCTCTTAATTTGAAATTGAGACAAATATTTTTAATTCAACGGACAAATAAATGTTGTATAAGTGATATTTTTTTACGAAATTTGCACAAAATATCGTTTGGTTGAAGTCATCATATAACCGATATTATATACAAACATGGAATTCATAGAAATTCCTCTAATAAATTGACATATAAATTTCTAACTAAATAATTGCATATCTTAATGAAAAAAAGTGCTTTGCAACAAGCTCGTGCGGCTTATCAACCCAAGTTGCCTATCGTGCTTACAGGTGCCGTTAAGGCTGTAGAAGGAGAACCTACTCAATCAGTTGCCGACCAAGAAGACATCAAAAACTTGTTCCCCAACACATACGGTCTCCCCGAATTGAAATTTGAAAAAAACACTAATCCTGCTGCCGGCAAGCCCATCAATGTGGGTGTAATCCTTTCAGGTGGTCAAGCTCCCGGCGGACACAATGTGATTAGCGGTCTTTTTGACGGGATCAAAAAAATCCACAAAGAAAGCAAACTTTATGGTTTCTTAATGGGACCCGGCGGTTTTGTTGATCACCAATATATGGAATTGACCGGTTCAATCATCGACGAATATCGCAACACAGGTGGTTTCGACATCATCGGTTCAGGTCGTACAAAACTTGAAACAAAAGAACAATTCGATAAAGGTCTTGAAATCCTCAAAGAACTTAATATCAAAGCTCTCGTTATCATTGGTGGTGACGACTCTAACACTAACGCAGCTATTCTTGCCGAATACTACAAAAGCATTGAAGCTGGCGTTCAAGTTATCGGTTGTCCAAAAACTATCGACGGTGACCTCAAAAACGGCTTGATTGAAACTTCATTTGGTTTCGACACTGCCACAAAAGTATATTCTGAAGTTATCGGTAACATTCAACGCGACTGTAACTCAGCTAAAAAATATTGGCACTTCATCAAATTGATGGGACGTTCTGCTTCTCACATCGCTCTTGAATGTGCTCTTCAAACTCAACCTAACATCTGCATCGTATCAGAAGAAATCGAGCAAAAAAATATGACACTCGGTGATATCGTTGATTACATTGCAGGTGTTGTGGCTAAACGTGCTGAAAACGGCAATAACTTCGGCACAGTGCTTATCCCTGAAGGTCTTATCGAATTTATTCCCGCAATGAAGAAACTCATTGCTGAATTGAACGACCTTCTTGCTCACAACGCTGAAGAATTTGCAGCTGCCGAAAATCAACGTCAATATATCATCGAACACCTTTCAGCCGAAAACTCTGCTGTATATGCTTCACTTCCCGAAGGTGTAGCTCGTCAATTGAGCCTCGACCGCGACCCACATGGCAACGTTCAAGTTTCACTCATCGAAACAGAAAAATTGCTTAGCGAAATGGTAGGTCGTCGTCTTGCCGAAATGAAAGAAGAAGGTAAATTCGTTGGTAAATTCGCTGCACTCCACCACTTCTTCGGTTATGAAGGTCGTTGCGCCGACCCATCAAACTTCGATGCCGACTACTGTTACGCTCTTGGGTTCAACGCAGCTTGCTTGATTAACTCAGGTGTAACAGGTTATATGTCATCGGTTCGCAACTTGACAAAACCTTCAGTTCAATGGATTGCCGGTGGTATCCCCATCACAATGATGATGAATATGGAACGTCGTCATGGTGCAATGAAACCGGTTATACAAAAAGCTCTCGTACGCCTCGATGATGCTCCTTTCTTGAAATTTGCATCAAAACGCGACGTTTGGGCTGTTGATACTTGCTACATGTACCCAGGTCCTATCCAATATTTCGGGCCTGCAGAAGTGTGCGACCAACCTTCAATGACACTTCGTTACGAACACCAAGGCAAATAATTTATATTAAATAAATGTAGGGGTATTCCCTACGCCTAAATCTCAGCTTGCAGTAAGGGTTGTGTCATTTAAATGACACAACCCTTACTTTATTGGATTATAATAACGAATCTCTCAATCTTTAAATTTTACACCTTCAACACGCCCCGACGAATGGTATGTGCGTTTATAATAATTTTGGTTTAAACTACTAATTATAACTCCTTTACTCGACGAGGAATGTATAAAGTCATCACCTCCTATATATAATCCCACATGAGAAACTCTTTTTTTATTTTTTCCGGTTACAAAAAACACTAAATCGCCCTTTCTCAATTCATCTTTATCTATTTTTTTACAAAATTCTTGTTGTTCTTTAGACGAACGAGGCAATTTATAATCACACACGGCAAGATATACCTCCATAACCATCCCCGAGCAATCTGTTCCATTTTTAGAATGACCACCATATTTATATTTAGCCCCAAGCCATTTTCGCGCTTCATTCACTAATTCATCTCTTATCGTACTATTTTCTTCAACTTCATATTTACCTTTTGAGGTTGCCACCGACGATGAGCTACAACTTGTAAATAAAAACATATAAAATACAGAAATAAGCAAAAGCAAATTTAACTTTTTCGTCGTCATTTTGTTGTACCTAAAAAATATTTATTTCACTTCATTCACAAAAATACTGTAAAAAATATTTTAAATATGCCTTTGTGCTATTAAATTAATTTAAGAAGGAAGATTTTTATTTTTTAGCAAACAATAATCTACTATATTTGTCGTCATAAAGTTAAAAATTAACATAATACTAATTTTCATTTAACACATAAGATATATGAACGTATTAGACAAAATCACATTTACAATCTGCTCTCTTTCTTTAGCAGCTTGTTCAATGTCGGCACAACCTACCGATTTCACAAAAGCAGCCGAAAGCACAATTAATGGCGTTGTAAGCATTAAATGTTATGCTACCCCACGCAGCTATGGATATGGAAGCGGAGGTTTAGACCCTTTTAGCGACCCTTTCTTTGATTATTTTTTCGGTAACCGCCGACAACAACGTCGCCAACCACAAGAACAAGAGCAACAACAAACCGGACTCGGCTCGGGTGTAATAATTAGTGATGATGGATATATTGTGACCAATAACCATGTAATAGATGGCGCCGAAAAACTTGAAATTGTTCTTAATGACAACAGAACATTTAACGCCACAGTTATTGGCACCGACCCAAATACAGACCTTGCCTTGGTAAAAATTGAAGCCGATGATTTGCATGTGATTCCTATGGGAAACTCTGATGACTTAAAAGTTGGTGAGTGGGTGCTCGCTGTCGGCAATCCTTTTTCATTCACTTCAACAGTAACAGCAGGTATTGTAAGCGCTAAAGCTCGAAATATTTCACAAATAACTCAGGGACACTCAATGGGTATTGAATCATATATCCAAACCGATGCGGCTGTAAACCCCGGCAATTCAGGCGGAGCGCTTGTCAACCTCAAAGGTGAGTTAGTGGGTATCAACACTGCAATATATTCCAAAACAGGCAATTATGTAGGTTACTCATTTGCCATACCATCAACCATTGTAAAGAAAATCGTTGGAGATATTAAAGAATATGGCGCTGTTCAACGCGCAATGCTTGGTATTTCATTCTCTGAACTATCTACAAAATTAGCGAAAGAAAAAAATATCACAGCTGTCAACTATGGTATTTATGTGGCAAAAGTTGAAGAACGAAGTGCCGCAATGGAAGGCGGACTTCAAGAGGGCGACGTAATCATAGCAATAAATGATATACCAACTCGCACTACAGCACAAATGCAAGAGCAAATGAACAAATTCCGACCCGGAGATAAAGTTACTGTTAAGTTCATTCGTGACAACAAAGAAAAAACAGTGACAGTAACACTTCGCAACAGCCAAGGAAACACAAAACTCACAAAAGCAAGTGACATTTTTGATTTAGGATGTGCATTTATCGAGGTTCCTGCCGAAACTTTAAAACAGCTTGAAATACGTCATGGCGTGCAAGTGTCGGGGGTTAAAGCTGGAAAATTTAAAGATGCAGGCATAAAAGACGGTTTTATTATTCTTGACATAAATAATACTCGTGTAACGTCAAAAGATGACATCGAAAAGATTTACAAAGAAATCATAAAAAACAATGGGTCGGACAAAGTGATGTTTATCACCGGGATTTACCCAACAGGCAAAAAAGTATATTACGCTGTAGATCTCACAGAATAAGCCACAAATAATCAACCTAACAAGGAGGTGTATCGCTATTTGACACACCTCCTTGTTCCGTTTTACAAATTTCTCTAAATTATAACAACATCTTTTTTATTTCCATCTTCATTATTTATGACAAAAGTCTAAGATTGACACAACCTCATTATTATATTATTTTTGAATTAAATATATGTTTTTGAGATATATTTTACTTCTTTTTTGTAAATTTGTTGTATCAGATTTTATAAAACTATGATTTTAATCAATCGCATTAAAAATAAGGTATTAGCTATTTGGGCGTATATATGCCATGAAGTGTGGAGCGACACACGAAAAGATTGGCGCATAAATGTTATAAAAACGCTGAATCTATCGGTGCGTTCATTTCTTGATGGAGACTTACAATCGAGAGCCGCAGCTCTAACCTACCGCACATTATTGGCAATGGTTCCGGCATTAGCAATATTATTTGCCATAGGCAGAGGATTTGGGTTTCACAAGTTATTACAAACCCAGCTATTCAGTTATTTTCCGGCGCAGAAAGAAGCATTGGAAACCGCTTTCACATTTGTAGAATCGTGCCTTACTCAAGCCTCAGAAGGCGCCTTTGTGGGAATAGGTATTGCAATGTTGTTGTGGACCATGATTTCATTGATGAACAACATCGAATCATCATTCAATACAATTTGGGGAATAAAACGAGGTCGAAATATATGGAGAAAAATAACCGACTACACAGCAATGCTCATGATATTGCCTATCTTAATGATATGTGCAAGCGGGTTGTCTCTATTTATGACCTCCACGCTACAAGATGTATTTAACCTGGAGTTCATGTCACCTATAATTTCATTTTTGTTTGAATTTGCATCTTGCCTATTCACTTGGTTATTCTTTACCGCCATGTTTATGCTCATACCAAATACGAAAGTGAAATTTAAGAACGCATTTATTGCAGGTGTATTTTCAGGAACGGGATTTTTAATTTTGCAATGGCTGTTTGTTTCGGGACAAGTATATGTGTCAAAATACAATGCCATATATGGTAGTTTCTCGTTATTGCCATTATTGTTAATATGGATGCATCTCACATGGGTGGTAATTTTATCGGGCATTGTGATATGTTATTCATCACAAAGCATATACCATTTTAGCTTCTCAAATAAAATAAATGATATATCTATCAATTATCGCACCAAAATTACAATAGCGATAATGACTATTATAACTCAAGCTTTTAAAAACAATCAAAGACCAATACAAATCAATGATTTGACAACGAGGTATGAGTTTCCTCCGCGAATAGTGACAGATGTTGTTGAAGATTTGATTGAAGCAAATCTTGTGTCGCGTGTCATAAATAATGACAACGATGAAGAAATAGGTTTTCAACCTGCGTGCGACATCAACAACCTCTCGTTAGGGGCTTTCCTTGAACGTATAAATAATCTTGGAAATGAAGACTTTATTCCAAATTTTTCACATAGATTTGAGATTATAAATAACACCATCGAAAAAATAAGCACCCCAACGACCAACGAAGCTAATAAAATATTTATCAAAGATATTGTTTTAAATAAAATAGATTAATATGAAAAAAGTAATTGCAACAAACAACGCACCTGGAGCTATCGGACCATACAGCCAAGCAATCGACACCGGTTCTTTCATTTTTATCTCAGGACAAATACCGGTAAACCCAGAGACTGGTGAAATCCCCGAAGCTATTGAAGCACAAGCAGCACAATCAATGGCTAACATTAAAGCAATTCTTGCCGAAGCCGGTTTGACAATGGATAATGTAGTAAAAACAACCGTATTCCTTGCCGACATGAGCCTCTTTGCCGACATGAACAAGGTATATGCCGAGAACTTTACTGCCCCATTCCCTGCCCGCTCAGCTGTAGCTGTAAAAGAACTTCCAAAACAAGTTCTCGTCGAAATCGAAGTTATCGCAGTGAGATAAAAGTATTAAATAAAATAATGGTGGTGTATCAGTTTTTGACACACCACCATTACTATTGTATCCAAATACATACACGATAATTATACTTTATTATCTTCAACTACTGAAAGTAGGTCGGCAACGATGAATGTGCTGCCGCCGATGAAGATTGTATCAGTTGGTGTGGCATTGGCAAGGGTTGCGTTGTAGGCTTCTTCAACCGATGGGAATTGCTCGCCTTGCAATCCACATTCAGTTGCGACTTCGGCAAGTTGGTTGACAGGCATTGCTCTTTCGATTGACGCATTGGTAAAATAATATTTAGCTGTTTTGGGCATCATTTCGAGAATATGGCTCACATCTTTGTCGTTAACAAAACCGATCACCATGTGAAGTGTTCCTTCGATTGATTTTAGTCGGCGAGAAAGGTACTCCCATCCCCCAACATTGTGACCGGTATCACATACCACATGAGGCTTGCGTTGCAATGTCATCCAACGCCCCATCAATCCGGTGAGGGTAGTTACATGAGCAAATCCATCACAAACTGACTCTGCCGAAATTTCGATACCACTTTTAGCAAGCAAAGGCAATGCAGTAAATATTGTTGCTGCATTTTTAGGCTGACAATCGCCAATTAACTCCCCTATGACATCGCCATATTGAGTGCCACGATATAGCAATGTATTATCATGAGAGTCGATGCGATTAAAACACTTATTATCTTCAGCAAAAAATATAGGCGAATTTTGCTCGATTGCTTTTTTTGCAAACACCTCTCGCACTTCGCCTTGAGCTTCGCCTATCACAACCGGAATAGATGGTTTGATTATACCCGCCTTCTCGGCTGCAATAGCAGAAAGAGTGTTTCCAAGAAACGCAGTGTGGTCAAACGAAATATTTGTGATAATACTTAATATAGGAGTAATGATATTGGTGCTATCCAAACGCCCTCCAAGACCTGTTTCAATCACAGCGATATCAACTCCTTCATTCGCAAAATGCTCAAATGCCATTGTCATAGTCAATTCAAAGAACGATGGATGACAATCAAGCGACATAGCACGATAACGATTTACAAAATCAACGACTGCCTCATGCGAAATCATTTCCCCATTCACCCTAATACGTTCACGAAAATCAACCAAATGTGGCGAGGTATAAAGTCCCACCCGATACCCTGCTGATTGAAGAATTGCTGCAAGAGTGTGCGCTGTTGATCCCTTTCCATTTGTTCCTGCAATGTGGATTGTTTTGTATTTCAGATGTGGATTACTAAACTTATCATCAAGTAGTCTCACTGTTTCAAGTCCCGGTTTATATGCCGAAGCTCCCACACGTTGAAACATGGGCATACTTGTATATAGAAACTCTATTGCGTTGTTATATTCTTTCATATTAATATATTAAATAACCGGCAATGCCAGCTAAAATGATTACCAATATAGGGTGTAGTTTAGCAAAATACACCAAACAAAACGCTGAAATACAAATAATGATGCTATTTATAATTTCGGATTGTTCAGTGCCAAAATTTTGCGCATTCATCAAAAGCATTGCAGCTGAGGCGATTAATCCCACAATGACAATTCTCAATCCTGCAAATATCCCTTTAATGGCGATACTATCTTTATGTCGAGCGATAAAATGACTTGTGTACATAACCATCAATGCCGGAGGCAATACAACAACAAATGTACACAATAACGAGCCTAATATACCCCATATTGGGGCTGCAAACTCGGGTGAAACAGATGACGGAGCCACATATCCTATATAAGTAGCAGAGTTTATCCCTATTGCACCCGGTGTCATCTGTGAAATAGCGACAATATCAGTAAACTCTTGACGTGTAATCCATCCATTACCAACAATTTCACTCTCAATCAAAGAAAGCATAGCATAACCACCTCCAAATCCAAACAAGCCAATCTTGAAGTAGCTCCACATTAATTTTAGATATATCATTAATCAATATCCTCCTTTCGTTGTTTTAAACGTGAGTGTTGATAACATAACCACAAATATCCACCAAGTCCGCCCAATACAATATATATTATTGGATTTGAAATATATGGTATCTTCGACCATATTAATAACGCAACAACAATGGGGATAACAACTGTTTTCCACCCTATTTTTGCGACTTTAGCCGTTTTGAATACCGGAGCAATAATCAACGCAACCACAGCCGGGCGAATACCTCGGAATATATTGTTAAGAGTATCATTACTTTTTATCATATCAGGAGTAAGAAATATTGCTATAAACAAAATTATAACAAATGAGGGAACAATCGTGCCTAAAGCCGAGATTACCGCCCCTCTACGGCCTCGAATTTTATCACCAATAGCGACTGCCATATTCACAGCTAAAATCCCCGGAATTGACTGAGCTACTGCCAATAAATCAAGAAACTCCTCTTTTGTTACCCATCGTTTTTTATCGACAATTTCTTTTTCGATAATCGATATCATAGCCCACCCCCCACCAAAAGTGAATGCTCCAATCTTGAAAAAGACAATAAATAGTTGCAACAATATATTTTTCATATCCTTTTTTTCAAAATCAGTGCAAAATTACACAAATAAACGTCATTGAATAATAAAAACAACCATTTATATTCTCAATAATCCTCAAATCCACATTTTTTCACTAACTTTGCTTCATATTTTACAAAATAACAACAAAATGAAACGAATATCTCTTTATTCATTAATATTTTCAGCGTCTATCTTAATTTCCAGTTGTAATGTTTTTAATTATTCTTCATTATTTTCTTCAAATGGGAAAAATGATGACAATAATATAAATGGCAGTACATCTAAGAAAAAGAATAAGAATAATAACAAAAACGATGAAAGTGATACCGAAAATATGTTATTTTCGGTATCGGATATTTCAATTAACGGCAAATGGGACATTATCGATGTCAATGGAAATGCCACAATAGGAGATGATAGACCTTATATCATTTTTGAAAAATCGACAAAACAAATATTTGCAAATAATGGATGTAATACAATAAATGCTAATTTTGAGATTACATCTGATAACGTTATTAAAATAACAAATATATTGTCAACACAAAGATACTGTCATGACGCTAAGTTTGAAAAAGATATAAATAACGCTCTCGCCAATGTAAATAAAATATCCTTATCAAAAATTGGTAACGAATATTACATGAACTATTTGGATTCATTGGGCAATGTATTGATGATTTCACGTAAACCAAATCTTGAGTTTTTAAATGGGACATGGAAAATTACAAAAATAAATGGGAACAGCAATAAATTACGTCATAAAAATTATGAATTAGCATTAGATATAGCCGAATTAAAACTTCATGGTAAGGTAGGCTGTAATATTGTTAATGGATCAATATTATTAGATCCAGATAAAAAAAATTCAATAATGTTTCTTGACTTAATCTCCACTAAAATGACATGTCCAGATGGGGAACTTGAAACCGAGATTCTTATCGCTCTTGAAAAAGTAGAAAACTATTCAAAAAAAGAATCAAATAAACAAATTATTATTCTTTATGACAAAGATGGAAAAGAAGTAATTGAACTTACTAATACCACAGAAAACTACTTACAAAAATAATAACATCCTTGTTTCATAAATCACAATCATGGAGCAAATTAAAAATATTTATGGACTTGTTGGTCTTCATTTAGTACATTCATTTTCAGAAAATTTCTTCAATCAAAAATTTGAATCAGAAGAAATCAATGCAAAATATGTAAATTTTGAAATTCCACACATTGATGATTTCAAACGCATCATCGAAAACAACTCAAATCTTAATGGGCTTAATGTTACCATCCCATATAAAGAGCAGATAATTCCTTTTCTTGATGAAATTGATTCAACTGCAAAAGAAATCGGCGCTATAAATGTTATTAAATTTATAACTAATCATAATGGAGTAACAAAATTAAAAGGATATAACACTGATGTTATTGGATTTTACAAATCAATAAAGCCATTACTTAAACCCATACATACTCACGCATTAATATTAGGCACAGGCGGTGCAGCAAAAGCGATTGCTCATGGATTAAAAACAATAGGGTTAAAATTCAAGTTTGTATCTCGCACCCCAAATAATGAGGTTCTATCATACAAGGAATTGACACCAATAGTTATGGATAAATATAAAGTAATTATCAACACAACTCCATTAGGAATGTATCCAAATATTAACTCATGTCCAAACATTCCATATGAGTTTATATCCACAAATCATATATGTTATGATTTAACATATAATCCAGATATCACATTGTTTTTAAAAAAATCAAAAGAACAAGGTGCGACAATTAAAAATGGACTTGAAATGTTAATTCTCCAAGCTGAAGCAGCATGGGAAATATGGCAACAAAAAATACAATAATTTTATGGCACATAAAATAATATATTGTGTATTAATTGCATTAGTTTTATTCCCTTTCGATTTATTAGGATTAAACAACATTATCACTCCGGCAATAGCTTTATTTATTGGTTTAATGTTTGCAATTCTATTAAAAAATCCATTTCCTAAATTCAATAAAAAAACATCAAAATATCTACTCCAAGCATCGGTAATTGGATTGGGGTTTGGAATGAACGTTACCGAGTCTCTAAAATCAGGGAGCGAGGGCATGGTTTTTACGATTGTATCAGTTCTGGGAGTAATGGTATTGGGAGTGTTAATTGGATCTTGGCTACATATAAATCGCAAAACATCCTATTTAATAGCATCGGGAACAGCTATTTGTGGAGGGAGTGCCATCGCTGCTGTAGGCCCAATATTAAAAGCTGATGAAAATGAAATGGCGGTATCGCTTGGGGCTGTGTTTATCCTTAATGCAATAGCACTTTTTATATTCCCATCCATTGGCCATTATTTTGAATTAAATGAAATACAATTTGGCACATGGGCAGCAATTGCAATTCACGACACATCGTCGGTTGTTGGAGCAGGTGAGGCTTATGGGCAATTAGCTCTACAAACAGCTACATTAGTAAAATTAACTCGAGCATTATGGATTATTCCTCTTGCAATAGTCTCTATGTTTATTTTTCGCGATAAAAGCAGTAAAATAGTTATTCCATGGTTTATATTTTTGTTTATTATTGCGATGATAATAAACACATATTGTAATTTGCCACAACAATTAACAACACTTCTTTTATGGATAGCAAAAAAAGGATTAGTATTAACTCTATTTTTAATCGGAGCAAGTTTATCATTAAATACAATAAAAAAAGTTGGCACAAAACCACTAATATTAGCGGTTGTATTGTGGATTATTATTGGAATAAGTAGTTTATTTATAGTTATTGCAACAATATAAAAATATGAGAAAACGCGACACTAAAATTTCGTTTTCTCTTGCTCCATTATTTCCGATATTAATTGGTATAATAATTGGAATTATAGTTGGATATAACTCTGAGTTTTGGTGTATTTTATTTGCTGTTGCAGGTGTCGCAATTTCCTATTTTCTAAGACAAAGAACAACTACACTTATTTTTATATCTATCGCATTAAGTTGGGCGAATTTTTCGATTCACCTACCTAATCCTATCAATGAATCAATATTAAACCGTTCTAAAACATTTAGTGGAATTGTTTCATCGACAAAAACGACAGATGCAATTAGAAACATCATAGTAGATATTGACTCATATATTGATTCGGGATCAACACACTCTGTTCCTTCAATAAAAAGCATTATACATATACCCTCACTTAATCCCACTATAGAAATTGGTGATCGTGTAACATTTATTGGGTCTCTATCAAAAATCAAAGACAAACGAGATCTTCCCGACGAATTTGACATAGTAAAATATTATTCTAATAATGGAATATATACATCATCATTCGTTCAACCCGAAGACATACATGTATCAACAGAAAACAAAAGTCTGTATTATAAAATTCAGAACTATCGAGATAATATAACTCATATCATTGCATCACTGCCCATATCAACCGGTTGCATAGAATTTTTAAATACAACAATAACCGGCGACACATCGATGTTGACAGAAGACCAACGAATAAAATATTCAACTTCGGGATTAGCACATATTTTGGCATTGAGTGGACTTCATATTGGCATTATTTCCTTTTTTATTGCATTAGTATTATTTCCTATTGACATTTTAGGCTGGAGAAAAGCCAGATATATAACAACAATTATACTGCTATGGATATATGCAATTATGACAGGTTTATCGCCATCGGTTACACGTGCTGTTATTATGGCTACGATTTTTATTATAGCTCAAATAATACAGAGGAATCATAGCCCATATAACTCTTTATGTTTTGCAGCTATTATTATCTTAATTTTCGACCCCTACTCTATTTTTGACATAGGTTTTCAGCTCTCATTTATCGCAGTAGGAACAATACTTATTTTTACTAATAAAATAAATCCTATCAATAGAAAAAATAATATATTATATTCGATTTGCGCTATAGCTTGCGTTTCAATTGCCGCGATGATTGGAACCGGCATTATTTCTGCATACTATTTTCACAATTTCCCAATATATTTCTTAATCGCAAATATTATAAGTTCATATATTCTACCTATAATTATTGTTGGAGGAGTTATAGCCATTATTTTAATACTATTTGGAGTTGAACCGAACATTTTATGCAATATAATAGATTTCTCATATAATATCATGAACAATATTACAAACATTATAACAACATTACCTGGAGCAAATATTGACAACATTTATTTTAGCCCATGGATATTTATTCCTTATTTTATATCTATAATCTGTTTAGGCTTGGCATTACATTTCAAAAAACGTTTTTGGTATTATAATACAATAATTTTTATTATCTTCTCAATAGTCTTAAGCAGACTATATAAACCACAATATTGCAAAACAGAATACTTCATCCCTCATGATACTTATTACACCAACATAATTGTTCGCGACACAACAACATTATACTTAATAAGCACCGCTCGCGGTGGATATATTGAACAATCTTACAATAATTGCCTAAAAAAATATAAAGATTATATGGGTAAAAGAGGTATCGATTCTTTAATTATTATTCCTCAACAATACTCCAATAATCACATATATCGCAATGGTTCATCAATCATTATTGGAAATGATGAGTTTACAATAATTGATAACAATAATTTTGACTACATTAAACAACGACCTAAATATGCATTGGTTTGTAATGGATTTAAGGGAAATATACTTGATATATCCACTATTTTAAATCCTGATACAATAATTCTATCCAGTGATTTACACAAAAAACGCCATCTGAGATATATAGATACATGTGTAATACATAATATTCCTTACATCTCCCTTCGTGAAAGATGGTTTCACAAAGTTATCAAATAACTATTCAACCGATATTGCTCCTGATGCAATTAATTCTTTATACCCATGCATAAAAAACGGATAAGAAAAGTCGGATTGGCGAACGATATTGCCATTCCACACGACTATATCTAAATCAATAGGTATTGAGCCTTTTAGCTTTGATTCAAAAGTGCGTCCACACTGTTTTTCCCACTCTTTTAGCAATACATTAACACGCTCGATAGTATATCGAGTTTGAAATATTGCAACAGCATTCAAATATGGAAAATCTTTACCATTTAATGCTTCACTTTCGTATATAGTTGATACTGATACATTCTCAAATAATGATTTCAAATGGGAAATAGCTACTTCTATTTGTATGAGTCGGTCACTACTATTACTTCCCAAGCTTACTATAACACAATTCATAAACTTAAATATCCTTCATAGTTAATGAGATGCGTTTTCGCAACAAATCCACATCAAGCACCTTCACTTTTACATGTTGATGTATTGATACAACTTCTGTTGGAGAAGAAATATAATGCTCACATATTTGTGATATATGCACTAAGCCACTTTCCTTAATTCCAATATCTACAAATGCGCCAAAATCAGTGAGATTATTTATTATACCATTCAACATCATTCCCGTCTTAACATCTTCAATAGTTTTTATTTTCTCATCAAAATTCATAACCTTAATAGTTGAACGGGGGTCACGACCTGGCTTCTCAAGCTCCAACATTATATCATTCAACGTCGGCAATCCCACTTTATCATCAACATATTTTGACAAGTCAATACTTTTTTGAAGATTTTTATCTGCTATTAATTGAGAAATAGAACAATTTAAATCATCGGCCATTTGCGAAATCAAATAATAACTTTCGGGATGAACAGCAGTATTATCCAATTCACATTCAGCTCCTGGTATCCTCAAAAAACCAGCACAAAGCTGAAATGTTTTTGCTCCCATACGAGGAACATTCATTAGTTCTTGTCGTGATTTGAAATAGCCATTTTCTTTTCTATAATTTACGATATTCAACGCCAATAATGGTCCCACTCCCGAAACATACGACAACAATTGTATAGATGCAGTATTTAGATTTACACCAACGGTATTTACACAACTTTCAACTGTATAATCAAGTGCATCTTTTAATTTGGCTTGGTCCACATCATGTTGATATTGCCCCACTCCAATCGATTTCGGATCTATTTTTACTAATTCAGCCAATGGATCAATCAATCTTCGACCAATAGAAACTGCGCCTCTCACTGTTACATCTTTATCGGGGAACTCTTCCCGAGCAACTTTTGATGCTGAATAGATTGATGCGCCACTTTCATTAACAACAAAAACTTGAATTTTGTGAGGGAAATGAATATTTTGCAAAAAACGTTCTGTTTCACGACTTGCAGTTCCATTCCCCACTGCTATTGCGTCTATTTTATATGCTTCAACTAAATAACTCACTTTTCGCGAAGCCCCCTTAATATCACATTTTGGTTGGCATGGATATATAACATCATTATGAAGCAAATTCCCTTGTTCATCAAGACACACCACCTTGCAACCGGTCCGATACCCAGGGTCAATACCCAAGACTCTCTTTTTTCCCAATGGAGGAGATAGTAATAATTGTCGCAGATTTTCAGCGAATGTTTCAATCGCTTTATCATCGGCTTTTACTTTTGCCATTCCATAGATTTCAGTCTCGATTGATGGACGCAACAATCGTTTATAACCATCTTTAATAGCAAATTCAACTAAATCTGCCGATTGTGTCGTTGCTGTTTTTTTTACAAAAACACATCTTAACCTATTCAACACATCATCATCATTAACCGACAAAGCCACCTTTAATACACCTTCTTCTTCACCGCGTTTTATTGCTAGATAACGATGTGAAGAACATTTATTTAATGGTTGTGAATACTCCTTATAATTCAAATAATTATCCGCATCAGCTTCTTTCCCTTTTACTATATGAGAAGAAATTACCGCTGAACGATTATATGTTGTTCTAACTATTTGACGCGCGACTTCGCTTTCACTAACCCATTCGGCAATAATATCCAAAGCTCCCGATATTGCATCGTCAATTGTAACCACATCTTCTGTAACAAAACGTTGTGCCATTTTCTCTACATCAGAGCTTATCTGAGACATTATACATTTAGCCAATGGCTCTAAACCTCGTTCTCGAGCAATAGATGCTTTTGTGCGACGCTTAGGCTTAAATGGTAAAAACAAATCCTCTAAGATTGAAGTATCAAACGTTTCTTCAATTTTAGATTTTAATTCAGGAGTCAATGCATTAGCAGCTTTTATTGTATCAAGAATATATTCCTTTCGTTTTACTAATTCTTTTAGTTCATTATGTCGTAATTGAATATCTCGAATTGCGACTTCGTCTAGAGAACCTGTCGCTTCTTTACGATAACGACTAATAAACGGAATCGTAGCACCATCTTCTAATAGTTTAATGGTAGAACCTACCGACTTTTCAGAAATATTTAGCTCTTTTGAAATTATCGTTTCAAAGCTATACATAGTAGTAATTTATTTTGATGCTCTTAATGTAATTACTGTAACTTCCGGAGTTGCACCAATACGCATTGGCAAAGCCACTGTCCCAATTCCAGAATTAACATACAACTTTTGTTGCTTACAATCATTATATAGCCCACCCCAATATTTATATCGGAATATAGCAGGGGAAAAACCCAATAATTCTATTTGCATTGCATGCGTGTGCCCTGACAACGTCAATGCTATGTTTTTTTCTTTATTATCTTTAATTTCCCGTTCCCAATGAGCAGGATTATGAGTTAGCAATATTTTTGTAACAGAGTCATTTAATGATATATATGCATCTTCTAATGACCCATAGATTTTAAATGGCGGGTCACCAACATTCTCCACTCCTATTATTGCAATTGAATCATTATTTCTGTAAATATATTCTGTTTCATTGAGCAACAATCTCCAATTCATAGACTTTTGAAGATCATACATTTTGCTCATATTTTCCACCTTTTCTTCTATTGTATTCCAATCGCTATAATCACCATAATCATGGTTTCCTAATATAGAAAAAACACCGTCATTAGCATTCATTCTTGACAAAGATGACACAAAGGGCAACAATTCATCCGTATTCCGATTTACTATATCTCCGGTAAAAACAATTATATCTCCTTTAATATTATTTATTTCCGCGACCAAATCACTTATATAAGTTGTATCATCTCTATATGTTCCGAGGTGTAAATCAGATATTTGCACAATCCGAAAACCGTCAAATGATTCTGGCAATCCATCTATTGTCACTTCTACTTCTTTGACATCTATTGAATACCTATTAATTAATGCGCCCCACCACATTAATCCACATATAATAACACTAATGCCAAGTCCAATCCAAGATATAATATTATATCGTTTTCTTTTAAAAAGGCACGGAATATTAGCGATTATGTCAGATAAAAGGAATACATATTTTGGAATGTATATTGATAAAAAACCAAATAACATCCACATAATAAATACCAACGAATCATCAGAACCAGTTCGACGTGGCAAAGAAACGACAGTAATCACCAACAATGCCAATATTATAGATGCCCACAAATATATTTTTTCTTCCCATCTATATTTAGCACGCTTCTTTATTATAGTATATATACAATAATCAACAACACCATTTAACAATATAAATACTATTGCTGTTATAATAGGGAGTCTCATATCAACAACAATCTGCCAATAACTTATTCTTCAAAGGGTTGGCATACATTGTCAACATCATATCTCTCATATATTGCATATCTTCTGCTGAAACATTTGGGATATCGTCAACTTTTGATAATTGTCGTTCAATATAGTCTTCAAAATCTTCAACTTCTTGAAGTGTATAATTTGATACAAATCTATTTTCACCTTCTAATTTATCGTATGCAATATAATTAATCGGATAAATTTTATATCCCTTGTGTATCATTCTATCTATTGAATCACACACCGTCTTAATTATCTGACCTTTATCAGCATCAGAAGGTATTTGTTCCAAATTCTCATTAATTGGCTCTCCCACCTCAAAATGCACAAAGCCTTTGAATTGCAACAAGCCGGTCTCCATACTAAACAAGTCATCTCGTTGACTTTTCTTATATTCAGGATTATTTCGTTTCAATAAAAACTCACGAGCTTTTAAATAATCATTAGGGTCATATTCATAAGAGATCGAAACCGGTAACAAATTAATTTGTTTTAAATTATTTATAAGTGTTCCATCTCCTGCCAAACCCAACATCTTAATAAGACTTTCCTGTGTCAAATCATTTGAATCTTTACAACGACCCTCTCTTTGGGCAATCCACACTGACTCATGTTTCTCATTTATTGCATGATGAATATACGCCGATAATTGCTTGGCGGCTTCGAGTGCCTTTGTTAATCTCAAGTTTCGCTTCACTATAAAGCTTTTATTTAACTTAACTAAGTCACTTATCCAATCATATACCAATAAATTATCACCTATCGCAATTTCTGTAGTTGGTAATCCATTGCAAATAAACATCACATTTAAGAATGATGCGTCTAATACAATATCCCTATGATTTGTTATGAAAGTATAATTCATTCCTTTTTCTATATTCTCTAAACCTCCAATAGACAAACCCGATGTCGTTTTCTTTGCAAGCATCTCCAAAAATGGAGAAACTATCGAATATTGAAATTCCTTTTTCGTTTTTATTGAAACCAATCCCTTTATAAATTGAGGATAGTCAACTTCGGGCATAACAAATTTTATAGCATGTTCAAACCCTGGTTCTTCAACCAATTGTGATATTTTTTGAGAGAAGTCACAATCATCAATTGGAGCAATATCTTTAAATATATCTGGTGTAATATATTGAGTATTCATTTATATAATTCTATTCAATTATTTTTCAAAGATAACATAAATTCTGCACATTACATCACATATCTTTGATTTCTTATATTATTTTAGCTATTAGCATTTACATACGTTCGCCATTTTTCTATCATATTAGACATATCTTGCGGAACCGGTGCAGAAAAAAACATACTTTCTCCTGTTTCGGGATGAATAAATCCCAACGTTCTGGCATGCAAGGCTTGACGAGGACAAATCTCAAAACAATTCATCACAAATTGTCGATATTTAGCACTCGTTGTTCCTCTCAATATTTGATCGCCTCCATAACGGGCATCATTTAATAGTGGATGACCAATATGCTTCATGTGAACACGAATCTGATGTGTTCTTCCCGTTTCTAAACGACACTTTACAACCGACACATAACCAAATGTCTCTATCGTTTCATAATGAGTCACGGCATGTTTACCCATATCACCATCGGGAAAAACCGCCATCTGAAGTCGGTCTTTCAAGCTACGACCTATATTTCCCTCAATACGACCATTTTCCGGATTAGGAGCGCCCCACACAACTGCCACATATTCTCGCTGGGTTGTTTTATTGAAAAATTGTTTTCCTAAATGCGTTTTTGCATTTGGAGTTTTAGCTATAACAAGCAACCCTGATGTATCTTTATCTATTCTATGAACCAAACCCATGCGTGGATCATTAACGTCATAATCGGGATTATCCTTAAAATGATATGCTAGTGCATTTACCAATGTACCATGATAATTGCCGTGTCCGGGATGAACAACCAACCCTGGTGGCTTATTTACAACCAATAAACTTTCGTCCTCATATACTATGTCAAGTGGAATATCCTCGGCAATAATTTCCAATTCATATCGAGGACGATCCATCACAATTGTAACGACATCTAATGGTTTAACTCTATAATTTGATTTTACAGCTTTTCCATTGACCAAAATACATCCGGCATCAGCCGCTTGCTGAATACGATTCCGTGATGACTTCTCCATTCGTGCCACAAGGAATTTATCCACTCGCAATAACGTTTGCCCCTTATCTGCAACAAACCGAAAATGCTCATATAATCCATTGCCGTCTTCGTCCTGTTCTAAATCTTGCATTAATAGCATTTCATCTTCAGAATCCTCTTGCTCCTCAAATTTACTCATCTCAACCATTGCGCATTACAATTCTATCATTAGATTTTCAGCTATATTTCATCATTATCTATTATTAATAATGAATCTTGAATCATGTTATTAGCATAATCAACCGAAAGAGTGTCTATTTCAGTATCTTTATTAGGATTAAACGTCACCACTAAAACGAGTTCCGCTGAAATCGGGATTTTCATGCTACTATCTAAGCGACGTCCTTTATAATTAACCTCAATCACTTCATCATCATTGTCACCCACAACTTCTTTAATCTTTATACGCGTAAATCCCATTGCCTGTAATAAATTTTGTGCTTGCATCGATGATATATGTAATAACCGCTCACTATTAACAACTTTCATTTCGGGATAGAATGAATTTATTTTCAAATACACAGTACGTCCATGTTTTACCGATTCATTTTCTTTTGGAGATTGGTCTAATACTTCACCAGGAATCGCCATTTTATCATATATCGAATCGGCTTCAACTTTAAATCCTTGTGCCAACAATACATTTTTAGCATTTTCATACCTCAAACCTATTACTTTTGGTACAATTTCAGTCATTCCATGATTGGTCCATTTATTCATAAACACAACAGAAGCACAACATATCAATATTGCAACTATAACCACAAATACAAGATTAAGCCACACTTGATGCTTTTCATAAAAGTCCTTGAAAGATTGTTCTTTTTCACCCATATTTTGAAATATC
Source organism: Bacteroidales bacterium (assembly GCA_015060975.1). GTDB lineage: Bacteria > Bacteroidota > Bacteroidia > Bacteroidales > Muribaculaceae > RGIG4079. Next base: position 23,535 of record SUXI01000017.1, read on the forward strand.
CAAATTTAAAATTCACATACACTATTATAATTAAAATACAAACATAAGAATTTTTTTTATTATTTTCTCATGTATGTATCATTCTTTTTAATAAAAAACCTATCCTCTTTAAAGTTTAAGAAGATAGGTTTTAATGTATATTTTATAACACTATTATCTTATCATAATTTTTACGACACATGGAGTCTCTTCCACAACAGCATTTACAATGTAAACTCCTGCCGGTAGATTTAACTCCATAGTTGTAACATTTTTTGAATTGGCAACAAGTGCACCTGCAAAATTATAAATTTCCACATATTGAGCTAAACGGCCAAAATTTATCACAGTACCATTTACATCTATATTGTGATTCAATTCAACACCTTCAACGCCAACGATACTTGTATCAACTAATTCGTAACCGGCTATACCATTTCCGGGGACATACACATAAACCATTACGTTGTTTCCATCTTTACCCATCACAAAATCAGCTTCGGCTTGAAATGTTGTGCTGCTTACCGAGCCCAATCCTGATTTTGGCAATGTCCATAATTGTTTCATTGCACTAAAATCGTATGCTGTGTTTGTTGACACCATATTAAACGCATATCCATTTGAATGATAATCTGAATATGGATATATTACATAACCTTTATTATTCAATGAAAAGTATGCACCGCCATTTCCTTCCATTCCAACCGGAGCCAACGCCGTATTATTCTTAAATGAATCAGTAATCTTTCCGGTTGAAAAATTATAACGAGTCATGTGAATATTTCCACCCACAACAAAAATATCATCATTTGTAATCGGAATTACATCAGGAGCTGTTCCTAACGTAGTGCCTGAAGGATAAAACGACTGCAATGTACATACATCTGTTGCAGTCATTTCCCCGCTCTCAAATGTCCAACGCACTACATAATTTTTTGCTGACACTGCTGCAAAAATTGAGAAATCACCCGACTCTACATCTCCATATATTGCCGATTGATCCACTCGACCACCACCGCTATATGTAAGAGAAGCAATTTCAGTAAGCTCACCTGATTCTAAATCTACTTGATGCACAACTAATGGTGTTGATGCAATATTTAATGATAGATTTGAAATGCACACATTTCCTTCTGAGTCTTTATTCACGTCATTACATGGGAAATAAGAGACTTTACCTTCATCACCAAGAATAATATCAGAAATAATCTCTCCCGTTTGACCATTATATTTTCTCAAAAAAATGGTACTATTTGCGCTATTCTCAGAACGACTACTTACATACACATAATCTCCAACAGCAACAAAACTGCGATTATATGATCCATTTTCACCAAATGTTATATTATTATATTCATCCTTAACCGAACGAACCCATAAACTATTCAATTTCAAATCACCTACCAATGAATATGTATCATTATCTACTACTATTGAATATCCGGGTTCATAAGCTCCAACTACAACTTTTGTGATTTTAAATGACCGCACTTCCGATATTGACGATGTCATGTGTCGATGATTTGATATTACCCTCCAATAAAATGAGCCTTTACCAAGCAACGAAATTGCCAACGAACATGTTACCTTATCCGCTCCAGCCATCACCTCTTTTTCATATTTTATCGAAGAAAAATCCTTAGAATCCGACACTTGCAGTTTATATGATTCTACATCTACTCCACTCCATTCAAAAGTAAAATCCCCTTCAAATTCTTCGCCTTCAGCTGGTGATAACAATGTTACTACAGGAGCCTCCGGGCGTATTGAAGTTTTGAATGCCGCTACATCACTCATAGCAGGAAGTTTTCCTTTTTCGGTTGATGAAACTCGCCAATAATAAGTTTTTGATTCTTCCAATGAAGCCAAATCAACATTCACACTATTTGCAGTTAGTCCATTCTTTTGAATAAGAATATTTGTGAACGTATTTTTATCTGATATTTCAAGAGTATATGTTGCTCCCGATACAGCAGTCCATGAAAAATCGGCAGTCCAATCTGCAACAGCTCCATTTATTGGAAAAGCAAGGGTCACCTTTGCCGATTCCCCCTCGGGATAACCTACGACAGCCGGCTCGAATTCATTTCCATAACCATCATATACACACACTGCATAGTAATAATCACCTTGCTTATCGGCTGGCACTGTATATGAATTTGAATACGATACATTTAATAAATACTCGTTGCTGATACCATCGCCATTAGAAAGTTTTGCAGCATCAAGAGTTACCGATGTAGGTATCGCATATACAGTGTATCGAATAATCGCATTACCATTACTCACTGTGTCCCATGATAAAGCAGAGCCTGTTGACACAAGATTTGCTACCTTACCATAGTTTATTTTATTTTTCCAAGTTACAACCGGAGTTAACGCTTTATGAGTAAATGAATTTGCTTTCATATAGTCACCCAATCCACTCTTTGTAGGACCATTAATATACGCCGCACTATAATAAATAATACCGGGAGCATTATTTTCATTATATTTACGGGTTAACGTGGTTTGTTTTGCCATCTCAACCCAACCGGTAGTATTATTCGATAACTCACCATCATCACCCAAGTCCGACGACTCTTGGCTGGCATAAAAATGACGACCATAAAAATTCCCCACATAACTCCACCATTTTGCTAATGGTTCGTATGGAGCTGTAGCGTGTGTTGTCGGCCAATACATCTGAGGCGAAATAAAGTCAATCGTTCCGGCCTTCAACCATGCCAATGGGTCAGAGTAAATTTGCGCATACTGCCAATCTGACGCCTTGATACCATATGAAGAGGGAGAAGGTAAGCCATACTTGCTATATGAAGAAGTACCCGCAACCCCGGCAGGAGAAATACCGAAACGCACATCAGGACGTTTTGCTTGAATTGCATCATATACATCTTTCACCATTTGGTTCACATTCGCACGACGCCAATCACCTATTGACATTGTCGTTCCACTTGCTTTATAATCATCATAGTCGGGAGCTGAAGAAGATTCTACAGTACCACCGCTGGCATAGAAGTAGTCATCAAATAAAATACCGTCAACAGCATAATTTTCAAGTATTTCCACTACAACATTTACAATATGTTGACGTGTTTCGGGTAATGCCGGATTAAAAGTTTTATAACTCGTATTTGAAGTACCGGCAATAATCATATCGTTATTTTGCCACTCTTTGTCAAATGATGTAGTCCAATTTGAGCCTGTTGACCAACGATAAGGATTCAACCACACGTATGCTTCCAAACCTCGTTTATGTGATTCTTCAACGAAATATGCCAATGGGTCCCACCCCGGGTCTTTGCCACGTGTACCGGTCAAATAACTTGACCATGGAGCATATTTTGATGGATACATGGCATCTGCCATAGAACGCACTTGAAAACATGAGCCATTCATGTTGGTATTAGCAAACCCATCTAAATATTCAACCATTTCAGCTTTTTGCTTGGATTGAGCCGATGATGTAGAACCTTGTGTAGAAGGCCAGTCAATACCCCACACCGTTGTAAACCATGTTGAACGCATCTCACGTTTTGGAGACAAAGCCAATGCCGAATTAAACGCCATGGCTAATACAATCGACATTGCAATTGTCAGTTGTCTATTAATTTTTAACATAAGAAGTATTATTAATTTTAATTACTTAATTTTTATAGAATATTTCTTTATCAATGGTTTAAGTTTATCGGCAATATAACGAAAGCCCAAGTCGGTAAAATGATAATTATCCACTGTGTATTCCACATTTCCGCCCAACACTTCCTCTCCTTTCATATAATATATTTTTTTTGCTCCCTCTTTTTTCAATTTTTTATAATAAGCCTCAAGTACCTCGTTTTTTTCTTTCAAATCTTTTGCCACATCTTTATTAAATCGAGAAAGAGGGAAATAAGGACTTTCTATAAATAAAATGGGAACATCGGGACGAGCCTCACGCAACAAGCGATAAAATGGATCTAAATTATCTCTAAGTTGTTGAGCCTTATTATTGGGAGAGCAATCTATTATATACAACCCGGCATCAATTGAAGCCATCAATCGCGCCACTTCAAGGTCTAATTGACCATTGCCACTGAAACCAAAATTATACACTTCTCTATTAAGTTCCCTTTCAAGTATATTAGTATGAGCCATACCGGGACGCGATGCACATGCGCCTTGAGTAATACTTGTTCCATATACTACTATCGGTTTTTCTCTTTTTGGCAAATCTACCTTTGGTTGCGCCACAACCGCCAATGAATCCACCCCAATATATAAACTGTCAAGTCCATCATATAATGGCAAAAAGAGCAAATACTCCCGCATTTTTCTCTCCATCCCATTCATAATAGTGTATTTTGACGCTTTCTTATTTACAGTGGGGCGCACACTGCTCACAAACGTCCACTCATTATTATCATCAAGCGTATATAAATCCAATCCGCGAATACCTACCGGTGTCATGTGATTCATTTCCAATTCAAGAGTTGACACCCATTTGGCACCAATATCGGTAGCATCCGAAGCAAATCTAATCGACATTCCTGCCGTATTGGTTCCTAATGTATATAATAATTCTCGTTTGACCTGTGTTTTTAACGAATCGGGGAAACGAGTATATCCATTTTCTACCGGAACAACCGAACCCAACAACGGGAATTGACGAGCATCATGATATACAAAATTCGTTGCTCCACACACCATTACCGCACATAAAAACGACATCAAAATATAATTTCTCATGTTTTACTATAAATTAAGTTATATAAATTTTCGCAAATATACTACAAAATCAAAACAAACTCGCCAAACACCACATAAAATAAACATTCTAAACCTCTTTTAACTGATTTTTTACAACCAATATTATAATATCTCATCAATAATGGTTATCTTTGCAAATTGTAAAAAGTAATAAGCAACATTCATGGCAAGATACATAATAATCGCAATAACGCTATTAATGCTAAGTTCATGCGGGGAATATCAAAAAGCCCAAAAAAGCACCGACCCCGATTATAAACTTGAATATGCAAAAAAAGCCTTTGCACAAAAAAAATATGTCCAAGCCTATACGATTCTTAAAGATGTAATTACCGTCTTTAAAGGCACCGAAAAAGCCGAAGAATCTTTATATTTATTAGCATTAAGCCACTACGAAAATCAAGAATATCTTGATGCCGGCATGTATTTCCAAACATATTACTCTCGTTACCCCAAAGGGAAATATACCGAGCTAGCCCGTTTTTATGCCGGATATGGTTACTATCTCGACTCTCCCGAGCCACAGCTCGACCAAAGCGGCACAGTGAAAGCAATTGAAGAATTACAAAATTTTCTTGATTTTTTCCCTAAAAGCGACAAAGTTTCCATCGCTCAAAACGCCATCTTCGAGCTACAAGACAAATTAACCCTAAAAGAATTACAAAATGCCCAACTATACTACAATTTAGGCACTTATTTAGGCAACAACTACGAATCGGCAGTAATTGTTGCCCGAAATGCAATCAAAGACTACCCTTATTCAAAACACAAAGAAGCTCTTGAATTGCTCATTTTGAAAGCACGTTATCAAGAAGCCAGCCTTAGTGTTGAAGAAAAGAAAGCCGACCGTTTTCGTGACGTTGTTGATGAATATTATTCATTTATCAACAACTACCCCGACAGCCCTAATCGGGAAGAAGCCGACAACATTTATAAAATCGCGACAAAATACATAAAAGAATAATAATTCACGAATATAATCAAAACAATATAACAATTATGGATTACAAAAAAACAAACGCTCCTTTAAACACTGTGACTCGCGACATGATTGAATTGTCAAAAGACACCGGCAACGTTTATGAGACAGTGTGCATCATCGCCAAACGCGCAAACCAAATCGCTGGCGAAATGAAACACGACCTTGAAAAGAAACTTCAGGAATTTGCATCGCTCAACGATAACCTTGAAGAGATTTCAGAAAACCGCGAACAAATCGAAATATCTCGCTACTACGAAAAGCTCCCAAAAGCCACTCTTATAGCAACTCAAGAATATATCGAAGACAAAATCCATTACCGCAATCCGGTTAAGGACAAAGTAAATCTTGATTAATCTTGATTAATTTTATAAAATAACAATAAACCCACAAAGGAATTTTGGCAGATACAAAAATAATTGCTACCTTTGTGCGCTCAATTTTTATTAACTATTTAAAATTTCAAAAGAATGCACTTGAATTCTGAAGAAAAAGTAGAAATCTTTGAGAAATACGGTAAGGGCAAGACTGATACTGGCTCACCTGAAGCTCAGATAGCATTATTCTCAGTCCGTATTGCTCATTTGACTCAACACTTGAAGTCAAATCACAAAGATTATAGCACTGCGAGAGCTCTTAAAATGCTCGTTGGTAAACGTCGCCGTCTTCTTGATTACCTCAAGAAAAAAGACATCAACCGCTATCGTGCAATCATCGCACAAAAAGAGCTCGGTATCAGAAAGTAAGCCGCAGGCACTACTTGAAGATTACAAAAAAAGCATCGCGATTGCGATGCTTTTTTTTATTTTCACGCTACGCTGCGCTTATTTTACTGGGCGAACCGAGAGCCCGGCGTCGCGATAGCCGCTGCCGTCGCCGCCACCGCTGAAGAGGCTCCATGCGACGCCGTAGTCGTAGTCCTCGTGGAGCGTGGCACCCCAATAGAATCCGTGACTGCCATCGTAGTTGAGCGAAGTACCGCCGCGGTAGCCCGCAGCAGGCAGGAAAATACTGTTACCGTTAGGACCTGTGACCTTGTAACCATTCACTCCTTTGTATTGATACCAGGTCCATTTGCATTTTGAGGTGAGTTCATCAATCTCCGCCTTTGTGGGCATACGCCATGATCCACCCCATTTTTGACGAGCTACATCATATTGGGTACCACTGATATCAGTGCCGATATTGGTAAATTCGCCATAATCAGAATATCCGTCTCCGTCACTGTCAACCCAGTATTTATATGTTTCCATTGAGTAATCGCTTTTTTCTTCGGTTTCGCCCCAAGCGTAATAGCCACCATATTGCTCAGGAGAAGATGCGCCAACGTTCCAACCAGCCCAATTAACAGACAAACCCAAGTCAACCTCTTGACCGGGAGTAATCTCATCTTCTATCTTTATGGTTTTTGTGGGGGTGGCGCTCA
>SUXI01000001.1 GCA_015060975.1 Bacteroidales bacterium
AAAGGTACAACAAATTTTTATTCCGTGAAAATTTTGTCAAAAAATTAACAGGCTTTAACCTGCCCCACCCTTTGCCACCGCCACTGCGGTTCGTCCTCAAAAGCGAGTGCAAAGGTAGAGACTTTTTATCACTCTACCAAACTTTTTTACATTTATTTTTCACCATTTTTCAACACTTTTTCACCATTCCTCCTATTAATCAATATTTTAACCATCAAATTTTTTTATGTTGTAAAACATGTTTTTAACAAATATCACTTTTTGCACATTAAAAAAAAATGGGAATATTGCCTCCAGAAACTTACTTTCTGCATATGCAATATCATATTAATGATAAAGAGCGACACGATATGAGTCGCTCTTTATTATCTCAAAAGGGTCTTATTGGTCGAGTCGGAAGACGATGCGCTGCACTCCGTCTTGATAGCGAGAGCTTGAAATGCGGAAGTGACCTATTTGTGAAGTGTGCTCAACGTGTGCACCCACACATGGGCAGGCATCATAATCACCAATATGTACTATGCGAAGCATTTCTGATGCATCTTCGGGCAATCGCTCGAGATCATAGATTTTTGCAGCCCCACTTGCCGGAATGAATTCAAATGTAACGGGGAGATCTTGCTCTATTACATTATTTATAGTGTTTTCTATCTCTTGTAATTGTTCTGGGGTCAATGGCTGCGCAAGCGGATAATCGCACTTCGACTTTTTGCGTTCGATATGAGCATTGCGCGAACGCTTGCAACCAATCATTTTTACCATTGTGCCATTCAACAAATGTTCAGCAGTGTGCATGGGGGGATATTCCTGCTTGTTGTGTGAATTGAGCTGTATTTCTTGTTCCATATATTTGATTTGGAAATAATATAACACAAAGATAGTAAAATTCGATAAACAGTTTGATATACGCAAATTTTAAATCCTCAATCTCACCCACGACGATATCGACACAATGACCCAAGAGGAATTCTCTCGCATATTCCGCCACTCAGCCATTAAACGCACAAAACTCGCCAGCCTACAACGCAACAACCGCCACTGCTCAAAAAAGTAAGGTAAAAAACTCAAAAAGTAGGGTAAAAAGCACCATTTCCCCAAAAAAGCAGGGTAAAAACCGCAAATAGTAGGGAGAAAACAATTATCTTTGCACAAAAAGTAGGGAGAAAAAAGATACGGCATAAAACAAATTTCAAAAAATAGAGAACATGGCAAACAAATTAGAGTCACTTATATATCGATATAAAGAGTTAGGCATTGATCTACAAATAGATTATGATAAGTTTTATCTCTATTCATTGATTACCCACTCAACTGCTATTGAAGGTTCTACAATCACAGAATTGGAGAATCAAATAATGTTTGACCATGGGGTGAGTATTAAAGGGAAAAGCATTGAGGAACAAAGCATGAACCTTGACCTAAAACTTGCCTATGATAGAGCTATTGAATTGGCAAAAAATCACACGCCTATTACCATTGATACGTTAATTTCTCTCGCCGCATTAGTGATGAAAAACACAGGTAAAGAATATAAGACTATTCTTGGTGATTTCTCATCGACAAAGGGTGAATTGCGTTTGCTCAATGTGACTGCCGGGATTGGAGGACGTTCTTATATGAATTATAACAAAGTCCCCACAAAACTTGCTGAATTTTGCAACCAACTAAATGCTGATCGAAAAAAAGCGGAGAATAAATCAATAACCGAACTTTATAAACTTTCATTTGATGCTCATTTTAATTTAGTAACCATACACCCATGGGCCGACGGAAATGGGCGCATGGCTCGTTTGATTATGAATATGCTGCAATTTGAATTTGGCCTTATTCCTACAAAAATACACAAGGAATACAAAGAAGAATATATAAAAGCATTAGTAGCAACACGAGAAGAAGAAGACCTTGAGATTTTCAGAACTTTCATGACTAAAATGATGGAAGAAAACCTTTCGGCTGAAATAGAAACCTATTTGAAGTCAATCAACGAAATCGTGGATAATAGGGTGAAACCTTCAAAAGGCAGGGAAGATTCCGCAAAAAGTAGGGATAAAATCATTTCATTACTCTCTGAAGATGGTCGGTTGAGTGCTGTTGCATTAGCAGAAAAGATTGGCATTACAGCCAAAGCCGTGGAAAAACACCTCGCACGCCTAAAAGCCGACGGCATCATTCAACGCATCGGCCCCGCCAAAGGTGGGCATTGGGTGGTAAGTCCAAAGCAATAATTTTTCACTTTTATTATCAAGTACGAACCTAACTCACCATTAATATTCCAATTTTGTAAAATTAGCCCTCAAATATACACCAAATTGGCTAACAAAATAATTTAGAGATAATACAGCCAAGCCATTTTAATATTTTATTGGATTTTATTTGTGGCAATGTGTATTAATTGCCATAATAGTAAAAAAATTGAACAGAAAAGGAAGTAAAAATTCTTTTATTGTTCAAAATTTTACTACTTTTTCCTCTTCCACAAGAGGCATGCGAGGAGGAAGTAGATGGCGGTGAGGCGCCAGAGCATTGTGTAGGGGATTTGGACTTGTGAGAGAGTGGCACTGTTGGAGTTGATGTTGACAAAGCCTTCCACGCCCCATGTAGCAGGTATTATGTCGCCAAGTTCGCGCCAGGGGAAGTCCATGGCGTAGCGTGGCCAGGTGAGTCCCGAAAGGAATAAAAATATCAATGAGGTGAACACTACAACCAATAATGAGGATTCTCGCTCACTAACAAATGCTTGCATTACCATTCCCATAAATGCCGAAGCAAGCAGTAATGGCACGATAAACAATAGGTAGTCAATGGCACATCCACTATGTGGCAACCCAAATATTAGTGGCACATAATGTAACATATACAATGTGAGCGGTGCATATATTAGAATATAACACAACACTTTTCCTATCACCGTTGCTACTGCCGGGGCTTCAATGGCGAGAGGGTCAACACCTCCATTTAGCCGTCGGCGGTCGCGCGAAGTACCACCAAGCATAGCAATGCCGAGTATCATACTTTGTTGAATGATAAGTATCAATATGCCTGGAATCACAAACGAAGCAAATCCTTGTGTTACATCTCCAAGAAAGAAAGCTTGCGAGTCAATAGCAGTCACATCAAGTCCGACAGCCGCATCGCCGGCTTCAGCTACTAATCTTTGTCGTTCCTCGGCTCCAACAGCCATCTGAATATCAGTGAGCGCACTCATAAAGGTGCGATATCGCATCAATAGGCTCATTTCGTAATAAAACGGCACTACTGCTTGCCGGTGTGTTTCAATCTTTTCGGAATAGTCGCTCGGAATAAGCATTATTCCATAACACGCTTTTTCATTCATCCACCGCCGTGCTTCGTTCATATCCGAAGCATATCCAATGAGACGCATTGACTGAGTGGCATCGGCCATTCGCACTAGTTCACGACTTTGTGGAGAACGAGAGTCATCAACGACACAAAACGGCACCTCTTCAACCAATTCGGGATTATATATGAGAGTGTAAGCCACCGGATAAAACAATGGCAGAGCAACAAAAAAGAGCATTACGCCGGCATCATGCGTAACAAGGTAGAATTCCCTCCGCCACACACGAAACAGTGATATAAACCACGATATTATGTATTTAACAACTTTTTTCATTACTTCTTATTTAAGGCACATATACCGGATTTTCACATGCGTTTTTCAATCGCCAAAGCATCGTTGTGGCTACAAGAGGAAATATTGCCAATGCCACAAAATACCACCACGAATAATATAATGCAATACCATTGAGGGCTTGATCTATATATATCAAGAAGTAGTATCGCACCGGCACAATGTGACTGAATATCGCCACTGCTCCATACATATCCTCAAGAGGGAACGAAAATCCCGTAATGGAGAACGACAATACACCAAACAATGATACGACACTCAATGCCAATCGCAAATTGGGCAACACACAACAAATAATCAATGCAAAGGCTTGACAAGCAACTACAAACATCATCATAGCGCATATCATTACCCATATTGAGCAATTAAGAGGATAATGATTATATCCAAAGAATAACGATTGGATAAATATTCCTACCATTGAGAATATTGCCGTGTGTGGTAACATCTTACCCAATAATGCCACAATAATAGAGTCTTGCGACAGTTTAATCCACTCTATCGATGTGCCTCGCTTCATCTCCTCACATATTGAAAACACCGTAACGAGCATAATCATCAAAGCCAACACTCCGGGCGCAAACGAATTACATAGATATATTGAATAATTGCTCCACGGATTGCCCATAGGGTGGTCTTGAACAGCCAAAGGTTGTATCAATGCTCCCACCGATTCACTATCCATTCCCGCCGACACAAGTTGCATCGTTGCCATTGAGCCTGTTGTACTCACAGCAATGGTCTTAAAGCCCTTAAATGTCAAAGTTCCGGGAATAAAATATGCCATGTTACAATAATATGTTATCGTGGGAGAGTTACCCGCTATGGCATTTTTTTCAAAATCATCGGGAACAACAAAAAAACCATATATCTCCCCTCGCCTCACAGCCTCAAGTGCATCATGATAACTATTATATCGGCTATTGATAGCCAACAATTGCGTTGCATCAAGGTCGCGAATCATTTGGCGCGACAAAGCAGAGTTGTCTTTATCCACTACTGCCGTAGGGACCTTTGTCGGTAATCCTTCATCAAGTAACGACACAAAAAAGAGAGCACAAGCAATGGGAACAATCACCATTGACAACAGATATATGGGACGGCTCGCAAGTCGTCGCACTTCTCTCTTTATTATCGTCCACAATGCCATTAATACAATCTATTTAGGCTGATAAATAATTGACATTCCGGGGCGAAGATTAGGCAAAGTTACAGTGGGGCGCGCTTTGATTTTGAATGTGCGACTATCCCACTCCCCTGTTGCTTTTGTGGCACGCCACACAGCATAGTCACCCATATCACGCACATAATATACTCGTGCTTTTACAATCGTATCACCAAGAGCAGGTATCATTACCTCAATCTCTTTACCCATTGGCATATCATTGAGCAACTCTTCACGCACATTAAAAGTTATCCACTTGTCATCGGCTTGTAATACACTCATTATCGGGGCACCAAGAGCTACCAATTCGCCTTGTTGAGGATATATTTCATCAACCATACCATCACATGGAGCAAGCAAATATTGATCTTCAAGCACTGCCTCAACTTCCTTCACTCCTCCACGAGCCACTGTCACCATCGCAGCCGCACTTGTTTTGTCCTCTTGTTGAGCGCCACTTTTTGCCAAATTATATTGACTCAATGCCGCACTTTCACCTGCTTGAGCAACTTTGTAGGCAGCTTGTGCCTCATCACGCTTCTGAGCCGACACAACACCTTGCTTGTATAGCGATTCCATTCGTTCAAATGTTTTACGCGCAATCTCACTTGCCGCTTGTGCTTGTTTCCACAAGTCTTGTGCCGACTGTATCGTTTGCTTCCTCACTCCGGCATCAACCTTGCGATTTTGTGCCTGTGCAGCAGTGGTCATCGCTTGTGCTTGCATCAACTTGGCCTCTGCTACCGATGAATGGATGTGTACCAAAGTATCACCGGCTTTGACCGAGTCACCCTCTTGCACATAGAATGTTTCAACGCGTCCGGGCAATTTTCCCGATATCTTCACGGCCGTAGCCTCGGCTTGACCTTGCACCACCTCGGTAGGCTCATTTATAAACATAAATCCGATAACAGCCAACGTCACTACCATTAAAATGATTACTGCCAACGAAATAAGCAATACCTTGTTTTCTCTTTTTTCTTGATTTGTATCCATTGTTATTTAACTCAAATTCAAAATAAGACAAAAATTGTTACCACAAATTTTATGTGATAACAACTTAAAACATTTTGTTGTTGACTACATCATTTTTATAATATCAAATATTTTTTAAAATATAGAAAGCCGAAGTTGTATAGTAATTTCTAAAATAAGAAATCTGGGCCGCCCATTTCCATACTCTCCGAGGTTTAAGCCCAAATTTTTGTTTGTAGTGAGGGTTGATAAACCACAACGAACGATTTATTATTGAAAAGCCCTCAATAGAAATTAATTTCTCAAATTGTTCAATTGACATTTTTGCTCGTTTTATACTCATTAATTCATCAATAGCGTTTTTCTCAACTCCACTCATTTTTAATAATCCTTTATACATAAAATTAGGAAGGAGATGTATAAACGGTAATTTTGATGCAAATCCGCAAGTTATTTGTTGATGACCTCCAAATGGATTTTGCCAAGCAGGAAAACCAAAGAAGACTATGCCATTTTTTCGAAGAAAAGGTTTTATATTACTAATGAAATTAGCTTTAAAAGAAGACTCAATGTGTTCAATTACATCATGAACAAGAATAATGTCGAATCGTTCATCTTCACCATTAGGCTTCTCGGCTGCAATAAAATTCAGGCAAATAAATTCTCCAGAGGTGTTATAATACTCAAAAAACTCTTGAGCTTGCTCTATGCGAGTTTTGCTTAAATCTATACCTGTAACTTTGCATCCCATTTCGGCAAAAGGAAGAAGATTTCCCCCCTCTCCACAACCGATTTCGAGAACTTTACATTTTGAAGAAATATTAAAATGATTGTTAATGTAATCAATAAAATATTCACGAGTAGTGTTTGACAATTCATTAAAATACTGCAATCGATTAGAATGACGAAGCTGCATAACTAGTTTTGAAATTAAATCACACACCGACTCCCTAAATGTGTAGAAACAAAAAAAGCGTGAGAGCCAATAACTGTTACCCGTCCCGCTTTACAAGGCCTTCGCATTGCCCAACACTGTGGAACGAGCAACGCAGAAGCCTCACGCATAAATACGAATATATAACATATTGTGGCACAATTGTACCTCAACATGAAGATATACATATTCACAAGGCATCTACCATTGCTTCATTCTTGACAGTGTTTAGAAGTTGCGAAGTTCTGTAAAGCCAAGAAAGAGCGTAAGTAAACGCTTTTCAAATAATAAAATCAGTACTCCCCTCCATAACTCTTTACGGTTCTAATAAGTGAAGTACGATACAAAGTTACGCAAATTATAATATTTTTAAATCTATTATACTTAAAAAATATATCACGGCTTGAAACATTACACTTCTTGCAATTATATTTTATATAACACAATTTGTGCAACTTTTCATCAACACTTTAAAATACGTCACTTTATTTTGCGGAAAGTAAGGCGTATTTTTCTTTTTCACCTCGTTAATTATTAACGTTTAACAATCCCAATACCTTTTGCAAATATGTATTACATAATTGCACATCAATTTGAGCATCAACACATTCCGAGTTTGCCTTGAGCCACGCCGTCTGTGCCTCCATTACATTATCAATGGTCATCACACCCTCGCGAAAGCCTATTTGTGCCTGACGAAGATTCTCATCGGCGCTTGCAAGATTTTCAAGTGTCATTTTATAAGTTTTTACGGCTTCTTGTGCTTTAAACGATGCTTGGCGCACTTGCAAGGCAATCTTTTCTTTGGCATCGGCAATATTTAGTTGCATGATAGTTTCTTGAGTTTGCGCTACCTTATATTTGTTATAATTTCCGCCCCAATGCCATAGAGGGACCGACACCATCACTCCTACCGAAAATGCGCCATCAAAACTATTGCTGAATCCGTCAAACATATTGGGATTACTAAACGAATAAGCACCAATGACCGATAGATTGGGTAACATTGATGACAACTCCACCTTTGATTGTTGATGTACTATTTTTGAACCTATCTCAAGTTGGCGAATATCCTGACGACGAGAATACACTTGCTCCATATCCTCATACTGCACCGATTGAGGCATCACTATTGATAATTTTTCTTTATTTTCATCTTCAAGATGCAGATCACTATCAATGGACAAACCACATAATTGAGCAAGAGCCATTCGTGATAAAGTTACTCCATTCTTTACCTTTGTGAGATCTACTTGAGCCTGATTTAACTTTACATTTACCATTAATCGATCGCTCGGCGTGGCTACTCCCTCACTAATCATCGCTTGCACATTTCGATTAAGAGTATCAAGTAAAGCCACATACCCTTTAGCAAGACGTTCCTTGGCTCCAAGAGACACCACTTGCCAATAAGCCACATCGACATCATAGATTATATTCTCGGCGTCGCTCTGACCTTTTGCCACAGCCAACTGTTCGGCATAATCAGTTATGCGATTCAAAGCCCTGATTTTCCCACCCATATATACCGGCTGAGTCAATGTCAATGCGCCGAAGAACACGTTATGAATATCGTAGGTCATCGCCTCTTTGGGTATCAATGCGACCTCTTGTGGCACCGGAGTGCCATCGGGCGATGTTATAGGCTCTCCCGTAATAGGATTTTTAGCGATGTTAAACTCATAACTACCTGTTGCCGGGTTAAAAGTCTTTACCGGTAACAATTGATCGGAACCAAACGCCGAAATATTCTTTTGATTATATGTGTATCCCCCGGCAAAATCCAATCCCAGCAGATAAGCCGCTTGTGCCTCTTTCTTTTTATACTTTGCAGCCTCTATGCGAGTGGCATTTATAAGCATCTGCTTGTTATTACGCAATGCCATAGCACGACACGAATCAAGCGACACAACCGACGATGCCGACATTACCAATGCACACATCACCACACCCTGCAACACTAAAAATCTCAACCTCATAGTATCATATTTTGTGTGATAACAATTTAAATTAAGTTTTAGTTGAGCAAAAAGATGATAAGGATTTTGCGACACGAGGAGTTGAATTTAGGAGTGCAAAAAAACAAAAAAGCCACCTTTCAACGGGTTGCTTTTTTGGGGTTTATTGTTTGTTATAAAAAATCTAATTTTCCAAGGACAAAAATTATCCTATTTTGTCGACTTCGAGGTCGCCACCGATGACTTCGTGCCAAGGAAGTCCTTGCTTGTTGAGTTGTTCCATAAATGGATCGGGATCAAATTCTTCTACGTTGTGAACGCCCGGTTTATTCCATTTGCCGGTGAGGAACATCATTGCACCAATCATGGCAGGCACACCTGTAGTGTAACTAACGGCTTGCATACCGGTTTCTTTATATGCTTCCTCGTGGCTACAGTTGTTGTAGATATAGTAGTTGAGGTCTTTGCCTTCTTTGTCTTTACCGGCGATGCGGCATCCGATTGAAGTCTCGCCTTTGTAGTTTTCGCCAAGGTCTTGAGGATTTGGCAACACTGCTTTGAGGAATTGCAATGGCACAATCTTCACACCGTTATATTCCACTTCATCGATACGAGCCATGCCGATGTTTTGGATTACACGCAAGTGAGTGAGATATTCTTGACCGAAAGTCATCCAGAAACGTGCACGCTTGATTGTAGGGAAGTTGATAACAAGTGATTCCAATTCTTCGTGATAAAGAAGATATGAGTCACGAGCACCGATATTAGGATAGTTTAATGGTGCATGAATTTCAAGAGGACCGGTAGTGACCCATTTGCCATCTTGATAATAACGGCCGTTTTGGGTTATTTCGCGGATATTAATTTCGGGGTTAAAGTTGGTAGCAAAAGCCTTGCCATGGTCGCCGGCATTACAGTCAACGATGTCGAGATATTCCATAGCCGAGAAATGATGTTTAGCAGCATAGGCGGTAAATACACCCGATACCCCCGGGTCAAAACCACAGCCAAGGATTGCAGTCAACCCTGCTTTCTCAAATCGTTCACGATAGGCCCATTGCCAAGAATATTCAAAGTGAGCTTCATCTTTAGGCTCATAGTTGGCTGTATCGAGATAGTGAACACCACATTCAAGACAAGCGTCCATGATAGTCAAGTCTTGATAAGGTAAAGCCACGTTGATTACCAAATCGGGTTTGTGACGACGGAAAAGCTCAACGAGTTGAGGCACGCTGTCGGCATCAACCGAATCGGTTACGATATTTGATGCACCAATAGCTTTAGCTATCGCATCGCATTTGCTTTTTGTGCGCGAAGCAAGCACTATTTCATTAAACACGTCGGGGTTTTGAGCGCATTTATGAGCCACAACGGTACCCACGCCACCGGCTCCGATAATAACAACTTTAGCCATTCTTGTAATTTTGAATTTATAGAGTTATAACTGATTATTTTCAATTTTTCAACGAAGATACATCTTTTTTTACAAAAAATTCAAATTGCACCATAAATTATATAATCAACCCTCTTAAACCGGTATATTTTTAGAATATCCATTTTGAAGCCGGTACAATAAAAATGATTTGAGTTAAATTTATGCATTCTGAATCACACATTATAAATTATTTTATAACTTTGTAATTATAATAATACTTATAAGGAGTAAGGGTATGACTTACGAATATGATTATCTTGTTATAGGTTCCGGCATTGCCGGCATGAGTTTCGCACTCAAAGTTGCTCACACAGGACGTGTGGCATTGGTATGTAAAACAAAACTTCCCGAAGCCAATACATCTCTGGCACAAGGTGGAGTAGCGTCGGTTACAAATCTAAAAGTCGATAATTTTGAAAAGCATATCGAGGACACTATGATTGCCGGTGACTGGTTGAGCGACCCCGAAGCGGTAAAAAAGGTTGTTACCGAAGCTCCCAATGAAATAAATGCGCTGATAAATTGGGGCGTAAACTTCGACAAAAACGAAGATGGAGAATTTGACCTCCACAAAGAAGGTGGACATAGTGAATTTCGCATTCTCCATCACCAAGACAACACCGGTGCCGAGATTCAAGAAAGCCTTATTGCCGCCGTAAAGAAGAACCCCAATATAGATGTATATGAAGGTCACTTTGCAATTGAGATAATCACACAACACCATTTAGGACGTATAGTCACTCGGCGCACAAGCGATGTTACTTGTTATGGTGCATATATTCTCAACCCCGAAAACGACAAAGTTGACACATTTCTTTCACGCATAACAGTTATGGCGACAGGAGGCATCGGTGCCGTATATAAAACCACCACCAACCCTCTTATCGCTACCGGCGACGGCATCGCAATGGTTTATCGCGCCAAAGGCACAGTGCAAGATATGGAATTTGTGCAATTCCACCCCACCGCATTATATCATCCCGGCGACCGCCCATCATTCCTCATCACCGAGGCTATGCGTGGCTATGGAGCTGTGTTACGCAATCTTCGTGGGAATGAGTTTATGCATCGTTATGACCCCCGCCTATCTCTTGCGCCACGCGACATTGTTGCTCGCGCCATTGACAGCGAAATGAAACGCCATGGTGATGACCATGTTTATCTCGATGTCACCCACAAAGACCCCGAAGAAACAAAGAAACATTTCCCCAACATATATCGCAAATGCCTATCGCTTGGCATTGACATCACAAAAGACTATATCCCCGTAGCTCCTGCCGCTCACTACTTGTGTGGAGGCATCAAAGTGGATTCTAATGCCGAATCATCAATAAAACGGCTATATGCCGTTGGTGAATGCGCATGCACCGGGCTTCATGGTGGAAATCGCTTGGCGTCAAACTCTCTCATTGAAGCTGTTGTGTATGCTCAAGCCGCAGCTACCCATGCAATGGAAATGGTAAATCACTACTCTTTCCGCAACGATATTCCCGAATGGAATGACGAAGGCACTAAACTTCCCGAAGAAATGGTATTAATTACCCAAAGCATCAAAGAAGTAAATCAAATTATGAGTACATACGTGGGTATCGTGCGCTCCGACATTCGTTTGAATCGAGCTTGGAATCGCCTCGACCTTCTCTACGAAGAAACCGAGCGACTATTCAAACGCTCTATCGCTTCACGCGAAATTTGCGAATTACGCAATATTATCAATGTTGGATATTTGATAATGCGTCAAGCCAAAGAACGAAAGGAATCCCGAGGGTTACACTATACCATTGATTATCCACCAACCAATAACAATAAATGCCCTTAACAAAATCGCGTTTTCCCCTATTTCTTTTTTTGGGTATTTGCCTGTCATCTGTCATTGTAAATGCTCAAGAAGAAATATCATTTGCCATACCCGATGAAGTTGACGTAAAAACAAGTCAAGTGTTTTTAGGTCAATATCATTTTGTTGACGAAACAGGAGACTCGGTTTTAATGCTTGTCTTCAAAGATTTATATTGTTTCCCTCCATTAAAATTCAAAAACAAAAAAGAGGAAAAATTTTATTGGCGCACAGTGCGTGACGTGCGCAAAGCACTCCCTTACGCTCATTTAATTTGTGAAACATTATTGGAAACATACGAGTATATAGAAACGTTCCCTACACAAAAAGAACGTGAGGAACACCTCAAAGCAATGGAAAAATCGCTATTCAATCAATATAAACCGGCATTAAAAAAATTCACACGGCGACAAGCAAATATTTTAGTCAAACTCATTCGCAGAGAAACCAACCAATCATCCTACGACATTGTGAAAGCCTTTTTAGGCAGCTTTAGAGCCGGATTCTGGCAAATTTTCGGGCGCATGTTTGGTGTGAATCTCAAAGGCAACTTTAACCCCGAAAAAAACCGCGAAGACGCCATTATTGAACGCATCGCCTGCCTTATTGAAAACGGGAGGTTATAACATTGTGTTTTCTCATAACACACAATTTAAGATTAATATATTATTTTTTCACCTGTAATACACATCTTTTTTTAGGTAACTTTTGTAAGAAAAGATAACTCGCTTAGAACAAATCAGTTGGTCGGATTGCTTGAAAATTGGGTAACGAGATAGCAACCGTTCGTATTTCTGAGTTCTTCATTGTTATGCTCCAATGTGATAACTCTTGATGCTACAAAGGTACAAAAAATAATGCTAACGAAAAGAGAAGTTGCAATGATTTCTTTTTTCGCCAGCATATTTTATGCTGTCAACGCACAACGAAGTTTAGTCCGTTTTGGGTATATAGCCAATGGACTAAACTAAACCTTGTTATCGTCAGCCATCGACTGGCGAAATTTTATGGGCAATAAGATTCGCTAACTATGGTTAGCGTTTTCAGTTCACCCATCAATGATTGTCATATCGAATAGATATACACATTAATTTATAATAGCTACATTCTAACTGATAAGATTCTATTAACAGACGGATTTAGTTAGGGCAATTTCCCATTAAATCGAAGCATTAAACTACTTGTAATGTTAAAAACACAGTGCCTCCAATAAAAAACATAGACTTTTGTGGACGAAAATAGAGAAAATGTATTATCTTTGCACTCAGTTGTAACTTAAATTATTAAATATGAACTCGTTCAGCCATTTTAAGGACCAATTTAACACAGAGAATGTAAATGCATCTTCATATAACGCGTTTATACCTGTGCATCTTTCATTGAATACGTCTCATAGTATTTATAATAAGAAAGGTGAACCAAATGAAGAGTATTACAAATGGCAATTTTTCTATGCTTTGGTCTCTTCTGGATTGTATGCAAAAGATTATATAGGTGCAGAGGTGCATTTTCCAAAAGGAAATGTTTCATCTGCTCCGATAAAATTTGACGGAGCAATATTTGATGATAAGGATTGGTTTTCATATTATGAAAAATACCATACTAATAAAGACCAATCAGCGTTAGATTGGCTTAGAAAACATCTTATTGCTGTTATCGAGTTTAAGAAAGAGAATAGCAAAAATATAGAAGCGGTTTGGAATCAGCAACTAAAACCCGCATTGAAAGAATGCGAGAATAGTTTCTGTTTGGGTATTATGTATGATACAGAAAAATTATATCTTTTCAAGAAACAAGATAATTATTATATCAGATTCGATGATGGATATAATATTAAAAAAGAGCAAAGTTCCACAAAAGAGTTGAATTTACATTTGCCTGATTCATACTACAAACTGCCTAATTTTCATCAGTTGGTACAACGAGTATTCAATCCGACTATTGATAGAAGTAAACGTACAATTGATGAATTGGATATTATCACAGGTGCATATAGTTTGCAATTGTCAGAGGGTATTGCTGCTATAATCCGCACAATGGATAAAGTAAGTTTGAAGAATCAACGTGGATATGAAATGTTGATACAGATACTTGCACTTAAAATTTTTGACGAGAAAAGAAGCCAAAAAGTAAAACAATATTTGGAGTTCTATAAAACAGAAGAAGAACGCGATGCTATCGATTTGAAATTCTATGTAACTCCTCAAGAAAAGAATTACATAGACTTGTCAGATGATAATGTCATTTCATTTGTTGATAGAATGAGAGCGTTGTACAATGCAGCCTCGCAAGAGTACACTTTCATAGTGGATTATACAGATACCAATACTATCAATTGGAAGAAGACAGAACATATTAGAGTTATTTCTGAAATTGTAGAGCAGTTTCAGGATTATAGTTTTGTGTTATCTCAAAAAACAGATTTGTACCAAATTGTATTCTATAAGTTTGCTAGCGAATTCTCGAAAGCAGATAAAGGTCAATTTGTAACGCCTATACCTCTTATTGACTTCCTTGTAAATATTGTTAATCCCAAGATAGGAGAAAAGATTATAGACCCCACAGCAGGTATTGCAGATTTCTTGTCTGTTTCGTTTGTAAATTCTAAACAAACTTTAGAGGATAAGAATTTCTATGGAATAGATAATGATGAGCAAATGATTATGTTGGCCCAACTAAATATGTTGCTCAATGGAGATGGAAATTCAATTCTCAGATACAAACCAGACAAAGGCTCAATCGTGTGGAAATTTGACGAAAGAGACAACTTAGTTCAGTTGAATCCTAAATTACACAAGAATGGTAATTGGGATAATTGGAGAGACGAGACTAAATTAAAGAAATTTAATGTAGTCCTTACTAACCCTCCGTTTGGTAATGGTCGAAAATACATTCCAACAAGCGACTATGATAGGGAAGTTGCCGAGATGTACGAATTGTGGAATATAGCAAGGAGTGGCAATGGCATTGATTTAGGATTGATTTTCCTTGAAAATGCTTATCGCATCTTAGGCGAAAATGGAAGAATGGGAATCGTGTTATCCAACTCGATTGCATCCATTGCGGAGTTTGAAAAAGCACGTGAGTGGCTGTTGTCTAAAATGCGTATTGTGGCTTGCTTTGATATGCCTGCAAATGTATTTGCAGAAACTGGTGTAAATACAACTGTTATTATTGCATACAAACCAACTTCAAAAGAATTGGAAAAATTGCAAAATCAAGACTATCAAGTTTATATGCGTAGTATTGACAATGTTGGATACAAGGTGTGTACAGATGATAGAGTTAAACGATTTGAACCAATATACAAGCGAAATGCTAAAACATTTGATACATTAACAGATAATGAAAGTACCCCACTATTACTAGAGGATTTCTCAGAGACTGTTAGTGAGTTTAAAGAATGGTGTTTACAACAAGAAGAAACCTTACAAAAAATCTTCCTATAATATGAAGTCTATTATAACAACCTTCAAGTCTATCAAGGGGAAAGATTGTTTGTTGTCTTCATCGTTGCACAAACAAATAAATGTAGCCAATGAGAATTACTTTCCTCTTGGGAGTTTATTGTCACGAGAACTTAACAGGAATGATTTAGGTAAAGAAGTGGGCTCTATCAATTATGTTAGTGGTTCAAATTTCTTTTTCACAAAGACTAAGGCTCTTCAAGCGTTTAGTTTTTTACCTATATTAAATTCGGAAAGTACAGAATCAATAATGCCCCAAGCATTTGTTGACCATAATCTAAAGGCTGGAGATATAATACTTTCTAAAGATAGCAATATTGGAGAAACTGTCATATTGGATAAGGACTATCCTAATTATATGCTTTCTGGAGCATTATACAAGTTGCCATTGAATGAATTTGACAAGTTCTATATTCTTGCGTTTATTAAACATCGCTATTTTAGAGAACAGTTAAATCGTTTAGTGCCGAAAGGTGCAACCTTAAGACATGCCGGAACAAAGTTCTTGGATTGCAACATACCTTTTCCTGTAAACAACAGGGATGCAATAATCAATCATGTATCAAACATAACTAGAAAGATAGTCGAGATTGAAATTGAAATAAAAAAACGGGATAGTGAGATAAATGATATAATAGAGACCGAACTTGTTAACAATCAGAAGTCTAACTCTGTTTATAATTTCACTCACGCTACATATAGCCAACTCTTAATTGGGAAACGACTTGATACGGGAGTATATTCTAATACATTTCAACGAATAACCCATCTGTTAACTAATTATAAATGTGGGGTTTTCTATGTTGATGCAAATAAACTTAGAAGTGGTAGTACGCCCAAAATAAGGGATATATCGAATTATAGTGAAGGCAGTTTGAGGTGGATTACCCCTACTAATTGTTCAGATTGGGGCTTTATTCAAACACATGAGAAAATCTCAACACCGACAAAGAACAATTTAAGCGAGGATGCAGTATTGCTTATTAACAGAACTTCAAGAGGTGGTAAGGGTGAATATGTTGGTATAGGTACTTTTTATGATTATGATGCATACGGTGATGGACACCATAATCAAGGTATTTATCGTATCACAGGATATAGTAAAGAACTTCTTGTTTTCATTACAACATTTATGAACACAAAGATGATGAGAAAATATTGTTCTGCTCTTAGTGTAGGTTCTAAGATGAAAGAGATTAAGTCAGAACAGTTTCTATCAATACCTATTCCTGCGCTAGAATCCAAAGTTCTAAAGCGAGTATATAAACTTTTCTATACAGAGATTTTTGATAAAAGCATAGACAATATATTGTCATTACAGCCTTGTAATGTCGGATTATTTCATTTAAGTATAGCAGAAAATATACTTGCACAGTATCTAAACTCTGTTTTAGATATGATAATCGACAACATTGATTTTAATGTAGTAAACAACAAAATTATAAGATAGGTAATAACGGCGACCGCATTAAAATGGTCGCCGTTATTGTTTATATTTTCAACCCTCGATTTTGTCTTCTGCTTGTAGGTAATCCCAATGCTTCCATAAACTCATCTTTCTTGCGTCTGAACCAAGAGTGATGCGAAACGTCATCGATTCTAAGGTCAAATCTTCCCTCCTTGTCCTCTTTGAGGGAGCAGACCGCACCATCGGCTGGAAACGATTAGTTAAACATCGTTGAATAGAGTTTACTTTAACGGGTATTTCCTTAAAAGTGCATAATGCTTTGATAAGGTTGTCGTTGAATCCCATTTTCTCACTGAGGTATTTAATCATCGACATTGAACTTTCGGCTCTTTCCCATTTTTCCGGGTTTTCTTTGTAATGCATTTATTATCAGTGAAAGATGCACTATTATTCCGATTTCGGTTGATTATTCCAGCGTTTTAATGTAACTTTGTGGCATTAATAACTAATTTAGGATAATTATGTCGATTGATAATATTATATCGCAAGCCGTAGCTAAAGCCGTAAAGGAACTTTACAATGTAGATGTAGAGGCTTCATCTATTGTACCCCAAACCACAAAGAAAGAGTTTGAAGGCAATCTCACTATCGTAGTCTTTCCATGGGTGAAGGCCGCTCGCAAAGCCCCCGAAGCGGTTGGTACAGAGATTGGTGAATGGTTGGTAAAAAACGAGTCGGCTGTAAATCGTTTTAATGTGATTAAAGGCTTCCTCAACATCGTTATCGAACCTACTTTCTGGAACTCGGTTATCGCCGGCATCGTGGCTACTGAAAATTATGGTATCACACCTGTGACCGACGAGAGTCAATTGGTGATGGTGGAATATTCTTCACCAAATACCAACAAACCTCTTCACCTCGGGCACGTGCGTAACAACCTACTCGGTTTCAGTCTCGCTGAAATACTCAAAGCATGTGGCAACAAAGTTGTGAAAACAAACATCGTAAACGACCGCGGTATCCACATCTGTAAATCAATGCTCGCTTGGCAAAAGTGGGGCGAAGGTCTCACTCCCGAAAAAGCCGGCAAGAAGGGCGACCACCTCATCGGTGATTTCTATGTATTGTTTGACAAACATTACAAAGCCGAAGTGAAAGAGTTGATGGAATCACAAAACCTTTCACAAGAAGATGCCGAAAAAGCATCGCCATTGATGCAAGAGGCTCGCGAAATGCTTCGTCGCTGGGAACAAAAAGACCCCGAAATTCGTTCATTGTGGGAAATGATGAACTCATGGGTGTATGCCGGTTTTGACGAAACCTACAAGCGTATGGGCGTTGACTTCGACAAAATTTATTACGAAAGCGACACTTACCTCGAAGGTAAAGACAAAGTGCTTGAAGGTCTTGAAAAAGGCATTATGTACCGCAAAGAGGACAACTCGGTGTGGGCCGACTTGACCAACGATGGTCTCGACCACAAACTACTCCTTCGTAGCGATGGCACTTCGGTATATATGACTCAAGATATCGGTACTGCAAAACTCCGTTACCAAGATTATCCTATCGATAAGATGATTTACGTAGTGGGTAATGAACAAAACTACCACTTCCAAGTACTGTCATTGCTTCTCGACAAACTCGGATTTAAATGGGGTAAAGACCTCGTTCACTTCTCTTATGGAATGGTTGAACTTCCCGAAGGTAAGATGAAAAGCCGTGAGGGAACAGTTGTTGATGCCGACGATCTTATGGACGAAATGGTCAACACCGCTCGCGAAGTATCACGCGAACTCGGAAAACTCGATGACTGCACTGCCGAAGAAGCCGAAGCAATCACCGAAATGGTAGGTCTTGGCGCGTTGAAATACTTCCTCTTGAAGGTTGACCCTCGCAAGAATATGACATTCAACCCTAAAGAGTCAATCGACTTCAATGGCAACACCGGACCATTTATCCAATACACTCATGCACGTATTCGCTCGGTGATGCGTAAGGCTGCCGATGCAGGCTTCGTGATTGGTGATTACTCGGCTGTTGAGCCTAACGAAAAGGAAATCGCGCTTATCCAACGTCTCGCTGATTTCCCTGCTGTGGTTAATGAAGCCGGTCGCAACTATAGCCCTGCTCTTATTGCCAACTATGTGTATGAACTTGTGAAAGAATATAACCAATTCTACCACGACTACTCAATCCTACGCGAAGAAAACGAGGCTGTGCGCTCATTGCGTCTCACACTCTCTGATTGCACATCAAAAGTAATCAAAACAGGTATGAGCCTACTTGGCATCAACGTGCCAGAACGCATGTAATAAGTATTTGATAATTATCTAAAACTTAACCCGGCTTGATTTTTTTGCCGGGTTTTTAATGAATATGAGTGAAACGTGGAATAAATATAAAGAAAACTATTCGGCGATTATCCGCCTTGGCATACCCATATTAATAGGGCAATTGGGCACTATCATCGTTGGTTTTGCCGACACTATTATGGTGGGACGTTATTCCACAGAAGCTCTCGCTTCGGCGTCATTCGTCAATAACCTGTTTTATACTGCAAATTTTGCCTGCATGGGCTTTACATACGGATTGACCCCTTTAATTGGTGCAATGTTCTCACAAGGGCGCAAGAACGCCATAGGGGAGATTCTTCGCAATGGAGTGGTGCTAAACATCTTTTTCTCGTTGCTCATTACCAGTGTGATGTTCCTTTTCTACATCAATATTGATAAAATGGGGCAACCTCAAGAGCTGCTTCCACTCATTCGCCCATATTTTCTTTTATTCCTCGCCGGATTGATACCGACAGCCATATTCAACGCTTTTGCTCAATGGTCCTATGCCATAGGCAACTCTCAAATGCCCATGTGGATTATAATCATTTCCAACATCGCCAATATCTTAGGGAATTGGTTATTGATATACGGAAATCTTGGTTGTCCCGAAATGGGATTAAATGGAGCCGGGATAAGCACTCTCATTGCACGTATTATATGTCCTATCGCAATCATTGCAATATTTTTCACACTAAATGAATATTACGAATATCAACAAGGCTTCGTCAATAGCAAAATCAGTTATAGCCAACTTAAACGCATAACTATCACTTCATTCCCCATCTCTTTGCAAATGTCGCTCGAATCGGGTTCTTTCACCTTCGCCGCCGTAGTTGCAGGGTGGCTCGGAGCAATAGAATTAGCAGCCTATCAAATCATTGTTATTGTGGGCACACTCGGCTTTTGCATCTATTATAGCATGGGGTCGAGCGTGTCGGTTTTGGTAGCCAACGCAGCCGGTCGCAATGACAAAAAAGGTATGCGACAAGTGGCATTTGCCGGCTATCATATTATGCTTACTCTCGCCTCTATTTCATCATTTATCTTCATATTCTTCGGTCGCGACTTAATGACGATATTTACCGACGATGCCGTGGTAATTACTACTGCTTCTACATTGATTTTCCCACTTGTGCTATATCAATTGGGCGATGCCACTCAAATTAACTTTTCTAACGCTCTTCGTGGTACATCAAACGTGATGCCTATGCTATGGATAGCCCTTGTGTGCTATGTGATAGTGGGCGTACCAGCCACCTATATCCTTGCTATTCCCGCATCATTAGGCATCTTCGGCATCATTTTAAGTTTCTCAATTCCCCTCTTCCTCGCCGGAGTGCTATTCCTATACTTCTTTATGAAAACTACAAGAAAATAGAATTAATAAACCTCGGGCAAAACCCACATTGCGATATGAGTTAACACCATCAACACGATTAATATTGCTGTGATTTCGGGACGCGAACGATAACTCATCCATGCCATATTTGCCGATGCCACTACATAAAAAGGATAAATTACCAGGAATATTTTTATACCCTCAATCGCCACACCACTACACCAATCTATAATTATAGGCAACAGCGCTATCGGCAATGAAGATATTATTATTACCGCTTTAACCCATAGTGGAAATTGTTGTTTTTTGTTTTTCATTTATATCTATTTGCGATCCTTCTCTTTCTGATATGCATCAACCGTTACTTTTATTCCCTCTTTAAGTGAATATATCGGATTAAAGTTAAAGTCGGTTTTCGCATCGCTCACATCACACGACCAATTGCGTTGACGCATTATCTTGAATTTATCACGATTTAATGTGCTTGCTTTTAACTGTATTGCCGCCCACTTCTCGGCAATATACGATGCCACATACACAATCCACAAAGGTAACTTTATGGGGATTACCCATTTTACACCCAATTCTTGTGCAACTATCTCACGAAACTGCTTTTGAGTATAAGAAGCATCCTCCGAAATAATATATTTTTTCTTTACAACCCCGGCATCGTATGCATCAAACATGGCATTCACCAAATCCTCAACATAGATAAAGGTGAGCAATTGTTTGCGGTACCCCACACCAAAGTCCCAATGATTATCAATACTTTTTATCATCATTAAATAGTCTTTCTCATGCGGTCCATAAACTCCGGTTGGACGAAAAACAATATATGGGAAATTATCCAAAGTCTCAAGATATGTCTCAGCCTTAATTTTCGACAAACCATAGCGAGTATTAGGGTTGGGCATAGTTGTTGACGATATTGGAGTATAGTTTTTTTCATCACCCATTCCCAACGCACTCAAACTACTCATAAACAGGAATCGATGCGGAACTTTGTCGGTTTTGCGCAAAGCCTCAACAAAATTGCGCAAATACAAAAAGTTTATGCGATTAAAATCCATGAAGTTTGCACATTTAGTCGCACCAAGATTATAAATTATATAATCCCATTTTTCACCTTGTGGCAATGCATCATTCAACGACTCCATAACAGATTCCCCATTGTCATAATCAAGAGTGACAAAATGCAATCGGTTATCGGTAAGATAACGACGTGATGTAGATTCTCTCACAGCAACAAATGTATCAAATCCTCGACGCAATCCCTCAGCGGCAATAAATCCGCCAATGAATCCACCTGCGCCCACTACCAATAATTTTTTATTCATTATAATCCAATATAGAATTTACTATGGCTTTTTTATATGATGATATTATACCCTTTGCAAAATTTTCGAGGCTGAAACGTTTGATGTGCCGCTGTCCCAATTCCACCATTTTATCACGATTAAAACGACTATCCAACAATTTCCCGGCAAGCTCAATAAACTGGTCAACATTATCGGGATCGACATATTCAGCCCCCCTGCCTCCGGCTTCCTCTAAACAAGAACCGGTTGCGGCAATAACAGGCGTGCCGGTCGATAGCGATTCAATTACAGGAATTCCAAATCCCTCAAATCGCGATGTATAACTCGACAATTCGGCCATTGCATAAAGTGCCGGGAGATGAGCAAACGGAACACCTTCAAGCCACATCACCCTTGATGACAATCCTCTTTGCGATAATAAATAATTGTCAATTTCGGTTGCATAGGAGGTGCGACGACCAACAATAACAAGTTTCACATCATCGGGCAACCCTCGCAAAGCCTTGACAGCCAACAACTGATTTTTTCGTGACTCAACAGTTCCCACCGATATTATAAATCGCCCGGGAAGATTATAAATCTCCCTAACTTGTTGCTTTAAATCTTGTGATACCGGCGCCGAAAATAATGGGTCACAACCTTGATATACCACATCGATTTTTCTTTCATCTATGCCATAAATTTCAATCAAGTCTTTACGAGTACATTCACTTATAGCAATTACCCGAGTCGCATTCTCAGCGGCTTTGCGAAATTTATAATCATATATAGCTCTATCAATAGGCTTATAATATTGAGGGAAATGACGAAATATCAAATCATGTATAGTTACCACAGTGGGAATTCCATAGTTATTGATTGTTAACGGCAACTCATTGCTTAACCCATGAAATATGTCAATATTATCACGACCTAATTGTCGAGAAATTGAAGAAACACGCCATAGTGATGACAAATTACGGTCAAACGAAGTATCGGGCAATACTAATGACACATTTTCTCGCTCAAGCAATGGCGACAAACGGTTGTTTTGTTTATTTTTGGGAGAATACAATCTATATTGATTCTCGGGAAAATATAATGACAACACATCTATAACCAATCGGCTATAATTCCCTAAACCGGTATTGTTACATACTGCCCGCTTTGCGTCAAATCCAATGTTTAATCCTTTCATACCCCCAAATTTACACATTATTTACCAACCAATATTAAACATTCCTCAAAAAATTGACAAAAAAGAGCATCGCCTCAAAGTGGCGATGCTACTTTCTATATCACTTTTATGTTTCTTAGAAACTCCAATACATCCCAAATGTCAATGCGCTGTTGTTGATATTAAAACCAAATGAGCTATAAGCATCTTCAACTTTTTGATAACCAAGGAATCCGAGTTTTGTCACCAATCCAATATTGTCAGAAATAGTTAATTTTAAACCCGGACGTACCCCAATATACCATTGGGTTTGAGATTCATCCAAAAAATCACCATCATTTGAAATCTCTGTTGAACCAAACCCTACACCTCCATCAATAAAGAATGAAGCGATGCCTCTCTTTGCAAATGTGTAACGAGCGTATGGCTCTACCGAAATTGAATTAGCCGATTCCCCATCTTGTGATGCATAACTTTCATTAATTGCAATTGCAATATCCCAATTATCATTCAATGTATAACCAACCTCGGGCGAAATGGTAAATGTTGTAATCGATTTAGAGCCTTCATAATCAGGATCTATAATTTGAAGTCCTAATGAACCTCCAACCCAAACTTGTGCACTTGCTGCAAATGACATTAACGCTACGGCAGCCGATAAAATAACTTTTTTCATAATTATAAAGATTTAAGTTACATAGGGTTCTATATTTTTAACATCAACCGAGCAGAACCCATTAACCCGATTTTTTTGTTATTTCTCATTAATGATACAAATATATTTTTTACACCTATAATCAATATATTATTTATCTCCTATAATTATATAACAATATTGCTCTAATTTTGTTTTTTTTATTACATTTGTAAAAAAATACTAACCTATATATTATTTTAATAATGAAACCAAAATTTTTACTTTATCCAACCTTAGCAATAACGCTAAGTGGAGCAACTTTTGTAGGTTGTGTTGATAATGACTACGACCTTACGAATATCGATGGGACAACACAAATGCAAGTAAAAAACCTGATTTTGCCTATTAATATCGACGAAATATCTATGGCAAACATTATTGATCTTGATGAATCAAGCCACATAAAAGTAATCAATGGGGAATATGTTTTGATTGATTCCGGCACATATGAATCAGATGAGATCATTGTTCCGGCTATTAATGCAAAAGCCCCTCAAATCGCACCTGTGTATTCTAAAATCAAATTGATAAACAATAACACTACTTCATCAACAAAGTCACTCCCATCAATCCCATCTCTTCCTTTAATATTTGAGATTGGTGAACAAATGAGTGAATTTTCTTATCACGAAAGCGGAGTTAGTGAGTTTATCGTTGACGTTGATATGATAATGGCAAATTTTGATATTACCATCGATTTGGTAGTCGAAGGATTGAAAAACAATATCAAATCATGGACTATGGAAGACATCAAAATACAACTACCAAAAGGGTTGACCGGAGAACCTAATATGGGTATCTATGACCCTGAAACCGGTATAGTTTCCATTGGAAGTCAAAAGATAGAGGGTACATCTGCAAAATTTATAATGTCGGTTACTGAAGTTGACCTTGATAAAGCCGGTGCTAAATTTGAGAATCACTCATTTATCTTAAATGACAAATTAGGCATTAGTTCGGGTTATGTCACTATAAGAGAAAATGATATTATTTCAATTGCGAATATCCCGACAAGTACCAACTTCAACGTTTTGTTTGCGATGGGAGATATTAATGTCGAAGTTTTTGGCGGAGAGATTCAATATTATTTAAGTGGTATTGACATTGCCGATGTTCCCATTACTGGTATTCCTGATGTATTAAGCCAAAACCAAACCAATATTTCACTTGTAAACCCTCAGGTTTATATTTGCTTCACCAATCCATTAGGTGTGAATTTTGGACTATACGCACAAACCGGATTGACTCTTACCGCCAAAAGACCAAATGAACCCGACCAATCATATTCTATCGACAATGAATATTTTAAATTGGCATGTGCCGGTTGCCAAGGTTGTCAATTCTGTTTATCTCCAACCGACCCCGGTCAAGGAAATTATTGGGGTAAATTTGTAAATGCCGAACACGTTCCTTTTACTTCTTTGGCAAATCTCCTTTCAGGGAATGGCTTACCCAAAACAATAGGTATAAAACTTGACAATCCTTGTATTCCAAAGCAAAAAATCGGAAATTTCCCTCTTGGCTCCAATTTAGGTCGCGTTTCAGGTTGCTACACAATATTCGCTCCACTTCAACTTAAACAAGGCTCAAAAATCATTTACACCAGCACTGAAGATGGATGGTATGATGAAGAAATCGCTAAAATCACGATTAGCGACATCAACGTGGATATGTTAATTACAAACGACCTTCCTGTTGATATTAATTTAACCGGTTACCCAATAGATGTAAATGGTAATAAAATCAACAATGTAACGGTTGAAAGCATAAATGTAAAAACAGGAACCGACGATGAGCCTATAACTCTTAAGATTAAAGGCGAAATTAAAAATCTCGACGGGATAACATTTACTGCTACTGCAACAACCCCGCAAGATAAATCATTGCGTCCCGAAGAACATATAGTATTGAAAAACGTGAAAGTTAAAATATCAGGCGTTTATCAAACAGAATTATAAACCAATAATCGCATTATCTTATGAATAAATATATTAAAACAATAGCATTGGCTACAATAGCCACATTGTCACTCACATCTACCGCCCAAAATACCAATTCGGCTTATTTTATGGATGGTTACAATTATCGCTATCAACTCAACCCCGCATTTGGCAATGAAAAAAACTTCATATCAATTCCGGGAATCGGGAATATCAATGCCGCAATGCATGGAACCATAGGTCTTGATGACGTTCTATACAATATCGATGGCAAAACCACCACATTCTTAAATCCGGCTGTTGACGCATCATTTATCAATGATTTAGACGATGTGAGTCGATTGGGGAGCAACATTAATGTTAACGTGCTAAGTATAGGATTTCATGGGCTTAAGGGTTACAACACTATCAGTGTAAACGTGAAATCTAACTTCAATACCCGCATACCGAAAACATTATTTTCATTATTGAAAGAAAATATTGAAAACAAGAGTTACGACATCTCCGATTTTAATTCTCATGCCGATGTGTATGGAGAGATTGCGCTCGGACACTCTCACCAAATCAATCAAAAGTGGCGCATTGGTGCAACAGTAAAATTCCTTTTGGGAGGTGCGAATGTTGATGCCGATTTTGAGAAAGCGCAACTCACCCTTGGAGAAGACGCTTGGACCGCCGTGACAAATGCAAAAGTACAAGCCAGCATCAAAGGTCTTGAATATGAACGTGACATCAATAAAGACACCGGTCATGAATATGTCAATGGAATGGATGTTGACGGAGCCGGATTAAACGGCTTTGGAATGGCTCTTGATTTGGGTCTTCAATTCAGCCCCAACGATAATTTGTCATTAAGCGCTGCGGTTCTTGACCTTGGATACATTAATTGGAACAATAATATGGTAGCATCTACAGGTGGAGAGAAAACATTCACTACCGATAAATATTCTTTCAGTGCCGACGATGACGCAACAAACTCGTTTGACAATGAGTGGGAATTATTGCAAAACGATTTATCTGCCCTTTACGAACTTGAAGACGAAGGCGACAAAGGCTCTCGCTCAAAAACACTTGGAGCTACCTTAAATGTAGGAGCCGAATACGCAATACTAGCCTATCGCAAACTAAAATTCGGATTACTCAACTCCACCCGTTTTCAAGGGGATTACACCTGGACCGAATTCAGACTATCGGCAAACATCAATCCTCGCAAGGCTTTCTCTGCCGGTGCAAACGTTGCGGTAGGGACCTATGGTTGGTCATTTGGTTGGTTAATGAACATAAACACTACCGGCTTCAATATGTTCCTTGGCATGGATCACACAATGGGGAAACTTGCCAAACAAGGTATTCCACTATCATCTAACGCAAGTGTAAATATGGGTATAACCATTCCATTTTAATGATTAATCCCAATAGTCATTTATCGAAAAGTTAAGTTTATATCATTGCAAACATACTATTTCGTCATTTATTCCCCATGGTTCATCATAGTTCAGTCAAACATGCTTTGACAGACAATCATTGCACATTAACTTTGCATTAGAAATTAAAACAAACAACAACGCAATAAGAGACAAATAATCTTAAAAAGCTTTGCGCTAAAATTAATTTAATAACCGCATCGTTTGGCTTTTACGATGCAAAAACACAAATTATTATGAAAAAGATTTTATCATTTGCATGCGCTATTTTAATGGGTATTGGCGCAATGAGTGCACAACAAGGTTCAATGGGTGCCGGTATTAACTTAGGTTACGGTTCTGAAATCAAGAGTATGGAAATTGGTGCTAAATTCCAATATGGAATTACCAACAACATTCGCGGTGAAGTCGCTTGGGACTATTTCCTTGAAAAAGATTATGTATCAATGTGGGATTTGAACATAACAGGTCACTATCTATTTAACGTTGCCGAAAAAATCAATGTATATCCTTTAGCCGGTTTACATTATGCGAAAGTAAAAGTTGACTTTGGTGAATTTGGCTCAGCTTCTGATGGCGAAATCGGGTTCCATCTTGGTGGAGGTGCTGAATATCAAATCACACCAAATATCAAAGCTGACATTGAAGCGAAATATCAGTTTAGCAGCACCGACCAAGCAGTTATCAGTGTAGGTCTTGTATATCAATTCTAATATTAGAAATTATTCATTGTTGTTACCAAAGAAGATTTGTCAAAATTTTTGACAAATCTTCTTTTTCTTTTACTATTTTCATTACTTTTGCAAAGGGTAGTTTTATAAATTCCACAAATTAAATATATCAGGTTTATAATGATAAATGACTCAAAATTTCATAGATTTGAAGATAATGAAATTAAAGGTATCAAATTACCTGAACTCTTCACCTACCCTTTCCATTATGAACCTCACATATTAAGCCGAATAGCGGCAAAACACCTTAACGATTATCTTTCTTCACGGCATGACTGGCACGACGAATTAAAGCAAGGGAAAATGATGGGGGTACTTGTTGTGCAACATCGCAACACCATTGGTTTTCTTGCCGCATTTTCGGGAATTTTAGCACATAGCAATAATCACTCTTATTTTGTACCTGCGGTTTATGACTTATTATTACCCGACGGTTTTTTTATTGCCGAAGAAAAAAACATATCAGCCATAAACCTATTAATTGACAACGAGCTACAAAGCCAACATCGACAAGAAATCATTAACAATATCACAATAGCCAAAACTTCAGCGCAAAAAGAAATTGAAAACTATCGCAAGATAATGAAAGCTTCCAAGATTAAACGAGATGAAGCTCGTCTAAACGGACTGGAGCAAGCATCACTTATAGCCGAAAGCCAATTTCAAAAAGCCGAACTAAAACGCATTAAAACCCGATGGAAACAATCAATTGAGGAGTTGCAAAAACATATCGACCAAAGCGATATAAAAATAAGTCAATGGAAAGAGGAACGACGAAAACGAAGCGCAACTTTACAAGAACGCATATTTCGTAATTTTGTGATGCTTAATGCAAAGGGGCAAAAACAAGACCTATGCGAAATATTCGCTTCCACACCTCAAAAATTCCCACCGGCAGGCGCGGGGGAATGCGCAGCCCCCAAATTATTGCAATATGCTTATTCTCATGGATACAAACCCATTGTCATGGCTGAATTTTGGGTAGGTGAATCACCAAAAGATGAAATACGCCGACACGGATGTTTCTATCCTTCATGCGTTGCAAAGTGCAAACCCATTTTAGAA
The DNA here is from genome assembly GCA_015060975.1 of Bacteroidales bacterium. Classification (GTDB taxonomy): domain Bacteria; phylum Bacteroidota; class Bacteroidia; order Bacteroidales; family Muribaculaceae; genus RGIG4079. The sequence continues at coordinate 28,839 of SUXI01000001.1, forward strand.
TGGATGCTGCAAGGTGTTGATGTAGAGGCAAATCCGCTTGAATCCACCTCCGGTCACAATAATATTGATATCATTTATGAAGACAACTGGATTTTAGCAGTCAATAAGCCGGATGGGATATTATCGGTTCCCGGAAAACTATCGGTTGACTCTCTGCAAGAGCAGATGGTACGCCTCTTTCCATCATCGACTCCACCTATTATTGTTCATCGACTCGACATGGCAACATCGGGAGTGCTATTATTCGCCAAATCGCAAAACGTGTACAAACTTCTGCAATCCATGTTTAAAAACCAACAAATAAAAAAACACTATATCGCCATTCTCGATGGAATAACAACTCCTGATAAAGGTATTATCAACCTTCCTTTAACTCCAAATATCAATGATCGCCCCCGACAAATGGTCAGTCACACCCATGGCAAATGTGCAATCACACGATATGAAGTAATAAAACGCACTCAAAACACTACACGCATAAATTTTTATCCTGAAACCGGACGAACACACCAACTTCGAGTTCATGCCTCACATCCGCTTGGACTCAACTCCCCTATATTAGGCGATAATCTATATGGCAATAACTTTACAGCAACCTCAACCGATTCCGTCACAACCAAAATTCCTTATAAGAGGTTATATCTACATGCTTATTCAATAGAATTTATTCATCCTATCACACAACAATACATCTCGATCACCGCCCCCTGTCCATTCTAATATCTATAATCAAACTTTATAGAGTAGAACACCTTTAGTGTTAATTTTTATTAAAAACAAATAACAATCGAATTAAAATCAATACCTTAGTAGATTAATATTACTTTTTAGTAAAATACTAACAAAACCCTACATATTTATGAAAAAATTACTTTTATCAGTTACAGCTACGCTTCTTGCATTAGGAGCATCGGCTGCTTTACCCAAAGATGTACGCATCTACATCAATCCGGGTCACGGTTCATGGGGTGGAGAAGACCGCCACATGGGGACAGTTACTCATGGAGGTCCCACCTATACCGACACTGCCGGATTTTATGAGTCAAACACCAACCTCGAAAAAGGGTTCGGTATGTTGGAAAAACTCATAGAATATGGAGTGCCCTTTGACCGCACAAAGAATCAAAGCAACTCAAATCCCGCACGCTTGGGTGCCGCTCTCGATTTGAGCCAAACCAACCTCGTAATGAGCCGCGTTAAAAACGGTCCATACCCACACGATGGCTCTACCTATGGTGCTTATAGCCGTAATTTGAGTGAAATCGCGGCCGAATGTGAAAGTTGGAATGCCGATATTATGATATCAATCCACTCAAATGCCGCTACCGAAGGGACAAATACCAACTATCCGCTATTCCTTTATCGTGGATACACCAATTCAGAACAAAATGCCGGTAGTAGTGCCGCCGCTAAAGCATGTTGGCCACACTGGTGGAAAAACCAACACATGATGTGGACCAATTACTCTGCTACCAATATGAATATTCAAGGTGACTGGACATTCATGTCAAGTTGGGGCACACAAGGTTATGGTATCTTGCGTCATAGTGTCCCCGGATTCTTGGTAGAAGGTTACTTCCACACCTATCAGCCTGCTCGCCACAAAGCGATGAACTGGGACGCTTGTCGCTGGGAAGGACAAAGATATGCCAAAGGATTTAACGACTATTTAGGTTTTGGTAAAACAGATAATTATGGAACAATCTATGGGGTGCTTCGTGATGGCGAACAAACATTCTCTCACACCTACTACACACCAAATGCCTCCACCCTTGATAAGTGGAAACCGATTAACAATGCGACCGTTACACTCAAAAACAGCAATGGTGAAGTAGTACAAACCTACAAAACCGATGATGAGTATAATGGTGTGTTTGTATTCGACAAAGTTCCTGCTGGCACTTATAGTTTGACATATTCACACCCCGAATACAAAGAATTTTCTCAATCGGTAACAGTTACTGCCAACGAGACAACATTCCCCACTCCACTATTTGAGACAGAGCAAATTCCTGCTCGCGGACATTATGCCTACGGGTTGTCATCAACAAATAGTGGTAGCAACTACACCTTAAAATTTAAATCAACCGGTGATGTTGACAACGCGTCAATCATTTTCACCAACAATTCAACCGGAGCTACCCAATCAATCAAAACCGGCGCTATCAAAAAAGGTGAAAACACTGTAACTGTTGATTCTAAAACACTCGGCGAGAATGCCACTTTCTCATGGTCGGTAGCGATCAACAACCCCGTGAGCACCGGTGTAGAACTTCTTTACTCTGATAATTCTATCGTTTACAACAACGGTTCTGCTAATGCCCGTATTGGTGTTGCAATCGACAAAGACCCCACAAGTGCTAACTTCGGTACAATCTACACCTTGACTGCAATGGGACAAGGTATGCAAAAATACAATCCCGACTTCAGTAAAAATGGTGGAAAGGTGATTACAGGAATGTTTGGTAAAGACACCGACGCTTCTACAAGCTCAAACAAATTTTACCGCTCTAATCGCCTTGAAGTAAACAAAGGTAAGGTTTATATTGCCAACTATGCCAATAATTACACCGGAATTTGGGAATATGACCCTGTAACTAATTCTACCCCTAAGAACCTTTCGGGCACTACTTACTACGAGCGTGCAGTTGCAATCGTTGGCGAAGGTTCAAGTCGCAAAGTGTTCACTTCTCACGAAAATAACCTTCAACGATTTGACATTGGCACCGGAACGACATGGACTTCAGGCAGTCCCGCAAAGAGCTATACTACCGCCGGCATAATGGACAATGGAGATGGCGATGTACTCGTTACCGACAAAGCTGTTTTTGTGTCACAAAACCGTTATGCAGGTAACAATCTCAGCCAAAACCCCGCATTTGCGGTATTTGACCACGATTTGAATCTCATTTCTAAATCTGATGCCATCAATGCGACTCTAAACGGTTCTGAAAATGGCGGTATGGCAATCAGCTCCGATTATAAGACATTTGCCATTGCCGACTCTTATACTAGTTCAGGACGTTCGGGTGTTACTGTTCAAGTTTATGATGTAACATGGAATGGAAGCACTCCTACATTTGTTCATAAACAATCAATTCTATTAGACGGAACATATCGTGTTGACCAAATGGAATTTGACTATGCCGATAACCTCTATATCGCATCACAACAAAAAGGTCTTCTTGTTTATGCTATCAAAAACCCGGCTCGTCAAACTGTAACTAAAGCAACATCAACAATCCAAGGTCAAGCAATGCCTGCCGTACCGGGTCGTTATGCATACAACCTCAACATGACCAAACAAAATGAATGTGAATATACTTTAACATTTACTTCAACCGGCGATATTGAATCAGCATCAGTTGTTCTCACCCCAACAAATGGAGGAGAAACAAAAACTGTTCAAATCAACGGAGTGAATAAAGGTCAAAATACAGTTACAATCGATGCTACAACTCTTGAAGGTAACGTTGAATACAATTGGGCAATCGCATTCAACAACCCGGCAAGTCCTTCGGTAGAACTTATTCACAGCGATAACTCTATCATTTACAACAATGGCACTAACGATGCCCGCATCGGTGTAGCTATCGACAATGATGAAACAAGCACAAACTTTGGTACAATCTACACTATAACAGCGATGGGACAAGGACTTCAAAAATTCAATCCCGACCTATCTAAAAATGGTGGCAAATTGATTACCGGAATGTTTGGTAAAGACACCGACGCTTCTACAAGTACCAACAAATTTGTGCGTTCTAACCGTCTTGAGGTAGAAAACGGTAAAGTTTATATTGCTAACTACGCTAATATGAACAGCGGTATGTGGGAATATGATCCAGCTACAAACGCCTCACCTCGAAACATCACCAACGCTTTCTATGAACGTGCTCTTGCTTTCTATGGCGAAGGCTCAAGCCGCAAGGTATTCTCTTCTCACGAAAACAACCTCCAAAGATTTGACATTGGCACCAGCACATCATGGACATCGGGCAGCCCTATTAAGAGTTACACTACTGCCGGCGTTTTGGATAACGGTGATGGTGATATTCTCGTTACCGACAAAGCTGTTATCGTATCTCAAAATCGTTTTGCAGGCAACAACCTCACTCAAAACCCTGCATTCGCAGTATTTGACCACGATTTGAATCTCAAATTCAGATCTGATGCTATTAATGCAACCCTCAATGGTTCTGACAATGGAGGTATGACTATCTCGGCCGACTATAAGACATTTGCTATTGCCGACTCTTATACAGGTTCGGGGCGTTCGGGCGTTAGCGTTCAAGTTTATAGCGTGACATGGAATGGTGCAACACCAACATTCACTCACAAATTCGCTATTCCTTTAGATGGCACTTACCGTGTTGACCAAATGGAATTTGATTATGCAGGAAACCTCGTGATTGCTTCTCAACAAAAAGGTCTCCTTGTCTATGCAGTCAAGACCGATGCTCGCACCACAACTACTCATGCCGCTACAAATTCTCTCATTAAGGGTGTTGCGGCAACTCCTGTCACCAACCTCAAAGCTACCCGCCAATGCTATGGCGAAGGCTCAAATACAGAGGTAGGAACTGTTGATGTTGAAATTACTTGGACCGGACAAGAAAATAACCGCGAAAATCTTAACAATTACAAGGTGTATTATCAAACTATGCGTCGTGATTCATTGAACAATCGTGTATATGACGATAACGGCACATGGAATCTTGCAGGCACTGCATCTATCGATTTCACTATTGGTGAAACCGGTTCATTTACTCACAAAAACATCACTTACGGCTCTGACGATAATGGCAACTACGACCGTATCTACAACTACAAAGTGGTGCCTTATAACATTACTACCGATAGCGAAGGCGCTGAAGCAGTTCTTGAAGGTAAAAATAATACTATTACAGTGTTCTATCCATCTGCTCCTATTGATGTTATTTTGAGTCAACCTTATGTAGAAAAGGACATCAATGAAGATGGCGAAAATGAAAAACTTTATACATTTGACCTTAAACTCGACATCACTCTCAATGATAACTTCTCGGCTTCCCGTTTAGACGATGCAGATGCCATGCCTTCGGCTCAAAAATATGTGATTGTTGTTGACGAAGCTACAGCTAAGGCTCTTAATGCAGCTTCTAATGCCGCCGAGATAGGAATATTTGAAGAAGGACCCGACTCTATTGTTGCCAATAATTGTAACCACCACGCAATAAGCGGTTGGAATATGGTTATTGACTTTGACGACATCAAACCAAATGGAGATCTCGCTACCGCGACCAAATCAATAAGATGGGAAAATGTAAATCCAAGTTTGACTTACAAACCTCAAGTTTACCTTATTTCCACTCGCGCATTCAACTTCACTTCTTGTGAAGCCGCCGCAATCGAATTCGCTCTACCTGCCGCAGAATGGACTCAAGATGAAAACGCAAATAATATTATTCCTATTGAGGACGAAAACATCACATCACTCGCCGGCAATGAAGATATGCCTATAGGCTCATTCCGCAAAGTTGGGGATATTGAGACTGCCACCAACCCTGTTGAAATCACTAAAGCCAACGTGATTGGCACAAATGGCGCAACGCTCAATCCTCTTGCAGTGAGCGACGATGTTATTAACGCATGGAATATCTCTTACACATTTGAGCTCAAAGATAGTGAAGGTAACATCATCAGCACTCAAACTACAAATACCGACGACCCAATTTATTCTAATACCGACAGCATTGCTGTTGATGTTTTAGGTCTTGGTTTCGGCTATGATGAATCGGTTGCTCCCGACGGACGCACTCGCTATACCTACAATGCCGAAAAGAACCAAGCATACAAATTGGTTGTTCGCACAACTTACAGTCGCGAATTCAATGGAGAAGAAGTGGTATTAAGCAACGAAACCGAAAACGACATTGCCATTAATCCATCATTCCCCAATCCGATAATCGACCCATATAAATCTCCCGGCTATTTGTTCTATGAAAATGTAGCTCATAATGACACTAACGGCAGTTATGAATACTACTATGATGCATGTGTAGATATTGCATGGGAAGACTTCAACGACAATCTTGCTCGTTACATGGGTTATTTCGCAACCCCCAAATTTACATGCGAAGGACATCCCGAAGGTGAATCAAGTGATTTGGTCGCTTATCATTCAGCTTCAGTGCTAACCGACGCTCAAATTGACGCCTACAACGAGCGTATCAATCAATATGACCTAAACGCACCCGAACTCACTCAACTTGGATATAATGAAAGTGAAAATTGGTCAACATTGGCATCCGCACAAAAACACTTCCCCATAAAAGTTCATTATGTGTGGGCAGGCAATGAAAAACTCGATGACCGATATAATGCCGAATTTGAATGGGAATTAAGTGCCGGTTATCCTGTAATTGTATTTGATGCACCATTGTTTAGAATCAATGCTCGTCCTGAAAATGGCATTTATGAATTAAATTCAGACAATACCAACGGCAAAAATATGCATGTGATCACTACAGTTAACGACAGTTACAAAACATTAGTGATGGACGGAATTGTTGAAGCGCAAGCAACCGGAGTTGAAGATGTGAATATCAACAATAATGGCAACAACATTTACTACAACCTACAAGGGGTAAAAGTTGCCAATCCATCAAATGGTATATTCATAAAAGTTGATGGAACGAAAGCAGCGCGAGTGTTTGTAAAATAAACAATAACCTGCATAATACTAAAAAAATGGTCTCTAATGAGGCCATTTTTTTTGCTATACATTGCCTATATTAATTTTTATGAATCTACAGAATAAGCAACAACAATTCACAATAAAAGCCCACAAATGTTAATAATTGCAAACATCTCCATAATTTAAGCAATACATCTACACAATCTTTCAAATAAAATTAATATTTTAGCATAAATTTCACATTCAATTTTATATAAACTTTAATAATATAAATTTAACCTTTTAACTAACCATTTTATTAACATCAAAATTTACCAATTATGAAAAAGATTTTCATTTCAGCTTTGTTATTGTGCTCAAGCGCAATAGGCTTTGCACAGTTGGTGAATATCCAATCAATCGACAAAGTCACATTGCCTCAAGGCGTAACAGTTGACAAAGCAATTCTCAGCCCCGATGGTAGTTTTGCTGTGATTTCTCAAAACGAGAAAGGTGGCATCTATCGTCTTGACCTTGCGACAAACGCAATTAAGACAATCTCTACCACAGGCAACCCGTTTGAGCTCAAAATAGCTAACGACGGAACCGTTATTTTCCGCGAAAGCAAAACCGCCGAAAACAAACTTCGTTACACTTCACTCAAAGCGGTAACACCTCGTGGCGTTGAAACCACATTGGCAAACCCCACCCGCAACCTTCAAGGCTTTGCCGTTCAAGGCAACAGCGTAATGACAGTTGACAACAACAAGCTATCGGCAAAAGGTCTTAACGGTGCCGCTGCGGTTAAATTCCCTGTGGCATCAATCAATAAAGGTCAACTTTGCATCAATGGTAAAGTTATTTCACCCAACGGACGTGAAGGTGCAAGCTACTTGTGGCCTTCTATCTCTCCAAATGGTACCAAAGTATGCTACTACCTCGCCACCAAAGGTTGCTATGTAGCAAACATCGATGGCTCTAACCCGATATTTTTAGGAGTTATCCGTGCTGCTCGTTGGCTCAACGACCTCACAGTTGTAGGTATGCACGACATTGATAATGGCACTGTTGTAACATCGTCTAAACTTGTTGCCGCTTCAATTGACGGTAAAACAACACAAGATATCACCGTCAAAGAATCATTTGCAATGTTCCCATCTACCAATGGTAACAAAATCGCTTATTCAACCCCTATGGGTGATATGTTTATTATTAACCTCAAATAAGAAGCGCCATGAAGAAATTATTATTATCAGCCGCAGCTGCGCTTCTCGCTTTAGGAGCGTCGGCTCAAACAACCAAAGAAGATGTACGCATCTACATCAACCCCGGTCACGGAGCATTCGATGCAAATTCACGTCCTTGTGGAACGGTGAAACATGGTGCAAATAATGCATATAATGATGTAAACAATGATACATCTAACTTCTTCGAGTCAAACACCAACCTTCAAAAAGGTCTTGCAATGCTCGAAAAATTAGTTGAATATGGAGTTCCATTCGATCGCACTAAAAACCAAGAAAACGAAAATCCACATCGCATAGGTGCGGCTCTCGATTTGAGCCAAAATATCGTGATGAGTCGTGTGAAGAGTGGTGTAGCCCCTGCATACGTTGATTATGAGACTCATGAAACTCCAATTGAAACCGACTATTACGACCGTTCATTGAGTGAAGTTTCTGCCGAAGTTGAATTCAATAACTTCGACGTATTTGTGTCAATTCACTCAAATGCATTGACCGATGGAACCAACACCAACTTCCCATTGATTCTTTATCGTGGTACAGATGATCAAGAAGGTAATGCAGGAAGCATCAACATGGGTAAGGCTGTGTGGCCACACCTCTTTGGTCTTGGTCACCAACAATGGACAGCATACGACTTGACTAAAACAAACATTCGTGGCGACCATACATTCTATGGCAGCACAAGCACTGTGAAATATGAAATAACTGATTCAAGTTATATCTATGACACTACCGACCAATTCTCTCAATTCATTGAAGCAACCGACACAACTCCTGCTTATGTGGCATATACCGGTTATCTCGGTGTAATCAAGCATGGTGTTCCCGGTTTCTTGGCCGAAGGTTATTTCCACACTTATCAACCTGCTCGTCACCGCTATATGAACTGGGACGTTTGTCATCTTGAAGGTGAAGCCTATGCTAAAGGTCTTAACGACTACTTTGGCTGGGGAGGCACAGAAACAACCGGTACTATCTATGGTGTAGTTCGCGATAAATACAACAAATTCTCTCACGAATTCTACACTCCAAATGTGTCATCAAACGACAAGTTCCAACCATTGAACGAAGCAGTTGTAACTCTTTCTAAAGGTGGTGAAGTTGTTGCTACATACACAACCGATGATGAGTATAATGGTGTATTCGTATTCAACGATGTAGAACCCGGAACTTATTCTTTGAATTATTCTCACCCTGCTTATGAAGCAGCCGAAGAAGAATATACAGCAGAGTTTGAAGTGACTGCAGGTGGCATGTACTATCCCGAAGCATTCCTTGTTGACACTGCATGGGTAGCTCCTACTATCGTTTATGAAAATTATCCCGACTCAACAGCAGGTAAAGATGGTTTCAACGTATTCCCCAATTATGAAGTAAAAGCAAAAGAATATGCTCCTTTGGCTACATTATTGGAAGGAAAAACCGTTCGTCGTCAAATCATTCGCGATGACAAACTTTACGTTCTCGCTCTCGACGATGCAAAAGAACCATATATCTACCTTGCTGACCTCGCTAACGACACAGTGATGACTCTCGACACCAAACCAGTTGTGATGGGTGCTAACGGTCGTCTAAAAATCTCTGACATCGCCCTCACTGCCGACCATGTATTGGTAGCCGGTGGGTTATCTAAGACTCAATATAGTGAAGACTATGTTGACGAAGGCGAAGAAAGAGGTTCGGTAAATTACTATAAATGGTCACAAGACTCTATTACCGGTCTTCCCGACACTTGCGAACTTTGGTTCACAACCGACTATGCATGTAACTATTTCCGTGGCTTGCTTGGTAGAACAATCGCTTACTCGGGAACACTTGAGGATGGTACAATCACCGCAACTTGTCCTCATGGAACATATACAGAAGATATAGGTATGCGTTTCGCTCAATTTGCTATCGTTGAAGGACAAAACACAGGTGTTATCCGCTACGATGCTTGGGTTGCCCTTCCAAACGAAGCCAATTTCTATCCCGATGCAATGAGTAGTGACCAAGATAATTTTGAAATGATGATTTCCCCTCTTGGTGAAAATAATTTCGTTCTCGATGGTGACCTCATCGCTCCATTTGAATGGACTGCCGATGGTGAAGGCGCAGAACCTCAAGTACTCGGTCGCAATGAAAATGTAGGCAACGTTAAAGCCGTTGGAACCAACTACTTCCGTTATGCCGGCAAATACTTTATGGTTACTCCTAAAGTAAATGAAGAAGGTAAAGTTGCAGGTATTGAATTATTCGACATTTCTGAAGGTTTCAGTGCAGCTAAAGCTATCGATCTCATTGGTGGCGAAATTGAACCGGTTGATTACAAATACGCATCGGCTCACGGTGAATTGGCATTAACTCTCAATGCCGAAGACATCACTACCGATGCCGACCTCGAATTCTTCCTCGTTGTTGACGGCAAAACATACAAATTTACCGAAACTGAAACCTACGCTACTTACAATCCCGCTGACGGTGGTACTGCCAACCCATTCGCTTACGCACTTAAGAGCGAACTCGTTGACAAAACTATCACCATCAACTACTCATTGAATGCCAATGCTGAAGACGTGAAAGTGGTTGTTAAGAATGAAGATGGAGAAGTTGCTCTTACTCTTGAACAAGGTGCTCAAACCAAGGGTGCTCAAATTGTTGAAATCTCCACTGATGATTTCGATAAAAACGGAACTTACACCTGGGAAGTAATTGTTGATGGAGCCGATAAGAGTGAAGTTGAAACATTTGGTTCATATATGTTCTATCACCCACGCGGCGTTGATGTTGACAACAACATGGAATCACCTTCATTTGGTAACATCTACTGTACTGAAGGTATGACTTCGGCAAGCGAAGACTACCATAGCAATACTACTACAAGCGGTGGTCTTGGTCTATATGCATTCACTGCCGATATGGAACCTATTATCAACAATGCAACAGGTAAATATGGTTTCAATGGTGGTTGGACTCTCAGCTATAAGATTGGTACTTCTAACGCTGCCGACTTGGCACGCGTTCGCGTTGCTGAAGATGGTCGCATCTTCGTGACTCGTATGAGTGGACAAGGTAACTACATCATGTATGCTCCTTCATTTGAAGACCTCTATGACAACAATAAGTTCACTTCATTGTTCGATGGTCTTACTCTCGATGCTGCTACTTATAAATATAGCGATGCTAACGGCAACTTCATGGCAGCATCTAACCTCGGCTTCGACGTGAAAGGCTCAGGCGATGATCTTAAGATGGTAGCTCTTTCAAGTAACGCTAACCACTGGAGCTATGTATATTCAGGTGCAAGCACCGACGAATATGCTCTTGGCACAGCGGCTACTCTTCCTGTTCCAACAAACGTTGCTGCTTTGACAGGTAAATACACTATCGCTCCTGCTGCTACAAACGTTACTTATGACGATAAAAATGGTGGTATCTGGTATTGTCAATATCGTGGTACTCCTTCTGAAGCTCAACCAGGTCTTGTTTACATCGACAGCACAGGTGTTGAAAAATACAAAGACTTAGTGAGCCGTGGTGGTGGTGGTGTTCGCGTATCTCCCGACGGAACACAAATCGCAGTTGCATCTTCAAGTGCTAATCCAAAACAATTCACTGTTTACAACTTAGTATGGAGTGAAGACGGCGTTCCTGCTCTTCGTCGCGAATATGTGATTACTCACAACATCGGTACTAACGTTTACGACATCGCTTGGGACCTCGCAGGTAACATCTACATTTGCGGTAACTCAGGTGAATACTTGAAAGGCTTCGCACTTCCTCGCACTGAAGCATTCACTACCAAAGCAGCCACTCAATATGCATTAAATATAGAAGCGAGCGGCATAAACAAAGTAAGTATCGACAACGACAGCAATGCTCCTGTTGAATACTACAACCTCCAAGGTGTGAAAGTTGCTAATCCTTCAAATGGTATATTTATCAAAATACAAGGCAAGAAAGCTTCTAAAGTTTTCGTTAAGTAAATAATGAATCAGAACCTAAAAGCCTCGCAGTCCTCCCCTGTTTTAGGGGAGGTGCCGAAGGCAGAGGGGTTCTTACCTAATAAAAAACAAGCAATCCTCCATGGGGTTGCTTGTTTTTTTACACTCATTTTAATGTGTTTAACTTAATTATGCATTATGAATTATGTATTATGAATTAAAATTGTTTACCTTTGCAAGTTGAAAATATTAATAACATCTCATAAATAAGATAATTATGACAGAATTGGAACGTTTAAGCTATGCCCTTGGCTTGAGTATGGGTAACAACTTCAAAAGCTCGGGTATAGAAGAAATGAATATCAAAGAATTTGCCGAAGGCGTTGCCGCTGTATTTGAAGGCTCTCAACCCAAAATGAGCTATGATGAAGCTAAGAACGTGATTCGCGAATTCTTTACCGCTCTTGAAGAAAAACAAAATGCCGCTGCGGCTAAAATGGGCGAAGTAAATAAGGCTGCCGGTGAAGCATTCCTTGCCGAAAATGCAAAACGCCCCGAAGTGAAAACAACCAAAAGTGGTCTTCAATATGAAGTAATCAACGAAGGTTCAGGCAACAAGCCGATGGCAAGTGACACAGTAGTTGTACACTACACCGGTACTCTCATCGACGGAACTGTTTTTGATAGCTCGGTAGAACGTGGCACTCCTGCTACTTTTGGTGTTACACAAGTTATCCCCGGTTGGGTCGAAGCCCTTCAAATGATGCAAGAAGGAGCGAAATGGCGTCTTTATATACCATCTGATTTAGCATACGGTTCTCGAGGAGCCGGTGGAGCCATCGGTCCTAACTCCACACTTATCTTTGATGTGGAACTCATTCAAATAGCTAAAAAGTAATTAATAATTTAAATAACAAATAAAATGAAAAAAATATTTTTAGGAATGAGTGCATTCGCACTTATGCTCAGTTCAGTGGGCTGTGGTAGCTCAACTTCAAACACATGCAATGATTCATGTGCTGTAGATTGTGACTCTTTAGCAATGATTATGGGAGATAATATGGGTAGCATTATCGCTAATCAAATTACCACAATCCCCGACAGCGCATACAAAGCAAAATTGTCGAAACAAAGCATTATTGAAGGTGTGAAATATGTACTTTCAATCGACACTGCCAATGTAGGAAAAACCGCAGGTATATCAATGGGATTGCAACTTGCCGCCCAAATAAAAAATTTAGAGAATATGGGGGCAAATATCGACAGAAATTTAGTGATTAAATACTTCGAGAAAAGTATTATGAACGACACAGTTTCAATGGATGATATTAATAAATCTAATTTTGCATACCAAATCTTAGTAGGTAAACTTCAAGCCGAAATGCAACGCAAAGAAATGGAAAAACGTGCAAACTCACCCGAAGCCATTGCAGCAAAAAACGCAGGCAAAGCATTCATTGAAAAATTAAAAGCCGAGGATCCTGAAATCAAAACATCTGAATCGGGGCTTTCTTACAAAATTATTAACGAAGGTAGCGGTGAAAAAGCCGGAGCAAATGATTTTGTAAAAGTTATATACAAAGGAAAATTAATCGACGAAACTGTATTTGATGACTCTAAAGGCGAAGCTCGCGAATTTAATGTAGGCGGTGTAGTAAAAGGGTTTGGAGAAGGACTTCAAATGCTTGGCAAAGGTGGAAAAGCTACTCTTTACATTCCCGGTGACCTTGCATACGGTGTGAATGGACAACCCGCAGCCGGTATCGGTCCTAACCAAATGCTTATTTTTGATGTGGAAGTAGTGGAAATTAGAAAATAAAAACGTCACATCTATCTTACATAAGGATTAAATTACAACACAAAAAGAAACATTTTGCTAATAAAATGTTTCTTTTTGTGTTTTTTTTACTATTTTTGCCTCAAATTTAAACAGAAATAAATTCTCCATGGAAAAAATAGATAATCTTGACCGAAAGATATTGGAAATCGTGATGCGCAATGCTCGTATTGCTTCAAAAGATGTGGCAACCGAATGCGGTGTATCACGTGCCGCTATACACCAACGCATTCAACGCATGATTGACCTAAACGTAATCACCGGTTCAGGATATCATGTAAACCCCAAAATATTAGGGTATCGCACTTGCACATATATAGGTGTCAATCTTGAACGTGGTGCAATGTATCGAGACGTTGTGCCCGAGTTGGAAAAAATTCCCGAAGTGGTGGAATGCCATTTTACCACCGGACCATACACAATGCTAATAAAACTATATGCCCGCGACAATGAGCATTTAATGGAGTTGCTAAATAACAAAATTCAAATGATTCATGGTGTTACCGGTACAGAAACCCTCATCTCGCTCGATCACAGCATTGCCCGAGAGATACCTATCAACTACAAAAATAAAAAACAATAAAAAAACACGTTACTTAACGTGTTTTTTTATTGTTATACTCCATATAAGGAAGTTCCAAATCCATATAATGAAAATTGTGTTGATGACGCATTCCAACCGGAGGTGGAGTCATATAATTACCAAACAGCTGAGTGAGATATGCATGATTATCCTTCATACCCATCACCATTTGCCCTTCAAATTCCACCGGAGCAGGCTCTCCCAATACCTCAATTTTGTCAACCATACTTCCCAAACCGTCATTGTGATTAACCGCTGCAAGCCTGCTTGTTTTTAAATCATAAAGCATCATGTGCTTTTTTATTTTCTGTTGCAAACCATCCATTGTGAATAACTTACGAATGAGCAGAGGCAGCCAACACGATGGACCATGACCATGTCGATATGGATCACGAAAATGAAAATAAAGGGCTTTTGTGAGCATTTTGTACTTAAAATTATACAATCGCTGACGCAACTTTCCCTCAGGAGCTCCATCTATCGGAAAAATATCTAAATATACACCTCCTAAGTAATATAGATGAGGACGTTCAATCAATGTAGTCGATGCATCTTGTATTTTTCCAAAATGCAACGGATATTTTTTGTCATTTTCATAACAAACAAATTCCAATGGAGACGGCAACCATTCGTCACTATGCAAAATCAAAGCCTCATAATCCTCACGCGGCATTGCCACGTCCATATCATCGTCCCATGGAATGAATCCTTTATGTCGCACCGCCCCTATCAATGAGCCGTCAACAAGATAATATCGCAGTCCTCGCTCACGACACACTTTGTCAAATTTCATTAAAACATCGAGTAATCGCAACTGCAATGGACGAATTTCGTAACTTGGCATAACTTCAAATTTTGTTTACTTGTGCATCATCGCTATTAAATGTTTCAACTCAGAAGTTGAAACACCGTCGGTGCGAGGCAACTCAACGATTTCCTTATTATTATTTCTGCAATATTCCATTGCCGAAACAAATCCCGAATGAGATTGGTCGGGACCTTTAACAAAAATGTCAAAATCCACCTGCTTTACCAATTCATCAACACCGTCATATTCAACGACTTCATCGACATAACGTATCGATTTCACCATATAGCATCGTTCTTCAGTGGAATACACCAAATTGCTTTGTGGCTTATATTTAAGTACACTATCTGATTTTTGCACTGCCACGACCAAATAATCGCCATGAGATTTTGCCTTGCGAAACAATTCGATGTGACCAATATGAAGTAAGTCAAAGACTCCTACCGTAAGTACTTTTTTCATTTTTAACGACAATAAGCATTTATGCAAAATTAAATATTTTTTGGATATTGACAAAAAACCAATCTACAATAACGTTATTTTTGCGAGTTTAGCACAAAAAATTTATCTTTGTGAAAAATGTGACATATAACACTTTTAACGATGCGATATATTATTTTTCACAACAATAATACACCTCAATTCAATAGTTTCGTTGATGAAACAACACGAAATGGAATCCTTTCGACCGCTCAAATCATATATAAAGGTCGAAACACCGTTTACCGAGTTCAACACCCGAGTGGCGATATAAATATAAAAGCTTTTCATTGCCCAAGTTTTATAAACTCAATTATTTATACTACATTGCGCAAAAGCAAGGCATTTCGCTCTTTTGCCAACGCATCACAACTAATCAATCTTGGCTTCCACTCCCCCACCCCCCTTGGATATGGAGAAGAACGGAATGGATGCAGATTGATACACAGCTACTATTTTTCTGAGCAAATAGAAGCCCAAAACATGCGCGATTGGGAACAAAAGAACGATTGTGAGCCTTTATTAAGAGCATTTGCCAAAGAAATTGTCAAACTACACCGGGCCGGAGTGTGGCACAAAGATTTTTCACCGGGAAATATATTATATACAGGTAACGAAAATGATGGTTATACATTCTACTACATTGATTTAAACAGAATGAAATTTAATGTCTTTGACCGCAAAACACAGTTGTCGATGTTTAGAGCGATAAACCTTTCCCCTATAGAAACCGAACGTATCGCACGATATTATGCAGAAGAATCAGGTGAAAATCCCGATACAATCGCACAAATTGCCGTTAAAAACTTAAATAAATATCTTGCCACAAAAAGTCGCAAACGTTGGCTAAAAAAATTATTCAAAACGAAAAAAAAATAATATCTCTTGATAATAATAATATATCATGAACACTTTTGGAATTTCAAACCTTGAATTTTTCAACGTAGAAGAACGAAACGGGTATTTAATCAGTCCATTAATGAAACAAGTGTGGGCTTGTGAACTTGATTTATTACAAGAATTACTTAGAGTATGCGATAAATATAAATTAAGAATATATGCCGATTCAGGTACTCTCATAGGAGCTGTGCGACATAAAGGATTCATTCCATGGGATGATGATATTGACATGGCAATGCCCCGTGAAGATTATACAAAACTTTGTGAAATAGCACAACAAGAGTTCAAACACCCCTACTTTTTCCAAACCATATACACCGATAGTAATGGATATGGAAATCGTCACGCTCAATTAAGAAACAGCGACACCGCAGCTATTCCATTGAAAGGCAAGCACAAGTTCAATCAAGGTATATTTATTGATATTTTTATTTTAGATGATGTGCCAAGTACTTGTCGATTAATGGCTCGAATGGTGCGACAATTACGCCAAGCCCAAACAAAAATAAAAATAGGTTTGAAACTGAAGTTACCTCATAAAATAATAACTAAATTATATCAAGAATATGAGAAAACAATAACCAAATATGCTAAACCAAACAACATTTATGTAAGTAAAATATCATTACATTTAAGAGAATATATTTTTTTAAAATCGGACTATAGCGAAGTTGAATATCACGATTTTGAACATATAAAAATACCTATACCAAAAGGATATGACCAAATACTACGCACAAACTATGGTGACTATATGCACCCAAAACGAGTTGCAACTGGTCATGGAACAATGGAATATGACACCGAATGTAGTTATCGAGATATATTGGGAATAAAATAACCTTACAACTTATTAATTATGAGCAAAATAATGAAAATATTCTGCAAAAACATCAAAGAATATATAGAATTTACCGGTGGGGAAACTCTTCAAGACATATACAATCGTTTAAGCGATCAAATCAACATAACTCCAATTTGTGCCCGCGTAAATAACAAAACCGAAGACTTGAATTATCCCATATTCGGTCCCAAACAGGTTGAATTTTTATCACGCGATAGCGCATCGGGACAACGCGTGTATGTGCGTTCCCTTTGTATGATTCTTTATAAAGCTGTGTGCGATTTATTTCCGGGAACAAAATTGCGCATCGAACACTCTATTTCGCATGGCTACTATTGTCGCCTTAGGAATAACATTTCCGTCACCAATGAAGTTGTAACAGCAATTCGTAACCGAATGCACGAAATAGTAAAAGAAGATATTCCTTTTGAGCGCAAAGAACGATTAACCGAAGATGTTATAAAGATATTTGAAAAACAAGGTCTTAATGACAAAGTGCAACTATTGGCAAATACCAATGAGCTTTATACCGTATATTACAGATTAGGCAACATTTATGACAGTTATTATGGTAATCTTGCCACTTCTACTTCACAAATCAACGTCTTCGACCTCATTCCCTATAAAGAAGGCATGCTATTACTTGGTTTTGATAATAACAACTCGGCAAAGGTATCCACCCCTGTTCCTCAAGAAAAAATGTATCAGGCTTTTACCGATTATCTTGATTTCAATAATATTATAGGAGTAAATAATGTTGGAGATATAAACAATGCCGCCCAACAAGGATTAACCACCGACCTCATAAATGTGGCAGAGGCACTTCATGAAAAGAAAATAGCCCGCATTTCAGATGACATAACCGAAAAATATAAACAAGGCGGCGCTCGAATAGTGTTAATTGCCGGCCCGTCATCATCGGGTAAAACCACATTCACAAAACGATTGGCGATTCAATTAATGACCAATCTTTTACATCCAAAACTCATTTCGCTTGATGATTATTTTGTGAATCGCACCGAAACCCCTCTTGATGAGTATGGTGATTATGATTATGAATCACTTTATGCTCTTGATTTAAAACAATTCAATAATGATTTAAACGCCTTGCTCAATGGCGAAGAAATAGAACAACCCACATATAATTTTGAACTTGGATGCCGACAATACAAAGGCAACAAAATCAAACTTGATAATAACTCAATTCTCCTAATAGAGGGAATACATGGACTTAATCCTAAACTCACTGCCCATATTGAAGCAAAAATGAAATATAGCGTATATGTATCGGCATTAACCACATTGTCTATCGATGATCATAATTGGGTTCCAACAACCGATAATCGCCTATTGCGTCGCATAATCCGAGATCACAAATATCGTGGGGTTTCTCCGGTTGACACAATAAAACGATGGCCAAGTGTGCGTCGAGGTGAAAACAAATGGATTTTTCCCTACCAAGAAAACGCCAATGCCATGTTTAATTCATCATTATTATTTGAATTAGGAGTAATAAAAGAATATGGTGAAGATGTTTTGAAAAAAGTACCTCGCAATGTGCCTGAATATGGTGAAGCATGGAGATTGTTGCAATTTCTAAACTACTTCACATCTTTAAAAGAAGAAAACATTCCATCTACAAGTTTATTGCGTGAATTTCTTGGAGGCAGTTCTTTCAGATATTGATAACAACGCAATAAATAGATAATATAAAATAGCTCTTTTGGCTTGTCAAATAAATTGTAGTAACTTTGCACTATGAAATATAGACAAGCCATTTGTGTTTATTGCGCATCAAGCTCCCAAATAGATCAATCTTATATTAATGCAGCATTTCACCTTGGACAGGCTATTGCCGATTCGGGTCATGAAATGGTGTGCGGAGCCGGTCACTCAGGATTAATGGGTGCCATTATAAATGGAGTCTTAAATAAAAATGGGGTAGCAATAGGTGTCATTCCTCAATTTATGGTTGATAATAAATGGCATCATCCACATCTAAGCGAATTGATTATAACGCCCGATATGCATTCTCGCAAAGAAAAAATGGCACAAATGTCAAAAGCATCAATAGCAATGCCTGGCGGGTGTGGCACTCTTGAAGAACTGCTTGAAATCATCACATGGCGTCAATTAGGTCTTTATAATGGAAATATTGTAATTCTTAACCTAAATAATTATTTTGACCCACTATTAAAAATGTTAGACAAAGCAATTGATAACGGCTTTATGAAAGCCGACCACAAAAACATTTGGCAAGTGGCAACCTCAGTTAAACAAGCTGTCGAATTAGCAATTGAAAATGATATTAAACCTATTTCTTGCAAATATTAATGACAAAAGAAACATCAAATATTATTTCTCATTCTGTTGATACTGTTACTGTCTCTTTTACCGACAGCGATTCTACCGGTGAAAAAAACGATTCATCATTACTCTTCGCCACTTTAGATTCGATGCCCCATGACAGCATTATATCTAAAATTGACACTATAACAAAAAAAAACACTATAACATACACCCCACTACCCTATTTATCGGGAAACGAACCAATTTCAAGAGCCAATCATCATGGACATGACACCGGAATAATGATACTGCTTGTTATATCATTTATTGTCGTATCATTTAACTTTAACCATTTTCGCCGATTATTATCTACCTACGGACAAAATTTGTTTACTGTGCGTAAACGCGCCAACGCATTTGACGAGCACACTACCAATGAAAACAATGTTATAGCTATATTGATTTTTCAGCTATGCGTGTGCATGGGTATTTTATTAAGCGAAAAAATAAATTCATTTTTACCCATTCCCCCCAATAAAATAATGTTAGCAACATGTTGTATGATGGGGCTATATGGTATATACTATATTTTTCAACTAATAACATACCGGTTAATGGGATATGTTTTTACCGATTCCATTGGTTCGTCTCAATGGTTAAAAGGATTTTATTCATCTCACATATTTTTAGGGTTCTCACTCTTAATTCCCACATTTGTTTCTATCTTTTACCCCACCACTACCGATTTAATGATTAATATAGCTTCAGCACTATATATTATTGCAAGATTGATATTTATAAACAAAGGATTTAAAATTTTTTACAATAATTTTTACTCATTATTTTATTTTATTTTGTACCTTTGCACCCTTGAAATTATACCGGTGATTTTTGTGTATGATATTGCACAATTATTAATCAGTAACCTACAATAAATCAAATAGTTAAAAGAGTGAAAGTAAAAAAAGTATTAGTTTCTCAGCCAAAACCCACTTCTGAGAAATCTCCTTATTTTGAAATAGCAGAAAAATACGGAGTAGAAATTGAATTCCGCCCTTTTATTAAAGTTGAAGGCTTAACAGCTAAAGAATTTCGTCAATCTAAAATATCTATTTCAGATTACACTGCCGTAATTTTTACAGCTCGTACAGCTATCGACCACTTCTTCCGTTTGTGTGAAGAGATGCGCATCACAATTCCCGATACGATGAAATATTTCTGCACTACCGAGTCTATTGCTCTATATTTGCAAAAATATATTATCTATCGCAAACGCAAAATTTTTCATGGTAATACAGGCAAACTCGATGACTTGTTGCCATATCTTATGAAACATAATAAAGAAAAATTTCTTTATGCTATTTCATCGGTTCATAAAGCCGAAGACCTTAATATTCTCGATAAGAACAATATTAACTATACCAAAGCTGTGATGTATCGCACAGTGAGCAATGATTTTGGACCTGAAGAAAAATTCGACTACGATATGTTGTTATTTTTCAGTCCTTCGGGAATTGATTCTTTATTAAAAAATTTCCCTGAGTTCAAACAAGACGACATAAAAATAGGTTGCTTTGGAGCCACTACAGCAAAAGCGGTTCGTGATGCCGGTTTTCGTCTCGACATCGAGGCTCCATCGGTTAAAGCTCCATCTATGACAGCTGCATTAGAAATGTATCTCAAAAACGAAATGACTGAGTCTTAACATATAATTTTTATAAAACCTTCTATAGTCTTGCAAGTGTCGTGATATTTTGCTAAACTTGCAAGACTTTTTTATTTGAGTTATTGAATTAAGTGAAACTATAAAATTTTATTTAAATAACACCCTAAAAGATTGTCAAACCTGGAAAAACTAATTTTTAATTTTTCATTATAAATAGTGAATCATAAACTACGTCTATATAAAAAAGAAAAATTGTGTAGCAACACAGCTATTAATATGTTGTTCCGACCCGAAGGTTCTTCTCAAGCCACACTTGCCTATCCACTGCGTGCTGTATGGCGACAAAATGATGGCAGATATTGTGACGCGAAAATGCAATTTCTCATTTCAATACCAAAAAAACGTTTGCACCATGCCGTTGACCGTGTGATGATGCGGCGTCGCATTCGTGAAGCATATCGATTAAATCATCACGATTATACTTTGACCGATAATTCTAAAATAGATGTTGCTTTTATCTACATTGCCAATTCATTATTACCATATAAAATAATAGAAAAAGCAATGAAAAAGATACTTAAAAATATTTCGGAAAACTATCTGAATGTTGAAAACAGCAATGAGAAAGATATTTAGATACATATTAATATTACCCATACGCTTTTATCAACTTTGCATCTCTCCTTTGTTTCCTCCGGCATGTCGTTTCACTCCCACTTGCAGCCATTATGCAATAGAAGCCATAAAAAAACATGGAGCAATAAAAGGGTTGTGGCTCGCAATTAAAAGAATAAGCCGTTGTCACCCTTGGGGAGATGGCGGATATGACCCTGTGCCATGATATTTCCATGTATTGACATACACACCCACGATAAATCACGCATCAATGCTGTTATAAACATCTATCCTCATGAAAATTTAATAGAGGGAGCTTTTCATTCGGTTGGTATTCATCCATGGCAAACCACTGATATTGATTTATCAACAATAGAAAAACTCAATACTCTCGCCTCACACCCACAAGTAGTAGCTATAGGGGAAACCGGCATTGACACTTTAAAAGGCGCTTCGATAGATAAACAAATTGATATTTTCAAACTTCACATTTCATTAAGTGAACAAGTGAAAAAACCTCTTATTATTCACTGCGTTAAAGCATTTAATGAAATAATCACCATTAAAAAACAATTAAAAACTTCAATGCCCTGGATTATTCACGGATTTCGTGGCAAACCTCAACTCACACAACAACTATTAAACAATGGTTTCTATATTTCCCTCGGCGAACATTTTAATTCTCAATCAGCAACCATTATCCCCTCCGACCGCCTATTTTTTGAAACCGACGAAAGCTCCCTCGACATCAACACTATTATTAAAAACATTAAAGGATTTTTATTTTCTTAACATTAATTGCAAAAAAGCTCTCAATATTTGCGGAATGTGCATTTTTTAATAGATTCCGCAGAATTGCGAACATAAATTACTAAAACTTATCGTTAATAGAAATGTTTAATTTTACTAAGCATTAAAATATCACATATCCCACCCATGAGCTTGTCGCAGGGGAGTATCTTGTCACTGTTTTACTTAAAAATTCTCAATACACTTTCAAATTTATCAAAAAATAGTTTGATTTTAATTGCCAATCATTTAACTTTACAATTGCCATGAACCAACGTGTCAAACATATCATTTTGTTGATTGTCGCCGGGTGGATAGCACTCGTGGCGCAGATGGCGACGGCTTTTAAAATCAGCGGCTATACATGGGAGATGTTTACCAAACTGAAACAAATTATGTTGATAATAATTTATGTGTGATATAAAATATATTTTTTATTTATAAACATTTTGTTAATAACAAAATTAATACTTTTAAAATCAATGTTTTAAAATGTAGATAAAACATTGATAAGTGTGTTTATAAATATATATGAACAAAATTTATATTATATATGTTTATTTATAAAAACCTAAAAATAAAACACACACATTTATTCAAAATATTATCAACATTCATTGTTAATAATGAATGTTGATAATGTGTATATTTTGTAAAACAACTTTAATAGCAAAAAATAATAACTTTATTTGCATTTAATATTCAAATAATTATATAATCACACTACTTTACATATCAAATAAGTTAACATTTATATATAAAGGTATTTTCTACATTATTTTTGATGGTTATAAGTATATAAAGAAAAGAAAAGTTATTAACTTTGTAATTTATAAACATATTGTTGATAATTATGCTAATAAATTAATTATCACCATTTATCAATGTTAATGAAATAAATATAATCAATAGTAATATATTGATAAATTAAAAAACAAATATTAAGCATTAAAGTTATCATAATTATAAACATACTTTATTATTCTTATTAGAAAAAATTTTTAGAAAAAACTAAATTAAAAAATATAAAAATGAATGTCGATAAAGGTTATGTAGATTTACACATAAATAGCGATCTCAATCTTAAAGAAGAAATAATAAAATTAAAGAAAGAGAAAAATGCTGTTATATTGGCTCACTATTATCAAAAAGGAGAAATTCAAGATTTAGCTGATTATATTGGAGATAGTTTAGCATTAGCTCAAATAGCAGCCCGAATAGAAGCTCCGGTAATAGTGCTTTGCGGTGTTCATTTTATGGGAGAAACAGCCAAGATTCTTTGTCCCGATAAAAAAGTGTTAGTTCCTGATACTAATGCCGGTTGTTCGCTTGCCGACAGTTGTCCTGCTGATGAATTTGAAAAATTCATAAAAGAACATCAAGGACACACTATTATAAGTTATGTAAATACTTCGGCAAGAGTGAAAGCTTTGACCGATGTGCTTGTTACATCATCAAATGCTCGTCAGATTGTAGAAAGTTTTCCCGAAGATGAAAAAATAATATTTGGTCCCGATCGCAACTTAGGTAACTATATTAATAGTATAACCGGTCGTAATATGATATTATGGAATGGAGCTTGCCATGTTCATGAACAATTTTCGGTAAAAAAAATATTAGAATTGAAAAAGCAATATCCTAATGCTAAATTACTAGTACATCCCGAATGTAAGAATTCGATTGTAATACTTGCCGATAAAGTTGGTTCTACAGCAGCATTGTTGAATTATGCTATAAATAGTGATGCAAAAGAATTTATAGTAGCTACAGAAAGTGGAATTCTTCATGAAATGAAGAAAAAATGCGGTGATAAGGTATTTATACCTGCACCTCCCGAAGATAGCACTTGTGCTTGTAATGATTGTAATTTTATGAAATTAAATACGCTTGAAAAACTTTATAACTGTTTAAAATATGAACAACCAGTTATAGAAGTAGATGAAGAAATAGCCGAGAAAGCCCGCATACCTATTCAACGAATGCTTGATATTTCTGAAAAATTAGGTTTATAAATATAATTATATACATTAATTATAAAGCAAATATAGACTAAAGAATTTTTTTTATAACAGCAATATAATTAAATTTGCAAAGGGAAAGTAAAATAAATCAATTTAAATAATATATTTTAACCATCATTATGGAATATAATCATAAAGATATTGAAAGCCGTTGGCAACAATATTGGAAAGATAATAATACATATAAAACTAATATAGATAATAATCGTCCTAAATTCTATGTGCTCGACATGTTTCCTTATCCTTCAGGTGCAGGACTTCATGTTGGTCACCCACTCGGATATATAGCATCAGATATTTATTCACGTTTCAAACGTTTACAAGGTTTCAATGTGTTGCACCCTATGGGTTACGATGCTTATGGTTTGCCAGCCGAACAATATGCTATCCAAACAGGTCAACACCCCGAGGTTACTACTCGTCAAAATATAGCTCGTTATCGCAGTCAGCTCGATAAAATAGGTTTCTGTTATGACTGGGATCGTGAAATTAAAACTTGTGACCCTGAGTATTATAAATGGACTCAATGGGCATTTATCAAAATGTTTAATAGTTACTATGATAACAATGCTCAAAAAGCATGTGATATAGCTAAATTGATAGCTAATTTTGAAAAACAAGGTACTGAAGGCATTAATGTAGCATGTAGTAAAGAACTTGAATTTACAGCTCAAGAATGGGCAGGATATAGCGAGAAAGAAAAAAGCGATGTGTTGATGAACTATCGCATTGCTTATCTTGGCAACACTATGGTAAACTGGTGTCCTAAATTAGGAACTGTACTTGCTAATGATGAAGTGAGCGAGGGTGTGTCTATTCGTGGTGGATATCCTGTTGAACAAAAATTGATGTATCAATGGTGTCTTCGTGTATCGGCTTATTCTCAACGATTGCTTGATGGTCTTGATACTATTGATTGGACCGATTCTTTGAAAGAAACTCAACGAAACTGGATAGGTCGCTCAGAAGGTGCAGAAATGAAGTTTAACATTGCCGATAGCGATGTAGTACTTGAAATCTTTACTACTCGTGCCGATACTATCTTTGGTGTAACATTTATGGTACTTGCTCCTGAAAGTGCCTATGTTGATATGGTTGTAACCGAAGATAAGAAAGCCGAAGTAGAAGAATATATCAATAGCATTAAACATAAAACAGAACGTGAACGCATGATTGAAAAGAAAATTTCGGGTGTGTTTACAGGTTCTTATGCTATCAATCCATTGACAGGTGAAAAAATTCCTGTGTGGGTGAGTGATTATGTACTTGCCGGATATGGTACAGGTGCTATCATGGCTGTGCCTGCTCACGATAGTCGTGACTATGCTTTTGCACGTCATTTTAATCTTCCTATCATTCCGTTGATTGAAGGTTGTGATGTGAGCGAAGAAAGTTTTGATGCCAAAGCCGGTAAAATGATAAATTCAAAAGGTGCAGAACTTGATCTTAATGGTCTTGAAGTGAAAGATGCTATTGTGGCAACTAAGAAATTTATCAGTGAAAAAGGTTTTGGTAAAATAAAAGTAAATTATCGTCTTCGCGATGCTATATTCAGTCGTCAACGTTATTGGGGTGAGCCATTCCCTGTATATTATAAAGATGGTGTGCCTCAAATGATGGATGAAAGCAAACTTCCATTGTTGCTCCCTGAAGTAGATAAATATCTTCCTACCGAAACAGGTGAACCTCCATTGGGTCGTGCTAAAAATTGGCAAACGGAAGATGGTTATCCTCTTGAACTATGTACTATGCCCGGTTTTGCAGGTTCAAGTGCTTATTATCTACGTTATATGGATCCTCGCAATAATGATGCTTTGGTTTCAAAAGAAGCTAATGAATATTGGCGTAATGTAGATCTTTATATTGGTGGTACTGAGCATGCTACAGGTCACTTGATTTATAGCCGTTTTTGGAATAAATTTCTTTATGATATGGGCGAAGTGTGCGAACAAGAACCATTCAAGAAACTCATAAATCAAGGAATGATTCAAGGTCGCAGTAACTTTGTGTATCGTATAAAAGATACTAATACATTTGTGTCATATAATTTGAAAAAAGATTACGATGTTACCCCTATTCATGTAGATGTAAACATTGTGAGCAATGATATACTTGATATAGAAAAATTCCGTAATTGGCGTCCCGAATTCAATGATGCACAATTTGTGCTCGAAGATGATAAATATGTGTGTGGTTATGCCGTAGAAAAAATGTCAAAATCAATGTTTAATGTGGTTAATCCCGATGACATTGTAGAACGTTATGGTGCCGACACTCTTCGTCTTTATGAAATGTTCCTTGGTCCGCTCGAACAAAGTAAACCATGGGATACTAATGGTATTGATGGTGTAAACCGTTTCTTGAAAAAACTTTGGGGATTATTCTATAAAGGTGACAAACTTGCTGTTACCGAGGGTGAACCTTCTCGCGAAGAATTGAAATCAGTTCATAAACTTATCAAAAAAGTTACTTTCGATATTGAACATTTCTCATATAATACTTCAATTAGTGCGTTTATGATATGTGTAAACGAACTCAATTCATTAAAATCGACCAATAAAGAAGTATTGAGTCAAGTTCTCATTGTGTTGGCTCCATTTGCACCTCACGTCACTGAAGAATTGTGGCACGAAATAGGTAATACTACTTCTATTTGTGATGCTCAATGGCCTTCCTACAACGAAGAATATCTTAAAGAAGATAAAGTGACATACGCAGTATCATTTAATGGTAAAGCACGATTCAATATAGAAGTGGCAGCCGATACTGCTCGCGAAGAAGTTGAAAAGATTGCATTGGCTCATGAAGGTGCTGCAAAATGGCTCGATGGTAAAACCATTCGCAAAATAATAGTTGTTCCCGGAAAAATAGTTAATATAGTTGTAGGATAATAAATTATAATTTTTTTCGTTATAATTTTACTTTTAAACAAATTATGTCTATTAAGAATAAAATAGTATTTGCTACTAATAATCTTCATAAATTATCGGAGATAAGAGAGATTATTGGAGATAAATATACTATATTGTCTTTAAAAGATATAGATTGTAATGAAAATATACCGGAGACGGCAATGACATTAGAAGGTAATGCCGAAATAAAAGCACGTTATGTGAAAGAGCATTATGGTTATGATTGTTTTGCCGATGATACAGGTCTTGAAGTTGAAGTTCTTAATGGAGAACCTGGAGTAATGTCGGCACGATATGCCGGAGAAAATCATGATTCAGAAGCTAATATGCAATTATTGTTGAAAAATATGTTTGGTGAAGAAAATCGTAAAGCACGATTTAGAACAGTAATAGCATTATTGGTAGGTAATGAACTTACACTTATGGATGGCATAGTTGATGGAGAAATAACTAAAGAGCGAGTAGGAAATAGCGGATTTGGTTATGATCCTATTTTCAAACCAAATGAAAGTAATAAAACTTTTGCGCAGATGAGTTCAGAAGAAAAAAATAAAATTAGTCATCGAGGTCGAGCAACAGAGAAATTAATAGAAAAATTGAATAATATAAATTAAAAGTTATGATAAAGAAATTATTATTAATCTTAATTGCGTTAATGCCATTTACTTCAAAAGCACAAATGGCTGTTGGTAATTGGAATGTATATCCTATGTATTCCAGTTTGTCAAAAATGGTTCAAACACCTGATAAAGTTTATTTTGTATCGGGTAATTATTTGTATTCCTATGATAAAAATTCACAGGAAACATATAATTATACTTCTCGTAATAAACTTAGTGATAATATTGTATCAAATATTTTTTATAATAATGATAAGAAATATTTGTTGGTAACATATACTACAGGTAATATTGATTTGTTATATGATAATGGTGATGTAGTAAATTTGCCTGATATAAAAGATGCGGTATTAACTTATGACATTACTATTAATGATGTAGCATTTTCGGGTGATAATATATATGTAGCAACAAAATTTGGTCTTATAATTTTTGATGAGAAAAAGCATGAGGTAAAACAATCGGGTGTATATAATAAAGAAATATCTTTAGTAACTTGTGTTGGTGATTATGTTGTTATAGACCAAAATCATAATTTGTATTTTGCACACAAAGATGCAAGATTTGAAATGTTTGAGAATTTTAAGTTATTTGCATCAGGTCATTATACAGATGATATAGAGGGATTAGATAATAATGGTTTATTATCTAAAGCAACAGGAAAAAATGTTTATAAATATACTATTAATTTCACAACAGGTGGAGTTAGTCGTATAGGTTTAATTGAAACTGCTGATGTTACATCTTTGATATATGGTAAAGACGGCTATTATTGCATATCGGCATCAACAGTATATTCTATTTCTAGAGACGGTATTGCAACAGCTCATTCTGCTTTACCCTCATCTTTAGCTTCACAAACTTTATCAATTTGGGATAATGCCAATATAATATGGGCAGGAAATGCTAACGGTATAGCAAGTTATGATATAACTGGAGGTAATCTTACAGTACTTCAAGATAAATTTAAACCAGAATCGGTAAGTGTTGATTATCCATTCTATATTACAAGTGATTCAAATGGTAAAATTTATATTTCAAACCGAAGTGAATCGACTAACTATGGTTTTAAAGGTCAATGGTGGCCTACTTATATAAGTACTATTTATAATGGTAAGATTGAAGATATAACACCTACCAATGTAACACCAACCCATGCAAGCAATCCGGCAACAAGTAAAAAAAATACATTGCTATATGATTCATATCAATTAGCTGTCGATCCAGAAGATCCTGAAACTTATTATGTAGGTACTTTCTGGGAAGGGGTTTATAAAATTAAAGATCGTAAGATGGTTTCACAATATAATCCCTCTAATAGTACAATGTTAGAATCATGGGGTTGTCGTGTTCATGCGTTAAGTTTTGATAAAGAAAATAATTTATGGTGTTGTAACGAAGTTTTATCGGCCGGTCAACCATCTTTGCATATTCTTCCTGCGGCTGCTCGTAAAAAAGAAACAACTACAGCAAGTGATTGGATTCCTATCAGCTTAGGAGATTTTAAAGCAAATAAGGATGTGGTAATATTGATTTGTAAAAAATCAGATATGATTTTTATATGTGATGGTAGATTTGATGGTTGGATTGTGGCTTATGATACAAATGGTACTTATACCGACACATCAGATGACAATTATTATCTATGGGATAGTTTTATAGACCAAGATGGAAAAAATTATGCCCCCGATCGTGTTTATTCTTTTGCCGAAGATGAAAATGGTCGTGTGTGGATGGGTACTTCTAATGGTGTAATAGAAATTACAAATCCAAAAAATGCAACTAATCCATCAATGACAATTAATAGATTAAAAGTGCCAAGAAATGATGGAACGAATTATGCCGACTATCTTCTTGACGCTATACAAGTGACAAGTATTTCGGTTGATAATTCTAATCGTAAATGGCTTGGTACAATGTCAAATGGTGTATATCTTGTTAATGAAACCGGTAGTGAAATTCTTGAACATTTCGCGTCTGATAATAGTTATCACCCAGGTGGTATTACTTATAGTGTTTTCGCCGATAAATTTAGTAATTCGGTATATATTGGAACACAATATGGTTTAGTTGCATATAGCAGTAACTCAGCTCCTGCAAAAGAAGATTATTCAGAAGTATATGCTTATCCAAATCCTGTAAAACCCGATTATACAGGATGGATTACAATTAAAGGTTTAATGGATAATTCTCTTGTTAAGATAGCTGATTCAGCCGGTAATGTATTCTATACAACACGTTCAGAAGGTGGTATGGTTGTATGGGATGGATGCAACTCTAATGGAGAAAGAGTAAAATCGGGAGTTTATTTTGTTTATGCTTCTCAAAATGAAAATGAACAATCATCAGGAGCTGTAACAAAAATATTAGTGGTAAGATAATAGAATCTTTTAATAAAATTAAAGAGATATTCTCAAATTTATTGGGAATATCTCTTTTGTTTTATTGGTACATTAAGTTCAATATAGTCTAAAAATAAAACAGCAAATTAGGCATAAAAATAAAACTATAAACAACAGATATAAAATTAGACAATAAATATATAATGGTTAGTTTTCGTATATTTGCATTTTAATAGTATTTAAATGGCGTGTAATGCATTATAATTATAAAATTATGAATCATATAACATAATACAAAAAAGCTATAGAATACAATCTATAGCCTAAAAAATCAAAACAAGTGTTTTTACACTCAGCGCATGTTTGTATATTATTACTAATATTGTTCTTTTTCATTTGGAAAATCGCATGTTTTGACATCGTCGATATAGTGGGCTACGGCGTCATTAATAACGGTAGCAAGGTCGGCATATCGACGAAGAAAACGAGGAGAGAAACCTTTGTTTATACCAAGCATATCATGCATTACTAGAACTTGACCATCGACACCGCCACCGGCTCCGATGCCAATAATGGGTACTGATACCATTTGTGCTACTTTTGTGGCGAGGTCGGCAGGAATTTTTTCAAGTACGATAGCAAAGCAACCTATATCTTCAAGCATTTTGGCATCTTCAATAAGTTTTTTGGCTTCGGCTTCTTCTTTGGCACGTACAGCATAAGTTCCAAATTTATTTATCGATTGGGGAGTTAAACCAAGGTGTCCCATTACAGGAATTCCTGCACACAACACACGCTCAATAGATTCCCGAATTTCAGAGCCTCCCTCCATTTTAACAGCTTCGGCATGACTCTCTTTCATAATTCGTATAGCAGAAGCAAGAGCTTCTTTAGAGTTTCCTTGATAACTACCAAAAGGTAAATCACACACTACAAGAGCTCGTTTCACTCCTTTTATCACACTCTTTGCATGATAAATCATTTGATCAAGAGTGATGGGTAGTGTTGTCATATTTCCAGCCATTACATTTGATGCCGAATCTCCAACAAGTATTACATCCATTCCCGCATCATCGATGAGACGAGCCATTGAATAATCATAAGCAGTGAGCATTGCTATTTTTTCACCGCGTTGCTTCATTTCAAAAAGGCGATGAGTGGTAACCTTTCGTTGTTCTTTTAAATAAGTTGACATTTTTTATATGATACTTTGTTAATTCAACACAGCAAAGATAACATATTTAATTTACAATACAATAATCAAAGTCATAAATAAACTACAGCCACATTGCAATACATATAAATGACAAATTATAATAAAAATAATGAGCCAACCCATAAAAGAAGATTGACTCATTATTTTTTTGTTTTTCATTTTTAAAGGATGTATCCTCTAAAAATATCGTGTTATTTTACAATCAATTTGCCCATTGCTAAAGAGTCGGTACCAATAACTCTAACAATATATATACCTTTAGCAAATGTTGCTGTGCTGATTGATGCTGTTCCGGTTACTTCAGCTACTTGAACCAATGTACCATTTACATTGTATATTTCAATTTTAGAATCTCCTTCACACTCCACAATCACAGGGGCACCCATTTCTACAGGATTGGGATATAATTTAGCTTTATTCATAACATCATTACCAATAGATTCAACTCCTAATGAAGAACCATAAAGCTGCACAAAGCAGGGAACTTGAATCTCATATTCGGCATTAGCAGTCACTGATCCCATATCCATTCTTATATTAGAAATAGTTATAGGATATATTGCATTATTATATATATCCACACCTTCTACATTAGAAAATGGAATGATATAGCTTGTGGTTGTATTTTTAGGAATTTGTTTGTCGGCAATTATTAAATTTCCACGGTTACCAATTTTATCGGCAATAGATAGTTGCATCTTTGTTATATCGGCTTCTCCAGGATTTATATCTATCTGCACACCATAAGGAAGACTATATGTTTTCATTTCTTTGGCAGCAGTGATATATTTACTACGACCCGATGTTCCAATATAGTTTAGGTTAAATCCTGTTCCATTTTGTGTAATGGTGAGATTTTTACCTCCGCCTTGTTTCAACGACCAATCACTAGCATTAAACTCCCCTATCAATTCTTGAGAACTTTCCTCTGGAATTTCAACAGTAATGTTTACAGCATCGGTAAATATATCTGATTTGCCTGTAAGAGTTACATTACCATTTTTATATCCGAAAACTTCACCATCTACAACCTTTGCGATAGATTCATCACTTGACACCCAATCAACCGAAGCTGCGCTAACCTCGTATGTAAAATTACCTATTGTGGAATTCATTTGAATGGGATAACCTTTGCGATTGTCAACAATATAATCATTAATAACCAATTTTACTTCTGAGTCAACTGTAGTTACGAGTTGTTTTGTGGTCAATCCATTATATTCGGCATAAATATATCCCGAAGCTTTAGTATTTACGGCAGTAAATACTCCATTTTTCATAGTTCCTATTTCAGGGTCACAAGTAACCACTGCATCAACAACGTCTTTGCTTTTTAATAAGCCATATTGATTATAAGCATATACTATAGGACGGAATGTGGCTGTAACGGGAACTTTATACGCTCGTGGTTCAAATGCCAATGTGGCAAAATTATCATCTACGGGTGCTGTAGAGAAAAATATCACACCATTACCCACTGCACGTTCTGTTCCATCAGATGTGTTGTTTTTAATCTCTCCATTGATATACATACATGATGAGCCACCGCCATCAAGATTTACGCCATCCCATGCGCCAAGAGCTTTAAGCACATATCCTTGATCATCAAGAGTAATACCAGCCGATGCTGCTGTGCGACCATCAATAACTACCGAATAAATAGTTTTGCGGTCTTTTGATATACCCATAAATGTGCGCGGATGGCACTCAGGATTGCCAATATTTGTGATTTCTCCATTTTGCAAGATAATATGACCGCTACCACCTATAGCCTCATCTATGTCAATGTGGTCGGGGAAACCATTTGTTGATGTGCGAATATTAATAGCAATCTCGTCACCGGCAGTCATTGCACCAAGAAAATCAGCCGAAGTTCCTACTCCATGAAGTATAGCTCCGCCTGCGGGAATTATTGGGTTTCCGGGGTTATCCCCTACACTTTCCACTACTGCTGTTATTACAGTGTTAGATGCATAATTAAATGTTTCACCATTTTTAGGTTTTATAATCGCAATTTTACCACCGGTATAATACTCATATACTTTTGAACCCCAAGCTTCGGTATAAAGGGCGAGGAAATTAGCTCCGGTTGCGGTATTAAACTCAAGACATGGCATATTTAATGAATTCAATGTGTTGGTTACTCCATTGTGTGATACTGAACTCATAAAATGGACCCTATCAATATAAGGAATGCGATCGGGTGTAAGATATAACAATGGTTGACTTACCGGGTTAAATACAATTTCCCCATCACATATAAGTCCCATGCGGGATAGTCCCGATTTATTGTACATTGTAGAAGATGTAGTAAAAAAGTCACCATTGTGGGCTGCAATCATGTCGTGTCCCGGAGCGTCATGACGGGCATACATTTTTGAGGGTGTTTCACAAGCAATTGCAGCTTCTCCACCATTTACCACTTGCATATCAACATAGGGGTTGGTGAGATCCATTTCCAACACATGGATAGTCATAGGACGATCGGGAAGTTTATAGAAAGCATATTGCGTACCCGGTCCTACACTATGTTTAGGAATGATTGTGTCTATTACATAATCTTTGCCATTAACAAACATTGTGTTTTGAGCTGCCAAGGAAATGCAGAACATAGATAATGCCGAAAAAGCTGTCAGCACATGATTTCGTAGATTCATAAGGTATTTTTGTTAAATGTTAGTATTTTAATAAGTAAAATTACTACTTTCTACACTAATTGTTAGAAAAATTCCAACAATTTATATTATATTAACACATTAATTGTTTTGATGTTTATAGAATCGCATAGTTGCTTTATATAATGGAAATTCAAGAGTGAGAATTGAATCTTTAATTGATGCGTGCGCATCAATTTCAATTGCATCAAACATAGAGTCATACCATATCAAATCATAATGGTCTTTAAATATCGTCGCATTTAATCGACCTTTAATCATTCCTTCTTGCCAATATTTGCTATTTGTTTCTGCTCCTGCAATGTAAATGATAATAAAATCCTCGCCATCCTCTACTAATGCCAATTGATACCTTCCTCCTATACGTGACCAATCAGGATCAATGTCTCTGTCAAGATAGGACCAAAAGCCCTCATGCATAGCTTTTGACGTTGAAAATTTTTCTTTTAAACTGTGATATGTATAATTTGTTTTAAGTTCTGATTTCAAATCATGGATTGATTCAATTATAAAATTCATCACATTTGCCTGCTCGGTTGAAACTACACCACAACTACCTGATATAGCATCGGTGAAATCAAATGTTCCTATATGTATTAGCTTATTATCTCCTACAAAAACATTATAAAAATTATCGTTAGCATCAGCCTCTATTATAACAGAGTTGTAACCTAACGACATATTTACTCCATCTTCTTTCTCAATAGTTTTTATATTGACAATTTCTCCATCACGCACTTCATATACCGTTATCAAAGCTTGACGGCGATCTAATAAATCTCCAAAATCGGTATTTTGCCATGTGATTTCAATGCCATTGTAATTTTGTGCCGATTGATAATTCCACACCAACGACCATTTAGACTTTGACCTACCATTGCACTCTTTATTTTGAGAAACCGCAAGCCGGGCTTCAACAAACAATGAAACAGAGTTTGTATCTATTGCTTGAAGATACATATCATTTGGTAATAAATCAAAAGAATTGAAATATCTGCATTCTGCAACTAATATAAAATTTGACAGCGACCAAAATAAAAACAAAATGCAAAATCTTCCACAGCCTACTCCATGATTATTACTCATCACAATCCATTAAATTAATAACTTTCTCTACAAATATGTCTTTATCTAAATTCCAAGGAATCCAATTAATACTAAAACCTCGTCTTTTTTCCATTCCTCTAAACCATGTCATCTGACGTTTTGCAAATTGATGAATTGCTATTTCCAGTTCCGATAACATGTTATCATAAGATATTTGTCCTAAAAGGTACATTGTCACATATTTATATTCCAATCCATAATATATCAAGTCGTTAGGGTCAATTCCCGATGAAATTAAGTTTTTAACCTCATCTATCATTCCTTCTTCAAGACGTGAAAGCAATCGTTTGGTTATTCTATTTCTACGATTGTCTCTGTCAATATCTACTCCTATTATTAACGCATCGTTAATAGGGTTTGGAACAACCGATATTGCTTCTTGTGGATGTTTATTATAATATGTTTGAATTTCTATTGCTCTGATAGCTCGTTTTGCAGTATCTACATCGGTATTATTATGTAGTGTTTTCATCGAAGAAAGAATTGATGTCAATTCTTCTAATGTTTTTGTTTCAAGCGATTTTCGTAATTCATTGTTTATGGGTACATGAGGCAATTCCAAGCCATTCAAAACCGATTCTATATATAATCCGGTCCCTCCACACAAAATAGGCATCTTGCCTCGTTTTAAAATATCATTATAAGCAATTTTAAAATCTCTTAGATATTCATATAAGTTATATTTATATCCGGCTTGACAGATGTCAATAAGATGATATGGCACATTACCATATTCGTCAATATCTTTACCGGTTCCTATATCCATGCCACGATAAATTTGGCGAGAGTCGGCACTGATAATTTCTCCATTGACCTTACGAGCTAATGCAACAGCCAACGAGGTTTTTCCCGAAGCTGTAGGTCCCAATACTACTATTAAATTTATTTTTTTCATTTCAAACTCCAATCCCGCTTATGTATTTATTCCATAAATTACGTAGCCGGAAAAACGGTCGGTCACTGTTATTAGTTGCAATAAACAACCAATTTTTATCATTAAAATCCACATCCCAATCTTTGAAATCACGCAAACGGAATGTTGGTTTATAATGTTTTATATCATATAACCTATTACCATGTTTATCATATGTTTTCCATGACATCACAATTGTATATATTCGATCAATCTCTGAAACAAATATCCCTGAAATTTTTTGTTGATTAATCATTGCTTTTATTTCGGGTAAAGTAAACCATTTCCCTTCCAGTTGGGAATTGTCTATAATTTCCCTCGACTCTACAATATAGGCATAATGGAATATATTACATTCTGTATTAAAATTAGTGTTTTCATATAAAAAACGCAACTCTGCACCTCTAATGCCCGATAACGAAGCAAAGTAATCCATAGCATTATATTCGCTAATTGTTTTTTTATACTTAATAAATAGCCGTGCCGGAGTATCTATTTTATTATCATCGGCAACAATATCATCGGTCGATACATTAGGCTCTTTTAAATAGATATAATCACCACACATCACAATATATCTAACCAACGAGGAACTATTATATCTCAATGATTGTCCTTCTATGTTTTGACAATAATAAATCCACAAACTAAAGTATCTTAGTCCCAAATATACTAACGACAATATATAAATGCATGTAGGAGCCCAAACAAAAACAAACTCGTCAATAGCGTTTATATTAGTATTGATATAAAATACAAAATAATAACACCAACCAATAACCGATAAAAACAACGATAATGTTAACAACATTTGGGATAGGTAATCCCCTTCTTGACTATATAATCGTCCTAAAAAACCACGTTCAGATACTGTTCCATATCTTATTTGACAATCAAAACAAATACTTTTGTTTTTTCCACCTCGAATATTATACAATGTTACTATAAATGCAACAGGTGCCAATATTAACAATCCAATATATGGTATATCTTTATTTACATTATTTATCAACCATGGTATTTTAATAAATGTTTGTTCATGTAATATATTTATTAAAACCATTATCAATGCCGACCAAAACAATATTATCATAACAACATGTGGTAACCTTATACATGTTGGATTTTTTGACACCGAATTATAACGCACATAACAATACAACATAAGTTCTAATGCAAACACTAATAAGGGCAATAATAATTTTGGTATGTATAGTGATGCGATTAGCACAGAAACCAATGCGCCACCCGAAATCATCCAATTAATCCATAGGCTATATATCGCAATTGTATTTGCTATACGACGTTCTTGTTTCATTTTACCGCTTTTATTGTTTCAAATAGGTGTCAAAATAATCTAACATCTTTGTATATACCATAGTTCTTGAATTACATCCATTAATAGAATGATTCATATTTGGGAATAAAAACATATCGCAATGTTTGCCATTAGCTATCAAATGCGAAACATACTCCATTGTGTTTGATAAATGTACATTATCATCGGCAGTTCCCGACATTATTAATAAATGACAATTCACATTGGTTACTTTATTCATTGTGGAAGATGTTTCATAACCATCTTCGTTTTCATTGGGTGTCAACATATATCTCTCGGTATAGGCTGTATCATAAAATCTCCAATCGGTGACAGGAGCTACAGCCACAGCGGCTTTATATGGTGCATCGGGGTGAGATATAGCCATTATTGTTTCATATCCGCCATAACTCCATCCATGCAACCCCATTCGCGCCCCATCAATATATGGCAAAGATGATATGTATTTTGCCGCGGCTATTTGGTCTAATGTTTCATAGTATCCTAAATTTTTGTAAACTACATTTTGAAAATTTTGTCCTCTTCCTCCCGTGCCGCGACCATCTACACACACAATAACGTAACCTTCCATTGCATAATGATTCTCCCAATCAATAGTCCATCGGTTTAGTACCGATTGCGAAGACGGACCATTATACATAGTCATGATAACAGGATATTTATTTGAGGAGTTAAAATCCTTAGGCTTAATGATATATGCATTTAATACCGCATCATCGGTAATTATCTCAATAAATTCTCGTTTTGGTGCTAACTCATATTTTTTAGCTATATGAATATTATCTTCAAGAGTCTTAATTTCCTTATGAGAACCTTTGTATAATTTATAAACCGGAGGAGTTGATACGTTGCTATAGTTTATAACATAGTAATTCATCAATGGAGAAAAAAATGCCGAAGCACAACCTTGAGCAGGAGATAAATCAACTTCTTTCCCCTTTTTATCTATTCTTGTCACTACCCTATTTATTGCACCGCTTTTTGTTGATTGGTAATAATGGTTTTCATTGTCATCTTTGCCATAATAATCCAACACATCATAATCACCCGATGTTATTTGCTCTAATAGTCCCCCGGTATAAGAATATTTATATAAATGATTAAATCCTGAATGAGCCGAACTCACAATAAAGCAGTCGGAATAAAATTTCGCATTATTATAGCATATTTCATTAATCCAAGCTTTAGCATTATCTACATATATGGGCGTGGTAATAGTGGTTTTTGGGTCGGTCAATAGAAATCTCAATTTGTTTTGTTGACGATTTAATGTTGCTATAATAATTTTATGAGAATCACCATTTATTGAAGCAATTCGGGGTATATATTCAACGTCTGAGTCATTTAGTTTGATATGTTTTATTTTTCTTGTTTCCACATCATAACTATAAACAGTGACTTTTGAATTTTGAGTCCCTGCCTTTGGGTATTTGTAAACATACTCTCCGGGATATAATTCATATTTATGGTTAGGTTTACAAACACCTCCATATAATGGGAATGAGTAACTATTTACATTAGACTCATCATATTTAACATAACATAAAGTGAGATTATCTGAAGACCACACCATTGATGAATGTACCATAAACTCCTCTTCATAAGTCCAATCAGGAACTCCGTATATTATCTTATTTCTACATCCATCGGTTGTAACAGCGATTTCACTATTATAATCGGTCTTATATACATATATGTTATTCTCAGCGACAAAAGCTATCATGCGTCCATCATTTGAAAATAATGGCGCACGTTGGCGTTCAAATTTTTTTGATATGGGACGCAAGATATTACTCCTCAACTCATATACATAATAAGACGCATCAAATGAACGGCGATAAATAAATTGTATGTCATTATATATCAATAATTTGCTTCCGTCCGGACTCATTGTGAATCCTTCAATTTTATCTATTTTTGTTTCTCGGGTTTTATCGACATTTAAAAGTGTGTCTAGCAAAATCGCTTTTTCAGTATCATATTTTAACACCAATTTGCGGTCATCGCTTAATGAAAGATAACTCTTTCCATCGGGCATATATGAAAATTTGTTAGGAGATTTTGTGATATTCTTGGGATATACATACTCCGAAATATCATTTGCCGATACTTGTTTTGCATTAATGCTCATGATGACACACATAAGTAGCATCACAAGCAATGTGTATTTTTTATAATTTTTCATAACAATTCTCACCATAGTAACATTTGTGCGTCATTATTAGGTGTATTTTTTTTAGGAGGATCTTGATATCCAAAGTCGGCATCGGTAGTAGATGGGGTAGGGCGGGTGTTGGTTCCTTCAGGTGGGGTTGACAGCATCCAACCGGCATCGGTTATAGATTCATCAATTGCCGAAATTTTAATCTTCCTTTTTCTTTTTTCTGTTTTAGGTTGTTCGTTTGTTGCATTTTTTTCTTCTAATGAAGCTTTTAACTTTTCAATTTCTTTCTTTAATACATCTTCCGACAACGCTTGATTATATAAGTTATTTTCAATAGTACTTTTTAAAGAGTCTATGTCTCCCTCCAATTCGGCAACGCGCGCTTGTTGCAATTTAATTTCGTTTTGTAATTCCGAAATCTTTGCATCCTTGCGCTTCTTCACATCTTCAAATCGGGTCATATCCTCTTGTATTTGTTCTATCATTTGTAACCCTTTTTGTGTTTCTTGTAATTCTTGTTCTTTTTGTTCTAATTGAGTTGTCAAATCATCAATCTGAGCTTTCAATCGGTTAAGTTCATTACTATCGGTCAAATCATTTTTATTTGACAATTCAGATAATTGTTGCTGGCAATCCTCCAATTGTTTCATTGCAGAAGAAGCTTTACTTGTCAAATCGTTTATCATTGCATCCGACATTTCTTCCTTGACTTTCAGTTGCTCTATTTTTTTGAGTAATGAAGCATTT
Organism: Bacteroidales bacterium; assembly: GCA_015060975.1. Taxonomy (GTDB): domain Bacteria; phylum Bacteroidota; class Bacteroidia; order Bacteroidales; family Muribaculaceae; genus RGIG4079. Next base: position 69,534 of record SUXI01000001.1, read on the forward strand.
TCATTTGACAATGATTCAATTTTTTTCGACAAACTTTGCATCTTTTCACCAACTTCTGCTGTATTTTCAGCTGAATTTGAATCAAGTTGTTCTTTTAGTCGGTTTATTTCATCATCTTTTTGTTTGATTATGTTAGAAATATCTTGACCATCATTGTACTCCTTCAACGCCTTTTTCAATCGGGCAACTTCTTCCCTCAAAATAGCATTATCATTGTCATTTACATTTGACACTTTGAGTTTATTAATCAGGCTACGGTTTTCTAATTCATATTGCTCTTTTTCAGCCTCAAATGCAGTAACCTGATTCTCTAAATCGTGTACTCTTGTCGATAATGCCCTTTTTTGTCGTTCAGCACTCAATAATTGTTTTTGATTTTCCTCTTTTGACTCTTCCAATTCCCGACATTTGTTTTTAATGGCATCAATTTCGGTTTGCAATCTCCGGCGGTCGGCGCTCCATTGTAAATCACAAGTTTGTTTTGCTTCATTTCCAACGTTTTCAATGTAATTTCTCAACGAAACATCAAGAGAATCAAATATATATTTTTTTTGAGCGTCAACATCAAGGCTCGATTTCAAAAAATCAGGCAGAGACTCATTAAATATCGATACAACTCCATTGAATATCTCTAATTGCATCTTTTTTAATCGCTCCTCTGAGTGTTGTTTATCGGCAATATTCACCTCAAATTTATGAGATGGTTCAATGTCGCTATTTGTATTCTTTTTATCATTAGATGATTCAATAATATCATCATATTCGTCATCTTCTGCGTTAGAGAATCCAAAAGATTTTTTTATGTTTCTAAAAAAAGCCATATCTTATTTGTTTTTATTATTTTTAGGTTTAGCAACAACTCCAACTCCTTTCATTCCATTTATCCCTATTGATAGTGGTTCAGAGAATTTCACGATTCTTAGAAATTCACTTTCATATATTGCCGGTTGTTTGTTTAAAAAATCTATATCATAAATGCCATCAGATGATGACGGATTTATCGTGAAATACCCTACTCCAAAAGAGGTGAGATTCTGAAAAAAATGAGTGCCTTGACTAGGCTCGATGCGGTAATTGCTCAACGATGATTCCACAATGAGACGTGCAGCCGAGATATTTGGCCATTTTACAGGAATTCCCAGTGCTGTATCGCTTGAACCCCATCGTCCCGGACCAATCAAAATATAATATTCATTATTTGTTGCATAATTTCTATTTATTTTTTCCAATTCACGGGCTATCAATGAATTATTCGATGCCGAGAAGTTTTCGGGTCTCACATATATAATTGTGTTTACATTATCAATGTTTCCATGTCCGAGTGCGGTATTACTTTTCAATAAAACATCATTATCGGCTATTTCTAAAACGCTATCATCCACTAAATCTTTGCGGTCAATAATAGGTCTTATCTGTAACCAATATATTCTACCTTTTATATTTTTTGATGCATCATCAATAATGCCTGCAAACTCGATCTCAATAGGGCGGCACATTTCATTTTGACCGTTTGTCAACATGAAATCAATTGCCGGCGCAAGTGGGAACACTTTATGTTGCAACACATTTGCAAAAGTAACAACTCGACGCCCATCACCATATTCATAGTCTCTTAGCATTTGGTCGGTGTAATCAAATGTTGATACCATATACTTTAAAGCGCCTGTCGATGCAAAATCCTGAATTTTCTTTTTTGAAATATTGAAGCCGTCATCGACATTAAAATCTTGATCGATTTTTTTCATGTCGAGTGCATAGAAGCGTGTTTGTGTATCACGCAATGCAAGGTCTAATGTAGATGTTTGCAACACCTTGTCGGCATGACGAGGTGAAAATCGCAAACTCAATCCTCCATCGACTATATATTTCCCTAATCCTACTGCAATCTCGGCGACTCCGTCTTCGGGTTGTTCGTCATTTATGGGGTAATAATTCAAAGACCGTCCTACTCCCGAAAATGAGGGGAAATAATAATCTTGATGAAGTTCACCAACTACTTCTTGTATTATAACCGCCATTTTCTCTTGGTCAATCACGTTGCTGGTTGCTGTCATATATGCTTTACTATCGGCATAAAAAACCGATGCGTAAACCCCTTTGATGGCATCACTCAACATGTGCAACATTTCATACTTATCCTCAACATGGGGAATCATATATGTTGAATATATCCCGGCAAATGGTTGATAATGAGAGTCTTCAAGCAAGCTCGAGCTTCTTATTGCCAATGGTCGGTCAACAACTTCAAACAAAGCGAAAAAATCTTCAATAAGTCGTTCGGGCAATCGTGCCTGCAAGAAACATTGTAAAATCTTCTCGTCGGGCATGTCACTTAATGCGATAGGGTATAAGTCGTTTGCCGACATAAATTCGTCAAAAATGTCGGTACACAATACCACTGTGCGTGGTATAGAGATTGTTGCACCCTCAAAATTATCGCAAATAGGGTTTTTCTTTATGATGGAGTCGATAAATGCCAGTCCTCGTCCTTTTCCGCCAAGAGACCCTTGACCTATGCGGGCAAAATTTGAATAATGGTCAAAACGGTCTTTTTTAAACACTGCGACAACCCCTCTGTTTTTCATTTTTCGATATTTCACAATCAAATCAAAAAACAGTTGACGAACAGCCGGGGCCTCGTCTAAAGATTGGAATCTATGATGTTTTACAACTTCTGCGATAGGGAACATTGCACGTGAATATAGCCAACGAGAAATGTCGTTTGACGAAGCATGATAATGTAATGCCTCGGCCGGTATTTCAAAGATATGGTCTTGCATATCTTTGAGCGATTTTATTCTTATAATTTCCTCTCCGGTATTTGGATCATTCATAACAAAATCTCCAAATCCAAAGTTTTTCATAATTGCTTTGCCTAAATCTACCGGCAATTTTTTTGAGTTTTTGTCCAAGAAAATGCCATCAAAACAGCTTACCAATTCGGCATTTTCAGATTCTGACGATTCAATAATTATGGGCAAATAGGGGTCTTGTTCTCTAAGATATTTTGCTAAATTTATGCCGGCATGAGAGTCCTTTGCTCCATTATGTTTAAACGACACATCGCTAATTACCCCAAGCATGTTTTTGCCATATTTTTCATATATGGCTATAGCTTCTTCATAATCGCGGGCCAACATCACCTTTGGGCGACCGCGCATGCGTAGCATTTGTTCATGCTCATTCAGTGCCTCGGTTGAGAATTCTTTTGATTGTGTCAACAAGAATTTATATAAATGTGGTAGGATAGAGGAGTAGAATCTCACAGAGTCTTCTACCAACAATATCATTTGCACACCTACGTCAAGCACATCATTGTCAGCGTTCATTCGGTCTTCAAGCAATTTTATTATAGCCAACAATAAATCGACATTTCCTAACCAACTAAACACATAGTCTATCCCTGATATATCCTCTTGAGCCAACCGACGTGACACTTCGCGTGAAAACGGAGTAAGCGCTATGATAGGAATTAGAGGGTATCGCTCTTTTATTTGTCTGGCTCCCGAAAATGTTTCACTGATATCAACCCCGGGCATGGCTATTATCAAGTCGAAATTTTTCACCGCCAACAACTCAAGCGCATCTTCTATGCGTGATACTTGTGCGACTCGCGGTGGCGAGCTCAAGTTTAATGACACATATTCAAAATACAACTGTTCTTCAACACGTCCATCTTCCTCCATCATAAATGCATCGTAGGGCGATGCTATGAGCAAGACATTAAAGATGCGTTTTTGCATTAAATTTTGGAACGCTGTATCTTTAAGATATAACTGACTTAAACTATCCTCATTCATTGCTTGACTTTTAACTCATTACAAAATTACAAAAACCTATGGTTTTTTCTCATAAATACTTTCTTTTTTTTCAATAAATATCCGACATCTAATCAGCATAATGTCATAATAAACAATAGGGGAGTACCAAATTTAAATCTTTGATACTCCCCATTTAGTTTTTTTATAAGGGAACTTCTATAAACTGCTAGTGTTTATATGTTTTCATACTATACTATTTGCAATATTTAAATACATATTTACCCGATGTGTAATTTATAACAAGAAAAAACACTCGTGGAAGCTTAATACATGAAAGGTCAATAGCTTCTGTTTCTATCTCAATGTGAGTCAATAACTTGCCTTCCAAGTTATATATATCTATATTTTTGACTCTGGGATAAGCGGATAAATTTAGCCTGTGGCCATCAAATGCCGGTATTTTCATATCTTTATCAACGATCTCACCATCGACTCCGGCATCGACACTTCCGGGAACGAATGATATAAATCCACCCTGATAAAATATTGATGCATCTTTGGCACTAATAACCGGAGTTGAGGTAATCGCAATGTTTCCACCATCGGCGGTTGAAGTGCATACTACCGGCTGAACAACAACAGTTTGTCCTTTTACTGATAGACACATCAATAAAACTAAATACAATAATAATTGTTTCATAATCTTTTATTGCTTGTTGTAAATATATCCTTCATTATCTATTTCATCAGAAATAAATAATTGTGTTTCCGATAATAAATGAATCTGTAATACAAAACATTCGGCATCGTGTTCGTTGTTTTCTTGTATAAATATTGTGCCGTTTGAACGATATTGCCATTTAAACGGTTGATTCACACATTCAATATCATCTTCTATAATTTTATTTCCAGTGCTGTCCTCGTTAAAAATATATGTATATGTGTTGGTGCTATTTCTGTTATATACCCAAGTACCAATAAGTTGCTCACGAGTGGGAAGCCCTTTCAATGACGATGCTTGATAGGCAGTGGCTGCTGTGGTTGCCGTTTGAGCAGTTGCCGCACGGAAAGCGTATGGTACTGATGTGATTTTAGGCGCGCCACATTCTTTGCCATTAATTATTGTCGCAAAATAATACTCACCGTCACCCCAATTAACCTCATTCCCTACTTCAAGTGTGAGGTTGCAAATACCCCTTTGATCGGTTGTAGATGTAAATGTTTTAGACCATGCCACATCTCCGGTAGGAGAGCCTTTGCGCAACTCTATGCAAATTTCGGCTTCTTTGTTTGCGATGACTTTGCCATTATCGGGGTCTAAAACCATTATTTGATATGACATCTCATTGGGGACTTGCGACATCATTGTCGCACTGTAGCATAATGCCGCTGCTAAAAATAATTTACGCATTTTCATTTTTAGTAATTAAAATTTGTGTGCCTCCTATGTCCCCTAATTCAGCTGATAATAATATGAGTTAGATTTATAAATGCGAAAGGCGTGAGACATTGCCGGTTTATCTACATAGAGGCATCGCCAAACGCCTAAGTTTACAATAAACAGCCCACCCACGCCACATATATACCATCACCCGCCTGTGTGGGTGGGATATAATAGGCAAAGGCGTTTTCACTGTTTATCCTGTAAACTTCAAAAATTGGCGATTTTCTATGTAAGGATAAAGCGAAACGCTTTCAAAAATGTCTCCTGAGGGTTGGGCAACACTCTGCCATCCACAAGATTAATGCAAATATAAATACATTCTTAATAAAAGACAACATTTAACACCAAAAATTACATATTTTCAAATTCCATTTAATACTAACAAACTTTTTAAAAATATTTTTTGTTTGGTTATTGCATTTATATTAACTTTGTCACAAACACATAGATTAACAATGGCTAATGCAATAAAATCAGAACTCGTTGATAAGCTAAAACAAGAAAATTGTTTTTGGTCATTCAATAATGATTTAATTGAAATTTCTGATGAAATTTTGATTGAAAAAACGTTATTGCATCTTGACTTGCCTGAAATAGATAAATTATTCAAAATTTATCCACTAAAAAAAATAAAACAAGTGTGGTTAGACTACCTTGTTCCTCAAGGTGAATATATATATAACCTTAATCGATTCATTGCTTGGTATTATTTTAATTCAAAGTCGCCCGACTCATATATTAAAGCAATGGCTACTCGTTATTATAACAAACTTATATCATGATTGGGTTAGCGCCACACACAAAAGATATATTTGAGGCTGTTTCTAAATTAGAATGTATAAAGCCTTATACTTTAGTTGGTGGCACTGCTCTATCTCTTCAAATCAATACCCGTCAAAGTGAAGATTTAGATTTTATGAAATGGAGAACTTCCAAAAATGAAAAAATGGAAGTAGAGTGGTCTCAAATAAAAAAAGAACTTGCTACTATTGGTGAGATACAATCATGTGATATCTTAGATATAGATCATGTTGAATTTCGTGTGTCGGGAGTTAAGTTTTCGTTTTATGCATCTCCTAAATATTCACCCGTTGAAAAATATGTTGCATTGCTGAATAATTTGAGATTAGCCGACATTGAATCAATCGGTGCAATGAAAATGGAAGTATTAATGCGTAGAAGTAATTTTAGAGACTACTATGACATATACTCTATTTTGAAATCGGGCGTTGATATCCACAATATCATATCCAAAGCCCTTAAATACTCCGGGCATCATCTAAAATCAAAAAATTTATTAGCGATGATAACAAATGGCGTTAGATTTAATAGAGATGCACACTTTGAGCAATTAGGACCAATATATAATATCACCGCTTCTGAAATTGAAAATTACATAAAAAGATTATTAAAATAATAACAGCTTCCGAAATTTCGGAAGCTGTTATTGTACCTCTTTAGCTCATTGAACTTAGTGTAAATCTACCATAAATTTTATTTCACAGCTTCTTTGCGGGTAGAACCATCACTCATTTTAATTATATTAATACCAGTTGTAGGCTCGTTCAACTTACGCCCGTGAATGTCATAACGAGCCTCCTCTGTAACGCTATCATCAGTTACAATATTTTTGACTCCGGCATCGGCACTTCCGGGAACGGATGATATAAATCCACCTTGATAAAATATTGATGCATCTTCGGCGCTAATAACCGGAGTTGAGGTAATCGCAATGTTTCCACCATCGGCAGTTGAAGTGCATACTACCGGCTGAACAACAACAGTTTGTCCTTTTACTGATATGCAAATCAATATCACAACTATAAATATCAAATGCCTCATATTATTGCTTGTTATATATGCCTTTTTCCATGCCTTCATCGTCAATAGTTATAAAAAAAGCCTGCGATTCAGATGTTAGACAAACACAAAGAACATTAAGCTCTCTACTTGATAATTCTTGAATATCTAAAAACATCAATCCGTTTGGATTATATTTCCACAGAAATGTATAAGTAAATCCGCTACCATCAGCAAGGTCTGTTTCAATGTATTCACCTGTTCCATCTTCATTGAATATATATGACGAAGAATAACATTCATACGTTTTTTCCTCTTTGAATACCCAAGTGCCAATAAGTTGCTCACGAGTGGGAAGCCCTTTCAATGACGATGCTTGATAGGCAGTGGCTGCTGTAGTTGCCGTTTGAGCTGTTGCCGCACGGAAAGCGTATGGTACCGATGTGATTTTAGGCGCGCCACACTCTTTGCTGTTAATTATTGTCGCAAAATAATACTCACCGTCACCCCAATTAACCTCATTCCCTACTTCAAGTGTGAGGTTGCAAATACCCCTTTGATCGGTTGTAGATGTAAATGTTTTAGACCATGCCACATCTCCGGTAGGAGAGCCTTTGCGCAACTCTATGCAAATTTCGGCTTCTTTGTTTGCGATGACTTTGCCATTATCAGGGTCTAAAACCATTATTTGATATGACATCTCATTGGGGACTTGCGACAACATTGTCGCACTGTAGCATAATGCCGCTGCTAAAAATAATTTACGCATTTTCATTTTTAGTAATTAAAATTTGTGAGCCTCCTATGTCCCCAAATTTGGCAGTTAATATTTATAGTAAAATGGAAGACGTGAGACATTGCCGGTTTATTTTATCAGAGGCATCGCCAAACGCCCAGTTCAGAAATAAACAGCCCACTCCCACGCCTATCGAATATCTTGATCCCCTTGCCGGGGAGTGGATATACGACAAATGAGAGCGTTATCTGCCTAATCCTTCTGAACTAAAATTTTGGCGAATTTTCTGACAAAGGATAAAGCGAAACGCTTCCTATTATATATGTCACTTGCAGGTTTAAACAACACTTTGTCTCCCACAAGATTGACGCAAATTTAACAAATCGATTTCATATATACAAAAATATTGCGGTATCCCTATTGAGCAACCGCAATATTAAAAGTTTTTAATTTCGTTAATATGTGTATTATTCCTTATTGTCGAGAGCTTGTTTAATGTCGTCAATTATATCATCAACGTTCTCGATACCTACCGAAAGGCGAATCAAGTCGGGGCGCACACCGGCATCTATTAATTGTTGGTCGCTTAGTTGACGATGTGTGTGGCTTGCCGGATGAAGTACACATGTGCGAGCATCGGCAACGTGTGTCACGATAGCAATGAATTTGAGAGAATCCATGAATTTTATTGAGTCTTCTCGCCCTCCTTTTAGACCAAAAGAAATCACGCCACAAGAGCCGTTTGGCATATATTTTTTAGCTAAATCATAGTATTTGTTGCCGGGAAGGTCGCAATAATTAACCCAAGTCACACGAGGTTCGTTCTGAAGGAATTGAGCCACTTTGAGTGCGTTTTCGCAGTGGCGAGGCATACGCAAGTGCAGTGTTTCAAGTCCGAGGTTGAGCAAGAACGCGTTTTGTGGAGATTGAATGCTTCCCAAGTCGCGCATAAGTTGAGCGGTAGCTTTGGTGATGAACGCCATCTTGCCAAATGCTTTGGTGTAAGTGAGGCCATGATATGACTCGTCGGGAGTGCATAAACCGGGGTATTTTTCGGCATGAGCGTCCCAGTCGAAATTGCCACTATCAACGATTACACCCCCCACGCTTGTAGCGTGTCCGTCCATATATTTTGTGGTAGAGTGTATCACAATGTCTGCACCCCATTCAAATGGGCGACAGTTGATAGGAGTAGGGAAGGTGTTGTCGATAATCAAAGGCATACCATTACGATGTGCCACGCGTGCAAATTTCTCGATATCGAGCACGTCGAGAGAGGGATTTGACACGGTTTCACCAAAGAGAGCCTTGGTATTGGGGCGAATTGCTGCTTCAATCTCTTCTTCGGTAGCATCGGGATTGATAAAAGTGACCTCAATACCGAGTTTTTTAAGTGTAACGCTAAATAGATTGAATGTGCCGCCATATATAGCAGAAGAGCTGATGAAGTGATCACCTGCTTCACAGATATTGAAAATAGCATAGAAATTAGCAGCTTGACCGCTTGATGTGAGCATGGCTGCCACACCACCTTCAAGGGCGGCAATCTTAGCTGCAACAGCATCGTTGGTGGGGTTTTGTAGGCGAGTGTAGAAATATCCACTATCCTCGAGGTCGAAGAGACGTGCCATCTGCTCGCTTGTATCATATTTGAATGTGGTACTTTGGTAGATAGGGAGCACTCGCGGCTCTCCTTTTTTAGGCGTCCAACCGGCTTGAACGCAAAGAGTTTCGGGTTTGAATTTTTGTGACATTATATATAATTTATTTATTTGAATGCAAATTTAATTAGAATTTCTATAACTTTATTATTTGCGTTGCATAAATTCTTTTCGTTGCTCTTGTGTTAGTTTCTCAATTGCGTATCTCAATGTGACGCGTGGCATTGTTGTAGCATACTTGTTAAGGAAACTGAGCAGTGTGTCAATATCTTTTTTCCCTATTTCGCGGAGCATCCACCCTGTTGCTTTATGTATTAGCGGATGCGAGTGCGATAGATATTTCTCGGCAAGAAGTATTGTGTCATTAAATTTGCGATGTCGAATAAGCGTTAATGTCGATACAATTGCTATGCGTTGTAACCATAAATTAGAGCTACTACTTAAATCATAGAGTGGGGTGGGGTAGGATGGGTTTGCCAATAAATAGGCTCCTAAAATATATGGAGCCGACAAATCAACCAAATCCCAATTATTTGCAAATGTTCCACGTGTGACATAAAATTCAACAATACTTTTTTGCTCATCCGAGTCTTTGCATTTTTTGAATCGTTCGACTAATGCCAAAAATCCCGAAAGGCGAAATTCGTGAATCTCACTTTTGAGCATTTGGTCAATGATTGATAAGTCTGCATTAAAATATCTTTTTGCGATTTTGCGATTTTCAGGAACTGACAGTCCGATAAATTTGTCGCCTTCGCCGTATTCGCCTTTTCCGGTTTTAAAAAAGGACATAAAAATTTTCGCATTATCGGGATTTGCCACACTACGAAGTTCTTCTTGCCATTTTTGTATCATATCTTTTTTTGTATCAAAGTTAGTTGTTTTTTGACGTTTTTTAATCTAAAATTTCAATCAACCTCTCGAGTAAAATCAAATTTTCAATTCTCAAGGGGTTTGTGTGATATGTATCTTACTAATAATTAGATTGTTAAATTGAAATTGAGCAGATGCTGAATTCCGTCAGAAAAATAAGAAATAAGCCGTTTGGGTAAATATTGGTCAAAATTGCCTCTGCCTCTGTTAAAACCTGATATGAATGCAGAAAAACGGAATAAAGATTAGTATTGTACCAAAAAATAAAAATAGCTACATTTGTAGGTTAAAACTTTTGAGAGAATGACGGTTGATAAAATTCAAATTATATGTGAAGGGGTGGAGCAACCCTCAATCGATTTACCTAAGATTGCAAATTGGATTGGGCAAGTTGCAAAGTCGCACGATAGAATTGTGGGACCTCTCACTTATATATTCTGTAATGATGAGAAGATTATCGAAGTCAATCGTCAGTATCTTCAACACGATTATTATACCGATATAATAACCTTTGATTATTCGCGGGGCAAACGCATTAGCGGTGATATGTTTATTTCACTCGATACCGTTGCAAGCAATGCCGAGATGTTAGGTGCAACGTATATATCTGAGTTGCACCGTGTTATAATACATGGAGTGTTGCACCTTTGTGGAATTGATGATAAAGGAGAGGGTGAGCGTGAAATAATGGAAAGCTTTGAAAATATGGCGCTTGACTTGTATCGGTCGATGACTTGAAATTTAATTTCTATCGCAATATGAAGTTTGAATATGATGTAATTGTTGTGGGGGCAGGGCATGCCGGATGTGAAGCAGCTTCGGCAGCGGCTCGTTTGGGTTCGTCAACGCTTCTCATAACAATGGATATGAACAAAATTGCTCAAATGAGTTGCAATCCTGCGGTTGGTGGTATTGCAAAGGGGCAAATTGTTAGGGAAATTGATGCGTTGGGCGGACAAATGGGCATTGTAACCGATCGCACAGCGATACAATTTCGCATGTTAAACCGCTCAAAGGGTCCGGCAATGTGGAGTCCTCGTGCTCAAAGTGACCGCATGAAATTCAGCTCCGAGTGGCGCCGCATTCTTGAAAATACGCAAAATTTGTCAATGTGGCAGGATTCTGTTACCGGTTTGCTTATCGAAAATGGCGTGATAAAAGGAGTTCACACGGCATTAGGAGTCGATTTTAAAGCAAAATCGGTGGTTTTGACTGCCGGCACATTCCTAAATGGATTGATGCATATAGGTCGTGTTCAGCTTCAAGGGGGTCGAGTATCGGAACCTGCATCGCATGGCATAACAGAGCAATTGCGAGATATGGGTTTTGTGGTTGAAAGAATGAAGACCGGTACACCTGTTCGTATTGATGGTCGCAGTGTGAAGTGGGAGTTGACAACTCCTCAAGAAGGTGAAAACGACTTTCATCAATTTTCATATCTACCCGGGGTTAAACGGGAATTGAAACAGCGCAGTTGTTTTACTGTGTTTACCAATCCTACAACTCACGATATTTTGCGAAACGGATTGCCCGATTCTCCATTATATAATGGGCAAATTCAAAGTATAGGGCCTCGTTATTGTCCCAGTATCGAGACAAAAATCGTTACTTTTGCCGATAAACAAGAGCATCAATTATTTCTTGAGCCGGAGGGGGAGGATACCCAAGAGTTTTATTTAAATGGATTCTCATCGTCTTTGCCATTGAATATTCAAATTGATGCATTGCGCACAGTCCCTGCTCTTGCCGATGTGCAAATATATCGTCCGGGTTATGCCATCGAGTATGATTTTTTCGACCCGACACAATTGCTTCATACCCTTGAAACAAAGTTGGTGAAAGGTCTTTATTTTGCCGGTCAGGTCAATGGTACTACAGGATATGAAGAAGCTGCGGGTCAAGGACTCGTTGCAGGTATTAATGCCGATGCTTCGGCGCATGGCAAACCTTCATTTGTTTTAGCTCGCGATGAGGCTTATATTGGAGTGTTGATTGATGATTTGGTAACAAAAGGTGTTGATGAACCTTACCGAATGTTTACTTCGCGTGCTGAATATCGTATTCTTCTTCGTCAAGATGATGCCGATATGCGTCTAACTCCTCGGGGATATGAAATAGGATTGGTAACGCAAGAACGATATGAGTTTATGCAATCAAAACGAGAGCATCGCGATGCTTTGATAAATTTTGCCCGCGATTTTTCAATTAAGCCGTCATTGATAAATCCTGCTCTTGAAAAATTGGGAACAACACCATTGAAGCAAGGAGTGAAATTATATGACCTAATTTTGCGTCCGCAACTCTCTATTCTCATGCTTGCACCTCATATCAAAGCATTACAAGAACACTTAAATTCTATCGAGGAAGCACGTCGCGAGGAGATAATCGAGGCTGCCGAAATATTGATAAAATATCAAGGTTATATTGATCGCGAGCAACTAATTGCTGATAAGATACGCCGGCTCGAGGGAGTGAAATTAGCGGGTAAGATTAATTACTCTGAAATAAAATCTCTCTCAACCGAGGCGCGTCAAAAACTCGAAAAGATAAACCCTGAAACCGTGGCGCAAGCATCACGCATACCTGGTATCTCTCCGAGCGATATAAATATTTTACTTCTTCTTTTAGGTAGATAATTGAGTAAAATGTTTCACGTGGAACATTTGTAATAAATAAAAAGTCAACAATTTAAAATAAAATACGATGGAATATGTTAAATCAAAAGTGCGCGATATTTTAGACTTTCCGCAAAAGGGGATTGTGTTTAAAGATTTGACTACAGTTTTCAAAGATCCCCGTGCGCTTCATCTCATTGGTTGGGATCTTGCAAAGCTTTATAAGGATAAAGGTATTACTAAGGTGGTGGGTATTGAGTCGCGCGGTTTTATAGCGGGTTCTATTCTTGCGTTTAAATTAGATGCCGGATTTGTGCCTGTCCGTAAGCCAGGAAAACTGCCTGCCGATACAATTAAAGCTTCGTATGAAAAAGAGTATGGGACAGATACTATTGAAATACATAGCGATGCTATTACTGAAGATGATATTGTGGTAATTCACGATGATGTACTTGCCACCGGTGGCACAATGGCTGCTGCTATCGAACTTATAAAACGCATGAAACCAAAGAAAATTTATGTAAACTTTATTATTGAGTTGAGTATGCTCAACGGGCGTGCTGCTCTTCCTCAAGATGTAGAGGTTACTTCTTTGATTTCTTATTAATGGATATTTAATAGGGCATTTTCCCTATGCTGAAAACTAAATCACAGCAACTGCAAGAGAAGATATCTATTCTTCCCGATACTCCCGGCGTATATATCTATTACAATGCTGATGGGGTGGTGATTTATGTGGGTAAGGCTAAAAATCTAAAGCGTCGTGTATCATCGTATTTTAATCGTGAGCATGAGGTGGTTCGCACGCGATTACTTGTGCGTGCTATTCACGATATGAACTATATTGTGGTGCCTACCGAACAAGATGCTCTCAACCTCGAAAATTCGCTTATAAAAGAGCATCAACCTCGATATAATGTCTTGCTAAAAGATGATAAATCTTATCCTTGGATTTGTGTCACAGGCGAACATTATCCTCGAGTTTTTCTTACCTATAATTACAAAAAAGATGGGTCGAAATATTACGGACCCTACACCAATCAATCGGTGGCTCGTGCCGTGCTTCGACTCATTGATGACCTTTATCCCATTCGCACCTGTCGCCACATGATTACTCCCGAATACATTGAAAAGGGAAAAGGGAGATTGTGTCTAGAGTACCACATGAAGCGATGCAAGGGGTGTTGCACGGGTTTGATTTCGATTGACGAATATGCATCGTATATCACTCGCATCAGGCAAATTCTTCGAGGCGAAACCCAAGAATTGATGTCGTATTTGCGCGATGAAATGGCACGTCTTGCAATGGAACTTCGTTTTGAGGAGGCGCAAGTGTTGAAAGAAAAATACCAACTCATTGAGCGATATAATGCCAAGAGTGTGATTGTGAGTCAGACGGTGCAAGATATCGATGTATTTGGTATTGAAGATGATGATAAAGACGTGTATATCAATTATATGCATGTGCGACGTGGGGTGGTGGTGAGCAGTGTTACGTTGCAATATAAACGTTGTCTAGCCGAGTCACAATCGCAGTTGTTGGCATACGCAATGGGTGAGATTTCAAAACGTTTTTCGGTTGATTATAAAGATGTTATCGTCCCTTTGGTGCCTGAGGTTGAGTTGGAGGGTGTTAATTTTATTATTCCACAAAGAGGCGATAAAATGAAGCTGCTCGAGGTTTCGACTCGCAATGCGCGTCAACGAAAAATCGACACTCTCAAGCAGATAGAGAAAAAGAATCCCGAACAGCGATTGGAACGCACGCTTGAGCGCATGAAAACCGATTTCCGTCTCACCGAATTGCCTCGTCACATAGAGTGTTTCGACAACTCCAATATTCAAGGCACAAATCCGGTATCGGCATGCGTGGTATTTCGCAATGCCAAGCCCTCAAAACGCGATTATCGTCACTTCTTAATCAAGACGGTAGAAGGCCCCAACGACTTCGCTTCGATGAAAGAGGTGCTCACGCGCCGTTATTCGCGACTTTTGCAAGAAGGGCAGGGGTTGCCTCAACTCATAGTTGTTGATGGCGGTAAAGGGCAATTAAGTGCCGCCGTAGAGGTTCTTGATGAGTTGGGTCTGCGCGGTAAAATAGCAATCATCGGCATTGCCGAGCGATTAGAGGAGATATATTTCCCCGGAGATAGTGTGCCATTGTATATAGACAAAAACTCCGAATCATTAAAAGTAATCCAACATCTTCGCGACGAAGCACACCGATTTGGCATCACACATCACCGCAATCGCCGCAGCAAATCACAAGTAGTCTCAGCCCTCGACTCAATAAAAGGGGTAGGGGAGAAAACTCGCACCACACTCCTCCAGCACTTCAAAAGCCTCAAACGCATTCGCAAAGCCTCCCTCGCCGACATCACAGCCGTCATAGGCCCCGCCAAAGCCCAAATCATCTATGAGGCACTGCGCAATTAAAAATACACAACAAGATGGAGGGGTTAGTTTTGACTCCACTCCACAATATTTATAAAGATTTTCTATCTAAACAAATCCTCTAACACGACTTCGCTTTGAATGGAGTTACTATACATGTTTTGCTTTAATCCGTAGGTTGTTACCATGGTTATATGGATTGCTTTGCGAGTTTTTGTTTTTGCTGCGAATACCGACTTTTTTTGCCTTAATTGGGTGTCGTAGTTTTTTGTTATTTCATATTCATCGGTAGCAAATTTCATTTCGCACAAATTTATAATTTGGTCTTTCCTATCAAGGACTAAATCAATTTGTGCTCCGTTTTCATATTCGTAATCTTTCCATGAAGAGGCCGATGTTTGTACCCCGGAAATTCCCAATGCCGTTTTAATTTGTTTTAGATGGTAGAGACAAAGCATTTCAAAAGAATATCCGGCCCAACTGTTGTGAAGAGGGGTATTGATAGAGTTTACCCAGAAGTTGTCATCATTAAACTTGTTTTGTTTAATGAATTTAAAGTAGAATAGAGTGTAAAAATCTGTTAGTTGATATAATTTATCTCGTTCTTTTTTGCCAAAAGATGTGTAGGTGCGAATAAAACTACAATTTTCAAGATTTTTGAGAATAGTAGATAGTCCGCCATTGGTCGAGAGTTTTGTCGCGGCAATTATTTCATTTCGGGTTAATCCTTTATTTTTTTTGCATAATGCTTCCACTACTTTTATGTAGTCCTCGCTATTTTTAAATAGGGCAGCATATAGATTGTGAAATTCAGTTTTTAATAGAGCATTCTCGTCAAAAAACAATAAGTCGATATTTTGAGTAACGCTTAACTCTTTTTGCATCATATTTAGGTAGTATGGAATCCCTCCCATAGCCATGTAGCATTCAGCAATTTGGTATTGGGTGTATTCCATTCCTTTTGAACGAAAATACTCTTGTGTTTCCATTAAGGTAAAAGGCTCTAATCGCATTTTATATGTTATGCGATTGTGCAACCCTCCATGATTGTTTATGATCTTATCTATCATCCATGACGTAGCCGAGCCACATGTAATCAACATGACATCGTTACGAGCCGAAGCCCAACCATTCCAAAAGTGTTCCAAGGCTTGAATAAATTGTGAACGAGGGGTGTCAAGCCATGGTAATTCATCTAAAAATATCACTTTGCGTTCATCGTTAGATGATTCAACCAACGAAATAAGTTGTTCAAATGCTTCTAACCATGTTTTAGCAATAGGAAAATCTTTTTTTGACTCACGCTTTATTGTGAGATTGAAATTAACGAGTTGCTCTTTTGTAGTGGCGTTTGCCAATCCCGAAAGTTGAAATACAAACTTGTTATTGAAAAACTGACGAATTAGAAAAGTTTTACCAACGCGCCTACGTCCATAAACTGCGATAAACTCAGATTGAATCGAGTTATAAAGTCGATTCAATACGTCTAATTCCTTTTTTCTGCCAATGATAGATTGTCTCATAATCATTATAGTTTGCCACAAATATATAAAAAAAATATACTTATGGCAAAATATAACGCTATAATTTGCCATAAGTGGGTAAAAATCACCACTTATGGCTGATTATGTGGCTTTATGATGCCTATTTTGTTTTAAATTTTGCCGATTATTTAATCTATGGCTAAAAGTTAAACTCACGTTAAATTAAGATACTCCCCATCTGAAAATGGCTGCTAATGGAATAATAACTCTTGTTTTTTAGAACAAAAAGTTGCAATTCTCAACGATGCTATTGCTTTCATGTGGCAATGGCATTTTGTTGAGTTGCTTTTCGTATTATAACGGAATTGAAGTTCCATTTTGGGGGTGGGCGTTTATTTATATACGATTGAATTTTTTACCGCAGCCGTTGCATTTGGAGTTGGCGTTTTTACGGTCACAGAGAATGAGAATCCCTATACTGGATATCGATGCTATAATGGCAAGGGAGTCCAGTATTATTAAGTTGTTTTCCAAATCTTTTGTGAAGTAGAAATAGACAACAGAAGCTATGAAAAGGACTGTTGAAAGTATGAGCAATGGTGTGATATATTTATTTTTTTCGATACGGACTGTGTTTTCACTACCGCATTTCGGGCAGAATGGTTTTACATATTCTGTTGAGGAGTTGACAATCGGTTCTATCAGTATTAATGCCTTTTCATAGTCCTTTTCAAACACATAGATTGCGATGCCGGGAGTTGGACCGTATGCTCCTATGCGTGGGTCATTTGTTTCATCGTGTAGGCGGAAGACAATATCATTTTCATTGAGAGTGCTAACAATATTGTGTGCTATAATGTTATTTGAGCACTTATATAACAATCTGTCATTCATAATCAACGGTTTTTAGCAATGTAATATATACAAAAATAGTAATTTGTTTGAAGATTTCTTTTTTAGGAATTGAAAAGTTTAATTTTCCGGCGACATTTTTAATATTAATAATAGAAAAAGCTATTAATTGGGAGATGTATTATATAAACTATCAAATTATATTCATAAAACTAACCGGGCAATGCTTCACAGCATCGCCCGGTTAGCTAATAAACCAATCATTATCACATTTCTTGCAATGGAAAAAGTAATTTTGCTTTGTACTAATAAAACAACCGTTTAATTAAAAAGTTTTCCATTAGCATCAAATAAACTCTAAAAATAAGTTAAATTTTCGATAAGAAACGCATATAAAAAATTAGGTCGCAACTAAAATTGTTGCGACCTAATAATTATGAGAGATTCACAAATTAGTCAATAACGACTTTTGAAGTTTTAGTTATACCATTTGCGCCGGTTACTGTAACCATGTAAACGCCTGATAATCCAGCAACGTCAATACTGTTTGAGTTGGTTGATTGACGCATTGTCATACCATTCACAGCATTTACTTGAATCTTAGCGACATTCGCACCTTCCACTACCAATGTAGTGCCATTAACTACAATGCGTGAGTTATCGCTAATGATACTATTCACACCTGTAACTTCATAGGTTGGGACGTTTCCAAATTTATAATATGCAATACCTTGATTGTGAACAAGTATCCACATTTCAACACCTTCTTCGCCATTTACTGCTACCGCTACACTGGTTGAATATGATGTATTACGAGTGTTTCCAAGACCTGCAGCCGGATATTCACCAATATTCTTAGCATTTGACCAACCATCGGTTGCATCAACAAGAATAGCTCTACCATCACGCACACGTTCAGAGGCTGTTGAATTTGGAGTATATGCAGTGGCAAATGCGTATGATGTACCTCTAAAGGTAAATGGCTCAAAAGCCGAACCGGCGTTGTCTTCATTCAAAGCGACAGCATTGAGCGATTGTGTTATAAGACCATCTACATCAAACAATGTTGGATAGAAGTTTTGACCGGTAACCCAATAACGTCCTGTGTTACCTGCAATAACATGAGGTGTGAGACCAAATGCAATCCCGGTTACTCCATCTTCAGTAATGTTAAATACATTTGCTGTTGGATAGCAAACACCGTCGGTAATAGTATAGTTCACAATTTTTGTAGGATCAGATGCATGGCTTGAAGCAAAACTCAATGCGCCATTTGTCAAGTCGCCTTTAAGATAGAACGAGTCACCCAAGCGAGTTGCACCACCTAAATCAGAAGTTTCAAGGAACAAATATGGTTTTGCGTTATCATTATCCCACACATAAACCTTTAATGATTGACCTGCTTCACTTGTCGCAATATTGCTTGTGATTATTTTGCCGTAGAAGAATTTAATATCACAGAACGCCAATGCACCACCCTCAACGCCGGTCATATCAAGTTCACCTACAAATGACCCTTTTTGTGCATCTATGATTAAGATTTTGCCAATAGACGGACATGATACATATAACTTACCATCACCAAAACACATGTTACGCATAGCAGCCTTGTCGGTAGTCCAATCGGCATTTTTGCCCGATGTTTCTGAGTAATTCCATACTTCGGTCAATACCAATGGAGGATTCACCGCAGTACCATCAACCACTATAGTTTGTGTTTTTGTACCACTTGAAAGGGTTATAGTTGTCGAATGTTGTCCGGCTGAAGTTGGTTTATATGTAATATTCAATGTCCCACCGCTTGCGGGAATAGACGTTGTTGAAACCGCAAAATCGGTGGTATTGCTTGATGTCACAGAAATTGCCGAAGACAATGAAGTGCCTTTTACGGTAACCGATTTTGAAGAAGTATTACCTACTGTCAATTCACCAAACTCAACGGTTGAAGGAGAAACCGAAATGCTTGACGCTTCACCCTTAACCATGTCAAAGTTTAGATTATATTGTTTGGCATTATCATCGATTGTTACATATTTTGTTTGTGACGCATATCCATTAGCTTCAACCGTAATGCTATAAGTAGCACCTTTATACAAATCATAGAATGTGTAGAAACCATTATTGAATTGGTCGGTTGTATAAGTTTTTGAACCACCTGTAGCGGTATTTGTCAAAATCACCTTAGCGCCATTGATAGCAAGATATTTATCACGTCCGCGTGTCGCATAACTTGTGTAACCACATGATTTAGCCAAGTCGCGAATATCACCTACAACAATACTTTGAAGGACTACGCCATCGCCATTACCCAATCCGGGAGAGTCAATATATGCGCGCACCAACTGCCAAGCGAGGAAGAAGTTATATTCTTTGCTACACATACGGAATGCTTCAGGACGATAGTCATGAAACCAAGACTCAGCCAAGAACCCGGGAGCAGTATTAGTATTCAATACACCAAGCCCCGAACCTCCATAAAATTTGCGGTCGGTCATACCGCGAGGAGTTGAGTATGTCACATTAGTCAATTTTCCATTGTCATGCCAATTAGCGGCAGCTTGCGACATATATAACGAAGTGGAATTATAGGCTGAATAATCACTTTTTGATTTCGCACGACACATCACAACCACATAGTTTGCGCTTGAGTTACCGGCATTGGTGTGCAATGACATAAAGTAACCACCGTATGAATTTGATTGTGCCGCAATTGTAGATAGTGTCAAGTCGCCACCTTGGGTATTTGCCTCACGTGACAATTTTATATCATTATTTACATATTTAGTCCAAAAATATTTGATACCTTGAGCACGATATGTGTTGCCCGATGATTCCCAGAAACAATTACTGCTATTATAGGTGCTATACAAAGGAGATCCACCATTAACCGTAACATCATAAACCGGAAGCTTAACACCGTTAACGGCAGGCATAGATGTTTGACGGTCGTTTGATGTATAACCACCGTGACCGGGATTTACATATAACTTATATTTAGAAGCGGCCGATGCCGAGAAACTCACGCATATCAAAGCCAATATAATTGCGATTTTTTTCATTTTCTTATTCCTCCTCAATAGTCATTAAATATATTTTACCTTCAAGAGTGTGAAATGCAATTTTGTTACCATCATTAGAAACAGCAGGGAACATCTTTATTTCAGATGTAGCCGGGGTGAGTTGTTGGTATTGTGTGCCATCGGCTTTTGCAATAACAATATTACTTTCGGTATAGAAATATCCGTCATCTTTATCATGCATACCTACCACATGAGTATTGCCACGCCACACCGGAGCACGCAATGGACCAACTTTCACAAGATTCTTTCCATTGATGTCGCATATATAAGCATTGTCGGCGCAACTGAACAAGATTTTATCTTTGTTGGGCGAAAGGCTTGTCCACACATATTGGGTTTCACCCCAATCAATTTGTCCTTTAAGCGGGTCAAGCACAATGCGACGACCATTGTTATACACTACAATCTTCAAGTCTTCCTCAGTGACAAAAATATTATCTTTTGGATTGAATTTTTGAGAGGTAGAACTATTGGTAACTTCGGCAGTCATTACCTTTGAATTAACTGCGTATGAAACCTTATTGTTACACAACCCTAATTGATTCAAGTGGGGAAGTTGTGTGGCAACAGTAGAGATTGATTTGTCGGCTACATTGATTGAATAGATATCCACAGTGTAGTCATCATTCTTTTGACGCACAATAATGGTTTTACCATCATTAGCGATTACAGGATAATAACCTGCCGAGCACATGTCGGTCAATTCGGTGTAAACACCGCTTTTCACATTAACAATACCGAGTCCGGTATAATTTTCAGCCGAAACCAAAAGGTTTCCATCGGGCATAAAGCGTGGATGATACGCTTTTTCCATTGCTCCCGTGTGAACTTGTTGTAATGACTTAACTTTAAATTGAGCTTGCAATGTCAATGAAGTTACAGCCACTACAAAACATAGAACCATTTTTTTCATTTTGTAGAATAATTTTAATTTATAGTTAAAAAATTAAGTCAAAAATTTGAATTCGCAAAGGTACTAAATTATTATCACTTAATCTCATGTAATTTATAGAAATTACCAAAAAAACTTGACATATAAAATAATAGTGTTACTTGATATTGTCTTTTGCCTTATATATAATTCAACAAAAAACACAATTTTTGTGTTATAAAAAATAAAAATTATTTGTTTTATGAAAATGAAATGGTTGTATATTTTATTAGCAGTAGCGTTGATATTTAGTATTGCTGCATTGATTGCTTCATTGTGCCGAATAGAACCTATAAAAGTCGAGTGGATGGGGATTATGATTGGAATATTCGGATTATTAACATCGGTTTTGTTGGGATGGCAGGTGTTTAGTATAATCAACCTTAGAGGAATGGAAGTTAAATTGAAAAACCTTGAGGATACATCGCGAAAAGGCGATTCAGAAGCTATTGGCAAGGCTTACGATGGCATAGCCACACTTTATATAACTTCTATACCCGACGAAAATAAAACTCAAGATGAGCTCGTTACAGATCATTTATATGGTTATATATTATTTACAGCAATGGCGATTGCGATGCAATGCGAGGCGGGCAATTATGAATATTGCGAATCAACGATAGGGCATATATTAAAAATCGATCAAAACAAGTTTAAAATAAACAAACACCAACGTGACAATATCTTTGAGATTGCCGCTCATATTTCATCACATGGAAATATTAAAAATTTTCCTGATTATCTTCGTTGGATAGCAACATTGGTATAACTATCGTTTAGAATGTTGTCTATATGTTGGTACATTTATTGAAATGCAAAAACAAGTTTCACGCACTGAAAAACGTCTAACCCCGGCTGATTATCAAAGATTTATAGTTGGAGATGATTTAGGTAGCAAAAAAAATTGATTGTCATCCCGACAACCAATCTCCTTAACCTTAAATCTAATACCATGAAAAACACGATGCAAAGGTATAACTTTTTATGTTATAAAACATATTTTTGAGATACAAAAATCTATAATTTCACATTGTTTAACAATGATATACTATAAATGGGCTATCTTTAACATAGCGCAACTAATAATATAGCCTTGCCAAAGATGGCAAGGCTATATATTTTAGAGACGGTGTGCGTAATGCAAACCGATAATGAGATTATACTGTGAGAATTTCTTTTTCTTTTGCGGCGAAAAGGTCATCGATTTTCTTCATATACTTGTCGTGAAGTTTTTGTGCTTTTTCTTCACCGTTTTTCGACATATCTTCGGGCATACCGTTTTTAACCGCTTTTTTCAACCCTTCGATAGCGTCGCGGCGAGCGTTTCGTACCGATACTTTGGCTGTTTCGGCTTCCCCCTTACATTGTTTAACGAGTGCTTTACGACGGTCTTCGGTCAATGGCGGAATAGTGAGACGAATCACTTCGCCATTGTTTTCGGGAGTAATGCCAAGTTCTGAGTTGATAATAGCTTTTTCAATTTCTTTAAACATTGGTTTTTCCCAAGGTGTGATAGCTATGGTGCGGGCATCGGGTACTGAAATGTTTGCCACATTTGAGATGGGCACACCGCTGCCGTAATATTCCACACGAATACCTTCGAGAATTTTAGCATTAGCTTTTCCTGCGCGAATGCGAGCAAGAGTCTCATCAAGATACTCAACTGCCAATTCCATTTTTTCTTCAGCAGGTTCCAAATAATCTTTTACTTCAGCCATAATATTGTTGTTTTTAATTAATATTCAATGAATTAGTAAACCAATGTGCCAATAGGTTCGCCTGCAATTACTTTCGCAAGATTGCCCGGAGTGTCCATATCAAACACCACGATTGGCAGGTTGTTTTCTTTGCACAATGCAGTAGCGGTCAAGTCCATCACTTTCAATCCGCGAGTGTAAACCTCATCGTATGAGATTTCACTAAACTTTGTTGCCGTTGGGTCTTTTTCGGGATCGGCAGTGTAGATGCCATCAACGCGAGTGCCTTTCAACATCACGTCGGCTTCAACTTCGATACCGCGTAAAGCCGAACCGGTATCGGTAGTAAAGAATGGGTTGCCTGTTCCTCCTGCCATGATTGATACAGCACCATTATTCAATGCTTCAATTGCTTTCCATTTGCTATAATGCTCGCCAATAGGGAACATATTCACTGCTGTGAATACTTTTGCAGGTTGACCAACAGCTTCAAGCGCCGAACTCAATGCAAGTGAGTTGATAACTGTCGCAAGCATTCCCATTTGATCGCCTTTTACACGGTCGAAACCTTTCGATGCCCCCGAAAGTCCACGGAAAATATTACCTCCGCCTATCACTATTGCCACTTGCACGCCTTGCGAAGCTATTTCTTTAATTTGTGTGGCATATTCTCCCAATCGTTTGGTGTCAATGCCGTAACCTTGCTCGCCCATTAGCGATTCGCCACTGAGCTTGAGCAATACTCTTTTATATTTTGTTCTCATTGTTATTGTTTTTAATAGAGGTTATTACGACAAAGATAGTACATTAAAACGATATTTTGCAAAAATTCCCCAAAGAATATTCATAAACCAACCAAAACTGAATTTATGAATAAAAATTTGGAACATTCCAACTATAATCATTAACTTAGCAAATTAAACATTACCAAACTACAAATTTCAATTTTAAAACCATGATAAATAATCATCGTTATTGCGTGATAATGTGTGGCGGAATAGGCAGCCGTTTTTGGCCATATAGCCGCACAAACCGACCAAAACAGTTTATTGATTTTTTAGGCACTGGGCGCACATTGCTCCAAATGAGCTACGACCGCATTCTCCCCATCGTGCCAAAAGAAAATATAATTGTTGTTACAAACGCTCAATATGCTCCATTGGTGAAAGAGCAACTTCCCGATTTGCAAGATGACCAAATTTTACTTGAACCTGCACGTCGCAACACTGCTCCATGTATTGCATGGGCTGCATGGCACATTGCTGCACGCGACCCCGAAGCGAGCATGATTGTGACCCCTAGTGATCACCTCATTACTCGCGAACGCGAATTTGAAACAAGTATCATTAAAGGATTTGAGTTTGTTGAAAACAACAATGCTTTGCTCACACTCGGCATTAAACCGGTGCGCCCCGAAACCGGATATGGTTACATTCAAATAGGCGACAAGGTTGACGATAGCATTAGCAAAGTGAAAACGTTTACCGAAAAGCCCAACCTTGAATTGGCAAAAGTATTCCTCAGTACCGGTGAGTTTTTCTGGAACTCAGGCATTTTTTTGTGGAAAGCCGCTACAATCAAAGAAGCATTTCATAAACATGCGTCTAATATTGCAACCCAATTTGAATCGGGTGCAGAGTTTTTTGGCACTGCTCGGGAAAAAGAGTTTATAGAAAATCAATTTCCGGCATGCGCAAGCATTTCTATCGACTATGCTATAATGGAGAAAGCACCAAACGTGTATATAGAATGTGTCACATTCGGGTGGAATGATCTTGGCACATGGAGCGCACTTTATGATAACTCCTCTAAAAACAAAGACCACAATGTAGCACAAAACTGCAACCTTCTCGCATATAATTCAACCGGTAACATTTTTGCTGTCGATGGCGATAAATTAATTGTAGTTGATGGATTAAAAGACTATATTGTTGCCGATGCCGGCGATGTATTGCTAATTTGCCCCAAGAGCGAGGAACAACGCATTAAGCAAATGGTAAATGATGCCAACTTAAAATTTGGTGATAAATATTTATAACCCGGTAAGCTCAAATATTTCAACCTAAGATAAATGAAACACGATAATCTTACTAAAATAATCAACGAAAATTTAAAAAAATCTCAAGTATGGGGATTTTTTGTGTCGGCATTAGTGATATTTGTAATCTCATATTGTTATTTCTATCCCGATGCTGCTCAAGGCAATGTGTTACAGCAATATGATATGGTGCAAGGTGCCGCAATAGGGCAGGAAGCAAAAGCGTTTCAAGATCAAACAGGCGAAAAAGCATGGTGGACCAATTCGCTTTTTTCGGGTATGCCCATGTTTCAAATCTCACCTTCATATTCGTCAAACGCTCTTTTTGATTGGATAAACTCATTGTATAGTGGCTTCCTTCCTTACCCTGCCAATCTATTGATGATGATGATGATGGGTTTTTTAATCTTGTTGTTGGCATTTAACCTACGGTGGTATCACGCATTGATTGGAGCCATAGCCTACGGGTTATCCTCATATTTCGTAATTCTTATTGAAGCCGGACATATTTGGAAATTTGCCACACTTGCATATATCCCACCCACAATAGCCGGTATTGTGCTTTGTTATCGAGGTAAATATTTGCTTGGTAGCGCACTTGCGGCACTGTTTGCGATGATGCAACTATCGTCTAACCATGTGCAGATGACCTATTATTTTTCTTTCGTAATAGTAGGATTTGTCATTGCCTATCTCATCATTGCTATAAAAGAGAAGAATTTCGGTCGTTGGGGCATTGCCACCGGCTCTCTTGCCGTGGCTGCGATATTGGCGGTCTTGGCCAATTCCCCCAACCTTTATAACACCTATGAATATTCAAAAGAAACCATGCGAGGCAAGCACTCTGAACTCGTAAGTGCCTCAACTATCAACAATCCCAATAAGACCTCGGGTCTTGACCGCGACTATATAACCCAATATAGTTATGGTGCATCTGAGACATTAACCCTTCTCATTCCCGATGTAAAAGGAGGGTCTTCATCTCATTCAATCACCGATGCCGATGAAGTTAAAAACTTGAATGACGAACAGAAATATTATATCAGTCAGTTGCAAGGATTCCCTCAATATTTCGGAGGTGCCGAAGGTACAAGCGGTCCGGTATATGTAGGAGCGATTATATGTGCATTATTTTTGTTGGGTTGCTTTATTGTTAAAGGTCCTATAAAATGGACACTAATTGCACTCACTCTACTTTCGATATTGCTTGCACTTGGTCGAAATTGCATGTGGTTTACCGACTTGTTTATCGACTATGTTCCAATGTATAGCAAGTTCCGCACCGTTGAGAGCATTCTCGTTATCGCCCAATTCACAATGCCATTACTCGCTTTGCTTGCGATTAAACAATTGTTTGAAGCCGAAAAACCATGGCAAAGATACCGCAAAGCCATAATAGCTTCTTTTGGAGTTACATTGTTGATTTGTTTCATGGGTATTATGTCGCCAACTATCTTTGGCTCGCTCACGGGAGAGGCCGATTATGAAGCCAATATCAAGAGTCAATACCCTCAAATCTTTATGGTGATAGAGCAAGTGAGAGCATCGATGGTGGCGAGTGATTGTTTGCGTAGCTTGATGTTTATTGCAGCCACACTTATTGTTATAATTCTTTTTGGTACAAATAAACTATCGCCTAAAGTTTCGGCTGCGATTATCGGCGCATTGGTGCTTTGTGACCTTTACACCGTTGACAAGCGCTATCTCAATCACGACAGCTTTGTCACTCCCGAACTCTCAGTAAATGACCCGTTTGCAAAATCGGCTATCGATAAACAGATTCTTGCCGACACCGCAAGCCATTACCGTGTGATGAGCATTCCCGGGTTCCATCGTCCTCATTCTTCATATCATCACAAAATGATTGGTGGTTATCATGCCGCAAAACTCACTCGTTATCAAGATTTAATCAACCGACAAATTAACCCTGTTTTATCGACCGATTATATTCCTGATTTGCGAAACGACTCAATCATTGCATTATATCCTACCGAGCAGCTTGCGACAGCTCAATCATTGCAACAAAAATATCGCATACTCGATATGTTGAACGCCAAATACATCATTTCGCGAAACAACAAGTTGATTACCAATCCTCATGCGCTTGGTAATGCATGGTGGGTTGACAGTGTGATATATGCAACCGATGCCAATGGCGAAATGGCGGCGCTTGACAGCATCAATCCTGCCACTACTGCCGTTGCCGATGTTAAATTCAAAAACATTCTTGGCGAAAAAAACATTCAAAAAACAGAGGGGGACACTATTTACCTAACCTCATACGCTCCCAATCGTTTAACATATAACGCAAAGAGTAAAAATGGTGGAACGGCTGTATTCTCCGAGGTTTATTTCCCTTGGGGGTGGGACGTTACAATCGATGAACAACCGGTAGAGATGGCACGCGTGAACTATGTGTTGCGTGCTATTAACGTTCCGGCGGGAAATCACAAAATTGAAATGCATTTCGACCCGCAATCAATACACATCACAACAACACTTGCAACAGTGTCGGTAATATTAATCTATCTTGCATTGATTGCATCGGTGGTGTTTGCTGTTATTGGCAAGCCCAAAGAAAAAGAGAGAGGTCTAAAAACTGTTGAATGATAAAATTTAAACGATATTACACCGCTCTGCGACGCTACAAACGAAGTAAAGGCTTTGGCATACACTCGCCATTTGCCTTTAACTTCGTGTTGAAAGTGTTGCGTGAACGATGTTCATATTATGCCTACGACGATATTCATGCCTCACGTTGGCAAGCCTCACAATTAGCCACATCGAAAAAAGAGCGCCGAGGATTAATCTCGTTTAAGTATGCCAAAATGATTTTTCGCATTACGAGCTATTTCAATCCACAAAAGATTCTTCAAATAGGCACAAGCCATGGCATTGTTTCAAAGACATTGTTAAGTGTTTCTTCATCGTCAAGCCTATACACCTATCTTAGCATGGGGAATCAATACTGCATATATGTACAGGTAACCGACGATGAGGCAAGTCGCATTTTTGAATATGATAATATTGAGTATGCTGTCATTGATTATTGTAATGACCTTGCTGTTAATGAACAACCCTTTATTGTCATCAACCAAATCGACAAAGAGGCCGAGTTGATAGTTGAAACAGCCACAAAGGCAATAAACGCCGGGGGTGTTGTTATCATTTGCAATATAAGCCGCAATCACATAATAAAAGACTCATGGAAAGCGATAAAATCATCGATGAGTCATGGCATGAGTTTCTCCAACGATAAAATAGGAGTAGTTGTAGGTCACAAACATTTGCCCCTGCAACATTATTCACTATGGTTTTAAAACAATACACGGCATATCTCATGCTTGAACGGGGACTGTCGGATAATACCCGACAGGGCTACCTAAACGATGTGGATAAACTAATGCGCTATCTCAACGACTACAATATCCCCATTGAGAATGTGACACTCGACGATCTTCACAATTTCATCGCCGACCTTCACGACCTGGGCATATCTTCTCGTTCCCAAGCTCGCATTATATCGGGCATAAAATCTTTTTTCAGGTTTCTAAGGCTTGAGAACATAATACCGGTAAATCCGGCTCTGCTACTGGAATCACCTCGCATAGGGTTGAAGCTCCCCGAAGTTTTATCGGTAGAGGAAATTGATAGAATGATTTCATGTATTGACCTGTCATCAAATGAGGGGCAGCGCAATAGAGCTATTATTGAAACCCTTTATAGCTGTGGATTACGAGTGAGCGAACTCATTAATCTTGAAATTAATAAAATTTCTCTTGAAGACGAGTATATTACCGTTGTGGGCAAAGGGAACAAAGAGCGTTTGATTCCTATATCCTCCACAGCAATAAAAGAGATTGAACTTTATCTTGAAGACCGCAAATTGTTAAATATCAAACCCGGTGAAGAAAACATTCTGTTCCTAAATCGTCGTGGTCATCGATTGACTCGGGTAATGGTTTTCTATATCATAAAACAACAAGCCAAGTTGGCAGGCATTCGCAAAGAAATAAGCCCGCACACGTTGCGTCATTCTTTTGCGTCACATCTGCTTGAAGGTGGTGCAAACCTGCGCACCATACAGCAAATGCTGGGGCATGAAAGCATCTCAACCACCGAAATATATCTTCATATCGATAACAATCGGTTGCGCGACGAAATCCTCACTTTCCACCCAAGGAACAACATATAACAAGAAGCACACACAACCCTATCGTAATACACTACAATGACCTAAAAGAAGATGACGGAATCACCTATCTCCCAATATATATGACGCCGTTGTTGTAGGGAATATAAGAGGTAGGTTGGTATTTGTTTTTTTTGAAAAAATCGCTCAAGATTTTGTGGGTCATAAATTTATATTCAATATTTGTATTGTAATTAAAACTCAAGAAGAAATGCTTGAGATTTCTGTTTTTAAACTACAAGCCCTCTATGTGAGTTTTCCGTGAGTGAATTGCCGAAGGTAATGCTTAGTATGTAGCCGTGCATTGGCTCGAAGAGACTATGCACGGGCGGAAGTAGTGTTGAAATTGTATCTGAAGGATACTTTATTTGCACTGATTAAAGATTCTTACAGAATCTATCTCTATTTAAAACGATACCGGGTTATCCACTACGTGGCTACCCCAGGCTACATATTAATCAACCTTTTAGGGGTTAAATTGTGTGCCAATAATAAAAAAGGTTTAAAAAAATTGGAATATATTAATAAATTATAGTAATTTTACTCTCAATAATCGCAAAAACGTGGTAAAATGATGGTTTGATAATCGCAAAAACGTGGTAAAATGATGGTTTGATAATCGCAAAAATGTGATTTTAAAAGATGAAGCGCAAGATTTACAGTAAGTTAGTCAAGTGGAAACAGCAAGAGCGAGGAAGGGTGGCGTTGTTGATTGATGGAGCACGCCGTGTAGGGAAAAGCTATATAGTGAAAAAATTCGCCCAAAATGAGTATAAAACATATATCATAATTGATTTCAACAAGGCGAGCAAGGATATATTTGAATTGTTTGATAATTATTTGTCAAATTTGGATATGCTATTTTTGCTATTGCAAAATATCACTCAAGTAAAATTATATGAGCGTGAGTCGTTAATTGTTTTTGATGAAGTTCAGTTATGTCCACGTGCACGAGCAGCAATAAAATATTTGGTAGAAGATGGTCGTTATGACTATATTGAGACGGGCTCATTGGTTTCAATTAATAAAAACGTAAAGGATATTGTAATACCATCGGAAGAACGACGCATTCAAATGCTCCCAATGGACTTTGAGGAGTTCTTGTGGGCCAATGGGAATGATATGATGATGCCAATGTTACAAACTTTCTTTGAACAAAAACGACCATTAGGAGCATCAGCCCATAAAGTTGCAATGGATATGTTTCGTCAATATATGATTGTTGGGGGGATGCCTCAAGCAGTGAAACGATATGTCGATACGAAAGATTTATCGCAAGTAGATGCTGTGAAACGAGATATTTTGCGATTATATAAATCAGATATAGAGAAATATGCTGAGGGCTATGAAACAAAAGTAAAAAGTATCTTTGACACAATACCGGCAGCTCTTCAACGACATGAGAAGCGTTTTAAAATGGTCGATATTCAACCTTCGGCTCGCTTTAGAGAATATGAAACGTCTTTCTTTTGGTTAGGGGAGTCGCAAGTAGTCAATATTTGTTGGGGAGCAACTGAACCAAGTGTTGGGTTGCGAATGAAAATGGATAGCGCTCAATTAAAATGTTATATGGCAGATACAGGCTTGTTAATAAGCCATGCTTTTGATGAAACAACAATTTCACGCGAGGAATTATATCGTAAATTATTGATAGATAAATTGGAAATCAATAAAGGAATGTTGGTGGAAAATGTGGTTGCTCAGATGTTGTGCGCCAAGGGGCATAAACTATATTTTTATTCTAAATATTCACAATCCGAAGCCGAGGAACGTATGGAGATAGATTTCCTTATTCAAAAACCATCAATAACTTCTCGACATAATATTATACCCATAGAGGTGAAATCAAGCAATAGGTACACATTGTCATCGTTGAAAAAATTTAGGAAAAAGTTTGAACAACAAACACACAACCCTATCGTAATACACTACAATGACCTAAAAGAAGATGACGGAATCACCTATCTCCCAATATATATGACACCGTTGTTGTAGTTGTCCCTGAAAATTGACGTATATTTTTTGACTTTCAAACATTATTCTATATGTTTGCATTATTATCATATAAGAATATGAAAACAAGGGAAGAATATATTGAAATATTGACTAACCATGCTCAGGAGATTAAAACTGAATATGGGGTTAATTCCTTGTGTATATTTGGCTCAGTAGCTCGAAATGAGCAACAACCCGATAGCGATATCGATTTGTTTGTCGATGTAAAACCTACGTTAAGAATACTCATTAAGTTAAAACGGTTTTTAGAACAAATATTAGGTTCTCCGGTTGATTTAATCAGAAAACACAACAATCTTAACCCTTTTATAAAAAGAGAGATAGAACGCGATGGAATCACAATATTCTAATACTGCTATTGTCATTGAAACTTTATCGCAAATTTAAAAAGCCATAAAGCAACTTCTTGAATGGAATAAAGACTATCCTCTTATGATGATTATCTGACGACTCAAGAAGGAACTAAAATTCTAGCGGCGAATTGTATGCTAATAGAAGCAATAGGTGAGGGAATTATTAAGATTAGGGGAGCCGTCGCTTTGTGACTGAGGGGTATAAAAACAATGAAGATGTGCCAAAATTCAATGGCACATCTTCACTTTTATTGTTTTTAAGATTAAGTGTTTACTGTTTCACCATCACTTTGCGTGTGGTGCCGTCGCTCATTTTTACGATATTTACGCCCTTAGTGGGTTCAGTGAGCAATCGACCGTAAATATCATAGCGACCAACCTCTTTAGCCCCATTTGTTTCGACATTTTCAATGCCACTTGATGATATGACAACTGCATGAGTGAAATTTTCAATATCCAATTGTGAGCCATCGGGTTTGATTATATAAATAGTTGACATATCAATATTATAAGTGCCATCTTCAAGTGTTGGAGATGCTTCAAGAGTAATTTCAACCAAAGTACCTTCATTGCCTTTGAATGGACGGCTCTTGCTTGAATATGCAGCCACTCTCAATGAGCCATCTTCTTGATATGCCGAAACTACTTGATGTGTATTTGTTGCTCGCGATGTCAATGCGATTAAAGGATCGCCATATTCGTCAACCGGAATTGATATACCCTCGGGAAGTTTAATATCAAACTGGAATGCTGTGATATTTTCACTATTGGTCAAATCGACAAGCAAGGTGGCTGTTTCGCCCGGTTTGATACTCAA
Organism: Bacteroidales bacterium; assembly: GCA_015060975.1. GTDB lineage: Bacteria > Bacteroidota > Bacteroidia > Bacteroidales > Muribaculaceae > RGIG4079. The sequence goes on from SUXI01000001.1 coordinate 102,278, forward strand.
GTCTTGCAATGTTATGGTGTTGTCTTGCAATGGAGAGTCTTCGGTTGATTGCGATAATGATTTCATAACCGGGGCATAGCCTTTGGTTTCCACCACACCACCATTCAATACCGCATTAACGACCATAACCACATCGGCCATTGTGATATTTTTATCGGCATTTACATCCGATGCCTCAAACACAAATTTTTCGGGAGTTTCGCCAAGCACATAATTAACCACATTCACCACATCGCCCATTGTCACAAGCGTGTCATCGTTTGAATCACCAAGTATGAGGTTACTTATTGTGAATCGGCTTTCGTTGCGGTTGGTGATAACATCGTTGGCTTCAGAGTCGGTTAACCTTATGTTGGTTAATACCATCGATTTATCTCCCACTTCGGCATCGGCGGCAATATTTACCGTCAAATAGAAAATATCGCCCTCGTTTCCGCTGAAAGCATAATTCTTGGACGAGTAAATAATAACACGAATAGAGCCATCGGCTTGGAGCTCCGACGAAACAATGTGAGTATTTGATTTGCGACTTGAAAGTTCTATCATGTAATCGCCATATTCATCGGTTGCGGCAGTGACACCTGCAGGAAGATGAATGTCGCACTGCAACGCTGTAAACTCACGATTATTTATCATTTTAAATGGAATCGCCAATGTGTGTCCGCGATAAGCGGTTATGGGATCCACAACGATTGTGTTTGACGTATTGGCTGAGATTGAGAATTTGTTCACCATCTCAAACTCCATATCTTCAATCATATAGGTAAACACAGCTTGATAGTCACCAATAGTGCGTGGCGTTTCACTCATCGTTGCGCCATCTTTGGTGCGATATTCTTTAAGAGTCAATTCGTATGGGAAATTAGTTGTATAACTTAACTTCTCACCATCGGTGGTTCCTTTCCATATCACCGATTGACGAATATTCAACTTTGCCCAATTGGCATCGGCGAGATATGCGCTTGTATCGGGCACGTATGCAGTTGCTCCGCTTCTTGCGTAGCTAAGTGCCGGTGGAACTTCGGCATACGAGATTATAATTGGCGAGTTACAACCATAAAAAGCGGTAACACTGTCGGCAAGAATTGCTGTTGGTGTAGCTCCATTTTCGAATCTTCCTAAGTTATAATAAGCATAAGTTCTCACTGCTTTTGCGTTCCATTCTATAACCTTTATGGTTGGTGATGAAAGAATGTAATCCGGTATTTTCTCTACGTTTTTACCGATAGTCATTTTCTTGAAATTATAGTCGGGGAATATTCCATCGTAGGTTGAGGTGCATTGTGTCGCATTATATGTTGCCGAAATCATATTATTACATTCGGCAAATACACTATAACCAATAGTTGTAACCGATTCGGGAATAGTAACCGATTTCAAAGAATTATTGGCATAGAATGCCCGATTTCCAATGGTTGTTAGCCCTTCGGGCAACTTGATTTCAGTAAATTTAGCATCGGCAAATGCATATTCTCCTATGGATTTTAAAGTGCTTGGAAGTGTTACGCTTTCTAATGACGAGCAACCTCTAAACGCATAAGGACCTATATATTCAACTCCTTCGGGAATTGTTACCGATTTAATTTTAGTCAATCCATGGCAAAGCCCGGCATAAACTTTTTGTATATTTTCGTCAAATGAAACCTCTGTGATATTTGAGCAACCGCTGAAATATGGATAGTTGAAACCAGACCAAGTGTATGTTGAGGGAAGAATAGAGTTTTGCTGTATAGACGTCAAGCCGGTACAATTTGCAAAAGCATAACCTTCGAAAGTATTAAGGTTTTTGGGTAAAGCCAATTTGCCCGAAATTTTTGTATTGGCAAATGCTCTTTCTCCAATATATGTAATCGATTCGGGTAAATATAGCTCTCCGGCTATTGGGCAATAATTAAAAGCATAATCATCGATTTTTTTTATTGATTTTCCCAATTTAAGTGATGAGAAATTTGTCCTGTAGAATGCGTAGTTATGAATTTCTTCAACATTGTCGGGGATAACAAGTTTGCCCGATAATCCGGTGCAATTGTCGAATGCATAAACACCAATAATGTTCAAATTTTGTGGCAATTTTAGTTCACCTTGCAAGCCTGTACATCCACTAAACGCATATCCACCAATTGTTGTAACAGTTGAAGGAATATCTATTGTAGCAAGTTTTTTGCAATAATTAAACCCACTTAAACGGGTAAGCCCTTCATTGAGTTTTACTTCTGTCAGGAATTCATTATCCGCAAAAGCATAATCTCCAATTGTTTTTACAGTGCCTGGAATAGTGATAGAACTCATATCAGAGCCATAAAATGCATTTTCTTGAATTTCCTCGATGCTTCTACCCCAAGTAATTGATTTTATACGACTATAGCTACTGCTAACGTAGAATAACTTTGCCGGTATTGTTTTAACTTTATCTCCGATTACTACAGTTGTTAGAAAATTATTGCTATAATTAACTGAGTTGAATATTTTACCATCGGTAGCGGCACAATTTATAGCATTGTAATTTACCTTTTTTAGTGAAGAACAGTAATCAAAAGCATAAGACCCGATTGATATTACCGATTCTCCGATAGTTAGATTTGTCAAACCGTCGAAATGATAAAATGCATTAGAAGGGATGACTTTTACATTGTCGCCGATATAAACATTTGCAGTGTTGGTACAACCGTTAAATGCGTTATACATATAATTACATTCGGTGGCATTGAAATTTACTTGAGCGATTGATGTGCAACCATTGAATGCGTAGTTTCCTATATAAGTGATGTTTTCGGGGATTGTCACGCTACGAAGAGCGGTCAATCCTTTGAAGGCGAAAGCAGGAATTGTTATAACCGCATCGCCTATCGATATTGTGCGCACCGATGTGCAACCATTGAATGCCGGGGCGTTTTGTGAGCCCATTGTAGAACATCCGGTGGCATTATAGCTGATAGAAGTTAGACCGGTACAGCCGTTGAATGCATTGTCGCCAATGGTTGTGATTGTTGACGGGATTGACACCGATGTCATGCCTGTAGCATTGTTAAACGCCTGTGCGGCAATTTGAACCACAGTGTAGGTTGCTCCGTTATAAGACACCGTTTCGGGAATCACAACCGCACCTGTTGCGGTGGAATCCTCAACCGTTTCAACTGTTAACCCCTCGGAGGAGATGATGTTGTAGTTCAATCCACCGGCTTTAAAGTCGGCAGCCGAAAGCATCATCGTGGTTCCTGCGCCAATAATAGCAAGAACCGATAGTAATGATTTTTTCATAATGAATAAATGTATTAGAATTATAAAAAAGTATTTTCTTTATCGTAAAACTTCTTTGATGGTTTTATCAAATTGTTGTTCATTAAAATTTATTTTAGCCTCGTTTTCTTCCAACAAAGCGGTTTTCATCGCTTCTTTCACGTCGGCTTTTGATAATTGCACTGAAATATAAGCACGGAAGATGCCGCCTTTGGTCATAGTGATGCGGTCGCAAATAATAACCGATTCGCGTAATGCTGTTTTAGAGGTCAAAATCAAACGGTCTTCGGTTTTTGCATCGATGCCGTTATTTACAGTTTTTCGGTATCGCTTGGTAAAAGAATCGACAATGGTTGATAACGTAGCCGACAACTCGGCACGGGCAATAGTAACAGCTTTATCTTTTGCCATTTGTCTATCGACACTCTCGGCAAACGCATTTGCATAGAAATATTCTTCGTCGGTGGTATAATTGCAAAGTTGAGCAAGTTCCTTTTCGTCATCATTGGGTTTTGGCGTATTTTTGTTTGATGAACAAGAACAAGCAAGGATGCAAAAAACAGATATTGAGATAATACTAAATAATTTCATTTTGATATAAATTTAACGTTAATATATAATTATAACTCGGGGGTAGATGAGATTTCCTCAGGCTCTTCTTCCTCAACTTCTTCAGGAACCATTTTTACACGTTTGGAAAATCGGGCTTCTTTGAGTTTTGCCTCTAACTGGGGTTTGAGCTTTTTAAATAAATCACGTTGAGTTGTTGACAGGATTTTCGACCTGGAGGAATTTACGGGAGCCAAAGATCTAATATCATTAATTGAAACCGAAGTAATGATTTTCCCTGAATTTAGCTCGGTTAACGTGATTGTACACGACGCATAGGTTTCAAGCATATCATAAAGTTCCCCTTTTACGATTCCGCCGGGTCTTATCAATGGTTCGATAACAATGCTCACATCGGCGCTATCCTCTTCGTCAACAATGTCAAAATAGTTTTGTGCGAAATAGTTGGATATGTTGTTTGCCAAACTTGAGCAATTGTCGTCATAAGAATATATCACAGCACTCAATGAAGACTCTTCAATAATCAAAGGAATGGAAACCGATGGAATATCAGATATGAGTTTCTTTATGATGGCATTATTATTATCATATCCTAATTTCTCAACGTCTAATGATATTGCCAATTCTTGGTATGCCAATTTTGAAGATATATTGGAGATAATAATAGCAGCCATTCCGTTTTCATTGGTTTTGACACTGCCGGTAACGTCTCCTTTTCCTTTTGCGAATTTTGCCGACAAAGGCACATCTTTTAAGCTCATATCGTTTGATGTGACAAGGATATTTACCTGGTATGCATTCAAACTCAACGGAGTGAATGAAATAACCTTCGGATTGGTTGAAATAGTGATGTCTTTAAATACATTTTCAAGTGAATTGAATATTTCAACGGCAAGATTTATTGTTTGTCCCGATGGCTCGGTATAAGGCAAATAACGATTGGTATATTGCTCGATTTGCTTTAAAGCCTTGAGATAAAACTGCGATGCGCCTATTACATTCCCTTGGCGTTTCAATGAGTTTCCTTTACTCCAAAAATCATAGGCATGTTGAGTTGCATCGGCGATGCGATTTGCAATAATATCGGCATATTCTTGCTTATCTAATTGATAGTAGGTCCAGTAATAAGAGCCATCGTTCCATGTCTCTACGAGTTCATAGCCTTCAAGGCTTGCCGAAGCCGATGTCTTGATTTGATTTTTGAATTCTTCGAAATATTCACGATTAATCTCCTGACGTTGAAATAGTGAATTGCTTTCAATATCTATTTGAATTTCGCTTATCAAATCATTTAACGCCAATTCCTTTGATTTTTGAATATAATCATTACCTGAAATCGGAGCCATTCCCACTCCGGTGTAATACATTGGCTTTGACGGCTTCGACTTAACCCAGTCGGGTGTTTTTGCCGACGCATCAATCGCTGAAAAACACAGCAAGGTGAATAATAAAACTATAAATCTCATAATAATTTAGTCTGAAATGGTTATATAAATAGAAAGACCATCTATTCTGTCGGATGCGTTGATGCCTTTTTTGCGGAGATACATGCGCAATCGGGCGGCAAAATCGGCTGCATCTTGCGACATTCCATCTTCATCTTTTATAGGGATTTGAATATTATCAAAGATTATTGAATTAGCGGTCTTTCCTTGCATGTGGTAAACACCGTTCTCGGCATACGTTTTAATCCATTTGCGAATATAGTCGGATATTCCGTATCCCGAATCGCCCACTTCATCATCAAGTGTTTTATAAGAATCCCCATCAATAGAGACATAGATTGTGGCAGTGTGTCCTTGTTCGGGAATTTTATTTAATTCATTACACACTTCTGTAAGGAATGAATCTGATACCCGTTGAATGGCAACAGCACATAGGTTATCAAACTCAGAATTGGCATAACCTGTCACCTTTGATGTTTCAGATGCAAGAGCTGTCCCGGTAGCATTATGAATTGCTTTTATTGACAAACTGACCGATGGGGAACTATACCCTAAACTCTTTTTTATGTCAACGGTAACATATACATCGGCGCCACTATTGCGAATCACTTGATCATCAAAAGAGGTTGAGGCATTTGCGTCCATTTGACTGGCTCGAGCTATGGCATTATATTTAGCTTCAAAGTCAACAGTATTAATACCTTTGTTATCAAATTCCTCTTGAACTTTCGCCACAGCTATTCGTTTATCATAATCGTTCTCCAATACATACTTATATGTCTGATATTCGGTTTTATAGGGAACAACCATAATTGTGGGCATTACCTTTCGCACTTCTTTTTTCACTTTGACAGGCTCGGGCTTGATTACCTTGCTGTTTTTAAGGTCCCTTATTAATGACTTATGATAAATACCAACCATAATGGTGGTTTCATATACCCCAAAACTATTTTTCTTGGGTTTCATAATTTCACTGTAATCTTTTAAGAATACAGTATATCGGTCATTATCATATAGTCGGGTGAAATAATCTTTGTTTTCGGTGCGTTGTGATTCATCCAAAATAGGCTCTCCATTGTTAACTCCCTCAATACCACCGAATAAATATGTATCAAAGGCTGATTTAATTGCCATTTTTACCGCTAATTTTTTATCGGGAGATGAAGCGGTTGCCTTGAGTGACAACACACCTCCGTTATCAGAGATAAAAGTAACATTGCGGGAGAAATCATTAGCAAATAAATATGTTGACGATAAAATCGCACAGAGTAGTAGTAAAAACTTATGCATAAATATTTATTTTAAGGGAGTTTTGATAAATCCCATGGGTTAGTTTAAATTTTCGGGAACCATTCTTATATGTGCTTTATGTTTTAGGATAATTTTTGCCTTTGTTACAATCACATAGCTCTTACCATGTGATTGTAACAAAAACAAAAATCAACTTAACTAAAATTCAAAATCTTCATAATGCAAATTATATGAAGTTTCCCTTAAGAAAGAGGCTGTACTTATTGCTCTTCAAGTACAGCCCCATAATATGTTAGTGCAAAATTAAAAACCTAATATATTGCTATTTACTTTATTAAAAATATTGTTATTTACTTTGCTGACAACAGATGTGTTTCGACCTTCATTAACAGCGGCGTTAATTTCTTTGCCACCTTTTGTTACTTTACATAATGACAAGTCACCTGCTTCAACAGCTTCAACCTTAACTTCACCAATAAGTTTGCTTACAGTGCGTCCTGCCACCTCTTTTTCAACAAACACGTCTAATTTTTGACCTTTCAAGATGCCGTTGTCGCTACCAATGCTTATGTAAAGTGTTTTCGCTTCATCTTTCTTTACTTCTGAGATTTCAACGATGCTACCTTTCAATTTAAATACTTCGTCAACAAAGTTTTTAAGTTGAGTGCTAATGTTGTCAATCGCGGCATTGGCTGCATCAACTTCTGTTTTATGAATAGATAAAAGTGAAGATGAACTTGCTTCAAATGTTTTATTAGCTACAAGTTTTTGAGAGTTACGGTCGGTCACTTTTAATTGATATGCAACTTTTGCATCATAATTATAGCCACCGTTCTCGGATGCTTGTCGGGTTGTTGTAATAGAGATTACATGTCCATCAAGTATGTACTTTGATGCTAACCCCGCATCGGTATTTGCTTCGGTAATTTCAAGGCGAGCCATATTTGATAAACCTTCAATAACTTTGTTTCGTGCTGCAATCGCATAAGTTTCGCCTACACTTTCGGTATAAGTGAAATCATTGATTGTAATTGATTCTTTTTGCGCAAATGCGCCAACTGTTGAGAAAAGAGCAACGAGTGCCAATGCAATTTTTTTCATATTTTTTCTGTTTAAGTTAATTAAAATTGATTTATTGCTGGCAAAATTAAACTATTTCAATAGCACAGAGGTAAATGCGTGCGTAAAGATGTTTTACGAAAGTGTCAAAATGTTTTACGGTGCCTCGTCAGTATCAGAAGCAAGAATAGTAGTAAAATATTGAAAAAAATCGTGGTTAAGAGCTTGTGATATGCGTAGCAGCATATCGGTATTGATAGATTGTTGCGAGAAAATATAATACACGTTGGGACGCTCGCAGTTGATTTTGCGCGCAAGCCAAGTGGGGGTGCGTTCCTGGCGGTCGAGTTCTTGTTTGATAAGTTGTCCTATATGTATCATAAAAAGGCGGAATTATTTGTTGCCAATCAACATCTGAGGTACCGCCAAGCACCCGAAAGAACCGATAAGCACAAAGTAATTCACGCCCATAAGGCATGAACATTTGAGAGATGCTTATTCTCGTTCTTTCTTAAAAATTGGCGGTTTTCAGATGAGAGAATAAGAGCCCAAAAGCTCATTAATTTATGTTGTTATTTAACGTCTGTTTTTTGAAAAATTAAAATAAAATTTAAGTTAAACAATTCTTTATTTTTATGGCGTCCCATTTGGTAAGCCTACCACAAAGATAACTAATAATTCATACATTTTTAAGGTTAGTATAAATTTTTAATGTTGTTTTGGAATGTGATAAACCTACAATTTTGTGGTTAGCGGAGTTTTGCGTAATTTTGTATCGATTATTATCATTTAAATTATATGGATGAGATAAAACGCACGGTTCTCGATTATAACGACATCGTTCAAATGGTGCCATGGTTTAATGGTAAAGAAAAGTTTGTCAACCGGTTATTGAAGTTTTTGTCGGTTGACAAGGTGAATTGGTTGCATGACCATAACTGCGACACTCCCGGTCCTGAATTTGTAGCCGGATTGTTGAAAGATCTTGATATAAAACTTCGCATTGATAACGAGGAGATTCTTGACAATCTTCCCGAAGGGGCTTTTATCACAGTGAGCAATCACCCTTTTGGAGCTCTCGACGGCATCACGCTAATACACCTCATAGCTTCCCGTCGCCCGCAGTTTAAAGTGATGGTAAACATGGTGCTGAATTACATTTCGGCAATGCGTCCCAATTTTATCGCTGTTGACGCATTGGCAAGCGATGACCCCAAGAAAAAAGCTGTATCAATGCAGGGAATCAAGCAAGCGATAATGCAAGTGCGCCGTGGAGAGCCCATAGGCTTTTTCCCTGCCGGAGCGGTATCAAAGATAAATCTCAAAGGAGAATTAAATGACCGTGAATGGCAACCTACAATAGTGAGATTGATACAACAAATGAAAATGCCGGTTATACCCATTTTTTTCCATGGGAGTAATAGTTGGTGGTTTAACTTTTTAGGGGTTGTGTGTTGGCAACTACGCACATTGCGCTTGCCGGCTGAGGTATTTCGCAAAAAAGGCAGCACTCTGCACATCTCGATAGGAAACCCCATCAGCGTGGAAGAGCAGTTGAAACATTCGGGCTCAATTGAAGAGTTAGGACAATTTCTTAAAGAAAAAACTTACGCTTTACGTCAATGCAAATAAATCCAGCCGACATACCTGCCGAAGTGCAGCAAGCCAAAATGCGATTTGGCATCATAGGTAACGCCCCGGCGCTCATAGCCGCCGTGTCGCGAGCCATTCAAGTTGCGCCTATTGATTTATCGGTATTAATTTCAGGCGAAAGTGGCAGTGGGAAAGAGTTTTTCCCTAAAATAATACATAATTTCAGCGCACGAAAACACAATAAATATATTGCGGTTAACTGTGGAGCAATTCCCGAAGGGACTATAGATTCCGAACTATTTGGTCATGAGAAAGGAGCATTTACCGGTGCCGTTTCATCTCGTAAAGGATATTTTGAGGAAGCCGATGGCGGAACGATATTTCTCGATGAGGTGGCAGAACTGCCATTAACCACCCAGGCACGGCTATTAAGAGTGCTCGAGAGTGGTGAATTTTTGAAAGTTGGCTCCTCTACCGTGCAAAAAACAAATATCCGCATTGTTGCCGCAACAAATGTAGATATGCTCAAAGCAGTAGAAGAAGGTCGTTTTCGTGAAGATTTATACTACCGATTATCAACGGTGTTGATATCAATTCCGCCTTTGCGTGACCGTGGGAACGATATTGCTTTGCTTGCGCGAAAATTCGCATCAGACTTTGCCGAAAAATATCGTACCCCGGCTATACAATTTGACGACACGGCGCGGCACTTAATCATGCAATACCGATGGCCTGGCAATGTGCGTCAACTCAAAAATGTAGTTGAACAAATAGCTTTGTTTGAAGCAGGCAATCAAGTGACGGCACAAGATATAGAGCCCTACATTCCTCAAAATGCGACAATCTACACGCCTGCCGTTGCTTCGGGTGCATCTACATCAATTCACTCTTATGAAAATGAGAGAGAGATTTTGTTTAACATGATTTTCAGATTGCAACGCGAAATCGAAACATTGAAAACTCTTGTAGGCGCAAACAAACAGCAATCTGCCCCATTGCTCGATGTTCATCACTCCACAATTCATGAATCGTCATCGACATTGGTTAAATACCCCGCATATAATACCGATTATATCGACTCGGGCAACAATGATGTCGCACATGAAATAAATGAGGTGGAAAGCCAAGATATAACTTCGTCAATGACTCTTGAAGACACTGAGAAAGAAACGATTCGTCGCTCACTTGAGCGCAATGGAGGTCGCAGAAAAGCAACCGCAAAAGAGTTGAATATCTCGGAACGCACTCTATATCGCAAGATAAAAGAATATGGTCTTGAATAATTAACCAGCCTATAAATATGGGAAAAACAACATTATTGAAAATATCACTTATATTGATAATGATTGCCACATGGCAAAGTTGTCGGGTGAGCTACAAATTCAATGGAGCCGCACTCGATTATGATGTATATAAAACAATATATGTGTCAAATTTCCCCATTCGCGCGGCATTGGTTTATCCGCCATTACAACAAACTTTTGAAAATGAGCTATTAGATTATATCACCCGCAACACCCGATTGCGTACCGTAGATAGCAAATCGGATCTTGAACTTACCGGAGAGATAACCGGATATAGTTTATCACCACAAGCCGTGAATGAAGACGCATACGCATCTAAAACCCGCTTGACAATTTCGGTGAGGGTGAAATATGTTGACACTAAAGCTCAAGGTAAAGATATTGATCAAACGTTCTCGGCTTATCGCGACTTTGACAGCTCTCAAATGCTTACTGACGTGCAAGATGAATTGTGTCAACAAATTTCAAAAGAATTAGTTGATTTGATTTTTAATGCCACATTGGGAAACTGGTAACCTTAAAATCGTTTGTATGAATTTACAAGAAACAATATCATCGCTACTTGATAATCCTCAAATGAATGTTGATGCCGATTGGGTGAAAGAAACATTAGAGCGTTATCCCTATTTTACTTTCCCGGCATCATTGCTATTAAAACGTAATGTAGATGTTGAAAATACATTAAAAGATGAAATAACACATAGAATTGCGCTTAATGCATCTGACCGTGATGCTCTCGCAATGTTAATCGATGCAAACAAAGAGCATTGGGCACATTTCTATCCACAAAATCCTCAACAAAAAACTGTTTCAACAAATGACGCAATAAGCACATTCCTTGATAATTATGGAGGAAATAATCCACAAGAAGATGAGTTGCTTGAAAAATTGATTTTCAATCCCACTCCCGATTATGCCCAACTTCTTGCCCGTGAAGAAGAAAATAGCTTGCCCCAAGAGCTTGATATGGAAGGGGATTCGCAAGATGCATTAATAAATGCTTTTATTCTTAAAAGCAAAGAGCAGCAAGGGCATTTTCCCGCAATTAACGAAGACTTGGCGCTGGAGGCAAAGAGTCCTCAACAAGCTCTCGACACTTCTCCTATATCCTCGCCCGAGGAGAGCGTAGATAATTCTATGTTAAGTGAAAGTTTGGCGAAAATTTACATAAAACAACATAAATATTTAAAAGCTTACGAAATTATACGCAATTTAAGTTTGAATTTTCCAGAAAAAAGTATTTACTTTGCAGACCAATTACGTTTTTTGCAAAAATTAATTATAAATCAACGATATATTCAATCAAAAAATAATTTAAATTAAGATATGGACATTTTAATTATCGTTTTATCAGTTATTGTATCACTCCTTTTAATTGGAGTTGTTCTTATTCAAAAATCAAAAGGCAGTGGCTTGTCTTCAACTTTTGCCGGCTCAAATCAAATTATGGGTGTGCGTCGCACAAACGATTTTATTGAAAAAGCCACATGGACACTTGCCTCAATTATCGCAGTATTGGCTATCGCTTCTGCATTTGTAATGGGTGACATGAATCAAAGCAGTGATTCACTTAAGTCGCTTAATCATGCTACTACAGCTCCCGTGAAAGCCGAAGGTCAATATGCTACAGAAAATAATGATGCAGCTAACGCTGAAGCTTCTGTAGCCGGTGCAAACGCATCAACAGAGGAACCCCGCTAACAATTAATTTTTAATCAAGCCAAGTTCGCTTGGGGAAAATTCCAATAAAAACATCAGGGAGTATCATGATGATGCTCCCTTGACTTATTTCAACTCATTTAAATAAAAAACGTCAAACCTCATATCATGAAAATTGCAGTTTATTGTTCTTCTCGAAGCGACATTAATCCCGATTTCATACACTCCGCACAGATTATTGGCAATAATATAGGGCTCTTAAAAGCAACTTTGATATATGGAGGAATGGATTTTGGGTTAATGAAAATTGTTGCTCTCTCGGCAAAAAGCTCAGGAGGAAGAATCGTAGGCGTGGTGCCTCGAACCCACATTTCGCAACAGTTGGAGTTTAATGATGAAACGATTATTGCCGAAGATTTAAGTGACCGAAAATCAAAGATAATGGCGATGAGTGATTTGTTTATTGTATTGCCGGGAGGGTATGGCACTCTTGATGAGTTTTTTACGACTTTGGCACATTTATCGTTCACCAATGACAACTCTAAAACTATAATAATATTAAATCGAAATAACTTCTATGACCAAACATTGTTACAACTTCAAATAATGATAGATAACGCCATGATGAATCCCGATGTTATGCAGCGAATCAAAGTGGTAACAACGGTTGAGGAATGTTGTAATATTGTCATGCAACAACATAAATATTTAAATTCAGCAAAATGAAAAAAAGTATAATATACACCGGCACCGGTGATACCGGTACTACATCCTTGGTAGGAGGGCAACGAGTCAAAAAAAACAATGTGCGTATTGAGGCATACGGCACAATCGATGAATTAAATTCATATATGGGATTATTGTCAAATGCCATTAATGGGTCACAAAATGAAACAATAACATTTGTGCAAAACAAATTATTTAATATCGGCTCATACCTCGCAACCGACAATGGAGCTGATGCAACATCGGCATGGGGACTAAACGAAGCTGACATCAATCGCCTTGAGCAAGCCATAGACGAGATTGACGCCAAACTCCCTCGATTAAAGAACTTTGTGCTGCCCGGTGGCTCGACTACATCATCAATGGCACACATAGCCCGCACGGTGTGTCGCAGATGCGAACGTCGCATTATTGATTTGAATGAAACGGCAGATATTGACCCGAATGTTGTTAAATTCATCAACCGATTAAGTGATTATCTATTTGTTTTGGCTCGTTTTATAAATATAAATGATGGTGTTGACGAAATTTATTGGAATAAAGATTGTTAGTTATGAGAAAATTGCTAATTTTGCGGCACTTTTAAAAATATCATTGTAATTAATAACTTAAATAATAAATATAGATATGTATTGGACTCTTGAATTGGCGTCAAAACTCGAAGACGCTCCATGGCCTGCTACCAAAGAAGAACTCATTGACTATGCAATGCGTTCGGGTTCTCCTCTTGAAGTAATCGAAAACCTACAAGAAATGGAAGATGAAGGTGAAACATATGAATGTATAGAAGATATTTGGCCCGATTATCCCAGCAAAGAAGACTTCTTCTTTAACGAAGACGAATACTAATCGAGTATAATAATGTAACTCGTTGAAAATCAACAAGGGGGGCAAGGAAATAAACTTGTTTCCCTTTTTTTTGACTTGTTTTGTAGCAATATAAACTTGTTTATTTTGTATTAACTTTGAGATATATACATGTATGTCTATTAAAAGATAATGGAACTTCTTAATTTCAATGGGTTAACATATAACAATATAATATTATGGCTGACAGACAATTTATAGAATCATTAAAGATTGAAGAAAACATCTTTGAACTTGCCGAAAATTGTAAACTGGAATATTTAGTACAATATTATGCGCCTTTTACCGGTTGTGGAGAATATGAAATCCCGGCGGGAATAAAGTTTCGTTTAGCGGGGCCTATGCGTGAAGATGCAATGTATATGCATGTTATTGATGCTGATTCTGAATTGGCAATAGACTGGCAGAGGCATTAAGAGGAAACGAAAAAAATGAAAATCCCGAACCATATGAAAGATTAGCAGGTTTTTCTTTCTTCATTACAGAAGTGCAGTTGAAAGAATTACCATTAAATTTTATTTCAGGTAGCCGAGAACGATGCTTGGAAGTCATGGAATTGATAAGGCAATAAAATAAGAAATAAAAAGGTGCGAAATCAAACATCTATCTATGGCACTTTCTTTCGTTTTAGAACAGAATATGCCGGTTTATTTATGTATATTAATATCTAACTAATGCGTTGAATATCAATGATTGTTGACGCTTTTAATGAGGATGTGTATAAAGTGGGGATAGGGATATAAACCAAAGTAATATTAGCTATAAGTCTTTTCGATATGCCCGACGACGACGGTGTTGGCGGTAATCAAAATATTGCCATTGAAGTTGCACCATTTGGTTGTCTTCGAGTTCTATATTGCTTTCGGCAAACTTATATCCGTGACGTATGTATCCTCCCAACAAATCGGCAAACAACATCGCATTTACTCCTTTGTTTTGATATTCTTTGCTCACCGCAATAAGCATTAAATCCACTACATCGGTTTTTCCCTTCATTGCCTTGAGCAGATGCCACCATCCAAATGGGAATAGTTTGCCTCCACTCTTTCGCAATGCTTCAGAAAAAGACGGCATAGTGATACCAACTGCGACCAACTTATTATTCTCATCAACAACTACACCCACATCTTCAAGTCGCAAAAAGCCGAGATACATATCAATATAATGGTCAATTTGTTTTTGACTAAGAGGTGAATACCCATATAAATCATCGTATGCTTCATTTATGAGATCAAACAGAGCTTGACCATATTCATCTTTAAGTTTTTTACGAGAAGTGTATTTAAGGGTTTTAAGTCCATGTTTTTTCTCAACGATTTGTGCTATGCGAGCATATTTTTCAGGAACAGCATTGGGAATTGTTATGCGAAATTCAATCCAGTCAACATCTTTTTTATAACCCATTCGTTCCATGTGATTAGGGTAATAATCATGGTTATAGATGGTTGCCATTGTTCCCATTTCATCAAAACCTTCAACCAACATACCTTCATGATCCATGTCACTGAATCCCATAGGCCCAACGATTGTTGTCATTCCTTGTTCTCTTCCCCAATTTTCAACCGCATTGAATAATGCGTCACACACGTCCTTATCATTGGTAAATTCAACCCATCCAAATCGCAATGTTTTTGTGTCGGTTCGTTGATTTACTATATCATTAATAATGCCTACTATACGACCTACGGGTTTGCCATTACGGTATGCCATGAAAATTTTGGCTTTACAGAACTCGAATGCCGGATTTTTTGACGGCATCAAAGTGGAAATCTCATCAAAGAACATTGGGGGAACAAAATATTTATTCCCTTTATAATGATCTATTCCAAATTGAATAAATTTCTTTAATTCACATTTAATAGGACTTATTGCTTTGATTTCAACTGACATATAGCTGTGTAGTTTTGTCTATTTGTTCGATAGGGGTTGATGATTGCCGATTCATTTTCTCGGGTTGAAATATGCTAATCCATGAAAGAATCAAAATCATCAATGTGAGGAATATAATTATTAATAAATATAAATGATTTGAAGTGCGTTGTTCAAGCGCTAAATGCAATTCTTGCACATCGTGGAAACGGTTTCGGGGATTTAAATCAGTGCAGCGATTCGCTACTTTTCGTAAGTTTGGATAATTCTCGTTAACGCTATCCAAGGCTGCTTTTAGAACTTGTCCGTAATTATAAATATCATCAACGGCATCGGTTGGCTCAAGATGCTCTTTTTGGTCAAACCCTACATCTATTAGTTTTAAATTACCAATATTCTCGGTGAAAATAATGCGTTCGGGACGTATTGGATGATGCACGATGTGATTGGTTTGTATATAATCCATCGCGCTCACCAACTGATGTTGTAGTTGCTCTATATGATGTGGCGTGACACGATTTTCGTCTATGAGTTTGCGCAAAGAGTCTCCATACACGTCATCGGTAATAATGCATCGTCCTATGCCAGGCACATCTTCAAAGTCATTAATCATCACAATGTGAGGATGTGCAAGATTGTATCGCACATCAAACTCTTTTTCAATCATTTTCTGATATTGCGGCAAATCGCGATATTTTGGTTTAAGGGTTTTAAGCATAACCCATTTCCCATACTTTTTCGCAGTATAAACATCATAAAACTCCTCATCCCATTCGGGTAGAAGTTCTATTTCTGTCCATTTTGCGCAATTGTCGTTCATTGAAATAAAATTTGAATATTAATATATTACTCGATAAATCTGATATATCTCAGGGTTTTCGCAGTTATATAAATGTAATTTCCCGTTATGTATTTCCCAATAATATTTTGACGAATTGCCATTATCAAAAAATATTTCCAAGATGCGATTGTAATTGCCATTATATTCTTTCCATGAAATAACCGATTTTTCCCATGTTTTGGTATATTGATCGACCGTTTCATAAATGCCAACTCCTGTTGAGTTTAAATGCATTTTCTTTTTATTTAGTTGAGAAACAATTCCATCATTATCTTCATATAATTCCCAGCTTTTCACCAATTCATGTTCCGAGCTTGGTATCGGACGATAGTAGTGACAAGTTTCAGGGTCGCGGTGATCAAACAATAATAGATTATTATCTTTAATTTCCCAATAATATTTCAATGATGTTCCATTTTCAAAGAAAATTTCAAAAATGCGATTATAATTTCCGGTATATTCTTTCCATGAAATTATCGATAATGTCTCATTCTTTGCATTGACATCTTCATAAATTCCTATTCCATTGGAATTTAAATGAAGTCTTATTACGTCTTCTTGTGCTATGCTTCCAAGTGTATTTTTGTAGAGTTCCCAACTTCCTACCAAATCACCTCTTAATGATTCATTGTTATTGTCATCATCACTGCCACAAGAAGTTAATGTGACCGACATTAAAAACACTATTAGTGAATATAAACAGTTTTTAGTTTTCATAATTATACTTTTATGAGGTTTGATTTACAAAGGTAATAAATAGAATTAATATTGACCGAATTACAAATCTAAATTTTAAGAAGTTTATGGTAAATAAGCAAAATGATAAGTAGGATAGGATTTGTATTTGTTGTTTTGCATTAAGTGATTTTATTTGAGAAATATATTTTTTGAATGAGAATATTTATGTTACTTTTGTAACGTAAACAATAAAAATGAGTCAAGATGATTAATCTCACACCATTGGCACGAGCAGTATTCAGGCATCGGGTGACAGAGTCGCTTCGGTGGGTTAATAGGTGTGAGAAGGTGCAACGTGAGCAACTCGCATGGCTCATAAAGTGCGCTCGCGGCACTCATTGGGGTGCGACATATCGATATGGTGAGCTCTCGAGTTATGAGGATTTTGCACAAATGGTGCCGGTGAGCAGTTATGAGGATATTGCACCATGGATAAAACGCCAATTGGATGGGGAACGTAATGTGCTATGGCGTGGACAAGTAAATCGTTTTGCCCAATCAAGTGGCACATCAAATGGCAAAAGTAAATATATACCCATAACTGATGATGCATTACATCGATGCCATTATAAAGGAGCCGGTGATGCTGTGGCTCATTACCTGTCGTTATATCCCGGTAGCCGAATGTTTTCGGGCAAAGGTTTTATTTTAGGTGGCAGTTTTGCCAATGAAGTGAAAGATTTGCGTAGGAATGCGATGGTAGGCGACCTGTCGGCTCACCTCATTGACAAGGTCAATCCATTGGTTAATATGGTAAGAGTTCCATCAAAAAATATCGCCTTGATGGAAGAATGGGATAGGAAACTCCCGGCTCTCGTTGTGGCATCAATGTGTGAAAACATAACCAATTTATCGGGCGTGCCCTCTTGGTTTTTAACTGTTTTAAAAATGGTGATAGCTCGTGCCGGAGTTGCAACGATTCATGAAGTATGGCCTAATCTTGAAGTATTTTTTCATGGTGGCATATCATTTGAACCTTATCGGGAGCAATACAAATCCATAACCGACACATCAAAGATGCGTTATATTGAAACATACAATGCGTCAGAGGGATTTTTTGCCATACAGAATGCTATTGATGACCGTGCAATGTTGTTGTTGCTTGATGTGGGGGTGTTTTATGAATTTATGCCTCTTGATGAGTTGGATAATCCTAACCCGCAATTGTTGCCTATATGGAAAGTAGAGCCTGGAAAGATATATGGTCTTGTGATTTCTTCCTGTAACGGATTGTGGCGATATGCTATTGGTGATACTGTGAAAATAGAAAGTGTAAACCCTGTAAAGATTACAATTGCCGGTCGTACAAAACATTTTATCAACGCATTTGGCGAAGAATTGATGGTGCATAATGCCGATGCAGCAATAACAAAAGTGTGTAAAGAAATGGGTTGTGCGATTCTTAATTACACAGCAGCTCCTGTGTATGCCACCGATAATTCTAAAGGACGCCACGAGTGGCTTATTGAATTTGCCATAAAGCCTTATGATATGGCAAAATTTGCCACACGTCTTGATGAATTGTTGCAACAAGAAAATTCAGATTATCAAGCAAAACGATATAAAAATATATTCCTTGATGAATTGACTGTAGTTGCGGCTCGTGATGGATTATTTGACGATTGGTTACGTTCGACAGGAAAACTTGGAGGTCAACGTAAAGTGCCTCGTCTTGCAAATAATAGACAATTTATTGACCCAATGCTAACGATGAATCAAGTATGAATGATCAACCACTAATATCAATAATTGTTCCCGTGTATAATGTGGAAAAATATGTGGGGGCTTGCATTGACTCTATCTTGAATCAATCATATAAAAATTTGGAGTTGGTATTGGTTGATGATGGCTCGACCGATAGAAGTGGTGAAATTTGTGATGATTATGCTCGGCAAAATAGCAACATCAAGGTGATACATCAAACAACTGGAGGTCCAAGTGTATCTCGAAATGTTGGTATTGATGCAATGAATGGTAAATATGTTGTATTTGTTGATTCTGATGATGTGATTCATTTTGAGACAATTGCATTTCTATACAATCTTTTGATTGATAATAATGCTGACATCTCAACTATTTCACTTGCATCTTTTAATAATAATGAAAAGTTGCCAAGAGTAAATGCCAATTCAAAGATAAAAATTTATGAACCGGGAAAAAAAGCTGTAAAATCAATGCTATATCAGCGAGGTTATATTGATAATTCTCCATGTGGAAAGTTGTTTAAAGTTTCGTTGTTCAGGCATTACCGATTCCCTGAGGGTGTTCTCTATGAAGATTTAGCAACAATACCATTGATATGTCTTTATGCTAAGAAAATAGTAACATCAACAGCAACCATGTATTTCTACCGTGCGCATTTAACAAGCATCTTAGGCGAATTTTCGTTACAACGGTATGATGTGTTAGATGTGGCCGACGATTTGGTTTCGTATATGAAACAACACCAAAAATCATTAGTCTCTGCCGCTCAGTCACGAAAATTCAGTGCTAACATGAATATTTTATACCTAATGATAGGCAATGGAATAGAAAATGAAAAAATAATTGCTCGTTGTTGGGAAAATATTAAAAAATTGCGCAAATCTATAATCTTAAATCCTCGTGTTAGAATAAAAAACAAGATTGGAGCTTTGCTTTCATATATTGGATTGAGTTTGTTGCTGAAACTCTTTGCTCAACTGAAAATTAAATCAAATAGATATAAATATTAATTTACCCGATTATGAAATTTAAATTAGTAGCATTATATGCAATATTGACAGTAGTAGCAGTCGCTCATGCCTCTGCTCCAAAATATGTGTTTTATTTCATTGGCGATGGAATGGGAATGGGACATATAATGGCCGCTCAATCATATAATAGAGAGGTGTTGAAAAGTAATCAACCTTTGTTGATGATGCAATTCCCGGTTGTCTCAATGGTTACAACCTATTCTGCTTCAGGACGTGTTACTGACTCGGCTGCCGCCGGTACTGCTCTTTCTGCCGGATATAAAACAAATAATGGAATGCTTGGTGTTACTCCCGATTCTGTTCCGGTAACGTCTGTAGCACGTTATTTAAAAGATGCCGGATGGGGAGTGGGCATTGTAACAACCGTAGCACCCGATGACGCTACACCGGGAGCGTTTTATGCCAATCAGCCAAGTCGCTCTATGGCATACGAAATAGATAAGCAAATGGCTATTTCGGGTTATGAATTTGTTGCAGGGTCAAAACTTCGCGGCACAAAAGATAAAAAAGGCAATTACACTGATATTTATTCTCATTTCGCTAAAAACAATGTGGCGATAGCACGAGGATTTGATGAATTGAAAGGGATAGATTCTAAACGTGTGCTTTTGCTCAACACTGATTCGCTCGATAGCAACTGTGGATATACTATCGACTCCATAAAAGGAGTTCTTAATCTCCCCGGTATGACTCGGGCATGTGTAAATCATTTGCTAAAACATTCGCCCGAACGGTTCTTTATGATGGTGGAGGGTGGAAATATCGACTACGCCGGACATTCAAATGATGGTGGAGCTGTTGTTAAAGAGATATTGAACTTTAACCAAGCCATAAAAATTGCATACGATTTTTATCTTGCTCATCCCGATGAAACGCTTATCGTGGTGACTGCCGACCATAACACCGGAGGGTTGGCTGTGCGTTTTGGGGATATGTCGCTCGTTGATTGCCAACGAATGTCGAAAGACCAATTTGGTAATTATACAAAAGCAATTCTCAATTCTCGACGCATATATACATGGAATGACATGAAAGCCGAACTCAAAGCCCTTTTTGGATTTTGGGATAAGATTCAAATTTCAGATGCCCAAGAAAAGAATCTTATTGAAAAATTTGATAACACGTTTAAGATGCGTAACTCTGCCGATCAAAAAACGCTATATAATTCTTTTAATGAATTTTCGGTTGAGGTATTTAAGATTATAGACAATAAAACCGGTTTTGGATGGGTTGCTACCGGACACACCGGTGACCCTGTGCCATTATTTGCAATTGGTGTGGGGGCGCAATCTTTCAATGGAATAAAAGATAACACTCAAATTCCACAAATTATAAAATCGCTCACGTTGGAATAACAAAATTCAGTTATTATACACTTCCCAACTCCATTTTTGAGGGTTTGATTGAGCCTGCAACAAAATTTTATAAAAAAATTTGCAGAATTAAAATATATTGCCTACCTTTGCATCGCAAAAACAACGGTGCCATAGCTCAGTTGGTAGAGCAAAGGACTGAAAATCCTTGTGTCCCCGGTTCGATTCCTGGTGGCACCACAGCAAAAGAGAGTTACAGAAATGTGACTCTCTTTTGGTTTATATTGTTTTTTAATCTAATTTTGGACTCTATTATAGAAACTTTAGCGTTGCGTATTATGCCAACAGGCTCAACTTTTCGGCAATGATAGCCTTGAATGCCTCTTTCATTTCGTTTGGCAAGAACGATAGGTCGATAAATTCAAACCATTTATCTTTTGCCTTTGCGAATTTGGCAAAGATGTTATTTATAACCTTCTCCTCTAACCCCGATGCTTGCATTGAGGTTACGAAATCAGCCTTTTTGATTTTGCGTTTCTTGCCGTTAAGGGTCAGTGCCAATTCCTCGGTATCTTCGGGCATAACCAATGCGGTGGAGAGCATATCGTATGCAGGAGTAAGCAAATATTTTCCCTGCTCCTTGCTATATAGCGAAAAGTTTTTCAGGTGCATATCGGCATTGCCCGTTATCCACGAAAAGACAACCTGCTCCCAATAGTTTACCATATCCAACTTGGGTACAGCCGAAAATCGCTGTATCGCCTTTGCAATCTGCTCATACGAGCCTTTGTATTTATGTTCGGTCAGTCGTTCTGTAAGCTGACACATATCCTCCATCGGGAGTTTATCACCGTTGGCTGTACGGTCGATGCGGCGGGTTATATAGCACAACTCGCCATCAGCAAAACGAATAAGGCTATGGGGTACAACTTGTATCTTCGCCAACTCTGCAAGGTGCATTGTCAAATCCTCCAATTCGGGCAAATGAGCAAAGCGGTCGGTTTGAGGTTTCAATATGTATCGTCCCCATAAGCCAACAATGGTAAAACGATCAGTTTCGTTCCTGTCCCCCTTGTTTATATCCAATGACAACTTTGCCTGAACACCCGTCAAGGTCGTTTGGTTGCGGATTACTTGTTTGGCAAGGTCGGTCAGGTTCTCGCGTATATATGGCAATTCGGGAACACTCGGCGTGCCGAACATCTTCTTTGAGCAAGCCTTGTGAAAATCCTTCTCACCCTCGTTCAACTCCTTGTAACAATATAGACACTTTGCCATACGCTATTCCTCCTCACTGATTATGAGTTCAACACCTACTGCGCCGATACAATCCTTGCAGCACGCAACGAGCAACGACATACGGTCGCGAGCATCAATCTTCCAATTCTTCTCGGCAATATCCAAAAGCCAACCTTCGGGAATCAAGCCATCGAAAAATGGAAATAGCACCTTATCAAGGTAAGGTTTATTGCTCAACGGCAAGGTAAGGCTCACCGCCTCCGCATCGGCAGAGGTTAGATAATCGGCATAATACTCAAATGTGTAGCCATTCTCATCTTCCGTCAAAATGCCCGTCTTTACGCCACGTAAAAATACAACAGCCTGTTTCATCGCTCATCGGTTTTAGTCATTGACACGACACCAACTTCGCTACCAAAGAGATTTAATATTTGGTTTACTTTATCAAGGCGTAAAGTCTGCTTGCCCTGCTCCAATTCACGAACAAGACGCAAACCAACTCCCGACTTCTCGGAAAGCTCCACCTGCGTAAGGTTGTATTGCTTACGCATCGCCTTTACATATTTTGAAAGTGTTGTCTGTTCCATAAATACAATAAATTATACCCTATCGGGTGCGAAGATAATGAAAGTTTTTCAATTTACACCTTATCGGGTATAATTTTATTGTTTTAGTATGTGTTTTACACCCTATCGGGTATAAAGTCAAAACTTGCCACGATAACAACTTTGCAATACTGGTTTTCTACTTTCCAAAACTACCTGTCGGGATCCTACCCTCCAAAGTCGGGTGGATAGGTGCTTTTATATTGTAAATACCTTCCCTTTATGCACAAGTTTTATGCTCCGAATATTCATATAAGCTGCCCGAATTTTCATTCTTAAATTATAAAAATCACAATTTATGCGATAAAAAAGTTACTTCAAAAAGAGAGATTTCGCATATTATCACTAAATTTTGATAATTTAAGCTGCACCTCACAATAAAAAAGAAATGAAATTATTTTGTTCTTGCCTCGGTTTGCATTAAATTTGCGGAATACGCCAATAAAATGTGTAAATAATGAAAGATTTAAATAGACTAAAAGTAGTATTGGTTGAACAAAAGAAAACCGGCAAATGGCTTGCCGAGCAGTTGGGCAAAGACCCTTCAACAGTCTCCAAATGGTGCTCAAACAAAATGCAACCATCGTTGGAGATGCTGTCGCAAATTGCGAAAACACTAAATGTAGAAACGAAGGAATTGATAAATTAAAGCCAAGATTTACATATGAACAAACTATTAGACCTATATAACGAATTATTAGAATTACAACGACTTGCTCGTGAAGGTGTTAGTATTGATGATGTGAAAGTAGAAAGTGTAATGCAGTCAATTAGACAAATTCACGATCAAGGTGTAGACAATAATCCATTTTTAGATAAAGAGCAGAAGCGTCGTCGCAAGGAATTGTATGCAAATGCAGTGAAAGAGATGAGTAAATATGGTAAACAAGTTCTTCAAGACGAAATGGAGATTAGACAGCGATTTATTGAGCATAAAATGAAATAAATCCATATATGGCAAAGAAACAACCCAAAATAAAGAGCATAGAAGAGACCTTATGGGAATCAGCAAATAAGCTTCGCGGTTCGGTTGAACCATCGGAGTATAAGCATGTTGTGTTGAGTCTGATATTTCTTAAATATGCAAATGACCGATTCGATGAGCGGCGCAATGAACTTATCGCAGAAGGTAAGGGAGCATTTGTGGATCAAGCAGTGTTCTACAATGCCAAGAATGTCTTCTATATCGAGGAGCAAAGCCGTTGGAGTTTCATTATGGAGAATGCCAAGCAGAATGATATTGCTATTAAAATAGACAAGGCATTGTCAGCGATTGAGGATAGCAATCCTACTCTCAAAGGAGCACTCCCAGGCAACTACTACTCCGGATTAGGCCTAGATCGTGCAAAACTTGCAGCACTACTCGATGAGATAAACAAAATTGACACGCTCGAAGATCCTGAAAATGACCTCATTGGTCGTGTCTATGAATACTTCCTTGCAAAGTTCGCTATTGCTGAGGGCAAGGGCAAAGGTGAATATTATACTCCTAAGAGCATTGTCAACCTAATTGCCGAAATTATCGAGCCATACAGAGGCAAGATTTATGACCCTTGTTGCGGTTCGGGCGGTATGTTCGTGCAGAGTATGAAGTTTATCGAAGCTCACCACGGTAATAAACGCGATATCTCTGTCTATGGTCAGGAGTACACAAATACGACTTATAAACTTGCAAAAATGAACCTCGCCATTCGCGGTATTGCAAGTAATCTTGGTGAGTTGGCTGCTGACACATTCCACAACGACCAACATAAGGACTTGAAGGCAGACTTCATTATGGCGAACCCTCCATTCAACCAGAAGTCGTGGCGTGAGGATAATGAGCTGAAAGCCGACCCTCGCTGGTACGGCTATGATGTACCTCCTACAAGCAATGCAAATTATGGTTGGGTTCTCAATATCGTGTCAAAGTTGTCGAGTAACGGTGTTGCAGGTTTCTTGTTGGCAAATGGGGCATTAAGTGGGGACGGCACTGAATTAAGCATTCGCCGTCAACTACTCCAAAACCACCTTGTTGAGGCTATTATCATCCTTCCTCGCAATATGTTCTACTCTACCGACATCAGTGTTACACTCTGGATTTTGGCCAGCAATCGCAAAGCTCGCACTATTGAGCAAAATGGAAAAATTGTCAAATATCGCAATCGCGAGAATGAGGTTTTGTTTGTTGATCTTCGCCAATGGGGAGAGCCATTTGAGAAGAAGTATATCCAATTTTCGCCAGAACAAATTGCCGATATCGCGCACAATATCCATAATTGGCAACGTGAAGGATATGAGACCTCTTATCAAAACATTCCCGAATATTGCTACTCTGCTCCTTTAGAAGAAATTGAAAACAAAGGTTGGAGCCTTGTGCCAAGTAAATATATTGAATTTAAGAACAAAGATGAAGGTATTGATTTTGAAGCAAAGATGCGTGAACTTCAATCCGAAATGCAAGAGCTGCTTAATCAAGAAGAGGAGTCAAAAAAAGAATTGAAAGATTTATTTGAGAAATTAGGTTATCCCATTAAATAGACAATTATGGAAATTTTATTAGATCTTGATTTATGCGAAGGTCTTTCTTGTGATGAAACATTAGAAATATCAGAGTATGATAACGAACAAATTTCAAAAAGAGTTGATTTTGATAATATACATACCACCGATTTTGTAAATATTGGACCTGGAGCTGATCTATTAGTCCTTTTGCTTATTGTAAACATTGGACTAGAAGTATTAAAATTAGGTACTGAAATAAATGATGGCATAGATGGTTGGATTGGCATTGGCAAGAAATTAAAAAAGCTATTTAATAGGGATAAAATAGTCTCTATAGATAAAGATGGCGCAACAGCTATGGCTATTGAGCTTATTGCACAAAAAGAAGAGATTATTAAACTTGAAAAGATACAAGAATCTACAATAAATCTTGTTGATGTATCTGAAATGATTACTATCAATAGTGAATTAAATAAAAGACCACATAATTACTATATTCAATCATACCGAATCAATGATTTAGATGTGTATGTCATAGGAATAACATCAACTGGTGAGGCTAAAATTATTAAGCACTTTGGATTTAACCCCTATGGCATATCTGAGATTAATTAATATCCTAAATAGGCATTAACGCCACATCATTTCTTTCCAATATTCATAAAATTGGAAAGAGTTATTCGTTTTTCGCCATCTATCAGCTTCCAAAATCCTCTCCAATGTTTGCAAAATTGGAAAGGATTGCATATATTTGCAATTAAATTTTATAACAAATATATATGATTGAATTTCCTCCTCATATTTCAGACCTAGAGCTTGCTGAAGTGTTATATGACAAATCCAGCAGTTATAACACCCAGCTAAATCAGCTAATTGACAAAATCAATTATGAATACGAATATTGGGATAGCATCAAATATAAAAATCTCCCAGAAGGCTGCCCTACACATCACAAACTATGGTCATACGTAAAGACCTCTCGTATTATGAGCTATGTTTATCCATGGGATAAATATAAAATCATGTTTGGACTAACCAATCGTATGCAACGACTCTGCCATGAATTTGACATGAACTTCGGAGGATCATGGGCAAATGATTCTGTAATTCCTCAAGAAAATAGAGAAAAATACCTAATAAGTTCTCTAATGGAAGAAGCCATCTACTCTAGCCAAATGGAAGGAGCCGCAACAACACGTAAAGTCGCAAAAGAGATGCTTCGTAAAAAGATTTCCCCAAAAGATAAATCCCAACAAATGATAGTCAACAACTATCAAACAATTCAATACATTGTTGAGAATAAAGGAAACTCTTTAACTACCGAATCAATACTTCACATTCATCGTTTGATGATCGAAAACACCCTTCACAATCCCGAAGATGCAGGTCGATTACGCGACAACGATGACGTTGTAGTAGAAAATGCCATTACTCACGAGGTTGTACATACTCCACCTCCTCACGAAGAATTACCCCAATTCATTGAAGATTTATGCGATTTTTTCAACGAAACAGATGCTCAGGTATTTGTTCATCCTATTATTCGTGGCATTATCATTCATTTTATGCTGGCATATATGCACCCTTTTGCCGATGGTAATGGCAGAACTGCTCGTGCTTTGTTCTATTGGTATATGCTTAAACAAGGTTATTGGCTCATCGAATACCTATCTATATCTCGTGTTATCGCAAAGTCAAAAAAATCTTACGAAAAAGCATATCTATACGTCGAATGTGACAAAATGGACTTAGGATATTTTATCATATATAATCTCAAAGTTCTTGAACAATCATTCAAACAACTACAAGACTATATTAAAAAGAAACAAAAAGAAAAACAATCGGCTAATGCATTTCTCAAATTAGGGAATCTAAACGAACGGCAAGCACAAATTTTAAGAATCTTCGCCGAGAGCCCTAAAGAAGTACTGACGATAAAAGACCTTCAAGTTAAGTTTTTAATTTCACCAACTACTGCAAAAACCGATGTTATTGGGTTACTTGAACGAGGGTTATTATCTGAAATAGCATTTAACAAAGTAAAAAGAGGATATGTCAAAGGCGAAAAACTTGACGACCTTATCAATCAATTATAACTATGAACTATAAGCGTTTAGGAGATTATATCCGTGAGGTGGATGTGCGTAATAGAGATTTATCTGTTACGACACTTGTCGGCTTGACTATAAACAAAGCATTTATTCCATCTGTGGCAAATGTTATTGGTGCTGACCTGTCAAACTATAAGGTTATACGCAAGGAGCAGTTTGCTTGTAGTCTTATGCAGGTAAGTCGTGACGGTAAGATGCCCGTTGCAATGTTTGAAAATGCTACTGCAATTATGTCGCCTGCATACCCAATGTTTGAGGTTATTGATAAGTCGATACTTATGCCTCAGTATCTGATGATGTGGTTTTCTCGCAAAGAGTTTGACCGAGAAGCCAGTTTCTATGCAGTTGGAGGTGTTCGTGGCAGTCTGACATGGGAAGATTTCTGTGATATGAAACTTCCTATCCCATCTATTGAGCGACAGAGGGTGATAGTTGCGGAGTATGAGACTTTGAGTAAGCGTATTCGTTTGAACGAGCAGATGATTTCCACGCTCGAAGCCGCCGCCCAAACCCTCTACCGCAAAATGTTTGTTGATGGCATCGACAAAGAAAACCTCCCCACCGGCTGGAGAATGGGAACCATTGCCAACTTCTGCAAGGATATGAAATCTGGCGGAACTCCAAGTCGCACCAACAACCTTTACTGGGATAAAAAAGAATATCGCTGGCTCAAATCGGGAGAAGTTCACAACAATATAATTGTTGATATTGAAGAATATATAAGCAAAGAAGGTTTGGATAATAGTTCTGCGAGATTAATTCCAGTCGGAACTGTAACAATGGCTATGTATGGTGCAACAGCAGCTCAAGTAGCTTATATAGATTGTGAAACGACAACTAATCAAGCTTGTTGCAATATGATATGCCACACAAAAAATGATGCAGCATATCTATTCTTTCACTTGTTGGCAAACCAAGAAGATGTTAAGAAATTAGCAAACGGTGGAGCACAAGAAAATTTGAGCCAAGAGTTAATAGCACAGCAACCAATTGTAATATTTGATGATGAGTCAATAAAATCTAATTTTACAACCATCTTAAATAAGATAATTTTAAGATACCGAGAAAACAAGAATCTAACCGAATTACAGTCTTTGCTTTTAGCTAAGATGTGACAATAAAAATAAATGGATTATGGGAATTAAATATATAGAACCAGCAACTTTTAAAAAGTCATTTACCTGCCCTCATTGTGGAGCTATTTCTTTGATGCATTTTCACTGCATTAGTTATATTGATAAGAAGATGATAGGGTTTCAAGAAGTTCAATGTGGTGGAAATAGTTGGGTACAAGTAGCAACTTGTCATAACTGTGCAAAACATATAGTATGGGTAGATAATCTATATGCATATCCAGACATTGTTGCAGAAGAGCCAAATCCAGATATGCCTGAAGAGGTAAAGCAGCTATATAATGAGGCAGAATTGATATATAATAAGTCCCCTCGTGCTGCTTGTGCATTACTTCGATTAGCCATTGACCGTCTATGTAATGAATTAGGAGAGAACGACAGAGATATAAACAAAAACATCGGTGAATTGGTAAAGAAGGGTTTGCCTGTTTCTGTACAGCAGGCATTAGATGTCGTTCGAGTTGTAGGTAATAAAGCTGTACATCCTGGTCAAATTGCATTCGATGTTGATGATGTTGGGACTGCGACAATGCTTATGCGACTTTTAAATATCATTGTTAGTCGAATGATATCTGAACCAAAAGAGATTGCTGGGTTGTATGATCAACTTCCTGAATCAGTAAAACGATCTATAACAAAAAGAGACGAGTGATTATGGGACTTTACGAAGGTATTAAGGATGTTGCCAAAGTTGTGCAACAAGCCGACAATATAGAATTATATAGACAATTGGTAGATTTGAGCGCCCAAGCATTGGAAATGCAAAACGAAATCAATCGTTTAACAGCAGAGAATACTGAATTGCGGAAGAAACAAGATCTTGAAGCTGCAATAGTAAGGCATAACGGTTTGTATGTGACGATAGAAAGCAATGACGAAATTTTCTATTGCTCGCATTGCTGGGATAGCGAGCGAAAGCTAATACAGATGTTTACAGAGAATGGGAAATATAGATGCCCTCATTGCAATATTGAAGGGGTATCTGACCAGCAAGCCTATAGAGAATATATGGATAGGCAGAGAGCCAGATATCAAGTAACTCGCAAGAATATTTGGTAGAGTCGATACCAATAAATGAAAACAACCCGACTTACAGTCTTTGCTTTTAGCTAAGATGGGGCAATAAAAATAAATGAATTATGGAAAGTATGGGAAATAACATTATGTTGAGAGAGTTCCAACTCCTTTTAAAAGAGTGCATGGAAAATGAAAAAATTAATAAATCAATTATACTACAGAAACGTATTAATAATTTATTCTCCATATTTGAAACGGACCCCAGTTGTTTTTATAGAAACATAGAAAAAATTGAATATATATCACAAAAGATTAAATCATGTCTAGAACACATTTCAGGACCCGTTAATGAAAATAATGAAAAAATATATCTAGCACATATTCGCAGGTGTATTTACAATTTAATTAGATTGTGTTATACCAATGTAGATAATAATTCAGAGAATTATTATACTCAACAAATAAGCGAATTACAAGAAAAAGAGAATGCTCTAAACAAAGAAATAGAAAATTTAAAGCAAAAAAATGCTGAGCATCAAGAGAAGGAGAATGAACTTGAAAGTATCAAAGAACAAATTAAACAGTACGAAATCGAAAAGGATGAGTTAAAAAAGAAATTAGATGCACGTGATAATATAAAAGGAAAAATTTCAAAGGCATTTGAAGAATTAAAAGAACATATATCGCATCTAGAGACAGAAAAAACTCGATTGAATTGGATGTTTTATATATATGCCTTTTTGGGGATTGCTGTATTTTGTGCATTAATTGTTTTTGAATGGAACTATTTATCAAATTGGGAAGATGCAGATAAGTGGATGGATTATCTTCCATTTTATATCCCAGTACCTATTGTTGGTGGTTTATTATGGGTGTGTATTTCTCAAATGAATAGAGCTCAACGACAGTTGATTCAAGTTGCAAATGTATTACATCACATCGATTATGTTGAGGGACTTTTATTGGCTATAAACCACATTAGTACCGATGTGAATTCTGCTTCTGATAAAATATGTCATGTATTGGATCATTTGATAAAAAATCACATGTCATCACCAGATGGTTTATCAGAACAATCTTTAGATGCAGAAATATCGAAAGACAATATCAATTTAAACACTTTTCTTAATCTTGCGAAGGAAGTTAAAGAGGTCATTAAATAACAAAATACTAATATTCTAAGATAGATACATGACACACTTCAACGAGCATGCCCTTGAGATGGCTATAATGGAGCTATTCGAGAAGGAGGGTTACACATATACGAGTGGTGAGGATATACACAAGGAGCTGAGCGATGTTTTGCTTCGCGATGATTTGCGTGCATATCTTCGATGTCGTTATGCTGAGCAGAATATAACTTCGTTGGAGATGGAGAGTGTAATTGCGCGACTAACGGCAAATGTAGGTGGTTCGTTATACGAAAACAATGTGCACACCTATCGTCTGATTACTGAAGGCTTTGCCATTAAGCGAGAAGATACCTCAAAGGCCGACCTCTTTATAGAGCCAATAGATTTCTGCGCAGAGGCAAATAACATTATTCGCATAGTAAACCAGTTGGAGATAAAGGGCTTAGAGAAGCGTATCCCCGATGGTATAATATGCATTAATGGTTTGCCGATGGTAGTGCTGGAGTTCAAGAGCGCCGTAAAGGAGGAGACTACAATAAAGGATGCCTTTACGCAATTGACCGTGCGCTATCGTCGAGATATTCCTGAGCTGTTCAAGTACAATGCATTTGTAGTTATCAGCGATGGTGTAAATAGCAAGTATGGCTCGTTATTTACCCCTTACGAGTTCTTCTATGCGTGGCGTAAGGTGGAGGCGACAGACAAGGCGACAGATGGAGTAAGTTCATTACTTACGATGGTGCAGGGGCTATTCCGCAAAGATAGGCTACTTAGCGTAATCAAAGACTTTGTATTTCTGCCCGACTCGTCAAAGCGAGAGCAGAAGATTGTTTGCCGCTATCCACAGTTCTTTGCGACACATAAGTTGTTCAACAACATACGCCAACACTCAAAGTTAAATGCAGATGGCGATGGTAAGGGAGGTACATACTTCGGAGCAACGGGTTGTGGGAAAAGCTTCACGATGCTCTTTCTAACAAGAATGTTGATGCGTAGCCGTGAGTTTGCAAGTCCGACAATCTTACTTATTACAGACCGCACTGACCTCGACATCCAACTTTCGGAACTGTTTGGTACAGCCAAAAAGTTTATTGGCGACGACTGCGTGGTTGAGGTAGAGAGCCGTGCGAAATTACGAGAGTATTTGGCGGGGCGAACAAGTGGTGGCGTATTTCTTACGACGATACATAAGTTCACCGAAGATATACAGCTACTGTCAAAACGAGCGAATATAATCTGTATTTCAGATGAGGCTCATCGCTCACAGACGAACCTGTCATTACAAGTGCACCAAACGGAGAGTGGCGTAAAGCGTAGTTATGGCTTTGCAAAGTATCTGCATGACTCACTACCAAATGCAACTTATGTAGGCTTTACAGGCACGCCTATTGATGCAACAATTGATGTATTTGGAGATGTGGTGGATGCCTATACAATGACGGAATCTGTGGCTGACGATATTACTCGTCGCATAGTATATGAAGGCCGTGCAGCAAAGGTTCTGCTTGATAGTGCAAAACTGCAAGAGATTGAGAAATATTATCAGCAATGCGCTGAAGAGGGCACGAATGAGTATCAGATTGAGGAGAGTAAGCGAGCTGTTACGCAGATGGAACGCATATTAGGTGACCCAGATCGTCTACAAGCTGTTGCCGAAGATTTCATAGCTCACTATGAGGCTCGTATAGCCGAAGGTAGCACCGTTGAAGGTAAGGCAATGTTTGTATGCTCAAATCGTGCTATTGCATATAACTTATACAAAAAGATTGTTGCACTGCGTCCTGAATGGGCAGAGCTACCAACAAACAATGTGATGTCATTGCCTCAATATGGTATGGTCGCAGAGCCGTTAGCCCCGTATGGGAATAGTCCTCTACCCATTGAGCGCATAAAATTAGTGATGACTCGCAACAAGGATGATGAGCAAGAATTGTATAACCTATTGGGAACAGACGAAGATAGAAAGAAATTAGATGTTCAGTTTAAGAATCCGAAATCTAATTTCAAGATTGCCATCGTTGTAGATATGTGGATCACGGGCTTCGATGTGCCGTGTCTTGACACAATGTACATTGACAAGCCTTTGCAACAACATACACTTGTACAAACAATATCACGCGTAAATCGAGTATATCCAGGTAAGGATAAGGGCTTGGTGGTGGATTATATTGGCATAAAGAATAATATGAATACCGCCTTAAAGCGATATGCAACAGGTGAGACTGATGCTGATTCTGTAGAGACGATTGAGCAATCTATTGCAATGGTAAAAGATGAGCTCGATATACTTCGTCGCATGTTTGCAAAGTATGACTATAAGATGTTCTCCACAGGGTCTCCATTAGAACAGTTGGACTGCTTGAACAAAGGTGCTGAATTTGCGCAAACAACCAAAGAAACCGAAATCCTCTTTATGGGGCATACGAAGAAGTTGAAGTCGGCATTTAATATGTGCTGTAATAGCGAACAAATATCTGCAGTGGAGCGTGAAGATATTTACTTCTTCTGTGGAGTACGCTCTATAATATATAAACTTACTAAGGGAGAAACTCCCGACGCGGCCCAGATGAATCAGCGAGTGAGTAAAATGATAGAGGAGGCAATACTATCAGAAAGCGTAGAGGAGATAATTCAAATCGGGAATAACAAGGAAAATCTTGACTTATTAAGCGAGGAGTATATGGAGAGGTTAGCCAAACTCCAAATGCCAAATACTAAAGTTAAACTTATGGAGCGGCTTCTCAAGATGGTAATCTCTGAATATAAAAAGGTTAATAAAATTAAGGGAATAGACTTCACCAAACGACTAAATACGCTTGTTAACAAATATAATGATCGTAGCGATAGTGCCATCTTTGCAGATGAAGTCCTCACCGAAGTTGCTAATCAAATGGCCGAGTTGCTCAAAGAGATTAACAAAGAGAAGAGGTCGTTTAATGAATTAGGGATAACATACGAAGAAAAAGCATTTTATGATATTCTTATTGCAGTTGCTAATAAATTCGGTTTTGACTATCCAGAAGATAAGGCAAAGATATTGGCTAGCGAAATTAAAAAAATTGTTGATGATAAGTCTAAATATACAGATTGGGCAAAGAGAGACGACATTAAAGCTGAGCTAAAAATGGATTTAATTCTCATCTTGGCTGAGTATGGATATCCTCCTGTTACCAATGATGAGGTATTCAAAGAAATCTTTGAACAAGCGGAGAATTTCAAAAAATATAATGATTAATATATTAATTTTAAGATGACCGAAACTAATCGTATAGAATATAAAAGAGAATTGACTCCAGAACTTGATATTGAGAAGGAGGTTGTGGCGTTCCTTAACTACAAGGAGGGTGGGTACATCTATATTGGAATTGATAAAGACGGTTCAACTGTAGGCGTCAGTGATGTAGATGATTGCATGCTCAGGTTGAAAGACCGCATAAAGCACAATATCTCTCCTTCTGCTATGGGATTGTTTGATATTGCCGAGGAGGAAAAGGATGGACATAGCATTATCAAAGTTACTGTGGCGAGTGGAATTGAAAAGCCATATTTCAAAACGAAGTATGGAATGACTCCGCGAGGTGCGTATATGCGTGTTGGAACATCTGCCGAGCCGATGCCACAAGAGCAGATTGATCGCTTGTTTGCTATGCGTACTCGAAATTCTATCGGGCGTATTGTATCGAACCGCCAAGATTTGAGTTTTGAGCAGTTACGTATCTACTACGATGAGCGAGGCAAGAGGCTCAATGATAACTTCAAGCGAACATTGGAGTTGCTTACAGATGATGGCAAGTACAACTATGTGGCATATCTGTTGGCTGACGAGAATGGCAATTCAATCAAAGTGGCAAAGTATTCAAGCCTCGATCGTTGCGATTTGGTAGAGAACAATGAATATGGTTATTGCTCCCTCATAAAGGCAACAAAAAGTGTGTTGTCAAAATTGGATATTGAAAACAAGGTTGCTGCAACGATAACCCCGATGGAACGTATTGAGACTCCATTGTGGAATAAGGTCGCTTTGCGCGAGGCTGTTATCAATGCAATAGTGCATAACGATTATTCGTTTGAAGTACCGCCCAAATTTGAGATATTCCCCGATAGACTTGAAATAACCTCTGCCGGTCGTCTGCCCGAATCGCTCACAAGAGAAGAGTTCTTCAATGGTATCTCGATACCACGCAATAAAGAATTGATGCGTATCTACCGCGATGTGGAATTGGTAGAGTCATTAGGCTCTGGCATTCCTCGTATTTTGCGTGCTTATGGCGAAGATTGTTTCAAGTTTACAGACAACTTTATCCGTATAACTTTGCCTATAAGTGCTCATGATACTGCTCATGATACTGCTCATGATACTGCTCATGATGTTGGAAGTGTATCTAAAGCTATTAGAACTATTGTTACTTGCATTGAAGGAGAAGTTGATAGAGATACCTTACAATCTTTAATTGGTATTAAGCACCGAACATATTTCCGCAGTACATATATAAAGCCTGCTCTTGAAGAAGGTTATATAGAGTTTACTCTACCAAATGAAAAACGAAGTAAACTGCAAAAATACCGCTTGACAGCAAAGGGTATCGCTTTGAAAAATAGCTTAACAAGCAATAAGTAATTTTGCTCAATCTATCATATAATATGCAAAAATCACACTTTTTCTATATTTTATGATAGGTTATGATTATGAACCATTTTAGTAATACGGTTAGATATGAATAATTCTGTAATAGATGTTGCTTTCATTGCAGCAAAGGTAGCCGCAATAAAGGATGAAAAGGCAAGAATGATTGTTGGTGGAGCATCATTAGTATATAATGTAGCTCAAATTGCTCGTTTTCGTTCAATGATTGTAGAACTGTCTCAAATATGCAATTACATTGTATCCAAAGCTCAGATTATAGGCTCTTATACGATAGAAGAATATAATCTTGCTGTTGAATGTCAACGGCAAATTGAAGAGTGTCATCAGCAGATAGTTAAACACGGAACAATGACTGTAATTGATGGTATATCTTTGCTGATTGATGCCTTTAACAATCTTAATAGAAGATAAGAATAGGGATTCCGAACTGCGGTGGAGCAAAATTTCAAGGCATTTGCTTGTATTTCAAAATAAAGCACTACCTTTGCATCAAAGTAGGAACTCGACTCTGCGAGACACTGCAAAATGGTGCAGAATTTAGGTGGAGCAATAGTGGGAGATTACGTTTGTTGCGATTCTTTAATGTGAAGATATAGAGCCATTTAGAAATGAAACTCGTTTTCCGGTGGCGACACAACAAAAAAGAGACTGCATCACTGCAATCTCTTTTTTGCGCTTCAGGATGGGCTTGAACCAACGACCCCCTGATTAACAGTCAGGTGCTCTAACCAACTGAGCTACTGAAGCAATATTAACCAACTAAACTTTTATTATGAAGCGCTTCAGGATGGGCTTGAACCAACGACCCCCTGATTAACAGTCAGGTGCTCTAACCAACTGAGCTACTGAAGCAAGTGCAACTCTTTTCAAAATTGCGATGCAAAATTAATCCCAAAATTTGAAATATGCAAGTATTGTCGCAAAAAACTTATTTAAAAAGTTATTTTTAATTCTTTTTTGATATAAAATGTGTTATTGGTGTTATAATATTATGTAACTTAGCCATTCATTTTATATTTAAACCATATATACAGCAAATGAAGACAATGAGAAAATTTATAATATGTGTGATTTTGGGAATATTTGTTTTCTCAATATTCGGTGTGGTTGCGGCTACGCGTAGCGACAAAAGTGCCATAGCTCGCAATCTTAATATATTTAACTCTCTATATAAAGAGTTGCAAATAAATTATGTAGATAGTATTGACGCTGATAAATCTATGAAAACCGCTATTGATGCGATGTTGTCGGAATTAGACCCTTATACCGAGTATATATCGGAAGAAGAGCAGGAGGATTTTAAAACAATATCTTCGGGAGAATATGCGGGAATAGGTGCGGTAATTATGCAAAGAGATAATAATGTGTATATATCAGACCCACAAGAGGGAGCTCCTGCGCAAAAAGCCGGTTTGCGCCCGGGGGATTTGATTGTTGCAATTGACGGAGACACGGTTTTGGGATGGAAAAGCGACAAGGTGAGTTCTCGATTGAGGGGTCAAGCCGGAACTCGGTTGAAGTTGACTATTAAGCGTCCTTATGTTGCCGATTCAATAATAACCTTTGATATAGTGAGAGGTAAAATACAGGTAGAGCCGGTGCCATACTATGGCGTTATTCGTGGGGATATAGGTTATATAATGCTATCAACGTTTAATGAAAAATCGGCAAATGCAGTAAAACAGGCATTGGTGGAGTTGAAAAAATCGAAAGTGAAATCAATAGTATTGGATTTGCGAAATAATGGAGGCGGATTGCTTGAAAGTGCAATAAAAATCGTGGGATTGTTTGTTCCTAAAAATACCGAAGTGCTTCGCACTCGAGGCAAAAGTGTTCTTAAAGAGAAAATATATAAAACAACATCGAAGCCAATAGATACTGAGACACCGATAGTAGTATTGATTAATGGAGCTACTGCGTCAAGTTCAGAGATAGTATCGGGCGCTCTTCAAGATTTAGACCGAGCTGTAATTATAGGGAATAGGTCTTATGGTAAAGGTCTTGTTCAAGGTTCTCGTCAGTTACCATATAATGGGGTGTTGAAAGTTACTACCGAGAGATATTATATTCCCAGCGGGCGACTCATTCAAGCTATAGATTATTCGCACCGTAATCCGGATGGAACGGTGGCACGTATTCCCGACAGCCTTACTAAAGTGTTTAAAACACGAAATGGCAGAGAGGTAAGAGATGGAGGAGGGATAACTCCTGATGTGGAAGTTAAATATCCCGAGGGAAATAGGTTGACATATAATATTGTTGTAAATCATTGGGCATTTGATTATGCTAATCGTTTTGCGGCAACCGTATCGTCGATTGTTTCTCCTGAAGAATTTGTTATAACCGATTCTATTTATGAGGACTTCAAGCGATTTATTGACCCTGATAAATTTAAATATGATAAAGTTTGTGAATTGCGTCTTGATGATTTAAGAAAAGTTGCGACGCATGAGGGATATATGACCGATAGTGTGAAAATGCAATTTGATATCCTTGAGAAGATGCTTCGTCATGATTTAAATAAGGATCTTGACACTAATCGTGATGATATTAGCAGTTATCTTGCTGAGGAAATAGTGAGGCGTTATTATTATCAGCGGGGTCAAATTATAGTAGGGTTGCGCTCTGATGTTGCAATTGATGAGGCTGTTAATGTTCTTCATGATGTCAATCGATACAAATCAATACTAAATCCTGCCAAAGAAACGAAATGATATCAATAAATGATATAGGGTCGCAATTTATAAACAATCAGCGACTTCGTGCAATAAATAAATTGATAGAGAGTGATGTGTCGCTTATGTCGTTTTATTCATTGGCGGGTTCCTCGGTAGCAATGTTGTTTGCATCGATGCCTAAGCAATCCAAACCGGTTTTGATTATAGGTGATGGTCTTGATGATGCAGGGTATCTATATCATGATATTTCACGCATGCTTGGGGAAGATGCTGTATTGATGTTCCCGTCGGGATATAAGCGGGATATAAAATATGGGCAAGTTGATGCTCCGTCACAAATATTGCGCACAGAGGTGTTGAATAGGTGGTATAGTGATAATGCTCCGAGATATGTGGTAACGTATCCCGATGCACTTGCTGAGCGAGTAGCGTCGCGAGAGGCAATTTCTCGACACACATTGCATTTAAAAGTGGGATGTTCTGTTGATTTGGTCGAAACCATTAAATGGCTTAGAAATAATGGTTTTGTAGAGGTGGATTATGTGTATGAGCCAGGGCATTTCGCGTCACGGGGTTCGATATTGGATATTTTTGGATATTCTAATGAATATCCGTTTCGATTGGACTTTTTTGGCGATGAAATTGATTCAATGCGAACATTTAACATTGAAACACAATTGTCGCAACAACGCATTGAACAGGTCGCAATAACATCAAATGTGTCGCAGCATAGCCATGGAGAATCATTGCTTGATTTTATAGAAGATAATACAATTATTGCTGTGCGTGATGCGCATTATGCGCTTAGTCGCATCAAAGAAATTGCAGGAGAATCTTTTTCAGAAAGTGCGATAATTGCAAATGAGGGTGATTGCAATGCGATGAATCAAGTTGTTGATGCTATGGATTTTGAAAAAAAATTCGCTAAATTCCGTCAACTGCATTTTACATCGGCGTTGCAACCTGATGCCGAGTCTAAAGCTTCAATAAATTTTAATTGCACACCACAAGGAATTTATCATAAAAATTTTGATATTATCAGTGATTCGTTCAAGAAATTCCTTTCAGAAGGATATAAAATATATATTCTTAGTGAAAGTGCAAAGCAAATAGAACGTTTGAAGATAATATTTGAGGATAGAGGAGATAATATTGATTTTATTCCTGTAGAAGCTGTAATTCATGAGGGATTTGTGGATCATGACACAAAGAGTTGTGTGTTTACCGACCATCAAATATTTGATCGTTTTCACAAATACAGCCTTAAAAGCGATAGAGCGCGTTCGGGAAAATTAGCATTGTCGCTTAAAGAGTTGAGTGCGATAGAGGTAGGCGATTATATTGTTCATGTTGATCACGGGGTGGGTAAATTTGCCGGGTTGCTGCGAACTAACGTTAATGGTAAAACACAAGAGATGATAAAACTCACATATCAAAATGATGACATCATCTTTGTTTCAATACATGCATTGCACAAATT
This sequence comes from Bacteroidales bacterium, assembly GCA_015060975.1. Lineage (GTDB taxonomy): Bacteria > Bacteroidota > Bacteroidia > Bacteroidales > Muribaculaceae > RGIG4079. The sequence continues at coordinate 142,010 of SUXI01000001.1, forward strand.
GTCAAAATATAGAGGCAAGGAGGGTGTGCCACCTAAAATAAATAAATTAGGCACAGGAGCATGGAATCGCATTAAAGAACGAACAAAAACAAAACTCAAGGATATTGCTCGGGATCTAATAAAATTATATGCTATGCGTAAGAATGAAACAGGATATAGTTTTTCTCCCGATACATATATGCAGCAAGAGCTTGAAGCCTCATTTATATATGAAGATACGCCCGACCAATTAACAGCTACAATGGCAGTCAAGGCAGATATGGAGAGCGTTAGACCAATGGATCGATTGATATGTGGTGATGTGGGTTTTGGCAAAACAGAGGTGGCTATTCGCGCGGCATTTAAGGCTGCGACCGATAATAAACAGACAGCAGTGCTTGTGCCCACAACAGTATTGGCATATCAACATTATAATACATTTAAAGAGCGGTTGAAGGATTTTCCGGTAAGGGTTGATTATTTGTCGCGTGCGAGAACACCCAAACAGGTAAAACAGATAATTGCAGATTTGGTTGAGGGTAAAATAGATATACTTATCGGGACTCATAAAATTATCGGTAAGGATGTTAAATTCAAAGATTTAGGATTACTTATTGTTGATGAGGAACAAAAGTTTGGAGTAGCGGTAAAAGAAAAACTCAAGCAAATGAAAGTGAATGTTGACACACTCACTATGAGCGCTACCCCAATACCACGCACATTGCAATTTTCGTTGATGGGAGCAAGAGATTTGTCGGCAATAACCACACCTCCTGCCAATCGTTATCCAATTCTCACATCGGTTAATGCTTTAAATGATGATATTATACTTGAGGCGATTAATTTTGAATTATCTCGTAATGGACAAGTTTTTATTGTGAATCATCGCATAGAGGGTCTTTATGAACTTGAGGCAATGGTGAAACGGCTAATCCCGGACGCCCGCACGGTTGTGGGGCATGGTCAAATGTCGCCGGATAAACTCGAAAAAGTGATTATAGACTTTGCTAATCATGATTATGATATATTGTTAGCGACAACAATTATTGAGTCGGGAATAGATATGCCTAATGTTAATACCATAATAATTAATAATGCTCAAAATTTTGGTTTGAGCGAATTGCATCAGTTACGAGGTAGGGTAGGGCGTAGTAATCGTAAGGCTTTTTGTTATTTACTGGTGCCTCCACACATTCCATTATCCCCGGTTTCGTGGCGCCGATTACAAGCGATAGAGAATTTTTCAGACCTTGGCAGCGGTATCCATATAGCGATGCAAGACCTTGATATTCGAGGCGCAGGAAATTTGCTTGGCGCAGAGCAAAGTGGATTTATTGCCGATCTTGGTTATGAGACATATCAAAAAATCTTAAAAGAGGCGGTTGTGGAATTGCGCACAGAGGAGTTTTCGGATGTTATGGAGGCTGAAGATAATGATGAAAAAGAATATGTTGTCGATTGTGTGATTGAAAGCGATATGGAATTGCTGTTGCCTGCAATGTATGTGCCACAAGAGAGTGAACGCATAAGCCTTTATAAGGAACTCGATAATATTGAACGCGAGATTGATTTGCAGGCATTTAAATCAAGATTAAAAGACCGGTTTGGAAATGTGCCTCATGAAACGGCTGAATTATTGCGCATACCTCGTTTGCGGCGTCTTGCCCGGCAGTTGGGGATAGAAAAAGTTTCATTAAAACAAGAACGCATGTATCTTTATTTTGTTGATGATAGTAATAGGGCATATTATCAGTCGCCCATGTTTGGTAAAATTCTTAATTATCTGCAACAAAATCCATTAAAGTGTCATATCCGAGATAATAATAATCGACGTAGTATTGTGATCGACAATGCTAAGACAGTTGAAACTGCTGTTGAAATTCTTTCGACAATTCACTCAATGAAGACGATATAATGTATTTTGTTTGGATTTATGAAGCAGTAAAGTTATGATTAGCATTGATGCTATTAATATTTAAATAATTAAGTGAATTAGTGCTAATTCATTGAGCAATCAAAAGAATTATAAATTATTTGCGCTATCTTTGCAAATTAATATATAACTGATTAAGCCTATTTTTAAGATAAACCAATTTCATAATGAAAAAGTATAATATAATTAACAATGCGCTTGGATGGCTGTGTTTTGCCATTGCGGCAGTAACGTATCTCCTCACAATGGAGCCTTCAGCGAGTTTTTGGGATTGTCCCGAATTTATTTCACAAGGAGCTAAACTTGAAGTAGGTCATCCGCCCGGTAACCCTATATGGATGTTGACGGCACGATTCTTTATTAATTTTGCCGGTGGAGATATGTCAATGGCTGCGCTTATGGTCAATGCCATGTCGGCACTGTTAAGTGCAGGAACAATCTTGTTGTTGTTCTGGACAATAACACACCTTGTGCGTCGTCTTATCGTTAAAGATGATGCCACTGAAGTGTCATTAACAAAAATGGTTGTTATTTTTGGCGCCGGATTGTGTGGCGCGTTGGCATTTACATGGAGTGATACGTTTTGGTTCTCGGCTGGAGAGGGTGAGGTGTATGCATTTTCATCATTTTGTACAGCTCTCGTATTTTGGCTTGTTCTCAAATGGGAAAATCGAGCCGATAGTCTTTTAAGTGATCGTTATTTGATACTCATAGCATATGTGATAGGTGTTTCAATTGCTGTTCACCTGCTCAACTTGTTGTGTATTCCGGCAATAGGATTGGTTATATATTATCGCAAATTTAAGAATACCAATGCAAAAGGCTCGTTGATAGCGCTTGGTATTTCGTGTGTTGTAGTGGGGTTGATTCTCTACGGATTAGTCCCTGGATTTGTAGAAATGGCTCAATACTTTGAACTATTATTTGTAAACAATTTTGGAATGAGTTATAATATGGGTACACTCATATATGCCATATTACTTATTGTATTGTTTATTTGGGCTATTTATGAAATTTATTGTCAAAAATCTATAGCTCGCATAAAAATATCTTCGTGCTTGAGTATAATATTTTCAGGAATGCCATTTATAGGTGAAGGCTATCTTATACCAGTGTTGTTTATAATCGCACTTGTAGGTTATTGTGTTTTTGTGTCAAAACTGCCTATTCGCATTCTTAATATCATTATCACCGGTATTTTTGTAATCTTTATTGGATACTCTTCTTATGCGTTATTATTGATTCGTGCCAATGCAAACCCTCCTATGAATCAGAATGCTCCCGATAATGTTTTTGCGCTTAGTTCTTATCTTAATCGTGAACAATATGGAGAAAGACCGTTGTTTCGCGGAGCTGTATTTTCAGATATTATACACTATCAAGAGGATTCAGAATCGGGAGTACCAAACATAAAATATGTGCCTGCGTCAGCCGTATTACGCAATGCTCAAGGAGAGGCTGTAACAACCCAAGGTCGTGCCGAATATCGAAAAGTAATAAAAACATCTCCAGAGGAGCCGGATAAGTATATTGTGGCATCGCATAAAATGGACTATGAGGAAATCCCCGAGTTGAAGATGTTGTTCCCTCGAATATATAGTACAACTCCGTCACATGTAAGTGGTTATAAAGATTGGATAAACTATGATGTAAGTAAAGCTAATATAAAGGATATTCAAATGTATGAAAGTGGAAAGGGATTGGTTACTAAAACCGTGGCTATACCTACATTTGCCGACAATCTCGCCTATTTCATCAATTACCAATTGAATCACATGTATTGGCGTTACTTTATGTGGAACTTTGCCGGTCGTCAAAACGATATACAAGGGAATGGGGAAGTAACACAAGGAAACTGGATTTCGGGTATTCCATTTATAGACAATGCTCGTTTAGGAGACCAATCACTCCTCCCTGATGAATATGGGAAGGGAAATAAAGGTCATAATGTGTTTTATATGCTTCCGCTATTGTTTGGTATAATTGGACTTTTGTGGCAAGCTTTCTCTTCAAAACGTGGTATTGAACAATTTTGGGTAATCTTCTTCTTGTTCTTTATGACCGGTATTGCTATTGTGCTTTATCTCAACCAAACTCCCGGGCAACCTCGTGAACGAGATTATGCGTTTGCAGGTTCTTTCTATGCATTTGCAATATGGATTGGTCTTGCCGTTCCCGGCATTTGGGAAGGGATTAAATCATTGATTGCCAAGAGAAAATATAAAAATGCGAAAATTGTTGAACCCACAGAGCAACACGAAGACAAAAAAACACTTGCCATTGCTGTTGTGGCAGCGGTGTTAGGCTTGATTGTCCCTATCCAAATGGTGTCGCAAACATGGGATGACCACGATCGCTCCGGTCGCTACACTGCTCGTGATTTTGGAATGAACTATCTTTCAAGTGTTGATAAGAATGGTATCATTTTTGTGAATGGCGACAACGATACATTCCCATTGTGGTATGCACAAGAAGTTGAAGGCTATCGTACCGATGTGAAAGTGATAAATATGAGTTACCTTACAACCGATTGGTATGCTAATCAAATGCAACATCCTTATTATGATGGTCCGGCTATTGATATGTATGCGTCATATAAAGATTATGGAAATGACCGTATGCAGTATGCTTATATGGTCCCGACAAAGAACGTGGCTACGGCAAAAGATGCATTATTGGAATTGTATAGCGGAGTAAATGAACGCCCCAATGATTATGGTGACTTGCGCATAATAAGTCATGCCAATGTTTATATCCCCGTAGATAGTAATAAGGTTATAGAATCGGGAATTATCCCGGAGTCACAACGTGATATGATTAATGATGTGTTATATGTTGAATTGGCAAAACATCTTAAAAGTCAAGGTGAACCGGGTATGACATTGAATAAGATTTTGGCTCTTGATATGATTGCAAAGAGTGCGGAGAACGGGTGGAATCGACCGATATATTTTGCTGTCACAGTGCCATCTTCATATCACATAGGATTAACACCATATTTACAGCAAACAGGTATGGCATATCAGGTAACACCTGCCGTAGTTGGGGATGGAAAAAATCATGGTATTAATGAAGAAAAGATGTATGATGTCATAACCAAACAATATCGTTGGGGTGGACTTGATAAGGAAGACGCCGATTTGTATCTTGATGAAACGGTGCGCCGAATGGTAAATACAACTCGTAGCACAATGATTGATCTTGCCGAAAAATTATATTATGAAGGATTGGAAGATACATTGAAAGCGAATGAGTCGTTTGCTAAATCACGCGAAATACTTAAATTGATGGAGTCGAAGATGCCTGAGTCGGTTATGCAATATGAGAATTATACCGAAACGACGGTTGCCGATTTGTATCTTAAGATTTCAGAAGAGACAGGCTCAACCGAGGATTTACAACGAGCTAAGGAAATTGCTGAAAAAGGACTTGAACGATATACTAAGTTTATTCCTTATTTAAGTAGTTTGTCAGACTGGCAGTTGAAGTCTATTGCATACCATGAAAAATATGTATTGGATATAGCATTGCCTCATTGCATAGCTCTTTATAAACAAACAGGTGGAGACCTTGATAAAAAACTTAAAGAGTTAGGGGTATCTATTGAAGATATTTTATATGCCCGATATCGTTTTTATCAAATAAATTATCCTTATGTTGAGGCGCATAACTTTGTAAATCCGATGCTTCAATATTATTATATATTGGAACTCGATTCTATTGATGTCTTCTACAACTTCTTTGAACGACTCGGAGTTAATAGGCAACAATTAGAGTATAGTGCGCAAGTGGAATGATGCGGTAATGCACTTTGCAATTAGTTATTATGCTCATTGAACAACCACCATTACTATATCGCATATTATTTCCCGAGGCGATATGGCGTATAAAAAAGAAGCATCATCGCACGGTATATCTTACATTTGATGATGGTCCAATACCTGAGGTGACCCCTTGGGTATTGAACTTGCTTGATAAATATGAAGTAAAGGCTACTTTTTTTATGGTGGGCGATAATGCTCGTCGTCACCCATGGCTTGTTGATGAGATAAAACGTAGAGGACATAGTTATGGCAATCACACTATGCATCACCTACAAGGATTCAAAGTAACTACTTTGCGATATATGCGCGACATCACTGAAGCCAACGAATATATTGATTCTACTTTATTCCGTCCTCCTCATGGACTCATGCGCCCGTTTCAAGCCCGAGCGATAAAAAATCATTACAACATAATAATGTATGATCTTGTAACTCGAGATTATAGTTATAAACGCAATGGCGATGATGTGCTTGATAATGTAAAACGTTATACCCGAAATGGTTCTATAATTGTGTTTCACGACTCTCTTCGAGCTGAAAGCAATTTAAAATATGCACTTCCTCGTGCTATAGAATGGCTCAAAGAAGAAGGATATGAAATGCTTCCCATTCCCATGTAGTGATGCATTATCGGGTATCGCTCGCGACCTTCAAGCTTCTGCTATCGGAGTTGCGAAAGCCTCAGTTGTGCCATCGGCGATTATCGATAAGTATAATGAGTGGATTGAACGAGGCTGTCAAGGCGGTATGTCATATATGGAACGCTATAGAGATGTTCGTGCAAATCCCGATTTATTACTTTCAGGAGTAAAATCCATTATTGTTGCCGCATTTAATTATTATTATCCATCGGTATGTGACAAAGATACTCCCCGTTTTGCTTTATATGCACTTGGAGATGATTATCATGAAGTTATAAGGCAACGATTGGAGCTTTTGGCTTCATTTATTAAAGAACAATGGGGAGGGGCGACTCGAGTGTGTGTTGATACGGCTCCTGTTTTTGAGCGTTATTGGGCGCAGCAATCGGGCATTGGCTTTGTAGGACGAAACAAAATGCTTATAGTTCCGGGTGTAGGTTCATACGTTTTTGTTGGAATTGTCTTGTCAACAGTGAGTTTTATCCCCGATGCGCCTTGCGAACTTGATTGCATGGGGTGTAATGCTTGTGTGCGTCATTGCCCTGGAAAAGCTATATCTTTAAATGGTATTGTTGATGCGCGTCGATGTCATTCTTATCTCACAATAGAGCATAGAGGTGAATTGCCAAACGATATTGATTTGGGTAACAAGGTATATGGATGTGATGTGTGTCAACAAGTGTGTCCGCACAATCATAATGCTCCAACAACTGCAATATCTGAATTTTTTCCAAGAGCAGAAATATTATCATTATCGCATTCAGATATTACAGAAATGACTCAGATGCAATTTTCGAAAATATTTTCGCACTCAGCAATTAAAAGGGCGAAGCTTGCCGGACTGCAACGCAACAATCGCCATTGCTCAAACGATATCACCACTGAATAACTTTGCATTGTGGTGATGAAATTAAGATACGCCCCATTTGGAAATGGTTGCTAATGGTATAATAACACTATTATCACCAACAACAGAAAAAAGGTTGCACTTCGATTCTTTTGAAATGCAACCTTTTTAATGGTTATTTTATATTAGCTTTCTCTAAATACGTTCTTATTATATATTCGGCATCATCAACATTTGCCGCTGTAAAATTTAACATAATAACAGCACAATGAGTCTTTTCTTTATTCATCAAAACGACAATGTACGTTTTTATTGGAGGGATTAACGAATAAAAATCTCTACTTTGCAATACACATTTTGTTTCATTATCACTTTGGCTGTCTACTTTTTTTAATTCCCCAAATTTATTCGCTTGTTTTTCCACAAAAAGTTGTACCATTTCCTCAAACGACACATTTTTTTCATTTGGAACATTTACAACTGTCAATGACAAATTACCACTCTTATCCGACAACATATATCCTAAATCAGGTGTTAGACCCATTAATTCTCCCACACTTACCATATTTGATGGAACTTCGATATGAAAATATTCCGAATCAATTACTCTCGCAAAAGCACTATTTGACGAACAAATGAGCATCATTAATACTACCAACATTAATTTCATTCTTTTCATAATCTTATTTTTTAAGTTAAAAACTACTTTTTATATCCTGAACGGTAAACATCCATTAAACAATCCCTATTTTTTTATCCCTCTATTATAAAATAAGGATTATAAAACGTATATGAATTACCCCCCTTTTGAAAAATAATTTCAGCACTACCACAAAGTGAATAACAACGGCACACACTTTCAGTAGGTAATTTAACCTTTGCTTTTACTCTATACCCCTCTATGGGCTGCTTGTAGTTTATATAAACATATTTAGCCTCAAAGCATTTAAATCCACTTGGTGCACTGTTTTGTGCAAAACAATGCCCGGCTATGCCGAATACCACTAACAACGTAAATATTACTTTTTTCATAACTTTGTATCATTTTGGGAATTCCATTAATTCCATGGTTTATAAATGTGTTAATAATGTAAGATATTAGCCCTATCTGATTTAGACAAATAAAAAACGCGGGCTAAAACTTTGTCTGCATTTTCAGGTATCGCCAAACACCGTGTTACCAAACAAGTAAAAGCCCACGCCTATAACAAGCGCGAGCATTAACTTCTACTCTTGGTAACATTCTAAAATTGGCGATTTTGAAAATGCAAGAATAAAGCTAACGCTTTTTATTTATATGTCTTTTATACCGTTTTGTTACATAGGCATCTTTATTTAATAAAATATTATCTCATTTTAGTTAAATGTCTTCTTCGATCATAAAATCATCGGGTAGAGAAGGATCAAAATCGGTGCTAAATTCCGTTTTAGATGTGCTTATTTCTTTCTTCTCTTGTTCTTTTTGTGGTTCTTCGCCTTTCATTGCTTGCATGATAAGTGCTTCAAGCTCATCGGCAAGTTCCGGGTTATCGGCTATTATACGTTTTGCGGCATCGCGTCCTTGTGCTAATTTTGTGCCATTATAGCTGAACCAAGAACCGCTTTTTTGAATAATATCATATTCGACCCCTAAATCGATGATTTCTCCCGATTTTGAGATTCCTTCGCCAAACATGATGTCAAATTCGGCACGTTTGAATGGTGGTGCCACTTTGTTTTTCACAACCTTTACTTTTGTGTGACGACCAAGCACATCTTCACCATCTTTGATTGGTGTGCTTGAACGAATATCAATACGCACCGATGCATAGAATTTCAATGCGTTACCTCCTGTAGTTGTTTCAGATGGACCAAACATCACACCTATCTTTTCACGCAATTGGTTGATGAATATACATGTGGTATTTGTTCGGGAAATAGTACCTGTGAGTTTGCGCATTGCCTGTGACATTAATCGAGCTTGAAGTCCCATGCTGCGGTCACCCATATCTCCTTCTATCTCACTCTTTGGTGTAAGAGCCGCAACCGAGTCAACTACAAGAATATCAATTGCTGATGAACGAATGAGCTGTTCGGCAATTTCAAGAGCTTGTTCTCCATTGTCGGGTTGAGCAATAAGAAGATTACTTACATCTACTCCAAGTTTTTCGGCATAGAAACGGTCAAAAGCATGCTCGGCATCAATCATTGCCGCTATACCACCATTTTTTTGAGCCTCGGCAATTGCATGAATGGCAAGAGTGGTTTTACCCGATGATTCCGGTCCGTATATCTCAATAATGCGACCACGAGGGAAACCACCTACACCAAGTGCGTGATTTAAACCGATAGAACCTGTAGAAATTACCTCTACATCTTCTATTACTTCATCTCCAAGTTTCATCACTGCACCGCGGCCATAATCTTTCTCTATTCGTGCCATTGCTTGTGATAGAGCAGCTAATTTTGCGTCTTTAGGATTGACTTCTGTTGTCTTTTTAGTTGCTTGTTTTGCCATTATTATATAGTATTTGTTTTATTTCTTAATTAGTTTTACAAATTTACGACAGCTTTTGGGCAAGAAAAATGCACATTGTTGTTAAAAAAGAATAGCATTGTGGTTGTTTTTTCATTTGCTAAGGTAGTGAAAAAGCGCAACAACGACAAAAAATTGTCGTAAAAATAATAATGTTGTTTTTATTTCTGAAAAACAGCCCGGAAGCATTACACTTCCGAGCTGTTGGTTGCAAATTGTTAATAGGGTTTTATTTTACTATTACTTTTGTGGCTGTGCCGTCAATTTTTACAATATATATTCCGTTGGTACAGGTTGTATATGTTTCATTTTGACTTATTAAATTTCCTTGTAAATCATATATTTCAATTTCTTCGGCATTACCTGTGATTTCAATATAACCGTTGCCTGCAGTGATTTTGGTTTCGGAAATGTCAGAGCTTTCAATTCCAGTTGTTTTTTCAACTTCAAATTCATACATGGTAGCAAGTTGTCCGGGAACATATTGATATAGCTTGACTATTTTGTCGCTGGCAACTTCGGCAATGATGCAATTAGGATTTGGCGACACTGCAGTTGACGTGAGTTCTTCAGTGTGTTTGGCCACTACAATGTTATTGTTTAAATCTACAACCTGGAACCCATCGCGGTAAGATGTGCCAATAGGCTCAACAGCGTAATACACATCGGCTAATTTGAAAATAGTGCCACCTTGTGTTGTAGTTATACCATTATCGGAATATGCGACAAACGAAGTGCCGTCGTTATGGAAGAAATGTTTTTGACCACGCACTCGCACTGCCACATCATTTGAAGTGTAATCATTGCTCAATGGCAATGCAAATGATTGTCCATCGGCAGTAACTGTGCCAACTGCTATCGCTTCTGCCGATTCTTGCATTCCATTTTTAAATGTAATTTTTGCCACTGAAGTAGCTCCGCTTGGGAATAGATAGAGAGCTCCACCATTGCCCATAACATTTCCTGATGCCTTGCCAAGATATTGCATTTGCGCTGCTGTTACACCCGAAGGCATTGTAATTGATAGATCTTGCATAGCAGAACCATTTGCAGGGAGTATCTTCATTGCAGTATTTCCACTTGCATACATTGAAGTTGATACTATTATATTACCTGCATCATCGCTTGTGATAGCTGTACCACCGGTCGATGAAATACCTGTATCGGTCAATCCTCCTTCGGCCCAATAATATAATTTAGAAGTCGAGTGGTCGTTTACATATATTTTCCCATCGAAAGCGGTAGCCCAACGGCTTTGAGAGTTGGCTGTTAGATGTCCATTGGTGTGTGCCCATTTTTGGATTAATTTATAACCATCAATCGCTTCTTCATTATCACTTAAATCATTTTCGGGGACTTCGATAGTGAAACCATATTGCGAAGCTGCATCGGTTGTAAACACATTATATGTGCGTGGAATACTGAATGCCTTGAAATATTCGCCACTATTGCTCACCGCATAGATATTATTGGCTCTGTCCCATGCTATGTCGTTGATATTTGTGCCCATTCCGTGAGTGATACGAATCTTTTCGGTTAAAGTGGGAGTATTATCACTTGAATATGCAATGTCATAAATAGAGAATGTCGAAGCCGAACTTGCAATCGCTATTTGAGTGAAATCGTGATTGAAGCGAATGCCACCACCACCGCGTGGGGTAGTGATGTCGAGATACTTTTCTACACCTTCAGAATTGATATATACAAGAGAAGGCTGTGTTGACGATGGCGATTGACGATATTGACAATACCACAAACCACCGCGATTATCATAACAAATATTTGTACCTGAGTAATTTACTGTATATTTGCCCGAAAGAGCCGACAATGTAGTAGGAGCGGCATTCCAATTTGCATTTGAGCCGAGTGCATATTGGTCAACTCGCGTTGCCGATGTGGCAGTGCTTGAGAATAATGTAGCTTGTCCCGAAAGCATAGCAATAGTCAAATTGTCTCCACTGCCTTTCACATCAAAGCCGATATTTGGTGCGGAAATAAATGTAGAACCATTCTCGTATGCATAGGTAGTTGCATTTAATGCTCCGCCGGTAAATACTGTTGAGAATGCGGCATCGGTTTGTTGAACAGATGTTACATCGGGAACTTCCATAAGATAGTTGCCACTATCATTTTGGCGAGTTACAAAAATGCGACCATCTTCAGCAACACGCACTTTACGGAAGTCAGCTCCTGATTTAGTTCCAACTGTTTGGTCAAATGTTACACCTCCGGTATAAGCATACTTACCGGTAATCCAGTTTTGAATACCAACAAATCGAGGGGTAAACATATAAAGTCCTTGCCCGCCATTTGCATAGCTATAATGTTTTGACGATGTAGTTGCTCGTCCTTCGGTCACATAAATACGACCAAAATAAGGTGATTCGAAATCTCTATCGGTATCAACTCCTTGAGGGTGATTAAATTGGATTGCCTTAAATTCTTGAACAGCATCTTTTACTGCCCCAGCCACTTGAATGCCCCATGTGTAATCACCGGCGCCTAATCCCGAAATATCAATCTCGGCAGTGTGAGCCGCTTCGGTGCAATAGCTATTATCAAGAGTAATAGTTTTCACCTCTGCTCCATTCTTTTTAATTATAACATTTACACCGGTTGCAGCTGTATTAAGCACATAATTTACCTTTAATTTATTGTCGGTTACCGAGCCTGTCACTTCAAAAGCATAGGCATTAGGCGTGCCACTTGCAGGAGTTACCTCTACATAAGAATCAGATGGTGTGCCGGGAGTGGGATCTACAGTAGAGCCGCCGGCAAGAGAATATACAGCAATACCCGATGCCACTTTGCGCTCTGAGCCATCGGCTGGTTTTGTCACCAAATTACCATTTATTGCCATTTGAGCCGAACCACCACCATCAACTTGAAGCACTGTTTGTGCTCCGAATTGTTTCATTATATAACTAATGCGAGTACAGGTAGCTCCATAAGAAACTCCTTCGGTTGCATTTTGTCCTTTATCCACAACACACATATATAGTTTTGAGCCATCGGCGTTAATGCCATAAAGTGAACGAGCGTATGCTGTTGTGTTGTATGATTCATCGGTGGCTCGAGTTGTTATTGCTCCATTTTGCATTACTATTGCATTCCCGGCAATAACATTCTCAAAATTGGGAACTGTGGCATCACTTTCGGTTGATTCCCAATAATATTTGATTTTCATTTTGTCGCCAACTGCAAGCCCCGACATAACGTTTTGGCTCACGCCTGGAGCTGCAACAAGCACAAAATCATAATCTCCGCGAGTGCCTCCCGATGTATTTTTCTTAACTTCGCCAACAGTGCAATTAACCCAACTGTTATTTGTCAATGTTTGCCCTGCATCAAGTTTGAGATAAACTTCAATTGCTGTTCCGGTTACTTCGGTTCCTGGTTGACCACTTGAAGTGTTGATTACTTTCATTGTGCGACCTTTGGGGTATTCGGGAGTAAACATTGCCATATAATCACTGGCAATACAATACTTGTTCACTTCGGTAATAAGCAATGAATTTGACGCTTCACTTGTACCCCATTTCGCCGGGCACATCACCTTTGCTATCGTCTTATAATTACCTATTACGGCTTTTCCGGCAGAAGTTATTCCTAATACACCTGTTCGTGATGGTCCACCATTCCATTGGTCCATCACATAGTTGGTCTCGGTTTGGATTGACCCATTAACCATACAACCACCTAAGAGGGTTTGGGTAGCATGCACACCTGCCGATGTTCCGGTTTGTGATGACATTGACCAAAAATGTCCGTTTTGAGTTACTACAGCAGTGCGACCTGCCTTTTTTTTGCGAGTATAAAAATTGGTCATTGCCTCTAATTGCAATAACGAATCATTTGCAGTAAATGCTTCTACTCTCACATCGGTGTTAGATAAATCAACCTCTACAATGCTCACATTACATGACGAAGGGGCAGTGAAACGCATGCGAGTGTGTTTTATACCCGAACTTGGTGTCGAACTGCTTGTTACTGTATAGGTGTAAGTTTCGCCACCTGCTGTAAATGATTCGGCATTTACCAATAAAGAACAAGCAAACGTTGTTAATGTTAGGAAAATCTTTTTCATGATAATATATTTATGTTAGTATTTTTCACAAAAGTAATCAAATGACGCAAAAAAACAAGCTAATCTCATCAAAATGTGACGATATTAGCATTTTTATTTACATTCGCAATTCGCAAATCGTGAATATGCTGAAAATAATTGCCTTAATTCAAGCCCATAATATAACGATCCTATTACGGTAGATTAAGCGTGCAAACCTCACTCATCTATTATCATCTCTAAAAGAAGAATCAATTACGAAGTGTGAGTTGTGAGAATTTTCACTAACTTTGCATTATGGATTTTCTAATTAAGTTGAAAAGCGATGGATTGCGTTATCGGGAGATTTCGATTAGCAACCCTCATCATGTGACTATTCCTCGTGGCGTTACTGCTATTATGGGGCCCAATGGTGCGGGCAAAACTATGCTCGCCAATATCATCGAAAAGGGTTGGAACTTCTGCACTAACCGCATTGAGGGCTATCGCGAACGATTGAATATCAAGAAAATCGAGTTTGCCGATATTCATTCCCTTGCCGGGTTTAAGGTGGAGTATTATCAACAACGTTTCGAGTCGATGATGAACGATGAGGTGCCTACCGTGGCTGAGATTTTCCACGACCGCATCAACTCTGAGCGTTGGCAAGAATTGGCGAAACAACTACGCCTCAACGATATTGCCACTAAACATATCAATTTCCTCTCGAGTGGCGAGACTCGCAAGTTGCTTATTGTGAATTTGCTGTTTGATTTGCCCGATGTTTTGATTCTCGACAATCCATATATCGGTCTTGACGCAGTATCGCGCGATATTCTCAACGACACGATTTTGCAGATTGCCAACCAAGGGGTATCGGTGATATTACTTCTTTGTAACTCGGTTGACCTCCCGCCGTTTATCAATTGTGTGATACCTATGCGCAATATGGTGATTGAGGAACCGGTGATGCGCAATGATATTGAGATAGAGCGATTCCAACAATCGTTTCACTACCTCTTTGACTATGCCATCAATCTTGATGAGCTTCCCATAAAACCTATACGCGAATATAATGCCGAGGAAACCGACGTTGTTCTTGCCCTCAACCATTGCAAGGTGAAATATGGCGCACGCACTATTATCGAAGATGTGTCGTGGACAATACGCAATGGTGAATGTTGGGCTTTATTCGGGTCAAATGGGTCGGGCAAATCCACTCTATTGAGCCTTGTTCATGCCGACAATCCTCAAGGATATTCCAATGACATTACCCTCTTTGACCGCCGCCGAGGCAGTGGCGAAAGCATTTGGGAGATAAAACGTCGCATTGGATATATCTCGCCCGAAATGCATCTCTATTTCAATGGCAGTGGCGATATAAAAACGATTGTGGCACAAGGGTTGAACGATACCGTAGGGCTATTCTGCCAAGTAAAGCCTCAACAGATGGAGCGTGCCAAACAATGGCTTAGACTATTGCATATCGAACATCTTGCCGACCGCCGTTTTAACACCCTCTCGGCCGGTGAACAAAGAATGGTGCTTCTTGCTCGCACATTCATCAAACATCCACAACTGCTCATTCTCGATGAACCGTTGCACGGACTCGATGCCACACGCAAACGCAGCATTCGTGGCATCATCAACCACCTCGTGGCCCGCGACAAAATCACATTAATATATGTAACACACTATTTACCCGAAGTTCCCGAATGTGTAACTCATACAAAAACATTATAAAAAACATTCATAACCTTGCGTGAATTAATTAATTGTATTACCTTTGCATAAAATCGTGAAAGTGGAAAAATTTGGCTGCTTGCAACCACAATAAAAAATGCTAAAACCGCATATATCTCCATTAATTTTATTGTGGTGTTTTATTTAGGGCTCAAAACCTAAAATTGCAGTCATCTTTTCCTTATTAAAGATGACGTTTTTGTATATATTAATAAAACAACATAATTGTCTATGAATTACTTATTTACTTCAGAGTCGGTATCGGAAGGACATCCCGATAAAGTCGCCGATCAAATATCAGATGCCATTCTTGATGAGTTTCTTGCTTATGATCCGCAATCGAAAGTGGCTTGCGAAACACTTGTGACAACCGGTCAGGTGGTGGTTGCTGGGGAAGTTAAAAGTGAGGCTTATATCGATTTGATGGATGTAACCCGCAGGGTTATTGATGGCATAGGATATAATCGCAGTGAATTAAAATTTGATGCTGAGGCATGTGGAGTTTTGTCGGCGCTTCATGAGCAAAGCGCTGATATAAACCGAGGAGTTGAGCGCAAAGACAAAAACGATGAGATTCAAGAAGAACAACAAGGTGCCGGTGACCAAGGTATGATGTTTGGATATGCTTGTAACGAGACATCAAATTATATACCCATAACGCTCGATTTGAGTCACTTGTTATTGAAGGAGTTATCAAACATACGTAGAGAGGGAAAGGAAATGACCTATCTTCGTCCCGATTCAAAAAGTCAAGTCACTGTGGAATATTCGGCTGAAGGTAAGCCAATGAGAATCCACACGATAGTTATTTCAACTCAACATGATGATTTTATAAAACCATGTGATGGAAAATCGCAAGATGTTGCCGATTTGGAAATGCTTGGTATAATAAAGAAAGATGTTGAAACAATTTTAATTCCTCGAGTTATAGCGCAATTGTCAGATGAGGTAAAGGCTTTGTTTGACGGTAAGCATATTTTGCATGTGAATCCTACCGGAAAATTTGTGATTGGAGGTCCTCATGGGGATACCGGATTGACCGGGAGAAAAATTATTGTGGATACTTATGGTGGACGAGGGGCGCACGGTGGTGGCGCATTTTCAGGAAAAGACCCTTCAAAAGTTGACCGTTCGGCAGCTTATGCGGCACGTCATATCGCAAAAAATCTTGTCGCAGCAGGGGTTGCCAATCAGGCTCTTGTGCAAGTGGCTTATGCTATTGGGGTTGCCAAGCCGGTGAGCCTGTACATAAATACTTATGGCACATCAAAAGTAAATATGAGCGATGCTGAGATTTCAAAAGTAATTGCTGATTGGGAGATTTTTGATATGCGTCCCTATGCTATTGAACGTAGATTGAAGTTGCGTAACCCGATTTATCAAGAAACGGCCTCATACGGTCACATGGGACGAACTCCCGAAGTGAAAACAAAAATTTTCACCTCAAGATATGAAGGAGAAAAAAGTATCGATGTTGAATTGTTTACATGGGAAAAACTTGATTGTGTAAATGAGATAAAAGAACGATTTGGACTTTAATTTCTAAAAATAAACAAACAATTTTGACATATTAAGGAAAAAATGTATCTTTGTGCGCTAATTGTCAATGTGTGTGACAATGACATACGTTATTATATAATCGCAACATAAAATAAAACACTAAAATAAATGGCAACATTAGAAAAAATCAGAAGCAAGTCGGTGTTACTTTTCACTATTATTATTGTAGCATTGCTTGCGTTTATCCTTGGCGACTTTTTAACATCGGGTCGCTCATTATTTGGTGGTGGCACTACTATTGCTCAAATCGGTGACCACAAAATAGATGTTCAGTTATTTCAACAGAGAGTGAACGAAGTAGCACAACAAATGCAACAACAAGGTCAGGAGACCGACATGGAACGAATCCAAGCTCAAGTGTTACAACAAATGCTCTTTGAGAAAATGATGGATGAAGAAATGAATAAGATTGGCATTAATGTTACAGGAAAGGAACTTGCTGACGTCATTTCGCAAAATCCAAATTATGCACCAATTTATGATGCAATTAAAAATCCGGGAAAATATAATATCCCTGTTGAATACATTGAGCAACTTAAACAACAACTTGCTATGATAGAGCAAGAACAAGAAACTCAAATCGAACAATTCCTTTATGGATACATGTTTGAAGGGTTGTTTGTCGCTAATGAATTAAACGCTAAGAATTTGCATAATATTATTAATACTAATTATGCTGTATCTTTCACTTCAAAAGAACTAGCGTCATTACATGATGAAGAGTTTCCTGTGAGTGAAAGTGAAGTTAAGGCCGAATGGGCTAAAGAAAAATATCGTTATCAACTTGATAACGAGGTGCGTAATATCAGTTTCTTTACTGTTAATATCAATCCGTCGTTTGATGATGTAAACAAAGCTGAGGAAACCGTTAATAAGGCGTTGTCTGAACTTGCTGTAACTAATGGTGTTGACGCAATAGCAAGTAATGTTGATTTTGCGATAACAAAAAAAGTCTATACTCCAAGCAAAGTGCGTGATTTTAATTTGAAGAATTTCATTGATACAGCAAAAGTGGGACAAGTTACTTTACTTTCAAAATTCAATGACACTTATTCAATTGCAAAATTACTCAGTTCAAAAGTAGAAATGGATTCAGTTAACATCTCAGAAGTGCGAATTGTTGACACAGTAGCTTTTGACTCTGTAGTAAATGCCATGAAATCGGGCGTTGCGGTAAAAACATTTGCCGAATCAGCACAAACTCAAGCAACTGATAGTGTATGGATTCAGTTGACCGGAATTACTGACGGTTCTTTCAAAAAGCAAGTTTTGGCAGCAAAAGTGGGACAAGTTATTCCTGTCGATACTGTAATAAATGGTGAACGTCACCAAAGCGTTTATCGCGTCAATAAAACAACTCCGGCAGTTAAGATAAGTGAAGTTGCTGAAATAAAATATGTAGTGGAACCATCTCAAGCAACTATTGATGAAATAAATGGCAATCTTGATAAGTTCCTTGCTGAGAATACTGTCGCTGACTCATTGATTAAAAATGCTCCAAAAGCGGGATATGTATTGTCTCCGTCAAAAATAGATGCAACAACAGCTCAACTTAATTTCATCCCTGAAACAAGAAGTGCTGTGAAATGGGCAATGAATGCTAATAAGGGAGATGTTTCCGGTAAATTTGTAAACCGTGACAATAACCGTATTGTGGTTGTGGCTTTAATAGACATATATGATTCGGGTTATATTCCATATACTGAAGCAATTTTGAACAAGCAACTCACCGATAAGGTAAGAGATGCAAAAAAAGCAGAAAAATTGCTTGCCGAATTTGATGGAAAAGCCAATGACCTTGATGGATATTGTGTGATTACAGGTGATTCAATCACTAATGCTAAAGTTAATTTCAATCACACTCAAGTCAATACTCTTACCAATCAAGAAGATGCTTTTGTGGGAAAGGTTGCAGCAGCAAAAGAAGGCGATTTAATGGGTCCGTTTAAAACCTCAAATACAATTGCAGTTGTGAGAGTAGATAAGATTGAAACATTGGGTCGTCCATATGATTTCAAGGAATATGGCGAACAATTCAATCGCACAATGGGTGGTGGCGCTCTTGCGCGCAACTGGTTTAATATTCTAAAAGGTAATAATGAATTAGAATATAAATTGCTTGATTTTTATGAATAATAATTTTAAAAATTATTCAGTAAAAAAATAATTATAATGCGAGAGCGAGGGTCCATTGACACCCGCTCTCGTTGTAACTATAAAGGTCATAAAATTGTCTTTGAAATAAAATGTCACTATCACCATCGTTATATCTGTTTCCTGTGCAATTGTCCGATGTCCCATTGCAAAATGTATTACCTGCATTTAATATGGAGATTATATCAACGGTAAAATATTTTATAGTTGAAAATGTACGCACAGCACGACGATTTCTAAAATCATGTGACAAGTCCATTAATATTGACGAGTTGACATTCTTTGTCCTCAATCAACACACTTTGGCAACTGATATTCCGGCGATGCTTGAGCCAATTAAGCTAGGCTATTCTATGGGGATAATATCAGAAGCCGGATGTCCGGCTATAGCCGACCCCGGAGCCGATGTAGTAGCGATAGCTCAATCTAAAGGGTATAATGTCGTTCCTCTTGTTGGACCCTCAAGTATATTAATGTCATTAATGTCATCGGGGTTCAATGGTCAAAGTTTTGCGTTTAACGGATATCTTCCTATCGAACCATCTGCTCGTAACAACAAACTCAAAGAAATGGAACGAAGAATACGTCGGGAGCGTCAATCGCAGATTTTTATAGAAACTCCTTATCGTAACAACAAACTCATAGAAGAGTTGTGTAATACTTTGCCCGGAGATATGCTTTTATGTGTGGCAAGTGATATTACCGGAGAATCACAATCGATTGTCACAAAAAAAATATCACAATGGAAAAAATGTGAATATAACTATAATAAAATCCCTACAATATTCCTACTATTCTCTTAAATAAATCACCATGGTCCGAAAAAATAAATTAAAACCGTTACAAGATTTACCATGTTTATTTGATGAGTTTGATGTTGCTATCCAGAAAGAAGGTGGCAAGATGGTTAATTTTACATCAACAAAATCTCAATCAAAGTCGGGAGTAGAATCTGCTGTTTCAAAAGAGCATATATCTGAAGTACAACCAATAGGTGCCATTCAAAAGAAATCCACATTGAAATTTATCTCTTTTGGTAGTGGAAGTAGTGGTAATTGCGCATATTTAGGAGATGACAAAGAAGGAATACTTATTGATGCCGGTGTTGATAATAATAAGGTAGTAAAAGAGTTGACGCAGATGGGTATAAAAATGGAGAATATTAAGGGGATTTGTATTACGCATGACCATGGTGACCACATTAGATATGCCTATTCCATTGTTCGTCATCATCGTCACATAGGAATATATTGTACGCCCAAAACTCTAAATGGCATTATGCTTCGTCATAATATATCTCGTCGTTTTAAAGATTATCATCGACCATTTTATAAAGAAATTCCTTTTGAGATAGGAAACTTTAAAATAACAGCTTTTGAGGTTTCTCATGATGGAACTGATAATGTGGGATTTTTCATTGAGAATGGGAATCATAAGTTTGCTATTGCTACCGATTTAGGTTGTATTACTCCTCGTGTGGATTATTATATGCGTAAAGCTAAATATATAATGATTGAAAGCAATTATGATAAAGAAATGTTGCTAACCGGGAAATATGCCGAATATCTTAAGGCTCGAATAATTGCCAATAACGGACATCTTGACAATGAGGTCACTGCCCGATATATTTCTGAAATTTACACTGAAAAATTAACACATGTTTTTCTATGTCATTTGAGCAATGACAATAATACTCCTAATATCGCTATTTCGACAGCAAGCAAACCTCTTTTTGAACGGGGCCTTAAGATAGGAGATGCGACAGAAAGTGCAACATCTCACGATGCAGATATCCAGATTACAGCATTGCCGCGTTATGAAACATCTTTGCTATATGTATTAAGGGATTATGAGAATTAATACTATATTTGTATAAATATGTTACAAATTGCATGTGTTTATGTGCAAAAAATAAATAAAAATCTTACAAATTGTATTATTTGCGATAAAAAAGTATTACATTTGTTTCTTAAGTATAATAAATAAAATCATATTGTATTATGAATCATATAACTGACGTGTCGAGCCGATTAAGAGGATTGCGTGATGCTCTTGATTTATCGGTAGAACAAATTGCTGCAGATTGCGCAGTAACTCCACAAGAATATGCCGACTATGAGGGGGGCTCAAAAGATATCCCCGTGAGTTTTTTGCATCGTATTGCTGCAAAGTATGGCGTGGAATTGACCGCATTATTATTTGGCGAGGAGCCTAAAATGCAAGCTTATTTTGTTACGCGTGCCGGCAAGGGAGTGAAAGTGGAGCGCACAAAGGCATATAGTTATCAAGATCTCGCAGCCGGATTTGCTCATCGTGTAGTGTCGCCATTTATTGTGACAGTAGATCCTTCTGATGCTGATAAACCAATGACAATGAATTCACATCAAGGTCAAGAATTTAACTATGTGTTGCAGGGAAAGATGGAGATTGTGGTGGGTGGAAAATCTACAATACTCAATCCCGGTGACAGTATCATGTTTGATGCTACATTGCCTCACGGAATGCGTACCACAGGTGGTGAAACCGTTAAATTCCTCGCAGTGATTTCATAACCATAAAAATATTCCTTCAAAATAATACATAGATATGTTAGATAAGTTTTTAGAAAAAGCCTCATTTGATTCTTATGAGGACTTTATGCAAAACTTCAAAATAAAAGTACCCGAAAACTTCAATTTCGGATATGATGTAGTAGATGCTTGGGCTGAAAAAGAGCCCGATAAAAAGGCTTTGCTTTGGACAAATGACCAAGGCGAAGTAATACAATTTACATTTGCCGACATCAAGCGTGAAAGTGATAAAACTGCTTCATTCTTCGCGTCTCAAGGCATAGGACGTGGCGATATGGTGATGTTGATTCTCAAGCGCCATTATCAATTCTGGTTCTCTATTGTGGCACTTCACAAACTCGGAGCCACTGTAATCCCCGCAACACACCTATTAACAGAAAAAGATATAATTTATCGTTGTGAGAAAGCCGATATCAAGGCCATAGTGGCTACCGGTGATGAGATTGTGATTAATCACATTCAAAATTCATTACCTAAATGCCCAACGTTGAAAACTCTTATCTCAACCGGTCCTATCGTGCCCGAAGGGTGGTTTGATTTCAATAAAGAAATTGAAGCGGCGGCACCGTTTGTGCGCCCTGAATTAGCCAATACAAATGATGATGTGTCATTGATGTATTTCACATCGGGCACAACCGGAAATCCCAAAATGGTGGCTCACGACTTCACATATCCTCTTGGTCATATTATCACAGGCTCATTCTGGCACAATGTGAAGGAAGACAGTCTTCACTTGACTCTCGCCGATACAGGTTGGGGTAAGGCGGTGTGGGGTAAGCTATATGGACAATGGATTGCCGGGGCAAATGTGTTTGTCTATGATTTTGAAAAATTTGAGCCGGTCGATGTGCTTCACATGATTCAAAAATATGGCATCACATCATTCTGTGCACCTCCCACTGTGTTCCGTTTCCTCATACGCGAAGATCTTACTAAATTCGACATCTCGACGTTGAAATATTGTACCATTGCAGGCGAAGCCCTCAATCCTAAAGTGTATGATGAGTGGAAACGTTTGACAGGGATTAAATTGATGGAAGGTTTTGGTCAAACCGAAACTACCCTCACTATTGCCACATATCCATGGCTTGAACCAAAACCCGGTTCAATGGGTTGCAAAGGACCTGTTTATGATATTGATCTTCTCACTGCCGATGGACGATGGGCTGAAGATGGTGAACAAGGCGAAATCGTGGTGCGCACTAATGGAGTGAAACCAGTGGGCTTGTTTAAGGAATATCTTAAGGATCCGGAATTGACCTATGAGGCTTATCATGATGATATTTATCACACAGGCGACGTGGCTTGGCGTGATGAAGATGGCTACTTC
Source organism: Bacteroidales bacterium (assembly GCA_015060975.1). Classification (GTDB taxonomy): domain Bacteria; phylum Bacteroidota; class Bacteroidia; order Bacteroidales; family Muribaculaceae; genus RGIG4079. Next base: position 165,151 of record SUXI01000001.1, read on the forward strand.
TGGTTTGTGGGTCGCACCGACGATGTTATCAAATCATCGGGTTATCGCATTGGCCCATTTGAGGTAGAAAGCGCATTGATGACACACCCTGCAGTAGTGGAATGTGCTATCACAGGTGTGCCCGATGAGATTCGTGGTCAAGTTGTAAAGGCTACCATTGTATTGTCAAAGGATTATAAGGATAAAGCGGGCGAAGCGTTAATCAAGGAAATTCAAAACCATGTGAAACGCGTTACTGCTCCATATAAGTACCCTCGCATAGTGGAATTTGTTGACGAATTGCCTAAAACTATCAGTGGGAAAATTCGTCGTGTGGAAATTCGCAACAAGAAATAATAAAGATGAAAAATCGCTATACACGCATTGCCGTAAAGATAGGTAGTAATGTGCTTACTCGTAAGGATGGCACGCTCGATATAACTCGTATGAGTGCACTCGTGGATCAAATTGCCGAGTTGCACCATCGTGGCATAGGGGTGATTATGATATCATCAGGGGCTGTTGCATCGGGACGAAGCGAATTGAAAGAGAATAAAAAACTAGATGCAGTGTCGGCTCGTCAGTTATATAGCGCAGTAGGTCAGGCTAAACTTATCAATCGTTATTATGAACTCTTTCGTGAACATGGCATAGCGTGTGGACAGGTCTTGACCACCAAAGAGAATTTCTCAACTCGTCGTCATTATCTCAATCAGAAGCATTGCATGGAAGTGATGCTCGGAAATGGGGTAATACCTATTGTGAATGAAAATGATACGGTGTCGGTAACCGAACTGATGTTTACCGATAATGATGAATTGTCGGGTCTTATCGCTACGATGATGGATATGCAGGCGCTTGTGATATTGAGTAATATTGATGGTGTTTATGATGGGAATCCCAACGATGCCTCATCGAAAGTTATCACGGATATCGAACAGCAAAACGATGTGTCGGAATATATTCAAGATGGCAAATCGTCGCTCGGCCGGGGTGGTATGGCTACAAAATATCGCATAGCACGCAAAGTGGCGTCAGAAGGTATTGCTGTGATTATCGCTAATGGCAAGCGCGATAATATATTGCTTGATGTGGTAGCACCGGAGCGTAAGGTCCCTTATACGATGTTTCATCCTGCAACGCAGACTACTTCGGGAGTGAAGAAATGGATTGCTCATAGTGAAGGGTTTGCAAAGGGAGAGTTGCATATCAATCAAGGTGCCACTGAAGCATTATTGTCGGCTCGTGGGGCTAGTCTGTTGCCTATTGGCGTGACCTCTATAATTGGAGATTTTGAAAAAGATGATATAGTAAAGGTAATTGCCCCTAATGGCGAAATGATAGCCGTAGGAAAAGTGGGATATGACTCTGAGTCGGCTCGCCAGGTGATAGGCGAGAATGGAGCCCGTCCACTTGTTCATAGTGATTATCTTTATATTGACTAATAAAAAATAAGCATAATGAGTAACGAGATATATAAATCGGCCCGAACAGCGGCCCGAAAACTGAATCGTATATCGGCCGAAAAAATCAATGCATTATTGATGAATCTTGCCGATGCCGTAGAGGCTAATATTGAAAAGATTCTTGAAGCAAATGCACTTGATTTGCAACGAATGAGCCAAGATGATCCAAAATATGACCGTTTGAAATTGACCGATGGTCGTTTGCGCGACATCGCTTCCGATATGCGTTCGGTGGCATCATTGCCCTCGCCATTGAATGTGACATTATCGAGTGTGACTCGTCCCAATGGAATGGTTATTAATAAAGTGACAGTGCCATTTGGGGTGATAGGGGTAATCTATGAAGCTCGTCCTAATGTAACTTTCGATGTGTTTTCGTTATGCGTAAAAGCCGGTAGTGCTTGCTTGCTTAAAGGAGGAAGTGATGCTTGCGATACAAACGAATGTGCAGCAGCGTTGATACGTCGTGTGCTTGTGGAACAAGGATTTGATGAAAATACAGTAACCTTATTGCCTGCATCTCGCGAAGCAACAGCCGAAATGCTCGCTGCAGTGGGTGAGGTTGACCTTATAATCCCTCGTGGAAGCAAGCAATTGATTAATTTTGTGCGCGACAACTCTCGGGTTCCTGTGATTGAAACCGGAGCAGGAGTGTGTCACACCTATGTGCATCAATCGGGATTGATCGACCATGCACGCGAGATTGTATTGAATGCCAAGACTCGCCGAGTGAGTGTGTGTAACTCGCTCGATACATTGATTATCGACCGCTCACGATTAAGTGATTTGGAGCAGATATGCACTCCGCTTGCCGAAAAAGCAGTTACGATATATGCCGATGACGAAGCATATTTGGCACTTGAAGGAAAATATGAAAAATTAGAGCGTGCCACAGCCGATGATTTCGGCCGTGAATGGCTCGACTATAAAATGTCGGTTAAAACGGTAGCCGATATTGATGAAGCGATAGAATTTGTTGAAAACCATACTTCTCGTCATAGTGAATCAATTGTGGCACAAGATGAAGAGGCAATCAACCGTTTTTGCTGTGATGTAGATGCGGCATGTGTTTATGCCAATGTATCAACAGCCTTTACCGATGGCGGACAATTTGGCTTTGGTGCCGAGATTGGTATTTCAACTCAAAAACTACATGCCCGAGGACCTATGGCATTGCCCGAAATCACCACTTATAAATATATAATTAAGGGTAATGGGCAAACAAGATGGTAGAATATAAGTTTAGTTTGTAAAAAACGGAATTTAACAAAAGCGATACTAAGACTTTTTGTTTATGAAGAGAAAATTTGTGATTTCAGTTATTGCAATTGCTGCAATATTTTATATGTCGGCACAAATAAATAACACTACAGCCGATGGATATTGCAATCGTGCTCTACTTATGTATCAAGATGAAAATTATGTTGGATGCATCGATCAGTTTTCTAAATTAAAACAGCTAAACCCATCACCACAACAACGAGAAATTGCCGATTATTATATCGCAATATCGGCAATGGCTAATGGAGATGCCGATGCAATAGTATTGCTTAATCGGTTCTTATGTGATTATTCGACATCTTTATATCGCATGGATGTGAGAATGGCAATAGGAGATTATTTTTTTAATTCTAAAAACTATGCCGCGGCGTTGTCGCAATACAAAAAAGTGGAACCATTGTCATTGTCGCAATCGCGGGCTGAGGATTATGCTTACCGCAAGTCGTATTCTTATTTGATGTTGGCCGATTATCTTGATGCGGCTAATGGATTCTTGCCATTGTTGAGTTCTTCTAAATATGGCAGTTCGGCTAATTTCTATTCGGGATATATAGCCTATACCAATAAAGATTATGATGGTGCACTTAGATTCTTCGATCAGGTTGATGAGTCCTCTGAGCTTGGAGATATGATCAATTATTATAAGAGTCAAATTTATTTTCTTGATAAAGATTTTAATAAAGCTTTTTCTTTGGCAGAGAAATTGATAGAAAAGAAAATCGACCACTTGTATATTGCTGAAGCTAATCGCATTGCCGGAGAATCATTATATAATAAAGGAGATGTGGTTAGAGCAATACCATATTTGCAAAGATATGTTCAATTGGTAGAGACTCCCCTCCCTTCGACACTTTATATTCTGGGAGTAAGCCAATATAAAAATCGCGAATATTCCAAAGCTATTGAGACTCTTAGTGGAGTTACGGGCGAAAATAATGCCATGGGGCAAAGCGCATATCTTTTTATTGGTCAGGCTTTGCTAAAGCAAGGGAATAATAATGCGGCAATGATGGCTCTTGACAAAGCTGTGAAAAAGAATTTTGATTCAGAAATACAAGAAACGGCATTTTATAACTATGCAGTGGCAAGTATGCAAGGTGGAACAATTCCATTTGGAAGTTCTGTTGCCAATTTTGAGGCATTTTTATCTCGTTTTCCTCAAAGTCCTTATGCGCCTAAAGTGCAAGAATATATAGTTGCGGGGTATATTAATGATAAAGATTATGAACGTGCATTGAATAGCATAGATCAAATTAAGCAACCAAGTGGGGAAATTCTTAACGCGAAGCAACGTGTATTGTATATGCTTGGAGTCAAGGCTTATTCAGATGGAAATTATCAGCAAGCTATATCCAAGTTTAATCAATCAAAGGAATTGGCAATATATGCTCCCAATGAGGCAAATGAGGTTGATTTATGGTTGGGAAATTGCTATTATGCGTTAAAAAAATATGAGACATCGGCCGAGATGTATTTAAAATATGTAGCCGCATCAAATGATGATACGGAAAATTTGCCTCTCGCATATTATAATTTGGGCTATGCCCGATTTAATGATAACAGATTTGAGGATGCGATAATTAATTTTGAGAATGCTCTTGATGATTCCGAAAAATTAGATAAACCGGTAGTGGCTGATGCTTATTGCCGTATGGCCGATTGTTCTTATTTTATGTCTGATTTTAATGCTGCAATCGTTAATTATGATAAAGCCTATAAATTTTATCCTTCAGCCGGAGATTATGCGTTATATCAAAAAGCTATGATGAAAGGAAATATTCGAGATTTAAAAGGTAAGATAAAGATATTGAATGACGTGTTGGAGCAATATCCATCATCGGGAATTATTCCATCGGCATTGTTGGAAAAGGCTGAATGTTATATAGAACAAGGAAATTATCAGCAAGCGATAAATACATATTCACGATTGGTAAAAGAATATTCGGCAACCGCTCAGGGTAGGAATGGAGGCTTGCAATTGGCGATTGCTTATCTTAATATAGGGAATAAGCAACAGGCTATTGCTTGTTACAAAAATGTCATTTCTCAGCACCCTACAAGTGATGAGGCAAGAATTGCAAGTCGAGATTTAATGAATTTATATGCCAAAGATGGTATGCTGGAGTCTTATACCGCATTTATGGCTACTATTCCCGATGCGATTCCGGTTGAACGCTCTGAAATAGAAGAAGTGGCATATCTTGCCGCCGAAGACGATTATCTCGAGAAAAAAGATGTTGGCAAGTTTAAATCTTATATTGTTAAATATCCGGGTTCATTATATGCTCCATCGGCATTGGCAGTGCTTGCTGATTATGAACGACAAAATAAAAATGATAAGCAGGCGTTGGAGTATGCCGATAGGATTATTTCTCAATATCCCGATAATGCCGCAATGGAAACTGCATTGAAGGTAAGGTCAGATATAAACTTGGATAAAGGAAAATATGAATTGGCGTTTAATGATTATGTGTTATTAGAAAAACGCGCGTCTTCAACAAACACTCGTAATCTTGCTCGCATAGGAATTGCAAGAACTTCTTTTAATTTAGGCAAATATGATATAATGATAAGAGTGGCTAATGAATTATTGGCATCACAGATAGACGAAGATATAAAATCAGAAGTTTTATATTGTAAAGCTGTGTCATTGAGTGAGTTGGGAAAAGAATCGGAGGCTATCGAAATATGGTCTTTACTTGATGATAATGTGGAGAATATTTATGGAGCAAAAAGTGCAGTGAAATTATCACAGCTATATTACGACAACGGTAATTATAATAAAGCGCGTGAAGTAATCGAAGCGTTTATCAATGCGTCGACTCCTCATCAATATTGGTTGGCTCGTGGCTTTATATTGTTGTCAGATATAAATCGTAAAGAAGGAAAAATATTTGAAGCAAATGAATATTTACACACTTTGCGAGAAAATTATCCTGGTGGAGAAGCTGATATTTTTAAAATGATTGATGACCGTTTAAAATAATATGAGAAGATGAAGAAGTTGCGATATATAATGTCTTTAATAATTCTATTGGCAACAGGTATAATCGATATATCTGCTCAAGAATTAAGTAAAGAAATTACAATTGATAAAGATATTGTTCCTGAATTGAAAGAGTCTAATAAGATTAATGTCTCGCCACATATTCCTCCATTAAATCTGAATACGACACCGTTAACATATAACGATCGAGTTAAAACCTCAAAAGTGCCGGTGGCAATTACAATGCTTGAACCTGCCGAAAATATAGACACAATTACCCTTGCGCATCAACGAGGGTATGCGATGTTGGGGTATTTCCCCGCCTGGAACGTTGATTTGTCGGCAGGATATCGAATTATAGATTCAACCAATGTCAAATTAAACACATGGTTGCAATATAATGGAAAGTCATACAAAGCCAAGCAAAATGATGGAGCAAAATGTACTCTTGATAATAATGAACTATTGATTAATGCCGATTATTCTCAAAAAATTAATTTGAAATCAATACTAAGCGCATCGGTTCAATATGCTTATAATAATTTTTCCTGTCCATGGATAAAAAAAGATTTTAATCAAAGTGTGAATCGTTTTAGTTTAGGTGGAAAATGGGAATCATCGATTGATGGATTGGATTACAATGTGAATGCCGGTTATAGTTATTTTGGATATGGAAAGGATGATATTTATGATGCTTCGGGAATGGGTTTTTCTCCATCTTTTAAAGCTATAACCGAGCAAGGAGGGTATTTGGAGGCGGGTTTATCCCTTGAAATGGAGAGCAATACATCTGTATCTCTTGATTTTGGCGCGTCATTATTGCATTATAATCAAATAACCACTCCAATATGGGATGTCTCTGCCGGTAGATTAATCCAAGGATATAGAATAAACAATGACCACACCCACACATTGCTGTCGCTAACACCTCATTACGATAAAAAAAATAATAATTTGACGACGAAAATTGGTGCCCGGCTTGATTTTCAAATAGATGATAAAAATAAATTTAATATTTCACCCGATGTGTATGTTGATTGGGCTGCATCAAATTTCATTTCGGCATACGCCCATTTCTCGGGAGGTATATATCAAAACAATATGGCTTCGGTCTTTGACAATTCGCCCTATTTCTCACCAGTGGTAGCTTATCATAATTCAATATTGCCATTAGTAATGGACTTGGGTGTAAATCTTGGTCCATTCAAAGGGGCTTCAATAAAAGTTTTTGGTGGATATGCAAAAGCTAATGATTGGTTAATGCCGGTATATATTGGAGGGCTTTCATCATCGATGAATCATATTATGGGTGCGGTTGATCTTGATAGTTGGTATGTTGGTATTGATGCGGCTTATGATTATCGCAACTTGTTTAAAATGCGAGCATGCTATAAAATGGCTCCTCAGTCATACAATAAAGGTTATTATTTATGGCGCGACCGTGCAAAAAACGTGTTTAATGCATCGGTTATCGTAACCCCTATTTCCCCGCTGGATATTATGGTAGATTATGAATATAGAGGCGGGCGTTGCTCTTATGAACGAATCCCATCCATATTCCAACAAACCGAATTTGTGCATTTTGAGCATAATAGACTTTCACTGGGAAATACAAATAGTTTGTCAATAGGAGGATTGTATAGGTATGATAAACGATTAAGTTTCTTCGCTCGGGTGGAAAATTTATTTAATAATAAGTATGATCTATTATACGATATTGCGTCACAAGGATTTACGGGGATGATAGGGGCGACTTATAAATTTTAGATAAATATTTAGTTAAGTAATACATGAAAATAGAATAGAAAGCACATATTTGAATCTAAATTTATATAGTAAAGAGTGTTACTATTGTCTGGTAAAATGCGGGTAAGTCGTAAAAATAATCATAGCTCTTAGCATAATACAAAGAAAATTTGTATATTTGCAAGCTGAAATAAACCCGAAAATTATTTAATAACTTAAAATTATATTAACAAAACAAATGCAAAGTAAAGGAACTTTAGGAACAACCGTTTCCGGCATTATTGCTGTTTTTATGGTGATAGTGTGCCTTTTCTACATGTCATTCTCGTTTGTGTCAAACAGCTATGAGAAAAAAGCTGATGAGTATGCATTGAAAATGGCAGGTGATGAAGGAAGCGAATCTGAGACTTACAACAAGGCTTATAACCAATACCTTAAAAGCCATGGTGATTCAACAGTTTATCTCGGTTATACTCTCAATGAGGTGCGCAAATGGGGTGTAAACCTCGGTCTTGACCTCAAGGGTGGTATGAACGTGATTCTTCAATTAGAAATGCCCGATGTGGTTCGCGGTATGGCTAACGTTGCGGCAAATGACAGCGTGTTTGAAAAAGCGCTTAAGTTTGCTGATGACCAAGTTGCAAACCATCAATCAGATGATTTTGTTGGCTCATTCTTGGAAGAATACAGCAACCTTAACCCAAAAGCAAACTATGCCGAATTGTTTAAGGATAAAGTGGCAAAAGGTGATGGTGTTGATGTTGTAAGAAATAAAATAAAAGCAGAAGTAAAGAGTCTCGTTGAAACTTCTGCTACAAACGTGCTCCGTAGCCGTATTGACCAATTTGGTGTTGTTTCTCCCAACATTCAAGTGCTTAAAGATAAAGATGGACAAATCCTTCTTGAACTTCCAGGTGTAAAAGATCATGACCGTGTGCGTGATTTGTTGCTCCGCTCGGCTGCTCTTGAATTCTATACAGCTTATAAAACCGATGAACGTGGTGCCGCATTCAATGCGCTCGCACAACTCAACGATGCATACGTTGCCGATTCAGTTAATGCCGGAAAGAAAAATCTTTTTGAAATTCTTGCAAACTCTAACCCTAACGCTTCAATTGCAGGTTATGTAGCTGATGAAATGGCTATCGCTGCTGTTGATTCTATTTTGGCATATGGTGAAGCTAAAAAGATTCTCCCGGCCGATATGGAACTCCGTTGGAGTGTTAAACCCGAAAAATTCACCGATCGTTCAACCGGAAATGAAGTGGTTCTTGGCTATGCTCTTTATGTATTGAAATCAACTAATGGCAAGCCTGCTCTTAATGGCGATTGTGTTGTTGACGCTACATCAGGTCTTGATGACTTCAAAGGTAATACAGTGTCAATGACAATGGATGGCGAAGGTGCTAAAGGTTGGGCTCGCGTAACAGGCGCGAACGTTGGTAACCAAATCGCTATTGTCCTTGATGACAGAGTATATTCTGCTCCTAATGTAAATGATGCTATTGAAGGTGGTCGCTCTGAAATTACTGGAGATTTCTCTCTCGAAGAGGCAAAAGACTTGGCAAACGTATTGAAGAGCGGTAAAATGACCGCTAAAGTGGAAATTATCTCTGATATGGTTATTGGTCCATCACTTGGTCAACAAGCTATTGAAGCCGGTTTCATTTCATTCATCGTAGCACTTGTGTTGTTGATGATTTTCATGATGGCTTACTATGGCGTTATTCCGGGAATAGTTGCCAATTTTGCATTGATTTGCAACTTGTTCTTTACATTTGGTATTCTTTCTTCATTCCAAGCGGTATTGACAATGTCGGGTATTGCCGGTATCGTACTCGCTCTTGGTATGGCAGTGGATGCCAACGTGCTTATTTTTGAACGTACAAAAGAAGAACTTCGAGCAGGAAAAGGTGTGCGTGCCGCTATCGCCGATGGTTATAGCAATGCATTCTCTGCAATTTTCGACTCTAACTTGACATCAATAATCACTGGTGTTATCTTGATGTCGTATGGTACAGGACCTATTAAAGGTTTCGCTACTACATTGATCATTGGTATCGTTTGTTCATTCTTCACTGCTGTATATTTGAGTCGTCTCGTATTCGTGTGGTGGGGCAAAACTAAAGCATTCCAAAAACTCACTTTCACTACAGCTTTGTCAAAGAACGTATTTGTGAATGCCAACTACAATTTCCTTGGAGCTCGTAAAATAGGTTTCTCTATTTGTGCTGCATTCATTGTTATTGTTATCGCATCTTTCTTTATGAAAGGTCTTAACCAAGGTATTGACTTCTCGGGTGGTCGCAACTATGTTGCTAAATTCGAGCAATCGGTTGACCCTGTTGAACTTCAGGAAGCTCTTGCTCCTGAATTCCCCGATGCTTCGGTTTCGGTTATCACAATTGAAAACTCTAACCAAGTGCGCATCTCTACCAACTATAAAATTGAAAATGATGATGCAAGTGTAGATAAAGAAATCACCGATAAATTATTCAATGTATTGAAACCTTACCTTCGCGAAGGTATGACTGCTCAAGAATTTTCTACTACCGATGCTAATCAAGGTATTATCAGCTCTCAAAAGGTAGGTCCTACAGTGGCCGATGATATGCGTACAGGTGCTATTATTGCAGTGATTCTTTCACTTATTGCAATGTTCTTGTACATTTTGGTGCGTTTCCGCAATGTTGCATTCTCTGTTGGTGCGCTTGCTGCAGTTGCATTTACGGCATTCTCTATTATTGGAGTTTACTCTATCTCTTGGGGGTGGCTTCCTTTCGCTATGGAAATTGACCAAAACTTCATTGCTGCGATTTTGACCATCATTGGTTACCAAATCAATGACACTGTGGTGGTATTTGACCGTGTGCGTGAAAATGTAGGTCTTTATCCTAAACAAGACTTCTTCACTACAATCAACAAGTCAATCAACTCTACATTGGGTCGTACGGTGATGACTTCAGGTACAACATTGCTTGTATTGCTTTGTATCTTCATCCTTGGTGGTGATGCAATTCGCAGTTTCGTATTTGCAATGTTGATTGGTGTAATAATCGGTACACTCGCAACAATGTTTGTTGCTGCACCGGTTGCTTACCTCACTGATGCTCGTCGCAAAGCAAAAAAGGCTTCAAAGTAATAAACTAATTCTTATATAACCCGGCGACCGTTATCCTTACGATAACGGTCGCTTTTTTATGTTTATTTATTGCTCAAGAATGGTTGAAATGCAATTTCACTATATAATAATGTGTATTTTACTATGAAATATGCTCGATTATGGGAAAACAATGTTAAAAAGTGGGTGATAATTTGTTGATAATTGTGACTATATGATTTCTTTTTTCTAATTTTGTCGGTCGAAATTAGAAAATGGATTAAAATAGGGAATTTATATGCTGAAAAATCTTGTAATAGTCGAATCTCCAGCTAAAGCCAAGACAATAGAGAAATTTCTTGGGAAAGATTATAAAGTAATGTCGAGTTACGGACATATTCGCGACCTGCGAAAGAAGAATTTCAGCATTGATGTTGAAAATAATTTCGCACCTATTTACGAAATTCCCGACGACAAAAAAGAACTTGTTGCAACATTAAAGAAATCGGCAAGTGAGGCACAAATGGTGTGGCTCGCATCCGATGAAGACCGTGAGGGAGAAGCTATATCATGGCACCTTTATGAAGTGCTTGGGTTGAAGCCTGAGAACACTCGTCGCATTGTGTTTCACGAAATCACTAAAACCGCCATTCTCAATGCGATAGAGAATCCGCGATCAATAGATATGAATCTTGTGGATGCTCAACAAGCTCGTCGTGTGCTTGACCGCATTGTAGGTTTTGAACTTTCTCCGGTGTTATGGAAGAAAATTAAGCCTGCCTTGTCGGCCGGTCGTGTACAATCGGTAGCTGTGCGGCTCATTGTTGAACGCGAAGAAGAAATCAAGGCTTTTAAGAGCGAGCCTTATTTCAGGGTTAATGCCGTATTTGTTACTGCCGATGGCACTGAAGTCAAAGCAGAATTGTCAAAACGTTTGGCGAGTGAGGACGATGCACAAAAATTCCTCAGTGATTGCATTAGTGCTAAATATAAAGTGGAAGATGTGAATGTGAAACCGGTAAAAAAATCTCCGGCTCCACCTTTTACCACATCAACTTTACAACAAGAAGCATCACGAAAGTTGGGCTTCACCGTGTCGCAAACAATGATGGTTGCTCAGCGCCTTTATGAAGCAGGGCACATCACATATATGCGTACCGACTCGGTAAACCTGTCATCGCTTGCCATAAATACCATATCAAAGGAGATAAAAGAAAAACTTGGAGAACAATATCTCAAAGTGCGTCGCTATCACACCAATTCTAAAGGCGCACAAGAGGCTCACGAGGCAATTCGACCTACTTATATTGATAAGCATACAATAGAAGGCACATCGCAAGAAAAACGCCTCTATTCGCTTATTTGGAAACGAACCATTGCATCACAAATGGCCGATGCTGAATTGGAAAAAACCATAATAGATATTTTACCCTCTACTCGTAGTGAATATTTCGTTGCTACCGGTGAAGTCATTAAATTTGACGGCTTCTTGAATGTTTATATAGAAGGTCGAGATGAAGATAATGCCGAAGCGGAATCTGAAGGTATTTTGCCAATGATGAAAGTGGGAGATAATCTCGAAAATAAATCAATTGTGGCGACACAGCGTTTCACCCAACAGCCAATTCGCTACACCGAAGCATCTTTGGTAAAGAAAATGGAGGAATTGGGTATTGGTCGTCCGTCAACATACGCTCCCACAATTTCCACCATCCAACAACGTGAATATGTTGAAAAAGGAGATAAGCAAGGTGAGAAACGCGACTTCGTTATTCTCACTCTTAAGGGAAAAAAAATAACTACGCGTACAAAAAATGAGACTGTTGGTGCCGATAAAGGGAAACTTATTCCTACAGATATAGGAGTTGTTGTAAATGAATTCCTCACAAAATATTTCCCCAACATTCTTGATTATAATTTTACTGCCAATGTTGAAGAGAAATTTGACGATGTGGCTGAAGGAAAATTGCAATGGAATGAGGAAATCAGCTCATTCTATGAAATCTTCCACCCCGGGGTGGAAGATGCAATGAATATGCGTCTTGAACATAAAGTTGGAGAACGTCAGCTCGGTGTTGACCCCAAAACGGGTAAGCCGGTATCGGTAAAAATCGGTCGTTTCGGTCCGCTTGTGCAGTTGGGAGAAGGCGATGCCGAAGAAAAGCCACAATTCGCATCATTGTTGAAAGGACAATCGGTGTCAACAATTACTCTCGATGAAGCGTTGAAGTTATTTGAGTTTCCTCGCACTATTGGGGAATATGAAGATAAAGATGTTATTGTTGCGATTGGGCGCTTCGGTCCATATATTAAGCATGACAATAAGTTTGTGTCAATTCCTAAAGAATATGCTCCGGCAGCGATTTCGCTTGAGGAAGCAGTGCAACTTATTGTCGAAAAACGTGAGACTGAGACAAAAAAGGTTGTAAAAACATTTGCCGAAGATGCCGATTTGCAAATCCTTAATGGTCGTTATGGTATTTATATCGCTTATAAAAAGTCAAATTATAAGATACCTAAAACCATAAAAGAACCAGCTGAATTGACTTTTGATGAGTGTAAAGAAATTATCGAGGCGCAAGATTCAGCACCTAAAAAGACTACTACACGTCGTCGTGCTACAGCACGCAAAAAAGCATAATCAATATGGCAAAAAAGTTGACACATAAACCGGGAGCCGAGCGTCAGCGTTTTCGTCCCGACGTGATAGAAACTTATGAGGTTACAACCGAAACCACGTTGTTGCAATTCCTATTTGAATCAATGCCGCAACGCAAGCGTGTTACAGTCAAAGATTATCTCAAGCATAATCAGGTGGCAGTAAACAATGTGCCGTTGACTCAATTTAATACGGAGTTGCATGTTGGAGATGAGGTAAAAGTGAATATATCGCGAGAGTTTCCTGTTTTTTATAATAGGCGCGTACAATTAGTATATGAGGATGAATATATTATTGTGGTGAATAAAGGATATGGCTTGCTTTCAATGGGGACCGACAAGGTAAAAGAAGGCACGGCCTATTCGATTGTGCGTGATTATGTGAAATGGCAAGACCCTAGAAATAAGATATTTATTGTACATCGTCTTGATCGTGATACATCGGGGTTGATGATGTTTGCCAAGAGTGTTGAGGCTAAAGAAGCAATGCAACATAATTGGAACAATATGGTGCTTAATCGTAAGTATCTTGCGGTTGTAGAAGGTAAGGTTGAAGAACCCGAGGGGACAATTAAAAGCTATCTTGCCGAGAATGCTCAATTTGAAGTGTATTCAACTGAGAATCCCGATGAAGGTCAGCTTGCGGTTACCCGATATAAAACTCTGAAGTGTAAAAATGGTTACACATTGCTTGAAGTCGAGCTTGATACAGGTCGCAAGAATCAGATTCGTGTTCACATGAAAGATATTGGGCACCCAATAGCGGGAGACCGAAAATATGGAGCAAAAACAAGCCCTATTCATCGTTTGGCTCTACATGCTCAAACACTCCGTTTTATTCATCCCATCACTCGCAAGGATATGAATTTTACTACTCCTATCCCTTCATCATTTGAGAAAATGGTGAAATAAATTCAGAATGCTTAACGCATTGAAAACGGTCGTTGGAATAGGAGAGGTGTTGTGGGATATGCTCCCTAATGGCAAGCAACTTGGAGGTGCGCCTATAAATTTCGCATATCATGTAACGCAATTAGGATTGCGAGGCATCGCAGTTAGTGCTGTGGGGAATGACTCTCTTGGAGATGAAATTATTGCATGTCTTAATGCTCATTCAATAGAGAATATAATTGAACGCATAAATTTTCCCACGGGTATAGTTAATGTGACTATTGATTCTTCAGGGATTCCTCAATATGATATATGTCAAGATGTGGCGTGGGATAAAATTTCTTTTTCACCACAGCTTACACGGCTTGCATTGGATGCCGATGCTGTGTGTTTTGGCACTCTTGGGCAACGTAACGCTGTTTCGCGAGTAGCAATAAGGAAATTTGTTGAAATGTTGCCTGATAACTGTTTGCGGATATGTGACATTAATATACGTCAAAGTTATTATACTCACGAAATAATTGAATGGTCATTGCGTCATTGTGATATTCTTAAAGTGAATAATGATGAGTTGGATTTACTAAAGTCAATATTAGGGCTACCCGATGATAATAATATGGCGTGTATTTCTATTCTACATAAATACAATTTGAAAGTTGTGATATTGACATTGGGAGAGTATGGTAGCTGGATTTATTCGGCAAATGAGAAGAGTTATGAGCCTACTCCCGAAGTGAATGTTATTGATACAGTGGGGGCTGGAGATTCATTTACCGCGTCATTTGTTGTGTCTTACCTTAATGGAGAATCAATAAAGGAATCACATCGACATGCAGTTGCGGTCTCGGCTCAAACATGTACACATCCCGGGGCGATGCGGTGATTATATAAAAACGAGATGTGTCATTTTTTTTGAATTTTGACACATCTCTTTCCTATTTGTCATTAAACCTGTTGATTCTTATTTGGCGATGATTCGTTTAATCCATCGACTCTCAGACGATTCGGCAATCACAATTATAGGGTGTTTTGTTACGCCGATGTGTATATCGCAAGCCGATGATGATTTGTCCCATACAGCTTTGGCAATCATTCTGCCATCTACCCCAATTATTGTGACATTATAATCATCGGTGCGAAGCTGCTCTGAAAGCAATGTGCATACCCCGTTTTCGGCTTTTACGGTTATCGGCATTGTGAATATGGCGTTTTCAATACCGCCACTCTCAACTATCTCAAATGGTTCGCTGCTCAACAAGCTCCATTTTCCATAGCAATCTTTTATTCTCACGTTCAATTGGTGGTCTCCAAGTGAAAGGGAATCAATGTCGATAGTAAAGGTCGCATTTACTTGATTCTCGCCGGTAATATCAACCATCGTTCCGCAACCTTCACCGGGGTCGTTGTCGATGAAATATTCCATAGCGGTCACCAACCCATTTATAGTATAAACATATATCGGCTTTGAAATCACTGTTGACCATTGATTCATATTGTCCTTGGCTCTCACGCAAAACAGATGCGCACCGTTGTCAATTTCGGCAGTGTTGATTGCATATCCTTTTTCTCCCACCGCAACGGCGGTTATGGCAGAGGCTTTGTCATATCCCGGATCTATATCCCAAAAATACTCCATTTTTGTGATTGTTGAGGCAGCGTCTTTCTTGATGAGAATGGGTTTGCCTATGGTTGACGACCAATTCCCTTTAGAGTCTTGCGAACGGAACCACAGTGTGTGGACACCATAATCAACGTTGTCAAAGTTTATTCTCAGGCTGTTTTCGCCGGTCGTCGCCGCTACGATAGTACCTTTTCCATGCCCCGGGTCTTTATCCCAGAAGTATTCCACTTTGTCGGGCGTTTGCGCATTTGCAACAGCGCCGCTTAACAAAAATGAGAGGCATAGATATTTATAAACCGAATGTTTCATTTTGAAATGCCTATTTTAACGGTTACATTAAGTTCTTTTCCCTTGGCTACCGATGCGGGTACCTCTACATCCTCAATCACCGGTCCGGCTGGAACACCCGACAAAACGTATGGATCTTCACCGGCAAATGCACCATATATGCCATTTGAAAGCATAGTCTCAATATCATATACTTGTTTGTCGCTGGCTAATTCTCCGGATTTCGGGCTAATTAAGTTGTCATTTGGAACTTGGTAATTATTGTTGTATGTACAAGCAGAATTTGAACTACTATTAAAAATACCTCCAATATTATTCTCTATAATACAGCCTTTCATATTATTTGTTACGACACGGTCATTAAGATAACAAGCGAAAGTATTATTTGCTATTGTACTATTAGCTAAGCCTGAAATCCCAGAATAGGTAGTGTGCTCAATAATATTATTGGTGATAAATATACCTTCTTTATGTTTGTTACCATCAATAAATATTCCTCCAATAATATAATTTTGAGAAATAATAACATTGTTTGCATTTCCCATTAATTTGACATTGTCATATAATCCACTGCCCGAATATATATAACATCTTTTAACCACAGTTTTAGGGGCATCTATTTTAAGTCCTCGTTCTATTTCTAATCCAACAATTTGTGCTCCTTCTGCGACAAGTGATACTACATGAAATTTTGCACTGCTTGCATTTTCTTTAGTCTGATTATTTTTGTCAAGCCAATATCCGGGTCCCATTACGACCACTTTTTTATTAATAAACATTGTATCTGATGGGTAATGAATGGTGTTTGAGCCGTCAAACATGATGGTGTCGCCATCAACGGCATCGTTTTGGGCATCATAGTAGTTGGTGTAAGGTGCCGATGATCCTGCGACGTTGCTAACTCTCAAAACTTTTGCATTTGCCGAAAGTGTAATAGCGGCTAATGCGATAAAAAGGGTAATCTTTTTCATAAATAATAAATTTTAAAATGTTAATATATGTGTTGCAAATTTACAAACATTGCAATTTACCCCCCCATTTTTAGTTAAAGAATGTTAAAATTATCATGCTAAGGTTTACTGGGAGAAATCAACAATGAAATAATTTTGATGCAAATGTAATGGGATAGTTGAAAATTGTTTTTATAGGGAAGATTAATAAATGACGAATTAACGTGTTTTTATTATGAATTATGTGTTTAGGATATATGAATATGTGGAAAATTAAACTTCCCCTATGCTATGCGACAGAGGAAGTTCTATACCGGTCTTCTTTTTTGTGAGACTGAAACGAAAAAGGTTTATCACATGAAACTTACGGTTTGTCCTTCGCGCCCCTTCTCAATATTTATATTATGGTTGCTTTCTGTTTTTTTGAAATTGCGCAATCGTTCAACAACATCTTTATCACGGTTATAAGTCGGGAATTTTTCAAGTAATTCCACGATTGAGTCGTCATCCATCATTTCAGTACTAAGGGTGATGTATCGTTGACTATCCTTCAGCCGTTGCATATTGTCGATTTTTTCACCGCCATATACATCGCGTATTCTGTCGTTTACTGGTTGAGGTTCTGTTTTTTCCGGCTTTTTGGGCGAGAAAAAGATTGTTGTTTTGTTTTTATCGGCATTTTTGTCTTCACTCAATGTGACATCAAATCCCGCCGCAAGTATAGTGATTTTTACCGATTCTCCAAGAGATTCATCAATAGTCGCACCCCATATAATATCAACATCGGGGTTGATATTGGTGATGAATGAAGTGATTTCATTTGATTCATTCATTGTGAAAGGACGACTGGAATTGGCGGCAAAGTAAATGTTAAATAATAACTTTTTGGACTTTAGTATATCTCTATTCTTGAGCAATGGAGAATTAATGGCATCTTGGAATGCTTTAGTCACACGACCTTCACCTTCTCCATAACCACTTGAAATGATTGCGGCTCCACCATTGCGCAATGTTGTGTCAACATCATTAAAGTCGAGGTTTACATATCCCTCCTCTGTTATAAGTTCAGAGATGCTGCGGGCTGCTGTGGTGAGGGTGTCATCGGCTTTGCCAAATGCGTTTAAAAAGTCGAGGTCGCCATAAATATCATTTAATCGTTGGTTGTTTATTACCAACAATGCATCAACATGTTTGCTCATTTCGTTTGCACCGTCAAGAGCTTTAAGTATCTTTTTTTCGCCTTCAAAGAGGAATGGAATAGTTACGATACCTACAGTTAATAACCCTTTCTCTTTTGCTACTTTAGCGACAATAGGTGCGGCTCCGGTTCCTGTGCCGCCGCCCATGCCGGCCGTGACAAAAACCATATTTATTCCCGGAGAAAATAATGCTTCAATATCTTCAACGCTTTCTTCAGCGGCAATACGTGCCAATTCGGGTTTATTACCAGCGCCACGACCAAATGTTGTATTTGGTCCGAGTAATAATTTTGTAGGAACAGGCGAATTTTTCAATGCTTGACGGTCGGTGTTGCATACTACAAATTCAACATCTTTAATATTTTGTTTGAACATGTTGTTTATGGCATTATTGCCGCCGCCACCAACTCCTATAACCATAATCTCGGGAGTGGGGTTGTCTCTAATTACAAAATTAGAACTATCTTCAATTTCTTCTATACTCATAGTTTACAGCATTTATCACATTTATAATCAACCAAATTTATTAATCTTCATATCCTTCTTCGGCAAGAAAGCGTTTTAGCGTTTCTTCTAGTTTTTTTGCTAATGAAAGTTTTGATGAATTTGATACTTTTGGCTTAATTTTTTCTTTTGGTTTATTTTCGATTTCTTTGGAGTATTCATCGACAATAATATTGTTTTCTTCGGGAAGAATTTCTTGGGGGGAATTATAATTGCCGTTTTCCATACAGCTAATTTTCGATGATGATTTTGCAACAGAATACAATACAGCTATGACATCAAGCACATCGTTAGGTTGAATGCGGTTGTCTGAAATGTGTATTGTGTTGTCAATCATTCCTTTTCTCACTTTTAATGAACTTTGGAATTCCAACAGGGTGTTGAATCCGTTGAGTTTCGCCCCGCATCCTACTATGATAATGCCACTTGGCAAGTCGGTCGGTTTTAATCCGGCTTGTTCTATTTGAGCAACGATATTAATTGCTATTTCTCCCGCTCGATATTGAACGTAGTTGTTAATCTCGGCATCGTCAATATTATCAATCATGGTGGATTTTCCACCCATGCCGGTTGTTTCTTGTGGATTAGCATTGGCTTGTTGCTTAATTTTTTCAGCGGTTTCTTCGGTAATGCTGAGTGCGGTCAAGTCTCGTGTAATATTGCGCGACCCCATGGGGATTGTTATTAAATGCTGTAGTACCCCATTTTTGTGGATTGATACGGTGGTAGTTTCTGCACCGAGATCAACCAACATGCATCCTAACTGAGTTTCCTCAGAGTTTAAAACTAAACGTGATAATGCCATTTGACGTACAATATATCCGTTTATATCTAATTGTAAACGTTCCTCAATAACGCGGTTTATGTTTTTTATAATTTGAGGACGACAAGTAATTATGTTTAGAGATGCTTTTAAAAGATGCCCAAATGTACCTATTGGATTGGAATGTGCCATGTTGTCAACAGCAAAGCCCATTGGCACTATCTCAACTATTTCTTTATCGAGAGTGGAGTCATTTCTTGCGTCATTAATTAACTTAGAAATAATATCTCCGGTAATTTCTGATTCTTCGTCGAAATGTGTCTCAACATCACGTTTATATGACATCATGGAGCGCCCGCCTAAAGCGATATATACTCCGTTCACTTTGCGAGGTGAGATGTTGGCACGAGATTCCAATGCTGAAATTACAGAAGCGACAGCCGATTTAACTTCTTCTACATTTTGAATACAGCCATATCTTACGCAATCAACCAATTTTTGTTGCTCTAATGCTACAACTTTTAATGTTTCATTGGTGTCGATATAGCCAACAGCACCGGTAATCCCGGAACTGCCTATTTCAATAGCTACAATATATATGGGTTCTTTCATAATTGGGTTATATTTTACTTTTTGTTAGCTTGTTTTGAGTTGCTGTTTTTTGATTTGTTTCTTTTGTTTCAGAATTAACGGTTTCATTTGCGTTTTCGTTGCTATTTGAAGAAATCGCAATAGAGGATACATTCATTGTTTCCACTTCGACTTCTTCCTCATCAATTGAATCGTTATATGACGGAATGAATTGTTTGACAGGTTTGATACTTCGGGAAGCTACCGCTTGTCCGTCCCATTTTAATGATATTGTATCATAATAATTCCAACCTTTTATGGGTAAAACTTTTTGATACATGGTCCTTAAACGAGAAAATTTATTTTCTAATAATGATGTGTCACCAAGATTTATAACATGTCCTTTTATGGAAGGGACTAGAATAATATCGTTGTTTGGAGCAATCTTTATTGATGATATGACAGAGTTCCATGTTGAATCGTTGTTGATGAAAGATAGTAAAGGGAGTAATGAGATTGCAGATTCTTTAGATGTGATTTTTCCCACAATAATGGGAACGTCAATATGATAACGTGCATTCGCTTCCATTTCTTTACCATCTTGGTTAATGTAATAGGATTTCCCATTGTCAAATATTCTTGCAACAGGGATTAATGGTATTACATTTATTTTTAATTGAAAATTATTAAATATTGCACAAGTGGCTTTCTCAATTTTATCAATGGCATTAAGTTTTTCTTCCAATTCATAAGTATTTATATCGTTTAACTTCTTTGAAAGAAATTGATTTTTGTCATTGCCTATTTCTTGTATAATATCCTCAACTGTTACAAATTGTATATTTGCGGGATCAACGACTGTAATGTCAACACTCCTACACATCTCATCGTGTGCTTTATATTCAGTAAAGCAAAGTGCAACCACTATATAGATTGCTGTCAGAATAGATAATATGCACCACAAGATGGTTTTCTTAGTCATTGTTGGTTACGATGTTACAAATTTGAGGAAGATAGTTGCAGATATCTCCAGCTCCTACTGTCAATAAAATCTCAAAGGTATAATTTTTTATTGTATCTATCAAATTTTCCTTATTAATCAAGTATTTATTTTTGCAATTAATATCGTCAAAAATAATTTTAGAAGTAATACCTTGTATGGGTAGTTCGCGTGCAGGGTAGATGTCAAGCAATATCACTTCATCGGCAAGTGAAAGAGCTTTTGCAAATTCGGGAGCAAAATCGCGAGTGCGAGAATATAAATGTGGTTGAAATGCCACCGTAATTCTACGATTTGGATAAAGAGATTTAACCGAATTTATTGATGCTGTTAATTCGTCGGGATGATGTGCATAATCATCTATTATTGCGCGACCATTTTCACCCGGCTCTTTCAACCAAAACTCAAATCGGCGTTTTGGTCCCATAAATGATGCCATTGCTTCAGCGGCTTTGGTGGCTTGCATATCTCCGGTGAGGAAACAGCCTGCCAACGAAGCTATCGCATTTTCAATATTTATCTCTACTGGCACTCCCAATTCAATATCCTTAATTATCGAACCATCGCAAGCCACAAAGTCAAATGTTATTGTGCCATTGCCTCGACGAATGTTTTGTGCATGAAAATCGCCGTTATCGCGTGAATATGTATATATTTTCACTCCCGGAGCCACGCGAGGTGTCATTTTTAATCCTTCATGTATAACCAATGCTCCATCTTCACGAATCAATTCGGTGAAATGAGCAAAACTTTCAAGATAAGCCTCCTCAGTGCCATAAATGTCAAGATGGTCGGGGTCGGTTGACGTAATCACTGCGATATATGGCGTTAGTTGATGGAATGAACGATCATATTCATCGGCTTCAATAACCGAATATGGTGATGTTTCGCTCAACAATAGGTTGCTATTATAATTGCGAAGAATGCCACCTAAAAAGGCATTACACCCAACCTCACAATTATTGAGAATATGTGCCGCCATTGATGATGTGGTGGTCTTCCCATGTGTGCCGGCAAAGCATAATCCTTTTGAACCGCGTGTAATCATACCCAGCACCGCAGCACGTTTAAGAATCTCGAATCCACCATTGCGAAAGAAATTCAATCCTTTGTGATCGTTGGGAATGGCAGGGGTATAAACTATTAGAGTTGTATCAGGATTTTTGAAGTCTTCGGGAATGAGATTTACATCATCGTCATACACGATTTCCACACCCTCATCTTCAAGAGCCTTTGTTAATGCTGTTGGAGTGCGGTCATAGCCTGCGACTTTACAACCACGAGAAAGGAAATAACGTTCGAGTGCTGCCATTCCTATACCTCCGGCACCCACAAAATATATATTTGTTTTTTTATTGTTCATTGTTATTATTTATTCAAAATTTCATAAATCTTATTCACAATCTTTTCATCAGCATCGATAAGAGCCATCTTTTTGATGTTTTGCGATAACTGTTCACGCTTTGCATCATCAGCGAGCAATTCTTTTGTTGTTGTAGTAAGTTTTTCGATACATTCGCAATCAAGAATCATCACTGCGGCATCCTTCTCTACAAGAGCTTGAGCATTTTTTCGTTGATGGTCTTCAGCCACATTGGGTGAAGGTATAAGAATAACGGGCATCCCAAGCAATTGAAGCTCTGAGATTGTACCAGCTCCGGCTCTCGATACAACCAAATCGGCAGCTCGATAAGCGATATTCATGTCGGAGATAAATGCTGTAGCTGTAACTCCGGTTTTTCCTTTAACCTTTTCGCTACATTCTTGTGCGTATATCTTTCCTGTTTGCCACATCACTTGTGCTCCGGTCGCTAAAATCTCATCAAGAGCTAATGCTACACTCTCGTTTATTGTGCGAGCGCCAAGACTACCACCCACTACAAGCACTAATTTTTGCGATGCATCAAACCCAAGTTGCTTTTTTGCTTGCTCTCGGGTTAATTCACAATTCAATATATCGGCTCTAACAGGATTACCTGTAAGCGCAATTTTATCCCCTGGGAAAAAGCGCTCCATCCCTTCGTATGCCACACAAATAGCCGATGCTTCTTTTGCCAGAAGTTTATTGGTTACTCCGGCATAAGAATTTTGCTCTTGCAATAGAGTGGGAATACCTTTCTTTTGCGCTTCTTTTAGCATTGGGCCACTTGCATATCCTCCCACACCCACAGCAATGTCGGGTTGAAATTCGTGCAATATTTTTTGTGCAATGCGCATACTTTTCCATAACTTGAAAAGCACCTTAACATTTCGCCACAAACGTTTGCGATCAAATCCACACACAGGCAGCCCTACAATCTTATATCCTGCAGCCGGCACTCGCTCCATTTCCATGCGATTTTCGGCACCCACAAAAAGTATTTCGGTATTAGGGTTGCGACGTTTTAGAGCATTAGCGATTGATAAAGCCGGGAATATGTGTCCGCCGGTACCACCGCCACTAATTAATATTTTGATGTTCTTTTTAGTTGTCATTTTTATGTTTTTTCGGTTATAATAGACTCGGATTTTCTGCGCGAGCATCTTCGGGTAATGCGTTTGCTTCTTGGCTTGCCTCTTTTTTGCTGTCTCTGCCTTTGCGAGCGGCTGTACGGCTAACGCTCAACATGACACCGATGGCTAATGATGTCACTAAAATAGAAGACCCACCGGCCGAAATTAAAGGTAAAGGCTGACCAGAAACAGGGAACACGCCTGAAACAATTCCCATATGGAATAATGCTTGAATTGTAATATATAAAGCCATTCCAATTACGAGCATTGATGGGAATGCTCTTATGCATTGCGATGCAATTCCACCAGCTCTACCAAGTAAAGAAAGGTATAATATAAGCAAGAATATTCCGCCTATGAGTCCCATGTCTTCAACAACAATCGCAAAAATAAAGTCGGAAAAAGCCAACGGCAATCGGGCGGCTTCGCGAGTGTTGCCGGGGAATACCCCCACTACACCACCATTAGCTTGGGCGATGTAAGAGTATATTTCTTGGGTATTGGGTCCGTTTATTTTTTGTTCCCATTTAGGGATAGAATCACCCTCCCACCATCTTTTAAGGCGAGGGATAAACACATCGGTTATGCGATTTATCGTTTTTCCTTGTTCTATTTTTTGAGATGCCGACAATTCTATTTTTTCCCCTTGTGAGACATCTTTGTTTGCATTGGTTTGTTCAAAAATAGATTTAACGAAATATGCCCCTGTTCCTAAAACAGCATATACAATAAATACAGTAAAAATTTTCCTCAATTTAACACCTCCAAGAACCATCATAGAGATGCTTATCATCATTAAAATAATAGTATTTGTCAATCCTTGAAAAAATAAAACACCTCCAAATATTAATACAACAACAGCGGTAACGATAATTCCTTTATTTGAAGCTCCTTCTCCATTTTTAAGTTGAGATTTAGACATAATAAAGGCAATTAATGCCGCGGCTGAGAATTTTATTAATTCGGCAGGTTGAATAGGTAGTACTCCCAATAATCTGAAACTGCGTCGTGCACCATTGATTGTTTCACCAAAAAACATTACATAAATTGATAAAACAACACTGGCAAACGCCAATACGGGAATCCAAGGGATGAATTTTGTGTAATTTATGCGTTGAATTAAATATATAATTATAAAACCTGCTCCAAGGTGCATGCAATGTCGTAATAACGGACCAATGATATTATTGGTGGAAACCATACGTGCCGAAGCGCTGTATTGTTCAACTATTGAAATAATACATAGAGTGATATAAATTGCCCAAATGTATTTATCGGCAGGAGTGGCTGTTTTTTCCGATTGAGGTTTTAATGTGTTGTCAGATGACTCAATATTCATAGCTTCAGGATTTATTGTAAGTTTCTTTTAATGCTTTGACAATCTCTTTAAACTGTTTGCCACGATCTTCATAGCTCTTAAATAAATCAAAGCTGGCGCAGCATGGAGATAATAACACAGTGTCGCCTTCTTGAGCCAATCGAGAACACTCTTTTATTGCATCTTCAATTGAGTGTGTATCGCTTATTTGAGCTACTTTATCACCAAAGAAATCAAGCAATTTGGCATTATCTTTACCCATACACACGATTGCTTTTACTTTTTTTGCCACAAGTTGCTCTATTTCACCATAGTCGTTCCCTTTATCTTTGCCACCAAGAATGAGAATGGTGTTTTGAGGCATACTTTCAAGGGCATACCAACAAGAATTTACATTTGTGGCTTTTGAATCGTTGATATATCGCACGCCGTTAATCGTGGCAACATACTCCAACCGATGTTCAACTCCTTCAAAGTTAGAGAGTGCACGGCGGATATCATCTTTTTTGACATCAAGTAAACATGCCGACAATCCTGCCGCCATTGAGTTATACAGATTATGTAACCCACTCAATGCCAAATCGGCACGGGGCATATTTAACGATGTGGTAGAGGTGTTTATTATTATGTTATCTTCGGCATCGATATATGCTTGAGTGTTTTCCTCTTTAGTCTCGGCAAATGGAAACATTTGAGCTTGTGTTTCGATTTGTTGTAATTGAGCATCGATAATTGGGTCGTTTTGCCAGAAGATAAAGGCATCTTGTGATGTGAGATTTTGAAGTATGCGAAACTTGGCATTTACATAATTCTGCATTTTATAATCATAACGATCAAGATGGTCGGGCGTGATATTCATCATCACTGCAATGTTTGCTTTGAAGTTATACATGTTTTCAAGTTGAAAGCTACTCAACTCTACAACATAAACATCATGGTGCTCATGTGCAACTTGCAAAGCCAAACTCTTACCCACGTTCCCTGCTAATCCCACATTAATGCCTGCGTCTTTTAATATGTGGTATGTGAGCATTGTGGTTGTTGTTTTGCCATTACTACCGGTAATGCACACCATTTTAGCATTGGTATAACGACCGGCCAATTCTATTTCTGAGATGACCGGAATATTTTTAGATGTAATTTTTAGCATTAATGGTGCTGTGGGAGGAATCCCAGGACTTTTTACCACCTCATCGGCATTAAGAATTTTAGCTTCGGTGTGTTGCCCTTCTTCCCATTCAATGCCGGCTTCGTCAAGCATTGTGGCATACCGAGGAGAAATCTTTCCCATATCTGAAAGAAAAACTTCCATTCCTTTTTCTTTAGCAAGAATTGCGGCTCCTACTCCACTTTCGCCTCCACCTAGAACAACCAATTTATTTGTTTTCATTATCTGATTTTTAATGTTGCAAATGTTATTACTGCCAAAAGTATCGCTATAATCCAAAAACGAATCACGATTTTAGATTCGGGAATGGCATTTATTGGGTATTGTATTAACGCATCTATGCCATTGTTGCCCGATTTTTGAAAATGATGGTGAATAGGGGTCATTTTAAATACTCGTTTTCCTTTACCTGTCATTTTTTTAGTGATTTTAAAATAAGTTGTTTGAATAACTACCGATAAGTCTTCAAAATAGAATATACCACATAAGATAGGAAGTAATAATTCTTTGTGAATAATTATTGCACACACAGCAATTATTCCTCCAATAGTTAGTGAGCCGG
This sequence comes from Bacteroidales bacterium, assembly GCA_015060975.1. GTDB lineage: Bacteria > Bacteroidota > Bacteroidia > Bacteroidales > Muribaculaceae > RGIG4079. The sequence goes on from SUXI01000001.1 coordinate 191,694, forward strand.
TATCGCCCATAAACACTTGTGCAGGGAAAGAATTATACCATAAGAAACCAATTAATGCGCCAATAAATGCAGCCATAAACACTACTAATTCACCACTTCCCGGCAGGTACATTATGTTAAGATAGGAAGAGTATATGATATTTCCTCCAAGATAAGCTATAATGGCTAATGCTACAGCTGCTATTGCTGATGTCCCTGTCGCCAAGCCGTCTAACCCATCTGTTAAATTGGCCCCATTTGAGGTTGCGGTAACCATGAATATTGTGATGATTATAAATAATATCCATGCGGCCGGTGTGGACCATTCGCCCATCCACTGAGTGAACCATTCATAATCAAGATTATTGTTTTTGACAAATGGGATAGTTGTTTGTAATGTTTTAACCTCTTGTTTATCATATACTACATCAATAACTTCGATATTTTCAGCGTCTTTTATTTCGTTGTTCTCTTGCATAACCATATCGGGATTTAGATACATTGTTACGCCCACAATAAGTCCAAGCCCAACCTGGCCGGCTATTTTGAATTTCCCTTTCAATCCATCTTTATCTTTGCGGGCGACTTTTATGTAGTCATCAAGAAATCCAAGTGTGCCAAGCCACAATGTTGAGCCAATCATAAGCAACATGTAAATATTTGATAAATCTCCAACCAATAGGCATGGAATTAATGTTGCTACTATAATAATGACTCCTCCCATAGTTGGTGTTCCTGTTTTTTTCATTTGCCCTTCGAGTCCTAAATCGCGTATAATTTCACCAATTTGCATCATTTGCAATCGTTCGATTATGCGACGACCTATAAATATGGTCACTAATATGGATAGAGTGAATGCGACTCCTGAACGGAAAGTAATGTAGCTCATCAATCGAGCTCCTGGCAAATCTATTTCTCTTAGATAATCAAATAGATAATTTAACATGTCATTATAATTTATTTTTCTGTTTCAAAAATTTCAGCGACGATTTCACGATCATCAAAATGGTGCTTTATGCCTTTTATTTCTTGATAATTTTCATGCCCTTTTCCGGCAATAAGCACTACATCTCCTTTCTGTGCAAGCATAGAGGCGGTGCGTATCGCTTCGCGGCGGTCGATGATGCATATTGTTTTAATCTTATTGGCGGAGTCTAACCCTTCTTCCATATCTTTAATGATATCTGCGGGATCTTCATCGCGCGGATTATCTGATGTTAGAATCAGCCGGTCGCTGCGCAACGCCGCTTCTTTTGCCATTATGGGGCGTTTACCCTTATCACGATTCCCTCCGGCTCCAACAACTGTTATAATGTTGCATTTGTTTCCTACCACCTCTCTTATTGCATTCAACACGTTTACTACGGCATCGGGGGTATGGGCATAATCCACAATCGAGGTATATCCTTTGGGGGAATGAAATGCTTGAAAACGTCCGGCAACCGGAATTAGTCGGCTCATATTTATTAATACTTGATTGGCGTCCCAACCCAATAATATTGCACTCGCATAAACGGCAGTGAGGTTATACGCATTAAATTTTCCGGTAAACAACATTTCAACTTCATGACCATTTAGTGTCATTAACGTCCCGTCAAGGCGACTTTCAATGATTCTACCCATAAAATCGGCTTGCGAGCGTAGTGAGTATCTTTTTTTTGTTGCTAGAGTATTTTGGAGCATAATTTCTCCAACTTTATCATCGATGTTTGTTAATGCAAATGCCGATTTTGGCAGAGCGTCGAAAAACATTTTTTTTGCATTAATATATGCATCAACAGTTTTGTGATAATCAAGGTGGTCACGAGTGAGGTTTGAAAATACTCCTCCTACAAAATTAAGCCCTGCTATGCGATGTTGATGAGCGGCATGGGAACTTACTTCCATAACTGCATATTCACAACCTGCATCTACCATGCGGGCGAGTATTGCATTGAGACTCAGTGGGTCGGGGGTTGTATGAGTTGAAGGGACGACCTCTCCGTCGATATAATTACAGACAGTTGATAACAATCCGGCTTTATAACCTAAGTGGCGAGCCAAATTATATATTAGTGTTGCGGTTGTGGTTTTCCCGTTTGTTCCGGTAATCCCAACAAGTTTTAATTTTTTAGAAGGATTATCCCACCATTGTGATGCTAATTGCCCTAATGCGATTGATGAGTTTTTTACTTTTATATAGGTTATATTCTCATTAATATTTTCAGGAATATCCTCACACACTATAGCTGCGATACCTTTATCATATAGTTGTGGTATATATTGATGTCCATCAACATTGACTCCTTTTACTGCGATAAACATCATTCCATCGCTGATTTTACGAGAATCATTGGTTATGCCACTTATTAATTGTGTTTTGCTGCCAATAATCTCAATTATGTCGATTGACTGTAGTAGCTGATTTAGTTGTTTCATATTGAAAATCAGATATAGAGAGGTTAGAACTCGGTTAATTTTAATTTTACTCGACTGCCTTTGGGAAGGTTTGTGCCGGCAACGGGCGCTTGGGCAATAACATATCCTACCCCTTCAATATCTACATTATAGCCCGATTGCTCCAGTTTTGTAAGCGCTTCGCGTACACCTAACCCTTTTACCGATGGGATACCTGAAATTGTATCATTGTCGGGAAATCTTGCAATATTATTTATATTTAGACCCGATTTTATCGATTCGTGTTTCGTGGGGTTGTTAGACGCATAAAGAGTTGGACGCGTGCCGGGGGTTTGTTCTTTTTTATAGTCGCTTTCATTGTCAAGCATTCCTCTTGAATACATTTTTAATGCGATTTCTTTCAATACAACTCCGCTGGTTGCGGCTGCGCCCATCCCGTTTTTGGGGTGAAATACCATTACAAAACAAGAGTATTTGGGATTATCGGCAGGGAAAAAGCCACAGAAAGATAAGCGTTTACGGCTTTTGTCGTATGTTCCGGGTTGTCCATTTGCTATATCTCTGCCATACATATCTTTGGTTATAGGCATTCCTGTTTTTTTGTTTATTTTAATGCGTTCATGTATTGCATAACAAGTTCCGGTTTTTCCTGCAATTTTTACTAAATCATTCTTTAATAATCGGCGAGCTGTGCCATGTTCTCCCCATACAACACGAGCAAGCATGTCTTGAAGAATTTTAGCGTTGTTTTCAGTACAAATGCGCTCTCTTATATAGGAAACAGGGTATTCGATTATTTTTTCATTTCCAATGAGGCTTGTGACTAATCGCGGACGCACAAATTGACCATTGTTGGCTATGGCGTTATATATGGCCAAAGTGTAAACCGGTGGAATTTCTGTAGCATAACCATAAGTCATGCGAGATACATCGATATAATCCCAATTGGAGTTTCCTACATCTCTAATGCGAGGAGTCCTTTCTCCTGCGATATGAAGATTTAACGGCTCCAAGAATCCTATCTCTCTAAGATGTTGTTTAAACTGAGGCGCATGTGAGATGTGTGGCATTATGAGTTTTGTCATACCCACGTTTGATGAGCGTTCGATTATTTCGCAGATGGGCATTGACGCAACCGGTGAGCAGTCGCAAATGGCGGGTCCATTGGCATATTTATATCTGTTTCCAGTCGCTATTACGTCGTTAGGATTTTTTACCCATCCTTTTTCAAGAGCAATAAGCATAGAGATTGGTTTCATTACCGAGCCCGGCTCAAATCCCAAAACCGCCCGGTTCATCCCTTCGATGTAGCGGTTGTGGTCGGCAGTGTCCATTTCAAGGTTGGCAATGGCTTTTATGTCGCCTGATTCTACATTCATAAGTATTGCCACTCCCCAATCGGCTTTGGTGTTTGACAGCACCTTTTCAAGTTCATTTTCTACGATATCCTGCATGTTGACATCTATAGTTGTTTTTACCGAATAGCCATCAGTCGCAGGTTTTTCCACCCAATTCACTGTGTTTAGGTTGACTGGCACAACTTGTGATATTCCGGGTTTGCCATATAGGAATGAATCTAAATCCTTTTCAAGTCCCCACACTCCGTGTCGTTCTTTTGATTTTGGAGTTTCTCCAACTACGCCAATGCTTCGCAAAGCCATTCTTCCGTATGGATTGCTCCGGCGAGTTTGTACGTCTCTTGTCAGCCCATTTTTATTTGAACTTTCAATGCAAAGGAATGGGAATGATTTTAATTTAAGATAATCGGAGTATGAAATATTTTTTAAGATAGTATAGCATCTTGATCGTTTTGATTTGTCTTTTTTCAGCGGGGCATTTAAATATTCCACCCATTTATCTTTTGTTCTTATTCCAAAATGAGTGGCAAGGCTGTCGGCAAGGCTGTCAATTGCGATTTTATATCGATCTTCCATGAAAGACTTACATCTAAAATCGATTCTGGCTGTATATCTGTTTACATTTGTAGCCAATATGCTCCCATCGCATGCTAATATATCTCCGCGTTTTGGATGTATTATTTTTTTGATTGACAAAGCGGAGTCTCCTTTTGCTTTCCATTCCTCTCTGTAAGTGACAGTGGTTTTAAAAAGGTTGTAAATAATTGTCGTAGAGAGTAGTAGAATGCATATAGTTATGAATGCATAACGAAGAATAATATGATGTCCGTCGGCTTTCATTTTGTTGAATAAGATATTTTAAATGGTGGTTGTTCTTGTTTTTTTAAATTCAGGTGTAAAGTGTCAATTAGTTCTTGCATCGATGATTCACATGTGCGTCCCATGTATAAACTACGTTCACTAATGCTGTGATTTTTTGCGATTTCAAGATCTTCTTGTTTCTTATTTATCGTAACCATTCGAGTTTGGCATTGGTATTTGTTTGTAATATATAAAAGTACCATTAATGTGCATATCAAAACTTTTAGCCAATGTTGTGCGAAAAACTCGAAATTCAATAATTGCCCATGTATTATACGCCAAAAAAAACCATGTTTATTTTTTGTTACTTTAGTCATCTTGTTTTATTTAAATTGATGGTTTTATAATTTTTGAGCTATTCTCATTTTTGCGCTACGAGAGCGGGGGTTGTTTTCAATTTCTTCGTTTGTGGGAACGATGGGTTTTGATGTAAGTAGCTTAAAAGGTGATAATTTTCGCCCAAAAAAATCTTTTTCGAGGATTCCTTGTACATTACCGGTGCGCATGAAGTTTTTCACCAACCGGTCTTCGAGAGAATGGTAAGTGATTATTACGAGCCGTCCACCGGGTTTTAGTGATTTTAGGGTTTGCTTAAGAAACTTTTCAAGTACATCCATTTCGCCATTAACCTCTATTCGTAAAGCTTGAAATAGCATAGCCAATTCTTTTTTCTCTTGACGAGGGTTAATAAATGGTTTAACCACTTCAAGCAGTCGTTCGACTGTTATTATAGGAGCGGTTTTGCGGGCATTATCTATCACTGTGGCTATTTTTCTCGCATTTTTTAATTCTCCATATAGAAAAAATATATCGGCGAGTTGTTCTTTGCTGTAATTTTCCAATATCCATGCGGCGGTTCGTTTTGCCTTCTGGTTCATGCGCATGTCTAACACCCCTTCAAAACGGAATGAGAATCCTCTGTTTTTGTCATCAAAATGATGAAAAGAAACGCCAAGATCGGCAAGAATCCCATCAACGCCGTCAACGTTATAATATCTCAGGAAATTAGACAGAAAACAGAAGTTGCTATATACAATTGTAAATCGAGGGTCTTTAAAGGCTCTTTTTATGGCATCTTCATCTTGGTCAAAAGAATATAAGTGTCCATCAGCACCGAGTCGCTCAACTATTCCTTTTGAATGACCACCTCCACCATAAGTGGCATCGACATATATGCCATCGGGCTTTATCTCCAAAGCCGTCAATGCATCGGAGAATAGTGCCGGAATGTGGTAAACTTCTTGATTCATAGCGAAATACTGGTTTTCTAATATTGTATTTTAAAGAAGATGTCTAATTGAATGATTTAGGTTGTAAAGTTAATAATTTTTGTTTGTAATTTACATAACGAAATTTGCCAATTTAATGGGTATAATTAAAAAAGTTATCAACATTTTGCGAAAATAAGGGAATATCTGTGTGTTAGAGGTGAAAATGGATAGAAGATAAAAGAAGGGAGATGTGCCAAATATCATGGGTAAAAAGGCACATCTCCATTTACATTTGCAAATTTTGAGACATTGAAAATTGGGTGGGCAGAAAGGTGCGCTTAGTATGTGAAACGTTTAAATAATGTTATGCTTTTTTGCCTAAAAGCAGACCTTTTAATATTGCTACACCTTTTGTCGCGGGTTCGGCTAACACGGTAACGCCCGATGGCACTGCCGCGGGTTTGGGATCAATATAATAAACCGGAGTGCCCGGTCGCACATAGCGCAACAATCCAGCCGCGGGATAAACATTTAGCGATGTGCCTATAACCACAAATATATCAGCCTCTTGCACCCAGTCAATTGCTAACTCGATATTAGGAACAGCTTCTTGAAAAAACACAATGTGAGGTCGCACCGGGTCGCCATATTTATCGCGGGTTTCGGGCGATGTCTCAATATTGTCGGGAGTTAATTCATAGATGCGTGACTCAACTTTCATTGACCTTATTTTCATTAATTCGCCATGAAGATGCAACACTTTGCTACTGCCTGCCCGTTCATGAAGATTATCCACATTTTGTGTTATTATCATCACGTCAAAGTCATTTTCCAATTCCACCAAGCCACGATGGGCGTCATTTGGCTCTACTGTTAATAGTTGCTTGCGTCGGGCATTGTAGAACTCATGAACTAATGCCGGGTTTCGGGCAAAGCCTTCGGCACTTGCCACGTCCATTACGGGATATTGTTCCCATAAACCATCGGCATCACGAAATGTTGAAATGCCACTTTCGGCACTTATTCCGGCTCCGGTTGATATTACTAATTTCTTTTTCATTATATCATGATTTTGTCAAGATTATATTCTAAATAGTTGTGACAAAATTACAACAATGCCAACTAAATAACAATAATATTCGTTCAATTCAGAAAGATTGATTAATTTTGTGCTACCAAATAACCGGTGTGGTTATTATTATGTTTAACTAATATCAAATATTTTGGATATAGACCCTTTACCAGTCACAACTTTTTTGTTGCAAGTTACTCCTATCGAATTTGGCATTGCACAAATTGTGGCATTATCAATCGCGGCTGTAGGACTTTTAATTTCAGGCTTTATCTCAGGAAGTGAGATAGCATATTTTTCTTTTACCCCGTCTCAACTTGAGGAGATTGAGGAATCTTCTAAAGGTACTACAATCAAAAAGTTGATAGAGAACCCTGAACGATTGTTGGCAACAATTCTCATTGCCAACAACACAGTAAATGTAACGATTGTTATTCTATGTAACTTTGCATTAGGACCGATTTTTGACAATATGTCGCCGGTGTTAAGTTTTGTTTTGCAAACAATCATTCTCACTTTTCTTATTTTGTTGTTTGGAGAGATTTTGCCAAAGTTATATGCCAATAGTTACAATTTGAAATGGGCTAAATTTGCGGCTGGTGGCATCTCTTTCTTTATGAATCTTTTCAAGCCGTTATCATCGTTATTGATGTGTAGTACGGTAATTGTAAACAAGGTTGTTACCAAGGAAGCTCAAAATATTTCAACCGATGAATTAAGTCAGGCTCTTAAAATCACAGACGTCGCAGCCAATGAAGAGAAAGAAATGCTTGAAGGTATTTTGAAATTTGGTGATAAGACCGTAGAGGAGATAATGACTCCGCGTGTTGATATTACCGACATTGATATAGATTCTTCATTTAGCGAGGTGATGGGAATTGTTATCTCAAGCGGATATTCGCGTTTGCCGGTTTATGAGGAAACCCAAGATAATATAAAAGGTGTTCTTTACAGTCGTGATTTATTGCCATATATAGGTAAGGAGATGGGAGACTTTGAATGGCAGTCGCTTATTCGTGATCCATATTTTGTTCCCGAATCGCGCATGATTGATGATTTGTTGGAGGATTTTCGTAAACTGAAAATCCACCTGGCTATCGTCGTTGATGAGTATGGCGGCACTCAAGGGATTGTTACTCTTGAGGATATATTGGAGGAGATTGTAGGGGATATTAATGATGAGTATGATGAGGAGGAAATAAATTATACCCGTCTGCCCGACGATACGTTTGTGTTTGAGGGTAAAACATTGTTGTCTGATTTCTTCAAAATTACAGAACTTGATGAAAATGACTATAGTGAAATAACCGAGGATGCCGAAACTTTGGCTGGGATGTTGTTGGCTCTTAAAGGTGATTTTCCCAAGGAAAAAGAGCCGTTGGTTTATGGTCGTTGCCGATTTTTGATTCTCGAAATAAATCACCATCGCATAGCAAGTGTGAGAGTTAAGGTGATGCCCCAAGAGCAGGATTGATATTTTATTATAAATGTTGCGATTAGGAGATACTATGTTTTCAATGCGATTTTTTAAGAAATTGCCAATGTGGTTGTTGGCAATAATCACAGCATCTTTTTTTTGCGAATGTGTTGATAATGGCGATGCGGTTGTACCTCGTCGCAAAGCATATCCTCGTATTGTGACGCATGATTCGGTTTTTGCCAAAATTGATAACCTCCCAATATACTTTGAGGTTAATAAAAACGCTAAGATAGAGATTGATACAGTAAATACAAATTTGGATATTGAGAAAAGCACACAATGGATAAATGTTTTTTATGGAAAGTATAATGCGATGATTTATTTGACATTTACCCCGATTGATAAATCATCGATTGACAAAGTTATATTGAATCGTACACAACGCATATCGTTGAACATAGGTGATTACCCATCTGAGGTTCTTGAGTTGACAAACGCAAATGGATTTTCGTCACAAATATTCACCACGGTAGAAAACCGAGTCACTCCTATACAATTTTTATCTACCGATGGAATGAATTGGGTTGTATCTGGTGCGGTATATTTTAGTGGAATGGGCATATCTGATATCGATTCGGTGGCTCCGGTTATTAATGTTATGAAGCGTGATGTTGTGCATTCACTTAAAACTATAGGTGATGATAAAGCATATTAATCTGCATGGTACCGATATATATATATATCCACTTCCTGATGATGTGGACCCGTTGCTTGCTCAATGTGACGAATATGTTGCTAATGAGATAAATAATGTGGCTTCATTGAAAAGACGCAAGGAAATTGTGATGTCGCATGTAATGATAAAGAGACATATAGGAGAAAACGCAAAAATGTTTCATGATGCTAATGGCGCGCCTGTTGTAGAAGGATATGATTGCAATGTGTCGATATCGCATAGTGTTACTGAGATAGTTTTGGCGATAAATCAATATCATCCTATTGGTGTCGATTTGGAGAATTGGCGTGAAAAGCTAAAAAAGGTCGCATCGAGATTTTTGTCGGAGAAAGAGTTGAGGCAATATGATACCCCGCAAAAATTGCTTCAGGCATGGACCGCAAAAGAGGCGCTATACAAGATTGCTCATTCTCCGGGACTATCTTTTGTTGATGATATTATTTTGCCCGAGTTGGGAGATATAAATATGTCGGCTAAGGTTAACACGTCATGTGGTTTACGCACTTTTTCTGTTTATTTTATTGAAACAGATGCGATGCGATGTCTTGCACTTGCTCATCCATGCGATTGACCGGGTAAGGATGGTGATGGATGTCAATGATTCGTATTTCCAAAAGAATGCAATAATTATATCCTCAATTCGTTATATAATTTGTGTCAAATATTATAGATTGAATTGTAATTGATCTTATAAAATAGGCTATGAAAAAAATATATATAAATAAGAAGGCGTTTGTGAGAATGTTTTTTCTCATTATGCTTTATCTGTGCGGAGTTTCAAGGACTACGGCTTTTCAGTTGTCGGTTTATGGCGACAGTTCGGTTTTGAGCGAAGGGAAATGGGTAAAAATATCTGTTCCTAAATCGGGTGTCTATCTTATTACAAATGAAGATTTGAAAAAGTGGGGATTTCCCGACCCTTTAAAGGTGAATGTTTATGGATATGGGGCGCAGCGCTTGCCCGATGTGCTTCAAGCAAGTCGATATATAGACGATCTGCCTGTTGTTCAATCAAAAAAGATAAGTAGGGGAGTGGTGTTTTATGCGCAAGGTCCTGAATCATGGGAAAGAACAAATGGTAGATTCCGCCATTCTATTAACCCATTTACAACAGAGGGTTATTATTTCATAAGCGACAGAGAATTGGACACAGAATGTGTTATCCCTGAAAATGGGGTGGACTCGGATTTTTCCAATGTGGTAAACTCTTTTGAAGAGTGCATTTATCATGAAATTGATAAAATTAATGAAGGGGAGACGGGTCATTTTATGCTTGGGGAGGATTTTAAGTATAATCCTTCTCAATCATTTCATTTTAAATTGATAGATATTGTAAATGAAGAAGATGTGTGGATGGAGTGTCAATTTGCGGCAAAAACATTAAATTCTTCATCGAAACTTTCGTTTGTCGTAAATGGTGAAGTGTTGCCGTCTCAATCATTGGATAATATTCCAAGTAGCACTACAAGTGCATATACTCATGGGAAATTAACAACAACAAACCATAATTTTAAAATTTCGGGAGATGAAATAATTTTGGGAATTAAGCATATATCGTCGGTTACTGTAGTAATGGCGCATCTTGATTATATATGCTTGAATTATATTCGAAAACTAAAAATGCATAATGGCGTTTTGAGTTTCAGATCTTCCGACCCTCAAATGTTGCTAAATGGAGCTACTCAAGCCACTCATGTGTGGGACGTTACAAAACCGCTTGAAATTTCATCATTAAAGACTGTTATATCGGGAGGCGATGCAAAATGGCATAATGAGTATTCGGGTTTGAGGAATTATGTGGCTTGGGCTGAAGATGCCAATATCCCGTCTCCAAAGTTTGTGGAAAATATAGCTAATCAAAACCTTCATGGTATTGAGGTCCCTAATATGGTAATATTTACTAATGCCGCATGGAAATCAGAGGCTGAACGTATTGCAGAATTGCATCGAAACTCTGCAGATTCGCTTAAGGTTGCAGTTGTGGTTCAGGACAATGTGTTTAATGAATTTTCATCAGGTTCACCCGATGCCAATGCTTTTCGCATGATGCTAAAGATGTTGTGGGATAGAAGTGTCAATGAGACATCTTCATTGCAATATGCTTTATTTATGGGGCGACCTACTTATGATAACAGGCACCTTTCTGAGGAAGTAAAGGTGTTGGGTTTCCCTACAATGCCAACTTGGCAAACTGATAAAGGATTAGATGATAATGAAAGTTATACAACCGATGATGTATATGCATTTCTTCGCGATAACTCGGGTGCGAATATGGGCACCGATTACTATTGCATAGCAGTGGGGCGCATGCCGGTGAGAAGCGTTAATGAGGCAAAAGAGATGGTGGATAAATTATATCGATATGTAAAGGAGGCGCCTAAAGATGAATGGAAGAACCAGATAATGCTTATTGCTGATGATATGGACAATGGAATACACATGGCTCAAACAGAATCGGTATATGGAAAAATGATGGGTTCCAAGTCTGGTAAGGATTTCTTTTATAATAAAGTTTATATAGATGCGTTCATTCGTGAAGGATCGTCATATCCGCAAGCTCGAGCTAAAATGTTTAGACTTCTTGATGAGGGCGTTTTGTGGTGGAACTATGTGGGGCATGCCAACACAACTTCTTGGACAGGCGAAGGAATATTGTCATATACCGATATGTCTAATATGTATCTAAAGAAATATCCCATGTTATACGCGGCAACATGCGATTTTTTGCGATGGGATGCTAATGCATTGAGTGGAGCCGAAGTTATGTATGGTAATTCTTCGGGAGGTGTTATCGCGGCAATTAGTGCTACGCGACCGGTATATATATCAAATAATGGAAATCTGTCGAATGCGATTGCCCCATTTATATTATCTCGTGATGATGATGGCAAATATTTAACCATAGGTGAGATATATCGTCGAGGTAAAAATAATTTATATGACATTAACGGTAAAAAAGTTTCTGACCGCAACAAATTACGTTATGTGTTGATGGGAGACCCCGCAATGCGTCTTGCAATACCGGAGCTTGTGGCGAAAGTTGATTCTATTAATGGAATTGCAGTTGATTCTGAAGAACAGAAAATAATTAAATCACGGCAAATAGTGAAAATTACCGGCCACATTGCCGGTATTGATGGAAATATTGTAACTGATTTTGATGGCACAATAAATTCAACATTATACGATGCCGAGAAAAGCACAACCTCGCACGGATATACTAATGGAGATGATGGCAAGGAAGTGACTTTTGAAGAACAAGGCTCTAAATTATATGCAGGAAGAGACTCTGTGAAGAATGGTAGATTTGTTCTTAAGATTGCAATGCCTACCGAAATTGCTAATAATTTCCGTCCCGCGGCATTAAATATGTATGCGCAATCGGGCAACGGGTTGGAAGCAATAGGTTGCAATCGTGATTTTTATGTGTATGGATTTGATGAGCTTGCAGAGCTCGATACCATCCCTCCTTCTATTGATTATTGCTATCTTAATTCAGAGGATTTTGCAAATGGAGATGTGGTAAATGAGTCGCCAATGATAATTGCAGCCATATCGGATAATGTAGGTATTAATTTATCTTCATCGGGAGTGGGGCATCAAATGTCATTGCGTCTTGATGGCGAAAAGAGTTATTCCGATGTGTCGCTCTATTATACTCCAATGATTGGAGAGCGAGCTTCGGGTGTGATAAATTATCCGATAGAGAATCTTGCAGATGGGAATCATACGTTGCGACTTAAAGTGTGGGATACATCGGGTAACTCTGCCGAAAAAACGATAAACCTTGTTGTAGAGAATGGATTGGCACCGAAAGTTATTGATGTTTATAGTGATGCAAATCCCGCATATACCGAAGCGAATTTTTATGTGCGTCATAATCGCCCCGATGCAATGATGATGGCACAAATAGAAGTGTATGATTTAATGGGGAGAACTATTTGGAAATCAGAGAAAACAGCGCAAAGCGATATGTCAATTTTAGGACCGATTAACTGGAATTTATGTGATATGTCGGGGTGCCGAGTAGATAAGGGAATCTATTTATATCGAGCATCAATTTCTACCGATGGGGTGCATTATGAATCAGAGGTTAAGAAAATAGCTGTTTCAGCTCAATAAATTTATAATATTTGAGATAAATCAAACGGCTTGGCTTGATAGCCAGGTCGTTTGATTTATAGAGGCACTTGTATGTGTTCTTTATCACTATTTATGCAAACTTTTACAAACTTTTTTAATTTTATTTTTCTTTTTTGTAACACACATTTGCGTAAAAATATAATTATTAGTATTTTTGTCGATAAAACAAAATTTACAATGGTGGATATTCGCAATAATAATCGTGAAATGCTTCCTGAGCCAACGCTTAGGCGGCTACCATGGTATTTAGCTTATATCAGCATGTTGTACTCGCAGAATGTGGAATATGTTTCATCCACTCAATTATCAAAAGCGCTTAATATTGACTCTTCGCAAATAGCAAAGGATTTCTCATTCTTAAATATAAAGGGGAAAACGCGTATTGGTTATGAGGTGAAAGTGTTGGAGCGTATGTTGGAGGATTTTCTTGGTTTTAAAAAAGGTCACAATGCTGTGATGATAGGGGTTGGAAGTCTTGGCGCCGCTCTTATTCAGGATATGGGTCTTTCAAGATATGGATTGAATATTGTTGCGGGATTTGATATAAATCCTAATATTGTGGGTACATCAATATGTGGAATCCCGATTTATGACATGTCGGAATTAAAAATGAGGAGACCATTGTTGAATGCCGAGATTGGAATTATTGCAGTACCGGTTGATCAAGCACAGCTTGTTGCCGATGCGTCGGTTGAATCGGGGATAAAGGCATTGTGGAACTTTACGCCTTCCCGCATAAAATATTCCGATAATATAGTAGTACAAAATACATCGATATATTCACATCTTGCGGTAATATATAACAGACTTGATAGTCAAAACAAAAATTGAGATGAAAATATTGGCTGTAAATAGAGAATTGAAACAACCCATTAATGATTTCGTTGGGGTGGATGTTATCCCAGACTCGGCGATGATTCAAGATGGAAAGCCTTTTTTTGTCCCTGATTTTTTCAATCAATGGTGTTATTATGCCGTTTTGGCTTTTCGTGTATCTCGATTAGGTAAAAATATTGCCACCAAATTTGCGCATCGTTATTATGATGCGGTAGCATTGGCAGTGCGAACATCTCCGGTTGTAACGATGCCAATTTCAACCGCAGTTACAACTGCATTTGATGGGGCATTTATATGTGGAGCGTGGACTCAAATCGATAATTTGAACGAGAATCTGCGCATCTCAATAGGAGACAAGTCGATTAGTATTTCGACTGCAAATCTCCTCATTAATGATTCAGTAGCTTATTTAAGTAAGTACTTTACGTTAAAAATAGGAGATATAATAATTCCTGCAAAAATTTCAATTGAATCAGAGATTATAACAGATACAGTTGTTGTCGGGAAAATAAATGAGAATGATTGCCTTAAGTTAAAATTTAAATAAAATTTCATCACTATGATATCAAAAAACATTATTAAGAAAGCAATAGCAAGCGTTGCTATTTTATGCGTAAACTTAACCGCATTTGCTTATTCTCCAACGTATTACACCTCAAATTCTAAAATGAATCAAGGTCGGTGGGTTAAGATTAAAGTATCAGAAATTGGTATGCAGGAAATAACTCATGAACAGTTGGCTCAAATGGGATTTGAAGATCCGTCAAAAGTGTGTGTATATGGATATGGAGGGGCTAGTTTAACATCAAACAAGTATGAAATGGATTTACCCGATGATCTACCCCCTCAACCGGTGTATTATGCTAAAGATAAAATTATTTTCTATGGCGAGCCCGATCTTAGAGTGAATTTGGGTAGTAGCAGTTCTCAAGTGGATGTTTTGAGAAATGTTTACTCTAATGCCGGATATTATTTATTGAGTGACAGTGAGCCTGGTGTGTCTTCTGTTTATAATGAAGCCAGTTTGAATTCAAGCAATGTCTTATCAAGAGAATATCATAATAGTATAGCTTTTATTGAGAATGAGGTTGAAAATCCAGGTAAGGCAGGCGCTATTTTCTTTGACAAAAGTCTCATTGAAAATCCTAATCAAAAATATTCATTTACATGCCCCAAACCATATAATCCGCAAGACGAACCCGCAAACTTCAGATATGTTTTTGCGGCTAAAGCTCCAAGTTATATGGCTCTTAAGGTGGATTGTTCTCATCCCGAAAGCGTTGTGAGCAGTAATCACAGAGCGGTAATCCCAAGCAGTTTGGCATCACAATATTATTATACAAATGAAGGTGAGGTTGACTTCAATATGAATACAACCGACGAAGTGTATTCTTTCACATTCTCATTGCCAAATGTCACTGCAACTTATGCTGCCGTTGATTATGCTTATGTATCGTATCGCCGTCAAAATGACCTTGAAGGGTTGTCGCAATTGCGCATGTCGTTCCTTCAAGTAAATCAGAATACCAACTTTAAAATCAATAACGCTACAGAAAATACAGTTGTTTGGAATGTTACATCTTCTACCGATGTATATCCACATAAGACAAGTTTCTCTGCGGCAGATAATACTTTAATAGGGTCTTTTGATAAGACATATACTTATGCATCTACCGATAATGCATGCTTGATTGCATTTGATCCAACTCGTAAATTGCATCAAGTTGAATTTGTAAAAGAACTTACGAATCAAAATCTACACTCTGAAGAAACTCCCGATATGTTGATCATAACCAATGAGTTGTGTCTTCCTTATGCCGAAAGATTGGCGCAAGCGCATCGTGATTATCAAGGTATGAATGTAATTGTGACCTTGCAAGATAAAATCTTTAATGAGTTTTCATCAGGAACACCTTCTGCAATGGCATATCGTCGTTATTTGAAAATGTTCTATGACAGAAATCCTGAAAAAATTAAATATCTATTGTTATTTGGTGAAGGTTCATGGGACAACAGAGGAGTTATGTATCCCAAAGAAGGTCGTTTGTTGACTTATCAAGCTGAGGAGGTTGAGGATGCCAGAAGCGCGGCAAAATCATTCTGTGGCGATTCTTATTTCGCAATGGTAAATAATGATTATGACCCTGATTATTTCTTTAATAATGATGCACAAATCGCTGTAGGTCGTATTCCTGCATCTACCGAAGCTGATGCCTTGGCGGTTACAAATAAAACAATAAGATATTTGATGAATCCACCTTCTTCTTCGGTATTTAACCGTGCGTTGATAGTGGCAGATGAAGGAGATAGCTTTGGTCACTTGATACAACAAGAAACCAATGCCGATTCTATAGCAATGATTTCTCCTGCAACTACATGTACTCGCGTGTATAATGTATTATATCCATCAACACAATATGATGCAGCCGAAGCTCGTGAAATGATTATTCAATCATTGAATCAAGGTCAAGGCTTCTTCTCTTATGCAGGTCACGGCGGGGCAACCGCATTTACCGGAAAGAAACTATGGAGTATCGCTTCTACAAAAGAAACTTCATATAGCTATTCTCCTATTGCAATGTATGCTACTTGTGATGCTTTCTCATTTGACCGTGGTGATGGAGGTATGGCAGAGTCTGCCCTATATAAAGAAGATGGTGGTTTTATTGCAATTGTAGCGGCAAGTCGCACTGTTTATATGCAATTTAATCAATATATAAATAATGCGTTTACAACTGAGTTGTATCGTGCTTCGGAAGGTGATTTGATTGGAGATGTTTATCTTCGCGCTCGCAATAAAGCTGCAAAAATACTTCCCGACCGTGCGTTGGGTGTAAATACAATGTGTTATAACTTAGCGGGTGACCCTGCGCTTCCATTGTATAAACCATCGTTGAATATTGCTACTGCAAGTATAAATGATGTTCAACCTCAAGATGGTAAGTATTTGTCTATCGCTCCGTTGTCAAAAAATATTGTAAAAGGGTATGTTTGTGATGAAAAAGGAAACGCATTGAGTTCTTTTAACGGAACGATTACATTATCATTGTATGATGCACCAACTGTTTTCACAATAAATGAAACCAAAAGCGGGTCAACATCTACAATTACAAAAACATCGGGAAATATAACCAACAATAATGGAGTAATTGAATTTAATGGTGCTGTAACCTCATTAGACTCTATAAAATATTATAACTCTAATGAAGTGAGATTTATAAGTGATGAATATCTTTTGGCTGAAGTAACAACAAGTGTTGTTAATGGCGCCTTTACAGCCACGATAGTTCCTCCTGTACCTTTAAAAGGAAATTCGGTGAATAGAATGACATATTATGCTGTGTCTTCTGAAGATGGACGACGTGCATCAGGAAACATTGATAATATTTCGGTTTCTAATTATAATAAAGCAACTGCCGATACTGATACCGAAGCACCTGTTGTAGAGGAATGCTATATCAATACTCCATCATTTAATAATGGGGATATTGTAGGTAGTGATTTCATCCTATATGCAAAAATTCTTGCTGATGAATCAGGTATAAACACATCTACAGGAACTATCGGTGCAACTACAACATTAACTCTTGACGGAAATAAAACTTTCCCCGAAATACGTACAACTTTAATGTCTGACGCTTCGGGAAATTACACATTATCATTCCCATTGAATGGAATTGAAGATGGTCAACATACTTTAACTTTGAGTGTTGCCGATAATGCAGGAAATCGAAACAATCATTCGGTATCATTTATTGTAATAAATAGTTCGGCCGATGCAACTCTTGCGGTTGAGGAATCACCTGCTCGTACAGAAGCGACATTTGAGCTAGAACATAATTTTAGTGAAGAGCCTGCCGGACGTTTAGTCGTAGAAAACAGTAACGGAAACACTGTATATACAAAAGAAGATTGCACATTCCCATATACTTGGAATCTTAAAGATAATAATGATGCATTAGTGCCCGATGGCAAATATAAAGCATACGTTATCCTAAATGGGGGTAAGCAATATGGCAGTACCGCAAAAATTGAAATAATTGTTGTAAAATAGAAAAAGTTTCGTGTTAGGAATGCGCTCCATGTATATAAGTGGAGCGCATTTTTTTATTAAATGGAGTGAAAAATAATTTATATAAAAAGGGCAAAGCAATAAATGTAGTTTTTTTTAGTTTATATATTTAGCTACATTTAAAATATTATGAATAAAACAATAAAAACATTTGCAATGGGTCTATTGACCTTGGTGATATCTTCTCATGCTATTGAGGCTCAGGAAACCGGTAAAAATGAGTTTAATCCGGTTCAAACCGGTGTGAACTCGTTAAATATAGCGCCCGATGCGCGAGCTGCCGCAATGGGTGATCTTGGCGCAGCTACCGATCCCGATGTCAATTCTCAATATTGGAACCCGTCTAAATATGCGTTTGCATATAGTAAAGGTGCGGTGTCATTGAGTTATACACCTTGGCTCAGGAAACTTGTAAATGATATATTTCTTGCTAACGTTGCAGGTTATTGGAAGCTCGGAGATGGTGATAATCAAGCAGTGAGTGCGTCTTTGCGTTACTTTTCACTTGGAGAAGTGGCTACAACCGACCAATCGGGTTATGCTACACAAAGTTTGAATCCATACGAGATGTCGGTTGATGTGGGTTATTCTCGCAAATTGTCTGAGAAGTTTTCAATGGGAGTGGCGTTCCGTTATATTTATTCCGATCTTGGTTTTTCTGATTCGTATGCAGGTGATCAAACATCGGGTGCATCGGCTTTTGCTGCCGATATTTCAGGATATTATACAACTTATCCTATTATTGGACGCAATGAATGTCAATGGTCATGGGGATGGAATGTGTCAAATATCGGTTCAAAAATATCGTATAACAACGGCGAGGATCCAGCTTTCCTTCCTACTAATTTAAGAATAGGTACAACATTTACATTTCCTATCGCCGATTATCATAACCTATCACTTTCAATAGATGCCAATAAATTGTTGGTGCCAACCAAGCCTCGTGAAAGTGATTATAGTGATGATACTGAAGGGCAACAAGAGTATCTTGATGCGCTTGAAGATTGGGAAAACATGTCGTCTATCTCAGGTATATTCAAATCATTCAATGACGCACCCGGCGGGTTTAAAGAAGAATTGCGTGAGATAACTTACTCGGTGGGTGCTGAATATAGTTATAATCAACAATTCTTTTTGCGGGCAGGGTATTTTCATGAAAATGAGTATAAGGGGAATCGTCAATATTTTGGGCTTGGTGCAGGTTTCGCGTTAAATGTCTTAAAGCTTGATGCGTCATATATGCTTGCAACAGCGCAAACATCGCCTCTTGACCAAACACTTCGTTTCACTCTCACATTTGATATGGATGGTATCAAAGAGTTGTTAGGAAAATAATTGAGGACTTCTTTTGCCGAAATTAAGCAGAATATGATTAGAGTAGGACAAGGCTTTGACGTTCACAAATTAGTTGAGAAACGTGATTTGTGGATTGCTGGAGTGAAAGTGCCATATCATTTGGGATTGCTCGGACATAGTGATGCCGATGTTGCTTTACATGCATTATGTGATGCAATATTAGGGGCAGCATCAATGCGCGACATAGGCTATCATTTTCCCGATACCGATCCAAAGTATAAAGGTGCTGATTCACGAGTATTATTGCGTAGAGTGAGGGAAATGCTCGAAGATGAGGGGTATTCAATAGGAAATGTGGATGTTACAATTGTGGCGCAAGCCCCTAAAATGTTGCCTTATATACCACAAATGATACAAAATATTTCGGAAGATTTGAAAATCGCGTCTGGCAATGTCTCGGTAAAGGCTACAACAACCGAGCGTCTCGGATTTACCGGTCGAGGAGAGGGCATTGCTGCGTTTGCAATTGCCTTGATAGATGATAAAAAATCTTAAATCAGACCTCTGTGAGTTAAATGTTGTTATAAATATACCATGTGTGTATCTCGAAGAATCTATGGTATTGCAGAGCGTGGAAAAAAAATGTAATTTTGTACAATGAAAGAGTCACGGAGGAGGCAATAGCTTCCTCCTTTTTATTAATAACTTTATAATATGATTGACAAACAATTACTCTTTAAAACGGTTGAGCAAGCCATTGAAGGGACATCAATTTTTATAGTTGACATAAGAATTAATCCCGGAAATGCGGTTGTTGTGGAAATAGACAGCTTCGATAGCGTTGATATTGAAACTTGTGCCTCGATTACTCGCAAAATAGAGGCGGTATTTGACCGTGAAAAAGAGGATTATGACCTTGAAGTGGGTTCGGCTGGTCTTACAGCTCCATTTAAAGTCAAAGATCAATATTTAAAAAATATTGGAAATGAAGTAGAGGCTCTTACATGTGATGGGCGCAAATTGCAAGGAGTATTAACATCTGTTGGTGATGATGAGTTTACTATTGAAATTGCTAAAAAAGTAAAGGAGCCCGGAGCAAAAAGACCGTCAATAGTCATGGAACCTGTAACATTGAAAATTGACAACACTAAATCAGTAAAATATTTAATTAATTTCAAATAAAGAAACCGTAAAATGGCTAAAAAAGAGGAAGCACCAAATATGGTGGAAAGATTTGCCGAGTTTAAAGAATTAAAGAATATCGACAAAACCACAATGATAAGTGTTTTGGAGGAGTCTTTCAGAAATGTACTCGCAAAGATGTTTGGTACCGATGAAAATCTTGATGTGATAATGAATCCCGACAAAGGCGATGTGCAGATTTTTCAAAACCTTGAAGTTGTTCCCGATGGGGAGGTGACAGATTCAAACAGGCAGATTAGTCTTAGTGATGCTCGCGCTGATGATGATCCAGATGCGGAAGTGGGAGAAGAACACACTAAAGAAATTATATTTGCCAATTTTGGTCGTCGTGCTATCTTGAATTTGCGTCAAACCTTGCAATCAAAAATTCTCGATCTTCAAAAAGAAGCAATATATTCAAAATTTAAAGAGCTTGAAGGCGAACTTGTTTCGGGTGAAGTGTATCAAACATGGTCAAAAGAAACCCTTCTTCTTGATGATGATAAAAATGAGTTGCTTTTACCCAAAAGCGAATCTATACCGGGTGACTTTTTCCGTAAAGGAGAAACCGTTAGAGCCGTTATTGCTAATGTTGACAACAAAAACAATAATCCTAAAATTACAGTTTCCCGAACTAATGAAAATTTCTTACGTCGATTGTTTGAACTTGAGGTTCCAGAAATACACGATGGGCTAATTATTATTCGTGCAGTTGCCCGCATTCCGGGAGAGCGTGCTAAAATTGCAGTTGAAAGTTATGATGAACGCATTGACCCGGTAGGAGCTTGTGTTGGCGTAAAAGGATCGCGAATTCATGGTATTGTGCGAGAATTGCGCAATGAAAACATTGATGTTATTCCTTATACTTCTAATCCTTCATTATTTATTGAAAGAGCGTTAAGTCCGGCAAAACCTTCATCTATGCGCATTGACAATGAGTCAAAGAAAGCAGAAGTGTTTTTGCGTCCTGAGGATGTGTCATTGGCAATAGGTAAAGGAGGGTTGAATATTAAACTTGCTTCAATGCTCACTGGTTATACTATTGATGTGTATCGTGAAGGAGTATATGAAGACGAAGATATCTACCTTGATGATTTTAAAGATGAAATCGAACCATGGATTATTGATACTCTCAAAAATATAGGTTGCGTGACAGCAAAGGCAGTTATTAATACTCCACGCCAAGCTCTCATTGACAAGGCCGATCTTGAAGAAGATACTGTTGATGAAATTCTTGAAATCCTAAAAGCGGAATTTGAAGATTAAACAAATTGGCATAGAATCCTCCTTTTTCCTCTAAATTAAAACAAGAAGTAATTTATAATAATATATGGCGAAAACAAAGATAAGTAAAGTTGCAAAAGACCTCAATGTGGCACTACCCACAGTGATTGAATTCTTACATAAAAAGAATATATCTATTGATGATAATCCTAATACGCGTATTGAAGATGACATTGTGGATATTCTCGTTAAGGAATTCAAAAACGATAAAGACCAGAAAAGTAAATCGGAACAATTTTCTTCCGAACGCCAAAAAGAGAGGTCAAAACCGGCTCCAAAAGAAGTGAATAAACCGGTTGAGGAAATTATTTTATCTGTTGAGCCTGCTACTCAGCCCAAAATTGTGGGTAAGATAGATATTGAAAATATAGGGAAACCATCATCTAAGCCCGCTGTAAAGAAAGTTGATAAAGAGCAACCCAAAAATGGTGAATCTCAGGCTAAAGAAGTGAAACCTGAGAATAAGGTGGAAGTGAAACCACAAGAAAAGGATATGGAGATAAAAAAACCTATATTAAAAGAGGAGAAGAAAGAACAAAAAAATGTTGAAGAAACAAAAAAGGATATTGTTACTGAACAAAAACAAGAAATTAAAAATGAAGTAAAGCCTATTGTTTCTGAAACAAAGCAAGAAACGGTGACTTTAACCGAAGAAAAGAAAGACGATGAAATTTTTTCGGTAGCTCGCCCTACAAACACTCCTACAATCAATGTGGTTGGTAAAATTGATTTATCTGCGATAAATCAACAAACACGACCAAAGAAAAAGACCAAAGAGGAGAAACGAAAAGAACGTCTTGCAAAGGAAACCGCCTCTCAACAAAATAATGCCAATCCTTCACAAGGTGATAAAAAGAAACGCAAACGCATTGGTGGAAAAGAAAAGATTGATATAGAAAAAGCGGCTCAACAAGTTGGAAACAACAATAATCATGGCGGAAATAAGAATGAACATTCTCGCAGGGATAAAGCCGCAAAAGATCGCAATAAACGCCTGGTTCACACCGAAGTAAATGAGGAAGACGTTCAAAAACAAATAAAAGAAACACTTGCTCGTCTCACAAGCAAAGATAAAGGGTTGAAGAAAGGTGCTAAATGGCGTAAAGAGAAACGTGAAGCGAGTGCCAATCGTGAGCGAGAAGCTGCCGAGCTTGTCCAAGCCGAAAGCAAAGTGTTGAAACTTACCGAATTTGTTACGGCTAATGACTTAGCTGTAATGATGAATGTCCCTATTAATAATGTTATCGCTACATGTATGAATCTTGGTGTGATGGTATCTATAAATCAGCGCCTTGATGCCGAAACAATTAATATTGTAGCTGATGAATTTGGATTTAAGACCGAATATGTTTCTGCCGACGTGTCAGAAGCAATTGCTCAAGAAGAAGACAAAGAAGAAGATTTGACTACTCGTCCACCGGTGGTGACTGTTATGGGACACGTTGACCATGGTAAAACATCGTTGCTTGACTACATTCGCAATGCGAATGTTATTGCCGGTGAAGCCGGTGGTATCACACAACATATTGGTGCTTACAACGTAAAACTATCTGATGGTCGTCGCATTACATTCCTTGATACTCCCGGTCACGAAGCGTTTACCGCAA
The DNA here is from genome assembly GCA_015060975.1 of Bacteroidales bacterium. Classification (GTDB taxonomy): domain Bacteria; phylum Bacteroidota; class Bacteroidia; order Bacteroidales; family Muribaculaceae; genus RGIG4079. The sequence goes on from SUXI01000001.1 coordinate 215,149, forward strand.
TGCGTGCTCGCGGTGCTAAAATCACCGACCTTTGTATCATTATTGTTGCGGCCGATGATAGTGTGATGCCTCAAACGGTCGAAGCTATCAACCATGCTTCTGCCGCAGGTGTGCCTATTGTGTTTGCCATCAACAAGATTGATAAACCAACAGCCAACCCCGACAAAATCAAGGAAGCACTTGCTGCAATGAACTATCTTGTTGAAGATTGGGGTGGTAAATATCAATCACAAGACATCTCGGCTAAAAAAGGTATCGGTGTAGATGAGTTGATGGAAAAAGTGCTTCTCGAAGCCGAAATGCTTGAATTGAAGGCGAACCCCAACCGCAAAGCTGTGGGCTCAATCATCGAATCTTCACTCGATAAAGGTCGTGGATATGTGGCAACTGTGCTTGTTCAAAACGGTACACTCCGTGTAGGGGATACAATTCTTGCCGGAACTCATTACGGAAAAGTTAAGGCTATGTTTAATGAACGTAACCAACGCATTACAGAAGCCGGTCCTGCAACTCCTACATTAATACTTGGTCTTAACGGCGCACCAACAGCAGGTGATGTATTTAATGTAATGGATAGCGATCAAGAAGCTCGCGAAATTGCCAATAAACGAGAGCAGTTACAACGAGAGCAACGTGAACGCACTACGACCAAACTTACACTTGAGGAAATCGCTCGTCGCCGCGCTCTTGGAAACTTCCATGAACTCAATATTATTGTAAAAGGTGACGTTGACGGTTCAATTGAAGCATTGTCTGATTCTCTTCTTAAGTTATCAACCGAAGAAATTCAAATTAATGTTATCCACAAAGCTGTAGGAGCAATCTCAGAAAGTGATGTTGTGCTTGCGGCTGCATCTGATGCGATTATCATTGGATTCCAAGTGCGTCCGTCGCTTCCGGCTCGTCGTGCTGCTGAACATGAGGGCGTTCAAATTCGTCTCTACTCTGTCATCTACCAAGCTCTTGAAGAGGTTAAAGACGCTATGGCTGGTATGCTTGCTCCTGAAATAAAAGAAGAAATTACAGGTACAGCCGAAGTGCTTCAAACATACAAGATTTCTAAAGTTGGTACCATTGCAGGATGTATGGTGCGTGAAGGAAAAATCAAGCGTGCATGCAAAATTCGACTCATTCGCGATGGTATTGTAATCTATACAGGCGAATTAGGCTCTCTTAAGCGTTTTAAAGACGATGTGAAAGAAGTTGCATCGGGTTATGACTGCGGTCTAAATATTGCCGGTTATAACGATATAAAAGAAGGCGATATTATTGAAGGTTTTGAAGAGGTGGAAGTATCTCGTGAGTTGTAATATTTTAGGTTAATGTCAATAGCCTACATAAATATCGGTTCTAATATGGGTAATCGTGAGGCTCTAATTGAGCAGGCGGTTGCCCATATTGAGCATTTATGTAATAATGAGGCAACGCGAGCTTTGGTTATGGAAACTGAGCCATGGGGGTATGATTCATCAAACAAATTTCTAAATCTTGGGATTGCGATTGAAACTACATTAGAATCTCAAGCATTGCTTGCTCATTTGCTCGATATAGAGAAACGTATATCAATAGGAGCCCATCGCGATGAAAAAGGCAATTACATCGATCGACAAATTGATATTGATCTTATCGCTGTTGATGACATTATAATCGACACTCCTCAACTACAACTACCGCACCCGCGAATGCATTTGCGAGATTTCGTCCTTATTCCTATGTTGCAATTAAATGCCGAGTGGAGGCATCCTATATTAAATAAAACCATCATTCAACTACTTCACCATTTAAACGAAGAAAGAGATAAATAACTTATTTTTGGCTAAGTTTCTTATGATATCGCTGAAATTATGGAGAAGCCTATACTATAAAAACACATTGCCATGGCAGTTATGCCAAGGAGTGGGTTGAGGCAAGAACCATTGCGAATGCCTATTTGCCACCATATTGTAGTGTGAGACATGAGGTAAATAACAGGAATAATAAATGACCATAATGGAAGATATAGCCATGTTGGAATCATAAGAGCTACAGCGAAATATCCGTTAAAAAGATATAGATTTGCTACTGTCTTGCGACCGAATATCACCGAGATAGTGTTTTTGCCTACGGCTTTATCATCGTCATGGTCGCGGTAGTTATTTACAATAAGCACATTTGCGCCCATAAGACCTACGGAAATAGAAGCCAATAGCACGTCAATGTCACATTCAAGCGATTGTACATAGTAGGTGAGCGTTACCGGTATGATGCCAAAGAAAAACAGCACAGCTACTTCGCCCAATCCATGTCGAGATAGAGGGTAGGGTCCTGCACTATATGCCATAGCTCCAAGTGCAATAAATATGCCAATAGGAATCAACCACCAACCACCATAAAAAATGAGAGAACAACCAATTATGCAAGCCAAAGCTAATGTGCCGAATGTAGCATTTTTCATCGCTTCGGGAGTGATGTCGCCTTCGGTTACGCCACGTCGGGGACCCTCACGCCCTTTTCGGTCAAGTCCCGATTTAAAGTCGTAATATTCGTTGGCAAAATTCGATGCTATTTGTGCCAAAAGAGCAAACAGTAGGCAAAGAATTGCCGGTGTGGGGTTGAAGTTGTTGTTGAGAAAATTAAACCCCCAAGCCATTATCACTCCGGCGAGTGATACAGGAAGTGTGCGAAGCCGCATTGCTTCAATCCAGCATTTTATCATTCCTTTGAATCTTTTTTTGTTGATTGTTGTGCCTCTAATTTCAAGGCGTTTAGATTGTTGTCGTCAAGCCCAAAGCATTTAATTACAGCTTTGCGGATGCGTTTGGCGTCTTTGCCATTTTGTTTTAAAATGTTGATTATCGTGCGAATATAGGCGTCTTTGTTGCCTATTCCACAAAGGTTGCTTACATTGCTCAATGGAATCATTGATTTGCGGTTAAATACCCGCAACACATTGTGATAATCTCCTGTCGCGACATAGCCATGAAACTCACGGCAAAAAGCCTCATACATGCCACGGGGATTAATCTCTTTGACCAAGTCGTTAATGTGATCTTCGAGAGAGTTTATGTTGGTAAACCGGCCGTCGATGCGATATTCAAGCGTGCGTTTCACACGGTGGCGAGTGTGCATCAATGCTTGTTGTCGCACTTCTTGTTTGAATAGGTCAAGGATTGTAGCTTTTACTTTCGCAAACACTTTGTTTTCATCTTTGTGATGACGTGATGCGACTGTTCTTATCACATCTTCAAGCATTAAAATATTTTCTATTTCAGCTACATTTGGAACGAGTACTTTTTTGGTGCGCAGATATTTAACCTCTCCCTCATCGCGACGGTCACGGTCAACAATACCATAGCTATCCATGTGGTGAAACGCCGTAAGGTCGTTGAATGCGCGAGTAGCTTCAATGACCTTGTTGCAACTGCCAAGCGGTTTTACTGTATATTGGGGGAATATCAAAGGATATAGCTTTGAATCAATTGAATGGACACCATCGCCTTCAATAAAAAGTACTGGTTTGCGAGAACCAATTAATGTAAGGTAGATGTCATCAGATAGTTCGGAGTGGTCGGGTAGAATATCATAATCCCAAGTCCCCTCGGTTGCGTCATATTCTCTCACCCACACAACTGCATTATCGGTACGCGACGAAGCAAAATCAATATCGTGAGTGGTGTAAATGAAAGTGCAGTCGGGACGAAGTTGTTCGATGCGGTCCCACAGAGATTTTGTGATAGATTGATGCAAGAAAATACCGGGGTTGTCAATGAAAATAACAGCGTTTTCCATTGCCATTAATGCGGCTCCCACATAATACATCACAGCACGTTCGCCTGCCGATAGTTTTACCGATGAATAACATGTTGTGTCGCAATCGCGGGAAATCAGCATTTTGCCCCCTTCAATAAGAACTTTGCTACCGGGAAATACCTCTTGCCACACTTCAATCATTTTATCGAGTTTTGTAGAAGAAAGTTTTGCATTTGGATTCTCGGCATGAGCTACTTTATAAGAAATGAGATTGAGCATTTCCTCTTGAAAAAGGAGTGACATCAGGCGTTCTACTTGTGAAATGTTGTCATTTCGCAGAAGGTTTGTGCGTTCCGACGCTTCTTTATATAGCATATCTATTGAGCCGGGAAGATTATCGGTCTCTCTCGATTCATATAAAGCACTGATTATTGACATGCGAAATGCTCGACCTTGTAAATCGTTTATGAGCCATTCGGTGAAGCGGGTCTTTCCGGCACCATTTGCTCCAATAATAGTAATTTGTCGGTTCCCTGTAGTTATTTCTTCACGAGTTTTATCTTTTTTTGGAGGGAGAAATATGTTCATAACACATCAATCTTTTAGTTTCATTCCCAAATTTACAAATTCTTTTTATAATATCACTATAAAAAGTTGTTGGACTCGTTGAGCCTTGTCGCTTTTGGTAAATTAAGTTTATTTTTGAGAAATGTGATGTGTTTTGTGTAGTTTTTTTGTAACTTTGAGGGTTAAAAGTGTTTATAAAATGAAACTTGTTAATATCATAGTGTTTTTATTATATTTGCTCATAGTTGCATGTTCGGCAAAACCCGAGTCGCAGCAAACTCCAAAGACTGAAGAAGCAACAATAATGTCACGAGTAAAGTTTAATGCCGATAGCGCCTATCGTAATGTGAAGGCACAAGTCGATTTTGGTCCTCGTGTTCCCGGTACAGAAGGGCATGCGCATTGCGCTAAATATCTTGTTGAAGAGTTGACGCGTTTTGGAGTTGACACTGTTATAGAACAAAAAACAACTGTAACAGCTTATAACGGAGATAAATTGCCTATTAATAATATAATGGGACAAATCAATAGGGATGTTGCAAAACGAGTGTTGTTGCTTGCACATTGGGATACTCGTCCGTGGGCCGACCAAGAAGAAGATAAAGAAGATAGGAATAAACCTATACTTGGAGCAAACGATGGTGCTAGTGGCGTGGGGGTATTACTTGAGATTGCTCGTTGTTTGCAAAACAAAAAACCATTAATCGGGGTAGATATTCTTTTTGTTGATGCCGAAGATTATGGAAAAATGGACGGATGGGGAAATAATGATAAAACATGGTGTTTAGGAACGCAATATTGGATTAAAAATATGCCATATTCGCCACATCAATTGCCTATTTATGGCATTTTGCTTGATATGGTTGGCGGTAAAGATGCAAAGTTTCATCGGGAATACAGTTCTCAAAAGATCGCTAGTAAAATTGTTGACAAGGTGTGGGCAATGGCGGCGGCATCCGGATATGGCGACATTTTTGTAAATGAACTGGGGGGAAGCGTTATTGATGATCATGTATTTGTAAATCAGGTTAATATCCCGTGTATTGATATTATTGAAAGTCTTAATCCTGCAACAAGATCGTTTAACCCCACATGGCATACTCTCGATGACAATATGAGTAATATTGGTCGCAGTTCGTTAAAAGCTGTGGGACAAACAGTGCTTAATCTCATTTATCAAGAAAAATAATATAGTTTATGTCAATAAATCAAATACAAAATGAAATAATCGACGAATTTGTCGATATTGAAGATTGGATGGACCGCTATGCCTATATAATCGACTTGGGCAATGCACTACCGGCTATTGATGAGAAATATAAAACACCACAATATATCATCGAAGGATGCCAAAGTAGAGTGTGGCTCAATGCTGAGCTTAACGATGAGGGTAAAATCATTTACACTGCCGATAGTGATGCGATTATTGTGAAAGGAATTATTTCGCTCCTCATCAAAGTGCTTTCGGAACACACTCCACAAGAAATCCTCGATGCCAATCTTTATTTCATTGACAAGATAGGACTATCGGAACACCTTTCGCCCACTCGCAGCAACGGTCTCGTGGCAATGGTGAAGCAAATGAAAGTATATGCCTTCGCTTTCAATGCAAAGATGCAAGCCGAAGGATAATGAATTGAGATCAAATTAATTATTAACTAAATAAAATTCAGATTTATGTTTAAAAACCACCCTAAAGGATTGATTCCGGCCGCTCTTGCCAATATGGGCGAGCGTTTCGGCTACTACATCATGAATGCGGTTTTGGTGCTTTTCCTTTGCTCTAAATTTGGACTTAGTGAGGAGACATCAGGAACAATCTATTCTTTCTTTTATGCGGGAATTTATATCCTTGCATTGCTTGGCGGTTTAATCGCCGACAAAACTCAAAATTATAAAGGGACGATTAAGACCGGTCTTGTAATAATGGCTATTGGTTATGTTGTATTGTCAGTGCCCATTTTAGCTACAAGCGAAAACACTACTTGGCTATTAGTCCTTACTTGTGCGGCATTGTTTATGATTGCATTTGGTAATGGTCTGTTTAAAGGGAACTTGCAGGCGGTAGTTGGTCAAATGTATGATGACCTTGAAGCCGAAGCGTCAAAAAAAGGGCCTGAAGCTCTTGCACAAGCAAAAGATAAACGCGACTCCGGTTTCCAAATCTTTTATGTGTTTATTAATGTAGGTGGACTTATTGCTCCATTTGTGGCTCCAATCCTTCGTGAATGGTGGCTTGAAACAAATAATTTCATCTACAATGCAAAGCTTCCTGAGCTTTGTCACCAATTCTTGGCAAATGGTTCGGCAATGGAGGCATCAGCACTTGCCAACCTTAATGATATGATGGTTCAAGCTGGAGGTTCAATGTCCGATCTGGCTAATTCTTGTCAAAGTTATCTCCAAGTATTTAACGAAGGTATTCACTACTCATTTATAGCTTCGGTAGTTGCGATGTTTATTTCATTGGTGGTATTTATGATATATCAAAGAATATTCCCAACTCCCGCAAAGAAAAAAGCTGTTGAATCGGTGAAATATACTCCCGAAGAAAAAGCAGCAATGGCAAAAGAAATCAAACAACGCATGTATGCACTTTTCGCTGTGCTTGGTGTAGTAATATTCTTCTGGTTCTCATTCCACCAAAATGGCATGTCGTTGTCATTCTTTGCTCGTGACTTTGTTGATTCTACTGCTGTTGCCCCCGAAATTTGGCAAGCAATCAATCCATTCTTTGTGATTGTGTTGACTCCAATTATCATGGCTTTGTTTGCAAGTTTGGCTCGTAAAGGCAAAGAAATCTCAACTCCTCGTAAAATTGCCATTGGTATGTTTATCGCAGGTTTGGCATTCTTGTTTCTTGCAGTGTTCTCATTTATCAAAGGTTATCCTTCGGCTGATGTTTATAAAACTCTTCCTATTGCCGAACAAACTGCCAACCAAGCTCATTGGTGGGTGTTGATTGCAGTTTATTTCTTCTTGACAGTTGCAGAATTATTTATTTCTCCTCTGGGATTGTCATTCGTGTCAAAAGTTGCTCCAAAACACCTCCTTGGTCTTTGTCAAGGTCTATGGCTTGGTGCAACTGCACTAGGAAACTTGTTACTATGGATTGGCCCATTAATGTATAACCAATGGCCTATATGGTTGTGTTGGACTGTATTTCTTGTAGTGTGTCTCATCTCAATGGGTGTGATGCTCGGCATGGTTAAATGGCTCGAACGCGTCACTAAGTAAGCAAAATATCACTCTAAAATAAACGCATCGCCATCGGTAGCCCGGTGGCGATGTTATGTTTAAAGGGAACTTCTATAAGTTACGATCAAAATTTATCCTATCAAAAGACAGAAGAACTATGTCAAAATGAAGTGCCTCCCATTCTGATGAGATAAATCAACGCAATGATTTTTATCTTTACGCCAATTCTCAGTGAGGGTCAACACCTGTTCCTTTGCATCGTGGGCAATTGCCGGTGCCTCTGCAATTGTTGCATTCACGCTTACCTTTTTGTCCCAAAACTGTTAAGTAGCCTTTGCCATGACACACAATGCAACGACCGGAACCTAAGCAACGAATACATTTTTTCTTAGAAACTTGTGTTGTCGTAGCCAACGCTTCCTGAGTAGTCGCTGACTCTGAATTGCTAAAGCACAAAGCAATACCTCCTAATGCCATTAGGCTGAGAATGAGGGTAATAAATAACTTTTTCATATTAGCACATGCGTTAAATGTTAAACATTGCACAAATATATATATATATATAATATATATATAACCAAATATTTCAATATGTTTAATAACACAAACGCGTAGTTTATTCCAAAAAAGTGCTTTACCCCATTTTGCAAAGCACTTGTTTATCAGAACCAATAGCCATTATCCCCTTTTTGTTTACATATATGAGTGTCGAGGATAGATTGGTGTTGTCTATTTTGCACCATTTGTTGGAGAAATTTGTTTATATAGTGATGAATTTGTTTGAATATAGATTGAAAAATATTAACTTTGACATATCTTAAATCCCTTAAATGTTATAATCATGAACAAGGATAATAACTATGTAATTACCATTGGACGCCAGTTTGGAAGCGGTGGTCGTGAATTGGGCAAACTGTTGGCTTCAACATTTGGAATAGAATATTACGACAAAGAACTATTGCAAGAAGCAGCCAAACAAGCCGGAATGAGTCCTGACTTTTTTGCGCAAAGCGATGAACGTGCCCCATCATTTTTAAGTGGAATGTTTGCAGTTGGAACCGGATATAATCCGGCGTCATGTTATTCTTGTTCATCTACAATTCCAAATGATGGAGTATATAATGCACAGAGTGAGTTTATTCGTAGCATAGCCAATGAGAAATCGTGTGTGATAGTAGGGCGTAGTGCCGACTATGTATTGCGTGAGCATCCTCGTTGTGTGAATATATTTGTTCATTCTTCAGAAGAGGATTGTATTGCTCGCATAATGCGTCGTGGCGATAAACCCACCCCTGAACAGGCTCGCACCATTGCGCATAAAACGAATAAACTTCGTGCCAACTATTATAATTTCTATACAGATAAGCGTTGGGGAGAAGCAACAAGCTATGACCTCACACTTAATACCTCTTTATTAAAAATGGAAGATGCAGTGGCGATTATTGCCGAATATATTAGTCGGAGGTTTGGTATAAATCCGTATTAAGACAAGCCCACGATACAATATGGTTAGCATAACATAGCCAGAACTTTGAATGTGGAGGTAAAGATTTATAAGTCGATTTTCTTGTGGTCTTTGCGATTGAAGGCGTTTTTCTTAATCTGTATTAGTTTGCGATATAATCCATGAAGTTTAAACCATATAGGAGAGGGCACAGAATGAATGTCTGATGACATGGGATCGACAAACGTATTTATTGGTTCGGCTTGACCAAATTGTTCAGGGTAAAGCACAATCAAATTGTTGCGTGAAAAATATTTCTGCAAGAATCCTGGTGCATCAGCCATATCGTCATTATGCGATACCGATGATTCACGAGCCGAAACCAATACAAATAAATCATCATCAAGAATGCGGTTGGCAAGTAACACAAAGTCTTCCCATCGTTCCACATCACGATATTCATGACGAATGTCATAACGACCGCGATGAAAAATGCCCTTGATAAGCGGTTGGGTATCGGGGTGGCAACAAAATATCACCCTACACCCTATTTCGCGAGTGAGGTTTCCAATCGCCTTCACCCAATGGCTGAATCCGGTCTCAAATTGTGCCATAGGAGGAACGGCGACAACAATGCGAGTAATTGTATTTATCGGAATAAAACAACGAGTCATTACTACCATTTGATTGGTTGCTTTGAGAAGCTGTTCGATTTTTGTTCCGAAGAAACTGTCGATAACTGTCGATTTGCGGTGCATCCCTATTATCACATCTGTAATATCTCGTTCTTCTATAGCATTTAATAGCCCGGCGACTGTATTAATGTCATAGCGTTCAATGGGTGTAATCTCCACATCAACACTCGATGCCGATTTCACAGCAATATCAAGAGCATTTTGTCCTATCGCTCTTGATGCCGCCGAGTTGTCGTTGCGCACATGAATGGCGTAAATATCGTTTTTTTGTCGTGGATTACGCAACAATAGAGCCAATTCGGTAAGCGATTGAACCGTAATGGGGTTTGCTACCGGTATGAGTATTCTTGTTTCACGTTTAGTATCTTCCACTTCGGCTCCCTCATTGGTGAGCATGTCGATTCTCATTCTTGACGCCGCTCGAGCGGTAGCAATTGGAGCGATGGCACATGTGATGAGAATCATCAATACCGTACCATTAAGTATCGTTTCATCCATCATGCGACTGCCGTCGGGCATTATCATGTTGTATCCAATGGTCACAACGGCAAGAGCCACCGCTGTGTGAGCTGTTGTCAATCCAAACATCATACGTCGTGCCACGCCTCTCATTCCATAAATTTTTTGCGCAATCCATGCTGCAATCCACTTGCCAATAATAGCAACGATAATCATATTGGTTGCCACATATAGAGTGTTTACATTGGAAATGACTTTCACATCAATCATCATCCCAACCCCTATCAAAAAGTAGGGAATGAATAACGCATTTCCTACAAATTCAATGCGATTCATCAATGGAGACGCATTAGGTACATATCGATTCAATACTAATCCGGCAAAGAAAGCGCCAAGTACGGCTTCAAGCTCGATGATTTGAGCAAACCATGAAGCAAGAAACACCATAGCCATTACAAAAATATACTGTGTGACATTATCGCTGTAATGCTTAAAGAACCATCGTGTTATTCGTGGATATGTGTATAGAATCACAATGCAATATATGGTCAATTCGAGGAGCAAGCGTAAAAGATCGGACCAGGCAAATTCTCCGGTGCGATGCACATTCACTGCGCCGGCAAGTACAAGTAATGCCCCGATTACAGCAATTATAGTGCCTACTACCGCTATCAAAACCGCCGGATTTTTTGTGAGTCCAAATCGTGCAACAATGGGATAAGAAATCAATGTGTGAGATGCATACATTGACGCAAGTAATATAGATGTGACCCAATTCAAGTGGAGAATATATACACTTGCCAACGTTCCCACCATCATAGGGAATAAAAATGTCAGCAAACCAAATACGAGTCCTCGTTTAAGATTGCGGCGGAGATGATACATATCAATCTCAATCCCGGCAAGAAACATGATATAAAGAATCCCTACTTGCCCAAAAAGCTCAAAGCTCATGTCTCGAGCAAGTATATTAAGTCCATGCGGACCAATTGCCACTCCCGCAACGATTAATCCTATTATATGGGGAATCTTAAATTTATTGAGAACTACAGGCGACAATAAAATAATCACCAGAACTATAAAAAAAATTAATACCGGGGATGTAACAAAAGGTGTTGTTGTCGCAAAAATCATGGTAAATAAGGTCTGTTTTTTATTTGGTAGTGCAAAATTAATCAATTCTTTCTAAAACCGCAACCATTTTCGTTTTGGTTGTCTTATTTTGGTTGAGGCCTTATAGGGTAAAGTTATATGACTCTTAGGTCCCCAAATAACTAAAGGGAGCTTCTATAAATTGCCTTAAATGGTCTATATGATAAATTTGGAATAAATTCAAAACAAATTCTTAGCCATACTGAAAAATTCTTTGTAAATTTGCGTAATTTTACATTTTTACTTATGAATATATCATATAATTGGCTCAAAGAATATATTGATTTCAAGCTCTCTGCCGAAGAGCTTGGTGCGGCATTGACATCCATAGGTCTTGAAGTGGGTGGAATAGAAGAAGTTGAATCTATTCGTGGCGGTCTCCGCGGAGTTGTAATAGGGAAGGTTCTCACTTGTGTTGACCATCCCAATAGCGACCACCTTCACATTACTACAGTTGACCTTGGTAATGGAGAACCTACACAAATTGTGTGTGGTGCACCAAATGTAGCTGCCGGGCAAACTGTTGTTGTAGCCACAGTGGGTACAACTCTTTATGATGGAGACCAAGAATTTCAAATAAAGAAATCAAAAATTCGTGGTGTAGAGTCATTTGGAATGATTTGTGCCGAAGATGAAATTGGTATCGGGCATTCCCACGATGGTATCATCGTGTTGACCAATGATGTAAAACCCGGCACTCCTGCCGCTGAATATTATAATCTCACAAGTGATTATGTGCTTGAGGTTGATTTGACCCCTAACCGCATTGATGCCGCATCACACTATGGTGTGGCTCGCGACCTAAGCGCATGGTTGGCTCAAAACAATCAAGCAACACAAATCAAACGCCCAAATATCGATGATTTTAAAATTGACCGTCAAGACGGGGCTATTGTTGTTGAAGTTGAAGATGCGACAGCTGCTCCACGATATGCAGGTGTGACTATACGAGGAGTCAAAGTAGCCGAGAGCCCCAAATGGCTGAAAGACCGCTTGACAGCTATTGGACAACGTCCCATCAATAATATTGTCGATATAACAAATTATCTTCTTCATGCAATGGGGCAACCTCTTCATTGTTTCGACCTTGACAAGGTAAAGGGAGAGAAAATAGTAGTGCGTACATGCTCCGAAGGGACTTTGTTTACAACTCTTGATGAAGTAGAACGTAAACTCAATAGTGCCGATTTGATGATTTGTAATGCCGAAGAACCAATGTGTATTGCGGGAGTGTTTGGCGGGCTTGACTCGGGTGTTACCGATTCAACGACATCAATATTCCTTGAGAGTGCATATTTTAATCCTACAACAGTGCGTAAAACGGCCCGCCGTCATGGTCTTAATACAGATTCTTCATTCCGTTTTGAACGTGGTGTAGATCCTAATGGAACATTATATGTTTTGAAATTAGCCGCTTTGATGGTTAAAAATCTTGCAGGTGGTGAGATTTGTGGAGAAGTAGTAGATTTTTATCCAAATGAAATAAAACCTTTCCCGGTAACATTATCATATAATTATCTTAACAATCTCATTGGCAAAGAAATTCCAACAGAGACCGTTGACAATATACTTCGTTCACTCGAAATAGAAATTAGGAATCGTCGAGATGGAGAGATTGACCTCGAAGTGCCAACATATCGCGTTGATGTTCAACGCCCTTGCGACGTTGTTGAGGATGTTTTGCGTATATATGGATATAATAACATAGAGTTTAACTCAACTTTACATGCGACTCTGTCATTTAAGACGTTTACCGATAAAGCTAATGATTTAAGAGAACTTATAAGTAATCAACTCACTGCCACAGGTTTTAATGAGATTTTAAATAACTCATTAACTGCCGAAAACTACTATGACGGTCTTTCACAATATCCTATTGCCAATTGTGTGAAACTACTCAATCCGTTAAGTAATGACCTTAATGTGATGAGGCAAACGCTTTTATTTGGAGGTTTGGAATCGTTGGCACACAATATCAATCGTAAGTCAGACGATTTGATGATGTATGAGTTTGGCAATGTATATTTTTTCAATCCCGAGGTTCAATCAACCATTGAAGCACCTCTTGCTCCCTATTATGAGTCGGAGAGATTAGCATTGTGGCTCACTGGTAATATTCGTCAAGGAAATTGGGCTCGACCCGAGGAAAAGGCTACCATATATGACCTCAAAGCAATAGTGGGAAACATCTTGACCCGTATGGGCATTTCAACTCGAGAATTGATGCTTACAGATGGAAACGAGGAGATATATAGCGCATCAATCAATATCGCCACTCGTGCAGGGAAACAACTTGGAACCATGGGAATTGTAGCTAAAGCAATTCTTAAGAAAGCCGATATTAAGCAAGAAGTGCTTTTTGCTGAGCTTGACTGGAATGCACTTGTAAAATTGTCACTTAAAAAGAACGTGACATTTGCTCCTCTACCCAAAACTCAACCTGTGAAACGAGACCTTGCACTGCTTATTGATAAATCGGTTACGATGGCACAAATTGAAGCGGTAGTAAGAGAAAGTGAGCGCAAATTGCTCAAAGATGTCGTTCTGTTTGATGTGTATGAAGGCAAGAACCTGCCTGAAGGGAAAAAATCATATGCGATAGCAATTACAATTCAAGATGATGAAAAAACACTTCAAGACAAGCAAATCGAAGCAGTAATTACTAAAGTGGTGACCAATTTGCAAAAACGTCTTGGAGTTGAGCTTAGATAAAGATTAACATTTAAAAACTAAATAAAAAATAAACCACAATGGGAAGAGCTTTTGAATATCGTAAAGCAAGAAAACTCAAACGATGGGGTAACATGTCTCGCACTTTTACTCGCATCGGTAAAGAAATTACTATCGCAGCCAAAGCAGGCGGCCCAGATCCCGATACAAACCCGCGTTTGCGTGCATTAATGCAAAATGCCAAAGCTGCAAATATGCCTAAAGATACCGTTGAACGCGCTATCAAAAAAGCAACAGAAAAAGATACCGGAGATTATAAAGAAATCATCTACGAAGGATACGGACCATTTGGTATCGCTATCGTTGTAGAAGCGGCAACTGACAATAATACTCGCACTGTTGCCAACGTGCGCTCTTATTTCAACAAATTTGGTGGTAGCCTTGGCACTTCAGGCAGTTTGACATTCCTTTTTGAGCATAAATGCACATTCCATGTCGTTGCTAAAGAAGGTGTTGACCTTGAAGAACTTGAACTCGAACTCATCGATTTTGGTGTAGATGAAATAGACTTTGATGAGGAAGAAAACGAAATTGTATTGTCGGCTCCATTTGAATGCAACTCTGAAATTCAAAAATATCTCGAAGAAAACGGTTTTGAAATTAAGAGTTCTGAATTTGTCCGCATTCCTAACGATCTTAAAGAGGTTAACGAAGAACAACGCACTCAGCTTGAAAAACTTCTTGAAAAATTTGAAGACGATGACGATGTGCAAAACGTGTTCCACAATATGAAAGAAGAGTAATCGCAATCTCTATCGATAGAAGGCAAACGGCAGTTTAGTTGTTAGCTAAAACTGCCGTTTTTTGTATGATTTATTATGTTGAGAAATGTTACTCTTTGCCGGTTATGATTTTGCGTATGTCGTGAAGTTTGTTTAAAGCCGCCATCGGGGTTAAATTATTTATATCGAGGTCTCGAATTTCGTCACGAACTTGACTTAAAACCGGATCGTCCAATTGAAAAAATGACAATTGCATTCCCCCGCATTGATTGGCTACTGTTTCAAGGTCTTTGTTTATGTCTCCTTTACGGTTGTTTGACTCAAGTTGTTGTAGTACTTTGTCGGCTCTCGAAACTATTGATTGTGGCATGCCGGCAAGTTTTGCCACATGTATTCCGAAACTGTGTTCCGAACCTCCGCGAGTTAATTTGCGCAAAAATACCACTTTCCCATCAATTTCTTTTACTGATACATTATAGTTCACCACTCTTGAAAAGCTTTTTTCCATTTCATTTAGTTCGTGGTAGTGTGTGGCGAAGAGAGTTTTTGGGCGGATGCCTTTGTATTCATGTATATGTTCTACTATTGCCCATGCGATGGATATGCCGTCGTAGGTTGATGTGCCACGTCCTAACTCATCAAAGAGTATAAGGCTACGTTCGCTCATATTGTTGAGAATAGATGCCGCTTCATTCATTTCTACCATAAATGTGGATTCACCGAGAGAAATATTGTCGCTGGCTCCCACACGAGTGAAAATTTTATCTACAACACCTATACGAGCGCTGTCGGCTGCAACGAAACTCCCTATTTGTGCCATGAGCACATTTATTGCTGTTTGCCGCAATAGTGCCGATTTCCCCGACATATTTGGACCGGTAATCATCATCACTTGTGTGCCATTGTTGCTCAGCGACACGCTGTTGGTGATATATGGTTCGCCAATTGGCAACTCTTTTTCGATAACAGGGTGTCGTCCTTCTACAATTTCAATGTCGAGCGAATCATTTACAATAGGGCGGTTGTAGCGATTCTCCATGGCGACACGCGTAAATGCCACAAGGCAATCGAGGTTGGCAATCAACGAGGCATTGAGTTGTATCGCCGGGATATATTGAGCCAATGCGCTAACTAATTCATTATATAACCGTGTTTCAATAGCGAGAATGCGCTCTTGTGCCCCAAGAATTTTCTCCTCATATTCCTTTAGCTCTTGTGTAATATATCGTTCGGCATTGACAAGTGTTTGTTTGCGTATCCATTCTTCAGGGACTTTGTCTTTATGAGTATTGGTTACTTCAATATAGTAGCCAAACACGTTATTATAAGCGATTTTGAGGCTTGGAATACCTGTTGCTTCGCTTTCTCGCATTTGCACTTTCATGAGATAATCTTTCCCTTGGAAAGCTATTTCACGCAGTTCATCAAGTTCGGCATCAACCCCATCTCTTATCACAGTGCCTCGATTCACGGCTGTAGGCGCATCATCTACAATCTCACGAGAAATGCGCTCGTTGATTGATGTGCATGGATTAAGTTGTTCTCCTATTGCTTGCAATGATTCATGATGAGCATTACAGCATAATGTTTTTATAGGCTGTATTGCTGAGAGTGCATTGCGCATTTGTACAATTTCTCGAGGTGTAACACGTCCCACAGCCACCTTTGAAATCAATCGTTCAAGGTCACCAATTTGTTCGAGCGAGGTTTTTATTTGGTCACGTTCCTCGGGATGACGGAAGAAGTATTCTACCACATCCAAGCGTGCGTTAATAGCCTTTACATCTTTTAATGGGAATAATATCCATCGGCGCAATAATCGTGCTCCCATGGGGCTTATTGTGCGATCAAGCACGCTCAAAAGGCTTTTTCCATCTTCGGCAAGGCTATCGATAAGTTCAAGATTTCTCACTGTGAATTTATCAAGGCGCACAAATCTATCTTCCTCAATGCGCGATAGATTATTGATGTGGGCTATTTGGTTATGCTGTGTAATATCGAGATAATGCAGTATTGCTCCCGATGCGATGACTGCCGCCGGCATTTTGTTGATGCCAAAACCTTTAAGGCTCGACGTCTCAAATTGTTTTAGTAGCCTGTCCATAGCGGCATCGTCGGTAAATACCCAATCATCAAGCTCAAAAGTGAAATATCTAGCCGAAAAAACATCTTCGATAAGTGAACGATTGCCTCGCTCCACAAGAACCTCTTTTGGTGAAAAATTCCCAAGAAGTTTGTCGATATAGTCAGCGTTTCCTTCAGCGGTGAGAAATTCTCCGGTGCTGATATCAAGAAATGCTACACCAATTAAGCCATGTTTGGCAAAATGGACTGCTGCGAGAAAATTGTTTTCACGATGTTCGAGAATGTTGTCGTTGATTGAGACCCCTGGAGTTACCAATTCTGTTATTCCACGTTTTACCAATTTTTTTGTCAACTTAGGGTCTTCAAGTTGTTCGCATATTGCAACACGTTTCCCGGCTCTTACAAGTTTTGGCAAATATGTATCAAGAGCGTGATGTGGAAAACCGGCAAGTTCAACATGTTGAGCCGAGCCATTGGCGCGTCGAGTCAATGTGATACCTAAAATCTCAGATGAGGCTATTGCATCGTCAGAGAATGTTTCATAAAAATCTCCTACACGAAATAACAATATTGCATCGGGATGCTTTTGTTTCATCTCAATATATTGTTTCATTAATGGGGTCTCAACTATCTTTTTTGCCACGGGAACAAGATAAATTATTTGTTATTTTATGTCGTAAAATTACAAAAACTCCACCTATAACGCAAATGAAAAACCACAAATAACTTGAATGCGAGAGCCATGATTCTATTTTTCTCATTATTTTGTTTTGCCGAAGATAGCGTGGCGATGTTTATAACTCCGAGAATGATGAACACTATTGCGGAGCAAGGGACTAAGAACGGTAAATATATATGGTGTGTATTATGATAACACAAGGTCAAACACAAATATGAAAAGCGACACTAATAATGTTGTTTTCATTTTCATAATTAAGTAATATTTTATTAGTTGGTTAATATCTTACAAAACGTTTCGGGGAGGAGAATGTTTGCCTTGCCAAGGGCATTTCTAAATAGTGGCGCAATATCCTCATCGCGAAATCCGGCGATGCCACAGCCTATGCGGGTAACGTAGAATTTCAACTCCTTGTGATTGCTCGCATACTCGATGAACTCATCAACATAAGGTGCTATCGTTTCCACTCCGCCCTGCATTGTGGGAATGGCATAAGTTTGCCCGGTTAATCCCACGCCAACGCCCCATTCGGCACCGAAATAGCGATGTGCTACACGCGCGGCACCGCCTCCATGCATGCCCGCCAAGTTGCTACCAAACACAAAAATCTCGCCCTCATTAAGATGAGTAATAAATTCGGGAGTGAATTCAATTTGTATTTCCATTACTACATAAAACTAAGTAGTTCACTATATTCAATTTATTTAACTATGGTTTTATAAATTCAGAGAATTAATAAGAACTTTTGTTATTATCTTTTTCCAATAAGATTTCGTCAACGAGGTAGGCATCGCTCATGTTGTGAAGATTGTTTTCAAGGTTGCTGAGTGATTTATGTGTTGCTGACTGATAGAAAATTTCTAATGCATGAGCATTGTCGATATTAAGTCTTTCGGCTAATAAACTGATAATGCGTGCATACTTCATTTGAAGTAGAGTCTCGTTTATTAATGGATTTTTCGTCATCGTTTAAAAGATTTCTTCAGCAGAGGTAAAAGTTAAACAAGAGTCAACTAATTCTTGGTTAAGCAAGCATAGCTGATTATTGGGCTTTTCATAACGGAGACGTTCAAGTGCGTCTTCGCGAGGAGTAAGCCCTGCCATATATAGTTCGATAGTGTTAAAAACGCGATCGTTGGCAATTCCGCCCTCTATAATATCGTAATTGCGCCATAATTCTTCTCCTTTTCTGTTCTTTACAACAAATTCCAACCAATCAAAGTCATATTTGGGAAATTTGAGGTATCGGTATTCTTTTATGGCTTCTTCAATGTTCAACTCATAAATATTTAGCCACCGTTTTTTTGAGCGGTTTACCGGCCGGTTAGCCCAACTCACGGCTTGTTCGCGTAGGTCGGTAACGTAAAACCCATTTCCAAAATCAAGATTTTTACGACCAATCGATGTTGATGGTTTCTTTACTATTTCGGTAGAGCCGTGGTAAACAATCATAATTTTATTTTGTAATAGATTTTGTAAAATTGGGATTGTGTTGAGAAATGTATTGTATTACTTCGTCTATAATATACGCTTTGCTTTGAGTGTGAAGAGTGGGGTAGCTTGGAAATAGAAAATTGGCAATGCCGTTGGTGCGTTGTAATTCCCTAAATATGTCAATCCCATTGCAACCTATATGGGCTGCAGTGTTTTCAATGCAGAAAACTGCAAATTCAGTGGCACGTTGTTGTTGAGTCATATGATAAAAACAAATTTAAGGTAGATTGTTTCTTACAACAAAGGCAAAGATACATATTTATTTTTGAAAACAACATAAATTCACCCATTTCAATATGGCTTTTTCCGTAATATCTTGTAAATTTGCATAAGGAATGATTGACTTGGAGCAATCTAATCTATTAATAGAAAATTAACGTAAAAACCTGATAGACCAATGAAAACAATCAATCGACTTGTACTATTGCTCATGGTGGCAATGTTATGTGGAGTAGCAGCAATGGCCGCCGACGATGAAAAGCCTATGAAGTATATCAACGCTAAAGACCTTCGTATCATCAATCGTGGGTGGACAAATACTATTCGCGATTATGACCGTTTGCCGGCATTTCTTAAAGATAGTGTGCGTGATGTGTTGTGGGAACGCAGTCAATGCAGTGCCGGTATAGCAGTGCGTTTTGCTACCAACTCTACATCGGTGGGTGTTAAGTATCGTCTTTTGTGGGACACTCACATGAAACACATGGCAGACACAGGGTTGAAAGGAACTGACCTTTATATTCACGAAGGTGACTCGGTGTGGCGTCATGTCAACACCAACCGTCCTTATACCGACTCGCTCAAATGGTGTAAAAGCACTTATGTGTCAAACGTAGAACCTCGCATGCAAGAGTATATGGTATATCTCCCTCTATATGATGGCGTCGAAGAGCTTTATATCGCCGTTGACAGCGCAGCCACTATCACTTGCGGCAATCCCGAATTGATCAGCGACAAAAAGAAAATCATCGCTTACGGCACAAGTATTCTTCAAGGAGGTTGTGCTTCTCGCACAGGTATGGCGGCTACTAACATCTTGAGCCGTGAACTCAACTGCGAGATAGTAAACATAGGTATCAGTGGCGAAGGAAAGATGGACTATTGCATGGCTCGTGCCATGGCCGACATTGCCGATGCCGACCTTTTCCTCCTTGACCCAATTCCCAACTGCACCGAGATGATGTGCGACACGCTCACATACGACTTTGTGAACATTATTCGCAAAGCGCGCCCCGATATTCCCATTGTGATGGTTGAAGGCCCTATCTATCCTTATGCACGCTACGACAAGACTATGGGCAACTATCTCCCTCGCAAAAACGCAGCCTTCCGTCGTAACTATGAAAAATTGATGGCCGAAAACCCCAACAACCTCTACTACGTTGACTGCGTGAACCTTGACGGAGTAGAAGACGACGGCACAGTTGATGGCATCCATCTCACCGACCTCGGTTTCAAGTACTACGCCGCCAAGTTATTGCCGGTATTGCAACCCATAATGGAATCGGTAAAATAATATTATATAATATATTTGTAAAAATTAATGCGCATCATATTGAATGCGCATTAATTTTTATGAGATGTAATTGTGGAACTATGCGAGTTCTTCAAGAATGCGTTTCAGCACTACTTGTGCTGAGATTTCACGGTTCGCAGCTTCGGGGATAACAATGGATCGGTTGCTTTCAATAACATCATCACTCACAATCATATTGCGACGTACCGGCAGGCAGTGCATAAAAAATGCGTTATTAGTCAACGCCATTTTTTCGGCGGTAACAGTCCATGCCCTGTCGGTAGAAAGCACCTTGCCATAGTTAGGGTCGGTATAAGCACTCCAATTTTTAGCATATACGAAATCGGCACCTTCAAGGGCTTTATTTTGATCATACTCTACTCGGGCGTTACCCACAAAAGCAGGGTCAAGCTCATATCCATGAGGATGAGTGATTACAAAATCATAATCGGTGGCGTTCATCCATTCGGCAAAAGAATTGGGAACCGCTTGAGGTAATGCTTTAGGATGTGGAGCCCATGTCATTACCACTTTGGGGCGCGGGGTCTCTTTATATTCCTCGATTGTAATGAGGTCGGCAAATGATTGGAGGGGGTGTCGGGTTGCAGCTTCCATCGAAAACACCGGCCGACCGGAATATTTAATAAATTGAGAGATTATTTTTTCTTCATAATCATCTTTTTTCGATTCAAACCGGGCAAATGAACGCACTCCTATCACATCACAATAACAGCCCATTACAGGAATAGCCTCCAATAAGTGTTCCGGTTTGTCTCCGTCCATAATTACCCCACGTTCGGTTTCGAGTTTCCATGCACCTTGATTCACATCGAGCACTATAACATTCATGCCTAAATTAAGTGCGGCTTTCTGAGTGCTTAATCGAGTGCGAAGAGATGAATTAAAGAAAATCATCAAAAGAGTTTTGTTTTCGCCAAGATGTTTGTATGCAAATCTGTTGGCTTTCACTTCAAGAGCTTCCTTTACCGCATCTTGAAGATTTCCAATATCATTAACAGTTGTAAAATTTCTCATTATTCAGTTTAAAATTAGTTTATTAGCAAGTCAGGTCTTAAACGTTTGGTTCGTTCAATGGCTTGTTCATGTTTCCATTCATCAATTTTGGCCTGATGCCCCGATAAAAGTATATCGGGGACACGCCACCCGTTATATTCAGCCGGACGCGTATATACAGGTGGCGCTAAAAGATTGTCTTGGAAAGAGTCGCTCAAGGCGCTTTGTTCGTCTCCAATGGCTCCGGGGATAAGCCGCACAATGGCATCGGCTATAATCACCGCAGGAATCTCACCACCGGTGAGCACATAATCCCCAATTGAAATTTCTTTTGTGATGAGATGTTCGCGTATGCGATAATCTATACCTTTATAATGTCCGCAAAGGATAATAATATTGTCAAGCATAGATAAACTATTTGCCATGGGTTGATTAAATACATCTCCATCGGGTGATGTGAAAATCACTTCATCGTAATTGCGTTGATTTTTCAGCTCGGTTATCGCACGATCTATAGGCTCAATTTGCATTACCATACCCGCTTCGCCTCCAAATGGATAATCATCAACTTTGCGATGCTTATTAGTCGAATAATCACGTAGATTGTGAACAACCAATTTCGCCAACCCTTTATCTTGAGCCCGCTTGAGTATCGAGCATCCAAATGGAGACTCAAACATTTCGGGCAATACGGTGAGAATATCTATGCGCATAATTAATAATTTATTTCTTGCGACAACAACGGCGTTTGGGCGATTCAGTCTTTTTCTCTCCACATTTTGCTCGGGTGCGTTTCTTTTTTAACACCATTGCTGAGCGCGCCGGAAGATAAAGTTTTAGCCACTCTACCGCATGAGGTGCGTATAACTCATCATACTGTGTGAGATGCGATACCTTTTCATCAATATTGCCGTAACCGCCAAAGTTGGGGTTATCACTTGATAACACGATTGAATATTCACCAGCAGGGGCAAGAATGCCATAATCAGAGAATGACTTATAAGGATTGAAGTTGAAAACAAACGTATAATCTCCACGCTTGAACGCTAAAACTTGGTCGTCATCTTTTTCCCATAGTTTTTCAACCGGTAGCGATTGGAAATTCTTCACTTTCTTAATCAGAGCAATCATGGCATTGTCAAAGTCGTTGAGGTAATGATATTTCAACTCCTCGCGATCGACCAAATCCCATTGACGGCGTGCATATTTATATGACCAACCATTGCCTTCACGAGGGAAGTCAATCCATTCGGGATGTCCAAATTCGTTGCCCATAAAATTGAGATAAGCGCCATTTATAGAGGCAAGGGTGACAAGACGAATCATTTTATGGAGTGCAATGCCACGAGCAACTGTCATATCATCGTCTCCCTTAGTCATGTGCCAATACATTTTATCGTCGATGAGGCGGAATATAACCGTTTTGTCGCCAACGAGAGCTTGGTCGTGACTTTCTACATAAGAAACGGTCTTTTCATCGGCACGGCGGTTAGTTAATTCCCAGTATATCGATGTTGGATGCCAATCTTCATCTTTCTTTTCTTTGAGCATTTTAATCCAATAGTCGGGAATTCCCATAGCCATACGATAGTCAAATCCCATTCCTCCATCTTTGATTTTGGCTGCTAAACCGGGCATGCCACTCATTTCCTCGGCAATAGTGATTGCGTGAGGGTTGATTTGATGTATAAGTTTATTGGCAAGAGTGAGATACGTTATGGCGTTGGTGTCTTGACCACCATTATAATAGTCGCTGTATGAACCAAAGGCTTGTCCCAAACCATGGTTATAATAAAGCATTGAGGTTACGCCATCGAAACGGAATCCATCAAATTTAAATTCTTCGAGCCAATATTTACAGTTTGACAACAAGAAGTTTAATACATCATTTTTACCATAGTCGAAGCAAAGCGAATCCCAAGCCGGGTGTTCACGTCTGTGATCGCCATAGAAGTATTGATTATAACTGCCATCAAGTCGCCCAAGCCCCTCAACTTCATTTTTTACCGCATGTGAGTGAACAATGTCCATAATCACAGCAATACCCAATCGGTGAGCTTCGTCAATCAAAGACTTCAACTCCTCGGGTGTGCCAAAACGGCTTGATGGGGCATAAAAACTCGACACATGGTACCCAAACGAGCCATAATAGGGGTGTTCTTGAATTGCCATGATTTGAATTGCGTTATACCCGTCTTTAGCAATGCGGGGAAGCACTAAATCACGGAACTCGATGTATGTGCCAACTCCTTCACGCTCTTGTGCCATTCCAATGTGGCATTCATATATAAGCAAAGGAGAAACATTTGGCTTGAATTCCTCAATTTGCCATTTATATTGAGCTTCAGGAGCCCACACTTGTGCCGAGAAGATGTGAGAAACTTCATCTTGCACCACACGGTTGGCGTATGCAGGAATGCGTTCACCCATTCCGCCATCCCAATATACAATCATTTTATATAAATCACCATGATGAATATCGTTTGGTTTGAGTTTTAATTCCCACACACCATTATCCAAGCGTGTCAAACGATATTTTGCCAACTCTTGCCAACGAGTGAAATCGCCTATCAACACTATGTCGGTCGCACTCGGTGCCCATTCGCGGAAAACCCACCCATCGGCAGTGCGATGTAGCCCAAAATAGTGGTGTGCGTTGGCAAAATCAACAAGGGAGCCACCTTTGCCCGCAAGCTCAATTTCTTTATTTACGGCATCTTGATATCGACCGGTAATGGCTTCGGCGTATGGTTCGAGCCAAGGGTCATTCTTAATGATGTTTAATGGTTTCATTAGCCAAGGTTTTAATTATGTTTATTAATATACAAACTTAATGAATTTATTCGGCATTTCTTCAATTTTTGCCCCATATTTTTTAGATTTAAGTTATGGTGATTGTCGAATTTGTGCTATTTTGAGCAGGATAAACAAAAAACGGCATATTTTTTTGCTCATAATAAAAACTTTCACTACCTTTGCATTCGCAATTAAGCCCAGATGGCGGAATCGGTAGACGCGCTGGTCTCAAACACCAGTGGGGCAA
This sequence comes from Bacteroidales bacterium, assembly GCA_015060975.1. Taxonomy (GTDB): domain Bacteria; phylum Bacteroidota; class Bacteroidia; order Bacteroidales; family Muribaculaceae; genus RGIG4079. The sequence goes on from SUXI01000001.1 coordinate 239,676, forward strand.
CCCATCCCGGTTCGATCCCGGGTCTGGGTACTGAATTAGGGGAAAAGTCATTTTCCTCTAATTTTTTATTATTTCCTCGTAATTCATTGGTTTGCTGAGCCATTATTATTACAATCCCATACCCGTTCATTTAAATTGATTTGGATTTTTATTATTAAAAAAAGAATCTTGTCTCACGACAAGATTCTCTCTCAATTTATTGTAAAGTGTATACAGGGATGTGATTATATTGTTTTATTATTTTAAATCTAAATTGCATTTTGCAATTAAAGATATGCAAATATAGTGTATAATTGCATATTCTCCAATGCTTTTAGCTAAATTTATGTTAAATAGCTTTCAGGAGTAATAAATTTGTGTTATTTGTCTGTTTCTGTTGAAGCCCACCTATATAATCGGTCGCTCGGTCTAATCTTTTGATTGGTTTTTATTGAGAATCGTTCCCCTTTAATTGCTTTTTCAACAGGCTTAAGATCGACGCGTATTTCATCGATTGTCATTATGACAGCGCCTGTAGTCGGTCCGGTAATTATAATTTCATCGCCAACGTGTAGTTCTCCGCTTTCCATTTGGAATTCGGCGACACCGATATTTGAAAAATATCTTATTCCTTTCGCTACATATTGTTTAACCCTTGTCGCAGACGAACCATATTTAGCTGACCATTCCCCAAGACGTTGCCCAAGATAATATCCGTCCCAAAATCCCCGATTGAATATTTTTGCCAATCGGGAGTCCCAATCGTTTATTTTTTCTTCACAGTAAGAACCATTGCAATATGTGGCAATAGCTTCGTTGTAGCATTCCACAGCTATTTTTACATATTCGGGTCCTCTTGCACGACCTTCAATTTTTAGTACCCTAACGCCTGCATCGATTACTTTGTTGAGGAAGTGGATTGTTTTAAGGTCTTTTGGCGACATGATATATTGATTTTCCACATCTAGCTGCTCGCCGGTGTCGCGGTCTGTTACAGTGTAGGATCTGCGACATATTTGTGCGCAAGAACCACGGTTGGCACTATAATTCATTTCATGTAGGCTCAAATAGCATTTGCCTGAGACTGCCATGCATAATGCTCCGTGGCAGAACATTTCAATACGAACCAAATCACCATGAGGACCTCTCACATCTTGTTCTCTTATTGCATCATAAATCGCTTTTACTTGGTCGAGGTTTAGTTCTCGAGCGAGTACCACCACATCGGCATATTGGGCATAGAATTTTACAGCTTCTATATTTGTGATATTGACTTGGGTGGATATGTGCACTTCCACGTCAATGCTCCGAGCATAGGATATTGCAGCAATGTCTGACGCAATAATCGCCGATATGCCCGATTCTTTTACGGCATCGATGATGGCATGGCATGTATCAATATCGTTATCGAAGATGATGGTATTGACGGTAAGATAGCTTTTTACATTGTTCTGATGGCATATAGAGGCAATATTATGGAGGTCGGCAAGAGTGAAATTAACCGATGAACGAGCCCGCATGTTTAATCCTTCCACGCCAAAATAAATAGCGTCGGCACCAGCTTGAATCGCAGCATGAAGCGATTCGTAGCTACCTACCGGTGCCATTATTTCAAAATCTTTACGATTCATCAATGTATAATATGAGCTTATATTGCTATGTATTATTAATGGCAAGAGCCACAGCCACAACCATGTTCATCGCCACATCCGCACTCATCGCCGCAACCGTGGTCGCCACATCCACATCCGCAACCACATGTTGGGTTTAATTCTTCGGGAGTTGCATCGCGCACAACGAGGATTTTGCCATCGAACCGTACGTTATCTTTTGCTAATGGGTGATTGAAGTCCATTTTAACGGAGTTTTTAGTAACTTCAATAACAAGACCATTGATGCGGAATCCATCGGCTGTCATCATGGGTACTGATGCGCCTTTTTTGATGAATTCGTCGTCAAATTTTCCATCAACCAAGAAAAGGTCGCGATCAAGTTCTACAATTTGGTTTTCGTCGTAAGGTCCAAATGCGTCTTCTGCCTTTACGATAAGGTCGAATTTGCCGCCAACTTCAAGTGCATAGATTGCTTTTTCCAAAGGAACAACCATTCCCGGGGTCACTCCGTAAACAAAACGTTCGGGATCGGATTCCTCGCTTTGGTGAACAAGTTGTTGAGTTCCATCGGGTAGCACTTTATATAGGTCATAGACCATTTCCACATATTTTCCTTGTTGAATTTTTTCCATAATTTTTATATGTTTGTTTATATTATATTCAAATATTTATTTTTTATTGATTTCGTTCTGAGGTTAATTTTATTGCTATCATTTTGCATGAATCGGCAATAGGTAATTGTTCTATTTTACTATATTCGTTCATTAATATGGCTAATGAATCATAATAGTTTGTAGAATCGTTGTCTGAGATTCTATGGAGTAATGTTGTTTCTTCGATAACCGTATAAAAATGGTTGTATCTTTTGTCCTTTAATAAAAAGGTGTCAAGGCGCATTAGGTAAAGGCTGTCGATGTTTTGTTTCATCACAAGAGCTTTCTCCATGGGCTTTAATGCTGTTAAATCAAGGGCTTTGTTAGTGGCAGAGACGAATTGTTCCGCTGTTTTTTTTACCAAGTCGCTTTCCAATTTCTCACGTTCGATATTATCGACATCTGTTTTTACATTATACATTTCTTTTGCAAACCAAGCGGCAAGCCCTAAGACCACAATCAAAATCACGGTTGAAAATCGTGGTAATAATGTTTTTTTTCTGCGATATTTCTTGTGTCGCCTACTCATGATAACGTTTGGCTTGATTAGAGATATGTGCAAAGATAATATTTATAATTCACAATGCATAATTTTCAGTGAAACATTGAGAGTCAATAATCATATTAAAATTAAGTTTTGCGACAAAAAAAGAATTGTGCCAAAATGAGTTCGACACAATTCTTTATGTAGCCCATAGGAGAATCGAACTCCTCTTTCAAGAATGAAAATCTTGCGTCCTAACCGATAGACGAATGGGCCAACAAATATCAAACTGCCGTATTAAGCAGAGAGTTTGTTGATGTGGAGAGCAAGCTTGCTTTTTAGGTTAGCTGCTTTGTTCTTAGAGATAGTCTTTTTAGAAGCAAGACGATCGAGCATTGCAGTCACTTTCTTGAATGCAACTTCGGCTTCAGCTTTGTCGGTCATTGCGCGAAGGCGACGAACTGCGTTACGAGCTGTTTTCGCATAATAACGGTTACGAGCGTTGCGTGTCTTGGTTTGACGAATTCTCTTTTCTGATGATTTATGATTTGCCATTATAAATAAATCTTTTTTAGTTCTATTTTTAATTAGTAGCCCATAGGAGAATCGAACTCCTCTTTCAAGAATGAAAATCTTGCGTCCTAACCGATAGACGAATGGGCCGTTAGGGATTTCCCAAAATTGCGAGTGCAAATTTAGGGACAAATTTTTACATGTGCAAATATTTTTCAAAAAAAACGCAATTATGGCTTTTTTGTGGATATATTTATTCAAATAAGATGCTTGGAGCCTTTATTTTTGTATCTTTATAATAAAATTCAGATAGATGTATCAACTATTGCATTGTGTTGCGTTACGCACGATAAAGTATAATGACAAAAATTCGATTTTGAGTGTATATTCGCTCGAAATGGGACGGTTGTCTTTTCTTGTGTCGGCAGGTAATGGGCGGGAAGCAAACCGTCGCAGAGCCATGCTCATGCCATTAAGTATCTTTGAGTGTGTGGCATCGATAAAGCCCGGGCGAGAACTGCACACGATGCGCGACCTTCGTGTATTAGTGCCATTACATGGGCTGCATTCGCATCCAATGAAAGGGGCGGTGACAATGTTTATTGCCGATGTGCTTAATGCGGTGTTGCGAGAGAGTCAAAGAGAAGATGCGACTTTCGCGTTTTTGGTCGATGCGATTACCCGGTTTGATGTGATGAATGAGGGTATTGCAAATTTCCATCTTTGTTTTTTATATAAGCTTGGACGTTTTATTGGTATTGAGCCTGATGTTTCGACTTATCAAAGTGGGGCGGTGTTTGATATGCAAGAGGGTCTATTTAGAATGACTCCACCATTGCATCATAAATATCTTAGCGTAGATGAAGCTTCGGTATTGGCGATGTTGTCGCGTATGACTTTTGATAATATGCGATTCTATAGGTTTAATCGCAATCAACGCAATGACTTACTTGATAAGATTCTCGAATACTACACAATTCATTATAGTTCACTTTCGCAAATGCAATCGCTTGATGTGTTGCGAAGTTTATTCATTTAGCGATACATATTAGATATAATGGACAAAAAAAACTCCATTTCATACAATAGGATATAATGTAAACTTTATATCTTTGCACTTGTTTATGACGATATAAATGAGATTTAAACGGTTAGGCATATTAATTGCAATTTTAATTGAAGCGTGTGGTATCTCTGTGGGGCAGATTTTGATTCCTGAAAAAGATGTTTATGAAGTATTGGATGCCGATAGTTTAAGGGAGGCTTTTGATAGACGACCTTATTTTGGATTATATAAGGATAATTATTTTATTTTTGGCACTGCAGTTGGTAGTACTCCTACTGTCAGAAATACAAATGTGAAGTTTCAAATTTCTATTTCACAACGTCTCACAAAAAGTGTTCTCCCATGGGGTACATATTTGTACTTGTTTTATTCGCAAAAGTGTTTTTGGAATGTCCTTGAGGAGTCGATGCCTATGACCGATTTGAATTTTAATCCTGGAATAGGGCTGGGTAAGCCGTTGTTTGTTAAAGATAGGTTTATAGGGGAAATGAAACTAATGCTTGAACATGAAAGTAATGGTAAAGATGGAGATGATTCACGTTCTTGGAATAAACTGTCTTTTGCCGCCAATATCGCTGTTGCCCCGGGAATGATTATTCACGGAAAGGCTTGGCTTCCTATTGTTGATGGTCAAAATAACAAAGATATTCTTGATTATTGTGGAATATATCAAATGGGAATGTCTTTAAGAACCTATGATAAAAAATGGGGATTGAGCATTATATTGACAAAACGCAAAGGGTGGACTTTGAATTATAATTCTATTGCGGAGTTATGTTATCGGTTTAATAATAATCAAAACCAATATCTTTTTTTGCAATATTATAATGGTTATGGAGAAGGGTTACTTGAGTATAATAAATTCCATTCTCAGCTCAGGGCGGGAATTGTAATAAAACCTGAATTGTTCAGTGATTTCTAAATTTGAGATTATATTTGCATTTTGTGTAGCTATATGATATTTCTCAAAATCCACCATGCTAATATTATTATAATTACACTCCACACTATCCATCGTGAGTAAATGATATCATAAAATCTTGGCAATTCTTTTTGAAATAAACCAGCCACTATCATCATTAAGAGAATAGGGGATAATATCATAATAACGGCGTTGTAATTCCATGCCGATATAAAATCACCGTGAAGTAGCGCATGGAGCATGCGTTGACTTCCGCAACCGGCACATTCCCAACCTGTGATGCAGTAAAACAGACAACGTGGGAATGGATGATTTATAGGGTCAAAAATATAGTATATCAAGATGATAATGCCGGCTACAATAAGTGCCGGCATTGCATATCGTTTTAAATTGTTTGTCATAGTAATGCGAAGACAATTTGGAGTGGAATAGAGGCTAATCCCACAACAAAACTCAAAATAACCCACAATGCGGCTCGTTCTGAATATTTCTTAGCTTGGTCAATGTCTCCTCTGTCATATTTTGTTTTCACATTGGCGGCATATATTATTGCGATTATTCCAAATATTTGGCAACAACATAATGTTGATAATATCGCCCACACCAAGTATGTGGGAGGACATTGAGGCGGAGGCACAGGAGAAACTCCTGCCTTGCGCATTTCAAAGGGGGTGAACATGCTCACTAACTCGGGTAGCTGTGCGGCTTGAATCCAATGAGTTAATCCTTCATGCCACACGAGGGTATCGGGAGGGATTGTTTTCAATAATAATTGTTCGCGTGTATAGGGTCCCTCTTTTTCGCCATTTATTGATATCCAATATTCCATTTTGAATTATTGATTTTTAAAAGAAATTTGTTTCTAAGCCTATTATATCACTTAGTAGTTTGTTCGCAAGACGACTTGCGCCTATGCGGAAATATTTATTTGTGAGCCATTTGCTACCGAGAACCTCCTTGACAATGGTATAATAGGCTACAGCCTCATCGGTGGTTGTCACACCTCCCGATATTTTTATGCCTACCATATTCCCGGTTTTTGAGTGATATTCTTTTATGCATTTAGCCATGATATACACCGCTTCGTGTGTTGCGCCGGGATATTCTTTGCCTGTTGAGGTTTTAAGAAAGTCGGCACCTGAATATAGCGATAATATTGATGCCGCTTTTATGTCTTTGGCAGTCTTTAACGCGCCTGTTTCAAGTATGATTTTTAATTTTTTATCTCGACATGCGGCTTTAAGTTCGGTTATTTCATCGCATGCACTTTCATAATCTTCATCAAAATAATTGCCAAGATTGAAAACAGCATCGATTTCATCGGCACCGCCATCGATAGCGAGTGCGGTCTCGGCAACTTTAACTTCTATAAATGATTGAGAAGAGGGGAAACATGCCGATACACATGCTATATTAACGTCAGATACTTCAAGCACTGATTGTGCGACTGAGGCAAAACATGGATATACACATATTGAAGCTACATTTTTTAATTCGCCATATACCTCTTCAAATTTATTGACACGTTCTACAAATTTTGAAACCGATTGTGATGAATCGGTGGAATTTAGCATGGTTAGGTCAATGCTATTAAGCAAAAATTTATACACTTCTTGATTTTTATTTTCATTAGTATGTTCATCAAGAATTTTAGCTACAGCTATCTTTATTTTTTCATCATCGGCATTTATATTGCTTGCCGCAATTGTGTCACGATATTTGTCACTCATAATCTTATTTCGATTTATTCGTTGTTTTATTTATTTCAATTTCGGGTTGTTGAGATGTCGGGTTTTATCTCGGTCACTCTTTTTACTTATATTTTGTAAAAAAGCCTTGCTGAGGTCTATTCCCGATTGGTTTGCTATGGCAATGGTTATCCATAACAAATCGGCAAGTTCATCGGCTAAATCGGGCGTTTCTCCCGGTTTAAATGATTGTTCGCCATGCAAACGTGCCATTATGCGTGCTACTTCTCCGGTTTCTTCGGCAAGGATAGCCATGTTGGTTAGTGGAGAGAAATATCTCACGCCAATGGTTTTAATCCAATTATCTACCATGCGTTGAGCTTCGCAAATTGTAATATCTTTGGCTGTCATGCGATTTATTCCTTCAGTTTAGAGTCAATTATTATTGTTACCGGACCATTATTTATAAGCTCTACTTTCATGTCGGCACCAAAGACCCCTTTTTGTGTGGGGACTCCAAGTGCATTGGCAATTTGATCGCAATATTCTTCATAAAGAGGTATCGCTATATCATGCCCGGCAGCACGTATATATGAAGGGCGGTTCCCTTTTCGAGTAGATGCTGTGAGTGTGAATTGGCTTACTGCCAACACTTCTCCGCCCACATCGTGTATCGAACGGTTCATAACTCCGTTTTCATCATCAAAGATGCGTAAAGCAACGGTTTTGCCCACAAGCCATTTCACGTCTTCTTGGGTATCGCCATTTTCAACACCCACAAGCACCATAAGTCCATTGCCTATTGATGCTTTTAACTCTCCTTCGACGGTTACCGAAGCTCTACTAACTCGTTGTATGACAAGTCTCATAATGCGAAATTCAGTGTTATTGAATTAGATGATATTGCAAAGATACTATTTTTGAGTTACTTCAAAATAATATTGATTTGAAATTAATTATCTGAGATTTTATTTTGTCGCACGCAATATTTCTCGTTTTCCGCCTGGAGGTCCCGGTAGCCGCTCGGTTGTAAAACCGATATGTTGTAACATGCGACGTATTTCTCCTTTGGCGCAATAAGTGGTTAATATCCCTCCGGGCGACATTGCATTGTAAATGCGTTTAAATAAATCCTCACTCCACATTTCCGGTTGCTTTTCGGGTGCGAAAGCATCGAAATACACCACGTCTATATCTTGAGGTAGTGGGCAAGAGGTGAAATCGCATAGGCGTTTCTCTAAAACAAAATATGGGGAAATGTCTTGTGGTTTTTCCCACTGTGCCTCATGTAATTTAGTGATTAATTCGGTATCTAATATTTTGTCATAACTCAATTGCCTTATCATTTCTATCTCAACCGGATATAATTCGAGTGAGATGTAGTGTACCGCAAAATCCGAATTAGTCGCATTTGCCGTGACAGCGGCATTTAATCCTGTCCCAAATCCTATCTCGAGGACTTTTATGGATGTGGCAAATGTTTTTGAGTGATAATGTAATAGTCCGCAATCTCGAAAAATATAGCACGACTCGGTAAAGGCACCTTTAGTGGAATGATAATGCTCGTCAAGGTGTGGGACATATATTGTAGCCGAGCCGTCGGCAGTAATTTCAATTTTATTCATCGCTGTTGTTTTTTGCTCCGACAAGCATTCCGCAAGCCGCCATTATATCTTCTCCACGTGACGCTCTTATTGTAGCAGTGACACCTTGGGAATTTAGATGTTCCCGAAATGCTACAATAGCCGACTCGGATGTCGTTTTAAGTTCGACATCGGGTATGGAATGAAATCTGATAAGGTTTACTCTTGCATTGGTTCCTCGGAGAAGTCTCACAAGAGCGTCGGCATGGCGAGTATCGTCATTTAACCCTCGCCACACAATATATTCGACCGATAAGCGTCGTTGATGAGCGAAATCATAATTTTTAAGCAGATTGATTACATCAACAATTGGGTATGCTCGTTCTACGGGCATTAGTTTGACACGTTCAGATGGGAATGGAGAATGGACACTAATAGCGATATGAACTTTAGTGACATCAAGCAATGTGCGCAGTTCTTTTATTTTACCTATAGAAGATACGGTGATGCGTTTAGGACTCCAAGCCAAACCCCATGGTGATGTGAGAATTTCGATAGCGTCGAGAACCGGTTGCAGATTGTCCATGGGTTCTCCCATACCCATAAATACTATGTTGGTGAGCTTGGTGCTTTCGGGTATTGACAATACTTGATTTATAATTCCTTGCGCTGAAAGATTGCCATGAAATCCTTGTTTCCCGGTCATGCAAAAATAACAATTCATTTTGCAACCGGCTTGAGACGAAACGCATAATGTGGCTCTTTCTTTGTCGGGAATATATACCGATTCTATATCATGCATTCCCACGCCTTTAAACAAGTATTTGACGGTGCCGTCAATTGAACGGGCTTCGGCTATAGGGACTTCTCGCCCTATTGTATATTGTTGGGAAAGTCGTTGGCGCGATTTTAGTGAAAGATTGGTCATTTCATCTATTGTAGTGACACGTTTTTCATATAACCATTGAGCCATTTGCTTTGCGGCAAATGCAGGCATACCGCAATCGGCGGCAACCATTCTCAATCCTTCAAGAGTCAATCCTATCAAAGGCAACTTTTCCATATCTTAGAAATAATTTTGTTGTTTTATTTACAAAGATAGAGATTATCTCGGTAAAAATCCAACGAACAAAGGAAAACAATGTGGAATTACGGTTTTCAAATCATTCCCCAAAGCGTGTTGAAAGTCTTATGCCAGCGACAAGAGAACAGAATCAAACTACTCATATTGTTAGGATGTAAAGTCCCGAAACACAGAATACTATCATAATTCAATAGGCAAAAGGCATTTAAGACTGTTTGGTTACATTACAACCGAAAATCTTTTATACCTTTGCAGTAGGTTTAAGCAATAGAGAGATAAGACTATGAAGGATTTAACCGTTACAAGACCATTCAGCGAAGAAGATTACAATGAATTACTGCAACAGGCTGTAGCAGTTTTGCCGTGGAGCCATAATCTACTCCTTATGAGTTACGATTTGTCTCCTGAGCATATCGTATTTTGCACCAATGATGGCAGTAGAACTATAGTTGATATTTCAACATCGGTTTAACATTTTGAGTAGATATTTATAGTCTTTGTCTGATAGTTTTCCGTCTTCATTGTACTTTTCTAAAGTATCGCTGATTATTGATTTGTCGATAGCTTTGAGTCCTCCACTTATTGACCGATCAACAACCGATTCGTTTTTTAGGTTGCAATGGTCAACTGAAATAGGTAGATCAATATTATGCCGTTGGCATTCTTCTAAAAATTTAATGGTGTTTTGGTCATATATATTTTCAGAATTACCCTTAAATGCTACATTTATGTTGGAGTTGTTCGGTTGATACATTATTGGTGAATTGTGTTCAATGTCATTTATTTCACTGAAGTTATCCAAACATTCATCAAAAGTCGGAGCCATATTATATTCAGCGTAATACTGTTGTGCAAAACGAACACCGGCTTCAATGGACTCTACTCTTTCAACCCCTGCCGGATGTGTTTCTGATTCGGGTGTGTACATTAAGGAGTTTTCCATTTGTGACACATCAATACCATTCAATCCGGCTCGCACACCAGCCATATAATCACAACATAACTCCTCTTGATGAGCGTCAAACTCAAGATGTCCCATTCCTTGCAACACACGATGAGTTCCCTCATGAGTCATTACCAAATCCAAACCGTCCTTTCCGGATATTCCCATATCAAGCAACTGTTCTCGATTGAATATGAGAACATCATCTTGCAATGTAAAATCGTTGTTTGGATATATGCCTGTAGTCCAACCTTCCGAAACTATTGCCGGTTCTTCAATGTGAAAGAAATCACACGTTTCCTCCACAGATTGTGAAATCATCTCATCTGATAAACCTTCACCGTATAATTGGCGTACATCATCAAACCAACTATCGGGGAATATATCCTGTAATGGTTGTAACGCATCTATATTTAGATTATCAAAGAAGTCCATAATTGATTATTTTCTACGAGAAAATATAAAGTAAGTCATATCTATATAGTCAGAATTGTTATAGGCAGCTGTAATTTCTACATAATAATTATATTTTTTGCATTTTTTTATTGCTCGTATGTGTCCATAACCCTTAACACAAGTAAATCCTAATTTTTCAAAAACACCTAAAAATTCAGTCCCCTTCATTCCCCAATAACACCCAATCTTATTATAGAACTGCGGAATGTTATTTTGTTTATTTTTTCCAATTATAACACAATCGGTAGATTTTCGATAATGAGTAGTGTGATTAAATACTTCTAAATATTCTGACATTTGATTTCCTGCATTATCAGTATCATTTTCAAATACTTTTTCTAAGGTTTGTTTCTTCCGGTCTTGTTTGATTATTGCAAGATATTCTTGGGTTTGCCATGAATATCCTTGAGAACTGCCATAGCTGCTTTTTGAGGATAACTGTTTGGGGCTTTTAGGGTGGACATTTTCTAATGATTTATTCTTTTGTGGAGCTATTTTTGCATCATTCCTTAACTGAGGTCTATTTAATTTAGGTTGTTCTATTAATATAATAGCCGTTTTTTCGTTGTATTTTTTATAATGACAAAACCTAATGCCTCCATATTTATTTTTAAGCATCTTGACAATTGAAGATTCATGAGTTACGGCATCATCATTGAATACAATCTCATCTATCTCACGATACAAATCATCACGTTGAAGTTTGTGTAAGATTTTACGTTGCAAGTCTTCAACTGAATCCTCATACAGCCCCTCTAAATCAATTGTGACAATTGCTGGTTCACCATGAGAAAAATTCTTGTCGTATATCGAGTTATACTTTTCACTGTAACGCAACCAATGAATGTAGCCACTTGGAAGAGTAAGATCAAATTTACCCTCACAATCTTCGCTAAATAGGATGTTTTTCAACTCATTCCATTGAGCGATTATTTGCCTATAATCTTCCTTATTGTCTTTGGTATTGAAATCTGCAATAAGAGCATTTTCGTTCTCTACATTACAGTCCTTAGCAATCTTCTCTCCAAGATAGAAGAAAAAATCGCTATCCAAATCATGCTTTAGAACTTCAAGGTCTTCATTCGATTGGATTTTTTCGTTATTAATGTTTATATATAGGGTTTTCATATTTGTAACATTTTAGAAGATGGTTAATTGCAACCGCATTTACAGCTGTTGTGTATGATATAATTTTCTAAAAAGATCCAGAAAGCAAAAATAACCATAACGACATGGAATACAATCCATAGGATATGATGTCTAAGAGCTGAAGGATGGTAGTTTAGACGAAATTTTTCGTCGGGAGATTTGTAATTTGAAGCTTTGGTTGTGCATTCTTGTAATATAGGTACTTTTAATTCATTGTCAATTTGCATTCTGAGAATACAACCGCGATTGTAATATAAATTAGCCCTTTCGGTATAAGACATTGTAAATAGTAGCCCAAAAATGGAGCAAAATAAGAAAACAATGCAAATGTAATTAATGTTGAAGTCTTTATGCTCAGAGGCAATAATAGTCCCTAAGATTGCATAAATCGAAGTAAATAAAAGAGCCATTTTTAGTCTCATTGTTTCATGATGTTGCCGACGTTGCTGGCTTTGTTGATACATCATTATTAATACTGATAGGGTGTCAGTTTTGTGTGATTCTGAGGTTTGCTTTTCCATGATTTATAATCGGTTTAAATGTTTCTTTAATTTTCGATGTTTGGGGTCTTCAATCTGTGGCAAAAGTCGCTCAAAAAATGGCTTATCCTTAGCACTCATTTCATAAATACAAGTTTCCCAAACTTTTTCAAAATCATTATGCTCAAAGTTGAAATTCTCTTTACAATATTTACGTATGAGGTATTCTAATTCTTCTTTTGAGTTTTCACCACTCTGTAATTCTAAATCGAATCGAACTTTACCGATTTGCTGCTCTCGGATGTTTACCAAAAGCTTTCTTTCATCTGGTGAGAGAAGATAATTTTCCTCGTTACGCAGGTGGATAAAGATTCTCTCATAACTTTTGTATAATAACTTGCGTAATTCCTCATTGCTATAGAGTTGAGGGAAATGTTCCTTCATCAACTCAGGGAATATCGGGTCTGTGTCAGTTGAACGCAAGTGGTGAATATCGGTTAATGACGCCAATGTCATTCCAATCTGAGCAGAAAGAGCATCCGATAATAAAGCCAAATCCTGTACAGGCTCAATCTTGAATATATTGTAAATGCCGAATGCATCAATCTCATTCATTTTTTCTTTATTACCGATACGCTCATCAATACGCAACGATTCATAGAGCTTTATATTTCGCTCTAAAATTCGTTGCTGCATAAAGAATGGAGTCTTCTCTGTTTCTGCGATGTCGGCTTTTGCCAAATCATTCAATACTCCCAAAGCTGTTTTTGAGCGTTCATAAACCGAATACGCAAGAATAGCATCAATATTAATATTGAAATTTAACTCTGTACGAACATGCTCGGTAGAGGTATAGCCCAGTCCCCAAGAAGATACCATAATACGGAAATTGTTTCCATCAAATCTTGGTTCAAGAACAACGCATGGCATATCTCGCAAGAAGAAATGAAGTGTTTCACTCGCATGCATTCCCGGACTATATTTATCGTTCCATGCTGTAGGATAAAAAATAACAGGGCGTTTACTTCTTCTGTTGTAATGTGCTGTAAAGAAACTTTCCAGACGCTGATAGGTGGTATCCCAAATCTGTTTGCTAAGTATTTCTCGATTCTTTATCTTTGAATCAACATAAACAGGAGCCACAAAGACATTCAAAGCCTCAGGATTCTCTGCGTAGTTCATCACATCGCTTGCCACATCAGCCATATTACAATTTTCACCTACGGTAAATCGTAATAAAGATGCAAGTGAATGAGGACGATTCTTCAACAATACAAGTGGCGAAATATTCAATGGGAAATTCTTTAGAGCATCTTGAACCATACGGTCCTGTAATAGATTCTGAGCATTCTCACGAGCGACAAGAATCTGTGTCTCTCGCATAGCCATTGCATTGAAACGTGCGATTTCTCGGCTATTCTTGATGTTCATCTCATTAAGAGCAATGGTTAATTTTGCTCTTTGCTCCTCCAACTGTTTTTGGACTTGCAAACGGCGCATTTCTATACGCTCTTGAAATGCCATTCTATTTGCCTCCATCTCCATCTGGAAGTGACGCTGTTCTGCATCCCTCTGCCTTTGAAATGCCTGCTGTTGAGCATCGCGCTCAATTTGAAATAATTGATTCTCTTTTTGCTGACGCTTTTGAAATTCTTGTAATCTATCATCACGCTCTTTTTGTGCCTTGAACTGTGGTTGATATTTTGTGGGCACAACATAGTCTATTACTTTGTTTAGAATCATTGCACCACCAAATGTTCCTAATAAAATTTCTGTTAATGGCATAGTATTATTCTTCTAAAGTGTTATCAAACATGTTATCTATATCATTATTGTAGTTATCTCTATCAAATTCGGTATCAAATGAATCAAATTGAGATAAACTATCATTATATTCGGGAATGGTCAGCAATGGAGCAGATGTTATATCCATACCATTGTTCCAATCTATGTAATTATCCATAGGATTCATAATCAAGTTATCATTGCCCATAGTTAATCCTAAATGATTAATATCATTGACTATGTCGATGACTTCGGACAACATTGAGTCACTACCCATTTGGCTTTGAATCAATGAACATTCTTCCATATTGGCGTTGCCATCAAGGTAAGCAGCCAACATCTCATCAGAAATGTTATCGTTCCAATCAATCATAATAATCCTCCTTTCTGCCCATCAACATTCGTAGTTGCAATAACGCACGACGATGGATGTTATATAGGTTATCAACTGTAACATTCATTTGCTCTGCTAATAAATCTGGACGCATCTCCTGTATATCAAGCATCTCAATTACTTGACGATAGCGTTGGTTCTGCATCTTACTCAAGGCATCGTGAATATCAATTCTTCGCTCTATACAGAAATTGGGATTAAATCCATAGTCTGTTTTTCCGTTTAGAGCCTGTGACGTTTCTGATTCTATCAGTATTTCTCTCTTTTTCTGAAAATATCGCACAGCAACAACACTTGTCCATGTTGTCAATTTACTACGATAATCGAATTGTTTGATTTTATGCCAATCGTTCGCTTGTAAATAAATATATAATTCACTGATCAGAGTATTCTCATCTATCTGATAATCAAAAACGCTCTGAATGATATACGCGAACAACGATCTGCATTTCTTGAAAAAGAAATACTCAATCATCGAATGGTCATTGTTTACGATGCCATTAATGATTTGTTCGTCGGTATATTGTTTTAAATCCTTCATCTTCTATTAATCCCAAATCATAGGTTTTCGCACTTGCTCGTCTCCATATGGCATTTGATGAATATCCGTTTCGTTTGACATCTCCTTCTCTGTTCCGTAATATGTAAGAAAAGGTTTATGCCACTGCTTGGTATAATTGATGGCTTGTTGCAATAGTTTTTTATTCCCATTGCATTCAAAGAGAAAACGATTCAAATCATGATTATCCAAGAATAGCCACAACTGAAAATCCGATGGATAATTAGCGAAGTGTTTTACAATGGAGCGTTTAAGTTTAGTATTACCGTCTATTCCTTTATTGGTTTTCACGGCATTGCATATCAATTCTTGATAACGAAAATCGAAAACACCATCTAATATCCCGATATATTCCATTTGACGAGCCTCTTGTGCAGAATATCGCAACTTATTCCAAAAATATCGGAATGGATTTTGAGGTTTGAAATCCATTTTGCCCCATACCTCACCAATAATCTGGACATTTGGATATTGTTTCTTCAATGCAGCATTAAATGTTCTCCAGAATTTGTATGTCGGGCCTGTTGCATGATCCAAACGAATTGCATCAAATCCTACTTCGCACAGTTTTAATCCTCTTTCGATAAAGAATTGTTGAACTTCTACATTATCCGTATTAAACATTGGCAAGAAATCCAGATTGGCAAAGCCTTTTACCTTTCCTTTACTATCAAATAAGAACCAATCCTTATGTTTCCCATCAGAATATAGCGAATTGGAAATATGACAATGATTAGGAACAAAATCTGTAACAATTATCATATTGCGTTTATGAACCTCTTGAATAAGTCTCTTTACATCGTCCCAAGTTCCGAAATGAGGATCAACCTTATCGTAATCTGTAATATGATATCCATGATACTCATTCGTCTGGTAGAATGGAGTGAGCATTATTCCATTCATACCAAGCCCTTGAATGTAATCAAGTTTCTCGATTACACCTTTAATGTTTCCTCCATTAAACTTGCGCTCTTTAAATTCGGCATTAGTTGGATAGAAACGGTCGATCATTATGTGGTAAATTAATTTTGTATCCATAAGAAAATAATCCCGATTATACTAACAAACCATAAAACGACAAAAATTATAGGTATCCATTGAAATGGCATTAGAAAGTCCAATTTATTCCTTTTCTTATCACAACATTTAAGGCAATCATCCTCTTTATACATCATCTTGTTAACCTTTTTCTCCCAATCCATTGCCCCAATAATATTATCCTTTGCACCTTTATCTATTATCCCCTTTGTTATCAACGAAATAGGAGGGAAGTCTTGTATTTTTTGAGCGTTTTCAATGAGAAATAAATTCCAACAAGCTAACGCCATTTTAATGGACCTTTCACTTCTCCATGCAGCATGTAAAAATGATACAGATGTTATAAAACCAAGAGAAACTATTGATATAAGTATTACATAAGTAGCATTTGTAGAAAGCATTAAATCTTTTTGATGCACTAATGAATTGATAAAAGCATTTACTAACAGCCCTTGAATTGCTATAAACCAATTGCTTCGAGAGTTTCTTACTTCGTCCTCATTTTTAATCATTTCTCTAATGATTCTGTGATAATCATTCTTGTCGTTTACGCTCATCATAATAGTCAATTCTTTAGTTTACTAGTAGCTCTCTATGTAAGAGATACTACGGCAGACGGAACTTGCTGATAATTAGATGAAATTTCGTTTTGCGTATCTGTTTTTGCTAAACAATCACGCACAATTATATGGCTGTCAGGCTTTTTATTGGCCTTAATATGGTGTAAGTTGCTTTATTTTGCGTAATTTTGCAGTAAATTAAGTGTCTCTTACATAGAGAGCAATCATTTTGCTAAACACCCCCTTATCCTACAAATCCTTTAATATCTGAGCATTTGCTCTGTCAACTACGGCATTATCCAATGATGCTAAATAGATTTGTGTTGTCATTTCTGAGTCGTGTCCCATTCCCTCACTGATAACCGAAATAGGGATATTCTTGCTCTTGGCAATACTTGCCCAAGAATGCCGGGCAACATACAGGGTTAAGGGAATGGATAGCCCAACCATCTTTGCTATCTCTTTCAATGATTTATTGGTACGATAAAGCATATTCTTATATTGGTTTCTATCGTATGGATATTTGAGAATGGGTAACAAATATGGACTGTAGTAATCAGCATCGTACTTTTCCACAACCTCCTGCATACACTTCTCCCAACGGATGAAGAGTTGTTGCCCGGTCTTACGTCTGCGATACGAGAGTATGCCATTGGATAAGTCTTTTTTCTTGAGGTACGCCATATCTATAAAGGACATTCCACGAGTGTAGAACGAGAACAAGAACATATCCCTTGCAAAATCCAACGATGGTTGCAATGATAAGTCGAGGATCTTAATCTGCCTGATAGCTTTTAATGGGATTGCTCGCTTTATGGTTTTATCAATACCAGTATAAACGTGCTTGAACGGATTTCGAGTGGTAATCAAATCCTTTTCAACTGCACGATTATAGACAGCACGCAGGATTCGCATATAGAACGAGGTACTGTTCTTGGTCAATCCTCTACCTCGTAAAAAAACCTCATACATCATCATTAAGTCCGAATCAATATCGACCAATAACACATCTTTATCCTCTCTAAACTGCATAAAACTTTTAAGCGTGCAGCGATAGGTTTCCGATGTACGTTGCTTACCCATCTGCTGCAATTGGGCTATAACACCCTGCATAAAGTTGAACAGCGATTGATCATTGGATTGTTTCTGGAATGTAGAGATTACGTCGTCAGCAGTGTATTTTACTCGCTTATTCTCTAATTGGTTGATGATGCTTTGTAGCCGCTTAATATCCCAATCAATACATTCTTCTATGGATTGAAGATAGTTCTGTCGGCTGCTATTGGTGATGATTATTATATTGTTATCCTCATCCCATTCGTGCATAAAGAGTCGGTAATCCGTCTTTAACTGACGGATTACACGATTCTGAATGATTTGATAATAGATTGTTCCCTCCTTGTTTTCATTTGTCGAGGGTCGAAACTTTACCTTGATACTTGCCATTGGCTCACGGTTTTGATTTTTGTTTGGGTTATCTTTTGGCTGTTGCTGTTTGTTTTTTATGGATTTTGTTTTGCTTTTCTGTTTTTTGTAGGTTAGCATAGGAAATGAGAGATGTCGGGAGCTGATTACCTTGTTCCCGTACATTCCGCATAAACATTTAATCTTAGCGGATTATAAGATTATTCAAAAAATCGAAATAAAAACCGGTAATTGTGTAGTGTTTGGGCTATTTTGTGAGGGGGCAATGTTTGGTAAATCCCGGTCGATTTAAAAGAGTGGTAGCGGCAAATCTCGATGTTGTCGATGAGTTATATTTTAGATGGTAGCGGTCGGGGGCAAGGAAATCGAGAATGAAAGTGGCGGTGTCGATAGGGTCATCAAGATTGTTCCCAGGCACAATGCGCTCTTCAATTGTTATGTCAAAGCCTATTACTGTAACGGCAAGGGAAACGGCTCCCGATGTTGATACTCCCTCTATGCCATGGCGGAACAGCACTACTGCACCATCATCGCGCACATGTAGTGATATTGTAGGTTGGCTTGAAGATGTTCCACTCCAATCTTCGCCTGAAGCATTGGATAATTCACCGGCGAGCAGATGTTGACGAGCTTCTCCACGCTCCGAGGGGCGTGCAAGAAACGCAACAATGGCAGCCGCCACCAATGTGGCGTAAACATAAAATTCTACCGAACCTAGAAAGTCAGTCATAAAAAGGATTACAATGCCGCACCCAAAGCGTCAATCAATGCAGAACTGATTGCCATATAAATCACAACACCCACAATATCGTTGGTGATAGTGATAAAGGGACCGGTTGCAAGAGCAGGGTCAATTTTGAAGCGTTCGAGGGTCAACGGCACAAATGTTCCAAAAATAGAGGCAAATATCACTACCGCAAATACCGATAACGATACTGAAATGGGGACTGAAATGGCATTACTATGAAAGATTGCAGCATAAGCAAACACGACAACCGATATGATAAGAGCATTAAACAATCCCACTCCTAATTCCTTAAATATCTGTTTACCCGAATCTTTTAATTCAAGAGAGCCATTGGCAAGACCTTGAACGATAATTGCCGATGATTGAATACCCACATTCCCTCCTGTTCCACAAATAAGCGGAATAAACAAAGCCAAAACAGGGTCGAAATTACCAAATAGTCCAAGCAACCATGATGCAATCAATCCACCCACAACCCCTATCAACAACCAAGGCATACGAGCCTTTATTTGGGTGAACATAGAGTCGTCGGTTTCCACATCGGTTGAAAGACCTGATGCCAATTGATAGTCACGCTCGCTCGATTCACGCACTTGGTCCATCACGTCATCGACGGTGATGCGTCCCACAAGTCGGCCAATAGAATCGACTACGGGCATAGCCACAAGGTCATATTTTTCGAAGTCGTGAGCCACATCTTCGATAGGAGTATCATCTTTCACCGACACCGGGTCGGTTTCCATCACATGCTTGATTTTCGACACCGATGGGTGGGTAATCATCGTTTTAAGCGGGAAGATGCCTTTAAGACGATTATCGTTATCGACAACATATATATTATAAAGTTCGTCGATTTCCTCGGCTTGCATGCGCATCTGCTTTATGCATTCGGGCATGCTCCACTCTTGGTTTACCACAATCATTTCCTTGCCCATGATGCCACCGGCAGTGTCTTCATCATATTTCAAAAGGTCGATGATGTCGCCGGCTTGCTCCACATCGTCGATATGCGATAGAATTTCTTCGCGTTCTTCTTCGTCGAGTTCTTGGATAATATCAACGGCATCGTCGGTGTCGAGGTGGTCGATGTGGCTTGCAATTTCTTTGGCAGGCATGTCGCGAAGAAGTTTGCGACGGTCGTCCTCATCGAGTTGCATCAACACTTCTGCAGCCGTATCCTCATCAAGCAAATCATATAAAAACTCAGCTTCTTTAAGGTTGAGGTTTTGATATAATTCGGCGATGTCGGCAGGGTGAAGCCCTTCAAGTTCTTTGCGGGCTTCATCGATATTTTGTGTATGAATTACCTCGCAGATATGTTCGAGGTATTCGGGAGTATATTCCTTCATGTGTAAAAAATGTGAGAGTGTTTAATGATAAATGTTATTTGTTCTCTTTATCCTCGCATTTTGGCAATGAGATTCGTGAGATAGATAAATTCCTCAACGCTCAGTTGCTCGGGGCGACGCATGAAAATCGCGTCATCGGGTATCGTTGATTCAGGCGGCAACAACCCGCGCAGGGAGTTGCGCAACGTTTTGCGACGCTGACCAAACGAAGTTTTTACCACCGTCTTAAACAGTCGCTCATCGCAACCAAGGTCGGTAACATTGTTTCGACGCAACTTCACCACACCCGATTTCACCTTGGGAGGTGGATTAAACACATTTTCATTAACGGTAAACAAATATTCCACGTCATACCATGCTTGCAGCAACACGCTCAAAATGCCACGCGTTTTAGTGCCGGGAGGTGCGGCCAATCGCTCGGCAACTTCTTTTTGAAGCATACCTGAACAGCAAGTTACCTCGTTTTTATAATCAAGCACTTTGAAGAATATTTGCGAAGAAATATTATAGGGATAATTTCCTATCACGCAAAAGTCTTTCCCTCCATACATTTCGTCAAGACGCATTTGGAGAAAGTCGCCCTCAATAATGCGACCTTCCAAATCGGGGAAATTAGCATTAAGATATGCAACGCTTTCGGTATCAATTTCAGCTACCTTTACGTCATGACCGTTATCAAGCAAAAAACGAGTAAGTACTCCCATTCCGGGTCCGACTTCGAGCACCGGCAAGCCTTTATGGTCATCAAGTGTAGCGGCAATGCGTGCAGCCACATTCAAATCGGTCAAAAAATGTTGTCCAAGAGCCTTTTTGGGTTTTACTTGTTTCATATCGTACTTTTGCGATAGAGAATAATTCCAACTGAATAATAGAAACAATACTATGATTTTTAATCAAAAATTGATTCTATTGCAAAGATAATATTTTTTATTTAGAAATTATTTCAAAATATGAATAATAACAAAAAGAACCTCGACATCACGTCGGGGTTCTTTTTGAGCGGAAGACGAGGCTCAAACTCGCGACCCTCAGCTTGGAAGGCTGATGCTCTATCAACTGAGCTACTTCCGCAAAACCATGAAACAAATTTTACTATTAATTCTAATTAAAGTGGGCGAAGATGGATTCGAACCACCGAAGGTATAAACCAGCAGATTTACAGTCTGCCCCATTTGGCCACTCTGGTATTCGCCCTAAATCGCTTGCAAAGATAATCAAAGTTCTTTAACCTTGCAAGCGAAATCGTGCATTTTAATTGCAGCAACAGCTGCTTCCTCGCCTTTGTTTCCGAGTTTACCTCCACAGCGATCGAGCGCATCTTGTTCACAATCAACAGTTAACACTCCAAAGATTACAGGTGTGTCGCAATCGGCATTTAGCATTGTGATTCCTTGTGTTACGCTTTGGCACACATAGTCAAAGTGTGGCGTTCCACCTCGAATTACGCAACCAAATACAATGATAGCGTCATACATTGACGCTTCGATTAATTGAGAAGCGGCAAATGTTAATTCAACTGCCCCCGGGACATGAAACACGTCGATATCCTCATCGGCAAATCCTTGTGATTTGAAAATTTTTAATGCTCCATCGGTAAGGGCACCGGTGATGTGCGCATTCCATTCGGCGGCAACTATTGCCACTCTCATGTTTTCAACTTTTGGGATTGCACCTTGAGGTGCGCTGTGAGATAAATTAGTAGCCATGAAAATAATTTATGTTGGATTTAATGGTTTTTTATTTTGGGAACATTTTATGCCAGAATCCTAAGATGTCAAGTCGGTTATTGTTTGCGTTAAGCAGTATGTCAACAATCTGCCTATGTTGGTCGTTGGCATTTAGTTTTGTGGCTTTGTGTAACATCGTGTTGAGAAGGTGTACCCCTTTATCGCGATTTCGGGTGGTTTGTATTAGAGCTTTGCCTAAATCGATAGACAATTGTAGTTGTTGTAACGAAAAGTCTGATTCTATGTGGGTGAGATATTTTAATGCTCTGGTGTAGAAATGAATAGCTTCGCGGTGGCGGTTCATCTGCGATAGGGTGTTTCCTTCGTTTTGAAGTGATGAAACTAATCGGATTGTAGCATCTTTGATGCCTGAGTTTACTTCGGCAAGATAGGTTGATGTCGCTGCTTGATAATGAGCAAGCAAGTTGGCTTGATCTATGCGGGAACGGTAAATTGATGTTGATGCATTAAGAGCTAAAGTAAGAGCGGCTCCATAACGCACCGGATTTGTTTTTGTCAATTTCTCGAGAAGTTTCATCGCTTTGGAAATTTCTCTTTCGGCCTGTTTGTATTCTTTCTTAGCACAATGAATTTGCGCAAGATCATATAATATTAGAGCCAAAAGAATCTGAAAATCTTCATCTTTGCGTCGTGCGTTTTGAGCGAGCATTGTCAATGCTTCGGCTGCGTCTTTCATCGCTGCGTCAATTTGACCCGATTCAATATATAATGCGATGAGAGTTTGTTTTATTGCGGTATGAATATCGGCAATGTTTCTAATATTACAACGGGAAAATAAAACATCAAGCCATTTGAATTGGGATATGGCTTGATTTAACAATCCGTTGTCAATAAGATGTATTGCTATCCCTCTGAGAGAGTCTATTATTGTTGTGAAAGAGGTATTGGCAAGTTTGTGTCGAAGCGCAAAAATAGAATCGCCGGCTTTGTATGATTCAAGCACATTGCCAGCAACAGAGCTGTTGATCGGTAAAATAATAGGATCGAGAGTTGTTTTCATCCTAAAATTGCGATACTTTTTGGTTTTATTTATCTCCTCGTGACACGTGTCCTAAGTATCCACCATGATGGCGTTTGGCATAATCGGCTTTTGTGAATCCTGTTTTTTTCATAACGTTTACTACTAAAACATCACCTATGACTGTCATCATTGTGGTTGATGTTGTAGGTGTAAGTCCTAACGGGCACACTTCAGCCGCTCCACCGGTAGCTAATACATAGTCGGCATCGTGAGCCAGTTCGCTATCGGCATTTCCGGTAATGACTATTAACGGCAGTTGGGGATAAAGATTGCGAGCCAAGGTGACAAAATCGATTATTTCTCGGGTTTTTCCCGAATTGGAAATTAATAACATTATATCGTTTGGTTGAAGCAATCCAAGATCTCCGTGTTGTGCTTCGCTGGGGTGTATATTTACTGCAGGTGTACCTGTGGAGCAAAATGTGGTAGCGATGTTCATCGCTATTTGCCCGGCCTTACCCATTCCTGAGGTTACTAATTTACCCTTGCGATTATGCACATGTTCGATTATGGCATCAACAGCCTTAATGTAATCATCGGTTATGGGAATGTTGCTAATAGCCTTGCTTTCAGCAACAAGAATGTCACGCATTGATTGGAGTATATCCATTATTAGGGATGTTTGTCAATAACATTAATAAGTGCAAAGTTAACTAAATCTTTTGAAATAGCCACATTTTAAGAGCCTGTTTTACTTTTCTAATATAAAGATGGAAAAATTTACGCTACCGTATGTGCGCTGTTCTACAAAATGTGGAAGGTGTGAGAAATTATAGTTCTTTGAGTGTTCAATGATAAATATAGTATCGGGCTTGAGCATCTGAGAGTTTAATATTTTTTCGGGAATTTCTCCAAATCCATTTAGGTCGTATGGCGGATCTGCGAAAATAATGTCAAATTTAGCCATTGTGGCGTCAATATATTTCAATGCGTCACCTCGCACTAAATTGAAATTGTCGCAACCCAATTGAGCAGAGACCTTTTTCATAAACGCATATTGGGTAGATGCTTTTTCTATGGCGGTAACCGATGCGCAACCTCGTGAAAGTAATTCAAAACTTATAGCTCCTGTTCCGGCAAAAAGGTCAAGAGCTGTCGTCCCGTCAAAATCAATCAAATTTTCAAGCACGTTAAACAGATTTTCGCGGGCGAAATCGGTTGTTGGACGTGCTGTTATGTTTGTTGGCACGTCAAAACGTCGTCGTCCATATTTTCCTCTGATTATTCGCATAATGGTAGAATTATTAGGTCAAAAGGGGCGTTAAATGCATCTTTCCCGGCTTTAAACATTGCCGATGGAAATATGACAGGCATTACATAATTCACATATTTTTTAAGTATCGGAGTTATAGTTTCCCGTATTGAGTTATTTCCGGTAAGGAACAGTTCGTTATTTGTTTCATCCAATTTGAGACTTTGACGATAAGCGAGGATGTAATACACCGCATCCATCGGGTCTTTAAATGAGAATGTATTGGCAAGAAGTAGAGAGTCTTTGCCAAAAGTGAGAAGATCTAAACTATTATCTCTTAAATAGGCATACATTTTGCCCGAGTTGCCTAATCGGCTTTTGCGGTGAAAATATATGCACAATGGGGTGAGATGGTGTAATATATTGGGATTATTAAATGTCCGTTGTAAGAAATTTTTTAAATCGGCATGTATTCCCATTAAAATTGTGGCATTAATTTCGTTGATAACATTTTCATACATAATGCCTTCAAAGTCGGGAAATGTTTCATCAAAGATTTTTTGTTGTATTTCGGGACTTTTGATTTCAGATGGAATAATGGTGAATTTGTAAGATTCAATAATGCAGTCGATCTTGTCAAAATCGCTTAGTAATAAAGGATTTTCATATATTGCTTCTTCGATGGCTTTTTGCAGAGACATCGTCGATGTGTCAAGAGGGATTTTGCGGTATATTAAAGAATTGTCCTCGACTTTGCAAAATAGCACTACATGCATATTGTGCTCGTCAATGCGTATTGATAATCGCCACAAACGAGGATTCTTAATAAGGTCTTTATCTAATTTGACTTTTTGTTCCATTTTATATATTAATATGCGCCCGGTGCGCGTCTTAGACCTGATGGTATTTTGCGATTGTTAGAGTTGGAATTGTTTTGATTACGTCCCGGGTTGTAGTATTCTTCGTCAAACTCATCAACCTCATCTTCATCCATATCTCCACTATCTTTATCGGTTTTCTTTTTTGCCGGTTTGTTTTTCTTTATTTCTATTGGTTTTTGGAGGTCGAGCGCCTGCTCATATATGTTCCATGATTGCTCTATATCCCAATTCTTTTTTACGTTTATTCGTTTAGGATAATAATATACCTCCTCGGGTTGTTGCTTGGCATTTAGTTTCCCGGTGTCGTATATGCCATTTTTATTCTTATCGATAAACGCGCGGGCATAATATGTTCCGGGTAATAAGTAATTAAATGTGGCAATTCCATCAATGACTTGAGATGTAGCGACAATTTTATCTGAGCCATTAAGTAATTCCACAATTATGGGTTGTGCTGTTTCGGAGATGTTGAAAAACAAATTTGCATATTCCTCGGTCGCTCTTACTGAAAATTCTTGTTTTATGGGTCTATTCCATTCGTTATATATGCTCACGATTGCAGCAGAGTCGATTTCCAAACGATATTTCATTCCGGGCTCCCATTTGTATGGCATTGAATATGATAATATTTGTCGAGCCGAATCGGGGATTATATGAGTGTTAAGTAGGATTTCCCACACTGAGTCTCGTTTGATAGATAATCTCACACCCATGCTATCAATATGACTTATAGGATGAGAGGTTGAGAATATTAAGGGCTTGTTAACCTCTTGGGGGTTGCATGCGCGGATTGACCAATTTATAAAACTGAGTTGGGGAGTAGTGTCGTTTTCCTCATCTTTCTTTTTCTTTTTAGGTATGCGGTCTTTATAGAAAAGCCGCAAGGTATCGGTACTCCATGATAATTGGTCATTAGTGTCGGTGCGAAGATATTTAGCTTCTACAAGAATTGAGTCTTGAGCGATGATTTCCTTATCGGAAATCCAATATTCAAGAGTGTCAAGCGTTTCTCCTGTATTTAAAAGCGCCCACTTGTCAATACTTGTACCGGCTTTTGCTCCATTTATTATTGATATTTGTGGAAGGGTGTCGGCTTTTGTCGCAAATTGAAATGTAAGACGACGTCGTTCGGGGCGTTTGTAATCTTTTAGATACTGAGCAGAATATCCCTCATTAAACCATGTGAGCAATATGTTATTTGGGAGATATTTTACACCTTTTCGAGTTGTTAGAGAGTCTGCTCCATTAGTAGCTCGAAGTGTATCGGTAACTTCAATTTCTGCGGTTGTTGGAGATAACGGTTTGTCATAAAATGCAATGTCTTCACTTCTATCCCAATGCAAGTCTCGATTGTTGTCTTTTAAAGCAAAAATGTGGTATTCACCGGGTTTAAGTCCCCTGATTGTGAATTGACCGAGTTGATTGGTCTTTGCAATGCGGTCAAATGGTTGGGTAATTATAGCCGAGTCTGAAAGATTACTATATATTCCCACAAGCATGCCTTGTGCCGGTTCAAGGGTGCGGGCTTCAAGCACCATCCCCGAAAGCCGCAATGAGTCAATCGTTTCCCCGGTGGAGAAGTCTATTGCATACCCATCGAGCACGTTCCGCTCGTTTAGGTCTCTTATGGCATCAGAGAAATCAATAGTATATGTGGTATTGGGTTGCAATGTGTCGCGCAATTCCACTATTACTTTTTTGCCATTTGCCGATATTGACGGCATGTTTTTTTGAGCAGGAGATACAACAACTTTGTTTGATGCATCCTCCAGCATAACGTTCTCATTGAATAAAATCTCAATCTTATTATCGGTTACATTCAGCGCTCCGGGTGTGGGACTGCTGCTTATAAAAAGTGGAGGTTCGGTGTCTATGGGACCTCCTCCCGGGCGACCAATACTTGCGCAAGCCACCATCATCCCAATTGCGATTGAGATGAGTGCGACACGCATATATGTATGAATATGTCTCATTTCGGCTTCAAAGTTACTTAAAATTTTAGTGAAAAGAGGCGTTTGTCATAAAATATTATTATATTTACCAAAATATTAACTTATGGAATTTGAAAGAATTCCCTTAAATCTATGTTTATGAAGAAAATATATGTGTTATTGTTGTGCCTGGCATCAGTTGTTGCAGTTGCGGCTCAGCCTAAATTGGTAGGGCATAGAGGGAGTTATTGGGGCTTGGAAAACTCTGCCGAGGCTTTTATTAACGGTGCTAAAAAAGGGTATCATTATCTTGAAACCGATGTGAAGGTTACCAAAGATGGTGTTCATGTGTGTTGTCATAATGACGATCTTACAAGTTGGGGTGGGACACTCACTATCGCAAGTAGTAATCTTGCCGATCTTAAAGCCGAGACGCTAACTCAAACGCGCGGAGGGGTAAAATATACCGGAAATATATGCACGCTTGCCGAGTATCTCGATATATGTACAGAATATAATGTGTTGCCGGTTATTGAATTAAAATGGGCGACAGGCATAAACTCAAATGATACATCGGGAATCCCCAATCTCATCAAACTCATTGAGGAAAAAGGTTTTCGCAATTCATGTTATATTTTCACGTCGATGAAGCCATGTTTGCAATACATACATGATAACTACCCCGATATTCAAATTATGCTTTTGGTATATTCCAATAACTTTGAAAGTAGTTTGTTATGGTGTTCTCAGCGAGGGGCTCACATGGGTGTGGGTGTAGGTGGTGAAGTAACCAAAGACGGAGTGAAGCGTTACCACGAAGCGGGATTGAAAGTGAATGCGTGGACTGTAAATACAAATTCGGCATATTTAACATACGGTAATTATGGTTGTGACCTTATTACAACCGACTATCTCGACCCTGCCGAACTTCCGGAACTTAACCCCGATGTCTTGTTTCCGCCGAATACCACAGATTATCCCGAACAAGAGGGGGCGATAAGAGGAAGCTATGAGCCTGTATATGTGGCGAGTGCCGGTGTCCCTGAATTTTTAAGTGGGATGGATATTAGTCGTGCTTTGATTCGCAATGGCAAATGGTATGTGCTTGCGCATGATGATAAAAAAAAACCGATTTTGTCAATTCTCGATTCTGAAACAGCCGAGGAGATAAAACGAATGGACTTGACCGGCGTTGAGAATTTGAACGACATCGTTTTTTCGGCCGATGGTGTGCTGCTTGGTTGTAACATTGTGAATATCACCCCCGATGCCCCCGATGCCTCGGCATGGAACGTGTATAAATGGGAAAATGATAATGCCGTTCCACAGCTGTTGGTGTCTCAATCAAAGACCGATTTGCCATTTGAGATTGGTAGTGCGATGTGCATAGGCGGCAGCTTTGCCGTAAGTGGGAAAATGAATGATTTATATCTTTATTCAACGGTAATGGTTGATGACACAAAGGAATATCTGTTTTTGGGAACAAAAGTTGCAAACGGGGTGATAACATCGACAACATACGCATCCGATTCCGAAAACTATAATATCACAACGTTGGGAGATGATGCATCAATTATGGTAACACCGTTTTCTCGCAACAATTTGTTGATTGACGGCAAATCAATCACTCCGGTGCAATATTCGTTTGATTGGTCAAAAAAAGGACAACCTATGGCATTGCATTCACAATGGAAAGAAGGTCATCTCGGAAAGGAGGCCGAGGGGCATTCTTTCCTTCGCCTTGCAAGTAAGGTGTATTCATATTCTGCCGATTATGCCGCGGGGTTGTCGGCGACAATGTATGATGTGACCGATGGAATAGGAGACCCAAATGCGGTTTCTCCCTCAATGCCAAATCCAAGTTCTGCCATAGAGGGAATCAATTCATATATATTCACCGGCATTGAATATGTTGATGGTGACATATTGTTGTATTATTTCTCGGCAAATGAAGGTATTGGTAAATACATAGTAAAAGGTCAAAAACTCAATCCTTCGCCAAATGCCGATTTCGCGCTTGAACTTGTGTGGGAAAATTCACGCAACAAGGGCAACGCCCCCGAGCATATTGATGGCACAAACGCGCAACAAGGTGCCGCATATAACGGAATGTTTTATGTGAATGACTGCGAAGATAAAAAATTATACATTTTCAATAGCGCCGGTTGTCTTGGTGGCATTCCCGGCGGTAGCGGCTGGGGAACTGCTTGCGATGATGCCGGAAACATCATCATTCGCAACGATAAAGCAACCGATGGCAACCATAAATTCATCATTTATCCTTCAGGCGCTACAGTTGACTCTCCGGGAGAAGCGGTTGAGTTGGATGTGACAGTGCCATTAGACGGACAAACAAATTTTATATCGGCATCGGGTGATGTGTTGAATGGAGTAGGGTGTGTGTATATGTATCCAAATAAGCAAAATCAAATAAATATTATAACATTGTCGAAAGGGTCGGTTGTGAAAACTGAAACTTCGGCACTACTCTCTATGACGGGTTCTGCCGCCGGATATGTGATTCCGGTAAATAATAACACCGAAGAATGGTTGTATTGTGTAAGAGCCACAGGATTTTATCGTTATCAAGGAGGAGAAAGCTCTGAAGTGATTGTGGGCAGAGGCACTACTACAGCCCCTAATCGCAATACTACCGGCGGAGGCGACTTGTTTACTTTGTCGGGTCATGAAATATTCATTCATCCATCGGGAGCTAATTATAAAGGCGGATTTACAATTCGCGATTGGAGTGTGGATAGCGTGATAACATCGGTTGAGCCTATTGGAGACCTTGGATATGTTAAAGGTGGAAACTATTCTACATTCAACTGGACATTTGCCGAGAAAATCGATGAAAGCAGTTATTATATTTATTTATATTGCCCTGCAAATGGTATGGCGGTATATAGATTCTATGATAAATCTGTTTCAGGAATAGATGATAATGTGATCAACAAGGAAAGTGAAGTGTTAATAATTTATCCTAACCCGGTTGAGGACATAATGACTGTTTCGGGTGTGCAACCAATTGATAACATTGAGGTGTATAGCATAATGGGAGCAAAGTCCAATTTTGATTCCTGCGTGATAAATGGAAACGTGGCAACCGTGTCGGTAGCATCATTGCCCTCGGGGATTTATATATTAAAAGTTGGAAACGGCAATCAAATGTGTAAATTCATAAAGAAATAGAGGATAAAGAATTTTAGGGAACTTCTATAAATTACTTTGAGATGATTTATGATTTTTATTTGAGCGGATTTTTGTTTTCTTGTAGAATGAGCATAGCGAGCTATGCGATTGAGACAAGGGCAAAAAGATGCCAAAGAAAAACATAAAGCTCACAAAAGAGCCGTTCCCAATATCTATTGTTTAATTAATTCGTGGAATTTATAGAAATTCCCTTTAGATTTCCGAAAAAAGAGTTAACTTTGCACCACCAATTAAGGTGCGGGGTGTAGCACAGTTGGCAGCGCGCCACGTTCGGGACGTGGAGGTCGGAAGTTCGAGTCTTCTCACCCCGACAAAAAAACGGAGATGTGTCAAAATTCAAATAATGATACATCTCCATTGTTTTTATACCCATCAGTCGCAAAGCGACGGTTCCCCTAAGGACAGGGGAGTAATGTTATTATCTTCTGGGAATGAGTAAGTTGCATTAAGGTTGATACTCCTCCCCTGCCCTTAGGGGAGGTGGCATGGAGTGCCGGAGGGGTTTATAATAGGATTTTGACACAGCCCTTAATTTTAGCAGTTGGAATTTATAGAAATTCCCTTATGCTATTGTAGGAATGTATATTTGTAGTAATTTTGCACATTAATAATTTCAAATTAAAGCGATATGCAATATTACATCATTTACAATGGTCAACAAGTGGGACCTATGGAGAAAGAAAATCTTGTGAATTATGGTTTGTCTCCAACCTCAAAAGTGTGGGCAGAAGGAATGCCTAATTGGGTGGAAGCGCATACTGTTGCCGACCTTCATTCGTTGCTATACCCTAACTCTGAGTCATCGGCTTCGGAATATGAACAATCCTCTCAATGTGCCAAAATGCCCAATGAAATTACATTTGGAGATGCCATAAAGATTTGTTTTAATAAATATGCCGATTTCAATGGTCGTGCCCGCCGCTCTGAGTTTTGGTGGTTTTATTTGTTTACATTTATAGTGGGATTAATCCCTTATTTGGGTTATGTGGCATCGATAGCGTTACTCATCCCATCGCTTGCCGTTGGCGCTCGTCGCCTGCATGATACCGGACGTAGTGGCTGGTGGCAACTATTAGCTCTTATCCCATGTATAGGTGCGATAATATTGATAATATGGTGGTGTGAGGATAGCAAGGGGGATAATGAACATGGCCCCAGCCCCAAATACCCCGGAGTGTAATATTCCTTGAAATATAACATAAAGAAAGGCGATGTGTCATAATTCAAATTGACGTATCGTCTTTCTGTCTTCCCTCCTACAAAAGATTTTTAGACAGAAAGACATAAAATTTCATAATGACATAAGTTGATTTTTATCATGGAAGTGGGGCGAATAACCTTCCTCTGCCACCAAGGAGTTTTGACTCACTTCCTTTTGTTCCGATATATGCAATTTGGCATTTTTTGCTATTAAAAATTGAATTTTTGCTAGAATTATTGTGTTTTAAGGCTTTTTTGGCAGAAAATCAGTTTTTTTGAGTAAAATATTTGTAATTATGGTAATAGTTTTATATATTTGTTTCGTTGATTGGGTAACTATCTAAAAACTAATCGAATAACTGAATATTTATAAATGATAAAACCATAATCATTATGAAAAAAAAACTACAACACATCCTATCGGTTTTTGTGGTAATATTCGCCACAATACCGATTGCTAATGCCGCTGCAGATTATACATTTAGCACTCCAACAAAAGTATGGAGTCAAGCAGTTTCAACTCCTACTGGAGCTGCACCATTTAATTACAACTATATTTCAAGTGCAGCTACTAATGGATACATTTACACACTTCCAGCAATTCCGGGTAGCACAGGAACGGAATATATGCTTGCGACTTATTACACCGCTGGCAAGCGAATTAACAATGGAATTGTAGAACAATGGTCAGCTGGGGGACCTACTGACTTTGAGTACACATATTTAAATCAAACATCTGGCCCATGGTATTGTTATGCGGGTCCTGCAATTGCATCTGATGACGCAGGAACTTTATATGCAGCATCCGTAAAAGGCAATAACGCACCAGCAGGCTTAATTTGGTCAGGAAATGTTGGCGGTATTACATACTGGCCAACAATCCCAATCCCAGGCCAAACCTCAACAAAAAAAGGTGTAAAATTAAGTTCTTTAATTGGAGGACGAACCGACCTTATGAGTGCAAATGGCGATGGAGTAAATGGCACTGGTTACCTTTGGTTCACACCACAAAACACAAGTAATGTTACTCGCGTTACCATAACTAAAGGTAGTTTTAGTGCTCCCCAAAATTTTTCGGGGCTTCCTGTGACAAACGGATCTCGCGCAAGAGTAGTTGAATATGCAAAAGGGAAATTACTATACAATCCTTCTTTACAAAATTCATCTGGGACTTTATATCGAGGTACATATACTGAAGGTGGCACATCTGTTTCTTGGACAAGTACTGGCTTAACAGTTTATTGTAGTGGTTCAGATGCTTTTGAACTTAAAGGTCACGAATTCTTCATATATGCAAAAAGTTCTACAGTGTTAGCATTGTATGACTATACCGACAAAAAAGAAGTTACCACCTTTAGTCCTTTCTCTGGAGCTTCTACGCAAAGCTATGTTAGTTTCTCTATTGACACAAAGGTAAATGGCAATACTGCAGATATTTACATTTATGCACCTGGGCAAGGTGGTGCAAAATGGACTATGACTGCCACCCCTATTACTTCCCCAGTATCAAATTTGACCGTGGCAAATGTATCAGGCTCAACCAATAGTATAATCGTTTCATGGGCTAAACCCTCGGCAGGTAATCCAACCAAATATGCAGTTAGCTATTCAACCAATGGAGGCTCTTCATGGTCAACTGAAGTGGAAACTACTAATTTGAATTATACATATGCAAATCTTGCCAATGGCACATATACCTTTAAGGTTAGACCTTATTATGGCGGTTCAAGCACATGGGGCGAAGCAACCACTTCAAACAGCATCAACGTAATCAACGCCGTAGGTGCGCCAATCAGCAATCTTGCATATACATATTTGAAGAATACTGAAACAAATGTTGGCCGTCAGGATATTACATTGACATGGAACGCTCCTACAGGTATGGTAAACACTACCTTAACCGGCTATAAGGTTTATCGTGGAGGCTCACTCCTTGCCACTCTTGGCGCCGATGCATTGACTTATACCAATACCGGTGTGAAGCAAAACTACACTTACAAGGTAGTGCCAACGTTTGACGGTCTTACCGAAGATGCATCTTTTGGCTTGGAGGTGACCACTACCGAGGTGCAAGCGGGTGTATTAGTTGCGCCTGTCATCTCTGAAACACGTAACTATGAAGGTTACTCACTTGTTGAAATCTTCTTCAAGATGCCTAATTATGCTCCATATAAGCCTCTATATTTCAACTTGTATCGCGATGGCAAATTGATTCAAGGCAAATTGCAATCGTATAACACGCTTGACGAATCGTTGGTGCGTGCATCGGTTGAAACCACTGTGAAATATCAAGTTGAGGCCGTTTATGGCTCTGACGCCAATGTCTATCCACCAATCGACTCAGTGAAAAGCGACATAACCACTCTTGTTATCGCACCACGCGACTGGGCAAAGACCGGTTATATCCTTCAAGAAGTTTATAACGTGCCTATCAATGATATTGCCGATGACAAGAAACCAAATATATTTGACAATGTAGATTATTATCGTCAAGGATATTTCCGTGATGGCAAATGGTATATTGCTCAACGTTCTGACTATTTGGCTAAAAAAGATGATCCGGACTACAACGAAAGTGACAAAGCAACTGAAATTGTATCTTCAAATGCAGCTGCCACCGGTGGGGTTGTCACATTTGCCGCTACAACAGAAAATGATGTTAAAACAAGTTACTCTTCGACAAACAAAGTAATTACATCTGAAGCATTTGCTTCGGTAGGTCTTGCAATGGACGATGCAGGAAATATCTTTATGCGCCATAATAATGACAGCAATGAAGACATGAAGACAACAGCTCCTGCTATTGACCCCATAACCGGGAATGACGTAGCATGGTTGACCTATATTAAAGATGCTTTTACTCGTCGCATAACCCGTGGAGCGATATACAAGCGCAATGCCGATGGCTCTTATTCTACCACTCCTTCGGTAATCAATCTCAATAAACTATGGACCGATAATGATTGGATAAACACAATGGTTTGCTCTTATGCTACTTCAGATAAAACAGCCGGAGACAAGAATGGGCAGGTGACAGGTCGAAGTGACTATTATTATATGTGGGGCGATGTGATGAGTGCCAATGGTGGTTATTTGATTCTCTCTCCATCATGGACCCGCACTGCATTTAAGGTTAAGATTGCCAATGGCGCGTATGTGTCACATGAGATAGTAGAGTTTAACCGATATGAAAACACCGGATATCTATTAGAGCCAAAAACCGGTACCGAAAACTATGGTTTCCACCTCGACGGCCGCGATGATGTGACAGTACAAATCCGTTCAAATGGTTACTATGGCGTACACGAATGGAGCGAAGCCGGCACAACCGGTTGGCACCCAATCTATACAGCCGACAGCCGCATTAACAACGCAGGTGGTACTTCAATCCAAGCATTTGGTGAAGTAGATGGCACCGGTCGTCACACAGGCGAATTATTTGTCATCACTCCTCAATCAATGCACTCTCACAATGTGGGCGACTTCCTTATCTCGCGTGCCACAAAAGAGAATGCCGATGACTATGCCGATGAAGGCTCGTTGATGCCTTCAACTCCGGTGGCTCAATATATTCAAACCGATGAACGCTCTAACTCAACCGCGACCAATGCCAACGGCAACTGGTTCCATGCCGAAAAAGGGACTTATGCAAGTGCGATGAAAGATGATGACGAATGTGTTGATATTTATCAATATGTGCCGGGCACACGTTTTGCTCGTTATCGTTTGATTCCAAGTAACCAATTCCCACCGGTACAGCCAACGTTGGATATCACGACGGCCTATAATAATAACAATACCGAGATTACTCACTTTGATGGTGTTGCGACATGGAAGCGTCCAAAAGGCTTTGGAACTTCAACAGGTAGTGCAAATGCTAAAGTGCAATCATATTTGTTTGAGATGTATAACAGCAAAAATGAACTTGTAGCAGAAGCTGAACTTCCCGAGTTGTACAAAACCGATGGCACTCCGGTCGATGATGATTATGTATATGATTTTGATTATAACGACACAACAAGCAACGTGGATATAGACTTTGGTCGCTATTCGGTGAGTGTGCGTGTTAAATATCAAACAAAAGACGGTTTATACCACATCTCCGATCCATTGTTTGCCGAAGATATTCATGACTATCCTGTCACTCCTGCGCAAGACCTTGCGGTGCATGTGTTCAAGCAAGCGAACTCAAAATACTCGGTGGAAAACGCCGATGGCACATATTCAACCGTAACAGTTGATAATTACCGTGTGGAACTCGACTTTAACGCGGCCAATGGCACTGAGCCGGTGACTCATTACACTGTCAGAGCCGCTCGCACAGCCGGTGGCGTTGTGGTGGATACTATTGATGTTACCGATTTCCAATTGCACAATGGCATGAAGGTGGTAAATGGTATTGAACAAGCCAACTACACGATAGCAAGTGAAGTGCCCGGAACATACGATTTCCGCCTTGCCGAAGAAGGTGGTAGCAAAGCTCCATTCTACCACAAGGTAGGTGACAATTATGGAACAGGTGGTCAATCACGTCAACAATCGGTATTGACATGGCATCATAGAGTTGCTCCCGGAACGTATGGTTCGACAAACGCAAGAAATGTCACAATCGACGAGCCAAGCAAGTGGATATATTATGTGGATGCCAATTATGCCGCTAAAAACCGTTATATAGCTAAGTCTGCGTCTAATACCATAAGTACTCAAATACTTGTGGAAACCGGAGTGGAAGTGGTAGGAAACGACGTGGCAGGATTGAAGATTTATCCTATCCCTGCGACAACCGCAATCACTATCAAGTCGCCGGTGGCAATCAACTCGATTGTTATATACAACGAAGCCGGTGCCGAAGTGATGACAGCGCAAGGTTATGATGAGACAATCGTAGAGGTGAATATTGAAAACCTCGCAACAGGCTACTATTTCGTGAAAGTTGACGGAAACGCTCCGGTGAAGATTGTCAAGAAGTAATCAATAAAATCTCTTAATAATCAAAAATGGCAATGCCTTGATGGTATTGCCATTTTTTTATTCGGAAGCGAGAAAAAATCATACCATAAGTTGATTTTAATCAAGAGCTGATGAAAAAGCTGTCCCCTTTTTGAATGAAAGGGGGACGAGGCTCGCAGAGCCGGAGGGGGATAGAATAATGCACAACTCATAATGTGCCAGTTCGTTCTGTCAAAAATTCTCGGTGGCAGTAGATTTTAGCACAGGTATGTATTTTTATCGATTTGTGCATTTAGGATTATATCGTTATCTTTGTGCGTTTGCGATATATAAAGTGATAATTATGGATATTCAGAATAAAAGAAATATAATACTTTTTGATAATGGCGATGTGCGTAATAATCTATTGCCATTAACATTTACACGTCCTATCGCCGATTTGCGTGTGGGAGTAATGACAATTCGTGAAAAGTGGCAAAGGGTATTTCCCGGCTCATATTCATATTTCACAGCCGATTATCTACAAGAAAAATTTCCTATTGCAATTACCGACGATAATTTGTTTGTTGCAGGAAATATATGCCCGTCGCCTGCTCTTGTGTCGAATATTGAAACACTTGGAATGGGTGAGGCATTGTTGTCGTCAAAAGGTGAGATGATGGCATTTAGAGGTAATATGGAGGACTTTAACTCTCGAAAATTTGCCAGGGAAATAATATGTGACGATGATAGTCTCACTATTGCGATGCTTTATGATATATTTATGGAAAATCATCGAGGCATTGTAGAAGATTATGCTATTCTCACTCGTGGTCGCACAGGTGAGCCATTGAGTGAAACTAATATCGTGATAGGTAGTCCCATTGGTGCCGATGGAACCCCGTTGATATTTATCGAAGATGGGGCATCGGTTGAGGGTGCAGTTTTAAATGTAAAAAATGGTCCTATATATGTAGGTCGCAATGCCGAAGTAATGGAAGGAAGTTGCTTGCGTGGACCGGTGGCGTTGTGTGAACATGCAGTAATAAATATGGGGACAAAGGTATATGGCGCATCAACATTTGGACCATATTGTAAAGTTGGGGGTGAGGTGAATAATGTGGTGATGATGGGTTATTCCAATAAAGCGCATGAAGGGTTCCTTGGTAATGCCGTAATAGGCGAATGGTGTAATATAGGAGGAGGGACAACCGCCTCAAACCTCAAGAATGACTATACCGAGATAAAATTGTGGAACTACCCGGCTCATCGCTTCTTGCGCACCGGATTGCAATTTTGCGGATTGATAATGGGCGACCATTCCAAAACCGGGATAAATTGTATGTTTAACACTGCAACCGTGTTGGGAGTGGGTGTGAATATTCATGGTAGCGGTTTTCCTCGCAACTTTGTGGCTTCGTTTAGCGAAGGTGGAGCATCGGGATTCTCAGATGTGCCGTTGCCCAAATTTTTTGATATCGCGCGCCGCATGATGGCACGTCGCGACAAAGAACTATCTGAAACAGATATGCGCATTTTTGAGGCTATATATTCTATTGCCGACAATTATAAGTGAAAAAATTAGAGGGAATTTATAGAAGTTTCCTATATTATTGCCGCAATCTCTTTGAATGCATACGATTGAGAAGCGCCCTTGGTGTCGGTTAATGTCAATAACCCATTTGGTGCGACATCGGTGATTGTTGCGTTAAATATATTTCCACATGGAGTGGTATATAGATGAGGCTTATTGTCATTTCTCCACAGCATTGACAAATATAGGCGGTGAAGTTGTTCAAATTCACAAGAGGTGTCGTAATGCTCAAATGTGTGGAAAATCTCGTTTGTTACTTCTTCGAGAATTGTGTCGAGAGAAATCTCTTTGTTTATGAAGTGAATGAGGGAAATGGGATTTGGAGCGTCTGATTTGAAATCGCGCTGATTCACATTAATTCCTATTCCTATTATTGAACGATATATCGATTGCCCCGAGATGGTATTTTCGATTAATATCCCACATATTTTTGAGTCATTGACATAAATGTCGTTGGGCCATTTGATTGTTACTGATTGGTTGAGTATATAACGTCGCAA
This sequence comes from Bacteroidales bacterium, assembly GCA_015060975.1. Classification (GTDB taxonomy): domain Bacteria; phylum Bacteroidota; class Bacteroidia; order Bacteroidales; family Muribaculaceae; genus RGIG4079. The sequence goes on from SUXI01000001.1 coordinate 278,355, forward strand.
AACGGAGACAATGGCTATACTCACAATCTCGGAAATATAAAATTGTTGCCGAGCCAAAATGTTTTGAGGTGTTATGAATAATGAGAATGTGAGATTCTTGTATGGTTCTGATTCCCATGAATTCCCTCGTTGCCCGCGTCCCGATGTTTGGTTATAGGTTGAAACAACAGTGGCATGGAGCATTTGTGATGAATGCTCCATGATATAACTATTAGTAGATTCGACCGATTCTAATTTTATGATATGTTTCTTTGCCGACATGTAAACCGGAGAAGATTATTCGATGTTGATTGTTCGTGAATCATCATCGTTTAATGTGATTGATACTTTTACGGTGTCGTTGGGTAAAATATCTTCTATGCGTTCGGGCCATTCAAGAAAACATAACGCACCCGAATCAAAATAGTCCTCCACGCCAATGTCAAAGGCTTCTTCCAATGATTCAAGCCGGTAAAGGTCGAAATGATATATCAATTCGGCGGTGGTGTCGCTGCGATACTCGTTTATGATTGAGAACGATGGAGAATTGGTGGTGTCGTCTTCAACGCCAAGAGCTTTGCATAGAGCGTTGATAAAGGTGGTTTTTCCCGCACCCATTTCACCATAAAAGGCATATACTGTTTCATCGCCCATTAGTGCGATAAATTCTTTGGCTGCCTCGTTGATATTGTCGATAGAGGTGATATTTATTGTTTTCATTGCGATAATTATTTAGATGATAGAGTGATTAATGGAATGATCATTTCCTCAAGAGATATACCGCCATGCTGGAATGTCTCAGAGTAATATTGAACATAGTAGTTGTAGTTATTGGGGTAGGCAAAAAAATCGCGGTTGCCGGCAAATATATATGAAGTGGAAACATTGGGAGATGGTAACCCAAATGTCTCAGGCTTTTTTATTTCATATACTTGTTTTGGGTTGTAACTGAGGTTTTTGCCTAATTTATATCGTAGATTGGTATTTGTGTTTCGGTCTCCTACAACTTTTACGGGATTATCTACACGAATTGTGCCGTGGTCGGTAGTTAGGACTATTTTATATCCTTTCCCGGCGATTTTCTTGAATAAATCGAGCGTAGATGAATGCTTGAACCATGACTCGGTTAACGAGCGGTAGGCGGCATTGGTCGATGCTAATTCGCGAATCATTTTAGACTCGGTGCGGGCATGTGATAGCATATCGATAAAGTTTATCACAATAACATTCACGTCGTTGTTTTCCAACTTTGCGAAATCTTTTATCAGGCGTTCGCCGGCAACCGAATCATTGATTTTATTATATGAAAATTTACATTGACGTCGGTATCGGTTAAACAAGGTTTCGATGAGTGGTGACTCATTGATGTTTTTCCCATTGTCTTCATCTTCGTCAACCCATAAATCGGGAAACATTTGGGCGATTTTTACGGGCATTAACCCTGAAAATATTGCGTTTCGGGCATATTGGGTTGCTGTTGGGAGAATCGAGCAATATAAATCTTCGTAGAATGTAAAATAATCGCTCAATAGGGGTTTTATGGTGCGCCATTGGTCAAGGCGGAAGTTATCAATGAGAATAAAAAACACTTTCTCGCCATTGTTTAATAATGGAAATACTTTGGTTTTGAAAATATCGGGACTCATGACAGGATGCTCTTCATGAGTAACCCATTGCTCATAATTTTTTTTGATGAATTTATAGAAAGTGCTATTTGCCTCGATTTTCTGCATATTCAACAACTCGTCCATGTTGGTGTCGGTCGAAGCCAATTCTAATTCCCAAAACACTAATTTGCTGTATAATTCATACCAATCGTCGATTGATGATGCATTGTTAATGAGGGAGGATATATTATTGAACTCTTGTCTGTAGTCAGATGTCGCTTGAACCGAAACAAGTTTTTCGCTATGTAGATTTTTCTTGATTGATAGCAAAATTTGATTGGGGTTGACCGGTTTTATAAGGTAGTCGGCGATTTTATTGCCCACTGCTTGGTCCATTATGTTTTCTTCCTCACTTTTGGTAATCATAATTACCGGTAAATGTGGAGCGATTTGTTTTACTCGTGAAAGGGTTTCCAAGCCGGTTAACCCCGGCATGTTCTCATCTAATATAATGAGGTCGAAATGCTGCGATTCCACTAACTCAAGGGCGTCTCTCCCGTTGTTTACTGTAACAAGGTTATACCCTTTGTTTTTTAGGAATAAAATGTGTGGCTTCAATAAATCTATTTCATCATCAGCCCATAATATAGTGTGTGAACTCATTGGCAAAATTATTAGGTTAAATTATTTAAGGCAAATCAAACAAAGGATCGTCTCCTTCCGACCCTGAGGGGTAAATATTTTGTTTTGTTTTGTTCTCTTTTTTATTCAATTTGTTTTGTTTGCTTGTTTGGTTGTCCTCTTTTTTTGTTTCCGTGGGTTTAGGAGCTTGTTTGTTTTGCTCCGGTTTTTCTATCGCTGATTGAACCGCATTCCTTTCTGTTTTGTTGTTTTTGTTTTCTAATGAAGGTTCAACTGATTTTTCAGTTTGAATAGTTGTGTCGTTATATTCTTCATATTCATCAGCCGGGATGCCTTCACTCTCTCCAAATTCAGCCGGAGGAAGCACTTCTTCTTCAGTGGCTTTGTATTCTTCTTCACCAATGAAGTTGAAATATTCTTCAAAAGAACGCCCTTCATTAATCAAAAGTTCAAAGTTTTTCACGCTTATTTCTACCGGTCGCACTTGTCGGGGTAGCTTGAAATCGGTGCTTTGACTTAGAATTTGACGATATTGTTTTATCTCATCAAGGTTGTTAAATCCTTTTATTATAATCAACCCGAGCTCTCCAAACTCCATTTTCTCAAGGTCGAAGTTTTTAATGTTAAATGCGGTGAAATTGTGTCGTGCCACATCGTATAACAATTGATTGGCTGAAATGTCGGATGTTGAGAATAACAACACAAAAAGTTGTGGTTCATTGGGCGCAAGTGCAAATTCGGCGGGTTTTGATGCGTTTGCGTTTGCAATGGAATCATTGCCCAATCGTGTGTCCCATATCATGCCACGGATGTTTGTTGTGCCTGCTTCAAGTTTGCGTCCTTGTGCCATTTGTTTGAGGTATGATGACGCAAGAGGAGTAATATCGGTGTCGGGATATTTTTCAAGCAACTCTTTTAATGTTGAATTGAATTTTTCAGAATCTTTTTCTGTGACGTATGCAAGAGCGTGCAGGAACATGAACTTAGGAATAATTCGACTCAATGGATATGTTTTTGTCATATATTCGTATGCTTCGTGCACTTCTTTGTTACGATTGTTTAAATAGTCGTTATATGCTTGATTATAAAGCGTCTCTTGTCGGGAGTTCATCGCCTTGAGATTTTCAAGATAATTGGGGTCTTTCATGGCGATTCCATAGTTGCTTTCGGGGAAATGCTCAAGTATGAGGGCTTTATATTTTTCGGCCTCAGTGTCGTTGTTTTCTCTCACCGCCATGATGTAAAGATTATAATATGTGTCAAGACGATAAATATTGTCGGGATAACGTGAGAGCAAACGGTTGAATTCCGACCTCGATGCTTCAAAGTCTTCAAGTTTGTCTTTTAGAATTATCCCCATATTATAAAGTCCTTCTTGTATAATATCGTTGGAAGTGACTTTCTCCTCATCGGTTTTGGGTATTTGCTTGAGATAATACTCAGGGAAATGAGGGTCGTCAGCTCGTTTTAATTTCTCTTGTTCTTCCTTTGTCAATTCTTTTTCCTCATCGGTTGCAATGCTGTCGGTTTGCTCGTTTTCTTCATCTTCATTATTGTCGGCTTCAAACTCCGATACATCAAATGTAGCTTTATTTCGGCGTCGCCAATCATCTTCAAGTTTGCGGCTTCCCCATGACTTTTGGAACTCGGTTTTACCGGCATTTTTTACCGAGGTATTGTAGAAATACCAAGAGTCATCGGTGTTGAGCGTGAACGTTTTGGGAGCGGCCGTTCCTGTGTTTTGCAAATTATTCCCTTGTGCTTTTTGTTGAGCAAGATATTCTTCACGATTGGCATTCTCCTCCTCCTCTTTTTCCTTCTTTTTAAGCTCTTCAATGATTGTTTCAATCACTTTATTGAGTTGTTCGGGAGTCATTTCCGATAGTCGTAATAACGAGTCTTGTAGCGTTACATTTTGAGCATATACAGCTAATTCATCAAGTACATCCGACCGGCGTTTCAACTGTTGATAATTAGGGTAGTTTTCGGGTAGCTGTGGAATCGCTTCCGAAAAACATGGTTGTGCCAAATCGTAGCTATGTTGTGTATAATAAATATTTCCGAGAGTAATTTGGTTTATAGCCTTGTCAATTCCGTTGCGAGTGCTGTTTTCATTGGCAAGTATATAATTCTCAATCGCATTGATAGTATCTTGTCGGGATAAATATAGATTGCCTATCGCATAATAGACTTGGTCGAGATACTCTTTGTTGCGGTCAAAACGAGTCATGCGTTTAAGTGCCTTTACTTCAGAAAGTATATCTTCTCCGGTGTAAACCTCGCTTTGTTTTATGCGTGCGTTGAATTTTGTTCGATATGTTGCATTTGCTGCGCCTCCGGCTTTTTTATAAGCTTTATAAGCTTCCTCTTTATTCCCTAATCGGGAATAAAGTTGACCGAGTAGGAAATTCATGCGTATTTTTTGCGTTCCTTTAGAATAATTGATAGCCTTTTGTAAATGAAGAATCGCTTTTTCAAAGTCATTGAGCTTGATGTAATAGCTTGTGTAAACATTGTGATATAGCTCTTTGAGAGAATTGTTTGTCAACTCATCTTCTTTTATTCTCACAATGATGTTTTCAGTTTCAAAAAGCCAATCGAGTGCGCAATAGCTTCGGGCTTGCCATAGTTTTGCTTCGAGCACCGTTTCGGGGAGCCATCTGAAACGTTTTGAAGTATAGGCAAATGTAGATGCGGCTCCAAGAAAATCACCGTTAAAAAATTGACTACGCCCCATAAGCAGCCATGCGTTGTGGAGAAATGGGTTAAACTCCTCTCGTTTTAACCATTCCTTATATTTGGCATCTCGTTTGCCCGATTTCTTTTTAGGTTTTTTTGTTATTGAGCGTAGTTGAATGGCTTTTTGCGCTTTTTCAATTGAACGGTCAAAATTGCCCTGTGGTTGAGGCGCTTTGGGGTTATTGCGAGCCTCAACAGGATGCATATATAACAATTGGCTATAGTCGTCTTCATATTTTGTCTCCATTTCTTTGATGGTTTCTTTGAAATGGGTATCTCCGTTATAATAGATATTATATTTGGTGATAAATGCTTGATAGCGACGTGTGGCGGCATTGTTCTTTTTGGGACTGCACGATGAAAACGCTGTGATAATTAAAACTACCACAGACATTAAAATGAAAATATGTTTAATATGACTACACTTCATCTATAAAATAACGTTCAGCCCTATGGGTTTATTGCATGAGACGTCTGTTCATCAGTAATGTGGTGTTTATGCTTTTGGAGAGTGGTGTTGTTGATTTGGCGTGTTTTTATCGTCGGGATATACAACCCTTGAGTGATACATTGTGCTAACCCGGTTTATAAATGCTTCTTTTATAATTTTTATATCGCGGAATGAAATAGGTGAATCATTGTGTAGCCCGTCTTCAATTTGCGAATCAATAATGCGATTCACAAGTTCGGTAATAGCCGATGTGGAATGTTCGCTTAGTGAGCGGGATGCGGCCTCTACCGAGTCGGCCATCATTAAAATTGATGTCTCTTTTGATGTGGGGTTAGGTCCCGGATAAGTAAACATAGCTTTATTTACTGTTTCCTCAGGGTGATTTTGGCAATAAGTGATATAGAAATATTTTGCTTTGCCACACCCATGGTGTTGACTTATAAAATCTTCAATGATGGTTGGAAGTTTAGCCTTTGCGGCAAGTTTTAGTCCGTCGGTGACATGATGTATTACTATTTCCGCGCTTTTTTCGGGAGGTAGTGCGTCGTGTGGATTTACCCCGCGTTGGTTTTCGGTAAAAAATGCCGGATTTTCAAGTTTGCCTATGTCGTGATATAATGCTCCGGTTCTTACCAGTTGCACATTGGCATTGATGCGACCGGCGGCATCGGCGGCAAGATTGCTGACTGCCATGGAATGTTGGAATGTGCCGGGGCATTGTTCCGAAAGACGTCGCAATAGGGGATTGTTTATATCCGATAATTCGACGAGAGTTACAACCGATATTAATCCAAATAATTTCTCAATAACAAAAATCAGAATATAGGCAAAAGAGGTCATCACCGCATTTATAGCCATAAAACCGGTAACGCGTAACGCCGCATTGGTTAATGTGCCATTTATAAATACTTCCATCGAAATATACGACAATATGTAGGCCAAAAACACTAATAAAGCAGTGCGAAGCAACTGAGAACGTTTTGACAACACTTTTAGTGAGTATATTGCAGCGGTTCCGGCGCAGAATTCGATAACAATAAACTCTAACGGAGAGGAAGTGAAAGATGCGCATATCAATATTTCAATAATGTGGCAAAATAGTGCTGTGCGGGCATCAAAGAACACTAAAATCACAATTGGAATAATCACAAATGGCACTAAATATATCCCATAGTTGAATATTATTGATGTGAAACTTGCTAATATGCTGAATGCGGTAATTAACAATAATATAAATAATAAGTTGCTTTTCTTGTAGATTATTTCGTTGTTGAAATTATGTAGATAGATATATAACAATGAGATTAAAATCAATACATAAAATGATTGTCCCATAAGATGCAGCCATTGAGAGCGATTTGACTCGGGTGCCCTTTCTTTAAGCATCTCTTGATAGGTTTTTAGAATGCGATAATGCTTGGGAGTGACTATTTCCCCTCTATCGATAATGCGCTCGTTTTGCATGATAATCCCTATAGGCGCTGTTGCGATTGTTAAATCTTCATTGTAGGCTTTTTGCGATTTCGCCTCATCGATTGACATATTTGGCAATAATAATCGTGATAGATTTACCTTTTTCAATCGGCTGCGAGTGATGGAATCTTGCACCAATGAATCAACAAAAAGGTATAACTGCCGTGGCGACATGAAATTGGCGGTGCTCACTTTCTTAAGCGTTTTCCCTTGTAATATCCTCACCGTAGGGAGGATGCCTTGTTTGATTTTATTGTACATTTCCGCGTTGACAACCCCAGCATTATATTGGTTTTGCAAAACAGGTAATATTGTTTGTGCCAAGAGTTTGTCGTTTGATAGTTGTTTTGAGATACTATCAATTATATTGTTGTCGCAAGCGCATATAGGTGCAAATGCCGCATTTATAGAGTCGATAACCTCTGTGGTATCGGGATATACGTATATCTCAAAAGGCGCGCGTAGCATGCTGTGTTCCCATGGCCGGTTTTCTTCATAGCTGAGTTCTTTACTTTCATTTCGGGGAAGGAAATACACTATTATTGAGATAGTGGCAATCAATAATATTATATGGGTGGTTATTTTTCGGGGGTTGAGATTCATAATATACAAAAGTGTTTAGTGAATGCGTATTGATTGTTTAACGCCATTGATTTGTTTAACTTTGTTACATAAGTCGGTGGCAACTTGAGAGTCTTCGATTAAAACCGACAGCTCACAACTAAAAACTTCGTTTTGAGCCTCAATGTTCAATCGTCTTATGTCGATAGACAAATGACTTGAAATCATTTGAATTAATTCTTGTAAAATACCAAAACGGTCTAATCCCTCGATATGTATTGTCGCTAAGAATTTTCTTGTTTCAACATCCCACTCGGTTGATAGTATTCGGGGACCATAGCTCGCTTTTAGTGCGAGCGCCCGGGGACAATTCAAAGCATGCACAACCACGGTGTTGTCATCATCAATAAATCCCATTACATCATCGCCGGGAATAGGACAACAACAATCGGCGATTTTGAAGTTTGACCCATTTTCGTTGTGTTTGAGAATATAGGTTTTTTTGGTGTCGATTTCTTCCTTTTTATCAGGAATTTCTTTTTCTGTTGGTTTGCGGCGAAACAGCTTCGACAATATTGATTGAGAACCATTGCGTGTAATGCTTTTTACCACATTGTCATCAAGAGATATTTCATTTCTTCCCAATGCCAAATATAGTTCCTCGCGGTTGGGAAGATGCAACATTCCTAAAATTTTTGTTACAAGTTCGTTTGAGGCATTTAGTTTGTGTTTCGCTATAAATGCTCTAAACTTTTCTTTTCCTTGTTCGATAAATGGTTGTTGCTCTTTGCGCAATGCGGCTCTTAAACGGCTTTTTGCCTTGGCGGTCGCAAGAAAATTTATCCATTCTCGATGCGGGGTTTGCGTTTGAGAGGTTAAAACCTCAACTTGGTCTCCACTTTTGAGTTTATGAGATAATGGTACCAATTTATGATTGACTTTCCCGGCGATACAGTGAAGTCCCAATTGGGAATGTAACTCAAAAGCGACATCAAGAACGGTTGAATTATTGGGAAGAGTGAGCAACTCGCCTTTTGGAGTGAATACAATTATTTCCGATGAGAATAAGTTTAACTTCAGCGTGTCGAGAAAATCTATTGCGCTTGGCTCGGGATTGTCGAGAATGTCTTTGATGGTGCGTAACCACACATTTAGTTCCGATTCCTCGTCACCCTCCCCAATTTTATATTTCCAGTGTGCGGCGAATCCTTTTTCGGCAATTTCGTCCATTCGTCGGCTGCGAATTTGCACCTCAATCCAATTTCCATCAGGTCCCATCACGGTTAAGTGAAGGGCTTGGTAGCCATTGGCTTTAGGTACGCTAATCCAATCACGGGTGCGGTCGGGGTGTAATTTGTATAAATCGGTTATAATAGAGTATATGTTCCAGCAAGTCACTTTTTCGAGTGTAGGGTCTTCACATTCAAAGATTATGCGCATGGCATAAATGTCGTAAATTTCTTCAAATGGCACATGCTTTTTCTCCATTTTGTTCCAAATCGAATATACCGACTTCATGCGAGCCTTAGCTTCATATTTAAGTCCCATTTCTTTCAATTTGGCTTTGATGGGCGAAGAAAATGTTTTGTATATCTCGGTTCGGTGCAACTCCGACTCTTTGATTTTGTCGCTTATTTGTTGATACGCTTCGGGATGTTCATATTTGAAACTCAAATCTTCCAATTCGGTCTTGATGGCAAATAGTCCTAATCTATGAGCCAAAGGGGCATAGATGTATAATGTTTCTCCGGCGATTTTATATTGTTTGTTGGGTGCTAACGACCCGAGTGTGCGCATGTTGTGCAATCGATCGGCCATTTTTATGAGCACCACTCGTATGTCTTCCGACATGGTTAGCAGCAATTTGCGAAAATTTTCGGCCTGTGCCGAGGCTTTATCGCCAAAGATTCCTCCCGATATTTTTGTGAGACCGGCAACTATCTGTGCTATTTTTTTCCCAAAATGCTGCTCTATATCTTCAACTGTATAATCGGTGTCCTCAACTACATCATGAAGCAATGCCGCACATATTGAGGTTGAACCTAAGCCTATCTCTTTACTGACGATTTTTGCCACGGCGATAGGATGCAGAATATAAGGCTCTCCCGAACGACGCCTTATCCCCTTATGTGCTTTTTTTGCAAACGTGTAGGCGCGAGTGATGATTTCCACTTTTTTGCGGTGGTTGCTTGCGAGATAACCGTTTAGCACATCTTGAAATGCGGCTTCGATTAACTCATCCTCTGCGTTGTTATTGATTTTTAATTGCTCCATGAAATAAATCGAAGTATTGTCACTTTATTGCCGATATGTTTTATACATTTTATTATACAAACATACAACAAAAACACGGAACAATCACAAAAAAGTGTTATTTTTGTGGAAAATTTAGAAACTGTTCGATTCTCCGTTTGAGATTTCATAACTATAGGTATATCGTTTATGCCTTTTTTTTAAACGCTTAAATCAATGAAAAAATATGATTTTGATCAGATTATTGATCGTCGGGCAAGTGGCGCGTTAAAGTGTGACGCTTTGCAATCATTATTTGGGACAGCAGGATTGACGCCTTTATGGGTCGCCGATTTGGATTTTGCGGTGTGTCCCGATATAACAGAAGCGTTGTTGCAACGGGTGCAGCATCCGGTTTATGGTTATGCTTCCACTCCCGATAGTTATTGGCAGTCAATTATTGGCTGGCTCGGTTGTCGTCATGATTTTAAGGTGTTGCGTGAAGAATTGGCGTTTGTGCCGGGGGTAGTGCGTGGAATAGCATATACGATTAACTATTTTACTCGCGAAGGTGATAAGGTATTAATACAACAGCCTGTCTATCACCCGTTTAAAATGGTAATTGAAGGAAATGGTCGCAAAGTGGTTAACAATCCTCTGAAGCTCACCGAAGATGGTTATGAAATGGACTTAGACGATTTGCGTCGTGTCATTGAAACTGAGCGTCCAAAAATGATGATTCTTTGCAATCCTCACAATCCCATAGGTATTCAATGGACTGCCGAGGTGATGCGTGAAGTGGCTAAAATCTGTCGTGAGAATAATGTGATTGTGGTTTCTGATGAAATACATGGCGACCTCATGTTATATGGCAAGCCTCACATTCCATTCGTGTCGGTTAGCGATGATGCCAAAGCTATAACCATAACACTTGGAGCTCCGTCAAAAACCTTTAATATCCCGGGGCTTGTGAGCTCGTGGATGGTTGTGAAAAATGAGCAATTACGAAAAAAATTTTATCATTGGTTGGAAACAAATGAGTTTAGTTCTCCCACGATGTTTGCGACTATAGGTGCCGAAATTGCTTATACCCATGGCGAGGAATGGCTCAATCAAATGCTTCAATATATCGAAAAAAGTATCGCTCTTGTTGAGGATTATATCGCTGAGAACATTCCGCAAATCAAAGTGTTCCGCCCTCAAGCATCGTTCTTGTTGTGGCTCGATTGTAGGGAATTGAACCTATCACAACCCGAGTTGGTCGATTTATTTGTAAAAAAAGCGCATTTGGCTTTAAACGATGGAACAATGTTTGGGAAAGAGGGTGAAGGTTTTATGCGGTTGAATATCGGTTCTCCGCAAAATGTGATACTCGAGGCTTTGTCAAAACTTGCCGTGGCTGTTAAATCGTTGAAATAAAAGTTTTTCATAATGAACTATCGCATATTTCCTCCCGAGGAGATGATTGATGTCTCAATCAATCTTCCGTTGTCAAAAAGTATCAGTAATAGGGCATTGATTATAAATGCCCTCGCCGATTGTGCTTTGCCACTCGGGAATGTAGCGAAGTGTGATGACACCGATGTGATGATTGCTGCTTTGTCGCAACAAACCGCCGAGGTGAATATAGGGGCTGCCGGCACTGCGATGCGTTTTCTCACTGCATATTTTGCTTCATCTCCGGGCAGAACGGTTACGCTCGACGGCTCGGCTCGAATGCGTCAACGACCCATTAAAGCATTGGTTGATGCGTTGCGAGTGTGTGGCGCTAAAATAGAATATGTCGAAGCCGAGGGATTCCCTCCATTGCGAATTGACGGCTGTGAACTTGATGGCGGAGAGGTGTCATTGCCTGCTTCTATAAGTTCTCAATATATATCGGCATTGCTCATGGTCGCTCCGTTGATGAAGAATGGATTGACGCTTACTCTTGAAGGTGAAATCACATCTCGTCCCTACATATTGATGACTCTTTCTATGATGAATCGTTGGGGGGTGGAATGCGAGTTTGAAGGAAATGTGATAAATGTGCCGCATAGTGAATATAAATCTGTGTCTTTTGATGTGGAAGCCGATTGGAGTGCGGCGTCTTATTGGTATGAAATTTCGGCACTTTCGGCAGGTTGTATAGCATTAAAAGGATTAAATCAAAAAAGCATTCAAGGTGACAGCTGTTTGATGAAATATTTTGAGGCTTTAGGTGTGGATTCTCAATTTGATGATGGTGAATTATCGCTTATGCCCACTCCCGAACAGTTGTCACACATAGAACTCGACTTGAGCGAGCAACCCGATATTGCGCAGACGATTGCCGTTACATGTTGCTTGTTGCGCATTCCTTTTAGGTTGACCGGTTTGGCTACATTGAAAATTAAAGAGACCGATAGGCTCGAAGCATTAAAAACCGAGTTGGCAAAATTGAGTTTTGACCTCAAAATAGAGCATGATTCGGTGTTGGTTTGGGACGGTGGGCAGCATCCTGTATTTGAGCAACCTTGTATTGATACCTATGATGACCATCGCATGGCGATGGCTTTTGCCCCTGCCTCTCTCTATATTCCCGGATTGATAATAAACAACATCGAAGTTGTGGCTAAATCCTATCCCGATTATTGGGCGCATCTTGCCCAAGCGGGATTTGTGTGTATCGATGCCGATATTCCATTGGACGAAGTTGCCGTTGATGAATAACAAATTTAATTAATAGTTGTTATCTGATATGAAGACCCTGATAGCGATTCCTTGCCAAAGTGGGGGCGTTGCTTTAGGTTGTTGGGTTTAATGAATTGTTTACACATATTATAATATACTAAAATTACATTAATATGTTCGACTTGCTGCAATATTCATTTTTTAGCAATGCGTTGATAGGTGTTTTAATTATCAGCGTGGCGGCGGCATTCATCGGCACATATATTATCACCCGTCGTTTGGTGGCAATATCGGGTGGTATAACCCATGCCTGTTTTGGCGGGCTCGGATTGGGCTATTATCTTGGCATAAGCCCCATTGTGATGGCTGCGGTCTTTGCTATAGCGGCATCGGCAGGTGTGGAATGGATGTCGCAAAAATGCAGAGTGCGTGAAGATTCGGCGACAGCCGTTGTATGGGCGCTGGGAATGGCTGTTGGTGTCTTGTTTATTTTTCTCACCCCCGGATATGTCCCCGAGTTAAATGCATTTCTCTTTGGGAATGTTTTGACTATTTCATCGACCGACTTGTGGATATTTGCGGGTTATACTATTATACTTGTTTTGTTTTTTGCTTTTTGGGGCGATTCGATAATTTCGTGCGCTTTTGACCGTGATTTCGCCCGGGTTTCAAGATTGCCGGTAAAGGTGATTTCATACGTTATGACAGCGATGATTGCCGTGTGTATTGTTTTGACAATTCGCCTTGTTGGGATAATGCTTTTAATGTCGATGCTCACATTGCCGCAAATGATTGCCGAGATGTTTGCGCCGCGCTTTAAAACCATGGTGTGTTTGTCTATGGTGATTTCCATCCTGTGTGGGGTTGTGGGGCTGTTTGTTTCAGCATTGATAAATGTGCCTTGTTCGGCTGTTATTGTTATTTTGATGGTCGTGGTGTTTGTTGTGGGGCGTGTTGTGTTGACACTATGTAAAATGCGAATGCAAAAAAAAAGTTAAATAGATTCAAATAAATATCATAAATATCTATAGTTTCTGTAAAAAAAAAGTATATTTGCAGACTATAGTGTGTTTTTTAATACCGAAAAACGAAATAAACTAATTTAAATAACTAACATAATTTATTAATTTAAACCAGTTTCTACATGAAAAAACTTCTTTTGACAGTTGCTGCGGTAGTTGCGTTGTCAGCTCAAGCTCAGCAATTTGAAGTTGTTGAATGTCAACAGCTTTCAGTAGGAGCCAATACTGAGGTTTTCCATCCGATATTTACTCCCGATGGTAATTCTCTTTTGGTTTCTTCGGCAGGTTATGATGGTCTTGGTATCATCGATCTTAAAACCCAAAAGTACAAAAAAATTACCGACATGCATGGTGCAGGTTGGCTTCCCGCTATCAGTGAAGATAGTAAGACTGTTATTGTTCGTCAAAAAGATGACGAAATGCAAGGAACTTCGCTTTATAGCATCAATCTAAGCACCTTGGAAAAAACTCCTGTTTTGCAAAAAGTTGAAGGTTTCAACGATTTCAGTTTTGTGAATGGTAAGGTGTCTGTTGGCTTGGGTGGTAAAGTTACTACTAAACAAGTAACTCGTCCGGTTTCGGCTATTCAAATGCCTAACGAAATTTTCGTTACTAACGAAGACCTTAAAATTGTTGTTTATAACAATGGTCGTCGCATTGTGCTTGATCCGCTTAAGAGTGAACACCCTAATTGGGACACTCAATATTGCTGGGCTACACTTTCTCCCGACAAAACAAAAATTCTTTTCCACTGTGCAAACTATAGCTATATATGTGACCTAAGTGGTAAGAATATTGTTAACCTTGGTGAAATGAACTGTCCTCAATGGCGTGGTAACAACCATGTTGTGGGTCACGATGAAGACCACGATGGTTACTATTTGACTAAAGGTGAAATCATCATTGTTGACAACAAAGGTCAAAACCGTCAACAACTTTCTTCGTCTTCAAGTGATATCAAAACTTTCCCGGCTGTAAGCCCCGATGGTAGCAAAATTGCTTATCACACCGAAGATGGTAAACTTTTCCTAATGACTATTAAAGAAAAATAAGCCATGAAAAAGATATTACTTTCAGCATTATTAATTGCAGGGCTTGCTACTAATGCAAGTGCTGTGACATACGCTTATGATGTGCCTGCAAACTATACAGGTTCGGCTTCAACTGGTGGCGCGTATGCTCTTTCTACTCCTGCTAACTTTAAGACAGGTAACACTTCTATAAGTAGTAACTATAATAAGAGTGGTAAATGGTATGTGAATGCCGGTCACGGTGGTTTTGACTCTGATGACCGTCCCACTCCTATGCCTTTGATTGGTGAATATTTCTACGAATCAGAAGGTAACCTCGACCGTGCTCTTCACATGGAACAATGGTTGATTAAGAATGGCGGTACTGTTAAAATGTCTCGTCGTGTGAATACATCAGCCTACGACTTGAACCTTACTTCAATCGCTACTTATTCAAGCAACTATCAAGGATACTTCATCTCTATGCACTCTAATGGTGCTAACGCAAGTGCAAACTACCACGTAGCACTCTATAAAGGTTCTAACGCAACAAACTCAATCGGCGGTTCTGAACGTATGGCTTATTGGAACTCTTATAACAACTACAAAAACGGTTGTTTGACCGAGACTACATACGGCACTCCTCGTTCAATGGCCGACTATGACTTGATGGGATGGCACTATGGTGTGCTTCGTACCAACACTCAGCCCGGTTACTTGGTTGAAACTTGGTTCCACGACTACCGTCCCGAATCATTGCGTTTCAAATCTTCTCTCTACAACAAGTTCCTCGCTTGGCAAATCGCTGTTGGTAACTTGACTGCTCCCGGTGGTTCAGGTTCACTTCCCGCTTGTATCGTGGGTGACGTTCGCGACACTTCTAAAGGTTGCGGTTACACTAACTACACTACTCGCGGTCGTGACTCTTATTTAGCTTTGAATAATGTGAGTGTGAATTTGAGTGGTAACGGTTTGAATTATACAGTTACTACCGGTGCAAAATGCAATGGTGTATATGCGTTCTTCGTGCCTGCAGGTACTTATACTCTCACATTTAAGAAAGATGGTTACAAAACCGTAACTAAAACAGTGACTGCTACAGCTAACAAAGCTACTCAAAACGACATCAACATGAGTGAAGGTGTTGACACCGGTATCTCTTTGAACCCGACATCAACCGGTTTCGGCGAAACTGCTGTTGGTAACACTTCTGCTAAGACTATCACTGTAACAGGTACGTCTCTTTCGGCTAACATCTCTATCTCAAATAGCGATAACACCAACTTCTCTATCAGCAAGACTTCTCTCGGTGCTACAGGTGGTACATTTGATGTTGTTTTCAAACCATCTAAGGCAGGTTCTCACTCTACCACTATCACATTCACAAGTGGAACAAACAAAGCTTCTATGGTTGTGACAGGTACAGCTAAGAATCCGCCATTAACATTCACCGAAGGCTGGAACTTCTCTGAAAAATCAGGTAAGAAAGCTTCTTGGATGTCAGCCGGATTTACTAACTATCGTAACATGGCGTTTGGCGACGGTAAACTATACATCGTTGATGCTCCTAATGGCAAAATCAATGTGGTTAAAGCTCAATCTTGTGAGTTTATTAAGGAACTTAACATGACCGGTGTTGAAGGTGGTGCATTGAAACTTGTTGACGTTGCTTTCGTTGATGGTAAACTCATCGGTACCAACATTGCATTGTCTTCTAACGAAACAATGAAGACTCTCAAAGTTTATATTTGGGATAATGACGATGCAGCTCCTCGCGTGCTTCTCGAAACTACTGACCTCGGTGGCATGAATCGTATTGGTGACGCTATCGAAGTGCAAGGAAACTTGACTTCAGGTAAACTTTGCTACTTAGCTCAACAAACCCGTGATTTCACCGATGCTGAAGGTAATGTTGTATCTGGAAAGAACTGTAACTCAATCGTTACTTACGCTATAACTAATGGCGTTGTATCAACAACTCCTGTAGTGGCCGACATCGACGGTTTCGTTATCGGTCTTTCTCCTCGTGCTATTCCCGATGGTAACAACTTCTGGGTGGCAGGTCAATCTTACTTGCCTTCACAAGTAACTGCTAATGGTCA
This sequence comes from Bacteroidales bacterium, assembly GCA_015060975.1. Lineage (GTDB taxonomy): Bacteria > Bacteroidota > Bacteroidia > Bacteroidales > Muribaculaceae > RGIG4079. Next base: position 294,825 of record SUXI01000001.1, read on the forward strand.
ATTGACCGCTTCAATTCCTTTGACTGCATTCAACATCGAAGCTGCATTCCATGGCTGTGGTAACGACTTCGTTCCATTCAAATATAAAGGTGTTCAATATGCGTTTGCAACCGACTATCAACCTGTAACTAAAGCCGGTGATGCTGCAACTGCCGATGAAATCAAAACAACTACTCTTCTCGGTGGTCGTGCAATCCTCATCGACGGTAGCCAAGGTTGGGCTGTTGAAGGTCTCACCAACACAGGTAACTATCCATCTGCAGGTCTTGGTTCAACAATTCGTAACACTACTTACTCATCAAGTATCTGTGTTAACGTGAATGGTGATGCAGGTGTTGAAATGTGGGTATTGGTACACAACCAAGGTCTTGCTTACTACAAATGTGGCACTGCTCCTACCTACACTTACGAAAAAGTTCCTGAAATCACTGTTCCCGATCAAGTGACATTCTCTACAGTGGAAAATATCGCTAAGACTCAAACTATCACTGTAGGTGCTGAACTCCTCACCGGAGATATCACAGCTTCTCTATCGGGTAATCCTTCTTTCGCTATCAACAAAACTACTCTTGGTAAAGATGGTGGTGATATAACTATCACTTATCGTCCAACAGCTGCTGGCACTCACACTGCTACTCTCACATTGGCTTCTGCAGGTGCGGCAACCAAGACTGTTGCATTGAAAGGTACTGCCGAAGCTGCAATCGCTCTTGGTCTCACCAAGGTATGGCAAAACACAACAAGCGTACCGGGTGCCGCAGCAGGTGGTGATTACCGTTTCGCAGCCGTATCTAATGGCAAGCTCCTTGTAAATGACAAGGTAAATAGTAAGATTATAGAGGTGACATCAACAGGTTCTTCTGACTACTTCGATGCATCTTCAACTATTACAGCCAACTATAGTCAATCTCTTG
>SUXI01000018.1 GCA_015060975.1 Bacteroidales bacterium
TCGTTCATAAAAAAGTTGTACCTTTGTTCCAAGATGAGTTGTACATCAATGCAAATCACGCAAGTATGTAGAAATCAGAACAGTTGCCAACTCATTACCTCGTTCTTGAACTTTCCGCATAAACTTCTTGTTCTTAGCGGATTATGAGATTATTCCAAAAATATTGATTAACTTTGTGAAAATACTATTTATGACATTTTTTTGACATGAAAAAAAAATATATATACTTACTATTATTCATCTTTATCTCAAAAATAAACATATTAGCGACAAATGTTTATTTTCGCACAAATCAGCTCGGATATCTTGAAGACGACATCAAAGTTGCCGTTGCCATGTTTCCCAAAGCGTATAACAACATAACCAACAATTCGTTCTCAATAATAAACCTGTTTAATGGCGATTCTATTGCCATCGATTCAATAAAGATTACACAAACTTGGCAACCAATGGAAATGTGTGCCCGCATATACTTTTCCTCAATCACTACTCCGGGAGAATATAAATTAATAGGATTTGGAAACGAATCGCCCACAATTCATATAAGTAACAATATATATTCGGGGGCCCAAGAAATTCCATTATATTATATGCGACAACAACGATGCGGATATAATGCTTCACTTGGTGACTCATGTCACCGCCATGATGGGATATTGGTGTTAAGTAGAGAAAAGGATGGCACATACATCAATGTGACTGGAGGTTGGCACGATGCTTCCGACTACCTTCAATATCTCACAACAAGCGCAAATGCCACCACTCAAATGCTCGTGGCTTACTTAACCAACCCTAATGTGTGGGAAGACAAATTTGACTCTAACGGGAACATTGGTTGTAATGGCATTGCCGACATTCTTGATGAAGTGCGTTGGGGGCTTGAATGGATGATAAAAATGAATCCCAATGACACATTATTTCTTAATCAAATAGCCGATGACCGCGATCATCGAATGGCAGTATTGCCAGCGGATGACAAAGTGGATTATGGATGGGGCAAAGGGAGGCATCGTCCGGTATATCCATGCGCAGGTTTTCCATACGGATTGATGGGAAATCTCAATAATAGTAAAGGATTGGCATCTTCAGTAGGAAAATTCAGTTCTACATTTGGACTTGGCGCTATTGCTTTCGCAAAAACCGATACAATATTTGCCAATGAACTACGCCGGCGCTCACAAATTGCCTACAAAGTAGCAAAAGCAAATCCCGGTGCTTGTCAAACTGCGCCATGCGTATCTCCTTATTACTACGAAGAGGATAATTGGGTCGATGATATGGAACTCGCAGCTGTGTTACAATATGCCAACACAAATAATCAAAAATATCTTCTTGAAGCAATAGATTATGGTCGCCAAGAACCGATAACACCATGGATGGGAGCTGACTCTGCCCATCACTACCAATGGTATCCGTTCTACAATTTAGGGCATATTTTACTTAGCAGTCACCCCGAAAAGAAAATCAGCAATGAATTTTCCCGTAACATGCGCAGTGGACTACAAAGAGTATATGAAAGAGGCAAGGACAACGCATTTCTTAATGGCATACCATTCATTTGGTGTTCAAACAACCTCACCGTAGCACTTGTCACTCAAGCAATGGCATATCGTAAACTTTGCAACGACAATCAATTTATTGAGATGGAGACATCTATGCGCGACTGGCTCTTTGGGGTAAACCCATGGGGCAAATGTATGATTGTAGGGCTGCCAAAAGATGGCGATTATCCTCGCGACCCGCACTCAGCCCTAACCAACCTTGAAAAAATACAAGTTACCGGTGGTTTGGTTGATGGTCCGGTATATTATAACATTTTCAAGTCACTCAAAGGGGTGCATTTGCGAAATGATGACAAATATGCTTCTTTTCAAAATTCAATCGTGGTATATCATGATGATTATAGTGACTATTCTACTAACGAACCAACTATGGACGGAACAGCTTCCACTACAATATTCCTTGGCATTTTAGCATCAAAAGCACATCAATAAAATAAACAATTATCATGTCATTATATAAATTAATCGCCGTTATATTAATCACAACACCCTTATTAATTGGTTGTCAATCGGATAACTTCAATCAAAATCATCATTCAAATAAACCAAGCTCTACCATAAAAAGATTAAATGAACGTGCTCCTAATCCAACAGTCACGCTACATCGACCTTTTGATTTTCCGTTAGTATTAAGTGGAAACTTTGGAGAATTGCGCCCAAATCATTTTCATTCAGGCATAGACTTCAAGACTCAAGGAGAAACCGGGAAACCGGTTCATTGCGCCGAAGATGGATATGTATCGCAAATCAGTGTTTCGGGAGGAGGATATGGTAGAGCTATATATGTTACCCACCCAAATATTGGGCTAACAACAGTATATGCCCACCTTGAGAAATTCGCGACAAAAATTGACACTATTGTAGAAGCCGAACAATATCGTCGTGAGACTTTTACTCTCAACATCAAATTCCCTATCGATAGTTTGCCCGTTACAAAAGGAGAAATTATTGCATTAAGTGGTAATTCAGGACACTCTTTCGGTCCTCACCTCCACATGGAAGTACGCCACACCACATCGGGCGATGCATTAGATCCTCTGCCATATTTTAAATCACAGATCATCGACAGTGTTTCACCCACAGTTTATAACATCTCATTATATCCATTAAAAAATGAAGGATTAGTAAACAACAAATCCATCCCCACAAGGGTGCCAATTACAACCGACAGCATTCCCTCATTTTCGGCATGGGGAAAAGTTTATCCGGGAATCAGAGCCAATGATTTCATGAGCAACACCCACAATATATTTGGTGTAAAACATCTCATCTTGAAATTAGATGAACAAGAAGTTTATCGTCGCACCATCGACCGCTTCCAATTCAATGCGACCCGGGCAATAAACACCCTTATAGATTATCCATATCTTGAAGAATCGGGACGATGGGATATGATTACCCGCATTCCTAAGTTGAATCCCCTTGGATGCATGGTCGAATCCACCCTACCCAATGGTATCATAAACATCGATGAAGAACGAGTATATAATTGTGAATATATATTGCTCGATGAGCATGGTAATATAAAAAACGTACCATTTATTATAACCGGAATTAAAAATCACATTGATAAGACAATGCCAAAAGGTATTTTAGTCAAGCATGATACCATCAACACATTTTCATTTGATGGATTAGACTTGCGTTTTTTCAGCAACTGCTTCTACGAAGACACTCATATCGAAATATCTAAAAACGCCCCAAACAGCTCTTTTAATTCGGCTATATACCATATAAAATCCAACGGAGTACCGATTGCCAAGCCCTACCGTCTATCAATAAATATTGACAAAGATTCAATATCAAATAAGCATAAATATTGCATCGTAAGAATAAACAAAAATAGAAAAACAAGAATACGATCACATTTCATCGATGGAAAAATGATAGCTTATGTTAACCAATTAGGGTCTTTTGGTGTTACATCCGATACAACTCCTCCATTAATTTCCGCTTTAAATAAACTCACATGGAAAAAAACCGGACGGATAGCATTTAAAATAACCGATAACCTTAGTGGTATAAAACATTATCGCGGAGAAATTGACGGCAAATGGGTTATGTTTGAATTGGATTCGAAAAACGATCTCGTATATTATAATCCCACTACAAAACATTTAAATCGCAATAGCAATCATATCATAAAATTTACTGTTACCGACAATTGCGACAACACTAATACTGTAACCCTCAATTTTTATTGGTAAAATAAATCAGTTATGATTTGTAAATAAGAATCTTATCATCTATCTTTGTATAAGACATAACTATAAACAATATAAATAAATCTAAATAACAATTACAACAACATGGAAAATGAAGAATTATTGAAATCTGTTATTGCAAAAGCTCAAGTGTGGCTTGGCGATGATTATGATGAAGAAACCCGTGCCGAAGTGCGTCGAATGCTTGATGCAGAAGACAAAACCGAGTTAATCGAATCATTCTACCGTGACCTCGAATTTGGCACCGGTGGATTGCGAGGTATCATGGGGGCCGGAAGCAATCGCATGAATATATATACAGTTGGCGCCGCAACACAAGGGCTTGCCAATTATTTGAAAGAAGCGTTTGCCTACCTTCCACAAATAAGCGTGGCTGTGGGATGCGATGTGCGCAATAATAGCCAAAAATTTGCCGAAGTTGTAGCTAATGTTTTATCAGCTAACGGCATTAAAGCGTATCTTTTTGAAAGTTTCCGCCCTACTCCCGAACTATCGTTTGCAATCCGTCATCTTGGATGTCAAAGTGGTGTAAATATCACTGCGTCACACAACCCGAAAGAATACAATGGATACAAGGCTTATTGGGCTGATGGAGCTCAAATTATCGCTCCTCATGACGTAAATATAATTAACAATGTAAACAAAATAAACGGAGCCAAAGACATCAATTTCAACGGCAATCCCGATTTGATTGAAACCATTGGTAAAGATGTTGACGAAGCATTCCTTGCCGCAATAAAAGAGCTATCACTAAGCCCCGAAGCGATTAAGAAACACAGCGATCTTAAAATTGTATATACCCCTATCCATGGTACTGGTGTTGAATTAATTCCGGCATCATTGAAAAATTATGGTTTCACCAACATCATTCACGTTCCTGAACAAGATATACCAAGTGGCGACTTCCCAACTGTAGAATCACCCAATCCCGAAAACCCATCAGCTATGGCAATGGCTATTGCCAAGGCTAAAGAAGTGGAAGCCGACCTTGTTATGGCTTCTGACCCCGATGCCGACCGTGTGGGCTGCGTTATACGCGACAACAACGGAGAATATGTTCTCATTAACGGCAATCAAATTGCAATGATTCTTTTATATTACCTCATGACTCGCAATACCGAATTAGGTCGCATCACCGGTAAAGAATACATTGTTAAAACAATCGTTACAACAGAAACAATAAAAGCTATTGCCGACGCCAATAATATTAAAATGTATGATTGCTACACTGGTTTTAAATGGATTGCATCGGTAATTCGTGAAAATGAAGGGATAAACCGCTATCTCGGAGGTGCCGAAGAAAGTTATGGCTTCCTTGCCGAAGAATTCGCACGCGACAAAGATGCCGTATCGGCCGTTTCTCTTATGGCTGAGGCTGCGGCCTGGGCAAAAGATAAAGGCATGGATTTCTTGCAAATGCTTCAAAACATATACATAAAATATGGTTTCTCTCGCGAGGAAGGGATATCTGTTGTACGCCAAGGTAAAAGCGGAGCTGAAGAAATTATAGCTATGATGAAAAATTTCCGAGCTAATCCTCCTAAATCGTTAGGTGGTAGCGATGTTGTAACAATCAAAGATTACGATTCGCTCAATCTTACCGATGTAAAAGCCGGCAAAGTAGAAAAGATGGAAATGCCAACAACATCAAACGTGCTTCAATTCTTCACCGAAGATGGGACAAAAATATCTGTTCGTCCATCAGGAACCGAACCGAAGATTAAATTCTATGTTGAGGTTAAAGGCAAAATGGCAGATAGCAGCGAATATGACAAAGCCATAGCCGAAGCCAATGCAAAAATCACTCTTGTAAAAAAAGATCTCGGAATCTAACAACAATCATTAATACTCCTTAAAGGGGCTGTCCAACAACAAAAGTTGGGCAGTCTCTTAATTTTTTTTTCAACCTTGTGCCAACTATGTTATAGTGCAAAAAAAATATCAAATCAGCACAAAGTAATTTATAGAAATTGGCTTAAGCGATATGATATTTTGTGGCATCAATCAAAAGCATTAATTTTGTTGTAGATTTTATATGATTGCAACGCAAACAATCTAAATTCAGGATATTTTTACATTAAAGATAAAAATTGCCCAATATGAATGATATAATAAAATTATTACCCGATTCAGTAGCAAATCAAATTGCGGCAGGAGAAGTGATTCAACGTCCAGCCTCTGTGATAAAAGAGCTTGTAGAAAACGCTATTGATGCAGGAGCTAATGACATTAAAATTATAATAAAAGATGCCGGTCGCACACTTATACAGGTTATTGACAATGGTTGTGGAATGTCAACTACCGATGCCCGAATGGCATTTGAACGACATGCAACGTCCAAAATAACCAATGCTGCAGATTTATTTACACTCCACACCATGGGTTTTAGAGGAGAGGCCCTCGCTTCTATTGCAGCAATCGCTCAAGTTGATTTGCGCACAATGAGAAAAGGAGAATCTATTGGAACCCGATTAATTATCAATGGTTCAAAAGTGGAAAGTCAGCACGCTGAAAGTTGTGCAACAGGAACAAATATCATGGTTAAGAACCTATTTTACAACGTTCCTGCTCGTCGCAAATTCTTAAAAAAAGACTCAGTAGAATTAAGCAATATCATTCATGAATTTGAGCGTCTTGCACTTGTGAACACAAATGTTGCCTTTACATTTATTCATAATGAAAACACTTTATATCAAATTCTTCACGAGAGCCTTAAACAACGCATTATAAATTTATTTGGCAAATCACTTGCGCCACAACTTATTCCCATTGAAACAGCTACATCTATTGCGAATATTAATGGATTTATATCACTACCTCAAAATGCACGACGACGAGGAGCGTTACAATACTTCTTCGTAAATGGTCGTAATATGCGCCACCCTTATTTCCACAAAGCGGTAATTCAATGTTACGACCAATTAATACCTCAAGATGAACAGCCTAACTATTTCATAAATTTAAATGTAGAGCCTGAAACAATCGATGTAAATATTCATCCCACAAAAAATGAGATAAAATTTGAAAACGAACAAGCAATTTGGCAAATTTTATCTGCAACAATAAAAGAATCACTCGGTAAGTTTAATGCGGTTCCATCTATTGACTTCAATGCCGAAGATGTTCCTGACATCCCGGCATTCAAACCCGATGCGACTGCGACCCACGATCTTGAATTAGACACATCATACAATCCTTTTCAGTCGTATACTAGAAATGCGACAAACAAAGTCATTCCATCAAAAGTAATTAACAATGATTGGCGCGGAGGAATTACAAAAGCCACCCAAAATTGGGAAAAACTATATGAACAATTTGAGATAAACCGCACCGATGCGATGCCGATACATAGTAGCAAATTAAACAACGATACACTCGAATTATTTAAAGCTGATGATGAATTAGATTTAAATAAATACAATCCGCCGATAAATGCGTTTTTATTAAAAGATCGTTATATAATCACCCCTACATTTGATTCGCTTACTATAATTGACAGCCGACGCGCACATGTACGCATCCTTTATGAACAGTTCATTTCTCTTTATAAGAACAAAGAATACACTACACAACGGTTAATATTTCCAGACGTGGTACAGCTAACTCCGGCACAAAATATTACATTAGAAAGCATCTGTGACAATTTGACATCAATGGGCTTTGACATATCTTATTTAGGAAACAATTCATGGAGCATAAATGGAGTTCCTTCTGTTGTCGGGGGGACGAATCCAGTCGAATTAATCATGAGTACAATTGAAAACATTAATCCTTCAACAGATATTGACACAGAATTTTCCCATAAAATAGCCATAACAATGGCTTATTCTTCAGCAATAAAAATAGGGCAAGCAATATCCCAAGATGAAATAGAACGATTACTTGGCGATTTATTCAAACTGTCCACCCCTAATTATACTCCCGATGGTAAAACCATCATCGCAACCATTCCAATCAATGATATTTCAAAACTATTTCAATAAACAATTATTTTATCATGAAATTACATCCTATTAAATTAGCTCTTACATTAATATTCCTGTCAATAACACAAATTAACGCCAACGATGTTGTTTCTCAAATTGACAAATTAATGAAAATGCGTTATAATTATGATACTCCTGGAGCATCTATAATGATTCTAAAAGGCGATTCTATAATAATGGAAAATTATTATGGTATCGCCGATATGAAAACAGGTGAACCGATAACATCTAAAACAAGATTTAACATTGCATCTATTTCAAAACAATTTACTGTTGTAGGAGCTTTAAAGCTTGTCGCTCAAGGAAAAATATCTCTTAACGACAATCTATCCCATTTTTTTCCAGAATACCCTCAACCTTTTTGGAGTAAGATTAAGTTATGGCATTTGATGAGCCATACTTCCGGACTTCCCGACGACAGAGATCGCAGGAACCGAAATGCATGTGTATTTGCCAATGACTCTGTTTCCATTTCTTATTTTCCTTATATTAAGAAACTTCGTTTTTCACCCGGAAAGTTTTATGATTATAAAAATCCCACATTCTTACTAATCGCAAAAATAATAGAACAATTTGAAGACATGGAATTTATCCAATTCCAACAACAAAACATTTTTAATCCTTTAGAAATGAATTCAACTTTCTATTTCAATCCAAACATCAATGAACCAAATACCGCACATGGATATATAAACACATTGGCAACCACCTCCTCAAACACAGATAACGACACTGCAGGAAAGGCAATTGTCATTGCTCCCGCCTCAGAATCACAATGGCAAGAATATGATTATGGGGAAGAAACATTCTTTGCGACTCGTCCCGATGGAGGCATATATTCAACAATCAGCGACCTTGCGAGATGGGAAAAAGGCTTACGAGAAAATATCATTATTCCAAAAGACTTACTAAACGTCGCATATCAACCGCATATAACAGTCACTGGCAGCAAATGGAGCGACTATCAAAACCGAGCAAACACATACTACGGATTAGGATGGTTCATTGACAAATCACCGGGATTCCCTATTAAAATATATCACACAGGAGATAACGGCGGTTTTCAAGCATACTTGGCAAAGTATCCACAACATGATATAACAATAATCATTTTAGAAAACAGAAATGACAACGACCGTTGGTCTTTGGTAACGGCAATAGATGAAATTTTAAAAAGAAACGGATTACTTGAGTAAGTAAATAAAAAATGTCATGCTGTTTGCATGACATTTTTTATTTTATTCAATTTCCATTTTTACTTTACTCCTTGAGTAATGACATAACGACCTTTCATCAATTCATTTAATTTATCGGTAAATAGTTGAGCCTTATCTTCTCCAACCTCAAGCACATATCTTTCATATAAATATGTTACATCTCGACGCGCATTATCTAATTTACTTTGAGACTTTGAATCTTGAGCGTCAAGTATTTTTTTTGCATAAATCTGAGCATCATTATCTACCGTAGTTCTCGACAAAGCAAAGTAACCAAATGTATCATTTATCAATTTTATCAAAGTTTGATCATCGGCATACTTATTTCTCAATGCTTGAATTTCTTCATCACATGCATTATCTGTACTTTGACGTGCTTTCAATCCCAAGTCAAGAGCCTGATTTGCAATTTCAAAATATTTATCAAATAATTGTGCTTCCTCTGTTGATCGTTTTGAATATTGTTTTTTTACCGTAACAATTATATCTTGTGCATCCTCTATTGCCACAGCATCACCCGAAACTTTCGCATTACCCAATGCGCGAGTATAAGCTTTTGCATCATGAGCAGGAGTTGAGATAAGCACATTACATTCATTAAAAGCATTTGTTATCGCATCAACTTGTTCTTGAGTCCTTAATGTAACTAAGATTGCCTCAATTTCTTTTAACGCCGCATTTTGACCATTTTTATCACCAGCATCGGTCGCTGCCTTAAAAATTTTTCCAATTCGAGTTCCTTCTTGTGATAATTCTTCAAGCGTACGTTCTTGCGCTGAGATTGAGACAAATGCACTCGACATCACTATCACTACTGCCAAAAGTTTTCTAAAATTTATCATATTATTCAATTTTTATTTTATTATATTTTAATCTCGTACTTTCATCATTAAATCTCAGGTATTGCAGTTCGCCTATATGCCCGAGGAGACATTCCCAAATGATGTTTAAAATATTTCCCAAAAAATGATTGATTTGCAAAATTCAATCTCGAGCTAATTTCTTGTATCGACAATTCACTATTATGAAGCAACATTTTCGCCTCAAGTATTACATAAGAATCAATCCATTCTCCTGCTGTGTGTCCACTCGTTTCTTTTGCCACAGCAGATAAATGTTTAGGTGTAATATTCAATTTTTCGGCATAATAAATTACCGAACGCTCCTTCTGATATTGAGCCTCAACCAACAAAAGAAACCGGTAGAACAGCTCTTCTTTTCGACGCAGTTTACTATCAATTGACACATTTCTTTTCATGTGCGACGTATATAAACTTAACGTTTCATATAATATTGACTGATACAACGAATCTAACACATTATCATAATATGGCGATTTCGTTTCTTTCTGCTTACTTAATAATGCCGCAAAAAGATGTTGTTGAACATCTAATTCTGCAGATGTTATATCTATCACAGGGTGATCTCTAAAATACAAAAAACATGACAATAATCGCGAGAACGAAGGTAATGAGTGATTTAATGAACTTAACGGAGCCATAATCAAAAAACCTTCAAAATCTTCACTAGCTCTATATCCATTAAGCATGTGTCCGGGGCGCACTGCCATTATTGTACTTGGCGTAAGCGTATGCTCTACTAAATCTAATGACACCGATAGCTCTCCTTTTGTACACACTATAGAAATCAATGTTTTGAGTTTAAAAGGGAACAACAAATGAGAAATGGCATCTATGCTATTAAGCACCATTACCTGACGCGGGCTCTCCAACCCCATCGCAATTTTACGCAAGGTAAAAGAATTTATTTTTCGACTTTCAGCACTGCTCATTTCACCATTAAAAACATATAAACAATGCAAAGATAATACTTTAATTTAAAAAGAAACGTTTTTTTTGTAAATTTGCGAATCAATCACTTCGAATTAATTATTATTTTATGTTTTATGATAAAAAAAGTTCTTGCATTTTTATGTTTTTTACTCACAATCAACCACGCACATGCACTCTTCATATCTGACTCTAAAGTTTCATACATTTTAGAACAACTTGACAACGAAGTTAAAAAACGGGAAATATATATTAATATCCGACAAAATAGAATTGACTCAATAAAGTCTAAACTTAAAAAAAGCACAAATGACATCAACACGTTGAATTTAATCTTGGATATTGGAAATGAATATACTGCATTTAACAACGATTCGGCAATTACATATTATAATCAAGGTTTAATTAAAGCAAAAAACATTGGGAATGACTCCATCGCCACCATTTTCGGGCTAAAGTTTGCAACCTACCTACCACTTGCCGGGTTTATAAACGAAGCAATTTCCGAATTTGAAAGTATCAACAAAAACAACATACCACTCAACACATTAGAACTATATTATGAATCAGAGAAACAAATGTATTCCTACATTGCCTCATTCTATCTAAATTACCCCAATATTCACCTCAAATGGAAAAACAAATCGATAATCGCTCAATTGGAATTAATTAAACTTTTAAATCCAAAATCCCATAAATATAAATTAAATATGGGTGAATTGTATTTTAACAATAGTGAATTAGCCAAAGCCAAAACTTTTCTTGACGAAATCGTGACCGAACTCAACGACACAAATAATCTTTTTGCAAGAGCTACCCACACAATAGCTTCAATAGCTTCAAAACAAGACAACAACAACGAATGCATCTATAATCTCGCCCTATCGGCTATATCCGATATAAAATCGGCAACTCTTGAAGTGGTTTCGCTTCAAGAACTGGGGGCAAAACTACTTGAAAGAGAAGATATTGAAAGAGCCTATAGATACTCTTCAATTGCGTTAGAAAATGCCGTAAAATGCAAAGCGACAATGCGCATAATCCAATCGTCTGAAGCAATGCCGGTTATTACAAAAGCACACACTGCAGAAATAAGCTCTTGGCGCAAATTAACGACATTAATTAACATGTGCATAATACTCCTAAGTATAATTTTGATCATTGCGTTACTTTACCTAAAATCCAAAATGAAAAGACTAAACCAATTACAAAAGGAGCTACAAAATGCCAACACTATAAAAGATATGTATCTAAGCCAATTTTTAAATTTATGCTCTATATACATGGACAAACTTACCCAATTTCGCAATTTAGCAAATAGAAAAATAAGCACAGGAAAAATCGACGATTTATACAAAATGACCCAATCGGGAAAGTTCATTGAAGAACAAAGCAAAGAATTTTATGATGTATTTGATGACGCTTTTTTAAATTTATACCCTCGATTTAAAGATAACGTAAACTCTTTACTTAAACCTGAATGTCAAATAATCTTAGACGAAAATGAGAAACTAAACACTGATTTACGCATTTTGGCGTTTATGCGACTTGGCATAGAAGGAAATTCTCGAATAGCACAAATGTTAAACTATTCAGTAAACACAATATATGCCTACCGAAACAAATTAAAGAATCGAGCAAAAAACAGAGATTCATTTGAAGATGATATAATGAAACTAAAATAATTGTCATATTTACACTTATATTACGCCCTAAACAAAGCAACAATACATTACTAAAAATCAATAGCTTATAAAATAACATCTTTGAATTTTATTTATATTTTACTCATATAAGACGGCGAATAGGTAAAATTTGTTGTAATTTTGCATTGTCATTCGAGAGACGAGTGAACTATACATACTTTTGATTTTAAATTTCAATAAAATTATAGTATATATTTAGGGTTAGTATAATTGTTAGTATTTTGCGAAAATAATCGCATTAAAAGTAAATGTGTTTTATGTTAGTTATGTAATGTCTTACTTAAAGACTACGACAAGGTTGCTCCGGGAGGTGCGACCTTGTTTGTTGTTACACACAAATTGCCACAATTAATGCGAATAATTAACATAAAGCAACCACGCATCAAAAGAATTACTATATTTTTTGTAATTTTGCAAAAAAATTCTTTATGCACAATAATGTCGCATCAGAATTATTCATGAATTAAATACCCAAATAATTTATTATGATTCTACATTCTATCACTCCACCTGAATTACCCAACTCAACAATGTCGATATTTCCTAATTTTGAAACACTTTCTGCTACATCAATAGATGATTTAATTAGCAAAATCATTTCTAACATTACAGATTTTGCAATAAGTTTGGCCATTGCCATTGCTGTTTTCTATATCGGTAAATTCGTAATAAAAAAATTACACAAAATAGTCCTTTCCGTCCTCATACGTCGCGAAGTTGACCAATCTTTATCTACTTTCATTCTAAGTTTCGTAAAAATAGTACTCTATTTTATTTTAATAATAATTGTCATTGGCATATTAGGCATCGAAACAACCTCATTTCTTGCATTATTTGCTTCAGCCGGAGTTGCGGTAGGCATGGCTCTCAGCGGTACATTGCAAAATTTTGCAGGAGGAGTATTAATTCTCCTCTTAAAGCCTTTCAAAGTTGGAGATTATATCGAAGCACAAGGTTATGCCGGCACAGTTACAGAAATACAAATTTTTCACACTATAATATGCACACCCGACAACAAGTCTATTATAATTCCCAACGGTGGGCTATCAACCGACAGTATCAATAATTACTCTCGAGAAGATTATCGACGTGTAGATTGGGAAATATGCCTATCGTATGGTAACGATATTGAAATTGCGCGTAGGATTATTCTAAACATTCTAAACTCAGATGAAAGAATCGTAAAAAATTTCATTGAAGATGATATGGAACAACGAGGATTATCTCATAAAAATCCAATAAAAAAAGCCTCCAATATAAAAACAGACCGTTCTCCAGTTGTTGTCTTATCAAAATTAGCCGACAGTAGCATTAACCTCACCGCTCGAGCTTGGACTACAAGTGGAAATTATTGGGCAGTAATGACCGACATCAATGAGGTAATTTACAACGAGTTACCCAAACATGGCTTGTCATTTCCATTTCCTCAAATGGATATACATATTATTAACAACAAATAAACACATTTTTCAATATACAAATAATCTTAAAAACATCCCATATATTCGATTATTTTAGCTATATTTGCATAAATGTATATACTCGAAAACAATCTATTAATATTTTATTATTTGTATAAATAATATGGCTATACAAAATCGATAAAATAACAGCATAGTTTTCAGCAATATACGATTTGATGGAGATTTTTTTACTTTTCTCCATTTTACTATAAACATGACGTAATGTTATGATGCTTTTGTATAAAAACAATTCATTGCGTCATGAGATATGAAAAAAAATAAAAAACAACATAAATGACAAGCAAATGGAATTATTTGCCCCTTACTACAGAAGAACAAAAATTAGAGACCGACTTGGCAAAGGCATTTGCCAATTGTCCTCCTATTAGCGAGCTTTTGGTTCAGAGAGGCATAACTTCTGTTGATGAAGCCGAAAAATTCTTCCATCCATCACTGAAGGATATGCACGACCCGTTCCTTATGCCCGATATGGATAAGGCTGTAAATAGGCTTAATCAAGCCATGGGGTTGAAGGAGAATATTATGGTGTATGGAGACTATGATGTTGATGGCACTACATCAGTAGCATTAGTATATAAATACCTCATTAATTTTTACTCCCACATAGAATATTATATCCCTACCCGCTATGACGATGGATATGGGATATCATCACGTAGCATCGAATATGCATTAGAACGTGATATCAAATTAATAATTATACTCGATTGCGGAATCAAGGCAATTGAAGAGGTAAAAAAAGCAAAAGAATTAGGCATTGATTTTATAATATGTGATCACCATGTTCCTGACGCTGAATTACCTTCGGCTGTTGCGATACTAAATCCAAAGCTTGAAAATAGTACATATCCATGCCCGCATCTATCGGGCTGTGGCGTTGGGTACAAGTTTATGCAAGCATTCGCTATTAGCAATGGGTTGCCCCTAACCGAGCTTGAAGCGATGCTCGACCTCGTTGCGGTAAGCATTGCAGCCGACATCGTACCAATGGTAGATGAGAACCGCATAATGACCTACCATGGCTTAAAGCGACTCAATAATAATCCCAACTTAGGTCTTAGAGCCATAATGAAAATATGTCAGCTTCACAATCGAGAGATATCGATTAGTGATGTTATTTTCAAAATTGGTCCCCGTATAAATGCATCGGGACGCATGCAATGTGGCAGCGAAGCTGTTGACCTTCTTGTTGCACGGGACATTAATGAAGCTTACGAGAAAGCTGAAGCAATTGACCAATACAACCAAGACAGAAAAGAACTTGACAAACAAATTACAGAAGAAGCCAATGCAATTCTTGAAGCTCGTGGAGAAATGAGTTCAGACAAGAAATCAATTGTTATTTATAATAAAGATTGGCATAAAGGCATCATTGGCATTGTTGCTTCAAGGTTAACCGAATTGTATTACAAACCATCAGTTGTACTAACGTTAACAAATGGGTTGGCAACCGGCTCTTCTCGGTCTGTTCAAGGTTTTGATGTTTACAGAGCCATTGATTCTGCAAGAGATTTACTTGAAAATTTCGGTGGTCATACTTACGCTGTAGGATTATCTCTTAAAGAGGAAAATATTCCTGAATTTGCCAGAAGGTTTGAAGAATTTGTTGCAGAAAATATTCTTCCATCACAATTAAAACCTCAACTTGATATAGATTCATACTTAACATTTGCTGATATTACCAACGAGTTCATATCAATGCTCAAACGATTTTCACCATTTGGACCGGGAAATAATAAACCTATATTTTGCACAAAAGGTGTTATTGACTTTGGCACAAGTAAACTTGTTGGAAGACAATTAGAACATATTAAACTTGAGATGGTTGATAATACTTCGGGAAAAGTTATTAACGGCATAGCATTTAATATGGCAGAATATTTTGAACATATTCATAGCCATAAGCCTTTTGACATTTGTTATACTATTGAAGAAAATAAACATCATAATGCGACTTCAAGCTTACAACTATTAGTTAAAGAAATTAGTATATCTAAATAATGTCAAAATAACGATGAATATTATTCATGAGATTCTCAGAAAACACTGGGGATATGAATCATTTCGTCCATGCCAAGAAGATATAATAACATCTATCCTCAATGGGAATGACACCTTAGGGTTACTTCCAACAGGTGGAGGTAAATCTATAACATTCCAAGTCCCGGCATTAGTCTTTGATGGTTTAACTATTGTTATAACTCCTCTCATTTCGTTAATGAAAGACCAAGTTGACAATCTTCGTCAACTTGGCATCAAGGCTGTATATATTCACTCCGGACTCACAAAATCAGAACATCGGTTAGCAATAGACAAATGCCGTTTGGGAAAGGTAAAGCTACTCTATCTCTCACCAGAAAAGCTTCAATCTACAAGCATGATTAATTATTTAAGATTAATGGATGTAAAATTAATCGTTGTTGATGAAGCACATTGCATTTCTCAATGGGGGTATGACTTCAGACCATCATACCTCAACATTAATACCATCAGAAAATTATTCCCGGTGGCACCGATTCTCGCCCTAACAGCCTCTGCAACACCCGAAGTAGTCGATGATATAATGTCGAAACTTGAATTTCGCCAACGAAATATTTTTGCAAAAAGTTTCTCTCGCAATAATCTTTCATATCTTGTAAGAGAAGGAGAACACAAAGAAGGTCAACTAATTAAAATACTTAAAGCCACATCGGGGAGCGCAATTGTATATGTGAGATCTCGACGTCGCACTCGCGAAATTGCCGAAATTCTTTATAAAGAAGGTATCTCTGCTGATTTTTATCACGCAGGATTAGCATCTGAAGACAAAAACGAGAAACAAAACAAGTGGAAAAGTGACCAATGTAGGGTAATGGTAGCGACAAACGCCTTTGGCATGGGAATCGACAAACCCAATGTGCGCACAGTCATTCACTATGATCTACCTTCATCACTTGAAGAATATTACCAAGAAGCCGGACGCGCCGGTAGAGATGGCAAGCCTGCATTTGCAGTGCTATTAGTCGCAAAATATGACAAAGCGACACTTAGCAGACGTATCAGCGAAAAATTTCCCGACAAAGATTTTATAAAACGCGTATATGATCTTTTAGGAAATTTTCTTGAAGTAGCGATTGGGAGTGGCTACAACCAAGTGTATGAATTTAATTTCAACTTATTTTGTAAGCGTTTTAACCTTCCCCCTATTTCAACCCATAGCGCTCTTAAAATCCTTTCTCAAGCTCAATATATCGATTTCATCGAAGAAATCAACACTAGTTCGAGAACTATGGTTCTTCTAAATAAAGAAGAATTATATTCTTTAAAACTTGAACCAAATATCGATAATGTATTTCAATCCTTACTTCGCTCATACTCCGGTCTTTTCGCCGATTATGTATTTATTAATGAAATGCTATTAGCTAATCGTCTCAATTGCAGCGAACAAAACATATATAACGCCTTATTGGCTTTAACCCGACTACATGCCATTCACTATGTGCCTCGCAAATCTTCACCTTATATCGTTTACACAACATCAAGGGAACTCCCTAAACATATACTTTTACCTAAAGATATATATGAGCATCAGCGTGATAGATTAATAAAGCGCATTGAGGCGATGAAACGTTTTGCATTTACAAATGATGAATGTAGAGTAAATTCAATGTTACAATATTTCGGAGAACTACCAACTGCTTCTTGCGGAAAATGTGATTATTGCCGTGAGGCAAAGAAACACTCTTCTTCAACAACCGAAACCGAACGATTAAGAGAATCAATTATCTATATGGCCTCACAACCTGACGGACACAAAATTTCACATTTTATTTCTCATGCCAATGCTTCTCAATACGACACAATAGATATGATTCGGACTCTACTTGATGAAGGTGTTATTAAAATTATCAACGACGATACTATAGTCATTGCACATTAGTCCTTTCATATTCCCTATAACAATATTCTCTTTTTATCAATTTAAACCCAATTTCATTCAACATATCGTCCATTGGTGTATTATAATATAGATGACTTCTATTTATCACATATACACGTTTAATTGTTGAAATTCGATCTAAATACTTTTTTGTTGAAGATATATATTTTTCATCTTCTAAAATTCCAAAAAAATCATGACGCGCATAATGAGCCCTACAATCTAATATATATTCAAACATTTGACGACCGAAACCAACAAATAACACATCGTCAGTCGTAGAATTGCATTCTTTTTCATAAACATAATTTAGCAACTCTTTATTCTCATCTGTAGTGTATATTCCATTTAAAAATGGCACATCTAATAATGCTGTTGTTTTAGACAACCCTTCATCATTAAACAATTTTTTAATCTTATTATATGGAAAGAACACAAATAATGTTACCAACAAAATTATTAATGTATCTTTTATTATTTTTGTGATATATGGCAAAAACAACGTTAACAAATATATTATAGAGGAGATATTCGCCATTTTAAACCAACCGGTATTACTTCCCACAGCCGGCACTATTGAACATAAAAAAACCACCAACAATATTTTTTTTACAATTTTAGAATTTTCTCCTATTAAATTTTTATACAATATATATAACATTATCAACAAATAAAGCGATGTATAGAGATTATTTGTCATAATGTTAAGGTGTTCATATTGATATAATATCAATAGAAATAATGATGTCCAAAACACCATAACTAAATATCGTCCTTTTGAATATCTCAAATTACCACCAATTTGTATAAGAAGATACAAAGACAGATAAGCCATTATTATTATCCCCATAAAACATATATATGGAATAATATCTTTAATATAAATTTTCAGTAAACCTATAAACTCATGACCATTTGACACTCCCCATTCTTGCCATGCGATAATATATGAATTTAGATCTACGTAAATATAAATTATTACCAAATACATTGTAATACACATCGAAATGAAGAATAATATGGTATATTTTAGCTTGATATTTATCGTCTCATTATTTACGCATATCACACACATTACAATCGGGATTAATACCGCATTGGGGAACCTTGACAAAATAGCCAATGCAACAAATACTCCCAATAACAAATATCCAACAATCAATTTTCTACCCTTAACAATAAATAGCATAATTATTGTTGATAATGCTATAAACAAATTACTCAATATATCCCACCCTACAAGTATCGTTTTTAGTTGAATAGCACTCATAAAAAATAAAGCCATTCCACCTACACAAATAGTATCCCATATATTACGATGCTTATTATAAAAATATAATATATATAATCGCAAAAACGAAACGTACAATTTTTCAAAACGAAACGTACAATTTTCTCACTTTTCGCATCCTCAAATACACACAATTTGAAAGGCATTTAATCGCTATTTGAACAGTAATTAAAAGCCTTTTATTTTTGCCCCAAAATTCACTTAAAAATGTGCGTTAGACACTAATTTTCAATCGGTTTTATTTGGTAGTTTCATTAATTTTTTTTACCTTTGTATAGTAGATTAAGATATTAATTTACCTATTTGCATTCTATTTCAAAACAGAATTGCAATCGAAAAATTGGTCTTTGATCAAGGTTGGTTTTTCTTTTTTTGCTTCCCCAAGCATTTTTAATTGAGTGTTTAAGTTGCCGCTTTTACACTCTTTTTTTACTCTTTCACCAACATAATATCAGTAAATGAGCTTTGATAGTTTAGCCTGTTTTGTTGCAAACGTTTTTCCACGCCTTCAAAAGGGTTTCCAATATCCATATTTTCCTTTATCCATTCGCAAAGTTCTATTAACTGCGACTTGTTACTTGTAAAATAGATATATTTTGTTCCGACAAGCACTTTCAATACATCAAGATATTCCGACAAACCCCAATAACTTTTGTAAGAGCCACAATCTGTCGAAAGGTAAGGCGGATCAATAAGGAATAAAACACGTTTATTGCCTTTGTACTCATTAAATAGTTCCTTATAATCTTTGTGAGTTATTTCTAATCCATCTAAATAGCCATCAACACAATAATCATTCTGTTTCACGCAATTATACATCGCGTGCTTCGACAACTCTGCAAAACTATCCGCCCACTTTCCACTGAATAATAACGATGAGCCTAATGTCAAATAATCGACATAACTTTTCCCTGCATATTCGGCAATCACCTCAAGTATTTTGCCACGTATAGCATCAGGGATGCGTTTGTCTGCAGGAACATCTTTCACCATCTTTCGCAGCCGCGCCAAAATATCATTGGTCGTGGCAATATTTTCAAGCCTCTCACAATAGTTGTCATAATCGTTGTAAATTACGTTCAGTTCCGGGCGTTCTCGCTTCACTGTATGGGCAAGCAAACCACTTCCACCAAATAAATCTACGACAATATCAATATCATTGAAACGAGCAATAACATTTCGCAAGTCGTTCAAAAAACGGCGTTTCTGCCCCTGAAATGGCAATGGTGCAGACTTATATACCTTTTCACACATTCAGTTCAAATTTTACGTTCTCCTCGCCGGCAAGAAGCCTGCGTGTATTTATTTCATTACTCTCATAGATATGCACATTGCCGAAATTTATTGTTATCGTTTTCAATGGCAAATCAATCTGTCGGCTTATTAAATATAGGTGGTAAATATCAGCCGGAAGCCCAAGATTAGCATCAGAGCTGCGTTGATATGCCGATACGACCAATTCCCCATTGTCAATCTGAAATTGCACAAGGCTTAGGCAAGGCATTTGATTACTCTCCACGCCCGTCTCCCCAAGAAACAACACATAATTCTTGCTGTTACGCTTCTCTCTGTTGATTTTGTCAATCAATGGTGGCAATTTTTCAAAATAAGTAGGATAGGAGTTTACCAATATCGAACCGCAATAATCCCACCAATTTATACCGGCTTCCCTATACTTCTCGACATTTCGCTCACCCTCCATAAATAGGTTTAGTTCACTACGCAACTTCTTTCTCGCTATACCGTGGCTCTCAAATATATCCAAGAGATCGGCAGGAGTCAGAGTAATCTGTTCGTTTAGTAGGTATCTTATACCACCTTTCTTGTTTTGCTGTGTTTTGTCCGATTTTAGGACCTTTTCAAGCATCAAATAATACTTATTCATTCATAAAATACAATTTAATTGGTTTATAAAATAGGGATTACCCCAAAAATTTGTAACTTTGCACCATCTCACCTAACATACTATTTGCGTAAGCAAACACAAGAACGCCATCACGCGGTCAAAAGGCATCAAAGCCTCCGACCATGCGTGATGGCGCATCTTGTGTTAGTATGTTGGGTGAGATCTTCTACTAACAGGTTGGGGGCTTTATTTTTTCTGCCGCCCCCTTAATGCAGGTTCGGTTATATCTTACAATTATTTCCTCCTATTGATTCCACCTCCTTAAATGAATTTACATTTGCAATATCTCCTTTTATTGAGGTATTACGAATATTTACCCCATCAAGAGCTGCACGTTTAGAGTAAATAGCATTGCCCCCATGCCCGATTATAGTGCATCTATCAAGCTCCGAGGTGTTATAGATTGTATCAATCAACACCCCATCACCCTCAATATTGCTCTCAAACGATACATCTCGCATAACTCCTTTTGAGTTGCGAAGCAAGCGCAAACCATGACCGCCTTCAGCCGCATATTGATATACAAATTGCAACTTCAACGTGTCATCTGCAACTGCAATTTCATTGCCGTTTGCGTCTTGCCATAATACCGTTAATTCTTCTCCTGGTTCAATAATGACCTCTGCTGCATCTGGATAAGTCAGAGCTGACATTCCTACGTTAACTGCACTCTTATCAATAATTTTTGTTCCATCGGCTTTTAATAAGCTGAATGTTGTGCCTATAGGCGTATTATTCTCAGTTATATTGGCCGTTGTCAACCATGTTACACATTGCTTTATCACGCATTTTGCATCGGGCGAAAAAACAAATTTCATGCGATACCCTGAATTTTTCTCGAATGTTACAGCCATAGCATTATTAGCGACCCCATAGTACCCACCGAGCACCAACGGGTTGGCTTGGTCTGCAATGTCAAGCCCAACCGACTCTTTCCCCTGGCCACCATATCCTACGCAATTGATAAGTCTTGGTTGTGATTTGTGCCATGCCGAAATGCCCGAACCTTTGTCCGCGCTACCCGCATAGCCTACGCAGTTGTGGCATTCCGCTTGTGTCATTGATTGAAATCTAATGCCACAACACTCACCGTTTGAGTCGTCAATCGTGTATGGAGAACCATACCCCACACAATTGAACAATGTTGGCTTTGAATACCTATGGCAAATAATACCGTGACTTCTTTCTCCCATACCTCCGCCATATCCGATACAGTTATATAGTTTAGGGGAGCCTGCCACAATATAGAACCCTCGTGTGTTCATAAATCCGTATGGTGAACCAATGCCTACACAATTAACCAATCGCGTTTTACAAGCATCATCAAAATTATTACAGAATATAACCATACCATGTCGTCGAGCTCCGTTTTTGTCGTCAGATCCAGACGGAGTGTTTGCTGGCACAAATTCCGTTGCTGATTTAGTGCGATTTTCAAACGTACAATTAATTAAAGTAACATAATCGCTTCTCAACTCTACGCATGGGAAATTCCAAGCGTTTACAGTCCCTGTTCTCAAAAAATGCAGGTCTCGATATGTCGAATGGTTGTAATCACCATACCACTGCGCTACTCCTGGATTAGTCACTGCGTTGTCTAATATCACAGCGCATGGATATGCTGATTCACCTACAGCGTTATTATCCTCATATTCAATCACAGCATTATGGCCAATAATATCAACATACTGCTTATTTAAATATAATCGTTTACCTATTTCCTCTTTCACATGACCGTACACATGTATTTCATATCGATTCGTTTCCAAAGGTAAAGGCGTCGATGATGATATTGACTCATAAGCCTTGAATACCGTTTCAAAATCCATCCCCTTGCCAACTGTAATAATATTGTTGCAAGTTTCTTGGTTTTGATGACAATATTTGCCACCGACCCAACAGTTAATTAACTTCACCGGTCTTTCTTTATATGAAGAAGTAATAAACGTACCGCCATGCTCTATCGCCAAATCCTTAAGCACAACATTTTTCACCACTCCAGCGTATGCCTCTTGCACAAACACATCATTGGTGGAGCCTGTCCTGCTGATAATAGTCGCTTTCCCTTGCCCCTCAATAGTGATATTGGGGGTAAACAACCCCAAGCCCTCACCGGCTACACTCTCATATCTGCCCGCTTCAAGCATTATCTTCCCTCCATCGGGAAGTTTGTTCATTGCTGTTTGTATCCCCTTGATTCCCGCCGAGGGTTTAACGGCAATCACTTTCGCAACATCATCTTTCCCGGCATACATATTTACCACCTCGCCGGCAATCTTTACATTCTCATACACAATGCCACTCCCATTAGTGTCTTTAACCCCAAGGGATAGCGACAGATTGCGAAGCATACAGCCATGTGACGACAACTGTATATTAGCGGTTGCGACATCCGATTTTGTGGTAATTCGTGTTCCATAACCCACACCTTGCAATATGACATTTGGTTTGGTCATATACACACGTTCCGTCAGCAACACATTATCAGTCTCGCCATCAACAACTGGCGCTGAATATGTTCCGCTCATCAGCTGAACCGTCCCCCCATTTTCCCCAAGGCGGTTTATCGCCTGGCGTATCGCAGAGTAACCACCGGTCTCATCTGTTGCCACAATATCCGCACATCGTTTCTCATCCTCCGTTGAGTCATACGCTGCAACAACAACACTCACCGAACGGCGCACCGTGTCTATATCAACCCATTTGCTGCCGGTAGCATACCAGTCTGCACTTCCGGTTCCGATAAATCGCTTCAACAACCATTCACCCACACCCGTCTGGCATGTAACAATCACCCCGGGGCGTTTATGGCAATTAGGTACCCATCTGATTGCATCAGTCAAATCACTAAAATATTCACCTTCAGCAAGACTCTTGAAATCATGAATATTTATAACGTATGGGAACTCGCGCAACCAATAATTATTGTTACTCCAATCCCTCTCCGTACTCAAATCAAGCGCACCGCTACCAACAAACCGTTCCACTACATGAACACCGTCCCCCGTCTGGTAGGTTATCGTTAGCCCCTTACGTCTCGCCGCATGAGGCACAGAATTACGCGCACTCGCCGAGTTATGATATTCACTTGCTACCGCAGGATAATATCTGTCAACATCAAAGAGCCCCACATCTGCTTTCCTTGTATATTCCTCCCTTGCCCCCGATTTGGTCAGATAGCCACTCAAATCCGGCACCTCAACGCCTTCAACGGTAGGCAACGTAATATCCCCACCTCCAAGCAACGAATGACCATTAATCGTCTTTATTGTCTCCCCATCGACAAGCTTCGCCTGTTTTCCTTGAGTCAACCCCACAATTAATGAATGCAGCACCTTGGAATAAGAATCCAATCCATTAATCGTATTTTCCAAACCGCTCAGAATCTTAGCGCTTGCCGCTCCTATGTTTTCTCGGGCAATCTCCTGTTCCGCTTCAGTTAGTACCTGTTTAACTTTCAGCAAACTCTCCGAATATGGCTCCCTGAAATCCTCCCAATCATAGTGTTCCCCGCCATAACCCGAAACAAGATACCTGCGGCTGTATGCTTTCGAATAAACATTCCCTTCTGTCACAACTTGAACATCTTCCGTCACTATCTTCATGCCCGAAAATACACTGCCTCCTGCCCATCGCAATATCTCACCCATAGGGTAATCCCGGGTACGCAAAAAAACATAACCCTCCTTGCGCTCCGTGCCCTCTGCATTCAGTTCACAACCACTCAGAATTATCTTATCACCGGCGATATTACCAAGCAACTCTACCAACCGTGTATTTGTCTGCAACGCCTCAAGCGTGCCACAATCAAGCGGGAAACTGTTATCAGCTTGACCTCCGTAATTTCCTATTACCTTATCCATCTTTACATATAATTTATTTTATACCTCTTCGAGGCAAGTTTATACTCATTTATAATCGCTTTTATACGCAATTCTTTTTCCTTCAATTCCATGGGAACATTTACCTCAAAATCCCATTTATCCAACGACGGGCTGTGCCTCTCCCTTACCATTCGAGGCAATAACACATTTTGACCATCACCCCTCGCATATACAAATAAATATCTGTTTGCATCATCGCCTTTTGCATCAACTATTGTTATTCGGCGTTCATCCGCATCAAACTCATCATTCAGCAACCCGCGCAACCGGCACACCTGTCCGTTATAACTCATTCGATATTCTTGCTTCGCTTTATAATTCTTCACCTCTGCCGGCAGTCCGGCTATTGGTTCTGTCAAGGCCCTAATCAATGCCAATAACCCTGCATTGCGCCATCGCATCGGCAATAGCAGTTTTATTAATCTCTTTATATCAACATCATAAATACTTTCCATAAGGCTTCATATTTATATTCACTCCTTCCACCTTGAAATAGCCACTCACCGGATAGGCAAGACCTATAATTGAGGCTCGCGAATCTTCATCAATCCCGCTCCATGAGTTTTTTAAATCCACAACCTTTACTCCTTGCACCCCCTGCAACTCATTAACAAGCCCCATATCATGATACTCACCATTAAACGGCAAATTCGCAACATAGCCCCTTATCCGTTCCTCTACATTCTTCCTTATTTCTTCTGCATCAAGATTTGCGTTATAATACACATCAACCTCGCAGCCAAAAACGTCCGCTTCCCGATTGATTATATTGATTAACACTCCAGCATCCTTCACCTCATTCATATAGTTGCGCAACATCATCTCCTCTTCTTCCCCCAGCCGTTGCCGGGTTCCATCGCCAGCCTCCCCGGCGACTTTAAGGATCAGAATACCCGTCTGAGCATCCTCTTCAACTGCCGCATATTTCACCACTCGGCATTCTGCAACATCTGCCTCACTCATTCCACTGGTGTCATACTCGTCGCTATCCATTTTAAGCTCCTTGTCTTTCATAAACATCAAAGCCTTTTCTCGATACCATCTCAAACCATGAGGTAATCGGGCGCTAAGCATATCGTCAACCTCTCGCTTGTGGGCATCCATCAATCCCTCCACCACATGGCAGCACACTGCAACTACCCACATCAGCACATTCTCCACACTCACTCTACCCATAACCTCATTCCATGGGGTACCAACAGTGAAGCCCCATATCCGTGCCGCATCCTCGTTTGCCATGAACGCACTCGTCATGCTTTCCTTGATTTCCTGTATCGTTCTCATATATTGATATATTTAATTCTCAATTTTCAATTTTCCTCTTCTGTGGCAAGACAAACACCCTCCACCGCATATCGCTCTACAACCGTCGCATCTGCCACCTCCACCGTCTCCAATTCCTCACCATCCTCAAGCGCTGCCGTCACACTCCGCCCATTCGCTATCGCCAAATCCATAAGCCCCTCAAGGCTCCCACTCGTCTCAATAGCCACATCAAGCAGCGTCTGTCTATCCTTCACCTTTACTGTTCCCATTATATTTCATTTATTGTGTGCCGAGGCTCTCGACTACTCGATTATTACCTCCCCATTATCTACCTTTACCCGCTCGCATTCCACTCCACAAGCTCGCAGCATTTTCTTCACCCGCCCGGGCCACATCACATCGACCACCCCGCCAAGCATCTGCATCGCCTCGCCACCTATCAATGGCGACTCCTTAAACTCGCCACGGTTAGCCACAAGCACCGCCTCCACCGTCTGGGCCTCCGTGTCTCCAACTACCAATCCGCCATTTTCAACCAATAGGTCGCCTGTTTCGCTGTCTATCAATATACCTTTCATTTTTTCGTTCCTATTTGTTTTAATTGGGTGTCAAGCCTCTTGACTTATTGCGTGCCGAGGCTCTCGGTCATTGCTTCACCTTTTCGTTTTCATAATCGCCTCGCGACACTTTCGTGTGCTTGCTCGTGATAGCCGGAACTGTTATAGGTGCCGCATTCGATTGGGCCGTGGCCGAACCGGCGACATTAACCGTTCCTGTCATCAATGTATGGGTATGGTTGTTGAACGCATCAATCAACTCGTTCAACTTACTCGTCAATTCCTCTACCTTAACCAGTCCACCCAGCTCGCCACCATTCAGCACAACGCCATCTTTCGTAAGCTCCGCGCTCGTTTCCTCGCCCACATCGATGCGCACTCGTTCCTCGTCAATCACCACACGACTGGTCTTGTCGCTCACCACAACCTCGATGCTCTCAATGTCATCCGTCATCAGCACAACACCGGCATTGCCGTCAGCCACGAAACCAACCACAACATAGCTCCCCACTCGGGGATATATTACAACTCCCCACTTGCTATCCTGGTTGGCCTGCAAGTTCACTCCAAGCAACGGAGCACCATCATCTATCGGAGTGCAATCAATCGTCCGGGCATCCTTATCTACCACGTCAACCGTGCATACCATGCTTACCGTTTGTCGCCCGCTCTGTGCCATTCTCCTTATCGCGTCTGCTATATTATTCATGATATTTCCTGATTTTATTCTCCTATTCTTGCTCCCAAAGTTATCTCCTGACGGAAACCTCCGGTGCCATATTTTATTACATTTTTCGCCACCTGATACACCCCCTTTTTTTCACCATCTATCTTTATCCCTATGGCGGTAAGTTTATCCACAAGTTTTGCCCCGAATGTCGTGAAACTGCCTTTCAAACCGTCGCGTTTCAACCGTTTTATCTCCTGTTCCGCCCACGCTTTGAGTTCGCTTTCCGTCTTGTTGTAGGTGTGCAGCGTGCGGTGTTCCCCGTCTGCATCGCCCACCTCAACCTTGATTTTCTTGTTGTTCGGCATCAACGATATTGCCTTCACGCGCAATCTTATATTTTCTGCCTGCTGCTGTTCCAGGCTCTGGTCGCTGATGATATTTACACCGGTCTCAAATACCTGTGTCGGGCTATCCTCTCTTTCAAACAGCACTCCGCAATACAACACCGGCTCACCATTTTCATACCTGAAAAAACTCCTGATGCCGTTCTCTCGCAAGTGACCTAACAAAGATGCTACCGTGTCGGCAGTCACGCGATACTGTCCCAAGCTCTGCTCTCCCATAACATTGAGCCGATAACTTATCCCCTGATCCTTGAGCAAGGTTTCAATCGTTACACTCTTATACGCCTTTTTTACCGTTGCCATTTGCTTCAACTTAAACATCTCGTCCTCGCATGTCAATACTATTGGAGTCTTAATACCCACATCGCGCACGTAGCCCGAGAACGCCAATTGAAAATCGTCATCATAGCCAAGCCACACCTTCACCCCATCTCCTCGACGCACAGGCATTTCAGCCACACCGTCCCATTTTATGCGTTTGGGCAGCGTGATTTTACACGTGTCGGTAAGCTGCTCCGTGTCAAGCGTGATTTCCACCTCCGTCACCTTGTCAAGCTTCCAACTTTTTGAGCCTGTTATCTCTATTTTTGCCGTTAGTCTATACATCGGTTAAATGATGTTTAATGGGTTTTAAACGCTGTTTAATAGTCCGTGCTGTAAATATTGTATTCCTCATCACTCTCTGCCGTGATGCTCACTGCCTGGTAATTGCTCGCCGTGTCCTGCGATACCGAAAAACTCTTCACTACAATGCTGGTTATATCGAACACTTCAAGAAACTCGCTGTGCACGCTTAAAGCCTCGTTGTCATCAAGGAACGCACGAA
The DNA here is from genome assembly GCA_015060975.1 of Bacteroidales bacterium. Classification (GTDB taxonomy): domain Bacteria; phylum Bacteroidota; class Bacteroidia; order Bacteroidales; family Muribaculaceae; genus RGIG4079. Next base: position 28,694 of record SUXI01000018.1, read on the forward strand.
GCTCGCGCAACCCCTCTGCCGGATACTCATCGACTATCACACCATCGCGCACCGCAGCAACACCCACAACGATATTCACACTATAATCACCCGCACTGATATACTCCTTAACAGTCCCGTTCATCCCCACAATCTGCGTCGTAACGATATTCTTCGTCCGGCTCACCGACACAATTGCGTCATTCATCACAAGACGATCCTTCTTGCGGTTCTCTAAAGTCAGTTCACATAGCACATAACGGTCCTTCCAATAACTCTTGTCCGTTATCGGGCTCCTTTGCTCATTTGTCGTTATCTCATTCCCTCTCCCATCCCAGTTCGGGCTCTTTCCTGTCCTCGACGGCTTAAACCTATACAACGACCCCTTTACCTGCGTCGCTACGCCCGACGCCACAAATTGAAAACTTATTGGTGATATCATTATGCTAAATTTACATCGTTCAACGCTGACAGCAGGGCTTCGCTTACCATATCCTTGACACGCGAAATGTCTCCCTGCAGATTGGTGGTGTGTATCTCAAAGCGTTCAACAAGCTTCTCAATATTCACCGTTACATTCTTCACCTTGTCGCTGGTAGAAGCTGGTGCTGTTCCGACTGTCCCAAGTGTGCCGGCCGTCGGGTCAAGGGTTACAGGAGTTTCCGGGATTTCCACCTGCGGAATACCGGCAAGTACATCATCTTCCTTGTCTTTTTTCTCCTGCTCCTCTTTTGACGCAGCCATTTCGGCATTATAAGCATCATTAAAAGCCTTGCCTACCTGACTGCCATAGTCGGCAAAACCGCTTTTCATTCTATTAAGAGCCTCCTTAATACCGTCTCCATCAAGAGAGAACGCTGCCTTTATAAGATCGCCGATACCACCAAACACTTGTTTAGCCATCTCTCCAATACCTGTAAAAACAGTCTTGAACGAAGCCCACAAACCTTTGAGTACTGCACGAAATTTAGCAGAGGTATTCCAGAAGTATGCACCTATGGCAATAAGTGCTGCAATAGCAGCTGCAATCCAACCAATAATAGGGATATTCATTATTGCCACACTGACTGCACGACACGCAGTTGTTGCAGCCAACTTAAATGCTCCAAAAGCTCCGGATGCAATAGTCGCAAATGTCGCAGAGGTTGCACCACCTGTTACAAGAGACAGCACAAATGCACCTAAGGCTTTTAACCCTTGAAACAAACCTACCGTTGCAAAACGAACAACAGCCAAAGTTGCACGGGTTATATTGATAAGGAAACCATTAGAAGCAAACTGCCCTGTTATTAGTTCCCTGTTCATCATAAGCATCTGTATTCGGCTCGCATACAAAAAGCCCTTAATGCTTGACCACATTGACGCCCATTGCAAACCTTTTATCCAGGACATCATTTTACCCATAGCCATTAACAACGGGGTTATTTGAGCAAGTGGAGTGAGTATTCCCATTGCTGCACCGACCC